>CAWKDT010000003.1:0-735500 GCA_963848445.1 Candidatus Dormiibacterota bacterium
GCCCGCGAAGCACGCCGGCTCATGGGCGGCCATTAGACGGCCACGCTGTGACCCATCACCCTACTACCGCAGCCGTGGAGGCGGGACGCGGCCTCTTCTCAATGATTGGAAACCTGAGCGCTACGATTGAGTTGCGGCGGCGGCTAGGACCTGGTCCGGGCGAGCGCCCCGAGCTCGTGAAGCGCAACTGTGACCCTGGAGCCTTTGACTACGCTCGCCAGGAGTATTGGCCTCCTTACGCGGAAACTCGGCGAGTTTCTTCGCCGAACCGGCGGGGATCTACCGGGTAACCCCGGGGACGTTCGAGAGGAGGATGGAGGCCCCGGATGAGGTGGCCACAATCGGCAGCAACCTTTCGATGATATGTAGGAGGGTACCGTCATACGGAACCGGCTCGTCAGGGTAGTCCTGCCACGTCAAGCCCAATCTGAATAGCGGACCGAGCGCCGGAACTCGGGCCCAGAACATTGACCCCACCGGAAAGACGGGATTCTCCGGGATGGGACCCAGCAGTAGCCGATCACAGAGCTCTTGGGCACCGGAACGATTCTCCGTCCAGCCGACGACATTGGGCTCATCCGGAAACACCATCCCAACGCCGGGATCGGCCGTCATCCGTGCCAGAATTTCGTCCGCCATACGAGCCTTACCACCCAGTAGATTCTCAAAAAGAAACCGAGACCAATCCTCACCCGTCGTGCTGTCGGCTAGATCGGTTGACCGCTTCGTGTGGACATGACCGATGATGTCGAACCGAGCAGAGATGGTGGCAGCGAACTCCGTGAGCAATGGCCCAATGTCTCGTCCTCGATTGGGCACCTCCCGCACGTCAACAGATCCGCCGCGGTAGTTCGCGAGCTGCGAATGGACCTCTTGGTAGGTCCGCTCACTTGTGGCGCTCACCAAGAGATCGATTCGCGTCAGATTCCGTTCAAGGCGCTCTAGCATCGCTGCAAGGAGGTCTGGATAATGGACGTGAATGTGGAGCCCGATCCTCGGGGCCTGAGAAAGCGGCGGCGGTGACCCAGTGGGCGTGACGACGTCGAAGTCCCACGGCCCGCGCGGGCGGCCCTCGCGGATGTAGTCAACGAGAGGGTCCGCTCCCAGCTGCTTGACGCCGTGTTTCTCCAGGTAGATCCCCGGATGGAAGCCCGGAAACGGCTTGCGGCGGCCGATTCCCCTTGACCACGCCCTCACGTACCGCCGGACTGTATCCGCGTCCGACTCGTAACGATACGCCGATGAGCGGAGAAAGTCGGCGCGAAGCAAACCTGATCCCGCGATACATGCGGCATCCTGATGTTCTTGCCTGGCACGCGATTTCTCATGTTCCAGGAGATCCTGCAGTCCTGCAACATAGCGGTCCATGTCGAAGAACCGTGCGGCGAGTTGCGCGGACTCGGTGCTGATTCGCTGACGCAATTCCGGCGAACGACCGAGTGCTACCAGTTTCCGGGCCATCGATTCGGGGCTCAGGTACGACGCGACGCAGAGGTCCCCTAATCCGTTTTCCGTTAGAATCTCTGAAAATCCCGACGCACGATCGAAGCAGAGAACCGGTAGCCCGGCGGACATCGCGTCAATGGCCACGTTCGGTAGTGGGTCAACACGGGAACTAAGCACGAACACGTCCGCGCTTTCGTACGCAGGAGTTAGATTCGCTACCTCGTCGAGCATGACGAGTGTCTCATCGAGCTTGGCGCGGCGGATCTGGTCAGACAGCAGTCGGGAGTAGCCCGGGTCCCCATCGGGGTCGAACTTGCCAATCCAGACGAAGCGGATGGGAAGGTCGGGTGCAAGCGCGCGCACACGGTTCAAACACTCAATGAAAAGATCAACCCCTTTGCGTGCATGAACCAACCCGAGGCCGAGAACCGCGATCCCGTTAGGTGGGAAGCCTGTCGGCCTCAGCACCCGCCGAATCAGCGCGGCCTCATCTTCACGACCGCGCGAGTCTCGAACTGCGGCCTCCGGAGGGTCGCACCGGCCTTGCGGAATGATTGGAAAGTCGATTCCCGACAAAGCAGGATCACTCACCCAAGCACTATCGCGAGCGATTCTGGCCGAAAACACGGTCTCACCTGACCAGAACGCGACCTCAGTCAGCGCACCAAGTGGCCGAGTGTAGGCGGAGAATTCGTGGATCAGGGTAATCGTGGGTACGTATTGCTCGGCTAGCGCTCTGGCGATGTGGCGTGACTCCACGCTGTTGACGATGGCGGTCTCAGGAGAGATCTGCTCGATGATTCGCCGGAGGATGACGACATCCGGGGGAAAACGTGCGTTCCGCCATAGTTCGGGGCCCATGACAAGGGCGCCGGCATCCTTGCAGGCCGTCATCATCGGCCCGGATCTGAAGAAGAGTGCGACCACATTCCCCTGCCGAAGGAGTCTCCGAACCAGGGTGTATCCGAGAACAGGCGCCCCCGTGCGGCTCCCCGCGTGAAAGACGACCAACGTAGTAGGACGGGTCGGCTCGAGGCCGCGAAGGTCCAACGTCATGTCGAGCCACCCGACACGCCCCTCGGCCCTGCCAAACCGTGCGAAGTGCTTGCGCGGATCGGCACCGGACTCGTCGATATCTCGATACAGCGCACGGTAGAGGTCCGGATCGAATCGCTCCTGCCACCGTGCAGAGCCCTGCGCCCTGGTCAGGGCGCCGGGCCTTCGCCCGACCGAACGCACAAAGCGTTTCATCCACCTGGGAGTGAGAAGCGATGCCGCCAAGCGTCCCAAATGCCTTGCCTTCCGAAGACCCCACGGTTCGGCGAAGACGCTGCGCAGCCGAAAGAGTCGCGACGCCTTCAGACCACTGAGCTCCGCCTCAATTGTTGTGATCCGTTGGTCGCGTTCCGCCAGGCGGCGGCGTAAGTCTTCGAATTCAGTCAATGGATCGTGTTGACGCGCACACGGGCTTCACTTGCAGACCTCACTTTCGTCCCACGGGCACCGGGACAGTTATCCGGACGCAACAGCAGTGGCGATCAGCTTGCGATAGGCTTCGCCGTAACCGGACGAATTGTGACCCTTCTCGACGGTGACTCTCGCAGCGTCACCGGCGGCGCGCCGCTCCTCTGGCGCGAGGGACAGGACGCGACGCAAGGCGGCGATGAGCGCCGTCATATCGCGCGCGTCATACATCCAACCGTTCACCCCGTCCTCTACCAGTTCGGGCACGCCGAAGACATTCGTTGAGACGACGGGCACACCCAGGGCCATGCATTCGAGCATGGACCGAGGCAGCGATTCGATGTCGGACGCCGAGACGAGCACGTCGGCGATCGCGTACCACTCCCAGACGCTCGGAGTGATCGGCAGCAGCGATATCCGATCCGCGAAACCTGAGGCTGTAATCATCCGACGGATCGCCTCGGAGTATTCGCTCGGGTGGTCCCCAATGAGCACGAGGCGCACGTGTGTGTACTCATCGGCAACCGCGGTGAAGGCCTCGACCAGGCAGGCCTGCGACTTTCGCTCCTCGAGCGTACCAATTGCGAGAAGCACGGTCGCGTCCAAAGGGATGTGGCGCGCACGCCGCGCAGCATCCCGGTCGAATTGGCGTGCGAATTGCGCCATGCCGGCGGTGTCCACGCCATATGGCACCACCGCTCGATGAGCGGCGTCAGCGTATCTGGCGAACATTTCGCTCGTCGCTCGGGCCTCGAAGACCAGCCTGTGTGCACCTACGAGCGTTGCCTCCATCCGTCTTCGGACATATGCGGGTAGCCCGTCAGGGCCGAAGTTCAGCTCGATCCAATCGGAGAGCTCGAAGCTCTCGTGGATGGCCCATAGGAACGGTACGCCGGCGCGCATTGCGGCGTCGCCGGCGGACCAGGGGCCAAGCGTGTTGAGGAGGACGATGTTGCATCTCGAGTTTGCGATCATCATTGCCCGTTCGCGGATATGACCCTCGTACCGCTCGATGTCTCGGAGCTGGGGCTCTGGAATGATCGTCACCTCGATGCCCTGGTCCTCGATATCCGTCCGCACGATGCCGTCAACCGGTGACACGACGGTGCAGCCAGCGAGAGCGGGCTTAATTTGGCGGAGCAGCTCGGAGAGGTAGAGCTGGCCGCCTCCGAGGGTGAGGCTGTGGGTGAAGACCAGCAGGCGCGGTTCGGTGGACGGAACATCGCGTGGGCCACCGCGAGGCGCCACCCTAGCCGCGGGGACATGACTACGAGCGCTCAACGCCGCAGTGCGCCCGTCCTCGGCGGTGGCGTCATTCCGCGGTACCACATGGACATGTCGGAGAGGCACCGCAACGGTGGAGCCGTCCAGCGAGTGCACGGTCACCTCCACATCCAACCCTGGGCCCTGCTGAGAGGGCAGCATCCCTCGGTATTCGAAGCCCGTCACCGGCCCGAGCCTCCCTGATGAGTGGCGCTCGACGTCGGCACGCAACACCCGAAGCCGGGCGCGGCCGGCGGGCCGGCCGTTGAGGCTCACCTCGACGCGCGATGCCGGCCGATGCCCGACGGTCGCCCACCCTCGCACGACCACGAGATCTCCGCGGATCTCGGTTCCTTCGCGCGGCTCATCAATGTGCCCCTCGAAGCCCTGCGCTTGAAGTGCGTATACGCGGTGTCCGATCACGGTCGCTGCGCCCGAACGTGACCTGGCGATCACGTCGACGCGCAGTTCTCCTACCGGCCAAGCGCTCAGGTCGATGGCGGCCATCCATCCGCATGCAACCGCGGCATCAGCCTCGTCGAGGCTCACTCGGACGTCGGGGCGAGACCGGCCAAGCGTCGCAGCGACGGTCGTCTCGTCGTTCAGCACTATGTCAACCGAGGCCGCGGTGCGCTTGCCCACCAGTGCCCATCCCTCAAATCTGACAAGCTCTCGCACCAAACTCCCGCCATCGGGACCATCCAGCGCCCCACGCGGCGAAAGTGTGTCGCGTGCCGCGCGCCGTGCCGCCAAGAAGCTCAGGAAGACTCGCCGCAGGGATCTGGCTCCAGGCACTGCACGGACGATCCGCCGAAGCCTAGAGGAGGATCGTCGCATCAACCAATCCGTCTTCCGCTCTCAGGGCGTCCCAAGTCGCTTTGACACCATCGCTGATGCCCGCCGGATCGTAGGGGATCACCGACCGAAGCTTCGAGATGTCTAGCACGATTGCATTTACGTCGTATGGTCGGGGCGGAGCGTACTCAACCACCGGCTCTCGCCCGACGGTGTCACTGACCACCTTGAGAAGTTCGATGACCGAGTGTCCAAAACCTGTACCCATGTTCACGACGCCACATGCGACTCGACCGAGGACGAGCCGGGAAGTTGCAGCGGCGACATCATCGACATGGACGTAATCTCTGATCGACGTACCGTCACCGAGGATGGTGATCGTCAAGCCCGCGGCGACCCGATTCAGGAATACCGCAACCGCGCCCTGAGGCCGAGCGTGGGATTGTCCCGGGCCGTAGACATTCGCGCATCTGATGACCTGCGTCGGGATCCCGAACGTGGTTGCATACATCTGGGAGTACGCCTCCCCTGCCAGGCGTGAGACGCCATATGTGGAGATCGGTCGAGGGCGATCCGTCTCCGTCGCCAACCTGTTCACAGGATTGCCATACACTGCGCCGCCTGACGAAATGTAGGTGAAGCCAACACCGCCGGCGCACCGCATCGTCTCGAGCGTGCTCAGCAGGGGTGCAAGCGTTCCGACGGCGTCTTCAAGCGGGCGCAGCGCCGCCGTAGGGGGATCGAGGCCTCCCGCAACATACACGACGTGATCGACACCGGTCAGGCAGCGTTCAACGGTGTCGGGATCGCTCGCATCGCCGATCTCCACATCGACGCCCCCGAGCCGCGCGCTGGTGGTGCGTGGCGTCTCGGACCGCGTGAGCCCATGGACGGTCGCGCCGTCTTCCAAGAGCCTTCGGCCGACCGCCGCTCCTAGGAATCCCCAACCGATTACAAGGACGCGCGGCATTGGGCCGCTCATGCCCCGCACATCGCCGAAAGTATAGTCGTGCCCCGCCGTCGCGACGGATTCGTTGTTCTTGTGCATCGGTTCTCTGGCCTGGATTGGGCGCTTGTGACCAGCCGCGCGGAGGAGCTCGCGGCCGCGCGCGCACTGCTGCATCCGGAAAGGGTGTGGGGGGACGACCCGGAGTTTGGATGCCTACTTCGCAATGCGATTGGGGCAATAATCCTAACGATGTCGCTGACGTCTTTCCTTATACCGTCGCTGATACCTTCCTGTGCGCAGAGGGTAGGATTCGGGCGGACTCTCACGGGCGACCTCAAGATCAGCCGAACCCGCCCTGCCGCGAACTCCATCCCGCCAAACGTGCCTGGGCACGAACCCACCGCTCTCGGCCACCATAGAGCGCATGAGGGACCTCCCCGCGCTCGTCGCCGATTGTGACCGTGCGCTTGCCGCCGTCCAGCACCTCGTCGACAACGTCCGCCCCGATCAATGGGCGGCTCCCACGCCCTGCACCGAGTGGAACGTGCGCGAGCTGGTCCAGCACATGGCAGGCGGCAACGCGATCTTCGCCACGGTCGTGACCCGGGAGCGACCGTCGGGGCCCGTTACCCCGGAGGAGCGAGCGGGGGACCGCCTCGGTGACAATCCGTCGGAGGGGTTCCGCGCAGCCGGCAGGAAGCTGCACGACGCCTTGAGCGCTCCAGGCGCCCTCGAGGAGCAGTTCGACACTCCGATGGTCGGCATGCAACCAGGGTCGATGATCGTCCACATGCGCATCAACGAGCTGCTCATCCACGGCTGGGACCTCGCGCGTGCGACCGGGCAGCCCGCAAACCTCCCCGAGGATCTCGCGGAGCAGGCACTCGCGATGTGGCGGCAGCGGCTCGGCGACCGGCCGCGCGAACAGACACCCTTCGGCACGGAGCGAACCGTTCCCGACGACGCCCCGGCGAGTGACCGCCTCGCCGCATTCCTGGGACGGCAGCCCTGAGCACGGCGGCACCGAGACGGCCGGGCAAGGATCAGTACTTCCTGCTCATCGCCCTCGCCGCGCGCACGCGCGCAGACTGCCTTGGCCGCCGCGTGGGCGCGGTCATCACTCGTGACGCCCGCGTCCTCAGCACCGGGTACAACGGCACGCCGTTCGGCATGCCCAACTGCTCGGAGGGAGGCTGCCACCGCTGCTCGCGCCGGGACGACGACGGCCTCCGCGGCGGCGCGTACGACATCTGCATCTGTGTGCACGCGGAGCAGAACGCCCTGCTCACGGCCGCGCGGTTCGGTCAGCAGACGCTCGGCGCGTCGATGACCTCGACGACCCAACCCTGCTTCGGCTGCCTCAAGGAGATGGTGCAGGCGGGGATCACCGAAGTGCACTACCTGCACCCATGGGACCCAATGGAGGCATACAACGACCGGGCTCTCGTGCAGCAGTACGCCGCGCTGCGCGCGCGCTTCGAGACCTTCGCTCAGGTGGGCGACCCGGCGATGGACACGCCGGATCTTTTCGGAGCGTTCATCGAGCGCGGCTGACCGCCTCGGAGACGTCGCCGGGGTCGACGAGCTGCACGCGCTCGTGCTCCACGGCAAACGCCAGGTCGCGCACGCGCGACAGCGTGTCGATCTCCTCGGGCGATTTGTCATGCCGCCACCGCGCGATGCGCGGAAACCGAAGCGCGAAGCCCGAACGATGCCTTGCCGACACCTGCACCGCGTCGAACGCGATCTCCAGCACGATCCTCGGCTGCACGGTGCGATAGTGCCCGTGATCAGCGAGGGTGATCTCCTGGAGCAGCGCCGTCATCTCTGCGATCTCGACGTCCGTGAGGCCGGTGTACGCCTTGCCGATCGTCGCCAGGGTGTCGCTCCCGTCGACACGCACCGCGAAGGTGACGTCACTGAGCACACCGCGGCGTTTGCCGTGCCCCCACTCCGCGCCGACCACCACGACGTCGAGCGTGTCGAGCGGCCGTTTCAGCTTGAGCCAGTTCAACCCTCGCCGGCCGGGCGTGTACGGAGACTCGGGTTGCTTCAGGAGCAGGCCCTCGTTGAATCGGGCACGCGCATCGTCGAACCTCCGGTCGATCTCGCCGGCGCCGTGCACAGGCTCGAGATGCGCGAGCGCGAGGGGATGCGGGACCGAGAGCGCCTCGAGACGAGAGCGCCGCTCGCGGAGCGGGTGATCGAGCAGCACGGCGTCATCGACGACGAGCAGATCCCACGCGACGTAGATCACCGGCACCGCGGCCATCACCTCCGCGTCCGGCGCGACACGGCCGAGCCTCGTCTGCAGCGCGTGAAAGGGCATGACGCGCCCATCACGAAAGGCGAGGATCTCGCCGTCGAGCATCACATCGGCTGCGAGTTGCTCGGCCGCAACGGCGATCTCGGGAAACTGACGGGTGATGTTCTTCAAGTCGCGGCTGTACAGCGCAACCCGGCTGCCGTGCCGGTGGATCTGGCACCTGATGCCGTCATATTTGTCTTCAACCCAGACGTCGTCGCCGAGGCGAGCGACCGCCTCGGCAGCGCCGGCCACCGGAGTCGCGAGCATCGAGCGCAGGGGCACGAACCACTGCGGCGCCGCCTCGCCGAGGCGTCCCTCTCGGGCGAGCAGCGCCGCGGCGCCGAGATCACCGGTGACCATCACCGCGCGGCTCACAGCCGCCGGCTCGGCGCTGAATGCCGCCGCGACGGCCTCCTCCACCAGGCCCTCTCGGAGTCCGATGCGCATGTCGCCGCTGATGAGCTTCGCGACATAGCGCGCCTCATCAGGGGTGACCCGCCCGAGCAGGGCACCGAGCAGTTGCGTCCGCGCCCGCGATCCCCGCGAATCCGCGATCTCCGCGAAGGCACGATCGAGCTCCTCGAGCGGTATCGGGCCCGTGCCGGAGCCGGCGCCGCCGGCGAGCAGATCGCGCATCACGTCGCCGGAATCCGCGTGGCGGCGCCACGCTGCGCGGATGGCGTCGTCATCGGCGCCGGTCACCTCACGCAGGACGGCGGAAAACGCCGCGCCGCCGACGTTCAACGTCCGCTCGTCGCCCGTCCGGAACACGCTCCCCGCAAAGTACCGCGCCGCCAGCTCGAGGTCATCGTCGCCGGCCGTCTGCAGGAACGCGCTGAGCACGCGAACCTTCTCGAGCTTCGAGGTGGTCCGTGCGATGGCATCGCCCGCGCCGGCGAATTCGAGCAGGGTGGTCACGCGCGGATCATCGCCCACACGCCACATGATCGGCCGGCGCCTTCAAAGCGCCGCGCTCAGGCGATCAGCTGAAGACGGGGGGCGGATACGCGGCACAGCCCGCGCACGCAGCGGACCACCACAGGCTGCCACCCGCGCCCTGCCAGAAGGCGGCGACGGCGTTCGTGTACCAGTTCACCACCGACAGGCTCGACGCGGAGGCGATCTTGTTGAGCAGCTGCGGGCCGATCCAGCCATACGACGGGGCATACATCGCCGAGGCGAGACTGCCGTTGGGACGCTGCATCACGACCGTCATCGAGTTCGTGCCGTAGCCCGCAGCGGCAGGCCGTCCCATGCTCACCGACGCGTCGACCTCCACCACACTCGATCCGCCGCTCGGCGTGATCGCCGCCGCCCACACCGAGCCGGCTGCGGTGCGCCACACGGCATCAAAGGTGGTCGCTCCGGAGACCACCGCGGTCGGATCGCTTGCGAGCCCGCCGCTCCCGATCCGCTGCGCGCCGAACCAGCCGAACGAAGTCCCGAGATCGCACCACAGATTGTCCGATGTGTCGCGCCAGACGACGGCGACCTCGCCGTCGGACGCCGCGACCGCGTCGGGGTTGCCGGCCACGGCGCCGCTGTTCAGCGGCATGGGACCTGACCAGGATCCCGTGTAGCTGTCGGCCCAGAGCGTGTTGTCCGCGGTCTTCCAGACGACCTCGAGCTGGCCCGGGCCCTGGCTCACCGCAGCCGGCGCGGAGCCGATCGCGGCCGTTCCCACCGCGAGCTGCTGTGGCGCAAGCCACGTCTCGGCGCCGAAGTATCCGCTCTGCGACTGGACCTGCCAGATGTTGCCGGACGAGTCCTCCCAGAAGGCGTCCACCTCACCCGGTGACGGGGAGACCACCGCCGGATTGGACGCGGCGTCAGCCGGGCTGATCGCGACGGGCGGCTGCGACTGCCACGCCTGGTTGCGATAGGCGAGGTCATGGAGCTCCGAATCGGCGCCGCGCCAGACGACATCGATGTCGCCGGGTTGGTCGGACACGCTCTGCGGGGTGGCAGCCACATTGCTCGCCGTGAGCTCGACGGGGGTCTGCTCGGTCTCGCGCAGCCATCCGATGATCGGCGTGTAGCCGTTCGCGGTCACCCGAGACCCGCTGAGCGGGAAACGATCGGTTCCCGACGGGGTCGCGTTCTGCTCGACGATGTCGACATAGCCGGGGCCGACGTCACGCACGATCGCCACGTGCCCCGAGCCATCCCAGTAGCTGCCGAGCCATCCCGGCGCGAAGATCATGAGGTCACCCTGCATCGGCGGTGTCCCGGCGCCATTGGCGAACTGCGCGAGCGGAACCGGCAGTGCGGGACCGGCCTGCCACATCGTGTTGGCGCCCCCGCGTGCTCCGTACTGGTACCAGTTGGCGGGCTCACCCCACGCGTAATAGGCGTAACGCACGGCGAGCTCCTCGCATTGAAACTCCTGGCCGAACGTGCAGCCGTTCGGCGCGCCGCACCCGACGTTGTCGAACGAGCCACCGTTGCCGTACGCGGTGAGATTCGAGCAGTTCGTCACCCAGGTCGCCCAGGTGCACCCGCTGATCAGGGGCGATCCGTACGTCCCTGTGCCCGAGTATTCGGCGGCCAGCATGCCATGCGTGACGGTCGGCGCCGGCTGCGTGTTCGTCAGCCGTTTCGATCCGGGGGCTGTGAGCGCGACCACCGCCCCGACGCTTCGTGCGGCGCCTGGAGGAGTCGATGGACTGCCGCCCGAGGCACCGGCGTCGACCAGTGGCGCGAAGCTCGCCGAACCGGCCAGGAGCAGGGCAAGCGAGAGCCGACGGACGTCGAACTGCATGCAACCCAGCCTGCCAGAGAGGATCTGACGTTGCCGTCACGTCGCCGCAACGATCGAGTTCCCCGGGCGGTGACGGCGGGGCCCGACCTCAGGCCCGGTTCGCTACTGGAACCAGCCCTCGACGTCGACCGCCGCATTGACGCTGCCGGCGGCGTTGAAGAGCTCCATGAAGCCGTCGTTCGAGCCCGCGGTCGTATCGAGCTGCACGACGATCAGGTTGGGTCGCACGGCTCCGACACTGAGGTTGATGTCCGACGACCCGGGCGCCCTCGTCAGGGCGGCTGAGTAACCGACGAGGTACGTCGACGCGGTGGGCGCGATCCCGGTGAGGTTCGCGATGACCGCCTGGACGACGGTACCGCTGGCGATCGTGGGCACGCCGCCCTTGCCCGCGACGCCGACCAGCCGCGATGCACCGGCGCCGATGGCTCCGGGGGAACACGATGTCGCACTCAATCGGGTGTCGCAGATGCGGCTCGGCGCGATCGCCTGGTACTGGTACCCGGCCGTCGCCGACGCGCTGCCGTACCACCCGTTCGCATCGAGGACGGCGTTGATCGTCCCCGCCGCATTGTAGACGCACACCGACGTGTCCGGGCCACCGGTCGTCGCCGGTCCGAGCTCGACCATCACCCGATTGGCCTCCACCGCGCCCGGAATCATGTTGATCGTCGATACGCCCGGAAGGCCGGTGGCGGTGGTGACGGGGCACGACCCGTTCGACGAGGTGGGATACACGCTCAGGTAGGTCGCGGCCGTTCCCGCGACGGCTGTCAGGTTGAGCACGGCGCCCGCGGCAGCGCCGGTGTTGGGGATCGTGCCCTGTGCGACGGTGACCCGGCGCGCGGTGCCACCGGCAATGGCGCCGTGGCAGGCGTATGACGCGAAGCGCGTATCGCATACCCGTGTCGGTGCGATCGGATGGAACTCACCGGCGTTCGTGGGCGACGCGGGAGGCGCGAAGTACCCCTCGACGTCGGCAACCACGTTGACCGTCCCCATCGAGTTGAAGATGTTCACCTCGCCGCCCGATCCGAGGGTCACGGTGACGAGGTTCGGCGTGACGCTTCCGGCCGTGAAGTTCAGGTCGGAGACGCCGGGCTTCACCGTGCCCGTGGGATAGACGGCCAGGAGGCTCGTGGCACTGCCCGCGACGGCCGTCACGTTCAGAACCGCGGCCACCGCCGTCGTCGGAATCGGTGGGGTTCCGAGCCCGGTGACATGGATCGTCCTGGTGGTATTCGGGCCGAGCGGCGAATGCGGCCTCGTGTCGAGGATCCGGAAGGGGTTGACCGGCACGTAGTTCGCAAGTGGCACGTATAGGTACGACGATGCCGTGTTCTCGACGCTCGACCCCAGCGTGTCGGTCGCCACGACATACACCACGCTCGGGCCCGACGGCTGCGGAGGGGTCATGAACGTGAACAAGTCGCGCGTGAGGTTGCCGATCGCGATCGGAGACCCCGCAAAGGTGACCGTGGTGCCGACGGCGAAGTCCGATCCCGCCACGGTGATGAGCTGCCCTCCGCCGCCGGACCCCGACGAGGGTGTAAGCGACGAGATCGACGGCCCCGCAAACGTGTAACGACCAACGTACGTGTTCCAGCAGGTGTTCACTGTCGCACAGCTCGTTCCCGAGTTTCCGTCGTTGTCGGCGGACACGACCCACACGTCGGTCGGATGCAGCGGATCCTGCACCGCCCCGGAATACGCACCCCAGCTGCAGGGCGACGAACAGCCTGAGGGCGCGTAGTATTCGGCGCTCGTGTGCAGGGTGATGAACGAGCTCCAGGCACCGCTGTTGATCGACGCCACCTGCATCGACTCGAGTGTCAAGCTGGATGATTTGTCGAAGGTGAGGATGGCATTGCCCGTGCTGTCGAGCGCCAGTGACGGGTAGTACAGGTCAGCACCGGTGACACCCTCCGGTGTGAGTTGCGTCGCCCCGCTGACCGATCCCAAGGTGGTCGCCGTCGCGGTCACCACATTCACGCATGAGTGCAGGCTGCCGCCCGGCATGCATCCGGTGTTCCCAGTCGCCCACAACGCATTGCTGCCCCAGACCGCATCGAGGAAGCGGTCGTCGCCCGTCTGCAACGTCGTGCCGGTCCCGCTCTGCGCCGCTGCGGGCGGCGCGCTGCTGCCGCTACCTTCGGTACCGTTTACCGCGCATGTCGGACCCACGACGTTCTTCGCGTCGGGCGTTCCCGTGTACGTGAACACCTCGTACTGATTCGTCGCCGTCCCCATGCAGTTCGAGTCGTTGGCGATCTCGTACTCCACGGTGGACAGACCCAGCGCCATCGCGGGCTGGACACCCAGCGGTCCCTGCGTGAACGCGCGTGCGCTGTTGACTCCGAGAGTTCCGGCGGCCAGATCGGCACGCTGGACGATATCGGTCTGACTCGCGACCGGGTTGCCGGTGGCGCAGCTGGCGTAGTCCCAGGCGAGCGCGACGACGGTGCTCGTCATCCCCAGCGACACGTTGAGCGCAACGGGCGTGGCGCCGCCCAACGACGCCAGGTTGTTGAACGTTCGCGGCGTCTGCCACGCCGTCGTCGGGTCGGCGTTCGACGCAACGACCTCGATCTGGCTGCCGGCGTTGGTGCAGCCGGAGCGTGCGGTGTTGTACTGGACGACCGCCAGGATGAACCTGCTCGAGGACGGGTCGTACACGACCTTCGGGTTCTTGACCGCCCAGCCCGCCGACGTGCGCACGAGGGTGTTGATGTCGAAGGTCGCCAGCGCACTGCCACCCGTACGGCTGTACACGAACACGGCACTGTCGACCGCCTCGACGATGTCACTGCCACCTGCGGCGACACTGGGATCCGCGGGCGTCGTGGTTGCCGAGATACCGGTTCCCGCGGCGGCGATCGCGGCCTGCTCGCCGCCCCCCGCGAACGCCGAAAGTTGTGCGGGCGATGACCCCGGGGTCAGCGCCGGCGTGAGCGATGCTGCGGACGCGGGAATCGCCGTCCACGACATGGACAGTGCGGCGACGAATGCGAACGCAAGCGAGAATGAACGGCGCACTGTTTCGATTCTAGAAGCGAATCCTCGCAGTGACACGCCGCTGTGACAGTGGTCACCGAGTCGTGACATCCGCGCCTCCCACCGTATTCGCGAGATGGCGATCACCCAACCACTGTCCCGGCGTCAGGCGGCGGCGAGGACGTATAAAATCACCGCATCCGGACGGTCCCGGTCAGATCGCCACTCAGGAGGTCCCGATGAACGACCGACGCGGCATGAAGCCCGTTTCCCTGGCCGACGACGAGGATGACGGCGGCGACGAAGAGGAAGACGACGGGGACGACGACGAGTAGCGCGCTGCACGCGGCGGAGCGCTTCCGCCAGGTCAACCTCATCGCCGATCCGCTCTATGGATACATAGAGATCACCAAGGATCAGCCCGGTGAGGCGAGTGAGCGTCAGCTTCTCGACACGGTCTGGCTGCAGCGACTCCGCCGCGTGCACCAGCTGCAATCGGCCTGGTGGGTGTTCCCGAGCGCCGAGCATTCGCGATTCACGCACCTGCTCGGCGCGATGCACCTGGCGAGCCTGTTCGCGCGACGCGTCGATGGTTCGCTGCGGGCGGCCTTCCCTGATGCGCCGTCAACCGCGCTGGTCGAGGAGACGCTGCGTATCGCCGGCCTGCTCCACGATGTCGGCCACGGACCGTTCGGACACTTCTTCGATCACGAGGTGCTCGAGCAGTGGCACCTCGACCACGAGGTCGTCGGCCGTCACCTGGTGACGCATCAGCTCGCGGACATCATCGCGTCCCTCCGTGCGAGTCCCACCGACCATTTCGAGCCGGGGGAGCAGATCGATCCGCTGTGGGTTGCGTGGGTGATGGCCGATGCCGACATCGAAGGGTACACCCCGCCGCGGTGGTTGCACGCCCTGAAGCCGATCCTGTGCGGACCCGCGACCGTCGACAACCTCGACTACGTCCCGCGCGACGCGTACATGTGCGGCATCAGCCTCGGTGCGGTGGAGGTGCAGCGGCTCATCCATTACACGTTCGTGAGTGGCGACAGCATCGTGCTGCACGCACACGCCACCGGCGCACTCGAGATGTTCCTCGCCTCGCGGCTGTACATGTACCTGCAGGTGTATCACCACCGCACCGGGCGGAGGTTCGACCTGTCGATGCGTGAGATCTTCGCTGATACGATCGCGCAGCTCCTGCATGGCAATCCGCTCGAGCACCTCGATGAGTACGAGCTGCTCAACGACTGGTCGGTGCTGGTCGCCGTGCAGCGTTGGCAGCGGGAGCCCCCGGGTTCCGAGCGGCGGCGTCTCGCCGACGCGTGGGCCCGCATCGCCGCACGGGACCTTCCGTGGCATCTCGCGTACGAGAGCGTCGTGCACAAGGGCATGGACACCTCGGCGTTGCAGGAACAGCTCGACGCCGAGCTCGCGTCCGCCGCGCTCGGCGCACGGGTCGAAGTCGACGTGGCGATCGCCCGCATCGCGCCGCAGAACCCGATGACGGACGATGGCATGGTGCGGATCTACGACCCGCTCAACGACACGATCGAGGCGGCCCGGACCGCCGAGCTGGTGGCGCGCCTCCCGCAGCACAACCAGGTGATCCGCGTGTTCACGGATGACGTCGCAGCCGTTCGCACGGTCCACGACGCCGTGGAGGCCATGCTCGGCGGCTGATCAGGCACAGCCCGCCGCGCCAGGTTACCGGGCGATGGGCAGACGCGGGCCGGTCGGCATCACCGGCCCCGACGCCGCGCTGAAGTTCTCCTGGCTCACCTGAGCCGCGATGTGTGAGGCGACGTCACGGAACACCTCTCCCAGCGCGCTCGACGGCGCCGCCGCCATGATCGGACGCCCGTCGCCGTCGGCACCGCGAATGCGCGGGTCGAGCGGCACCGCGCCGAGGAAGGGCAGCTCGTACCGCGCCGCGAGATCGCGGCCGCCGCCGGTGCCGAAGATGTCGGTGCGCTCGTTGCAGTGCGGGCAGATGAACCCGCTCATGTTCTCGACGACGCCGAGGACCGGCACGTTGAGCTTGCGGAACATCTCGATGCCGCGGCTCACGTCGGCAAGCGACACGTCCTGCGGCGTCGTGCAGATCACCGCCCCGGTCATCGGCATGCTCTGCGCGAGGCTGAGCTGCACGTCGCCGGTTCCAGGCGGCAGATCGATGACGAGATAGTCCAGCTCACCCCACGAGACCTCGTAGAGGAACTCACGCAGCGCCTTGGCGAGCATCGGGCCCCGCCAGATCACCGGCTGCCCGGGATCGAGGATGGTGCCGAACGAGACCACCTTGAGCCCGTGTGCCTCGAGCGGCTCCATCTTGCCGTCGGGTGCCGCATGGGGGCGCTCGCGAATGCCGAGCATGATGGGGACATTGGGACCGTACACGTCGGCGTCGAGCAGGCCGACGCGCGCCCCGGCGAGACGCAGGGCGATCGCGACATTGACGGCGACTGTGGTCTTGCCCACCCCGCCCTTTCCGGCGCTGATCGCGATCGAGTTGCGCACGCCCGCGATCTCCTGCCGCCCCGGCAGACCGCGAGTGGTGCTGACATCGGCGTCCCACCGGATGTCGACGCGGGTGACGCCCGGCACCACCCCCACGACCGCGGCCTCGATGTCCTGGCTGATGCGATCCTTGAGCGGACAGGCGGGCGTCGTCAGCACCACGCGGAGCGACACGACGCCGCCCTCGATGGCGACATCGCGCAGCATCCCCAGCTGGAGCATCGGCTTGTGCAGCTCGGGATCGATGACGGTGGCGAGCGCACGCTCGAGGGCGTCGAGCGCCCCTGGATCAGCCATCTGGTTCCGAGTATACCCGGGGCCTGTCTGATCGAAGCTCAGACGTGCTGGTCTCTGAACCAGCGCGCAAGGCCGGCGATCGTGTCGCCGAGACCGATGCGCACCCGGGGCAGTTCCCACATCGCCGTGCTCGATTCAACATCGCTGTCGATGCGAAGGTCGAGCACGCCGCCGACGTAGCCGTAGCTCGCAAGCGTGTTGAACATACCCGCTTCGGTCGCGGTTCCCTGCGTGGCGAGCCGCCAAGGCCACACACCTGTGTACGCGATGAACTGCACGGGATCACCGGTGAGGTCCTCCAGGACGGACTTGGTCTGGTTGGTGAGCTTGTTCAGCAACCGCGCACCGGCGGAGAAGAAATCCGTGTCGTCGTTGATCGTGTGATCCTCGATCGAGAACCCGGTCGACGCCAGGTTCTGAACATCGGCGGCGGTCATGTAGGTCTGCGGTCCGACCTTCTTGCCCAGCAGGCCGGTGCATGGAAAGAACGTCGCGGTGAAGCCATACCGGCGCAGCACTGGGACTGCGTTGGTCCACGGGCTGAGACGGCCGTCGTCGAAGGTGATGACGAACGGGTGCGGGGGCAGTGGCAGCCCATAGAGCATCGCGTCCGCGAGGTGCTGCAGCGAGATCGCATGTGCTCTGATGCTCGCCAGATATGCCATCTGCGCGTCGAACGCGCTCGGCAACGTCGTGAGTCCCACCTCGAGCCGCCACCCGTAGGCCGAGGGCTCGATGGAACGGGGCGGGATCTCATCCACGAGGTGATACATGAGGATCGGGACGGCGACGGTGGCTGCCGGGATCGTCGGGGGAAGGATGATCGGCGCATCGATCGATGCCGGCCCCTCACCGACGATTTCGGCGACCCTGAAGCCCAGCCCCATGACGATCTGCAGCGCTGTCATCGAGAAGAGGGCGGCCACGCCGTCGGGCCGCAGCAATCGGGGCTCGGCGAACGCTATTTGTATCGGAATACTCCAAACGTCCGCCACGCGCAGCGCCGGGTCTTCCGGCGCCGTCCACATGGCCTCCAGCGCCGGGGTGCCGAGGGCGAGTTCCGATACCGGTGCATGGGCGAACTTCCTCGAAAGCATCGCCGTGCGTGCCGCTTCGGACGGCCACATCGCCTGCGCCTCCGGCGCCAGCTCGCTCCATTGCGATGCGTAAGCGCCGGAGGCGAACTGATGCGCGAAGGTCTGGCCAAGCGCGATGACCTGCGGGGGCGCGGCGACGGGGCGGACCGGCGCGACGCGGATCTGCGGGGGTCGGACGACGCTCGACGAGCAGCCGCTGGCGACCATGACGATCACCAACCCGAGCGCGCAACGCCAGGCGCGGGTTCGCACCCGAGTATTCAACGCCATCGACACCTGATCCATCGGCCGGAGCCCTCGAGCGAGCGCACCCGAATTGATGCGCTCTCTACAATGCGGCGGGCATGCTCGATCGCCGCGTGATTCGCGACCTCGAGGGTCAGGTCGCCCCCTCACACGTCTACACCCGTCCTGCGGATCTCGCCGCGTACGCCTATGACGCGTGGGGAGCGTCCGGCGAACGCCATCTCGCCGATGCTGTGGTGTTCCCCTCGTCGACCGAGGAGGTCGCCGGCGTCGTCCGCGTCTGTGCGTTCCACCGCGTTCCGATCGTCCCCCGCGGCGCCGGCACCGGCTACGCGGCGGGGGCCTCTCCGTCACGTGGCGGCGTGGTCCTGAGCCTCACCCGTCTCAATCGGATCCTCGGGATGGAGCCGGAGGCGATGCGCCTGCACGCTCAGGCGGGAGCGATCACCGCGGCCATCCACGCGACCGCCGCCGGCGCAGGTCTGTACTACCCGCCGGATCCCGGCTCCTCGAGCACCTCGACGATCGGCGGCAACGTCGCCTGCAACGCCGCAGGGCCGCACACCCTCCGCTACGGGGTCACCGCGGACTTCGTCGCCGGTCTCACCGCCGTGCTCGCAGACGGGCAGGTCGTCCGCGTCGGCGAGGGCGGCGACGCATCCGCGTCAGGGCTGCTCCCGCTGCTCGTGGGCTCCGAGGGAACGCTCGGTGTGATCACCGAGGTCCTCCTCCGCGTCATCCCCGCACCGAAGTCGAGATCGACCCTGGCGGCGACCTTCAGCGGCATGGATCGTGCCGCCGCGGCGGTCGCCGGGATCAGCGCGGCGGGAATCGTGCCGGCGGCGATGGAGTTTCTCGACGCCGCCGCCCTCGAGGCGGTGCGCACAGCCGGGGGCGGAAACATCGGCGGGGGCGCGGAGGCGCTGCTGATCGTCGAGCTCGAGGGAGACCCCGTGGCGGTGGGGGCGGACACCGATGCCACGTGCACCGCGATCACGCGCGCCGGGGCCTCGCAGCTCCAGCGCGCCACCGAGCCCGGGCAGGCGGAGCGGCTCTGGGCGGCGCGCAAGGCGGTGAGCGCCGCGGTTGCCAAGGTGCAGATCGGCAAGGTGAACGAGGACGTCGTGGTGCCCCGGGATCGCGTGGCCGAACTGGTCGCCCACACCCGCGAGCTCGGAACCCGGCACGAGCTGGCGGTGGTGAACTTCGGTCACCTCGGCGACGGCAACGTGCACGCCACCTTCCTCATCGATCCCCGCGTCAAGGGGGAGCGCGCACGCGCTGATGCGGCGGCCGCCGAGCTCTTCGAGACCGTACTGAGCATGGGCGGGTCGCTGTCGGGCGAGCACGGGGTCGGAGCGACCAAGCTCGCGTACGTGGAGCGTCAGCTGGGGCCGGGGACGGTCGAGTTGATGCGCCGCATCAAGCTGGCGCTCGATCCGCGCGGCGTGCTGAACCCGGGGAAGAAGATCCCCGCTCAGCGCTCCCCGTCGAGCGCTCCGAGCAGCGAGGCCGCGTAGTCGGTCTCGTCGACGCGCCGCGCGAGCTCGCGTCCGTCATCGACCGGAAGCTCCATCGACGCGTCGTACACGAAGCTGTACACGTTGCTGAGCGTCCACTCGCCAAACCCGAGCTCGGCAAGGGCGGTTGCCAGGCGCGGCTCCAGCTCCTCAGCCGCGAACGTGTCGGTGGCAGCTTTGTACAGTGAGCTGAGGTTGCGGTACTCGGTCTCGTATTCCTCGATGAGCGCCGGATCGGCCTCCTCATCGCGAAGACGGGCGAGCGTGCGGCGTATGGACTGGATCTCCAGCTGATACTCGTCCACCCTGCCATCAACTCTAGAGGACCGGGTCACGCCCCCGAGAGCGGATCACTCGTGGTGGCGCGGCGCCTCGTTCGGGTAGACCCTCGAGAAACGGCGCCGCTCGAGCGCGAAGAATGCCGCGGCGCCCGCGCCGATGAGCACGACACCGACGAGCACCCCGAGCCCGAACCAGCCGCCGGGCACCTTGCTGAACAGGCTGCCCGAGGATCCGGGCTCGGTGCTGCTCGGTTCGGTGCAGATGCTGAAGCTGAGGAACCGCGCGTACACGCCGCGGATGAAGTCGGTTCGATATTCCTGCCCATCGACGATGCCCTCGGCGACGGCCGCCTGCCAGACCCCATCGTGCGGCGCGGGCTTGCCGAGGTATACGTCCTCCTCGGTCGTGGTGCCGTCTCGCATCAGCAATGAGCTGATCGTCTGCGCAACAAACCGTACGTCGGTTCCGCCGGAGTCACCGTAGTACTGGGGCGTTCCCACGATCGTCTCGACCAGCAGCTCGTCCGGCGTCTGCAGCGACGTCAGCTCTCCACCCAGGATCCCTTCGCCGGCATGCGTCTCCTGATCGGTCGGCGCCCTGAGGAGGAGCTGCTGATAGTCGAACGAGATGAGCAGATCGCGATACGCGAGCGAGCTCAGCATGGCGTTCGCGAAGTTCATGTGCCCCGCGGGGTCGTTTGTGTACTTGGTCAGCGCCGACTGGACCTCGGCGGCGGTCGGTTCGCGGCCGATCAGATCCTCGTACATCCCCTGGATCAAGCCCGTCTGCGTGCTGCCATGATTCTGGTAGTACTGCTCGCTGCCCAGCACGCCGGCGATGGTGCTTTCCTCGCTCGACCCGCCCGCGAGCGACGTGAGCGCCGCTTCGAGCTCACTCGTCGTCGGCGACTGCGGTGCCACGACGCACTCCTCCGCCCTGACCTGCTCGCACGTCGGATGCAGGTAGTTGTTGTAGAAGGACTTGATCTCGTCGGTGCGGAACTCGGTGCTGGTGGCGACCTTCACCGCAAGATCGAAACGGGCTCCGGATTCACCGGCGGTGATCCTTCTGATGAGCGCCGCGCCCGACGCCAGCTCGGCGGTGGTCGGCGGGCGTTTGAGCAGATCCTCGTACAGTTGGGTCACGAACATCGAGGGCTTGCCTCCGGCCTTGGCGTAGTACGTCGGAGATGCAGCGATCTCCGCAAGCATCGTCAATCCCGACACGCCGGTGGTGCCCGACCCGGGAAGCCGGTTGACCCAGAGCGCCAGCGCGGCGTCGTTCGGATACGTGGCGATCAGGGCGTGGAAGATGCTGTCGACCCGGATCGCCCTGGCCTCGGCGCTGAGGACCACCTGCTGCGCCAGCTGGCTCCTCCCGCCCGCGCCGGTGCCCGGCACGGTCATGAGGCCGGCCTCGAGCTCCACCGGCGTCGGGTCGTGCCGGAGGACGTCGTCGTAGAGGCGCATGACGAACTTGATCGGGCTGCTGCCGGCATCCGAGTAGTACTCGTTGCTGGCGAGCAGATCGATCTGGATCGTCGTGGTGTCCGCACCCGCCGCCAGCTGGGCAATGTCGGACGTCAGCTGACTCGGGGTCGGATTGCGGCCGATGCCGCCGGAACATGCGGCAGCGCCTTCCGCCGAACCGCCGCCCGATCCTCCTCCACCGCCCCCGATGATGAACGGCGTCGGTGTGGGCAGGGGTTTGGGCGTGGGCTTCAGCGTGGCGAGCGGGGTGGGCGTTGGTGTCGGAGGCGGGGTTGGCCTCGGCGTGGGACGCGGGGTCGGGGTTCGCGTTGGGGGCGGGGTTGGGGGAGGGGTCGGAGGGGGAGTGACGGTGAACGACGCGCTGGCCTCATTCGGGCTTTGGAGAGGCGTATTACTCGAGTTCTTCGAGATATGCCGCGACGGTGTAACCACCGAGCGGCGTGCTCAATGGCACGGACTCGCTGATGGCGCCCGAGCACAAGGTGTCAGTCGCGAGAACGGCGCCTGGCACTGTCGGTGATGCCGTTCCACACGGGGACGACCGAGAAGGGCGGAGCATAGCCGGTGATGGTCGAACAGTCGTCGCCGTAAGAGTAGATGTAGGTGATCAGGGTCCCAGGAGGCCCCGATGACGGACTGCCATTCGCCGGAACAAGGGTCGGGCTCTGCGCCGCCACCGGCGTCGCCCCGAGGATCGGCACCAGCAGCGCGCAGGCCAAGGCGAGCACCGCCACTCCTGCCGCTCTTCGCATGCTCCAACTCTAGCCTCGGGGTTCATCCATCCCGAATGACGCTGCAGGAACGGAATCAGCCAGTTCGAACGTTCACGAGGTTCCCGACGAGATGGCCGACCCCAAAGGCGACGCCCGCCGCGACGGTGGCGAAGGCGAGCTGGCGCAGAGCCGACCGGGGCCGGGAGCGCCCGGTAAACACCGCCACCGTCCAGCCGACCGCAGCCACGGCGACGGCCCCCAGACCGATCGAGAGCAGGGCGGCCGGGAGACCGCTGATGAAGAACCAGGGGATCAGCGGCACCGATGCGCCGAGGACGAACGTCGCGAAGGACGAGACGGCCGCCTGCCACGGGTTCCCGGTCTTCCCCGGCCGAAGCCCCAGCTCCTCGCGCGCGTGAACCTCGAGGGCGATCTCGGGATTCTTCATGAGCGCCTCCGCGACCCGGCGCGCATCGGCTTCCTCAACGCCGCGCTGGCGGTAGACCGCCGCGAGCTCCCGGGTCTCCGCCTCGGGGTGACGCTCGATCTCGCGGCGCTCGATCTCGAGCTCGCGCTGCAGCAGCTCCGACTGCGCTGACATCGAGACGAACTCCCCCGCCGCCATCGAGAAGCCCCCGGCCACGAGTTCCGCGAGCCCGGCCAGCAGCACGACGGACGCTGGGGGATTGGCTCCCGCGACGCCGAGGATCAGCGAGATGTTGGTCAGGAGTCCGTCGCTGACGCCGAAGACGGCAGCTCGCGCGGCACCACCCTGCACGTCCCGGTGGTGCGAGCGCGCGGTCGCGTGGTGGTCACCGTGCTCCGCGGGCAAGGCCTTCTGGGCCATGCCGACAGTATGCGGAGGCGATGACGCGCGGCGCTTCGTGTCGCCGATCAGTAGAAGAGGTGATGCAGCGCGATCGTCGGGATGGCGAGGATCGCGATGATGTTCATCACCTTGATCATCGGATTGATCGCCGGCCCGGCCGTGTCCTTCGACGGATCGCCGACGGTGTCACCGGTGACCGCCGCGGCGTGCGTGTCGGAGCCCTTCCCGCCGAAGTTCCCCTCTTCGATGTACTTCTTGGCGTTGTCCCATGCGCCGCCGCCGGTGGTCATCTGGATGGCGACGAACAGACCGACGACGATCGTGCCGAGCAGCATCGCTCCCAGCGCCTGGGGTCCCAGGATGAAGCCGACGATGAGCGGGGCGATGACCGGGAGCAGCCCCGGGACGATCATCTCGCGCTGCGCGGCGGCGGTGACCAGTGCGACGCACTTGCCGTATTCGGGCTTGGCGGTCCCCTCCATGATCCCGGGGATCTCGCGGAATTGGCGGCGAACCTCGGTGACCACGCCCCCGGCGGCCCGGCCCACGGCGAGCATGGCCAGCGAGCCGAACAGGAACGGCATGATCCCGCCGAGCAGCAGCCCGGCGATGACGGGCGGATCCGTCAGATCGAAGCTGAGCGGCACCTTGTGGTTCGCCACCAGCGTCTTGGTGAGGATGTCCGTGTAGCTTGCGAAGAGGACCAGCGCGGCAAGGCCAGCTGAGCCGATCGCGTATCCCTTGGTGACCGCCTTGGTCGTGTTGCCGACCGCGTCGAGCGGGTCGGTGACGAGCCGTACCGACTCGGGCAGATCCGCCATCTCGGCGATGCCGCCGGCGTTGTCGGTGATCGGGCCGTAGGAATCGATCGCCACGACGATGCCGGTCATGCTCAGCAGAGCCGTCGCGGCGATGCCGATGCCGTAGAGGCCGCCGAGCGCGGCCGAGGCGATGATGCCGATGGCGATGATGAGCACGGGAATCGCCGTGCCCTCCATGCCGATCGCGAGCCCGGCGATGATGTTCGTGGCGTGCCCGGTCTGTGATGCCCGAGCGATGGTGCGGACCGGCCAGAACTGGGCGCCGGTGAAGAACTCGGTCACGGCGACGATCAGGATCGTGATCACGATGCCGATCACCGCGCACCAGAACAGGTTGAAGACCGGATGATCGAAGCCGGCGAGGTATCCGCCGTTGTTCAGGATCACCGTGATGAGCAGGAACCCGGCGAGGGCGACCACCGCCGCGACGAGGAGGCCGCGGTAGAGCGCACCCATGATCCAGGTGCCCCTGCCCATGCGCACGAAGAACGTCCCGACGATCGAGGCGATGATGCTGACAGCGCCGAGCATCAGCGGGTAGAAGACGAAGACCAGGCTGGGATTGCCGCTCGCGTTCTTGTAGAGGAGGCTCCCGAGGAGCATCGTCGCTACTGCGGTGACCGCGTAGGTCTCGAACAGGTCGGCCGCCATGCCGGCGCAGTCGCCGACGTTGTCACCGACGTTGTCGGCGATGACAGCCGGGTTGCGTGGGTCGTCCTCGGGGATGCCGGCCTCGACCTTGCCGACCAGGTCGGCGCCGACGTCCGCGGCCTTCGTGTAGATCCCGCCCCCAAGCCTGGCGAAGACCGAGATCAGCGACGCTCCGAAGGCGAACCCGACGAGCGCGTTGAAGTCGTTGAAGAGGCCGTAGGCCAGGGTGACGCCGATGAGGCCGAACCCGACCACGAAGAACCCGGTGACCGCGCCGCCCCTGAAGGCGAGCTGGAGGGCCGGGTTGACGCCCCCGCGGGCGGCTTCGGCGGTGCGCAGGTTGGACCGCACCGAGATGTTCATGCCCACGTACCCGGCGGCACCGCTCAGCACCGCACCGATCAGGAAGAGCACCCCGGTCTTCCATCCGAGCGTGAACGTGAGGAACAGGAAGATCACGGCCCCGATCCCGGCGATGATCGTGTACTGCCGGTTGAGGTACGCCGACGCGCCCTCCTGGATGGCCTTGGCGATCTCCTTCATCCGGTCGTTGCCCTCGGGCTGCCGGAGGACCCAGAAGATCAGGAGGACGGCGAAGACGAGAGCGAGCAGTCCAGCTGCGCCGATGGGAAACAGCACGGCGCGGTCGAGGGTCGGCATGCGCTCAGTCTCCTGGGGAATGCGAGTGAGTGCCGGGGCAGCTCTTGATCAGCACCACCCCAGGGCCGCAGCATTGTACCCGGCCCGTCGTGTCGTTCACCAAGCCCTATATTGCGCTGGTGCCGAACGCCACCGGCCTGACCGCCATCGTGACGGTCGGCGACGAGATCCTGAGCGGGCACACGCAGGACACCAACTCGAGCCTGCTCGCCCGCCTGGCCTTCGCCGCCGGGCGGCCCGTGGTTCGTATCGAGGTGGTCGGGGACAACGCCACCGCGATCGTCGGCGCCATCCATCGGGCTGTCGCCGACCCCGAGATCACGCGGATCGCCGTCTGCGGCGGGATCGGACCAACGCCGGACGACCGCACGTTCCAGGCGGTCGCCGAGGCGCTGGGGCGGCCGGTGGAGCTCAATTCGATCGCCTACGCGGGCATCGAGGCGCTCGCGCGCCGAATGCACGCGGCGGGGTGGATCGACCAACCCGTGGTCTCCGAGGCGAACCGCCGCTGCGCGATGGTCCCGGCGGGAGCGACCGTGCTGACCAACCGGCGCGGGATGGCGCCGCCCCTCGCCATCGACCTGGGCGACGACCGGTGGCTGTTCGTGCTCCCCGGGATCCCGCGCGAGTTCAGCACGATCGTCGAGGAGGAGCTCATCCCCACGTACTTCACCGGCGCGACGGCGCCGGTCGTGCGCGAAGTCCACTACCGGTCGGTGCCGGAATCCGAGATGTACCAGCCGATGCTGGTGCTCGAACAGGAGTTCCCCGACGTCACAGTCGGTTCGTACCCGCACGTGGAAAAACGCGAACTCGTCATCCGCCTGCGCGGCCACGAAACCTCGCGCGTGGACGCCGCCGTAGCCCGGCTGCGCTCGTTGCGCAGCGACTCCTAGATCGGGAAGCGGGTCACCCCGCTGCGATCAGACCTTCTGCAGGTTGCGAGCGCGCGGACCCTTGGGCGAATCGACGATGTCGAACGTCACCTGCTCGCCTTCCTGGAGGGAATCGAAGTCGACGGTGGTCAACTCGGTGCGATGGAAGAACACCTCATTGCCATCATCTGCGCGAACGAAACCAAATCCACGGTCGGGAATGATCTTCTTGATACGGCCAGCGGTCACAGCTTGTCCTCCAGGACTCTCGCCGACACGGACGCCCACCGCGTTCACGACCACATGGGAGCGTCCCCTGTCAGCAACGGGAACCCGCAAAGACCGCGATGGAAGCACCGAATGTTGACGATCTCCGCCGTTCCGGTGCTCATCGCAGCATAGCAGGCTGTTCGCTTGAGCCGCGCTCCCATGCCGCATGCAGCTCGTGCAGGCTCTCGGGAAGATTCGCGTAGTAGTCGTCGACGTCGATGTGCGGTGGCCACGGCGCCGGCGCGGCGCGCTCGCGCTCGCGGCGAGCCTGTTCGATCCAGACACCGCCGAATGCGGTCGGCGTGCCCGAGGCGTCGAGCACGCCGCCATCGCGCAACTGCGGATCGCGATCGAACGGCGGGACCGCGGCGGCGCGCGGTCCCGGCCCGCTCCACATGGCCGCAAGCACGCCCGCGCATCCGGACTCGGCCGCGGCATCGATCGCTCCTTCCGCAAACCGTCGCGCCGGCGCATCGATGTCGGGTGCGTCGTCCGCCGCCGGCGCAGAGCCGGCGTCATGCGCGGTGGGCGCCCTGAGGTGCGCGACCAACGACGTCGCGCCGGCGAGCGCTTCACCGAGTTGCACGAGGAACGCGACAGCCGCGGGTTCGAAGACGCCGCCCGCCTGCGCGAGCGCGCCGCCCGTGAGATCGATCCCAAGCGCGTCCACCGACGCGCTGATCAGTGCGGGCCGCACCGCACGCGCAATCACAAGATCGTCGGCGCTCAATGACACCATGCAACGTTGCTCGCGCTCGTGAATTCGGCCGGCGAGCAGCGCGACCCACTTCTGAAGATCCTCGATGCGCCGGGGCCGCACGCCGCCGGCCGGGTCGTGCCCCAGGTCCCACATCGCGATGGCCGGATGCCCCGCGAAGGCGGCGAGCATCTCGTCGACCCACCGCACGCAGACGTCGACCATCAGCGGGTCGGTGTACACGTAGCGCGGGCCGCCGGGTTGCGCAACGGCGTTCTGGATCGGGCGCACCGCCGTCCGTCGCGCGCCGGCGTCGATGGCGTAGCCGGGCAGCATCACGCATCGTCCCAGCGTCTGCACGAACAGCACGGGGATCACCTGCAGCGACAGCGCCGCGGCTGTTGCGAGCAACCGCTCAAGATCGCGCATGCGCGCCGGCTCGACGCGCGACGGCGTCGGCATGAAGGCGTCCCAGAGCAGGTGCGTGCGCACGACGTGGTGCCCTGCCGATTTGATCGCCTGCAGCTCGGCCCGGGTGCGCTCGGCGTCGAACTCGTGCCACACGTACGGTCCGACCTCGCGCGACCAGTAGGTCACGCCGACGTCCACCGGTTGCCGCGGCGTCGCGCTCGGGGCGAGCGGGTCAGTAGACGAAGAGGTCGATGCCTCCCGCGACGGTGATGACCTGTCCGGTGATGTATCGCGCCTCCGGTGAGCAGAGGAAGACGATCGTGTTGGCGATGTCCTCGGGCTCGCCCGCGCTGCGCATCGCAGTGCGCAGCACCATGCGGTCGTTCATGCGCGCGTCGCCCATCTTCCACGCCTCGGTCCCGATGATGCCCGGCGCGATGATGTTCGCGGTGATGCCGAAGCGCGCACCTTCGAGCGCCATCGACTTGCCGAGCCCGATCACCGACGCCTTCGTCGCCGCGTACGACGCCTGCCCGAATCCGCCGAGCGTTCCCGCAACCGATGCCATGTAGACCACGCGGCCCCATCCCTGCTCGCGCATGTACGGCCACGCCGCCTTGGTGCAGTTGTACGCACCCGACGTGTTCACGCGCAGGTCGCGGTCCCACAGCTCGTCGCTCTGATGCTCGATCTGCGCGATGTGGTCGAGGGTCCCCGCGTTGTTCACGAGGATGTCGATGGAGCCGAAGTCCTTCTTGATCGCGGCGAATACCTCGCGGATCTGCTCGCGGTTCGTGATGTCCATCTTCATGGCGGCGGAGCGCCGGCCCATCTGACGGATCTCCTCGCTGGTCTGCTCCGCATACACGACGTGTTGCGACGTGAACAGCTGCGCCAGCGCGGACTGCGCCTTCTCGGCACTCTCCTCGATCGCGGGATCCGATTCGATGAGGATGTCGGTGACGACGACGTCCGCCCCGGCTCGCGCGAGCGCGAGGCAGTCGGCCCTCCCGAGCCCGCGCGACCCTCCGGTGACGACGGCGACCTTTCCGGTCAGCTCGAACATGGGAATCTCCTGGTGAACACGACGGCCGTGCGAGAGCTTAGCGCCGGGGTATGCCCGGCCCGACTGGTCAGCTCGCCGCGGCGACGCTCACCGGCGGCGGGTTCTCGACGAGCTTCGGGCGGGCGGTCGCCGTCCGCTCACCGAGCACGTACCGGCTGATCACGAGGCGCTGGATCTCGGCGGTGCCTTCCCAGATCTGATAGATCTTCGCGTCGCGCATGAACCGCTCAACCGGGTAGTCCTTGATATACCCGTAGCCGCCGAGGATCTGGACGGCGTCGACGGTGACGCGCATGGCCATGTCGCCGGCGTAGAGCTTCGCCATCGATCCCTCACCGCGGGCGAAAGGAATGCCGTTCATGGCCATCCAGCCGGCGCGCCACGCGAGCAGGCGGGCGGCGTCGATCTCGGTCGCCATGTCGGCGAGCTTGAACGCGATGGCCTCGTGCTTGGCGATGGGCTTGCCGAACGCGACGCGCTGCAGCGAGTAGTCGCGCGCGAAGTCGAACGCGGCACGGGCGATGCCGATCGCGCCTGCCGCGACCATCGGCCGCGTCGCCTCGAGCATGATCATGGCGCCGATCGCTCCGGGCCCGGTCTCCTTGCCATTCCTGTCGTGGCCCAGGCGCTGCTCGTCAGGGATGAAGCAGTCCTCGAAGATCACCTGCGCGGTGTGCGACGCGCGGACCCCGAGCTTGCGTTCCTTCCGGCCCTGACGCATCCCCTGCGTTCCCTTCTCGATCACGAACCCCGCGATACCGGCCGGGCCCAGCGTCTTGTCGGTGGTCGCGAACGCGACCTGGACGTCGGCGATGCCGCCGTTGGTGCAGAACTGCTTGGTGCCGTTGAGGACGTAGCCACCGTCGACACGCGTGGCGGTGGTCTCCAGCGCCAGCGAGTCCGAGCCACTGTTGGGCTCGGTGAGCCCCATCGCCGCCAGCCGCATCTCCTTGGGGTCGGTGAGCATGCCGATGTACTTCTGCTTCTGCTCCTCGGTCCCCATGGCGACGATGGCGGCGCCGGCGAGCCCGGTCGCGCCGATCGAGACGGCGATGCCGGCGTCGCCCCAGGCGAGCTCCTCCTCCTTCACCAGGTTGGTGAGCAGATCGATCCCGCCGCCGCCGTACTCCTCCGGGAGGCTCGCGGTCGCGTCGAGCCCGAGAGCGTGCGCCTTGCGCATCACCTCCCACGGGGTCTCCTCGGTCTCGTCGTAGCGCTCGGCGACCGGGCGCATCTCCTTCTCGGCGAACTCGTGGGCGAGGTCGCGGATCTCCTCCTGCTCGCGGCTCAGAGAGAAGTCGAGTGCCATGGTGGTTTCCCTCAGCGTGAAAGCCGGACGGTGGCCCGGCCGTTGGTCAACACCCGGTCGCCGCGATCCGAGGACGCCCCCACCTCGAGGGTGGCGATTCCCTCCGCATCGTCGACGTCGATGACGGTCCCGGTGCACAAGATCGTGTCGCCGGCGAGCAACGGCTTGCTGAACCGGCACGAGAGACTGAGCAGGTTGTCATTGCCGCCCGCCCAGCCCGCAACGGCTTCGGCGAGGATGCCGAGCTCGAGGAGGCCGTGCGCGATGGCGCCGGGCAGGCCGACGGACCTCGCGAACTCCGGATCGACGTGGATCGGGTTGTGATCGCCCGAGGCCTCGGCGTAGGCGTCGATCTGGTCCTGGGTGACGGTTCGAGAGAGCGGAGCGATGCTGTCGCCGGCGCCCACAACCGAGCGCGCAAGGGCGGTCATGCCGCCGCCCTCACGATCATCAAGGCGGTGCCGCGGCACACGACGGTCTGATCGGCGGGGCGGACCGCCTCCATGGCAAGGCGCACGAACGTCATCCCACGCTTGCTCTCGATGCTCGTGATCTCGGCGCTCGAGTCGACCACGTCACCCGGCCGGATCGGGGCCGGCCATTCGAAGGACTGCTCGCCGTGGATCAGACCGGCAAGGTTGATGCCAACCTCGGGATCGCTGAACAGCTGGAGGAGCGGCGGCCCGAGGCAGTACACGGCCGCGAAGGTCGGAGGGACGCCGCCCGGCTCGCGCACAGGGTCCGGTCCGGCGATCGCTGCGGCCATGCGCTCGGCCTGCTCCGGGTCGATCCGCTGACCCGGCGCCGTGTAGCGCCGCCCGACGTGACTGCGATCTGGCATCGATGGACGACTCCTCAACCCGGAACGTGGATGTCTGCCGAAACTACACGCCGCGTTTTGAACGCGTCAGAAGAAGCGTTCACCCCACAAGTTGACATCCGTATCAACATTCCCAGGGGCCCACCATACACCTGGCATCGGCCCGAGTCAAAACGGTTCCGGCGGCTGGATCGGCGGGATCGACCGCAGCGCATCGTGCTCGGCTCGAATGTCGCCGACCTGGGCCCCGGCCCAGTTGTGCAGCGGCAATGTGGCGAAGCCGCGAAGCCCCTCGGGCAGCGCTCCGTCGAGGATGCCGAGCCGCTGGAGGACCGCGATGGCGGCGACCGGTATGGCGTCGGCCGATCCGGCTTCCAGCTTGATGGCGATGCCCGGGCCTCCCGGGCGCACCACCGCCGCCCAGACCGCGGCGCCACCGATCTTGGCGGTGACCCGGGTCCCGGACTCGGCGAGGAGTGCCGTGTCGAACTTCCGGGTGCCGGCGACGAGATGAGGATTCGCTGCCATCGCGTCCTGGCAACGCCGGAAGGCCGGATCCGCGCTCGCGGCGGCGAACCCGCGCGCGATCGCCGCGAGCGGGGTCCCGTACGTGGTCAGGCCACAACCGTCGATGCCCTGGGGGCCGTGCGCGAGATCGAGACCGAGCATCTCCTCGAGCGCCTGGGTGACGGCGCGCTGGCCCGGGTGCGCGCTGTCCTTGTACCCGTCGAGGGGCCAGCCCATCACCGCGCAGGTGGCCAGCATCGCCGCGTGCTTCCCCGAGCAGTTGTTGTGGATCGGCTGCGGGGTGCCCCCGGAGGCGAGCAGCCGCCGCGCGGCCTCCTCGTTGTACGGCAGCTGCGGCCCGCACCCCAATGCGTTCTCGCTGACCCGTGCCCTGCCCAGGAGCTCGCGCACCGTCGCCAGATGCTCGTCCTCGCCCTGGTGGGAGGCGCAGGCGATGGCGACCTCCGCCTCGGAGACCCCCAGCTCGTCCGCCGCGAGCCGCACGAACGGCAGCGCCTGCAACGGTTTGACGCAGCTGCGCAGCGTGGTCAGCGCGTTCGGGTCGCCGGCCGCGCCGATCACCTCACCGGTCGCGGTGGCAACGACGACGTGGCCCCGGATCCGGGCTTCACACACACCGCCACGCCATACGGAGGCAAGGACTGGGGGCGTCTCGTCGCTCACCCGCTCACTTTGACGGGGGAAAGCCGATTCTGGTACGGTCGCCCGCGATCTCCGGGTAGGAGGGCGGATGCCCGGAGGCAACATCGTTTCACAGCAACAAGCGAGGGGAGCACCGATCGCGACCCACGTTCATCGCTTCGTCCGGCACCTATGGGTGCTCGCAACCGCGGGAATCCTTGTGGTGCTCGTGGCCAGACCGGCCACCCCACCACCCGCCCCGGCGCTCCGGAATCTCGCAGCGATCCAGATCAACGCGATCGTCCAGACGTCCGCGACGGTGTCGGCGCTGGCGGTGAAGCCCGCACAGAACGTCGTGCTGCAGCCCGGGCAGACGCTGTCGACGCTCGCGGCTCAGTACTCGGTTGCCGTGCCCACGATCCGCTGGGCCAACCAGCTCGGGCAGTCGGCGACGCCCAAAGCGGGGGCGACGCTGCTCGTGCCGCCGGGAGCCGGCGCGCTGGTGCAGGTGCATCCCGGAGAGACGCCCACTGCGTTCGCGGCGCGAATGCATCTCGATCCCGCGCTCATCCTCGACTACAACGCCCTGGCCAGCAACGAGCCCATGACCGGCGGCACATATCTGCAGGTGCCGCTCTCCGGTGCCCCCGCGGGGTCGCTCATCTCCGCGTACTTCGCGGACGCGCAGGCCGGGATTCCCGCGGTCCCGTCAGCACCGACACTGGCGGATCACTTTCCGTACGGACAGTGCACGTACTACGTCGCGACTCGACGCGCCGTGAGTTGGGGCGGCAACGCCGGCAACTGGTGGTGGTCGGCGCGCGGCCGCCGTCCCGAAGGGCACGTTCCGATTCAGGGCGCGATCGTCGTCTTCAACATCGGATGGGTCGGCCACGTCGCATATGTCGAGCACGTGAATGGCGACGGCACGTTCACCATCTCCGAGATGAACTACTACGCGGACGGCGGCGGATGGGGCCGCGTCGACGAGCGCACCGTCAGCGCTTCGGATCCTGCGATTCTGGGATTCATCTACTGACGCTTCGCAGTCACATGCGTCGTGGTCGGGCGAGAGGGGGACGGGAAAGCTCTCGTGCTCAGACCGGCTCGCTCGCTCGTTCGCGCACGCAGATTGTCGCGCTCACTCGCTCGCGACCGGATTCGCTGAGAGCTTTCCCGTCCCCCTCTCGCCTTGCACGCTCTGTGCCGTTTCCTTCGCATTCGGTTGGTGATGCAGAAACCCGGGAGACCTCGTTACGTTTCTTCGTACCATGGCGCCATGTACGTGATCTGGTACACGGCAATGTCGATGGACGGCAGGATCGCCGATGCCAATGACAGCCTCGACTTCCTCAACACCATGGACAGCGATTCAGGTGGGGACGAGCACGGATTCGCAGCGTTCCTCGCAACAGTCGATGCCGTGATGGTTGGCGCAAACACCCTGCGCTGGTTGCTCCGCGGCGGTCATGGCTGGCCGCACGGTGACTTGCCGACCTGGCTTGTCTCACACGACTCCACCCTGGTCGATTCGGTCGGCGCCACCGCAGCGCGTTTCACGCGAGTCGAGGGCACGGTAGAGAGCGCGTTCAACGAGATCGAGGCGGCGGTCACCACCGGGTCTGGCTCAGCGGCGGGGGAAACCTGGCCGGTCAGGCGCTCATGCTTGACAGGGTGGACGAAGTGCGTGTGACCATCGCACCGACCGCACTGGGTTCCGGCCCGGCGCTGTTCGACGCTGACGCCCTGCCCGTGCGCCGTTTCCACCTCTCCGAGTCTCTCGCCGTCCACGACACAGCACACCTGACATGGGTTCGCGACCGCGCTGGGGCCTAGAACGAGCCCGCAGGAGATCCGCGGACGCCTGCGCGAAGCACCCTACCAGCAAGCGAAGCCACGGCACGGATCCTGGGGGATGGCGTGACGATCCTCGGCATAATCTTCGAGCAGGGTAGAACGAGAAAACGATGAAAACGATCGGAATGTTCGAGGCTCGGTTTGGCGGCTTTCCCCCGGACCACCTTGAGGCCGTCACCGACGCACTCATGATGGGCCTCGACGGTCACCCTCTGGCGATGGGCCCGATGGTCGTCGCTGACAAGGCCACCGGTGAGCTGGTGCTGTCCTTTGAGTTCGTGGCCGCCGGGAACGTGAACGAGGATATGCCTCGAGGCCTGGACATCCTTCGCAGCGCCCTCGCGCCGCCCGGAGCACCCGAGGGTATCGACGCCGAGTCCGTGGTCGGCTGGATTACAAAGTCCACAGTCGAACTCGCCTACGCCTGAAACTCGGCGCAGCGGAGCTACGGCACAACGCGTCCGCCGGAGTGGGGGGTCATGGGCTCGTCGCGAGTTCCCGTAGCGGTTCGACTGAGCGCGACAATCTGCTTGCGCGAAGGCGAACCGCGGAGGGCTGTCTGAGCAGCGGAGCTACGGCACAACGCGTCCGCCGGAGTGGGGGGTCCATGGGCTCGTCGCGAGTTCCCGCAGCGGTTCGACTGAGCGCGACAATCTGCTTGCGCGAAGGCGAACCGCGGAGGGCTGTCTGAGCAGCGAGCCCATGGACCCCCCACTCCGGTGCCACACAGCGTTGCGGCTGCGGAGCGTTACCCTGAGAACCGGTACCCGATCCCCGGCACCGAGTGGATGTACGTCGGCTTCTCCGCGTCGGGCTCGATCTTGCGGCGCAGCCGGTAGACGTGCGCGTCGACGGTGCGGGTCTCGATCTCGACCTCGTAGCCCCACACCCGGCGGAGCAGCTCGCCGCGGCTCATGACCTGACCGGGGCGGGACGCGAGCAGCGCGAGGAGGTTGAACTCCGTGAGCGTGAGCATCACCTCCTCGCCGTCGCGGAAGACCTGACGGCGCCCGAGGTCGATGGTGAGGCCCGGGAACTCGAACCGGTCACGGGGCTGCTCCTGCGCGGAGATCTCGCTGCGGCGCAGGTGGGCGCCGATGCGCGCCATCAGCTCGCGGACCTCGAAGGGCTTCGTGACGTAGTCGTCCGCTCCGAGCTCGAGGCCGACGACCACGTCGATCGTGTCGCTCTTCGCGGTCAGCATGATGATCGGCACCCGCGCACCCTCGGCACGGAGCCGGCGGCAGACGTCGAGCCCGCTCATTCCCGGAAGGTTCACGTCGAGGATGATCAGGTCGGGGTTCTGCTCACGGGCGAGGTTGAGCCCCTCCACGCCGGTCGCGGCCTCGATCAGGGTGTGGTTCTGCGCGCTCGTGGCAAGCCGCACCACCTCGCGGCTCGGGGGGTCGTCCTCGACGATGAGGATGGTCTTTCCGGCTCCGCTCATCAGACGGGCACCTCGATGAATGTGGAGATGCGCTTCACGAAGTTGGCCACCTCGATTGGTTTGGTGATGTAGCCGGAGCAGCCGGCGGCGAGCGCTTCCTGTTCGTTGCCTTTCATGGCGTTGGCCGTGAGGGCGACCACGGGTACTCCGGCCGTCTTCGGATCCGCCTTGAGCATCCTCGTCAGAGTCAACCCGTCCATGCCGGGCAGCTCCACATCCATGAGCACGAGATCGTAGACCTTGGACCGGACCTTGTGGAGACCCTCCTCGCCGTCGACCGCGATATCGACGTCAAACCCGCTGCCGAGGAGCACCATCTTCGCCAGGTCACGGTTGCTGGCGTTGTCCTCGACCAGCAGGATGCGGTTGTGGCGATGGCCGTTCAGGATCTCAATTCCTGTCAGAGGTAGCCGGAACGTGAACACCGATCCCCTGCCGGGGTCGCTGACGAGCGAGATGCTCCCGCCGTGCAGCTCGACGAGCCTGCGGGTGAGCGAGAGCCCGAGCCCGGTGCCCTCGACCTGACGGGTGCTGGCGTGCTCGAGCTGGTAGAACTCGTCGAAGATGCGCGTCTGGTGCTCGAGCGGGATGCCGACGCCGGTGTCCCCGACATCGACCAGGAGATCCTCGGCATCGGCGCGCGCGGACACCCAGACCTTGCCGCCCTGGGGCGTGAACTTGATCGCATTGCTGAGGAGGTTGTAGAGCACCTGCTTGAACTTGCTCTTGTCGGCGCGGATCTCGAGGTGGGTGGGCACCACGTCGATGCTCAGGTCGATGTCACGCCTCTCGCTCAGGGAGCGGATGACGTTATGGACTTCTTTGACCGCATCTTGAACCCCGAAACGGTCATACGACAGCTCCATCCGGCCTGCCTCGATCTTGCTGAGGTCGAGCACGTCGTTCACCAACTCGAGCAGATGCTTGCCGGACGCGTGAATGTTCTGCAGGCACTCCTGGCGCTGCTGGGGCGTGAGATCGACCAGGTTGTCCTTGAGGATCTCGCTGAATCCGAGGATCGCATTGAGCGGGGTGCGCAGCTCGTGGCTCATGTTTGCGAGGAACTCGCTCTTCAGCCGCGAGATCTCTGCGATCTGCGCGTTGGCAATCTCGACCTCGCGTTTCTGTGTCGCGATCTCGCCCAGCTGCGCACGCTGCGCCGTGTAGAGGCGGGCGTTGTCGATGCTGATCGCGGCCTGGCTTGCGATGATCCGCATCAAGGCCTGCTCGATGCTCGTGAACGGCTGCACCTCGCGGCGGGCGAGGGTCAGCGCGCCGACCAGACGCTGGGGTGACTCGAGTGGCATCACCAGACACGACCGCGGCGCGTACGCGAGCCCGAGGGTCTTGAAGCGCCGGTCCTTGGTGGCATCGGCGACCGAGACGAGCTTGCGCCGTTGCGCGGCCCAACCGACGATGCCCTCGCCGAGCTCGAATCGCGCGACCTGGCCGAGGTTGTCGGTGAATGGAAACGTCGCAATCGCCGACAGTCCCAGACCGTCCTCGTCCATGAGGAACACGGTCGCGGCGTCGCAGTCGACGAGGTCGGCTGCTGCCTTGAGCATGAAGTCGATCGTCTCTTTCAGTTCCAGACTGGACGTGAAGAGGTTTCCGACCTGACCCAGAAGGTCGACAATGACCTTGTCGTCCATCGCAGATCCGAGTATACCCGCGAATTTCGGCCCCGGCGGATCGTCGCCTGATTGCAGTTGCGCCAACGCTGCGCTCATGACCGGCGCTTTCGCAGCTCCTCGGTGAGCGCGGGAAGCACTTTGAGAGCATCTCCCACCACGCCGAGGTCGGCGAGTTTGAAGATCGGTGCGTTCTCGTCTCTATTGACGGCAACAATCGCCTTCGCGCCCTTCATCCCGACCGTGTGCTGCATTGCGCCACTGATCCCAAACGCCATGTACACGGCGGGTTTGACCGTTTTGCCGGTCTGGCCGACCTGCATGGCGTACGGCACCCAGCCGGCGTCGACGACCGCCCTGCTGGCGCCGACTGCGGCATTGCCGAGCGCGGCGGCAAGCTGGTCGAGCAGCTCGAAGTTCTTCGCGTCGCCGAGGCCGCGGCCGCCGCTGATGACCACCGGCGCCTCCTCGAGCTTGGGCCCGGCGGCAACGTCGGCCACGCGCTCGGTCACCCGGACGCTGCGGTGCTTGTCGGCAATGGGCGTGGTGACCGGCACCACCGCCGCGGGGCCGCCCCCGCCGGGCTCGGCGGCAAACGACTTCGGCTTGATGACCGCGATCGCGGGCGTGATGCCCTCGAACCGCGTCGCCACGTTCAGGCTGCCTCCGAAGACCGACGACTGGACCACCACGCCGTCGCCGTCGCTGAGGTCGAGGCCATTGGCGATCACCGGGGTCCTCAGCTTGACGGCCAGCCGGCCGGCGACGTCACGGGAGGTGTACGTCATGCCGAACAGCAGCAGGTCGGGATTGTGCTTCTCGACGAGCGCGGCCATGGCGTCGGCGGCAGGGCCGCCGAGGAGGATCTCCGCCCATAGGGGGTCGGTCCCGGCGAAGAGCGTCGTCGCCCCGTGGGCCCCGAGTTCGGCGGCCGCCGCCTCGGCGTCGGGGCCGAACGCCACCGCCTCGACGGTGCCGGCGAGCGAACGTGCCTTGGTCAGCAGCTCGAGGGCGACGGTGTCAGGCTTGCCGCCCGCGATCTCCGCGAATACCCAGATCTTCTTGAGAGCCATCGGTCAGATCACCTTCCTCTCAGCGAGGAACTCGGCAATTCGCAGGTACCCCTCGCCGTCGTCCTTGATGATCGTGCCCGCGGCACGCTGCGGGGCGGGCTCGACACTCGTGATGCTCTGGCCGGCGGTCGCGCCGCCTACACCTTCGAGGCCGAGGTCCGTGGGCGTGATCCGGTCGAGGGGCTTGGACTTCGCCCCCATGATCCCCTTGAGCGACGGGTAGCGTGGCTCGTTGACTCCGGCCGTCACGCTGACCACCGCGGGGAGCGGCGCTTCGACGAGGTCGTACCCGGCCTCCGTCTGCCGCTTCACCTTGAGTGTCGAGCCCTCGACGGCGAGCGTCTTCGCGAACGTCACCGCAGGAACGTCGAGCAGCTCCGCGATCATCTGGGGGACGACGCCCGAGTACCCGTCGGTGGACTCGGTGGCCGTGATCACGAGATCGAATCCCTCGCGGGTGATCGCTGCGGCAAGCACGCGCGCCGTGGTGAGCGCGTCGGAGCCACGGAGTGAGTCGTCGCTGACCAGGACACCCTTGGACGCGCCCATCGCCAGCGCCTTGCGGACCGCGTCAAGGCCGCGCTCGGGGCCCATCGAGACGACCGTCACCTCGCCGCCCTGTGCCTCGACCATCTGGAGGCCGGCCTCAACGCCGAACTCGTCACCGGGGTCGATGACCACCTCGACTCCATCGCGCTTGAGCAGATGGGTGGTCGGGTCTAGCTGACCCGTGGTGTTGGGGTCGGGGATCTGCTTGACGCAGACGACGACCTTCATTGAGCGCCTCCTTGTTGCCTCTCCGGGATCGCCACTCTAACGCACCGGCGTCCGACGACCCGGGACGGGCCGACCAAGGGTGGCGGCGAGCGCCGCAAGATCGACGCTCTCCTCCAGCAAATGTCTCACAGCTTGTGGCTGCGTGCTCGAAATGGCCGTATCAAGCGCGCCCCGCGTCCACCGGTCGTCGGCGATCGCGACGATCCCGTAGTGGTGGCGGCGGGCGGCAAGAAAGCCCTCCCAGGAGGGCGCGCCGGTGACCGCCTCGATGCCGGCGTCACCGAGCTCGTCCGGCTGCGTGACCGGATCACCGTCGAGGGAGGCCACCGTCCACCGCGCATCGGGCCAGAGCCGGACCGCGCCCGAGACGAGCTCGTGGAGGCGCCGCTGCTCTGCCGATCCGTTCGCGTCGGGCCGCGGTCCCGCGAGGATCAGCACGCGTTCGCAGGTCATCGCATCTCGCCCGCCGATGAGCGCACCTGGCTCCAGTCGCCGGCTCTCCGGTGGGCGGCGGTCGAGCACCGATCGCCACCGAGCGCGGAGGAGGCGGCGGTTGCGCTCGATACGCGATCGCTGGAAGCCGGCAAGGCTCGACGCGCCGCGCACATGCTCGACAACCGAGCGGGGCTGATAGACGACGCGTCCCTGATCGGTGGCGAGGCGGAGGCAAAGGTCGACGTCCTCGCAGTACACCGGTGCGAAGCGCGGATCGAACCCACCGACGGCGACGAACGCTGCGCGCTTCACGAGCAGGCAGGCCGCCGAGGCGTAGTCCACCGTGCGGCGGAAGAGGTACTCGGGCCTCGTCGGGATGTCGCCGTCGCCGTAGTTGCGAACGCGGGCATCGCGCCAGACGATCGAACCGGCCTCCTGGAGGCGCCCGTCGGGGTAGAGGAGCCGGGACGCCACCGCGGCGACGCCCGGATCCTCGTCGGCAACCTCGAGCAGTGGGTCGAGCCACCCTCGTCGCACCCATGCGTCGCTGTTGAGGAACAGGAGGTGGCGCCCACGGGCCATCGCAGCCCCCTGGTTGCACGCGGGCCCGAACCCGAGATTGCGCTGGTTGCGCAGGATCGATGCGCCGGCCACCCGGTCGAGCTCGGTTGCGGTGCCGTCGGTGGAGGCGTTGTCGACCACCACTACCTCGTATCGAGGCTCCGTCAACTCGACGAGCAGCGAGAGCGCCTGCCTGGTGAGGTCCCAGCGATTGAAGGTGACCACGACCACCGTGACGTCCGGGGCGGCGACCTCGGGAAAACGGATCACGTTCGGCGCTGCTGCCACCGCTGGTACGCGTCGCGGACGGGCTTCGCGATTCGATGCTCGGGGGAGGCGCGGAGGTGGTCGAGCTCGGCCTGGAGGCGGGAGATCTCCGCCGCGAGCGACGTCCGTTCGTCCACGAGGCGCTGCTGGAGGATGTCGAGCGCCGACGCGACCGGCTCCGAGTTCGGGGATCGTCCAGTCGGATCCCGGGGTTCGAGGCAGCCGCTCCGCCAGCTCAGCGAAGGCCTCGTCGAGGCGGCGCACCGCATCGCCGGGCTGAACCGGGGTCGCAGTGCCCAGGAGCTGAGCGATCCCGGCTGCGAGGCCATCGGGTTCGAGCACCGGGATGATCGGGTCGAAGCGGTCGCCGCCGGCCCCGGACACTGCGGCCACCGGCGCGCCGAGTGCCACCGCAAGATCCGCCCCGGCAGGGGATGTCGCGATCACGGCCGCGGCTCCGGACACCGTCGCGGCAAGGTCATCGAGCCCAGCCCACACAGGAAGGTGGTGCAGGCGCTCGGCAAGCAGCCCCTCGACGCCGAGCGGCCATCCGTCGCCCGGCGCCTGCGGCGTGAGGGTCACGGCGATCACGACGAGCGACGGGTCCGCCCGCAGCGCCCCCGACAGCGCCGGACCGGCGTGTTCGAGATCCGAGGCTCCGCCGTGCGACCACTCCACGACGAGCCGCCGGCCGGGAGGGAGGGCGCCGCACAGCCGGAGGAGGTCCGCGCGCTTTCGGATGGCCTCAGCGGGGAACACCCGCGCCGCCAGGAACAGGGGATCGCCGGAGTACACGGCGGTACCGCCGATCCGCGAGAGCGTGGCCGGGTCCCGCACCCACACGGACCGTGCGCCGAGCGCTGGGCCGACGTCGACGCCGGGGTCAGGCGCGCCGACCCCGAACCAGGTGACCATGCCGGCGCCCGGAGCTGCCCCGATCTGTCCCTCAAGCACCAGCGGTGCGACGCCCCTGGCGGCGATGGCGTCCGTCTCCACGGGATAGCGCGCCGCCCATGAGCGGTCGTCGGCCAGCACGTCGCCCGCGACGATGAGGGCGTCGAGTTCGAGTCCCTGGGGGGTTGTTCCGTCGTGCGGCAGCGGGCGCGCGGGCCGGCCCTCGTCGCCTGGCACCGGTCGCTCGGCGCCGAACGGAGCGAGCGCGACGACGTCGATGTCGGGCCTCCGCTGCGCCAGCTCCCTCTCGATGACGCGGCGCAGCGCGACCTCGCCCAGCTCGCCGGTGTCAAAGGCCCCAAACAACCCGACGACCGGTCCGCGGGCGGCACCCTCCACGTATTGCCTCCGTGCGGCGGTCGGACGGGTCTGAGGGCTCACGTCTCAGGCCTGGCTCAGGGAACGCGCGCCATCGCGGGCCGAGAATGAGGACACCGACCACCATAGAACAACTCGAAACGATCAGGAGCAGGCAGCATGTTCGGAAAGTCATTCCTCCCGAAGCGGGTCGCGGTCACGGCCGCCGCCTTCGCCGTCGCCGCGGTCGCGGGGATCGCGACGGTGGCGATCGTCCCGGCGCTGGCGTCGGGGGCCGTGTCGAACGGGGCGGCCGATCTCGCCGCCACGTCGTCGCCGAGCGCCCAGGCCGCCCATCCGGCGCTGAAGGCTCTCGCCGCGCGGCGCATCGCTCTGGCGCTCTTCCGCACCTCGGTCCAGCAGACCGGCCTCAGCCGCGCGACGGTGCTCAAGGACCTGCTCAACGGCGAGACCCTGGCGCAGATCGACGGCTCGAAGTCGCAGGCCGTGGAGAGCGCGGTGATGGCCAAGGTCACGACGCGGCTGAACAAGGCTGAGGCGAACGGCAAGATCTCGAAGACGCAGGAGGCCACGCTGTCGTCGGACGCCGGCGCCGGGATCACCAAGCTGATGAACCTCAACCTCAGCACACACATCCGCGCTCGCTTCGGCGGACTCGGACAGACCCCATCGACGACCCCGTCCCCCGCCGCCGCGACAGGATCGAGCGCAACCGTCTGATCCGGTCCGGCGGCCAGGCAGTCTACCCGGGCACCCCGGGTAGACTGCCCCGATGCCCAAGAAGTACACCGCCGCCGACCAGGTCATCGACCCTGATCGCCGCTACATCGCAACCATCGCGACCGACCGCGGGGACATCGTCATCGCCCTCGATCCTGCCCGAGCGCCGAAGTCGGTCAACAACTTCGTGTTCCTCGCCCGGGACGGCTTCTACGACGGGCTCACCTTCCACCGCGTCGTCGACGACTTCGTGATCCAGGGTGGGTGCCCGGAGGGATCCGGGCGCGGCGGTCCCGGGTATCGCTTCGACGACGAGCCGGTGCAGGGTGAGTACGCGGCCGGAGCGGTCGCCATGGCCAACTCCGGGCCGAACACCAACGGCTCCCAGTTCTTCATCTGCACGGTCGACGATCGCCAGAAGCTGACCAAGTCGTACAACCTCTTCGGCCAGGTCGTGAAGGGGATGGACGTCGTGGGCTCCATCCGCCAGAACGACGTGATGCGGTCGGTGAGCGTCACGGAGGAGTGATGGGAGCCTCCGGCCTGCGGCTCATGGCCGTGCACGCGCATTGTGATGACGAGACCATCACGATGGGCGGAACGCTCGCGTTGCTCAGCGACCGCGGCGTCGACACGTGCGTCGTCTGCTGCACCGACGGCAAGCTCGCGACGATCGTGGACCCGGAGATGCCCGAGGAGACGACCCGCCCGCGGCTTCCCGAGATCCGCGAGGCCGAGCTGCGAGAGGCCTGCCGGATTCTCGGGGTCAGCCACGTCCAGTTTCTCCGCTACGGCAACTCCGGCATGGCCGGCGAGCCGTCCAACCACTTTCCGGGTGCGTTCTGGGTGACACCGATCGATGAGGCCGTCGGGCGCGTCGTCGAGCAGATCCGCCGCTTCCGCCCGCATGTTGTGGTCACATATGACGGTAACGGCGGGTACGGCCATCCCGACCACATCCAGACGCACCGCGCGACGCTGCTGGCGATCGAAGCGGCGCAGCTCGGGCCGATGTACAAGGATGCCGGCGATCCCTGGCGGGTCCAGAAGCTGTACTACACGGCGTTTCCCAAGTCATCGATGCGCCGCGCTGTCGAGATGGCGAAGAACGCCGGGATGGAGCCGCCGTTCGGGACGGACAACCCCGACGACCTGCCGTTCCTGACGCCCGACGAGTGGGTGACGACCACGATCGACTGCCGCTCCACGGTCATGCGCAAGCGGGACGCGCTGCGCGCGCACCGCAGTCAGATCGCGCCGGACTGGCCGCTTCTCGCGATACCCGATGACGTCGCGGAACTCTTCGCGGACGAGTACTTCCAGCTGACGATCTCGCGCACGCCGCCGGTGCTGCCCGAGAACGATCTGTTCGCAGGCGTCACTCCGGACCCGGACTGACCGCTTCGGGTTTACGCCGCCACGTCGCGACGAATGCCACCATCGCGAAACACGCCACCGCATACGCCGCAACGCCCAGTGGCAGGACCTGCAGTCCACTGAGCCCGATCAAGCCGCCGAGCACCGCGGGCAGAACGGCGCTCCCGAGGATCGCGCCCAAGATCAGGTAGGTCATGGCCGACGGTGCATTGGGAACGACACGGGCGAACCATGAGAGCACAACGGGAAACACCGGCCCGGCACAGAGGCCCACCACCGCAAAGCTGAGCGGCGAGATCACGTGCGCTCGGATCCCGAGCAATACCAGCGTCGCGACCAGGAGCGCCGGCAGCAGGAGCCGTTCCGGAGCAACGCGGACGGCGAGCGGCGCGCCCAGGATGCGCCCGATCGTGAACGCTCCCCAGTACACCGACGTCGCCACCGCGGCGCCCTGTACCGACCAGCCGGACGCGACCAGGTCGGTCGCCTCCCACGTGCCCACGCCGGTCTCGACTCCCGTGTAGACGAACAGCAGCACGGCGAACACCAGGATCAGCCGGCCCACGCCGACGACCGCGACGGGAGCTGCCACGCTTGCCGGTGGCGCGCCATTCGGTGTGCGGAGCAACGGCGCGACACAGAACAGTGCGACCACTCCTGCACCAGCGAGCACCTGCGGATAGCCCGCAGCCACGCCCACCAGTGCCGGGCCGATGAACGACCCTGCCCCGTATGCGGCGTTGACCAGCCCCAGCATCGCCGGGCTGCGATGACCGTAGTTCGTCGCGAAGGAGAAGTTGATCAGGATCACGAGCCCCCCCGCTCCAAAGCCGCTGACGAACACGGCGAGCAGCAAAAGGGGAAACACGGGGGACGCGCCCGCTGCCAGCAGCCCAATGCCGAAGAGCGGTGCGGCAGCGGCGAAGCGCTGCCTGACCGTCCACCGCGAATGCGTCAGCCCGAACGTCGCGATCCCCGCGCACTCGCCGAGGAACTGCGCGGTGACGATGAGCCCCGCAACGCTCAAGCCGATGCCGAACTTCGACTCGATCCGCGGAATCGACGGTCCGTACGTCGCGACCACAACTCCGAGCACGAGAAACGCAGCGAAGCCCGCACCGGTCGCAGCCCTCGAAGGCGCACGGTACGCGCTCACGGGGCGGATCTCACCGGCCCTGCACTGGCGAGCCGGTAAGCACGGCTGTCGTGCTCCGCACACACATCGCTCCGAGGAGGGTGGTGCATAGGTTCAGAGGATCGATCGCGGCGAGGAGGGCGCAGGGGCTCTCAGCGAATCCGGTCGCGAGCGAGCGAGCGCGACAATGTGCTTGCGCGAACGAGCGAGCGAGCCGGTCTGAGCACGAGAGCCCCTGCGCCCTCCTCGCCGCGATCTGTGCGCGGAGCACGACGCACGCGCCCTCATCGCCGAGATCGAATGCGCAAGCGGAGCGAACGAGACCGCTACCGCTCGAGCACCATGGCGATGCCCTGTCCGCCCCCGATGCACAGGGCCGCGACACCGAGATGCACGTCGCGCCTGGCCATCTCGTGCAGCAGCGTGACGAGGATGCGCGTTCCGCTCGCTCCGATGGGGTGCCCGAGGGCGATCGCCCCGCCGTTGACGTTGAGCCGGTCCTCGGGGACGGCGAGCTCGCGGCCGACCGCGACAGCCTGGGCTGCGAAGGCCTCGTTGAGCTCGAAGAGGTCGATGTCGCGCAGCTCCACGCCGGCCTTCTGGAGCGCCGCACGGACGGCGGGAACGGGTCCCATGCCCATGATCCGCGACGCGACGCCGGCGCTCGAGTAGCCGCGAATCTTCGCGAGCGGCACACGCTGCTCGGCCTTCGCGCGCGACGCGCTCATCACCACCACCGCCGCGGCGCCGTCGTTGATGCCGCTCGCGTTGCCGGCGGTGACCGAGCCGTCCTTCGCGAAGGCGGCGCGCAGCGCTGCGAGCGTCTCGACCGTGGTGCCCGCGCGCGGATGCTCGTCCGTGTCGACGAGCACCTGCTCCTTCTTGCGCTGCACCGGGACCGGGACGATCTCGTCAGTGAAACGCCCGCTCTTGATGGCCGCCTCGGCCTTCTGCTGCGATGCCGCGGCGAACGCGTCCTGGTCCTCGCGAGACACCTCGTACTCGCGCGCGATGTTCTCGGCGGTGCTGCCCATGTGGCAGTCGTTGAACGCGCACCACAGGCCGTCGCGGATCATCTCGTCGACGAGCTGCCCGTGGCCGAGCCGGTATCCGTAGCGCCCGTTCTCCATCAGGTACGGCGCCCGCGACATGTTCTCCATGCCGCCGGCGACGAGGCACTCGGCGTCACCCGCGCGGATCGCCTGCGCCGCGAGCGCGACGGTCTTCAGCCCGCTTCCGCAGACCTTGTTGATCGTGGTCGCGGGGATGCTTTCGGCGAGGCCCGCGCCGATCGCGGACTGACGCGCCGTGTTCTGGCCGAGACCGGCCTGCAGCACGTTGCCCATGAGCACCTCGTCGACGGAGTCGACACCGGCGCGGCGCAGCGCCTCCTCGACGGCGATCGAGCCGAGCGTGGTCGCGGGAACGTCGGAGAAAGCGCCGCCGAATGTGCCCACCGGAGTGCGCACGGCGCTGACGATGACTGCTTCTTCCATGGCGCCCACTCTACGCCGGGCCCTCGGGCGGGAGCGGTGGGGCGCCGTCGAACGTCGCGGCGTAGCGAGCGCGGAATTGATCGCGATCGAAGTGGTGGCGCTGCGGACCGCTCTGCTCGACGACGAACGATGCCGCGACCGATCCCATGCGGCCCGCGACCTCGGGTGACGCGCCGGCGCGAAACCCGGTGAGCAGCCCGGCGATGAAGGCGTCACCCGCTCCGGTCGGATCGACGGCACTCGCCACCGCGGCGGGTGGGATCACCGCCACGCCGTCGGGCGTGTGCAGCTCGCTTCCGGCCGCCCCCTTGGTCACCGCGACGATGCTCGACGCGCTCAACGCGGCGATCGATCGACCGGTCCGCTCCATGATCATCTCGAGCTCGTACGCGTTGCCGGCAACCACCCACGCGTGGTCGAGACCGAGGCGGAGCACCTCATCGGGCATCGCCGGGATCTGCTGCGCGGGCGCGAACACCACTCGAGCGCCGATCGCCCTCGCCTGCTCGACGTGCAGGCCCATGGCGGCCGAGTCGTCGGCGCCGACCACCACCTCGGACACGTCGGTCAACCGGCTGAGGTCGACGCCCGCGGCTCGCGTCATCGCGCCGGGATGGAAGGCCGTGATCTGGTTGCCGTCGAGGTCCGTGGTGATGAAGGCGGTCGCGGTGTCGATGTCCTCGCATCGCAGCACGGTCGAGGTGTCCACCCCCTCGGCCTGGAGCGCGGCCTCGTACGCGGCGAAATCGGCCGTCCCCACCGCGGCGCAGAGGAGCGGGCGCTCGCCGAGCAGCGCCATCGAGTACGCGACGTTCCCGGCGGTGCCGCCGCGCCGCTTCTCGAGACGGTCGACCAGGAACGCGACGTTGAGGAGGTGGGTCTTCTCGGGAAGGATGTGGTCGCCGAACCTCCCCTGGAACACCATGATGGTGTCGAAGGCGACCGAACCGCTGACGGCGACGCGTCCCACGGTCGGGCAGGATAGCCAGCCCGGCGCGCTCGGCGTACGTGGAGCGGCGACAATGGCCCGATGGCGCTGCACGAGTTGGGACAGGAGGCGACGACGCAGACGGCGCTGAGCCGGATGGCCCGCCCGATCCCCGCCGCCGACGAGACGGCCGTGGTCGATGCCGTCGAGGTGTATCACCGGACGTACACGACGATCCTGCGCAGCAGCGGGGAGACGCAGCTCCGGGTCTTCGAGCACTCCCACCGCGCGATGGGATCGAGCCTGCACCCGCTCGCCGGCTCGGTCGAGCTCGATCTCGGCGCCCTGCTCTACGCCATCCGGAGGTTGCCGGAGGCGATCTTCCGGGCACGGCTGGTGGTCATGGGCCAGTCCGCCGAGGTGTTCGCGCAGCGCGGCTTCCGGCCGTTCAGCGAGTGGACCGAGGTCAGCGCCCCGGGCCGGCGCCGGCGCTGGTACGACGACGGCGAGGGGACCCTCGCCGTGCTGATCGCGAGCGCCTCCGACGTCGACGACCTGATCCCGACGATGGTCGCGATGCAGATCGAGTGGAAGAAGCTCGGGGTTGCGCTCCGCGGTGCGGGCATCGAGCACATCGAGCAGGCCACGCCCGCGGACATCGCGACTGCGTGCGGCGGGCTCGAGGACGACTGGCTGCAGCTCCACGAGATCTGGGGCGTGAGCTTCGGGGCGCGGCTCGCGGAGATCGCGGAGCGCTCGATGGCACTGCGCGTGCGCATGCTCGGGGGCACGCAGGTCGGCTACGCGCGGGTGACCCGGCGATGGTGGCAGCAGGTGACCGGGCTCATGCGATCGGAATCGCTGCTGGACCGGCCCGTGTACTTCGTGAGCAGCAACTCCCACGCGATCGCCAATCTCCTCACCGGGGTTGCGCCCCGCCACGCCGACGAGCTCGCGGCCGCGGTGGAGCGCGAGGGGTCGATCGAGCTGCGCGAGGAGCTCGAACGCTTCCGCAACGGGACCGCACAGGGCAACTGGAACAACTTCCTCTACTACGCTGCGCGGGAGCGCCAGCGGCTGCTCCCGGACGGTGAGCGCGCGGCGCTGCGCCGCGAGGAACGCGACGCGGGCGCCCTGAGCGTCACGAGCCGCACCGCGCTCGACGTCGCGGCTCAAGTGGTGGCGCTCGACCGCCTCGCGCCGGATCGCTTCGACGAGCGGTTGCTGCCGGTCGACCCGGCGGTTCTCGCCGCGAGCCGCGCGCTCATCGTCAACATCGACTACCCGCTCGGCCTCGCCGCGTACAACATCCTCCGCGAGATCGCCGAGACCGTCGATCTGCGCGGCGTGTACGTGCTGGGCAAGGCCGCGACACTCAACGCCGACGTCGGCGACGTGATGATCAGCAGCGTCGTCCACGACGAGCACAGCCGCTCGACGTACTGGCTTGACAACGCCTTCTCCGTCTCCGACATCGCACCGTATCTGCGCTTCGGCAGCGGTCTCGACAACCAGCGCGCGGTGAGCGTCAAGGGAACGTTCCTGCAGAACCGCGGGTACCTCGACTTCTACTATCGCGAGGCCTTCACGGTGGTCGAGATGGAGGTCGGCCCATACTGCAACGCCGTGTACGAGATGACGCAGCCGGCGCGGTACCCGGCCAGCGAGCCCGTGAGCTTCTCCAAGCTGCCGATCGACTTCGGCGTCATCCACTACGCGTCCGATACTCCGTACACGCAGGCCCGCACGCTCGGTGCGCGCGGTCTCTCGTACTTCGGCATGGACTCGACGTACGCGTCGTCGGTCGCCATCGTGCGGCGCATCGTCGCCCGCGAGGGTGCGACAGGGTAGTAGCCGCGATTGTCCCTGGTCAACCTTCGCGACGTGGGTGTCGCCTTCGGTGCGGAAACCGTGCTCGCAGGCGTCACATTCCGCATCGAGGCGCGTGATCGCATCGCGGTCGTCGGCGCCAACGGCTCCGGCAAGACGACGCTGCTGACCCTCATCAGCGGCGCCAGGGAACCGACCGCCGGAGAGGTCGAGTGGCAGCGGGGGCTGCGCATCGGCTACCTGCCCCAGGACGCCCCGGAGCCGGTCGCGGAGACGATCCTCGACGAGGTGATGGCGTCGCGCGAAGACCTTGCCGCGATGCACCGCGAGATGACCGCGCTCGAGCCGATGCTCGCCGACAGCGCGCGTCCCGACGCGGCGAAGTTGCTGGAACGCTATGGGGATGTGCAGCATCGCTACATCGATCAGGGCGGGTACGAGCTTGAGGCCAACGCCCGCGAGGCGCTCGGCGGGCTCGGCATCGACACCGAGACCCAGCAGCGTCATCCGTCGCAGCTGAGCGGGGGTCAGAAACGGCGCCTCGAGCTCGCGAAGCTCCTCGTGCAGGACGCCGATCTCCTGCTCATCGACGAGCCGACGAACCACCTCGACCTCACCGCGATCGAGTGGCTCGAGGATTTCATGCGCGGCGTGTCGACGGCGTTCGTGCTCGTCTCACACGACCGGCGATTCCTCGACAACGTGTGCTCCCAGGTGATCGAGGTGACCGGCGGTGGGGTCGAGGACTACCCGGGGAACTACACGCAGTACACGAAGCTCCGCGTCGAGCGGCGCGAGCGCCGGCGACGCGAGTTCGTCTCGCAGAAGGCGTACATCGACCATCAGGAGGAGTTCATCCGCAAGTACAAGGCGGGGCAGCGGGCGCGGGAGGCACGGGGCCGGCAGACCCGGCTCGACCGTCTGGAGCGCGTGGAGCCGCCGGCCGTCGATCGCAAACCGAGGTTGCGCTTCAACAGCGCGCCGGCGTCGCGCGTGACGCTGAAGGGCGTCGGACTGGTGATCGGCAGGGACGCACCGCTGCTCACCCTGCCGCCACTCACCATCGTCCCCGGTGAGCGGATCGCGGTCGTGGGCGCCAATGGCAGCGGCAAGTCGACGTTGCTGCACACCCTCGCCGGTGACCTGCCACCGCTCGCCGGCACGCTGACCCTGGGACCGCGCAGCGTGCGCCGGCTGTATCGCCAGGACCTGGGCCGCTCGGTCGACCACGGCGATGCCGACGTCCCCGCGGGTGACAACTCCCGCACGGTGCTGGCCGATCTCGTCGCCACGCATCCGGTCGGTGAGGAGCGAGCCCGCACGCTGCTCGGCTCGCTGCTCTTCACCGGGGACGACACCCTGAAGCTGGTCGGCGACCTGAGCGGAGGAGAGCGCGCCCGGTTGATGATGGGCAAGCTCGCGCTCGAGGAGACCAACCTCCTGCTCCTCGACGAGCCGACCAACCACCTCGACATCCCCGCCCAGGAGGTGCTCGAAGCAGCGCTGGTCAAGTACCCGGGCGCAATGGTGCTCGTGACCCACGACCGAGCCCTCATCGATGCGGTCGCGACCCGGACCTGGGCGATCGAGGACGGCGGCATCCGCGAGGTCCTCGGCGGCTACTCGGAGCTCCAGCGGGCCCGCGACCGCGAGCGGCGCAGGTGAGCGGCGTCCTGAGCCGCACGCGCGCGCCGTCGCCGGGGCTGGCGCTGGTCGCTGCGACGATCGCCGTCTCCTTCTCCGCGATCCTCATCAAAACCGCCGGCGACGACCCGGCCACCGTCGTCTGGCTGCGCATGGGGATGGCCGCGGTGCTGCTCGCCCCCTGGGTCCTGCGCGACGCGCGCCGTGGCGTGCTCCCGAGCGGGGTGGCGCAGCTCAGCCTCGTGATCGTGAGCGGTGTGCTCCTCGCGGGGCATTTCCTGCTCTGGACGGCGTCGCTCAAGTACACGTCGATCGCGGCGAGCGTCTTCCTCGTGTCACTGCACCCGGTCATCGTCACGCCGCTCGGGCGGCGCCTGCTCGGCGAGCGCGTCTCGCGGCGGACCCTTGCCGGTGGCGCCCTCGCCATCGCCGGCATGCTCGTCACCTGCGCGGCGGACCTGCGGCTCGACAGCCGGGCGTTCGGTGGTGACGTGCTCGCGATCGGCGGCGCCGTCTGCCTCGCCGGGTATCTGCTCATCGGGCGCAGCGTCCGCACCGACCTGGGGGTTGCCGGGTATTCGGCGATCGTCTACGCCGTGGTGTGCGTCATCGCCGCCACCACCGCGGTGGCCGGCGGCGTTGCCCATCTCCCCTCCCCGCGGGTGGCTCTCGCCTGTGCCGCGCTCGCGCTCGTCTGCACGATCGGGGGCCACACCGTCTACAACTGGGCGCTGCGCCACGTCCCCGTGCTGCTCGTGTCGGTCTCGTTCCTCGGCGAACCGCCACTGACTGCGATCCTCGCGTTCCTCATCCTGGGTGCGATCCCGACCGTGGCGACAGACGCGGGCGGCGTGCTCATCCTCGCCGGGCTGGCGCTCGCGCTCGTCGAACCCGGGGCGCGCCCGGGACGGCCGCGGCCCATCGCGATCGCCCAGTGATGGACCTCACCGCGTGCGGCCACCCGGCGGCCGAGGCAGTCCCGCTCTTCGACGCGACCGACCCGGCGTCGGGTGATCGGTTCGCCATCGTTCGCTGCAGGCGGTGCGATCTCGTGCAGACCTCACCCGCGCCATCCCCGGCGGCACTCGACCGTTACTACCCGCGCGGATACCACAGCACGACCAGGCGATACCGGGGTGGGATGGACCGCGTGCTCTCGTTCGTGCACCGGGGCCGGATCCGCATCCTGGAGAGGCTCGTGGGCGGCACGGGTTCCGTCCTCGACATCGGATGCGGGCCCGGGGTGCTGCTCAACCAGATGCGCTCGCGAGGCTGGCGGACGCGGGGGACCGAGCGATCGCCGGGCGCGGCGTCGCAGGCGCGCGACGTCTTCCATCTCGACGTGCGCGCCGAGGACGTCGACGAGCTCGTCGCCGAGGGCGCGACGTTCGACGCGGTGGTGCTGTGGCACGTCGCCGAGCATCTGGGCACGCCGCTCGCCGTCCTGAAGGGCATCGCGCGCCTCCTGCGACCCGGCGGTGTGCTGCTCGTGGCAGTGCCGAATTTCGCCTCCCCGGAGGCGCGGCTGGGACGCGCCGGGTGGTTCCACCTCGATGTCCCGCGGCACCTGGTCCATTTCACCCCGTCGACCCTCGGTGCGATGCTCACCGAAGCCGGGTTTCACTCGGTGCGGGTCGGCCACCTCGCGCCGGAGTACGACCTCTTCAGCTTCGTGCAGACCGTCGAGAACCGCGTCGGGCTACCCCCGAACCTGCTCTATGACGTCCTGCGGAGGCCGGAGGCGCGGCTCAAGCAGCACCGGACGGGACGCGTTGAGGCCGGCATCGCGGTGGGCCTCGCCGTGCCGCTGACCCTCGCCGCCGCGGTGATCGCGCCGCTCGCGGCCGCGGCGCGACGGAGCCCGACGATCGCCGTGTACGCGGTGCGGAGCTCCGTCAGCGCGAGTACCGGCGCGAACGAAGACCGAGGCGGTGGAGCACGTAGCGGTTCACCGTCCACACCGTCTTGAGCCCGTAGACGAGCGAGACACGGAAGTTCACCGACGACGCGTCGTCGAAGTATCGGGTGCTGACGGGAACCTCGGCCACCTCGAAGCCGAACGACGCGGCCTGTGTGAGGATCTGCGTGTCGAACACGAAGTCGTTGGCGTTGCGCAGAAACGGCACCGTGCTCAGGAACCGCCTGCTGTACGCGCGGTAGCCGGTGTGATACTCGGAAAGCCCAAGCCCCAGCACGCGATTCTCGTAGCCGGTGAGGAATCGGTTGGCGGCACGCTTCCACCACGGCATGCCACCGGCGCGCGCCCCACCCGGGTTGAGGAACCTCGACCCGAGGACGACGTCCGCCCTGCCGCTGCGGATGACCTCCACCATGTCGTTGAGGATCGCGGGGTCGTACTGACCGTCGGGATGCAGCATCACGATGACGTCGGCGCCGTCGCGCAGCGCCTCCATGTAGCACGTCTTCTGATTGGCGCCGTAGCCCGCGTTGTGGGGGTGCGTGATGACCACGAGATCGAGCGATGCAGCAAGCTCGGACGTCCCGTCGCGGCTGCCGTCGTCGACGAGGATGATCGTGTCGACGACACCCGGAGGAATCCGGTCCAACGTCGTCCGGAGCGTCTTGGCCGCGTTGTACGCGGGCATCACGACGACAGTGCGGAGCGATTCGATCGAACCTCTGCCGGTGACACCCGAGCGCTGCTTCCGTGCCGTCTCTGGCAACTGGTTCCATCCCTCGAGGTCGGCGTCAACTTCGTGCTGGCGCGTTTGATCTCTTTCGATCCGATGATACCGCATCGCTCCCACCCCGATCTGCGGCGAGCGACCGGCCACGCATCTGTTCACACTATGGCGTGACCCGCACCGAAACCGGGCCGAGCCCGACCGGCCGCGTCCTGCTTGCGCGTTTCCTCAATGGATCGGGCGTCGAGCTCGGGCCGGGCCACCACCCGCTGCCCATCCCCTACCCCGGCGTGTCCGTGCGATACCTGGATCGTTGGCAGCCCGATGAAAACCTCGAGCTGTTCACCAACGTCGACCCCGGCGCCGCGTTCACGAAGCCGGACATCATCGTGAATCTCGATGTCGACGGTCTCGCGGCGCTCGACGATGGCAGCCAGGACTTCGTCATCGCCAGCCACCTGCTCGAGCATCTCGCGGACCCGCTCAGGCAGCTGGAGGAGATCCATCGGGTGTTGCGTCCTGGAGCGGCCGTCCTGATCTTCCTTCCGGATCGCCGCTTCACCTTCGACCGCAGACGTGCGCCAACTCCGCTCGAGCACCTCGTCGCCGATCATCGAGATCGTGCCACTGTTGTCAGTGACGAGCACGTCGAGGACTACCTGCGGAAGACCGACGACTGGAACGAGACCTGGACGGACGAGGAGCGTCTCGCGCAATTCGATCTGCATCGGCGGCGATCCATTCACGTCCACTGCTGGACTCAGGACGAGTTCATCTCGGTGATCGAGCACACGATCGACTCGATGGGGATGCAGTGGGAGCTGCTCGACGCCTTGTTCGTGGAGGATGTCACGGGAGGCTCGGAGTTCGGCCTCGTGCTCCGGCGCGCCGCCGTCGACGCGGATGCCGCCATCAGCGCGGAACGCCTGCGACTGTCGTGGGCTGCGCTGCACGCACGCGCGCAAGAGCGCGCGGCTTTGGAGCAGCGGCTCGCCCGTCTTCGCGCGCTTCCCGGGTACCCGATGGTGCGCGGCGCCTGGCGGTTGCAGCGCCGGCTGCGGGGCGGAACCCGGTAGCGAGCCGCTGCGGCTACTGCGCCGCCCCGGTGATGGCGGGCTTGTAGTTCCGCTGGTAGAACTCCCAGAACTCGCCCGACTTCAGCGGGCGCCACCAGTCCTCGTGCTCGGCGTACCAGGAGACGGTCATCGCCATACCCGCATCGAACGTCACCGCCGGCTGCCAGCCGAGCGCCCGCAGGCGCGTCGAGTTCGAGTGCATAGCGCCGGTCGTGTCCCGGGCGGTCGCGCACGAACTGCTTGAGCGAGCCTGGCTTGTCGAGGAGTCGAAGCACGGTATCCGCAACGCTGACGCCGTCGGTCTCGCCGCCGCCGCCGATGTTGTAGTCCGTACCGGGCGAGCCATGCCGGAGCGCGCAGTCGATGCCGCGCGCGTGATCCTCGACAAAGAGATAGTCGCGCACGGCCGTGCCATCGCCGTAGATCGGCAGCGGGAGATCGTCGATGGCGTTCGTGATGAACAGCGGGATGATCTTCTCGGGGTACTGGAGCGGACCGAACGTGTTGGAACCGCGGGTCACGATCGCCGGGAACCCGTACAACTCGCGATACGCCTGCACCTGCAGCTCTCCGCCCGCCTTGCTCGCGCTGTAGGGGCTGCGGGGATGCAGCGGATCGCTCTCGACACTGCGCCCGCTGATCACCTCGCCGTAGACCTCGTCGGTGCTCACCTGCACGAATCGCTGGTGCTGATGCTCGCGGGCCGCGTCCATGAGCACGAACGTCCCATAGACATCGGTGAGGATGAACTGTCCCGGCGCCTCCAGCGACCGGTCCACGTGCAACTCGGCGGCGAAGTTCACGATGACGTCGACGCCCGCGGCCAGCTCTCGCACGATGTCGGAATCGCAGATGTCGCCGCGGACGAACCGGAAGCGCGGATCGGCGCTGACCGAATCGAGATTGCGCTCGTTCCCGGCGTAGGTGAGCTTGTCGAGCACGATCACCGAATCGTCGGGGTGATCGCGGAGGGTCATGCGCACGAACTCGCTGCCGATGAATCCCGCCCCACCGGTGACCAGCAGGCGCACGTCAGATGTTCTCGATGGTCCAGTCGAAGCCGATCCGCGGATCGTTCCAGGGGATGCGTCCTTCGTCGGGGTCCTCGGCGTCGTACGGCTCGGTGACGTAGTAGTTCAGGACGACGTCCTGCAGTGACAGGCACTGGTACCCGTGCGCCACGAGCGGCGGGATCGCGACCATGCGCGGCGAGTTCTCGCCGAGCATCAGCGTCTGGATGCGGCCCGCGGTGGGCGAGTCGTGGCGAAGATCCACGAGGACGACCCGGACATCCCCCTGGATGACGTCCCAGTAGTCCCACTGGCGCTTGTGCCAGTGGAACGCCTTGATCAGCTCGGGCGGGTTTCCGCCGCGCGCGTAGCTGAGGCTTCGTGACATCTGCGCGAACTGCTGGTCGGGAAGGAAGGGCCTTCCCTGGTCGTCGCGATCACCGCGCTTCAACTGCTCGATGAAGTAGCCGCGCTGGTCCGTCCATTTCCGGAACGTCTTGACCATGACGCCGTCGATCGTCCCGAACCGCTCGGCGAGCGGCCGTGAGGCCATCGTGTTCAGCACCCCGTCCATCTCGGGGAGCACTGCCATCCATGTCACAGCTAGTGGAACCAGCCCTCGAGGTCGATGATCGCATTCACGCTGCCGGCGCGGTCGTACAGGTCCGCCTCACCCGGCATGCGCCGCCCATTGTGGCGGCTTCGGCCGTCCCCGGGTGGTCAGTCCCCCAGGGAATGCGCCGTCCGACCGGCCGGGCCGGACGGCGCCTCCCGACGCCGCAGCGCCACGCGGTGCGGCTCGCAAACGACGCTGCCGCTACTGGAACCAACCCTCGATGTCGATGATCGCGTTCACCGTGCCTGCGCTGTTGTAGATGAAGACCTTGCCGTCGTTGACGTCGCTGACCGCTGTGTCGAGTGCCACCACCGCAAGGTTGGGCAGTACCTCTCCGGCATTCACGCTGACATCCGAAACGTTCGGCGGACTCGTCAGGTTCGCCGGATACAGGGTGAGGAACGTCCGCTGCGTCGGCGCCACCGCCGTGAGGTTGGCGATCACCGCCACCACGTTCGTGCCCCCGCCATAGGCCGGCACGCCGGCATCGCCTGCCACCCCGATCAGACGCTTGACGGCGGGTCCGATCGTCGCCTTCGTGCACGCCGGCGCGCCGTAGCGCGTATCGCAGACCCTGCTCGGGGCGATCGCCTGGTACTGCGAGCCCGTGCCGCCCGTGTCACTGCCGTACCACCCGTTTGCGTCGAGGATCACGTTGATCGTGCCCGCGGCGTTGTAGACGCACACCGAGGTGGCATTCCCACCCGGGCTCGCGGGACCCAGCTGCACCATCACCCGGTTGGCCTCGACTGCCCCGGCGAGGAGATTGAGCGTCGAGAAGGGCGGTGCGTGCGTCCCCGTGTAGGTGCATCCTCCGCTCGCGTTCGTCGGGAAGACGCTGAGGTAGGTTGCGGCGGTTCCCGCCACCCCGGTGAGGTTGAGCACGGCTGCCTCGGCGCTGCCGTCGCTCGGGATGCCGCCCGTCCCGGTGACGTTGACCACGATGGGCCGCTCGGCGCGCAACGCCACGTTGCCCCTGCATGCGGTGCGCGTGTCGCACATCCGGATCGGAGCGATCGGGTGGAACTCACCGGCCATGACGGAGGAAAGCTCAGGCTGGAAGAATCCCTCGACGTCGGCGATCACGTTGACCTTGCCCAGCGCGTTGTAGATGTCGACCGCCCCATCGGTACCGAGAGTCACGGTGACCAGGTTGGGGATGACGGCACCGGCCGCGAAGTTGAGGTTCGAGGCATTCGGTCTGGTCGTCCCGTCGGGGAAGACCGTCAGCAGGCTCGACGCCGTATCGGCGACCGCGGTCACGTTGAGCACCACGGCGGTGGTCCCGGTCGGGACCTTGTCGCCGAGGACGCCGGTGATCTGCAGCTTGCGGATCGCTCCCGGACCAAGGGCGCCGCCCGCGCACTGCACGCACGAGCCGGAGCGCGTATCGAGGATCCGGAACGGACTGAGAGGTTGGTAGTTGGAGAGCCCGATGTACGTGTAGAGCGACGCGGGCGTTTCGGCGCTCGGGCCCAGCGTATCCGTCGCCTGCACCTGGTCCGAGGCTCCAAGTGGCGGGCCCCGGAGGCGTGACGAACGTGAACGACTCGGGCGTGAGGTCACTGATCGCAATACCGGACCCGCCCAAGGTGACGGTGGTATCAGGCGCGAAGTCGAATCCTCTCACCGTCACCGTTTGCCCACCTACGACGGGCCCGGATGGCGGTGTCAGTGAGGTGATCGTCGGGCCGGCAAGCGTCAGTTGGTCGATCCGCGTATTCCAGCAGGAGTTGGCTGTCGCGCAGATCCCTTCGATGGTGCCGTCCTCGGATCCGGAGACCACCCACACATCCTTCGGGTTCGCGGGGTCCTGCGCCGCGCCCGAGTAGTCACCCCAGCGGCAGCCTTCGGTGTCACAGGCCTCGGGAAACCACGAGGTGGGGTCATAGTAGGTCGAGCTTGTGTGCAGCAACTGAGCGCTGCTGAGAGTCGATCCTCCCGACGGCACAGTTGCTGCCATGATCGACGGCCACATCATGGTGGACGACTCGTCGTAGACGGTGAACAGGTTGCCCGATGCGTCGAGGCTCACTGCCGGGTAGAACAGGTCGGCCCCGTTGACGCCGACGCTGTTCAACTGGTTGGTCAGGGTCGAGCCAACCGTGCCTGCGCTGTTGGCCGCGATCTCGACGTAGTTCAGGCAGTCGCGGACAACGCGATCGCCGGATGGCGTGCAATTCGTGCCGTCCGCGGTCCAGATCTCGCCGTTCTCCCACACGGCGTTGAGGAATCGGTCGTCATTCGTCTGCAGCTGAAGGCCGGTGCCCTCCTGGTCCGCCGGCGTCAGATAGCCCGTCGCGTTGTCGATGAACGTCTCCGTCATCGTGGGATCGGCACTGGCTTGTTGGGTGATGTTCTGTCCCTCCGGCGTCCCCGTGAAGATATCCACGTTGGCGACGGGCGAGCACGCCAACCCGTAGCAGTCGCCCTCGTTGGTGACGACGTAGTGGGTGGCCATCGTCCCGATCGCCTGGACAGGCTGCGGCGCAAATGGACCGTCGTAGAAGTAGAAGAGCGGGTGTGAGCCTGGAGTCGTGCTCGTAGTCGCTCTTCTGCAGGATGTCGACCTCACTCCCGTTCCACTGGAGATCGCAGGTGAAGTCGTTGAAGGTGACTGTGATCGTGTTGGTGTCCACGCCGAGTCCAGGTTGATCGCCGAACTCCGACAACGGCTGACCAGTCGAGCCGCCGAAGATCGCGTGAGGCAACCCGTAGACGAACCAGGTTGTGAAGGGCAGCGGGTTCGACGACTCCCGAGACCGCAATCTCGACCGGCGCCATCGCCGGGCAATCGCTTGGCGATGAAAAAACGTTCGGCACCTCGGTGATCGTCACGAAGAACCGGGCGGACCCGGCGTCGTAGATGACACGCGGATCGCTGCTGTGATAACCCGACCTCACGTGCATGAAGGAGTTGAGGTCCGCACGGCCGAGGAGTGCACCCGCTCGACTGAAGACGTCCATGGTCGAATTCACCACCTCGACGAGATCGGTTGGTCCCGCGGCGATATCCTCGTTCGGCGGGGTTACCTCCTGGTCCGCGCCAAAGGAGTGGATCGTGCCCGCCTGCGCGGTTCCCGCGAGATCAGGCACGGTCAGGTCATCGGGGGCGGTCGGCGTGATCAGCGGACTTGCGGGCGTCCCCGATCTCGAGCTGATTGAGGACGACTGCGCCCCTGAGGCATCAACGGGAGATCCCGCTCCGCCAGCGCGACCGGCAAGGTTCGCGTTCACGGCGCCACCGACGCGGAAGTGCCCGATCCCAGGAATTGCGCGCTGCCGCCTGGTCGACGGCAGAAAGGGCGACAGGCGGGCGGATGGAGCCGGCGCCGATGCGGGGGAGGATGCGGGCGCGCGCGTCCGCGCGGCAGCGTTCGTCGACCCGATGATGGGTATCGCGGCAACCAAACCCGCGCAGAGCAGCCAGGGACCAAGGCGCTTTCCAGCCTTCACGCGATCGCCTCCACCGAAAACGCTGCCCCTCGGCCCGTGAGTCTACATCCGAATCTGGATTCTGCTCAGCTTTGTCAAATTTTGTCGTCAGTCGATGCGGAGGCTGAGCGGATTCGGCCAGAACACGTTCCGGTTCAGGTACGGATCCTCGATCGGACCGGCCGTACCCCAGCTCGCCGCAAAGGCCGTTGTGTCATCCAGCGCACCGTCAGCGTCGCTCGAGAGTGCTAGAGGGCCGCACGTCAGCTCCGCCAGCGGTGTGCAGAGCACGCGACGTCCGAGCTCGCGCACGCGCATGCAGTAGTCGACGTCGAACAGTTCACGGTGGAATCGCTCGTCAAGCCCACCTGCCTTCTCGAACACCGCTCGCCGCGTCATCAGGCACGCGCCCGACACCGCGCCCATCTCCTTGATGACGGGGAGGTGCTGGTCGACCGCCGCGGCGATACCGATTCGTCCCAGGACCATGCCCTCATGCGCGACGGCGCCGTCGGCAAACCTGAGTCGCAATCCGACCGCGCCGATGTCGTCGCGCTGGCTCAGCTCCAGCATCGTCTCGATCCATCGGGGCGTGAGCACTCGAATGGACTCGTCGAGCACCACGACGTGCTCGGCGCTGCTCTCGTGAATCGCACGGTTGATCGCCGCAGGCGTATGCACATCGGGGGGAACGACGAACACTCGCCGGTTGCGATACGTCGACTGCTCCTCGACACTCGCCCTGCATTCGTCAGCGCCGCGGCCCGACCTACCCGAGACGATGAACACGTCAACCGGCGGCTCCCCCGCGATCGCGTAGCGCGGGATGTACAGCCCAGGGCTCGGGCCGATGTCGACCCGAGCTTCGATCCCGCGCCGTCGCAGCGCATCATCAACGGCCCTGCGTCCCGCCTCGCGGGCGAGCGGCTTGTAGTCGGCGGAGACGGCCGTGGACCCTGCCACCATCCGCCAGCCGTAGAGCACATCCGCGACGTGGCCGACGTGCCGTGCCCGCTCGGCCACGCGCAGCACGAGGTCGTGATCCTGGCTGCCGTCGTATCCCTCGCGGAACCCCCCCAGGTCGCTCACGACCGAACGGCGCATGACGGTGAAGTGGTTGATGTAGTTCTCCGCAAGCAGCCGGTCCGGCGAGTAGTCCGGCTTGAAGGTCGGCAGCCCCACCCCTCCGTCGGGGAGCAGCTTGTCCTCGTCCGAGTACACGAGATCCGAGTCCGGATGCTCGCGGCAGTACGCGGCCATCGCGTACAGCGCATGCGGACGCAGCACATCGTCGTGGTCGATGAAGCCGACGAATTCGCCGGTGGCCAGCTCGAGCGCGGAGTTCGAGGCAACCGCGATGCCGCCCCGCGCTTCGCGATGGACGACGCGCACGCGCGGATCGGCGGCAGCGCGCTCGAGCACCGACCGCACATGCGGCCGCGTGGATGCGTCATCCGCGATGCACAGCTCGAGATGCGCGTATGCCTGGTCGAGCACGGAGTGAATCGCAACGTCGAGCCACTCGCGCTGCGGGTCGTGCACGGGCATGACGAGGCTGAAGACCGGCGCGTCGACGCGTGCGTCCGCATCGTCACGCATCCTGCGCAGGTCATCGGGCGATGGCGTGTGCAGCGCAAGCCAGCGCCGGTACTGCGCACGCCGCGCGGCAGCCGTGTCGGCCACGCCGACGGCCCGCCGCAAGGCGCGCTCGCGGCGTATGCGCGCAGCCAGCGCCGCCGGTCCCTGGTCGAGCAGCGTTGCTGTTCGCGACGCCGCCGTGTGCAGGCTCTGCTGGCGGCGCGTTCCAGGGGGGACGAGCCGCCGCACCCCGCGCACCGCCGCCTGGGTGATCCGAGCCGATGAGCTCGCGGTCGATTGCGCGAGCTCGACCCGGAGCCGCTGGAGCTCCGCCTCGACCTCCGCGATGCGCAGGCGGGCCGCCTCCAACTCATCGCCGAGCGTGTCCGAATCATCGCGGGGTGCGTTCACTCGACTGTCCACGGCCCTGTCGTCGACACGAATTGCCAATCCATCGAAAGGAGATGGTAGGCGCGACGCGCGCAATCCGCCGCCAATGAGTATGCTCGAACTCCCGAGGATGTCAGCCACTCGTTTCGAATCTGGAGATTTCCAACCATGAGCGTCGCCGCCCCCGGGAGCGGCCGCCTCGAGGCCATCCCGCGGCCGCGGAGCGTCTTCCAACGGAATGTCAACCTCATTCGTGAACTGTCGATCACGCAGTTCAAGCTCAAGTACACCGGCTCCGCGCTGGGATACGTGTGGTCGCTGGTCAAGCCGGCGCTGCTCTTCGGGATCATGTATCTCGTCTTCAGCGTCCTGCTGAAGGCGGGAAGGAACGATCCCAACTTCCCGGTGGAGTTGCTCCTCGGAATCGTGGTCTGGACATTCTTCTCCGAGGCGACGACCACGGCGATGAATGCAATCGCCGGCGCCGGGGAGCTCATTCGCAAGGCGTATTTCCCGCGATGGATCCTGGTGGTCGCATCCACCACGAGCGCGCTGCTCACCTTCGCCATCAACACGGTCCTCGTCGTGATCGTCACCCTGCTCCTCGGACAGCTCCACCTTTCCCTGCGGAGTTTCGTCGCCCTCCCGCTGTATATCGAGCTTGCCGCGCTCGTGCTCGGCCTCTCACTGCTGCTGTCGGCGCTCTTCGTCTTCTTCAGGGATCTCGGTCACATCTGGGAGATCCTCTCGCTCGTTCTCTTCTACGGATCCGCTGTGGTGTTCCCCTTTCTCATAATTCCAAAGAGGCTCGCGGACATCGCGGGGTTGAATCCGATCGCGCAGATCGTTCAGGACCTCCGTCACGCGCTCGTCGCCGACGTACCGAAGATTCCCTGGATGTCGTCGATCATCGGACCGCTCGCGATCATCCCGATCCTGATCACCGTCCTCGTTCTCGTCGTCGGCTTCACGGTCTTCCACAAGCTCACCCCGCGCTTCGCCGAATCACTGTGAAGCCGGTCGTCGCCGTCTCGAATCTCACCAAGCGGTTCCGACTGCCGCTCGACAAGAGCACGACGCTGAAGTACCGGGTCACCCATCTGCGGAGCGCGTCCCGCTACCGGGACCTCTACGCGCTCCGCGACGTGTCATTCGACATCCCCGAGGGGCAGTTTCTCGGCATCACGGGACCGAACGGCTGCGGGAAGAGCACGTTGTTGAAGATCATGTGCCACATCTACGAGCCCACGCGCGGGAGCGCGGTGGTCCACGGCGACTTCTCCGCGTTTCTCGAGCTTGGCGTGGGCTTCAACCCGGAGCTGACCGCACGCGAGAACATCTTCCTCGGCGGCGCCATGCTCGGACTGACACGCGCGCAACTGCGCGACAAGGTCGACGAGGTGCTCGCCTTCGCGGAGCTCACCGACTTCGCCGAGCAGAAGCTCAAGAACTTCTCGTCCGGCATGCAGGTTCGCCTCGCCTTCACGGTGGCGATCCTCGCGAGGACCGACCTCCTGATCATGGACGAGGTGCTCGCAGTGGGCGACGCGAGCTTCCAGGAGAAATGCTTCGACACCTTCAACAACTACAAGCGCGACGGCAAGACGATCGTGCTGGTCAGCCACGACCTCGCCGCGCTCGAGGAGTACTGCGACCGCGTGCTGCTGCTCGATCGCGGCCAGATCGTCTCGGACGGTCCCGCGTCGGAGGTGACCTCCACGTACCACCGCATGGTGGCCGACCGCGCGCGGGTCTCGGATGGCGGCGGCGGACCCTCGGGTGGGCGGCTCGGCTCAACGGACGTCAGCGCCCCGGCGGTCGAGATCATCTCGGCCGGCCTCCTCGACCGCGATGACGAGGCCGCGCTGCGCTTCGACACCGGCGACTCCATGACCCTCGACATCAAGCTGCTGGTGCACCGCGACGTCGGTGATTTCGTCTGCGGCATGGCCATCCGCAGGGCGGACGGTCTGCTGGTCGCCGGTACCAACACCTTCCTCGACCACATCACGGTTGCGAGCCGTCCCATCGGACGTGTCGTCTCGATCCGCTACACGATCGACTCCCTGCCGCTCCTCGCGGGCGGATACATCCTCCAGCTGTCCACCCACGACATGAGCGGGTCGCTGATCTACGACGCGGCCAGCCCGGCGTCGAGCTTCCACGTCAACAACCTCGGCGGCCACGTCGGCCTGCTCGAGATGCACGGGCGATGGCAGGTGGGCAGCGGGGAGGACGTGTCCTCCGGGGCCGTGCAGCAGGCCGCCGGCTCCTCCTGATTCAGATCGGCGCGCCGGTCTGGAAGAAGAGCAGGTGGGCCGGCACGACGCCCATCACGACGCTGATGATCAGCACGTAGAGCATCGCGGTGGCGGGCTGGTTGGCGCGGATCCTGGCGAAGTGCCTGGTGAGCAATGCGACGCCGGTCGTGAACACGATCCCGGAGCCGATCACGAGGAGCCAGAAGGGCACCGCATCGCCACCGGTCAGGAGCTCGCCCCGCACGTCAGAGGCGCTGTGCAGGAGCACCAGCACGATCACGACTCCCTGGAAGGCCACGGACGCGAAGACGATGTCGATGGCACGGCGCAGCGGCCTGAAGGAGAGGTTCGGCGCGACGAGATACCAGTGCCCGAGCAGCATCCCCGCGAGCGCGCTCCCCGCGACGAGGGCGGCGGGGACGAACGCGACCACCGCGGTGAGGACCCCGCCGAGGCTCGGCCCGAACGCCGCCGCGCTCTTGGCGATCGCCATCGCGCCCACTCCGATCGTGACGATCCCGACCACCCGTCGCGCCGGGTCGGTCCCGACCGCACAGAACAGCCCATAGCCGACGAGCGCTCCGGTGAAGCCGATCGACCAGTGCAGCAGTGACGCCTGCGACCCCGAGGGAAGCGGAGCGCCGAGGAGGGCGGTCCCGGCAGGCAGCAGCGCCTCGATGAGCACATCGATCGCCATGACCCCGGCGCAGATCAGAGCCGTGGTGCCGGCGAATCCGCGCCCGATCTTCCCGAGCACGTCGACGGTGTAGGCCGCGACGGTCGTGCCCGCGGCGACCTCGAGGAGCACGACGACCGTCGCGATCGGGGCGAGCGCGGCCAGCGAGACGGGATCGGACACGGGTCGATCCTACGGTGGCGGCGGTTCCTCGCCGGTGCCCGAGCCGCTCAGGTGGCCGGGGAGCCTCGGAACAGTCGACCGACCGCGCGGGCAATGCCGCGGAGGATGCTCCGGCGCAGGGTCCCCTCCGGGGCGGCGACGACCGCGGCGTCATCGACCCGCTTGGCCAGCCGCGCGGCGGGGCGCTCGCTCCAGCCCGCCCGAGCCTCGAGCGTGCGGACCCGCTCCTGCAGCTCGCCCAGCTGCCGCATCTGCTCGAGGACCAGCGCGTTGCGCTCCTGCAGCTCGTGGCGCATCCGGGAGTAGGCGCGGTCGTAGCCGGCGACCACCCGATGCAGCGGTGCGTTGGACTTCCGGTAGCGCGCCGCCCACGGCGCGATGTAGGCCGCGTCGTAGTCGACATCGCGGATGAATCCCTGACGGGCGAAGCGCTCGGTCCAGTACTCCTGGGGGTGGATGTTGGTGTGCGTGGGATCCCGGTAGTGCATCGGGGTCGACGAGACCACCATCTCGTCGGTGAACCCGCACAGGTTGGCGATGGCCTGATCCGCGTCCTGCGCCGTGAGGTGCTCGAGCACCTCGAAGCACGTGATGAGGTCGTACCGCTTCGACAGCGGGTCCGTGATCGACCCCACCCTGACGAAGCCGCGGATGTCGTCGCGCGCCTTGCCGACGGCGAACTCGCTGAAATCGATCCCCTCGGCCTCGACGCCACGATCGCGCAGGGCCTCGACCAGCAGGCCGATGGCACACCCGGCGTCCAGCGTCGATGTCGGGTGGAAGTCGTCCACGAGGCGATCGGCGATCTTGCCGAAGAAGTCGATCCAGAACTCGCTGCGCTCGTACGACGGTCCGGATTCGGCGTACTCCCTGTAGTACGCGGCCCCGTAATCGCTGGCGACCGTGCCCTCGCGAGCGGCGGCGCTCTCGGTGCCCGCGTCCGGCGCCCGCCCTTCAGCCGCGTCCGCTGGGGTCTTCACCCGGCCGCATGCTAGCACCGAGTACACGGGTGGATCGCCCTCGAGTGACGGTTTCGCACACCCGGTTCGAATGCGATTTGCCTCTGCTAGGTTGGGTCGTCGGATGGTCAGCACACCCTCGAGGTGGCGATGGGTCATCGGCATCGCGGCCGGCGTGTGCGCCGCGTATCTGGTGGTCCGATCCGTCGCCGACCTGCGCACCGCGTTCGGCGGCGGCACCGCCGTCGACTACCTCGCGATCGCGTCCGCCGGCAGGTTGGTGCACGCCGGGTCCTCGTGCCTGTACTGCGCGAGTGGCCTGGCGGCGGCGCAGACGCAGCTGCTCGGCTACGCGCCGGCACTCAGCGCCACCTTCCCGGTCCCCTTCGTCAACCCGGCGCTGATGGCGTGGCTCGTCCAGCCACTCGCCACACTGCCGCTCCAGACCGGCGCCGACGTGTTCGTCGCGCTCAACGTCGGCGCCATGGCGGTGTCGGCCACGATCCTTGCTCACCGCCTCACCCCCGCGCTCGGCAAGCCCGTCGCCGTCTGCCTCGTGATCACCGCAGTGTTCTCGCTCGAGGCCGGGACCGGGATACTGCTCGGCCAGTCCGACGGCCTAATGCTGCTGGCCGCGACGCTCGCGATCGAAGCGGCGGCCCGCAACCGGCCCGTGGTTGCGGGGCTCCTGCTGGCACCGCTGCTGCTCAAGCCGCAGCTGATCTGGCTGCTCCCCCCGACACTGCTCGTTGCCCGGCAGTGGCGCCTGCTGGCCACCGTTGCGGGCGGGGCGGTCATCGTCGTGCTCGGGTCGATCATGGTCGCCGGGCCGGCGCACCTCCTCGACGCGGTCGGGCTGGTCACGGCGGCGAGCTACGCCCACCTCGACCTGCAGAGCAACTCCATCCCGGCGCTCCTGGCCCGCCCGCTCGGCAGCAACGCCGCGGCGTGGGCCGCCGCCGCGCTGCTGGCGGTCGTCGCGGTCGGCTTCATGTGGCGGCTCTGTGAGCGGCTTCGGGGGAATCCCGTCGCCACCGTGGCGCTCGGGATCGCGGTCTCGGTGCTGCTCTCGCCGCACCTGGGTGACTACAGCCTGATGCTCCTCGCCGTGCCCCTGACGGTGATGGCCCCGCGCGCCGAGGGGCTCGCACTCGGTCTCGCGGCTGCGTACACCGCGGCATCGCTGTTCAACCCGCTGGCACCGCTCAACGAGAGCTCCGTCGCCGCGGTCCTCGCGGCAGGCCTCGTGGCCGTCACCTGGGGAGCCCTTCACCCACGATCCGAGCGGCCGATGGCGTGGCTGCCGCAGCGCGCAGCGCCCTCGGGAGTCCGCGGTGCCTGACCAGCGCGCGCTCCTCCGCGGGCGTCTCGCCTCGGCGATCGACGCCATCGCCGACGTCGCCTCCGGACTCGAGCCGCCGCAGGTCGGGCCGGCGCACGCATCGCCGCCGCCGCCCCCCGCGCCCGTGGGACGCCCGTGGTCGATGGCCGCGGCGATGGAACCGATCGGCGCACCGCCGGTTGAGCGCTTCCCCTCACCGGGCACGCCGCCGCCACCACCTCCCCCAACCGCGCCGCCGCCTCCGGATCCGCCCGGCAGGCACCTCCCGACGGCGATCATCGGATCGAGCCTGCTCGCACTGATCGTCGCTGCCGTCGTGGTGCTCAGGCTGCTCCCGGGTGCGTCCCCCGCCCTGCTCCCGTCCGCTCCACGCGGGCCGACCGGCCACGTCGCCCTGACGGCGGTGCGCCCCGTCGCGCCGATCACGTCGGGAGGCGGTGCGACGCTCCCGACGCAGGTGTCGTTCCCGGCAGGCACCGCGACCGTCGACATCGAAGTGAGCTCGGGAGGGGCCACCGTGCAGGCGCCGGTGAGCGTCTCGGTGAGTGTCGGACAACCCGCGCGCACGGTCATCGACGCCACGTACCTCCTCAACCCGTCGGGGGAGACCGTGATCACCCTCACTCCGGCGGGAGGTGCCTTTGCGCCGGGTGACTACTCGGTCGCCATCACAGCCGGCGGTCTGCGTCTCGGCGCGACGGCCTTCGACGTCCGCTGAGAGGTGCTCTGCTCAGTGCTCGACGGGCAGCCCCGCGTGCTGCCAGGCATCGATGCCACCGCTGACATTGAAGGAGTTCGGACGGCCGAACGCCCGCAGGTAGTCGACGGCACGGGCGCTGCGCGCCCCCACGCGGCAATGCACGTAGACGTCGCGATCGGTGGGGATCTCGTCGAGACGGCCGGGCAGCTGCGCGAGCGGAATCAGGATCGAGCCGGGGATCCGCACGGCGTCGTACTCGTGCCGCTCGCGCACATCGATGAGCACCGCGCCATTGCGCAGCGCGGCAATCGCCGCCGTCGGGTCGACCTCGGCGCTCTCGGGCATCCGCGGCAGTATAGAGGCGCCGGTCCGGTCGCCCCCTCGCGCGTCCAAGCGCGCACCGGCCTGTTAGGCTCGTGCCCGTGAGCTCAGTTGCCGCTCCCGCGGTGGTCGACTCCCCATGGCTCAACGCGCAGCGTCAGTTCGACAACGCCGCCGAAATCCTCAAGCTCTCGCCCGGCCTGCGTGCGGTGCTGCGCGAGGTCCGGCGCGAGCTGCTCGTGCGATTCCCCGTGAAGATGGACGACGGCAGCGTTCGCATGTTCGAGGGCTATCGGGTCCAGCACAACGTGACGCGCGGGCCCGCCAAGGGCGGTCTTCGATTTCACCCGGAGACGGACCTCGACGAGGTCAAGGCGCTCGCGATGTGGATGACCTGGAAGTGCGCGCTCACCAACCTCCCCTATGGCGGCGCCAAGGGTGGCGTCGCGGTGGATCCTTCGACACTCAGCCATCGTGAGCTGGAGCGGCTCACCCGGCGATTCGCCGCCGAGATCAGCGTCCTCGTGGGACCGGAGTCGGACATCCCCGCGCCGGACGTGAACACCACCGGCGAGATCATGGCCTGGATCATGGACACGCTCTCGATGCAGGCCGGCTACTCGGTGCCGGCGTCAGTGACCGGCAAACCGCTCGACATCGGTGGCAGCGAGGGCAGACCGAGCGCCACCGGGCGCGGCGTCAACATCATCGCCATCGAGGCATGCAGGCGCCTCGGCCGCGAGCCGTCGGCGACGACCGTCGCGGTGCAGGGCTACGGCAACGTCGGCAGCTGGGCGGCCCATCTCATGCACGAGTCCGGGTTCATGATCTGCGCTGTTTCTGACGTAAATGGCGGTATCTACTCGCGAGACGGGCTCGACATCACCAACCTCCAGGCCTACCGGCAGCGGACCGGCGGCGTGCAGGGCTTCCCCGGCTCGCAACCGGTGACCAACTCCGAGCTGCTCGAGCTCGAAGTCGACCTCCTCGTCCCCGCCGCGATGGAGAATCAGATCACCGCGCGCAACGCGGGGCGCATCCAGGCCCGCCTCATCGTCGAGGGTGCGAACGGCCCGACCACCCCGGAGGCCGATGCAATCCTCGAGCGGCGCGGGATCACCGTCGTTCCGGACATCCTCGCCAACGCCGGCGGCGTGACCGTCTCCTACTTCGAATGGGTGCAGGACCTGCAGTCGCTCTTCTGGGAGGAGGACGAGATCAACATCCGGCTCAAGAAGATCATGCAGAAGGCATTCGCGCAGGCATGCGAGCAGGCCGATCTGCACCACGTGTCGCTGCGGCTCGGCGCGTACCTGGTCGCGGTCAAGCGGGTCGCCGATGCGACCGCGGTGCGAGGCATCTACCCGTAAGGGCGTCCGCGCCCCGGGCCCGGTCATGAAGCTTGTCGATCGGGTGCGCGCGCTGCCGCTCCCGGCGGGGACGATCCCGATTGCCGTCGGGCTCGGGCTTGCGGGGTTGACGCAGTACGGGTTCCTCCTCGTCGCCGCGCGGGCGCTGGGCACGGTCCGGTTCGCTCCGCTCTCCGTCTTCTGGGCGCTGCTCTTCGTCGCCGGCCCGGGCTTCTTCCTGCCACTCGAACAGGAGACGGGGCGAGCCATCGCGGCGAGGCGGGTCCGCGGTGAGGGCGGCCGTCCGGTCTTCATGCGCGCGGCGCTGCTCGGTGGCGTGCTGGCGGTGGTGCTGATCGTCGTGACGCTGGCTGCAGCCAGTCCCATCGACGCACACGTCTTCAAAGGCGACCCGGCGCTGCTCATCGGGCTCGTCGGTGGGTTCGCCGCCTATCTCGGCGAGTTCCTCGCCCGGGGAGCGCTCGCCGGGAACGCCCGGTTCGGCGCCTACGGCGTCCTCCTGGGCGCCGAGGGCGTGCTTCGGGTCGCCTTCGCCGCCGTCCTCGCCGTCATCGGCGCGAGGACCGCGGGACCGTACGGGATCTCGCTCATCGTCGCCTCGTTCGTCGCGATCGCCGCGGCGACCATCGGACGGCGCGGCCTGCTCCGGCCCGGACCGCCGGCTCCCTGGCGCGAGATCACCCACGCGCTCGGCTTCCTGCTGATCGCCTCGGTGTTCACGCAGGTGCTGCTCAGCGTCGGTGCCGTCGCCGTCCAGCTGCTCGCCACCCCGGCGCAGCAGACGGCGGCGGGCAGGTTCCAGCTCAGCCGCATCGTCGCGTACGTGCCGATCTTTCTCTTCCAGGCGGTCCAGGCGGCGCTGCTGCCCAAGCTCTCCACCCTCGCGACCGGCGGGCGGCACCGTGAGTTTCAGGCCGTGCTGACGCGCCTGCTGCTCCTGATGGCCGGTCTGGGTGCGATCGCGATCGCCGGGTTCACACTGCTCGGGCCGGCGGTCACGCGGATCCTGTTCGGCAGCGGCTTCGAGCTGAGCAACCTCGATTTCGCGTTGCTCTCCGGGAGCTGCATCGGGTTCACGTTCACGCAGACCTTCGGGTACGTCCTGATCTCCCTCTCCGGGTACCGTCGCGTCGCCCTCGGATGGACGGCCGGCGCCGTCGCGTTCTTCGTCGTGACGGCGGTCGGGCGCTCGCTCTTCCTGCGCGTCGAGCTGGGTCTGCTCTGCGGCGCCATCGCCTCGGCGGTGGTGATGGCCGCCCTCCTGGTTCCCCTGTTGCGAGCGCGCGGCGCTCTTGAAACGGACCTGCACCTTTACGACCTGGGAGGCCCTCCCGGCTGAGACTGGGCCCATGGGTCCTCGTGCCCGAATCGCGCTGGTCGGAGCCGGAGCGATGGGCGCCAACCACGCGCGAGTCATCGCGGAGTCCGACAGCGCCGACCTCGCGGTGATCATCGACACCGACTGCGACCGGGTGCGCCCGCTCGCGGAGCGGCTGGGGTGCGCCGTGTCCAGGGACCTCGACGCCGCAGCCGGGTGTGACGCCGCCGTCATCGCGACGCCCACCGCGTTCCACGAGGTCGCAGCCCGGGCGCTCATCGAGCTGGGCAAGCCGCTCCTCGTCGAGAAGCCCGTGACCCAGGATCTCGAGTCCAGCCGCGCGCTCGTGGCGTGCGCCGAGCGCGCCGGGGTACCCCTCATGTGCGGCTTCGTCGAGCGCTACAACCCGGTGGTCGCGACAATGCAGAACCTCCTCGACGAGGAGCCGATCCACATCGTCGGGCTGCGCCACTCGCCCGCCACCCCGCGGAGCACATTGAGCGTGGTCTTCGACCTGCTCATCCACGAGATCGATCTCGCGCTCGCGTACATGGGTGGGACACGCCCATCCCAGGTCTGCGGCGCGACGAGCACCGCGGGCCGCCATCCGATCATCGAGGTCGCCGACTGCGTCCTCCGTTTTCCCGGCGGATCGGTGGCGACGCTCTCCGCAAGCCGCGCCAGCCAGCGCAAGGTGCGGACTCAGCTCGTCTCGACCTCGACCGCGCTCTACGAGATCGACCTGCTCCGCCAGGACCTCACCGTCTACCGCCACCGCGCCCACGAACAGGGTGTCGGCGCCGCAGCCGGATACCGCGCGGAGACGGTGATCGACATCCCCTTCGTACGCCACACGGGCGAGCCGCTCGCGCTGCAGTTCCGCCATTTCCTCGACCTGGTCGATGGACGGGCCGATGCGTGCAAGGAGCGCAACTCGATCCTCCCCGCCCATGAGGTCGCCGCCGCGATCGAGGAGTCGTCATGAGCGAGCCGAGCGTCAGCTACGTCATCCCGGTGCACAACCAGATGGCGGACCTGCGCCGGACGGTCCGCCTCCTCGTCGAGCGGCTCGGTCACCTGCCCGGCTCGGAGGTCGTCCTCGTCGAGAACGGCTCGTCGGACGGCTCCGGCCCGCTCTGCCTCTCGCTGGCGGCGATGTTCGACGGGCCCGACGTGTCGGTGCGGGTCACGACGTCGGCCAGGGGCCTCGGGTTCGCGTGGCGCCGCGGCATGGCCATGGCGCGTGGGGAGCTGCTCGTGCTCACCGCGGCGGACCTCCCCTTTGGATTCACCGACCTCGACGGCTACCTCGGCATGGACCCTCGCCCGCCGCTCGTCATGGGGTCGAAGACCCATCCGGAATCCCAGATCGAGACACCGCTGCTCCGGCGGACGATGTCGGCCGGGTTCGGGCTGCTCCGCCAGGGCCTGGTCGGCCTGACCGTCGATACGCAGGGGACCGTGCTCATCACCCGGACGCTCGCGGCCGCCCTGCTGCCGCGCCTGCAGGCCGGCGATTTCCTGATCGGGGCCGAGATCAACTGCTGGGCGGTCCGCGCCGGGGTCACCCCCGTGGAGCTGCCGGTGGTCTACACGGCCTCGGGACGATCGACGGTCTCACCGGTTCGCGACTCCGCCGCGATGGCCGCCGGGCTCTTCGCACTTCGCCGCCGGCTCGCCGCCGATCGCCGGCCGCTCCCGCGCACCACCGAGGTGACCGCGGCGTGACCCCCGCCGAAGCCCCGGCGCAGGAGCGCATCCGCATCTCCGCGCCCGACCTCGGCCCCGAGGTCGAGGAGCTCGTCCTCTCGGTCCTTCGCAGCGGCCATCTGGCGCAGGGGCCGATGGTCGAACGGTTCGAGTCGCTCTGCGCTTCGATGGCAGGCACAGCGCATGCCGTCACCGTCGGCAACGGCACGCTCGCGCTCGACGCGGCGCTGCACGTGCTCGACATCGGCCCGGGCCAGGAGGTGATCACCTCCGCCTTCACGTTCGCGGCGACCATCAACGCGATCCTGCGCAGCGGCGCCTCGGTGCGCTTCGCCGACATCGGCGACGACTTCACGGTGGATCCCACCTCGGTCGCCGGGCTGATCGGACCGGCGACGGCCGCGCTCCTGCCCGTGCACCTGTACGGGTTGCCGGCGGACATGCACACGCTCGGCTCGCTGGCGACCTCGCACGGGCTCGCCGTCGTCGAGGACGCCGCGCAGGCGCACGGCGCGGACGTCGGCGGCCGTCGCGCCGGAAGCTTCGGCACCGGGTGCTTCTCCTTCTACGCCACCAAGAACGTCACGAGCGGCGAGGGTGGCTGCGTCACCACCGACGACCCGGCGGTGGCGGAACGGCTCCGGGTGCTGCGCAACCAGGGCATGCGTGGCCGATATGATTATGCCATGATCGGCCAGAACTGGCGGATGACCGATGTCGCCGCGGCGATCGCGATCCCGCAGATGGAGCGCCTCGACCGGATCATCGCGTCGCGGCGCCACAACGCGGCGACATTGAACACGCTGCTCGAGGGCAACGCCGCGATCACGACTCCCCGCGTGCCGGCCGGACGCGGCCACGTCTGGCACCAGTACACCGTGCTCCTCGCCCCGGAGGTGGACCGCGATCGGGTCGTGGCCTTCATGTCGTCCCACGGCGTGGACGCCGGCGTGTACTACCCCCGGGTCGTGTGGGACTACGCCGCCTACCGCGACCACCCCAACGTGAGCCGGGACGACACGCCGGTCGCTCGCGATCACGCCTCGCGCTGCCTCTCGCTCCCGGTCCATCCCCGGCTCACCGCAGCCGACCTCGAACGGGTCGCCACGACCCTCGACGAGGCCGTCCGCGCCGCCTGATCCCGGACCGTCAGGGCGCCGCGGTCGAACTCGATCGCGGAGAGCAACTCGCCGCCCTGATCGGTCGGTCCGACCAGCGCCATGCGCACCCGGTCGATGCCGCCGGCGATGCGCTCCGCGACGGCTTGCACCTCGGCCGCGGTGACCTTGGCGATCGCCTCGGCTCGAGAGTCGGGGGTCTCGAGCGGCAGCCCTGCTCGCCACCTGCTGCCGTAGAAGCGGGCGCTCGCGATCGCCGTCTCCGTCGACCGCAGGAGCCTGCCGATCATCGCCGACTTCGCCGCCGCGAGCTCGTCGGCCGCGACGCGCTTCGAGGCGATCTTCCGGAACTCCTTGAACGCGAGGCTGGTGGCCTTGCGAGCGTCCTTCGGCCGCGTCGCGGTCGCGATGGCGAAGAGCCCGGTGTCGTCGAATCCCGCGTGGTGGGCGTAGATGCTGTAGCAGAGGCCGTTTCGCTCGCGGACCGTCTGGAACAGCCGGGACGACATGCCGCCGCCGAGCACGTGGGTCATCACCGACAGCGCGGTGCGCTGCGGGTCGCGGGCCGGGATGCCCGGCACCGCGAACACCATGTGCACCTGCGGCTCCTCCTCAGCGGTCACCGGGCGGACGTTGGCCGTGTACCGGTCGCCCTGGCCCCAGGTCGCCTGCGAGCGCGGCTTCGGTGTCGCCCGGGGGATGTCCGTGAGGAGCCGCAGCGCGTCCTCACGGCCCAGCGTCGCGCCGCCCGAGATGACCAGGCACATGGACGCCGGGGCGTAGAAGGTGCGGTGGTACCCGGTGAGCTGCTCCCGCGTCGCCTTCTCGATGACCGACGGAAACCCCGCCGCGGACCAGGACATCGGCTGGTCACCGCCGAACGCGACGGTCCCGAGGCGGTCCCAGATCCAGCCGTCCGGATCGGCGAGCCGCATCGACAGCTCCTGCAGCACCACGTTGCGCTCGCGTTCCACCTCCTCGGCCGCGAACAGCGGGCGGCTGAGCATGTCGCAGATGATGTCGGCCAGCTGCAGCATGGCGGTCGCGGGGCCCTCCGCGAAATACGCGACCTCCTCGGTGTCCGTGTACGCGTTGGTGTTCGCGCCGAGGCGGTCGATCTCGCGGGAGATGATCTTCGTGGTCGGCCGCCGCTCGGTGCCCTTGAAGAACATGTGCTCGAGGTAATGAGCGAGACCCGACGTCTTCGTCGTCTCGTCGCGAGATCCCGCGCGCACGATCAGGAACACCCCCGAGTTGCGACTCGCCGACGGCGCGTTGAGGAGGCTGACGCCGTTGTCGAGGACGGTGATGTCGGGGGTGAATGCGGGGGTCTTCGTCGCCACCGCTATGACGTCCCCGATTCCCAAGAGGCGAGATACGTGCGCTGCTGGTCGGTGAGGACGTCGATGCTGATCCCCATCGCCTCGAGCTTGAGCCGGGCGACCTCCCGGTCGATCTCCTGGGGGACGTCGTGCACCGCCAGCGCAAGGTCGCCGTGGTGCCGTGCGACATGCTCCGCGCACAGCGCCTGGTTGGCGAAGCTCATGTCCATCACCGCGGCCGGATGGCCCTCCGCGGCAGCGAGGTTGAGCAGGCGTCCCTCGGCGAGCACGTGCATCGTGCGCCCGTTGCTGAGACGGTGCGACTGCACGAACGTTCGCGGCGCCGTCACCTCCACCGACATGTCGTCGATGGCGGCGAGGTTGATCTCGTCGTTGAAGTGCCCGCTGTTGGCGAGGATCGCCCCGTCCTTGAACAGCTCGACGTGCGAGCGGTCGATCACATTGATGTCCCCGGTGACGGTGATCACGATGTCGGCGCTCGGCGCCGCCTCGGCGAGGGGCATCACGCGGTACCCGTCCATCGCCGCCTCGAGCGCGCGTGTCGGGTCGACCTCGGTGACGATCACGTGCGCGCCGAGCCCGGTCGCGCGACTGGCGAGCCCGCGACCGCACCACCCGTAGCCACAGACGACGAACGTCTTGCCGGCGAGCAGGACGTTGGTCGCTCTGATGAGGCCGTCGATGGTGCTCTGACCGGTGCCGTAACGGTTGTCGAAGAGGTGCTTGGTGAGCGCCTCGTTGACCGCGATGATGGGAAAGCGCAGCGCGCCGTCGCGAGCCATCGCGCGCAGCCGGATCACCCCGGTCGTCGTCTCCTCGGTGCCCGCGAGCACGCCGTCGAGCAGCTCGCGGCGTCCCTTGTGCAATTCGGCAACCAGGTCCGCGCCGTCATCCATCGTGATCTGCGGTCCGGCGTCGAGCACCGACTGGATGTGGGCGTAGTACCGGGCCGAGTCCTCGCCCTTCACAGCGAACGTCGCGATGCCGTGGTGACGGGCGAGCGCCGCCGCCACGGCGTCCTGCGTCGAGAGCGGGTTGCTTGCGCAGAGGCTCAGATCGGCACCTCCGGCTTTCAGCGTGATGGCGAGATTCGCTGTCTCGCTGGTCACGTGCAGGCACGCGCCGAGCCGCAACCCCTCGAGCGGACGCTCGCGTGTGAATCGCTCGCGGATGCTCCGGAGGACGGGCATCTCCCGAGCCGCCCAGTCGATGAGCCGCTGCCCCTCGCCGGCGAGGCTGGGGTCGGCCACATCGTAGTCGGCGGCCTTCAGCACGTTGGTCACGAGATACCTCCGTTCGTGTTCATGCGCAGCAGCGCCGTGTACGGGCGCCCGCCCAGCGCGGCGGCTCCCCCGAGCGCGCTCAATTCGATGAGAAAGGCGAACCCCGCGATCTCGCCCCCGAGACGCTCCACCAGCGCCGCGGCGGCACCCGCGGTCCCTCCGGTTGCGAGCAGGTCGTCGACGATCAGCACGCGCTGTCCGGGCTCGATGGCGTCCGAGTGGATCTCGACGACCGCCTCCCCGTACTCGAGGTTGTACGACTGCGAGATGCGATCCGAGGGAAGGCGACCCTCCTTGCGGACCGGGGCGAAGCCGGCGCCGAGACGGTCTGCCACCGCGCCGCCGAGGATGAAGCCGCGTGACTCGATGCCGGCGACCGTGGCCACGCACGCATCGCGATACGGCTCGGCGAGCCCCGTGACGGCGGCGGCGAACGCCGGACCGTCGCCGAGCAGCAGCGTGATGTCCTTGAAGACGATGCCGGGACGCGGAAAATCCGGGACATCGCGGATCAGCGCATGCAGCCGTCCCGCGACATCCTGCTCTTGAATCGTCACCGTAGCCAGTCTATCCGACAAACTCTGTGGCCGTGCCTCCCCCTGCGACCCCCCCGCGATGAGGGTGCTGATGGACGGGCGGCCCCTGCAGGGAGCGTCGTCGGTGCGAGGGATCGGCAGCTACGCGCGCGGGTTGCTGGCCGGGTTCGCGGAGCTGACCGAGCCGCCGGAGGTGAGCCTCCTGCTGGCCGCGCATCGCGACCTCCCTCCTGAGGTCAGCGCCGCCGTCCGGCCCGCGCCGCGACGGATCCGTGTCGTCCATCCGACCCTGCAACCGGTCGCCGACACGCTGCTGGTCGCGCGCGCCCTGCGCGGAGCCCGCGCCGACCTGTACCACGCGATCGAATTCGGGCAGCCGCTGCGGACGCGGCTACCGGTCGTGGTGACCGTCCACGACCTCATCCCGTTCGTGATGCCGCGCGACTATCCCTGGGTCCGCCGCGCCCGGTTGCTCGGCCTCCGTCTGCTGCGCAATGCGGATGCCATCATCGCGGTGTCCGACGCGACACGGCGCGACGTGCTGCGGCTGAGTGGCGCGGATCCGGGACGCGTCACGGTCGTCCCGGAAGGGATCGCGCCGGTGTTCCGTCCCGCACCGGCGGCGGCCGTGAGTGCGCTGCGCCGGCGGCTCGGCGTCGACGGACCGTATCTCCTCGCGGTCGGCACCTTCGACCCGCGCAAGCGTCTCGCAACTCTCGCCGCGGTCGCACGCGAGGTGCGTCGCCACCATGACGTGACGCTCGTCATCGCCGGTGACCAGGGCACGTTCGTGGCGCGAGTCACAGCCGGACTTGCGGAGGCGGGTCTCGCGGAGCACAGCCGCGTCATCGGGCATGTCTCGACGGACGACCTCGTCACGCTGTACTCGGGCGCGGCATGCTTCGTCTTCACGTCGGCGTATGAGGGTTTTGGACTCCCACCGCTCGAGGCGATGGCGTGCGGCACGCCCGCCGTGGTGTTCGACAACTCGTCGCTTCCCGAGGTGAGCGGCGGCGCCGCCGTGGTCGTGCCGGACGGTGACGCCGTCCGCATGGCCGCCGCGATCAATGGTCTGCTGGATGACGGCGCGGAACGCGTCCGCCGTCGTTCCGACGGGTTGGCGTGGGCCGCGAGATACACATGGCATCGCGCGGCGACCCTGACGCTCGACGTCTATCGCAGAGCGATGGATCGCTGACGCCGCGCCACTGGTCAGGCCTTTTCGGTGACGCGATACTCGAGATACGCGCCGAACATCAGCCGCGTCTGGGCTTCGAGGGCGGGGATGACGCTGAGGGCAAGCCCGACGACCGGATACGTGAAGAGCTGCAGGTCGGCCCAGCGCTTCCGCCACCAGGGCCAGGCTTTCGGCTTCGGGCAGATGCGTCGGTCCACCTGCACCAGCAGGAGGGTGTTCAGGAGTGTGATGGTGAGGATGCTCGCGCTCACGCTGCCGAGCAGCGCCGCCGTCGACGACAGGCTGTAGTCGAGGTCGACAAAGGCGGGCAGTGTGCCACCGAAGAACAGCAGCAGCGGCAGCGTCGTCCAGGTCAGATGGTTGAACATGAGGTTCATGTAGCGCCGAGCGCGCCGCCGCCATGGGATCTCGTGATGGCTGAGCATCCGCGCGGTGACGTAGGGGATGTCGGTCGCGCCCCAGGCCCAGCGCTTGATCTGGTTGTACTGCGACGCGTGCGTCGCGGAGTAGGTGCGGGCACGCGGCGCGTCACCGTACACGGGAAGGAACGCGGGGCGGAGATTGAGGCGCCCGCCGGTGTGGAAGAAGCACTTCCAGAAGAACCGTGAGTCCTCGGGAATGACGTCGGAGTCCCAGTAGCCGACATCCGCGAGCAGGTGCATGGGCACGGTGTACGACGAGAACATGATCAGCCGGTGCGGGTTCTGGTGCAGGAACATCTGCCACTGCGTGGCGGCGGTCGCCATCACCCGGATCGCGGTGGGCACGCGCCACAGGTTGTTGAGGAAGACGGGAACCGGCTGCCAGATCGACAGGAGCCGGTCCGGGGCGCTGCAGAACTGAAGCGCGGTGTATGCGAAGTACTGCCGGTGCAGGCGGAAGTCGGAGTCGAGGTCGGTGACCAGGGTTCGGGTGGGATCGAGCCCGAGCTCGTCGCACGCGGCCTTGAGCACCGGGCCGCCGTAGGACATCGCCGCGGACTTGCCGACGACGATGCCCGGCAGGAGCGGGTCCCTGATGTGGATGAACGCGCGAAACGACCCGGCGAACTTTTCGCGGAGACGGGTCACGTTCTCGATGCCGCCGGCGTCGGACGCGCGGGTGATGATCGCGCACACGCGGAGATGCTCGGGGTAGTTCTGCGCCGCGAGGGCGGCGACCGTCGCGTGCAGCACCTCGTACAACTCCGTGTACGTCGGGATGAGCGCGCACTGGACCACCTCGGACGGAGCCGGCGCTCCGGAGGGCAGGGACGCCTCGAACTCCTGACACCGCTGCCACCAGTCGATGCGCTCGTTGGCCCGCAGCGCGCGCATCGACTGCCGCACGCATCGAACGGTCATCGTGGTCCGGAACAGCCAGTAGGCATCCAGCAGCACCGCGCCGAGGCCCAGGATCCAGAGCATCGATGGATCGTTGACCCGGATCGCGAAGGCGGCGACCACCGGCGTGAGCAGGATCAGCCACGTGAGCGCGCCCGGGAGGATTTCCAGAAGCCGCTGTTGGGTATGTTGCGACAGCGGGATCGCCGAGGATCGAGCGATCATCTGCACCGCAGTCTACCCATCCACCCCACACGAGCCTGTATGCCCATAGAACCAACCGACGCCCCCGCTGACACCGATCAGGACGAAGCCGAAGCACCCGCGGCCGAGGAGGCTGAAGCGGATCTCGATGATGCCGAGGAGATCGAGATCGAGATCGAGGTCGTTGCCGACGTCGCCGAGGTTGACGACGACGATGACGAAGACGACGACGAAGAGGACGAGGAGGATGAGGACGACGTGGCCGTGGCCCCGGTCGCGGTGGTCGCGGCTCCGGCGCCTCGACCCTCGCCCACCCCGGGACGCCCTCCCGGCGCCCGCGAGGAGCCCCCGCCGCCGTTCGGCGTCGGTGAGCGGGTGATCCTGACCCAGAACACCCGGCCACGCACGGGGACGCCGATCGGTGACTACCCCGTCGGATCCACCGGCATCGTCGAGACGGTGCTCAGCCAGACCGCCATCGTGCGATTTGACCGGCACGCCGAAACCAAGGAGGTTGTCGCGTTCACCTGCCTGGAGACCGCGGAGACCCCGGAGCGGGCGGCGGAGTTGAGGCAGCTTATGGTTGAGCCGGTCCGGGTGCCGGATCGCGGTCCCCGGCCGGCCGCCGATCGAGGGAGCGACTCCGGGACCTCGCCGGCGGCCGACGGCGCCGCCCCGGTCACGGCGGCGCCCGAGCAGCCGCGGACGCCCGAACCGCCGAAGCCCGCTGCGGCTTCCCGGCGCGAGGAACCCCGTCCTGCCGCGCCCGCCAAGCAGGCCGCCGCCGCTGTGACGAAGGCGCCCGGCGCTGCGAGGGCCCCGGCGCCGGCCGAGCCGGCACCGGCCGCGAAACCTGCCGGGAAGCCCCGGCCCCCGGTGAAGCCCGCCGCGGCCGCGAAGTCAAGCGCCAAGCCGAAGCCTGTTGCGGCTGCGAAGAGCAAGCCGGTCGCCGCCGCGAAACCTGCGGCGAGGCCCAAGACCGCCGTGAAAGCCGCACCCGCGACCAGGCCGAGACCGGCGGCCGGCGCGAAATCCGCGGCGACGGCCAAGGGGACGGCCAAGGTGAAGCCTCCGGCGAAACCGGCGGCCGCTGCGAAGAAGCCGGCGGCCAAGAGCCACGTCGCAGCCAGGGCCCATGCCGCGCCCAAGAGCCACGCCGCGCCCAAGAGTCACGCCGCGCCCAAGAGCCACGCCGCGCCCAAGAGCCACGCCGCGCCCAAGAGCCACGCCGCGCCCAAGAGCCACGCCGCGCCCAAGAGCCACGCTGCGCCCAAGAGCCACGCCGCGCCCAAGGCGCATGGTCGCCCCGCTCCGGCCAGCCCAAAAGGGGCAGCCGCGCGGAAACCGGCGGCGAAGGGAGTTGCCAAGCCGGCTCCGAAGGCCAAGGCACCGGCGCGAGCGGCGCTGAAGCCGAAGACGGTCGCCAAATCGCCGGCGACGCGGCAGCGTCCCGCGGTCAAGGCCGGCTCGCGAGCGGTGACACCGGCCAAATCCGCTCGTCCGAAGCCCGGTCAAAGCCGCCGCGGTCGCTGACCGCCCCGGCGTCAGGCCGGCAGCCGCTCCGGCTCGGCGTACACGCCCCGATACGCAGGGGGAAGCAGGGCCGCGATCCGCGCCCCGATGAAATCCGCGACCGCCTGATCGTCCCGCCGTTCCCCGGGAACGCGCGGGGGGAGGTCGAACACGGGTCCGTAGCGCATGCGGATCGGGACGCGCTTGGGAAGCAGGCGGCCACGGGCCAGGGCGGCCTCCGTTCCCCAGACACCCACCGGCAGCACCGAGGCACCCGAGCGGCGCGCCAGGAAGCCGACTCCCGCCTCCGCCCGGCGCATGCCCGGTGTGGCCGAGCGCGTCCCCTCGAGGAAGATGAGGAGCCGCCCGCCGCCGGCGAGCACATCGAGGGCTGTTCGCAGCGCCTGACGATCCGCGGTGCCCCGGTCCACGGGGAAGCAGTTGCAGCCTGCGAGCACCCAAGCCGTTACGGGGTTCTCGAACAACTCGCGCTTCGACATGCAGTACATCGCACCGGGGCCGTAGCCGCCGAAGATGAATGGGTCGATGTTGCTGAGGTGGTTGCAGACCACGAGGAGTGGCCCCTCCGCCGGCATCCTCGACGGCGGATCCAGCCGCATCGCCCGGCCGAAGAACCCGCCGAGAAAGGCCCGGCACAGCAGGGACACAGCGCGGTAGCGCAAGCTCCGGACCCCGTCGTCGCGGACCGGGAATCGTGCGGGGAACCCGGGAAGCTCAGCTGTCACGACCGCCGATGGTAGGGGGTGAGACATGGGCGGCAATACAATCCTGGCGCCCGCCCCCTTAGCTCATCGGAAGAGCAGCCGGCTTTTAACCGGTTGAGGGAGGTTCGATTCCTCCAGGGGGCAGTGCCGCACTCGATCCTCCGGGCGGGTTCTCCGCGATATCCACGCGAAGCAGCGACTGCGCGGTGCGCAGAGCCGCCTCCACATCGCCGGCCGCATCTCCGCGCGCGAAGATGAAACCGAGATATCGGTCTCCTTCCGGAAGCGGCGTCACCGATTCGCCCACCGGGACCGCCATCGTCACGCCGGTGACACCGGCCACGGCGACCGCCTCGTCGAGACCCGAAACCCCTCGAAGGATGCCGGATGCCGGCGTCGGCAGCATGAGCACGCCGCACGCCTGGTCGTACAGGTGCAGCGGGCCGAGCGGCATCCCGCATGCCCGGCGGAGGATGACCTCCTCGAGCGAGTGTTCACCCGGCACATCGCTCGCCGTGACACGGAGCACCTGCGAGCAAAGACCGCCGATGGATCTGGCGGCCACCTCGATGACGAACGGCGCGTCACCAGCGACCCGCACCTCGGCGTGGATCGGGCCGTGCCGCAACCCGAGCGCCGCGATCGCCCCACGCACCTCGTTGACGACCGCGTCCTGCACGGGCCCATCGAGCCGCGACGGGGTGACAAAGAGCGTTTCCTCGAAGAACGGGCCGCGCAGCGGATCCGGTTTGTCGAACAGCGCGATGACCTCGAGCACTCCATCGTTGAGCAGGCCTTCGAGTGCGACCTCGACGCCATCCACGTACGCTTCGACCAGCAGCGGTGGGGTGCTTCCGGGCGCGCAGATCCGGCGGAGCAGCGCGCCGGTGCGCTGCACCGCTTCAGTCGCCTCGGCCATGGTGTCGGCGCGAATCACGCCACGGCTGGCGGCGAGATCGACCGGCTTGATCACGCACGGCAGCCCGACCGCGCGGATCGCGCTCTCGAGCGCCAAGCCGGTCACGTCGACATCGATCTCGACGAATGCCGGCTGGCGAACGCGCGCGGCGGCAAACCTCTTGCGCATCAGGCGTTTATCGCGCGTCGCTTCGACGGCTGCCACCGGATTTCGTTGCCTGATGCGCAGCCGCTCGCCAACGTGCGCAGCAGTCACCACGGACGACTCATCGACACCGACCACCGCGTCGACGGGCCAGCGTGCGGCGAACGCCGCCGCGAGATCCGACGACTCACCGGGATGGCGAAGATCGAGCGTCAGCACTCGTCCCTCCATCAGCGCGGCGAGCGTCGGCGCCTCGTTCGAGGCCACCGCGACCTCCAGCCCGAGCCTTTCGGCAGCGCGGAGAAATGCCGTTGCGCGGTAGGTCTCCGTGGGCAGGACGAGCATGACTCTCGCGCTCACCCGGCTGAGCCTACGCCCACGATCACGCGGACGTACCATGGTCGGAGCGTGAAGGAACCTCGAATCTCGGCAACCGATTACGCACTGACCCGGATCGGGCAGGTGAGGGCCAACCAGAAGCAGCCCGATGCGGGCGTACGCATTGCCATCACCGGTCGCCGCGACGGTGCCTTCAGCTACGACATCTCCCTGGTCGCGCCCGGCGAGGAACGCGACGGAGAGCTACTGGTCAAAGGCCCCGCCGGCATCCCGTTCACGATGCCACTTGAATCGGTGCCGTATCTCGACGGGATCACGCTCGGTGCCGACCGACTGAGCGGCGCGATCACGATCGACAATCCCAACCCGCTCTGGCTCGACGGGCTGGCACGGGACGTCCAGCACCTGCTGGACACCGAGATCAACCCCTCGGTGGCCTCGCACGGCGGGTACATCGATCTGCTCGACGTCAGCGACGGCGTCGCCTTCATCCACATGGGAGGCGGATGCCAGGGGTGCGGCATGGCCGAGGTCACCCTTGGTCAGGGTGTCCGTGTGGCGATCATCGAGCGTTTCCCGGAGATCACCGAGGTGCGCGACACGACCGACCACGCCCAGGGCGCCAACCCCTATTACCAGGCCGCGAAGAAGTAGGCTGCCGGACTCACGTCCGCGCCGGGCCGGCCTCCGCGCCCTCGGCACGGGTGTCGAGCCGGTAGTCGACCCAGGATTCGCGCGTCGCCCCGATTCTGTCGTACACGGCCTGAGCGCGAAGGTTGTCGGGGGCGGTCTGCCAGGTCATGTGCAGCACGCCGCGATCACGGCACCGCCGCGCGCACGCCGCGATGAGCGCGGATCCGACACCCCGCTGCCGCGACGACGCATCGACGTACAGGTCGTTCATCACACCGATTCGCCCTGCAATCCCCGTCTCCCAGCTCCAGAACAGCGTCGCGAATCCGACATCCACTCCGTGATCGGTGGCGAGCAGCTGCATCCCTTCGCGGATGGGGTCGGCGATCAGCGCGCGTGACATCGCCACGAGCGCTGCATCCGTCGGTTTGACGCCGTAGAAGTCGCAGTACGCCCTCATCAGCGGGAGCAGGCGCTGCACATGAGCGTCGCTGCTCACGATGGTAATGTCCGGCCCCGTGGCGTCAACATGTGCGATCTCGGAAGGACGTCCGCCACTCGATCTCATCGCCCTGCTCCAGTGATTGCGCCGATCATCGCCATGCCGTCCAGCGCGGCATCACGCTCCCGCATCGCATGACGGGCGTGCGGTCAATGGTCGCTCTTCGGCGTGTGCGCATGCGCACCCTGGTGGAGTCGATCGCGCTCGCCGTGTCACCGGCAGTCGCTTTCTTCGGGCTTCGCCTGCGACTGATGCCGTTTCCCGATCTGAACGACCCGGCGATGCACACCACCTTCATCATCGATCCTCGCTCCATCTTCCTGCGGTACACGGCGGCGTTCACGCCGAGCGAGCGACTCCGCGAGGGTTCTCGAGTTGCGTTCCTCGTGCCGGGGCGGATCTCATATCTCCTGTTCGGCGGCCTCCCAGGCTTCATCGTCTTCCGGTACCTGCTGGTGCTCGTCGCTATCGTCCCGACGTATCTGCTGCTCCGCCGGCTGTACGGTCGCTGGGCGGGTGCCGTCGGTGGAATCGTGATCCTCAGCAGCCCGGTGATGATCACCGCATGGGGAACCGACTTCCCGGATTCCGCGGGCGTGTCGTATCTCGTTGCAGGACTGGCATGCCTCGCGATGCCCTCGTTCCGGCACCGGCGATGGTGGCTGGTGGGCAGCGCCGCGTTCTTCACGATGGCGGTCTGGTCGATCGCAACCGCCGCCCCGCTCGTCATCGTGACCGTCGCGGCATATGGCGTGATCCAGCTCAGCCGGAACCGCGCACAGGTGCTGCGCGACGCCGCCTCCATGTTCGGCTCGGCGGTCACCGTGACAGTGCTGCTCGCGCTCGGCTCATGGTGGCTCCTCGGCCAGTTCGACTACGTCGTCCCCACCATTCAATCGCTGATCTATCTCAGCCACCACTCGCTGACCGTCCAATACCACTCATCGAACTGGCGATGGGCTCCGTACATCGCCTATCTCCTCGTACCGCCCGCCGTGGTGCTGGTGGGATTGCTCGCACTCGGCCACCGCATGCGGCGCGTGCCCACGCCGCAGTTGATCATCGCCGCGGCCTGCACCGCCCAGCTGGTGGCGTGCGTCCTGCTGCAGTTCGCCGGCAGCGTGCAGATCCTCGAGGAGCACTACTTCTCGTCGTTGCTCTGGGCGGCGGTCAACCTCCTCCTCGCAGTGGCCCTCATCGAGCTGGGCCGTCCGATCGTGGGTGGCTCCCGCTTCGAATGGCTGCTCCCGGCCCTGCTGATCGCCGTTCCTCTCGTCTACGAGCTCCACCCGCGCGTCCCGGCGTTCCAGTGGCTCCCGGTCGGCGTGATCGTCGCCGCTGTCGTCATCGTGCTCGCCGTCCTGGCACGATGGCTCAGAGCGGCGATGCCGCGGCTGCCGGCGAGGATTGCACTCTGCGCCACACTCGCGCTGGTCTCCGGGTGCCTCCTGATCCTCACGGTGGCGCCGATTCCAGAGCATCCGCCGCTCCCGGAAACCACGCACGATCCTCCCCCAGCCTTTGCCTCCGCACTCGGCGGGGGCGACCAGCTCGCCGTGAACCTCTATGTCGCGACCACGAAGCTCCCGGCGTTCGTCGGGCCGGCCACCTATGCCGACGAGCAGCTCCTGCAGTGGTGGCCCCGGAGCCAGGAGACCGAGTTGCTGGAGCCGATCGGCATCTTCCACGCGTTCTTCGACTCGATTCCGGACCCGCTCGGTGAACTCGGCCCGGGAGGGGAGGCGCTGATCAAGCTTCGCCATCCTGCACAGATGCTGCTGCTGAGCCTGACCGGCGACCAGTTCTCTCAATCCCTCGCCGACCTGGCCCCATATTCGCCCAGGCTCGTGCGGAGCGGCGTGCTCCGATCCGGTAGCGTCGCGCTGCACGTCTGGCTCATCGATCTCGGCGAGTACTTCCGCGGCGGATCCTGACGGCGCGGCGTCAAGCGATATTGCCCGTCTCTGGGCATTGTCGTTCCACGGTCGCCACAGGAATTCAACAGGCCATCCGCAAAGCTGCACGGGTGAGCTCGGCGGCCCCTCGTATCCGGCGCGTACCCTCCCGGCCGTCCGGACGCGCCCCCGGGGCGATCTGGGTTCTGTACGGGGGAATGGCGCTTGTGCTCGTCGCCTATCTCGGCTCGCTGATCCTCCGTCCCGGGGGGCCGGATCTGCCCATCCTCGACGGGTGGGGCGTGTTCGCCTTCGAGCTCGTGGCGGTGGGCTTCCTGCTCGCCCGGGGGCTCACCCGCAGCACCGGGCGCGCAGTGCCGCTCGTGCTCGGTGCCGCCGCGCTCGCATGGGCGCTCGGCGACGCGATCCTCACGTTCGAGGGATCCAACGCGCCCACGCCGTCGCTGGCAGACCTCTTCTACCTGGGCTTCTACCCGCTGGCCTATGCGGCGGTGGTCCTCATGCTCCGGCGAGAGGTCGCGGGACTGCTCCCCGCCACATGGCTCGACGGCGCCGTGGCCGGACTCGGCGCCGCTGCCGTCTGCTCGGCATTCGCCTTCAATTTGATCCAGTCCTCACTCGGCCAAAGCGGCTGGACGGCGGTCGCAGTCGATCTCGCATACCCGATCGGCGACGCCATCCTTCTCGCGCTCGTCGTGGGCGGGACCGCGATCCTCCCCGGGCGCCGAGTGCCCTGGCTGATGTTCGCCACCGCGTGCGCAGTGAACGCCGTCGGCGACACCTTCAACCTTGTCGGCCTGTCCCATGCGCCATCCGCAGTCGGATCCGTCATCGATGGAGTGGCCTGGCCGACGGCGATCCTGCTCATGTCGATGTCCGTCTGGGTGACGGGCGGCAAGCGAGATCTGCTCGCCGGCGGCAAGATGCCCGGCTTCCTGCTCCCCGGTTTCGGGGCGCTCGCCGGTCTGGTGATCCTCTTCGTCGGGACCCTCAACCGCCACGTGAGCCCGGTGGCTCTGGGGCTGGCGACGGCAACCCTTCTTGTGGTCGGCCTGCGCCTGGGTCTCTCCGTCCGCGGCTTGCGCGCCCTCACCGAGGAGCGCCACCGCCAGGCCGTGACCGACGAGCTCACCGGGCTCGGCAACCGGCGCCGGCTCACCGGCATCCTCGATGAGTACTTCGCCGATTACGCGGATCCCCAGACCCCGACCCGCGACCTGGCGTTCCTCTTCGTCGACCTCGACCACTTCAAGGAGATCAACGACTCCTTCGGGCATTCAGCCGGAGACGAGCTCCTCAAGCAGCTCGGCCCGCGGCTCACGGGGTCGCTTCGTGCCTCCGACGTCCTGGTGCGGATCGGCGGCGACGAGCTGGGAGCCGTGCTGATCGACACCGATCCGGCCTATGCCATGGCGGTCGCGCAACGCCTCACCGCCCTCATCGAGCAGCCCTTCGTGCTCAACGCCGTGAGCGTCCACATCAGTGCGAGCATCGGCATCGCGGTGGCCCCAACGGATGCCACCGACAGCGTCGGACTGATGCGGTGTGCCGACGTGGCGATGTACCGCGCCAAGCTTGGCGAGCGATCGTTCGAGATCTACCAGCCGGACATCGACGACGGCGGCAACCGGCTCGTGCTTGTCGACGAGTTGCGCGCGGCCGTCGAAAGCGAGCAGCTGGTCCTCCACTACCAGCCGCAGGTGGATCTGCGAAACGGCGAGACGGTCGCCGTCGAGGCCCTCGCGCGCTGGCCCCACCCGCGCCTCGGCATGATCCCGCCGCTCGAGTTCCTTCCCCTCGCCGAGGAGGCCGGCCTGATGGGCCCGCTCACCCGGCTCGTGCTCGAGCAGGCGCTCGCGCAATGTGCGGTGTGGCGTGCCGGCGGAGCCCGCCTGGCGGTCTCGGTGAACGTCTCGTCGTCCAACCTGCTCGACCCGGGCTTCATCGACCTCGTGCGCGCGGCACTGCGCCGCCATCGCGTGCCCGCCTCGGCACTGGTTCTCGAGATCACCGAGACGACGATCATCCGCGACTTCGAAGGGTGCAAGCAGGTCATCGGGGAGCTCCGCGAGCTCGGCGTCGCCGTTTCGATCGACGATTTCGGATCCGGATTCACCTCGCTCGCCTACCTGGGCGGCCTTGCCGTCTCCGAACTGAAGCTCGATCGGACCTTCATCGGCGGATTGACCGCCGAGGGGCGGGAACAGGACGTGAAGCTCGTCCGCGCCACGGTCGAGCTCGGGCACGCGCTCGGGCTGCTGGTGGTCGCCGAGGGCATCGAGACCTGCGCCACGCTGGAGATGCTCTCCCTGCTGGGCTGTGACCGCGCCCAGGGCTGGTTCACCGGCCGGCCCGTCCCGGCCCACGAGATCGTGATCACCGGCGCGAGCCCACACGGCCCCGTTCCAGCCGCCGCCCTCGCACGTCCGGACGCGACCCTCGCCGCCGCCGTCTGATTGACGCGCCGCGGCCGCGGAGCCGCGGAACAGCGAGCGCAACATCGTGCACGGTGTACAGGGAGGACGCCGCCGATCTGTGCGCCGCGGCCGAAGAACCGCTCACGCGCCTCTGACACAGTTGAGCGGCCGAGCGCGTGCCGTGCACGCGCTCCGTTTGCCGTTATCAGCGACACACAGAGGTGAGGTATTGCAATGGTCTCGTCCCTGAACGCGGATCCAAGCTGGCTGAACCCCGGCGACACCGCCTGGCAGCTCACGTCAGCAACGTTGGTCGGGATCATGAGCATCCCCGGCCTCGCGATCCTCTATGCAGGGCTGATGAAGCGCAAGTGGGCGGTGAACTCCGCTCTCATGGTCGTGTACGCATTCGCGATGACCCTGGTGGTCTGGATGTTCTTCGCGTACGACATGAGCTTCGGCAGTCCCGCACATATCGGGCCGGTCACGACCCTGGTGGGGATTCCGCACCCTGTTGCGGGGGCGAGTGATCTCGAAGGCCAGGCAAGCATCCCGCTGCTCACCGGCCTGATCCCCAGCCTGCGCTTCCCGATGTCGTCGCTGGTGTTCTTCCAGTTCGTGTTCGCGGCGATCACGGTGATCATCCTCGGTGGAGCGCTGCTCGGACGCATCAGCTTCCGCGCGTGGGCGCTGTTCGTCCCGCTCTGGATCACCCTCGTGTACAGCGTCGGCTGCTTCAGCATCTGGGGCGGCGGCTGGCTCGCCGGGCTCGGCGCCGTCGACTACAGCGGTGGCTACGTCATCCACGTCGCCGCCGCGGTCTCAGCCTTCGTTGCGGCCGCGGTGCTCGGTCCGCGGTTGTTGAAGGACCGCCAGCACAACGCGCCCAGCAACATCATGCTCGCCATCGCCGGCGGCGGCCTGCTCTGGCTCGGGTGGAGCGGTTTCAACGGCGGTGACCCGTACTTCGCCAACGCCGACGCGTCGGCGGCCGTGCTCAACACGCATCTCTGCACCGCGACGGCGCTGCTGACGTGGATGATCATGGACATCTTCTTCCTGAAGAAGCCGACCATCATCGGAATGCTCAGCGGGATGATCGCGGGGCTGGTAGCCATCACCCCCGGCGCTGGCTACGTGAACGCGTACGCCGCGTTCGCCATCGGCATCGGCGCCGGCGTGCTGCCGTGGCTGTCGATGAACAAGCTCGGCAAGACCCGCATCTTCCACAAGGTCGACGACACGCTCGGTGTCTTCCACACACACGGCGTTGCGGGAGCATTCGGCGGGCTGATGACCGGCGTCCTCGCGTCACCCAACATGATCGTGTACGTGGGAACGTCGGGGACTGCCTCCGTGGCGATCACCGGGCTCATCTACGGCAACCCCAAGCAGCTCCTCATCCAGGCGCTGGCTCTCGGCTTCATCATCGCGTACGACGCGGTGGCAACCTTCGTGGTCATCAAGCTCGTCGGGCTCGTCGTCCCGCTGCGCATGACCGACGAGGAGCTTGCCGTCGGTGACATCGGAATCCACGGCGAGGTGGCGATCGACCTCGAACCGCACGAGCCGGTGGCCAACCTCAACGGCAACGGCCATGGCACGCTCAAGCCGGCGGAGGTCGGCACCCTGGCCTGAGGGTGATCGACGGAATCAGCTGATCAATCGGTGTCCGAAGGCCGCCGCAACGCGCGGCGGCCTTCGTGCGTCTCGAGGCCATCGAGGACGTCGAGCGCGGTTCTCGGATTCACGAACGTTGCGGTGCCGACCTGCACCGCGCTCGCTCCGCTGACGATGAAGTCCAGCGCGGACGGCGCATCGACGATCCCGCCGACGCCGATCACGGGGATCGCCACCGCCGCGGACACCGCAGCAACGGCGGCGAGCGCCAGCGGCTGGATCGCCGGACCGCTGAGGCCTCCGGTGCCGAACGGCAGCACGGGTTTCCCGCTGGCGCGGTGGATCTTCCGGCCGACGTAGGTGTTCACGGCCGACACCGCGTCCGCGCCGGCGTCCTCCACGGCTCGCGCGACCGCCGCGATGTCGGTGACGTTTGGGCTCAGCTTCACGACGAGGCAGCGCTCGGTGACGGCGCGCACCGCGGCGACCAGTCGCGCCGCGGCGGCCGGATCGCGCCCGAAATCCATGCCGTGCGCGATGTTCGGGCACGAGATGTTGAGCTCGATCCCCGACACCTCCGCGACCGGCTCGAGCACTCCGACGCAGTGCACGTACTCCTCGACGGATCCGCCGGCGATGTTGACGATGATGCGGACCGACCATCCCCGCCACCGCGGCGCGTAATCGGTCGCGACCACATCGATGCCGGGATTCTGGAGGCCGATGCTGTTGAGCATTCCCGCTCCGGTCTCGGCCACCCGCGGTGGCGGATTGCCCTCGCGCATCGCGACGGTCGTGCCCTTCGTGTAGAGGGCGCCGACGCGGTTGATGTCGATCAGCTGCTCGAGCTCGAACCCGTAGCCGGCGGTGCCGCTGGCGAGGCCGACCGGATTGGGCAGCACGAGCCCGCGACCGAGGTCAACGGCCGTTCCTCCGGCGTGGGCGATCACGCGACGTCGGCCCCCGGCAGCGCGCTGAGCCCCGCCCAGTCGACGTCGCGCATCGGCATCACCGGGCCGTCGGTGCAGCACAGCCGCCAGACGCTGCGGTCGGCCCTCGAGCATCGGCAGCGCGCAGCCCAGGCACGTCCCGAACCCGCAGCCCATGGGCGCCTCCAGCGATGCTTCGAGCACCGCCGGCAGCTCCATGCCCGACGCGATGAGCGTCCCCATCACCGCGTTGAGCATGGGGTTGGGTCCGCACGCGTACAGCGCCGACGGGCGCGCGCGCAAGGCGTCGACCAGGAGCTCGGTGACCGGCCCATGGTGGCCGCGAGTGCCATCGTCCGTCGCCTCCGCGACCGTCACCGGCAGATCGGGGCGGGCGAAGCGCTCCGCCGGGTAGAGCCGGTTCGCCGTGCGCGCACCGTTCAAGACGAGGATGTCTTCAACACCACGGCGGCGCAGCTCGCCGATGAGCAGGGGAAACGGTGCGCATCCGAGGCCGCCCGACACGCAGACCACCGGACCCTCGCCCGTCAGCGTGAACCCGTGTCCCAGCGGACCGAGGCTGTCGAGCGGATCGCCCGGGCGCAACTCCGACAGGATGCGCGTCCCGACGCCGACCGCCTCGAAGACGAAGCCGCAGGTGTCGTCCTGAGTCCACGCGACACTGAACGGCCGCCGGAGCAGCGGTGTGCTGCCGGCTCCGCACCGGAGCTGAGCAAACTGTCCGGGCGTCGCGCAGGCGGCGAGGTGCGGAAGGCGCGCAACCAGCTCGAGGAGACCGCCACCGAGCCGCTCGACGACGAGCACCTCGCCGATCTCGAGCCTGGCCCTGCTCAGGTCGGCGGTCACTTCACCGCCTGGACGAGGCCTTCGCGGTATGCCCGAACCGTGGCGACTCGAACGCTCTGTCCCGATGTGTGGCGGCCGATCGCATCGACCAGCGCGGCGGCCGTGTCGAGCGAGGTGCAGCACGGGATGCGTCGCTGCTCCGCCGCGAGCCGGATGCGGAAGCCGTCCTTGACGATGCGGCCGACCGCCGCAGCGCCACCCTCCTCACGGAAGTCCAGCTCATCGGTGTCGAAGTTCGACACGGTGTTGATGACGATCGAGACGAGGCCGTCATCGATCACGTCGATGACATTGGGCCGGCCGTGACCGATCTTGCCGACCGCGCTCGCGGAGATGCCCGCACTTCGGAGCGCAGCCGCGGTCCCCGCCGTTGCGTAGATCGTGAAACCGAGCGCGCTGAGCTGCGCGATGATCGGCAGCGCCTCCGCCTTGTCGACATCGGCGACGCTGCAGAGCGCGCCGCCGCTGGTCGGGACGTCCCCGAGCGCCGCGACAAAGGCCTTCTCGAGCGCGGCGCCGAGGTCGGTGTCGATCCCCATCACCTCACCGGTCGACTTCATCTCCGGCCCCAGCGCGGTGTCGACATCGATCAGCTTCACCGTCGAGAACACCGGGGCCTTGACCGCCACCAGCGCGCGATCCGGGACGAGACCGGTGGTCCAGCCCAGATCCGAGAGCTTCGCGCCACGCATCACCCGGGTCGCGATCTCGACCATCGGCACGCCGGTCACCTTGCTCAGGAACGGCACCGTTCGCGACGCACGCGGGTTCACCTCGAGGACGTGCGGGATGCCCCGATGGACGGCGAACTGGATGTTGCAGAGACCGCGAACGTCGAGCGCGCGCGCGATCCGGATCGTCGCATCGACGATCAGCGCGCGGACGTCGTCGCCAAGCCGGCGCGACGGATACGCGGCCATCGAGTCGCCGCTGTGCACGCCCGCGCGCTCGACATGCTCCATGAGACCGGGGATGATCACCGTCTCCCCGTCGCTGATCGCGTCGACGTCGACCTCGGTCCCGAACAGATATCGATCGATGAGCACGGCCCCGCGGCGGCGGCCACCGTCTTCCGGCAGCGCGGCCATGGCGGCCTCGAGGTAGCGCTGCAACGCTCCGCGGCTGTGCACGATCTCCATCGCCCGTCCGCCGAGCACGTACGAAGGCCGGACGAGCACCGGGAAGCCGATGTCGTCGGCGATGGCGAGCGCCTCCGCGAGGTCCGTGGTCGCCGCCCCGTGGGGCTGCGGGATCTTGAGGGTGCGCATCAGCAACTCGAACTCGCGGCGATCCTCGGCGAGGTCGATGCTCGCGATGCTGCTGCCGAGGATGGCGACTCCGGCGCGGCTCAGCGGTTCCGCAAGGTTGATCGCGGTCTGCCCGCCGAACTGGACGACGACGCCTGACGCCTGCTCCTCGTGGATGATCGCCAGCACCAACTCCTCGTCGAGCGGCTCGAAGTACAGACGCGAGCTGCAGTCGAAGTCGGTGCTCACCGTCTCCGGGTTGCTGTTGACCATGACCGCCTCGACGCCCTGTTCGCGCAGCGCCATCGCGGCCTGAACGCTGCAGTAGTCGAACTCGATGCCCTGACCGATGCGGATCGGTCCGCTGCCGAGCACCACGACCGTGTCAGGGGCGAGGGCGCCGGCGGCGGCTCCCTCGTTCTCGTTTTCGAAGGTCGAGTAGTAGTACGGCGTCGCCGCCTCGAACTCCGCTGCGCACGTGTCGACGCACTTGAACACCGGGCGCAGCCCGGCCGCCTCGCGGCGCGCGCGAATGGCACCGGGCTCCGCTCCCGACAGCGAGGCGATGAGCAAGTCGGTCAAGCCCGCCCGCTTCGCCGCGCGCAGGGCGTCATCGTCGAACTCACCCCAGCGCAACCGCTCCTCGCACCCCACGATGGTCCCGAGACGCCGAAGGAACCACGGGGCGATACCGCTGCGCCTGGCGAGGTCCTCGACGGTTGCGCCGCCGCGGAGCGCCTCCAGCAGCGCGGCCGCGCGACGGTCGTTGGCGACGTCGATGAGCACGGGCTCCTGCAACGCAGCCGGATCCGGAGCCGGCTGCTCGAGCGAGCGGAGCGCCTTGCTGAACGCCGCTTCGAACGACCGCTCGATCGCCATCACCTCGCCCGTGGATTTCATCTGCGTCCCCAGACGCCGGTCGGCTTCGGGGAACTTGTCGAACGGCCAGCGCGGGATCTTGACGACGCAGTAGTCGAGCGCCGGCTCGAACGCGGCGCAGGTCTTGCCGGTCACCGCATTGGGAATCTCGTCCAGGCGCCGCCCGGCGGCGATCTTCGCCGCCACTCGCGCGATCGGATAGCCGGTCGCCTTGGAGGCGAGCGCCGACGATCGCGACACCCTGGGGTTGACCTCGATGACGTGGTATTCGTGCAAGTCCGTCGCGAGCGCGAACTGCACATTGCACCCGCCCTCGATCTCGAGGGCATTGATGATGCGCAGCGCCGCACTGCGCAGTTGCTGGTGCTCGCGGTCCGTCAGCGTTTGCGCGGGGGCGACGACCATCGAGTCGCCGGTGTGCACGCCCATCGGGTCGAGGTTCTCCATGTTGCAGATCGTGATGCAGGTCCCGGTTGCGTCTCGGATCACCTCGTACTCGATCTCACGCCATCCCGCAACCGATCGCTCCACGAGCACCTGGCTGATGGGCGACGCCGCGAGTCCGGCGAGCACCGTCTCCGCGTACCGTTCCTCGGTCTCGCAGAGCCCGCCCCCGGTTCCCCCCAGCGTGAACGCGGGACGCACCACGAGCGGCAGGCCCATGCGCTCGCGCAGCGCGCGCGCCTCCGCCAGCGACGCGACCGTCGCCGACTCCGGCGCCGGCTCACCGATCGAATCGAGCAAACCCTTGAACCGCTCGCGGTCCTCGGCCATCCGAATCGCCCGCAACCCCGTGCCGAGCACGCGCACGTGGTGCCGCTCGAGCACGCCCGCGTCATCCAGCGCGACCGCGAGATTCAAGCCGGTCTGACCACCGAGGGTTGCGAGCAACCCGTCCGGCTTCTCCGCCGCGATGACACGTTCGAGGACGTCGACCGTGAGCGGCTCGACATACACCGCGTCGGCCGACGAGTCGTCGGTCATGATCGTCGCGGGGTTGCTGTTCACCAGCACCACGCGAATCCCCTCCTCGCGCAGCGCCCGGCACGCCTGAGTCCCCGCGTAATCGAACTCCGCAGCCTGCCCGATGATCACCGGCCCGCTACCGATGACGAGCACGCACCTCGGCTTTGGTTGCGCGCCTCCGACGATGCGCCCAGCCACATCGAGCTCCGGCCCTCCATCGGCCACCACCCCGTCTCCAGAAGTGCCTGCGCCCACATGCAACTCCGTCGCGAGTGCCGGCGTGGCCGCTTCAGCAAGGTCGGCGGGAAGCGCCGCATCGGGGTGCGAGGCACGTTCTCCGTTGGTGGCAAGGTCGGGGAGGGGATGGGTACCCGTGGCGAGTTCGCGTAGCGGTTCGACCGAGCGCGATGCTCTGCCCTTGCGCGAGGGCGAACCGCGGAGCGCTGTCTGAGCAAGCGGGTACTCATCCCCCCTCCCGGCCCGACGGCACATCCGCAGGAACTCGTCGAACAAACCCGCGCGGTCCTGGGGACCCGGCGCACCTTCGGGGTGATACTGCACGGAGAACGCAGGAAGCTCCCGATGGCGCAGGCCTTCGACGCTTCCATCGTTGAGGTTGCGCTCGCTCACGTACCATCCGGAGTCCGCCGGCAGTGAGGCCGCATCGACCTGGAACTCGTGGTTCTGCGACGTGACGTAGACGGATCCGTCTTCAACGTCGCGCACCGGATGGTTGCCGCCATGGTGACCGAACTTCAGCCGCGAGGTCGACGCGCCCGCGGCCTGGCCGAGCACCTGATGGCCGAGACAGATGCCGAGCAGCGGAAGCCGATGCTCCAGGAGCTCACGGCAGAGCTGCACCGCGTGCGGCAGTCGCGCCGGGTCGCCGGGCCCATTCGACAGGATGACACCATGCGGGTCGTGCCGCAGCACGTCCTCGAGGCGCGCGTCCTGGCGCACCACGATCACCTCGGCGCCGCGGCTGCACAACGCACGCAGCTGATTGAGCTTCACGCCGTAATCGATCACGGCGACGCGGACACCGTTGAACGCATTCTCGCCACCCGACAGCATCACCCCACGATGCAGCGTCGGGTCGAGCTGCTCACTGAAGGCGCGCCACGGCTCGTCGATCGAGGCCATCCCGACGAGGTCCTCGTCGCTCACGAACGGCGCCGACCGCGCCGCCGCGATCTGCTCGGGCGCTGACATCTCCGACCACGCGGCGATCACCCCGCGGAGCGTTCCGTGATCGCGAAGGTGACGCGTCAACGCGCGCGTGTCGACCCCGCGCAAGCCCGGCACGCCATGCTGCTCGAGCATGGCCTCGAGCGTGCGCTCGCCCCGCGGATGCCCGATGTCAGCCGAGAGCTCGCGAACCACGAGCGCGCGGCACTGCACGCGCGTCAACTCCGAGGTGTCGTCACGGCAACCGTAGTTGCCGATCAACGGGTACGTCATCACCACGACCTGCCCGGCGTAGGACGGGTCGGTGATCACCTCCTGGTATCCGGTCATGCACGTGTTGAACACGACCTCGCCGTTGCGCGCATGGTCGACCGGCGCTCCGAACAGGACGCCCTCGAACACCGCGCCGGACTCGAGGGCGAGCCTTCCGCGCTGCTCAGGCACTGGCGGCACGCTCCGCTTCCACCGGCACGCGGACCGGGTCGTGATGGATGACGCGACCGCCGGCGATGGTCAGCAGCACGGTGCCGCGGAGCGTCGTGCCGAGCAGCGGTGTGTTGCGCGACCGCGAGTGCCAGTCCCCCTGGCCCACCGTCCACTCCGCCGACGGATCGAACAGCGTGCACGTCGCAACCTCACCGATCCGCAGCCGCGGCTCGGGGATCCCGGAACCCGAACCGAGGATCCGATGTGGTCCGGCGGTAAGCCGTTCGACGAGCGTTGCGAGCCATTCGCCGCCCATCCCGCCGATGGTGATGCAGGCTGCGAGCGCCGTCTGGAGGCCGACCATCCCGGGTGGGGCGTCGTCGTACGGCAGCGCCTTCTCGCCGGCGCGATGTGGCGCATGGTCGGTCGCGACCGCCTCGATGACGCCGTCACGAAGCGCCCGCACCAGCGCGGTGCGATCGCGCTCGGCGCGCAATGGCGGGTTGACCTTGAGGAGCGCCGGAGGGTCGGGCTCGTCCGCGACGGGCAGCCACATCGACAGGTGATGCGGCGTCACCTCCGCGCTCACGCCGATTCCCTGGTGCTTTGCGCGGCGCAGGGACACGACCGACCCCTCGCAGGACAGGTGCTGCAGGTGGAGGTGACCGGATCGCGCGTGCGTGAGCGCGCGAATCGCGAGGTTCACGGCGCGGGTCTCGGTCTCCGGCGAGCGCAGCGGGCTGCGGGTCACGGGACCCTGGGTTGCATTGGCCTGGGCGATCATCTCCTCGTCTTCGGGGTGGACCAGCACGGCGCGCGACATCTGCCCGGCTTCCGCGATCGCGATGGCGAGCTGGCGGGGGGACACCGCGTTGCGGCCGTCGTCGCTCAGTGCGACGGCACCCGCTTCGATGCACCGACGGATGTCGACGAGCTCCTCGCCCGCGAGCCCCCGGGTGAGCGCCGCGGCCTGCAGGATCGACACGGGCATGGTGCTGCCGGTGACCCGCGCCTCCGCAACGCGTTCCGGCGTGTCGATGGGCGGAGAGGTGTTGGCCATCGCCACGAGGTGCGTGAAGCCCCCCGCCGCGGCCGCGCGCGACCCGCTCTCGAGCGTCTCCGCCTCGTCGTCGCCGGGCTGACGGAGGTGCGTGTGGAGATCGATGAACCCTGGGCAGAGCACGCATGCATCCGCGCCCGGCGGCGGCGTCAGGTCGATCACCGGCACCCCGGCCGCGTCGATGTGGTGATAGATGGCGAGGATCTTCCCCGCGTCGAACCAGACGTCCTGACCGGTCGCGTCGAGACGGCCGAGCGGGTCGATCACGCGCACGCCGCGCAGGATCGCGTTCACTGCGGCGCGCCTCGGTGCAGCCACGCGCCGTCCACCCCGTCCACCTCGCGAAGTCGGACGAAGACGCGATCGCCCCATGCGGTCGGCACGTTCTTGCCGACGTACGTTGCGCGGAGCGGAAGCTCTCGATGTCCGCGGTCGATGAGCGTGAGGACCTCGACCGCAGCGGGACGTCCGCAGTCGACGAGCGCGTCGAGCGCGGCACGCAGGGTGCGGCCGGTGAAGAGCACGTCGTCGACAACGATCACGACCGCGCTGTCGATGCGCCGCGGCGCGCCGCTGTCGACATCGTGGAGCGCAGGCCGGGGGACCGCCGGACGCGGCCGATCGTCGCGATGCGCGCTCGGATCGAGCGCGGCCACCGGCGGCGCATTGCGGCACAGGGCCTCGAGCTGATGCGCGACCGCGCGGGCGAGCGGGACGCCTCGCGTCGGGATGCCCACCAGGACCACGGGGTCGAGCACGGGGTGGCGCTCGACGATCTCGTGCGCGAGCCGCACCGTGATGCGCTGCAACGCCGCGGCATCGAGCAGCTGCGGGTTTCCGTCGAGCGGCTGCGCAACGCCGCTCATCGCGCGGCCCTCACGCCAGCAGCATCTCGAGCAGGGCCATCCTGATGGCGACGCCGTTTGCGGCCTGGCGGAAGTACGCGGCGCGGGGATCGGCGTCGACCTCGGGCGCGATCTCGTCGACGCGAGGGAGCGGGTGCATGACGATCGCCGTCGCCGGAAGCCGTCGCATGACCGACTCGTCGATGCGGATCGCCGTACGCGCCTCCTCGTACTCCTGTGGATCGGTGAAGCGCTCCTTCTGCACGCGCGTCTGATAGACGACGTCGACGTCACCGAGCACGTCGGTGAGCTGGTTCGCGAGCCGGCACGGGACGCCGTGCGCCTCGAGGCGGGCGAGGATGTCGGCACCGACCTGCACCACCTCCGGTGCGACGAAGCTGAGCCGGATCCCGGGATACAGGGCGAGGAGGAGCGCGAGCGACCGAGCCGTCCTGCCGAAACGGAGGTCACCGCAGAACGCGACGCGCACGCCCTCGACGTGCCCGAGCTCACGCTGGATCGTGTAGAGGTCGAGCAGCGCCTGCGTCGGGTGCTCCCCGGGCCCGTCACCCGCGTTGACCACCGGTACCGAGGCGACGCTCGCGGCGCGCGCCGCGGCGCCCGCCTGGTCGTGACGGAGCACGATCACGTCCGCGTACGTCGACACCATCCGCACCGTGTCCTCGAGGGTCTCCCCCTTGATGGCGCTCGAGAAGGTGTGGGCCGCCTCGGTTCCGAGCACCGCGCCCCCGAGGCGCAGCATCGCGGATTCGAAGCTCAACCGCGTCCGCGTGCTCGGCTCGTAGAAGAGCGACGCCATCACCCTGTGGGCCAGCCGGTCGTCGCGCACGCCGGCGAGCACCGCCGCCCGGTCGAACAGCAGGTCGAGCAGCGGACGATCGAACTGCTCGCTGGAGATCACATTGCCAAGTGCCCGGGTCGGGGCAGTCGAAACCGTCATGGCACTGTGCCCTCCAGCCCGACGAGGCGAGGGCAAGGGCGGCCGCGCAGCGACGCCGCGATCCCTTGCCGGCCTCTCCGGACCTGCTTGAAGTGGATGCGCTCGGCGGATTCTACCTTAGAGTGGCATCCATGAGCCTCGGCGATGCCGGCAAGTTCCTCCTGATCACCGGAGTCGTGATCGCGGTGGCCGGCGGCGTGCTCGTCCTGCTCACGAGGTTCAACGTGAACCAGGTGCCCGGGAGCATCTCGGTGAGCGGCGGCGGCTTCTCGTTCTTCTTCCCGGTGCTCTTCTGCGTCGTGATCAGCGTGGTGCTCACCGTGGTGATCAACGTGATCGTCCGTCTCCACCACTAGCGATTCAGCGGATGGCCGCACCGAGGTCGACCGTGGTCACGATCACGCCCGACGGTGCCTTCTCGCTGGCCGCCGCGGCGGGATTCGGATTCGGTCCCAACACGGGGAGGCCCAAGCCCGACGGCGATTCGATGTCGCTGGCGTTCGTCACAGACGACCTGCACCACCACGCGGCCGCCGTCCTCACCCAGGAGGGTCCGGTCATCAGCGCGCGCCTGCTCGGGGCCGCGGACCCACGCCTCGTCGAAGCGCAGGTGTCGCGGGTGCTTTCCCTCGACCAGTCGGGACACGACTGGGAGGCGGTCGGCGGGCGCGACCCCGTCATCGGCCGGCTGCAGGCGGAGCATCGAGGGCTGCGACCTGTGCTCTTCCACTCGCCGTATGAGGCGGCAGCCTGGTCGATCCTCAGCCAGCGCCGCCATCGCACGCAGGCCACCGCGGTGCGACGCCGGTTGGCGGCTGAGCACGGCCGGGTCTTCAAGCTCCCCGGCGGCGATCTCGAGGCGTTTCCGTTACCCGACGACCTCCTCGGGGTGACGGCGTTCCCGGGCCTCGAACCGCAGCGCATCGAGCGCCTCCATTCGATCGCCCGCGCGGCCCTCGACGGGCTGCTGGATCCGGGGCGGCTCCTGGCCATGACGCCGGAGGCGGCGCTCACGGACCTGCAGCGCCTGCCCGGCATCGGCCCGACCTACTCGACGTTGATCCTGCTGCGCTCGACGGGCGCGACCGACCTGCTCACGCTCGGCGAGCCGCGACTGCCGGACTACGTGCGCCACTTCTACGGCCTTCGCAGATCGCCCGGACCCGAGGAGATGGAGCGCCTCGCGGAGGCGTGGCGGCCCTTCCGCACCTGGGCCGCCGTGCTCATCCGAGTTGCCGGGGATCGTGCCGGCCTCGCGTGGGGTGGCTGAGGGATCGGCCCTCAGCCCGGCGGCGGCACGTAGCGGCCGGCGATGATCCGGCCGTCGCCGATCTCGAAGACCCACGTGCAGCCCTTGGCCCACTGCATGCCGCCGGCGAGCGGCACGTTCGCGTCGGACAGGCCGCAGACCACCGCGGCCATCACGTCGCCGTGCGTGCAGAGCAGCGCCCCTCCACCTGCGGCGAGCTGCTGCAGCGTCCACTCTGGATCCTCGCCCTCGGCGAGGCGAGGCTCGGCGACGACGGGAAGCCCGAGGGCCGCGGCGAGCGGCTCGACGGTCTCCATGCAGCGCACGTACGGGCTCGAGCGGATGCTCCGGATGTCCGCTCCGAGCACCGCGAGGAGCGCACCGGCCTGGACCTTGCCGGCATGACTGAGCGGGCGCTCACGGTCCGGGGAGGTCCACCGCTCGCGCGACCCGGCCTTGGCGTGGCGAAGCAGGTAGCTCGTCGAGTCAATGCCAGGCATCGGTCCAGCCCTCCTCGACCCGCCGCCACACCGCCGGCCACCCGGCGCGAGCGCGCTCGGCGGCGTCGCGCTGGAGGGCCACGAGCTCGCCGGTGGCGAAGAGCGCCGTCTCGTGGATGCGCGGCGCCTGCGAGCGCTCCCGCAGCCAGGCCTCGGCGACCACGGCGTCGTGCAGCTCGCCGAGGATCTCCTGGAGGGCTGCGACCTCCCGGGCGAACTTCGCGACCTTCTTCCCGCCGGCCGCCGCGGCCGCCTCCGTGGCGTAGCGACACCGCTTGGCGCGGATGCGCAGATCGTGGAGCTGCTCGTCCGGCACACCACCGAGGCACGCATTGGCACCAGTTCGCAGCGACTTCCACGGGCGGCGCACCAGTCCGGGCAGCACCTCGCCGGCGGGCGACGACGCGGCGGCGGCGAGTGCGGGCGTCCTCGCGCCGGCGACCAGGTCGTCGATCACCTCCAGATAGCGATCGGTGTCGATCGCGGTGAGCAGCCGCCGGCGGGCGGCTCGCACCTGTGCGGCAAGCGGCGCGACCACCGCCGCCGCGGCGCGCCGGTCGGGTGCGGGCAGGGTCGTCGCCGCCGCGCGGAGGCGATCGCGCTGGACCTCGGCGTCCCGGACACTTCCCAGTTCGGCCCCCAGCCAGCGCAGCTCCTCGCGAAGCGAGTCCGTCCAGGCTTTGTCGAGCAGCGGCTGGAAGGTGCGGAGGTCGCTGCGGAGCCGCCGCGTGGCGACGCGAGCCTGGTGGACGTCCTCGATGTCGAGACCGAGGCGGACCCCCGGGTCGTGTCGAAGCAAGCGGATGACCGAGGTGGTGAGCGCGCGCCGGACCACGTCGCCGGCGGTGGCCGCCGGACCGAGGACCGGCGGCACGAGCTCGGGCTGCGGTGAGCCGACCAGGCCGAGGGCGCGGGCGACGAGGGCACGCGGACCGGCCGGCTGCGCACCCGCGGCCTCGAACCGCGCTGCGATCCGGTCGCGAAGCGATTCGCTCGCGCATTGGAGGTCGATCTCACGGAACCGCTGGGTGATCCGCGCGCCCGAGTACACCGATACCGTCGCGTCGACGAGACGCGCGGCCTCGCCGCCCGCTGCGTCGATGAGCACCGTGTCGCCCGTGAGCGTGACCAGCCTCGCGACCAGCACCACCGGCGCGTGGCGCGCGTAGGCGCGAACGAGGTGCATCGCGGCCTCGGGTGGGCGTTCCGCGCCGCCTTCGAAGCGGAGCTCCGCGCCGTCCGGCGCCGTCATACCCTCGCTGGTCGCGGAGAGCCGGAGCACCCATCCCGAATCGGTGGCGTGCTCGAGCGCCACGCCCCATCGGGAGAGCCGGAGGTCGGCGGTATCCCAGTGGGTCGTCCGGAGGCGGCGAACCGGCTCCACGAGGACGGTCGCGGACGGGTCGAGGTCCTCGAGCGGTGACGGCGAGAAGGTGATCGGAACCTCCAGCCGCAGCCCGCGAGCGGGCGTTGCCTCGCCCGCCACCGTCACCGGGCGACGCGCTCGACGGCGAGCTTGTGGAGCTGTTCCTGTGCGTCGAGGCCGCGCACCATCGGCACCTTGTGCCAGCTGCCGTCGGCGTGCAGCTCGGAGGCGAGGACGTCATCGGCGAGCAGGACGTCGATGATCTCGGCCAGCCGGGCCTGCAGGGCGGGATCGGTGACCGGCACCACGGTCTCGATCCGTCCGTCGAGATTGCGGCCCATCAGGTCCGCCGACCCGATGTACCAGCGGTCCGGGCCGAAGTGGTAGATCCGCGAGTGCTCGAGGTAGCGGCCCACGAGCGAACGCACCCGGATGCGCTCGGACATCTCGAGGATGCCGGGCCGCACGCCGCAGGAGCTGCGCACGATGAGGTCGATCCGGGCGCCGGCGCACGACGCCGCGTACAGCGCCTCGACGACCTCCGGGTCGACGAGATGGTTGCACTTGATGACGATGCGGCCGTCGCTGTGCGTCTGGGTCCGGATCAGCTCGACGACCCCACTGCGCAGGGTCACCGGGGCGACGAGGAGCCGCCGGTACTGACGCTGCCGGCTGTAGCCGGTCAGGTAGTTGAAGAGGTCGGTGAGGTCCTCGCCGATCTCCTCCTCAGCCGAGAGCAGGCCGATGTCCTCGTAGAGGCGCGCCGTCTGAGAGTTGTAGTTCCCGGTCCCCATGTGGCAGTACCGGCGGATCCCGCTGTCCGTCCTCCGGACCACGAGCGTCGCCTTGGCGTGGGTCTTGAGCCCGACCACGCCGTAGACGACGTGCACCCCGGCCTTCTCGAGCTCACCCGCCCACGTGATGTTCGCCTCCTCGTCGAAGCGCGCCGTCAGCTCCACGAGCGCCACCACCTGCTTGCCGGACTCGGCGGCTCGGATGAGCGACCGGACGATCGGGCTGTCCGGACCCGACGTGCGGTACAGCGTCTGCTTGATCGCGAGCACGTCGGGGTCGCTGACGGCCTGGTCGATAAAGGCTTCGACGCTGCTCGCAAACAACTCATACGGGTGTTGGACCAGGACATCCCCGGCATCGATCACTTTGAAGATGTCGACCTCGCCATCGTCGCCGGGGGGCTTCGCGAGGGCGAGCGGGATGACCGGCGCTGGGAGCCGTTCCTTGAGGTCCGGCCGGTTCACCTCGTAGATGCCCCACAGGCCGCTGAGGTCGAGCGGGCCCGCCACCGTGTAGACGTCCTCCGCCGAGAGCTCGAGCTCCCGCATGAGCAGCAGCTCCACCTCCTCGGACATCGTGTCGTCGATCTCGAGCCTGACGACCTGCGGCGACCGGCGGCGGCGGCGCAGGTACTCCTGCACAGCGCTGCGCAGGTCCTCGGCCTCCTCCTCCTCGAGCGCCGGATCCGCGTTGCGCGTCACGCGAAACGGGTACTGGCCGATCACGCGCATCCCGGGGAACAGCCGATCGAGGTGCGACGCGATGACCTGCTCGACCGGCACGAAGCGCTCCCCGTCGGGCATCACCACGAATCGCGGCAGCAGCGGCGGCACCTTGACGCGAGCGATCCGCTGATCCCGCCGGCTTCCGGGCGCCGCGACGACCACGGCAAGGTTGAGGGACAGATCGCTGATGTAGGGGAACGGGTGGGCGGGATCCACCGCGAGCGGGGTCAGCACGGGGAAGATCCGGTCCTCGAAGACGGAGTCGACGTACCCGCGGTCCTCACGGTCGAGCGAGTCGTAGTTGGAGAATCGGAGACCGACCTCCCCGAGCCGCTCGGCGATCGCTCGGAAGGCGACCATCTGACGGGCCGCGAGATCGATGGCCCGGGTCCGGATCTCCGAGAGCTGCTCGTCGACGGTCATGCCGTCGGGGCTGAGCGCGGCGACGCCCGCCCGGCGCTGCTCGATGAGGCCACCGACTCGCACCTGGAAGAATTCGTCGAGGTTGCTGCTGGAGATGGCGACGAACTTGGCTCGCTCGAGCAGCGCACGCGAGGGGTCCTCGGCCAGCTCGAGGACGCGGGTGTCGAAATCGAGCCAGCTCAGGTGGCGGTTGATGTAGCGGTGGCGATCACCCAGCTCGACCGGGGGATCGCCGCTCGCGGCGTCGTCGAGGTCGGAGTCGAGTGCCGTGGCACGGTCGGACAGCGCCATCAGCCGAGCTCCTCGATCGCCCCCGAGTCGAGGAAGACCAGGTCCTCCGCGATATTGGTGACGCGGTCGGCGATGCGCTCGAGGTGATGCGCGATGAACACGAGGTTGGTGGCCCGGAAGACGGTCGTGTTGTCCTCCGTCATCAGCTGGATGAGGTCGTCGAAGAGTCGGTGGTAGATCCGGTCGACACGATCGTCACCGGCCGCGATGCGGCGGGCTTGCAGGATGTCGCGCGAGACGACCGCGGCGAGGATGCCGCGCACCTGGTCGCTGCAGTACGCGGCCATCTTGGGCACGTCGACGTACGTCTCCAGGGGCGGCAGGTCGGCGAGATTGCGGGCGAGCTTCGCGATGCTCACGCAGTGATCGCCCATGCGCTCGAGCTCGGACGACATGTTGAGCAGCCCGATGATCTCGCGCAGATCGCGCGCCACCGGGCTCTGGTTGACGATGAGCGAGAACGAGAGCTCGCGGAGCTCCCGCTGGCGATCGTTGACCAGGGCGTCATCGGCGATCACCCGGGCGCAGAGGGTGACGTCGCGCTCGGCGAGGCCGCTGGTCGCCTGCGTGATCGCGGCGTCGACCAGCTCGCCCATGTCGGCGACGATGCGCCGGAGGTGGTCGAGATCCTCCGCCAGCGTCTGGTGATGCGGGTGCAGCAGCGGTTCGCTCATCGGTCGATACTCTAGTGCCCGCGCGAGGGACACCTGTGGCTCTGTGTCATCACCATCACATCTCCCCCGGCCCATAGCTGTTTCACAATCGCTTTGGCCTCCGGATGCATCGCATACTCGGAGCCGTGCATGAGGCGGGATCGGAGACATGCGACAGACTGCGCCGGCAGGTCGCGACGATCGAGGCGCTCATGTTCGCCTGCGAGGCTCCCCCCATCCTCATCACCCTCGTCGAGGACCTCTACCAGTCGATCGACCGGCTGGAGGATCCGACGCCTTCGTACGATCGGCGGCCGTCTCTGCTGGACGCAGGCTGAGCGTCCGCCCCACCCGGGTCCGGAAGCGCCGGGTCAGGTAGGCGGGCTCCCAGGCGTACGGCATGCCGGTGGTGACGACAACCCGGTTGCGGCGGTCGTCGTAGCGCACCGAGGGCGGGCCGCCACCGTCGATCCTGCGATCCAGCTCATCCGCCAGCTCGAGCACCACCGCGAGGCGGTCGATCCTGCGGATGTCATCCGCCGTGCAGAGCCGCGCATAGCGGGGCAGGTTGCTCCGGCCCTTGCCGAGGCGCGCCAGCGTGGTGGCGATCAACGCCACCTCACGATGGGTGAAGCCCTGGAGGTCGGCGGACGCGACCACTCCGGCCGCATGGGTCCAGCGGTCGTAGTAGTTGATGCTCTGCCCGACATCGAGCAGCGTGGCCGCATGGTCGAGCACCTCGCGCATCTCGGCGTTCATGGTCGGGTCGGCCACGGCGAGCAGGGCTCGAACCAGCTCGACGCGCCGCTGCGCTCGGCGCTCGTCCCAGGTGGCGAACCGCGAGGCGAGCGCGGCCACCGAGCTGCGCCTGACCTCCCAGACCTCGGGAAGCGGCAGCTTGAGCTCGGCGAGCGCGATGCCCTCACGCAACCCGTGCCCGGAGACCATCAGGCTCCGCGCGCCGAGCGCCTCCATCGCCGCGACCACGACGAGCGCGCCACCGACGATCGAGTCGGCGCGGTCCGCCGACAGGCCGGGTACCGATCGGAGGGAGGTGAGGTTCCGGGTGACCAGGCGCGAGGTCATGTCGCGGACCTCGCGGCGCTGCAGGACGTATCCGTCGACCCGTGCGATCGGGTGCCCGACGGAGCGCATGTGCATCTTGGCGAGGTTCCGCACAGTGCCTCCAGTCCCCACCATGCCGGCGTCCTCCGGCAGCACCGGAACGCCCGCCTCGCGCAGGGTGCGGGTCACGTGATCGCGGAGCTCGGCGATCTCCGAAGCCCGCGGCGGGTCGCTGCGCAGGAACTGGTCGGTGGTGACCAGCGAACCGAGCTCGAAGGTCCACCACCGCAGCGGGCGCCGCCGCTCGAAGTAGGCGAGCTCGAAGCTCCCGCCGCCGACGTCGATGAGGTAGCCGCTGTCGATGGGCAGGCCGTGCACGGCGCCGAGGAACGCGTAGCGCGCCTCCTCCTCACCGTCGATGACGCTGATCGTCAGCCCGGTGTCGGCCTCCAGGCGCGCGAGGACGCTCTCCCGATTGGTCGCCGTTCGTATCGCCGCAGTCGCCACCGCGAGGATCCGTCCGGCGCCCGCGGCAGCGGCGACGGCCCGGAAATCGCGCACCGCGGCGACGGCCTCCGTGATCGCGCTCGCCTCGATCCTGCCCCGCGAGTCGATGTGGCGCGCGAGCTGGAGCGACGTCCTGGCGTCGGCGATGATGTCCAGCTGGCCGGCCCCGTCGAGCCGCAGCACCGCGATTCGGGCCGAGTTCGACCCGAGGTCGATGACAGCAAGCGGCGAATCCAAGCCGGCGATCTCCCTGGTCCGTACCCGGGCGGGAGCGGCAAGTATAGGCACCCCCAACTCCTTGAAGGTCAGAGCCGTCCGATGAGCGCCACTGTCGAGGCCGCATCGGCCTGGCCCTGGATGCGATCCAGCCGGTACCCCACGCCGTACACGGTCGTGATACGGAACGGGAGCGCCTCGAAGGGCTCGAACTTCTCCCGCAGCCACCGCACGTGGACGTCGACGGTCTTTCGCTCACCAAAGAACTTCGGGCCCCACACCCGCCGGATCAGCTGCTCCCGGGAGTGCACCCGGCCGGGATGGGCGAGCATGAACGACAGGAGGTCGAACTCCTTTGGCGAGAGCCGCAGGTCCTCGTGGCCGATGCGGACGGATCGCGCGCCACGGTCGAACCGCAGCTCGCCGAGGACCTCCACCTCGACCACCCCGCGATCCTCGACCGCCGGCTGCGCCCTGCGCAGCAGCGCCATGACACGGGCGGTCAGCTCCGCGAGCGAGAACGGCTTGGTCATGTAGTCGTCGGCGCCAACTCGAAGGCCGACGATCTTGTCGAGCTCGCTGTCACGCGCGCTCAAAACCAGGACGGGCGTGGTGGTCTCCTGGCGGAGGATGCGGCACACCTCGAGCCCGCCGAGCTCGGGGAGCATCAGGTCGAGCACGACGAGGTCGGGACGAAGCTCCCGCACCTTCTCGAGCGCCTCGAGGCCGTTCGACGCCTGCGAGACCTGGTAGCCCTCGCGCGCCAAATTGAACCGGAGGGTCTCGCGGATCGCCTCCTCGTCCTCGACCACCAGGATGTGCTTCGCTCCCACGATCGGTGAGTGAGCCTACGCGCCGGCCTCTTATGGAGGGGTTAAGAGCAGGGTCAGAAGACGGGGGTTTCGCGGTAGGTGCCGAAGACGTCCCGCAGCGCCTCGACGATCTCCCCCTCGGTCGCCCTGGCCTTCACGCAGTCGATGATCGCGGGCATCATGTTGTCGCTCCCACGAGCGACCTCCTGCAGGGCGTCGAGACGGGTCGCCACGCTCGTGTTGTCCCGGGTCGCGCGGAGCCGTGCGAGGCGCGCCGCCTGCTCGACCTCGACCTTCGGGTCGATGACCAGTGTGGGCGGTTGCGCGTCGTCGACGCTCTGCTCGAAGACGTTGACGCCAACAATGACTCTTTCTCCGGACTCGAGCTGGCTCTGATACCTGAAGGCAGCATCGGCGATCTCACGCTGCGGGAACCCCTCGCCGACGGCGGCGAGCATGCCGCCACGCTCGGCGATCGCGGTGAAGTAGTCCTCGGCGGCCTGCTCCATGCGGTTGGTGAGGTCCTCGATGAACCACGACCCGGCGAGCGGGTCGACGACCGATGCCACGCCGGTCTCGTACGCGAGGATCTGCTGCGTGCGCAGCGCGATCTGCGCCGCCTTCTCGGTGGGCAGCGCGAGCACCTCGTCCATGGAGTTGGTGTGCAGCGAGTTCGTGCCGCCGAGCACCGCCGCGAGCGCTTCGAATGCCGTCCGCGCGATGTTGTTCTCGATCTGCTGCGCGGTGAGCGAGCAGCCCGCCGTCTGGGTGTGAAAGCGGAGCTTGAGCGAGCGCTCGTCCTTCGCACCATAACGCTCGCGCATGTGCCGCGCCCAGATGCGGCGGGCGGCTCGGTACTTGGCGATCTCCTCGAAGAAGTCGATGTGGGCGTTGAAGAAGAACGACAGGCGGGGGGCGAACTCATCGACATCGAGCCCGCGTTCGATCCCGGCCTCCACGTACGCGAACCCGTCCGCGAGCGTGAACGCCAGTTCCTGCGCGGCCGTGCTGCCGGCCTCGCGAATGTGGTACCCGCTGACGGAGACCGGATTCCAGCTCGGGACGTTGCGGGTGCAGAACTCGACCACGTCGGTGACAAGCCGCATCGACGGCTTGATCGGGAAGATGAACTCCTTCTGGGCGATGTACTCCTTGAGGATGTCGTTCTGGAGCGTGCCGCCGAGCCTGGTGTACGGGATCCGCTGCTCGTCCGCCGCCGCGAGGTACATCGCGAAGAGGATCGGCGCCGGAGAGTTGATGGTCATCGACGTGGTGACCGATCCCACGTCGATACCGGTGAACAGCGTGAGCATGTCCTCGACCGAGTCCACCGCGACGCCGCACCGGCCGACCTCGCCGAGCGCGTGCGGCGAGTCCGAGTCGTGGCCCATGAGCGTCGGCATGTCGAACGCGACCGAGAGCCCCATCTGGCCCTGCGCGAGGAGGAATCGGTAGCGCTCGTTGGTATCCCGCGCGCTGCCGAAGCCGGCGAACTGGCGCATCGTCCAGACCTTGTCGCGGTACATGGTCCGGTGCACGCCGCGCGTGTACGGATAGCCGCCCGGCTCCCCGAGGTCGCGCTCGACGTCGGTGGTGGCGCCCTCGGGGCCGTACCACGGCTCGAGGGGAAGTCCCCCGAGCGTGTCGGACGGGATCGGCGGCGTCCGGCGGTCCCGCGGGGAGTCCGGCGGACCGGATGGCGCTCCCGCCCGGTCGATGGTCTGGGTCATCAGTGCCCTGCTTCCTCGGTGTGTCCGTTGAGGATGCGCTCCGCCAGGGTGTACGGGTCGACCCGGCTGAGGTCGCCCTCGAGCTCTCAACTCATTGTCCCCTCATGCAGCGCGGTTCGCGCGCGCTCGGATGCCCGCTCGACCACGATCGCTTCGACCTCCGCTCGAAGGCGGGCGACCCTGCGGCGCTCGAGCTCCCCTGAAGCGGCGATGGCGGCGCCGTGCTCGTCGATCGCGGCGACGAGGTCGTCGACGCCGTCGCCGGTCTCCGCGACGGTGAGGACGACGGGCGGCGCCCACGCGGTTCGGCGCGTGCCCTGGCGCACGAGCTCACGGAGGTCGCGGACGACCTTGGAGGCGCCGGGGAGATCCGCCTTGTTCACCACGAAGATGTCGGCGATCTCGAGGATCCCCGCCTTCAGGATCTGGACGGCGTCTCCGGTGGCCGGGGTCGTGACCACGATCGTGGTGTCGGCGGTCTCCATCACCTCGAGCTCAGACTGGCCGACGCCGACAGTCTCGAGGAGGCACCGATCGCGGCCCGCCGCGTCGAGGAGCCGGATCGCCTCCCGCGCGGCGGCGGCGAGACCACCGAGATGCCCGCGGGCGGCCATGCTCCGGATGAAGACCCCGGGGTCCAGGGTGTGCCGGACCATGCGCACGCGGTCGCCGAGGATCGCCCCGCCGGTGAACGGGCTCGAGGGGTCGACGGCGATGACCCCGACCGCGTGGCCCGACGCCCTCCAGCGGAGGATGATCTGATCGCAGAGCGTGCTCTTGCCGCTGCCGGGTGAACCGGTGACCCCGACGACGCGGGCGCGCCCGGCCCGTTCGCGGACCTGCCGGAGGAGGGTCGCGATCCCGGGATCCCGGTCCTCGACCATGCGGATGGCTCGGGCCAGGGCTCGGGTCTCGCCGGCCATCAGTCGTTCGGCGAGCTGCTGATCGGCCATCGCCGAAGTCTACCGGCGCCTCGAGCCACGCCCGCGCCGCCGTAACCCTGCCGTCAGTCCACTTCGTTATAAAGCCTCAGGTGAGACGACAGCGCGCCTCGGTGCGGAGGCATCGACTTCGTCGCAACCGGGTGCTCCTCGGGGTCCTGATTGCGTTCGGTTTCGTCCTGTCCGGAGCCGTCGGGGCCCTGGCCTACTTCATGCCGGCGATCGTCACCGCGTTCCAGGACACCGGCCACAACATCAATCGGTCGCCGGAGGCCTCCATCGCACCGCTCTCGAGCGCCTCGGCCTCGGCAACGGCGGCGGCCACGCAACCGCCCGCGGTGGCGCCTCCCGGGCAGCCCTTCACCGTGCTGCTGCTCGGATCGGACAACGACGCCAAGTTCGGCGGCACCGTGCTCACCCAGTCGATGATCCTGGCAAGGGTCAACCCGAAGACCAGGCAGGTGGTCATGGAGTCGATCCCACGCGATCTCTGGGTCCCGCTGTCCAGAGGGGGCAGCGCCAAGATCGACGCCGCCTACGCGTACGGCGGCGCCAGCACCGCCGTGGCGACCGTCGAAGAGGACTTCGGCATCCACATCGACCACTACGCCTGGATCGGCCTGCTCGGGCTGGTGAACCTCATCAACGAGGTCGGCGGCATCGACGTCGTCGCCACCAATCCGGTGATGGACGATTTCTACCCCGCCGACCTGAGCGGCAAGGACCCGTACGCGTTCGAGCGGGTTGCGGTGCTTCCCGGGCCGCAGCACATGAACGGCGGGCAGGCGCTGATGTACGTGCGCTCGCGGCACGGAGACCTTCGCAGCGACTTCGGACGCTCGCAGCGACAGCAGCAGGTCCTCCTCGCGCTCCGCGCCAAAGCGAAGCTGCTGGGGATCGCCGACCTGCCGGACATCGCGACGGCGATGGCGAACGACTTCTCGACCGACATGAGCATCAGCCAGATCGCATCGCTGCTGCCGATCGCAAGCAGCGTGCAGCTGCAGAACGTGCATCAGGTGATCCTCGCCGCCCCGTACACGACGACAGGGACCGAGGGCAAGCAGGACGTGCTGCTGCCGAACTGGAACCTCATCCTCCCCGAGACACACCAGTTCTTCCCGGCAGTGTGAGGCCGGCACCATGAGACGGGCCATCACCGTCATCCTGCTGCTGGCGCTCATGGCGGGTTTCGGATTCGGGGTGAACCGCCTCATCGCGTCGAGGAAGACGCGGATCCCCACCGAGGCGACGGTCTACAAGCCGACCGCGACGCGCCCGGCGGTGGTGTTGCCCGGGACGCTCTATCTGGCACAGAACGGCGACATCTACCGGCTGAGCGACGGGTACTTCACCGACCTGCATCTCTCCACGTCGACCGGGAAGTGGATGCAGCCCGCATACGTCCCCGGCACGCAGGATCTCGTCGCCGTGCTCCGCGCCGCGGAGTACTCGAACCTCTATCTCCTCAGCAGCGAGGGCACCATCGTCCGAAGGCTAAGCAACAACGCGACCACGCACATCGGGTCGGTGTGGCTGAACCACTGGATGTTCTGGCCTCGCTTCGGGCCCGGCGGCAACACCTTCTACTACAGCTACGACCAGCCCAAGACGGGCAGCTATGCCGTCGATTTCAACATCTGGTCGGGGCTGCTGAACGGCAAGCTCGCGAACCAGCAGCTCAGCAGCTCGAACCCGTACACGGGCGGTGACGTCGACCCGACACCGATGGCAAACGGCGCCGTCATGTACGCGAAGTACGAGATCGGCAGTGGCAACGCCTATTCGCTGGTCGCAATCCAGACCAAGCCGCTCGTCCGTCCGGTGACGCTGACCACGGCCGCGGAGGACTGCGGACAGCCGGCACCCTCGCCCGACGGGACGATGGTCGCGATGGTGTGCATCGGTAGCACCGGATTGCAGAGCAGCAGGCTCGAGGTCGCCTCGCTGAGCGGCAACAAGCTCGGACCGCTGCGCACGCTGGTGAGCAACTGCCTCTGCTCGGCCCCGGAGTGGGCGCCGGACGGCAGTGGCCTCGTGTACTACAACACCGCCGACGCCAGCGGCCACTTCGAGCTCTGGTGGATCAAGGGAGCGCTGACCGCCACGCCGGACTCGCCGGTGAAGGTGACGACGAATCTCGATTTCGACGCGACGTCGCCGCCGTCGTGGTCGCCGCTCGCGAGCCTCCCCGTGATGTCGCGCTAGTAGAAGACCTGGGCGAGCTCGTACAGCTCGCGAGGCACGCGGCGCTGCACCGCGGCGACTTCGGCGATGGGGGCGACATCCACTGTGCCACCGCGTACCACCGGCATCTGACCGAATCGACCTTCGAGCACCAGCTCGTATGCCTTCGCGCCGACGCGCGTCGCCCAGATGCGATCGTAGGCCGACGGCGAACCGCCGCGCTGGACGTGGCCGAGGACGGTTGCGCGCGTCTCGTGACCGGTCCGCTCCTCGATGATCCGTGCGAGCGTCTCGCCGACACCACGCCGGCTCAGCTGCACATGCCCGAAGGCGTCGCGCGCTCCCTCGGCCTCGTCCTTGGTGCGCACGCCCTGCATCTCGACGCCCTCTGCCACGACAATGATGCTGAAGTCGCTCCCCGCCTTCCGGCGTACCTCGAGATGCGCGACCACCTCGTCGACGCTCACTGGAAACTCGGGGATGATGATCATGTCGGCGCCGCCCGCGAGGCCGCCCATGACCGCGACCCATCCCGTGTCACGTCCCATCACCTCGCAGATCATCAGCCGGTGGTGCGAGGTGGCGGTGGTGTGCAGGCGATCGAGTGCCTCGGTGACCACCCCGACGGCGCTGTCGAAACCGATGCAGTAGTCGGTGACATTGAGGTCGTTGTCCATGGTCTTGGGCACGCCCACCACCGGCGCCTGCAGCTCCGCCAGCCGCGCGGCGACACCGAGCGTGTCATCGCCACCGATGGCGATCAGCGCCTCGATGCCGTGGCGTTCGAGGTTGCGCATCACGCTGGCAACACCGCCCTCGATCTTCAGCGGGTTCACCCGCGAGCTGCCCAGCATCGTGCCGCCGAGCGGGAGGATCCCGGAGAGCCGCGGACGCTCGAGGCTGACGACGTCGCCTTCGCCGACCAGCCCGGCCCATCCGTTGCGCACGCCCGCCAGCGTGTGGCCGGCCGCGAGCGCGGGCCTGCCGATGGCGCGGATCGCCGCGTTGAGACCCGGCGCGTCACCCCCTCCGGTCAAGACCGCGATCCTCATGCCCGCTCCTCGTGTGCGCCTGTGGCGAGGCTAGCTGCCGATGCCGGGATCACCGCGGAACGCCTGCTCCTCGGCACTGCCCAGCACGACGGTGATTCCCCCCGATGATGCGCTCGCCGTGGGGATCGCCGTCGGCGTGGTCCCGGGGGTCGCGGCCGGCGGCGTCGTGACGGACACGCCGAAGTACTCGGCGAGCCAGTCGGCGGCAAGCGTGTCCCTGCCGCCGCTGTTGTCGATCACCTGAGTCGCGACCTGTCTCGGCGCCTTGCCGCCGTTCGAGGTGACGAACCCGAGCATCTTCATGAGGGATGCCCAGCGCCCCGAGGCGTTGCCGTTGCTTCCGCTCGCGTCGACGAACGCGATCCTCGCGCCGTCGGCGAGTGCACCCTGTGTGGGGAACACGTCCCGGACGTAGTGGGAGATGGATTTGAAGCTCTGATCGTCCGCGTAGTAGTAAGCGCCTCCGCAGTGCGCCGGATAGCCGCAGCTGTACAGGAAGTTGCTGTCGTCGATGCTGACGTGCTCGATCGTCGCCGGATTCACCCCCTGAACCAGCGAGTAGATCGAACTCGGCATCGCCGATCGTCAGATTGGTGAGCACGTTGTCGCCGAGCGCATTGATCACGTCCGGAAGCTTGCCGATGCCTCCGATGCTCTCGATCTCCGCCTTCAGCGCGACGATGATCTGCTGCTGCCTGCGGCTGCGCGCGAAGTCCGATCCCTGTCCGTTGTTGCCGTGCCTCGAGCGGGCGTAGATCAACGCCCTCGCGCCGTTCATGTGCTGCATGCCCGCGTTGAAATGAACGGTCTCGTATCTGCAGTTGCCGAGGTCGCATTCGCCGGCCGGGTACTGGTTGTCCGTGAATCCCGCGGGGACGTCGATGTTGACGCCGCCGACGGCATCGACCGCCTGTTTGAACGCCGTGAAGTCGACGCCGACGAAGTACGTGATGCCGATGCCGAGGAGGTGCTCGAGCAACGGGTCCGCGACCGCCGCGCCCGCGTCGACGGCGCTCGCCGGCACCGGCCCCTCCCCCAGCATCCCGGCCGCGTAGGCGAAGTTGATGCGCTGTTCCGTCGACACGCCCTTGCGAAGCGGGATGTTCACGTACCAGTCGCGCGGAATCGAGATCTCGGCCACCTGGGGAGGATGGTTGGCCTGCGGCAGGATCGACACCACCATGATCGAGTCGGACAGGTAGCCGCCGTCGTGCTGAGCGCCACCGTATCCGTAGAGCACGAGATTGATGCGCTCGAGGTGCTGACGCTTCTGGTCGACGTCGGAGCCACCGCCGCCTCCCAGGATGCCGGCCACCGCGCTGAACGGATTGGTGTGGAATGTCTTGGCAAGCGCGAACGACAGCCGCACCCCGTACACGCCGGCCCCGACGATCAGGACGGAGAAGATGAGGACGGCGGACAGGACGGCCCGCTTGCGCGTGACCCATCGCGGGAACACGTTGTAGCGGGACCGGCGGCGCCGGCGGGTGGTGGAACGGCTGATGGTGGCCATGGTGAGGGTGCTGCTCTCGCGTTGGCGAACGGTTGTACGGAACCGCCGCAGAGAAACTCGCGGGGTCCGCGCTGTGACGGGCCTCCCTGTAGAGGGAAACGCTGATTGGGACCTGCGGTTACCGGTCGGTGTTCGATCCAGGGTATCCCACGGTTCGCTGATCGGGCACCCGCAGTGGCATCATCAGCGCCCATTTGCGGGATGGAGGAAGCACGTGCGAGCACAGCAGGTCCAGGGCCCCGACGGCCCGGCCGGTCTACGTCTGGTCGAGATCGACGATCCTGAGGATTCGGGACGGGTGGTCATCGAGGTGGCCGCCGCCGGGGTGAGCTTCCCTGACCTCCTGCTCAGCAAGGGCGCGTACCAGATGAAACCCGCCCTTCCGTTCATCCCGGGGGTCGAGGTCGCGGGCCGCGTCCGTTCGGCGCCCGGAAGCTCGGGGTTCAACCCCGGGGATCGGGTGATGGCGTTCACGATGCTCGGCGGGTTCGCCGATGTCGCCCTCGCCGAGCCCGCGTTCACGCTCGCGATCCCGAGCGGGCTCAGCACGGAGGCGGCCGCCGGGTTCGTCATGAACTACCACACCGCCTATTTCGCCCTGGCGCGCCGCGGACGCATCCGGGCGGGTGAGCGGGTCGCGGTACACGGAGCGGGCGGGGGTGTGGGGACCGCCGCGGTGCAGGTCGCCCGGGGCCTCGGCGCCGAGGTGATCGCCATCGCCGCGGGACCCGAGAAGATGCACATGGCAGAGCGCGCCGGCGCGCACCGGGTCCTCGACGCCGAGGGAGACTGGGTCTCGGCCCTGCGCGCGCAGAACGACGGCCAGGGGGTCGACGCCATCCTCGACCCGGTCGGTGGCGAGCGCTTCGATCAGAGCGTGCGCTGCATCGCGCCGCAGGGCAGGCTCATCGTGGTCGGGTTCGCCGACGGCCGGATTCCCACCCTGCAGGTCAACCGCGTCCTGCTCCGGAATATCGACGTCGTCGGCGCGGCGTGGGGCGCCTTCCTCGCGATCGAGCCGTCGCTGTTCGCGGAGGCCCAGCGAGCCCTGAACGCGATGATCGACGCGGGCAGTGTCGCGCCGATCGTCGGCGCGACGTACCCGCTGGAAGAGGCGCCCGCCGCGCTGACGCTGCTCGACCAGCGTCTGGCCAAGGGCAAGATCGTCCTGCGGATGTAGGGCCGCCCCGCGGGAGCGGTCAGGCGCGCAGGAGGTCGCGAGCGATGACCACGCGCTGGATCTGGCTGGTGCCCTCGTAGATCTGGGTGATCTTGGCGTCCCGCATCATCCGCTCGACGGGATACTCGTTCACGTAGCCGTAGCCGCCGAGGATCTGGACGGCGTCGGTGGTCACCTTCATCGCCGTGTCCGCCGCCAGCAGCTTCGCGATCGCCGCGAAGTGCGTGACCTCGGGGCTCCGATCGTCGATGAGCTGCGACGCCCAGTAGACGACCGCGCGCGCGGCAGCCGTCTGCGCCTCCATGTCGGCGACCATGAACTGGATCCCCTGGAAGTCGGCGATCGCCTTGCCGAACTGGCGCCGCTCCCGTGCGTACCCGACCGCGTAATCGAGCGCCCCCTGGGCGATGCCGAGCGCCTGGGCGGCGACCCCGGGCCGGGAGCGGTCGAGCACCTTCATGGCGATCCGGAATCCGTCGCCCTCCTCTCCGAGGCGGTTGGCGGCGGGGATGACCACCTCGTCGAGGTGGAGTTCCGCGGTGTTGCTGCCACGGATCCCGAGCTTGCCGTGAATCGTCGTCGCGGTGAAGCCCTTGAGGTGCTGCGCGTCCTCGAGCACGAACGCGCTGACGCCCCTGGCCCGCTCGGCGGGATCGGTCTTGGCGAAGACGGTGATGGTGTCGGCGACGCCGCCGGCGGTGATCCAGATCTTGCTGCCTGTGATGACGTACTCGTCGCCATGGCGCTCGGCCCGGGTCTCCATGCCCGCGGGGTCGCTGCCCGCTCCGGGCTCGGTGAGCGCATAGGCGCCGAGCTTCGCGCCGCTGGCCAGCCCGGGAAGCAGCCGCGCCTTCTGCTCGTCGCTGCCCGCGATCATGAGCGGGTAGCCGCCGAGCGCCTGGACGGCGAGGATCAGGGCGCTCGTGGCGCAGACCTTGGCGATCTCCTCGATCGCGACGTTGAGCGTGAGTGCGCTGCCCGACAGGCCGCCGTATTCAGGAGGAAAGGGCAGCGCGAAGAGATCGTGCTTGCGGAAGAGATCGACGACGTCCCACGGGAACTCGCCGGTGCGATCGATCTCGGCGGCGCGCGGCGCGATCCGATCGCGAGCCAGATCGCGCACCGTCTCGCGAATCATGAGCTGCTCTTCGTTGAGACGGACGTCCATGCGAATCTCCTATGTCAGGCGGCCCCCGCCGGGTGGCCGCCCTCGCTCGCCGATGCTACCAATCCCGTGGCGGAGGGGTCAGGCGCGGAGCACGTGCCGCGCGATCACGAGGCGCTGAATCTGATTCGTGCCCTCATAGATCTGGCATGCCTTCGCATCTCGAAATCGCACCGCCGCCGGGTGGTCTTCCGCGCTCGAATCGGGCGCACAGAGATCGACGGCGGCCTGCGCGACCGCGACGCAGGTGTCGGTCGCGTACAGCTTCGCGATCGATGCGTCGAGGGTCACGCGGGCACCGGCACCCACCAGTGCTGCCGCGTGGCGCGTCAGGTGCCGCGCGGCGGTGGTACGCGCTTCCATGTCGGCGAGCGTCGAGAGGTCGACATCGTCCGCCGGGACGTCACGGCGGCGCCGGTGGCACAGCGTGGCGTCGATCGCTCCCTGTGCGATGCCCACCGCCTGCGCGGAGATGCCGATGCGGCCACTGTCCAGCGCCGACATCGCGACGGTGAACCCCTCGCCCTCGTCACCGAGACGGTTCTCGTCGGGAACGCGCACGCCGTCGAGCACCAGCTCCGACGTCCACGAACCGTGCAGCCCCATCTTCTCGAGTGGCGTCCCGGCGCTGACACCTCGCCACGATGCCTCGACGAGGAAGGCTGTGACGCCCCGCGTGCCGTTGCCGGTGCGCGCCATCACGACGTACAGGTCGGCGTCGCCGCCGCTCGTGATGAAAGCCTTGGCGCCGTTGAGCACGTATGCGTCGCCGTCATGCGTCGCCCGTGTCTGCACCGATGCCGCGTCGCTGCCGCCGTGCTCCTCCGTGAGCGCGAAGCCCGCGAGCCACGCTCCCGACGCGAGCCGTGGCAGATACCGCGACTTCTGGTCGTCATTGCCAAAAACGATCAGCGGTTCGGTGCCGACCGAGAGATGCACGTCGAGGATGACCGAGGTGCTCGCGTCGGCGCGCGCGACCGCCTCGACGAGCTCGATGAAGTCGCGATGCGTCCCACCCGCGCCGCCGTATGCGACCGGCGTCAACAGGCCGGCGAGGCCGGCTTCACCTGCCGCCTCGACGATGCGCTTCGGCGACGGCCCGGCGCCGCGAGCCATCGCCGGGGCGATCGGACGCACGAAGTCCTCGACGAATCCGTCGATGCTCCTCGCGACCGCCGTCCGGTCGATGTCAGCCGGCACGGACGAGGGTCGCCTCGCCTTGCGCGATGCCGCTGCAGATACCCGCCGCACCATAGCCACCGCCGCGACGGCGCAGCTCGTACAGCAGGGTCATGAGGATGCGGGCACCGCTGGCGCCGATCGGATGTCCGACGGCGATCGCGCCGCCGTTCACGTTGACCCGGTCGGGGTCCACCTCGAGCATGCGGGTGCTCGTGATCGCGACCGCGGCGAAGGCCTCGTTGATCTCCACCAGCTCGAGCTTGCCCGTGTCGACCTCACCACGCGTCTTCCGCAGCGCCGCCTCGATCGCGAGCGCCGGGACGGTCGCCAGGTAGGGATGCTCCGCCGCAGACTCGCCGTACGTCAGCCACGTCCCGAGCGGGGCGAGACCCAGAGCGCGCGCCCGCTCCGCGCTCATGAGCAGGATGGCGGTCGCCCCGTCGTTCATGCCCGGCGCGTTGCCCGCGGTGATCGTCGATCCGCCCCCGAACGCACCCGGCAGCGCCGCGAGCTTCTCGAGCGTCGAGTCGGGTCGGGGCTGCTCGTCGCGGTCAACGCTCGCGCCGTTCACCGCCACCGGCACGATCTCGTCGGAGAAGCGGTCCGCCGCGAGCGCCTGCTGGTAGCGCGTCTGCGAGCGCAGCGCCCAGGCATCCTGTTCCGCCCGGCTGACGCCCAGCTCTGCCGCCACCTCGCTGCCGTGCACGCCCATGAGGACGCCGTCGATCGGGCAGCACAGACCGTCGCGCATCATGCTGTCGACCGCGACCCGGTCGCCGAAGCGGCTGCCGAAGCGCTGATCCTCGAGGAGATACGGCGAGCGCGACATCGACTCCATGCCGCCCGCGACGACGACGTCCGCCTCGCCGGCACGGATGAGGAGCGCGCCCAGGTTCACCGCCTTCAGCGCGCTCGCGCACACCTTGTTCACCGTGAACGACGACACCGTCGCGGGAAGCCCGGCGCGCAGCCCCGCCTGGCGCGCCGGCACCTGCCCCTGTCCGGCGGCGAGCACCGTTCCCATGATCAGCTGGTCCACCGCCCCAGGATCGGTTCCGGTGCGGTCCAGGACCTCGCGGATCACGCGCGCACCAAGGTCGACGGCAGCGACCGGCGCAAACGAGCCGCCGAGCTTCCCGAACGGCGTGCGCGCAGCGGCGACGATGACGGCGTCAGTTGCCACGGTCGGCCTCCAGCACCTCGAAGGGCCGGAGCAGATGGCGGGCTATGAGGATCCGCTGCACCTCACTCGTTCCCTCGCCGATCTCGTTGACCTTGACGTCGCGATAGAAGCGCGCCACCGGCGAGTCCTCCATGAAGCCGGCGCCGCCGTGGATCTGCACCGCCTGGCCGGCGCATGCGGTCGCGACCTCCGACGCGAAGAGCTTGGCCATCGAGGCGTACGGCGCCGCGCTCTTCCCCGCGTCGATCGCCGAGGCGGCCTTCCAGGTCATCAGCCGGGCGAGCTCGATCTGGGTGCCCATGTCGGCGAGCTTGAACTGGGTCGCCTGGAAGGTCGCGATCGGCACCCCGAACTGATGTCGAGCGGCCGAATAGGCGAGGGACGCGTCGAGGCACGCCTGGGCCACCCCGACGGAGAGGGCCGCGATTGCCACGCGGCCGCCCTCGAGGATCTGCAGGAACTGCGTCAGGCCGCCTCCCTGCTCGCCGACGAGGTTGCCGACGGGCACCCGGCAGTCGTGGAAGGTGAGCTCGCGCGTGTCCGACGCGTGCCATCCGAGCTTGCGGTACTTCGGCGCCTGCGTGTAGCCGGGGGTGCCCTGCTCCACGGCGATCGCGCTGATCTCCTTGTGCCCGTTCTGCGTGCCGGTGACCGCTGTCAGCGTCACCCCGGCGCTGATGTCCGTACCCGCGTTGGTGATGAAGGCCTTGCGGCCGTTGATGACCCACTCGTCGCCGTCGCGCACGGCCCTCGTGAGCGTCCCGGCCGCGTCGGACCCGGCGTCCGGCTCGGTGAGCCCGAACGCCCAGAGCCGGTCCCCCGCCATCAGCGCCGGCAGCCATCGCTGCTGCTGCTCTCGTGAGCCGAATTGGGCGATCGGCGAGATCCCGAGTGACACCGCGGCTTCCAGGGTGATCGCGCAACTCGCGTCGGCTCGAGCCACCTCCTCCATGGCGATGCAGTACGACAGGAAATCGCCGCCGGCGCCCCCGATCTCCTCTGGAAACGGCAGCGCGAAGAGCCCGAGCCGGGCCATCCCCGCGACGAGGTCGTACGGGAACTCACCGGTGCTGTCGTAGTGGGCCGCGCGGGGTGCGATCTCCGTCTGGGCGAAGTCGCGCACCACGTCCCGAATGTGACGCTGCTCGTCACTGAGATCGAAGTTCACGTGGGCTTACGGTAGCGCGGCGGACGACGGTCGAGCCCGTGATATCGGCCGGCCTGGTCCGCGCGTGGGTACCGGGACTCCCGAGGTCAGCCGGCTCGCGACCCCAGCCTGGCGGCCGTGAGCCGGACGACATCCTCGATCGTGTCGGCGATCGCCGCCCCCGCGCCGGTGAGCGCGTCGATCTTGCTCTGGGCGGTGCCGGTGTTCCCGCTGATGATCGCCCCGGCGTGCCCCATGCGCTTGCCGGGAGGGGCCGTGCGTCCGGAGATGAAGGCCACGACCGGCTTGTCGAACCCGGTGTCGCGGATCCACGCCGCCGCCGTCTCCTCGTCGGAGCCGCCGATCTCGCCGATCAGCACCACCGCCCTGGTGCCGGGGTCATCGGCGAAGAGCCCGAGGACGTCGGGAAAGCTCAGTCCCATCACCGGGTCGCCGCCGATCCCGACCGAGGTCGTCTGACCCATGCCGGCCTCGCCGAGGCCCTGGATCACCTCGTAGGTGAGCGTTCCGCTCCGGCCGACGATGCCGACCGGTCCGGGCCTGTTGATGTGGTTCGGGATGATCCCGACCTTGCACTGGTCCGGCGTCACGATGCCGGGGCAGTTGGCCCCGAGCAGGCGCCGCCCGGTCCTCAGCACGAAGTCCCGCGCTCGGATCATGTCCAGCACGGGGATCCCCTCGGTGATGCAGACCGTGAGCTCCACGCCCGCGGCGGCGGACTCCATGATCGCGTCGGCGGCGAAGGCCGGCGGGACGAAGACCCCGGAGACGTCGGCGCCGGTCGCGGCCACCGCACCGGCCACGGTGTCGAAGATGGGCACACCGTCCTGACCGCTGCCGCCCTTGCCGGGCGAGACCCCGGCGACAACGTTGGTGCCGAAGGCGCGCATCTGCGCGGTGTGGAAGCTTCCCTCTCGCCCGGTGATCCCCTGGATGACGACGCGGCTGCTGCGATCGACGAGGACGCTCACGAGGGTTGCTCCCGTGTCAGCGCCACGATCGCGGCGGCGGCCTCGGTGGCGTTCTTGCCGGGAACGATGCCGGCCTCCTGCAGCAGCCGGCGTCCCTCCTCCTCCATCGTGCCGGTCATCCGCACCACGAGCGGCTTCGTGATGTGCAGCTGATCGCGTGCGGCGATGATCCCGCGCGCGACCTCGTCGCCCCGCGTGATGCCGCCGAAGACGTTGATGAACACCCCGCGCACCTTCGGGTCGAGGAGCACCATCTCGAGGGCGTTGCGCACGCGTTCCGCGCTCGCGCCACCGCCGATGTCGAGGAAGTTCGCGGGTTCGCCGCCGTGCTGCTTGACGAGATCGAGTGTGTTCATCGTCAGCCCGGCGCCGTTGCCGATGCACCCGACGTCGCCATCGAGGTGCACGTAGGTGAGGCCGCGCCTGCGCGCCTCCACCTCGAAGGGATCGTCGCCGGTGCTCCCATCTTCGCCGGTCTCGTCGCGAGCAAGCTCCTCGGCGATGTCGGCGTGCCGGAAATGCGCGTTCTCGTCGATCTCGAGCTTGCCGTCGGCGGCGACCAGCGATCCCTGCGGCGTCAGGACCAGGGGGTTGATCTCGCACGTGAGCGCGTCGAGCGAGGTCGCGACCGCATGGAGCCGTGTGGTCATCGAGACCAGTGCGTTGACGAGCTTCGCCGCCTGCTCGCGCAGCTGCGGGGAGTGAGCCAGCCCGGCAAACGCAAGCTCGCGGATCTCGAATGGCATCGGTCCGGCGAAGGGGTCCGGCCACAGCTTCGCGATCCGCTCCGGTGCTTCGACGGCGACCTGCTCGATCTCCATACCGCCCGCGGCGGAGAAGATGACCACCAAGCGGCGCCGATCGCGATCGAGCGTGATCCCCAGGTACAGCTCGGCTGCGATCTCCAGCCCGGTCTCACACCAGACGCTGCGAACCGGGTAGCCGCGAATGTCCATCGCGAGGATGCGCGCGGCCTCGCGATGCGCCTCCTCCGGCGTGTCGACCACCGCGATGCCGCCCGCCTTGCCCCGTCCACCGATCGGGACCTGCGCCTTGACGGCCACCCGGCCCAGCTCACGTGCGGCGGCGGCCGCCTCCTCGGGCGTCCGGGCGAGGCGGCCCGGGGGGACGCTGATCCCGGCGGCCGCGAACCGTTGCTTGGCCTGATACTCGAGCAGCTTCATCGGCGCGCCAGTCTAGAGAATGCGTGACGCGTCACCGGCGCGGCGCCACGCGATCGAGCTCCTCGAGGTCGGCGGGGCTCGGATGCCACCCGCCGGCCCGCGCATTCGCCGTGACCTGCTCGGGCGACATCGCACCCGCGATGACCGACACGACCCGGGGTTGCGCGGCGAGTCCCCCGATGGCGACGTCGAGCAGCGTGATATCCCGCGCTCGAGCAAATTCCTCGAGTGCTTCGATGACGTCGAAGTTGTGGTCGGTCAGCACCGACGCGGCTCTTCCCGGCGCGCGGGCGAGCCGGCTCCCGGGAGCTGGGCCCAGGCCGCGACGGTGCTTGCCGGTGAGCAACCCGCTCGCCAGCGGGCTGAACGGGATCAGCCCGTTGTCGAAGTGCGCGCATGCGGGGACCACCTCGTGTTCAACCGAGCGATCGAGGAGGTTGTATCGGTTCTGCGCGGTGACAAAGCGCGTCAGACCCTTGGTGCGGGCGGTCCAGTCCGCATCGGCGATCTGCCAGCCATCCAGATTCGACGACCCCGCGCAGCGGATCTTCCCCTCCGTCACCAGCTCGGTGAGTGTCCGCAACGTGTCCTCGATCGGCGTGCTGGGATCGGGCACGTGCATCTGGTAGAGGTCGATCCGGTCGGTGCCGAGCCGTCGCAGGCTTGCCTCGACGGCGTCGCGGATCCAGCGCGGCGACGCACCACTGCGGCCGTCACCACCCATCTGGTGGCCGAACTTCGTCGCGATCACCGCGTCATCGCGGCGACCGTTGAGCGCCGCGCCGAGCATCTCCTCGCTCCTGCCGTCCCCGTACACGTCAGCGGTGTCGAAGAAGTTGATGCCCGCATCCAGGGCGGCGTGCACGACGCGCGCCGCTTCATCGGCTTCCAGGAAGCGCCCGAACATGTTGGTGCCGAGACCGACGGCAGTGACCTGCAGCCCATCGCCGCCGACTCGCCGAGTCTCGAGTTCGCTCACGCCCGACAGAGTACGCAAACCCCTGATCTGCGCAGCCCCCGGGGCTGGTAGGCTGACCGGCGGTGGCCAGACGCGTCACAGCTCCTTCATCACGCGAAGTCCCGGCGCCGGAGCCGGGCCAGCCTCACGCCGGGGCGGCTGCCGATCGCGCGGAGGAGCCACCGGCCGTTGCGCATCGCGAGGTGAGGACGGTCATATCGGTTCGCACGCTCGTGACCGCGGCGCTGATCGTCCTCGGCGTGGTGGCGCTCGTCGCGTTTCTGTCGACCATCATCGGCATCGTCCTCGTGGTGCTCGTGGCGATCGTGTTCGCCGAGGGAATCCGCCCACTCGTGGCCGAGTTGCGCCGGCGACGCATCCCAACACCGGCGGGGATCCTGATCGTCTACGTGGCGCTGCTCGCCCTCATCGCGCTCATGGTGGTGCTCCTCGTGCAGCCGATCATCAGTGAGGCCCAGTCCCTCGCCTCGCACTTCCCGACGTACCAGCGCGACTTCCTCAACTGGTTCACCAAGCTGGAGCAGCAGCTCCATTTCAACGTCGACGTGAGCAAGCAGGTGAGCAGCTTCATCGGTGCCACCCAGCAGATCCTCTTCGCGATCGGCGGAACGATCTTCAGCATCATCGTCGACTTCGTGCTCGTGCTCGTCGTCGGCTTCCTGTGGCTGATGAGCAGCGACCGTCTCAAGGCGTTCACCGTCGATCTCTTCCCGGAGGCCCATCACGACCTCGTCGTCGACATCTTTCGCGAGATGGGATTCCGCATGGGTGGGTTCCTGCGGGCGGTGGCGATCAACAGCGTCGCGGTCGGCATCGTGGTCGGGGTCGCGTGCACGATCCTCGGCCTTCCTGATCCTGTGATCCTCGGCATCTTCGCCGGGCTCACCGCGGCGATCCCGATGGTGGGAGGGATCATCGGCGTGATCCCGGCGGTGCTGCTCGGCTTCACGATCAGCCCCGCTTATCCGATCCTGGTGCTCGCGGTGCTGCTCGTCATCCAGCTCATCGACGCGAACACGGTCGTGCCGATGGTGATGAACCGCGTCGTGTCGCTGCCGGCCCTCGGTGTGGTGCTCGCGCTCCTCGTCGGGGGCGCGCTCCAGGGGCTGATCGGTGCGCTCCTCGCGGTGCCGGTGGCGGCGGCGCTGCAGGTCCTCATCGTTCGTGCGGCGGTGCCGGCGGTCCATCACGCCCAGGGCCGCACCGACAAGGCCTACGCCACCGCGTACGTCCCGCTCTCCGCGTCCCTCAAGGACTCCGCACCACGCACCGGCGGCCGGCGCGTCAACCCCCGCTGATCACCTCGGAGTCGTCAACGGCGGTCCCGCTCCATCAACCGGGGCGGAGGCTGCCGCTCAGAGCGGGATGTTGCCGTGCTTGCGGCGCGGCTTCGACACCTGCTTGTTCCGTGCCATGCGCAGCGCGCTGATGAGCGCGCCTCGCGTCTGCCGCGGCTCGATGACGTCGTCGACGTATCCGCGCTCGGCGGCGTAGTACGGGTTGGCGAACTGCTCGCGGTACTCCTCGATGAGCTGCTGCGAACGCTCCACGGGGTCCGCCGCCCGAGCGATCTCGTTCTTGAAGATCACGCTCACAGCACCCTGCGGGCCCATGACCGCGATCTCAGCGGTCGGCCACGCGACGTTGAAGTCCGCACGGATGTGCTTGGAGCACATGACGTCGTACGCGCCCCCGTATGCCTTGCGCGTGATCACCGTGAGCTTCGGAACGGTTGCCTCGCAGTAGGCGTAGAGCAGCTTCGCGCCGTGCCGGATGATGCCGCCGTACTCCTGGTCCGTGCCGGGCAGGAATCCGGGCACGTCGACGAAGGTCACGAGTGGCACGTTGAACGCGTCGCAGAAGCGGACGAACCGCGCGGCCTTGTTCGATGCGGCGATGTCGAGCGCCCCGGCGAGCACGCGGGGCTGGTTGCCGACCACCCCGACCGGATACCCGTCGAGCCTCGCGAACCCGCAGATGATGTTCTCCGCCTGGTGGGCCATCACCTCGAGGAACTTGCCGTCGTCGACGATCCGCGCGACCACGGCGCGCATGTCGTAGGGCTGATTCGGGTTGTCGGGGATGATGGTCTGCAGGCCGGGATCCTCGCGACGCGGATCATCGAGCGTCGGCCGGTAGGGCGGCTGCTCAGCATTGCTCGCAGGCAGATACGAGAGGAGGTCGCGCATCTGCGCGAAGGCTTCGTCCTCCGTGTCCGCCATGAAGTGCGCCACACCGCTGCGCTGGTTGTGCACCTCAGAACCGCCGAGCTGCTCGAAGTTGACCTGCTCACCGGTGGTCACCTTGATGACGTCGGGACCGGTGATGAACATGTACCCGATCCTGCGCACCATGAAGATGAAGTCGGTCATCGCCGGCGAGTACACGGCGCCGCCTGTGCACGGTCCGACGATGAGCGAGAGCTGCGGGATAACCCCACTCGACTCGACGTTGCGATAGAAGATCTCGGCGTATCCGGCAAGGGAGACGACGCCCTCCTGGATGCGCGCGCCACCGGAGTCGTTGATCCCGATGCACGGGCATCCGGTCCGTTGCGCGAGATCCATGATCTTGGTCACCTTCTCCGCGAACACCTCGCCGAGCGAGCCACCGAAGACCGAGGCGTCGTGGCTGAAGATGAAGACCTGCCTGCCCTCGATGGTTCCCCAGCCGGTGACGACGCCGTCGCCGCGGATCCTGCGCTCCTCCATCCCGAAGCTCGTGGTCCGGTGCATGGCGAAGACGTCGATCTCGGTGAACGACCCCGCGTCGAGAAGCCGTTCGATGCGCTCGCGCGCGGTGAGCTTCTTCTTGGCGTGCTGCGAGCGCTGCGCGGCGCCCCCCCGATGGATCGCGTCGTAGCGGCGCTTGCGCAGCATGTTGATCTTGCGCTCGGTGCCACCGCTCGATCCGCTTGACGACGCGCCGTCAGCATCCTCGGCCCCGACCGGCTCCGCCACGTCGAGCGGGGTCGAATCGTCCGCCTCGATGGGGTGAACGTCCTTGCGCGCCTGTCTGGTCACGGCTTCAGGCTACTCGCCTCATACCGCGACCTGCGGATGGTAGACACCGAACACATCGCGCAACGCGCCGCAGACCTCGCCGACGGTCGCGCGGCTGGCAAGCGCGTCGCGCATCAGAGGGAGCAGGTTGTCGCTGCCTTCCGCCCCGCGATGCAACGCATCGAGCGCCCGGGTGACCGCCGGCAGTGAGCGCCGTGCCCGCATCTCGACCAGGCGTTCGATCTGCTCTGCTTCGAGCTCGGCGTCGAGGCGGAGGATCTCCACGTGGCGCTGCGACGTCTCGGTGAACTTGTTGACACCGACGATGACCCGGTCGCCGAACTCGACCTGCCGCTGGTACCGGTAGGCGGAATCCTGGATCTGCTGCTGGTAGAAGCCCGCTTCGATCGCCGCGACCGCGCCTCCCAGGTCCTCGACGCGGCTCATCAGGGTTCGCGACTCGTCCATGAGCGCCTCGGTGAGTGACTCGACGAAGTGCGACCCTCCGAGTGGATCGGTGACGTTGGCTGCGCCCAACTCGTGTCCCACCACCTGCTGCGTCCGCAGCGCGATCTCGACGGCCTGCTCGGACGGGAGCGCGAGGGCCTCGTCGAAGCTGTTGGTGTGGAGTGACTGGGTCCCGCCGCAGATCGCCGCGAGCGCTTGCAGCGCAACGCGAACGACGTTGTTGAGCGGCTGCTGCGCAGTCAACGACGCGCCGCTCGTCTGCGCGTGGAACCGCATGTGCATGCTGCGCTCGTTGCGCGCGCCGAAGCGGTCGCGCATGATCTCCGCCCAGAGCGCGCGTGCCGCGCGAAACTTCGCGACCTCCTCGAAGAAATCGTTGCTGACGTTGAAGAAGAAGCTCAATCTCGGCGCGAAGTCATCGATGTGGAGCCCGGAATCGAGCGCCGCCTGCACGTACGCGATCCCATTGCTCAGCGTGAACGCGATCTCCTGTGGCGCGGTGGCGCCGGCCTCCCGGATGTGGTATCCGCTGATGCTGATCGTGTTCCAGTGCGGCAGGCGCTCGGCGCAGTACGCGAAGGTGTCGGTGACGAGCCGCATGGATGGACGCGGCGGGTAGATGTACGTCCCCCGCGCCGCGTACTCCTTGAGGATGTCGTTCTGAATCGTGCCGCCCAGCGACGCCGCGGCGATCCCCTTGGCCTCGGCGGCCAGCTCGTAGAGCAGCAGGAGCACCGACGCCGGCGCGTTGATGGTCATCGACGTGGTCACCCGATCCTGGGGGATGCCGCGCATCAGCAGCTCCATGTCGTCGAGCGAGTCGATGGCGACGCCCACCTTGCCGACCTCGCCATGCGCCATCGGGTCGTCGCTGTCGTACCCCATCTGGGTGGGCAGGTCGAAGGCGACCGACAGCCCACTCTGGCCGGCGCGCAGCAGGTAGTGGAAGCGCTCGTTGGTCTGCTCCGCGCTCCCGAACCCGGCGTACTGGCGCATGGTCCAGAGGCGGGAGCGGTACCCGTCCGGGCGGATCCCGCGGGTGAAGGGGAACTCGCCGGGCTCCGGCCAGTCCTCCGGGTGGCCTGCGTAGAACGGCTCGAGTGGAAGGCCGGACTCCGTCTCCCCACGGAGGTCCGAGGCAGGTTCGGGACCGTCACTCACGGGTGCTGCCCGGCCTGCTCGACGTCCGGCTGGCAGAGCTCGATGAGCACCCCACTGCCCGCCGACGGGTGGAGGAACGCCACCAGCCGGCCGGCGGCGCCGCGCCGCGGGCAGGTGTCGATGAGCTCGAGACCCATGGCCGCGAAGCGGTCGAGGCTCTCCTGGACATCGTCGACGCCATAGGCGACGTGATGGAGGCCCGGGCCGCGCTTCTCGAGGAAGCGGGCGATCCTGGAGTCCGGGCCGGTGCTCCCCAGCAGCTCGATCCGTGACTCGCCGACCTCGAACATGACCGCGTCGATCCCGTCGGAGCCGACCACCTGGCGGTGGGACGGCGACGACCCCGTGAGGCGCTCGTATGAGGAGACGGCGGCGTCGAGATCGGCGACCGCGATGCCCACGTGGTCGATCTTTGTGAACACGCTCGCCATGGTCGGCCGAGTATAGGAAGCAATACGGCAACGCCGCGTTCGCGTCCCCGAATCCGGTGCTAGCGTGCGCCCGCCGTGAGAACCCCTCGCGCGGTCGCCGTCGCCGCCGGTGTCAGCACCCTCCTGCTCGCGTACTACGTGATCTCGTGGGCCCAGGTGACGCCGGTTCGCGAGCGGGGGACCGACTTCTCCGCCTCGTACGTGGCTGCCCTGCTGCTCACGAGCGGCGATGGGTCGGCGCTGTACGACCAGCAGGTGGAGCAAGCGCGCCACCTGACGCTGCTTCCCGCCGGCACCGTCATCAATCTCCCCTTCATCACACCGCCCACCACGGCGCTCGCCGCCCTGCCCTTCACCCCGCTCGACCCGGGGACCGCGTTCCGCGCCTGGTCACTGCTGCAACTCGCGCTGCTCGCGCTGGCGGTATGGATCGCGATCCGGGCAGGTCCGTGGCCGGAGTCGCGTGATCCCGGCACCCGCTCATCGATCGTGCTCTTGGCGATGGCCGGGGGCGGCACGTTCGCGTTCCTCCTCCTCGGGCAGATCGATGCGATTCCCGCGCTCGGCCTCGCCGCCGGCTATGCGGCTTGGCGGAGCGGGCGATCCGCCGCCGGCGGGTTCTGGCTCGGTCTTGCCTTCGCGGCCACCAAGCCCCATCTCGCGGTGGGACTCGCGGTGTGGCTCGTGGCACGCCGTGACTGGCGTGCTCTCGCCGGGGCGATCGCCGGCTGTGCGGTGGTGGGAACCGTCTCCCTCGCCCTGGTCGGGCCCTCCGGCTTGGGTGGCTTCATCTCAGCGCTCGGCTTCGCCTACGGGAACACTCCAGGGTCGAGCACCCTCGGCCTTCCCGGCCTCGTCGCGTCGTGGCTCGGTGGGGGAACGGCCGCCGGCGCGATCGGGCTGACCGGCTCGGTGGCCGCTCTGGCGGGGTGCGCCCTGCTGGGCTCGCGATCGCGGCGCGGCGTCGGCGCGCTGGAGGTGTCCCTCGCCGGTGCTGCGGCGCTGTCGCTGGTCGCCTCCCCGCACCTCCTGCCCCACGATCTCGTGATCCTCGCCCCGGCCTTCGCCTGGTGCGCCGCACGGGCCGGCGCCGCAGACGCCTCGGCCTGGCCGGGCGCGGTCTCACTGCGGGTGGTCGCCGCGTGGGCGATCCTCGGTGTCGCGACGTTCATCGACACCGGCAATGCCGCGCCGGCTCCCCCGGGACGGCTCGTCCCGCTGGCGCTCATCGCGATCGGCGTCACCGCGCTGGTCCTGTCCGGCTCTACCACCCCCGCGGGGAGCCGTGCCGTGGGAGTGGCGCTCGCTCAGTCCGCAGGTGGCAACGGGGCGGGCGGATCCACCGCGTAGTCGTAGAAGCCACGCCCGCTCTTGCGGCCAAGCCGGCCGGCGCCGACCATGCGTTCGAGGATCGCCACCGTGGCGACATCGCCGGGGGCCGCCTCGCGCTCCATGCGGTCCCTGCGGACGCCGAGCACGGTGTCCAGACCGGAGAAGTCGGAGAGCTGGAACGGGCCCATCGGCCAGTTGAGGCCCCGCTTGACGGCGACGTCGATGTCCTCCGCGGATGCGACACCGCCGGCCAGGAGCGCGAACGCCTCGCGAGAGGCCGCGCCGAGGATGCGGTTGACGATGAACCCGTCGATCTCCTTCTCCACGACGATCGGGGTGCGGCCCATCCGATGCGACCAGGCGACCGCTCGCGCGCAGGTCTCGTCGGAGGTGGAGGGGCCGCGGACCACCTCGCAGAGGTCCATCACCAGCACTGGATGGAAGAAGTGCATGTTGCAGCAGCGATCCGGGCGTCCCGTCGCGTCCGCAAGCCGGGACACGACGATGTTGCTCGAGTTGGTCGCGATCCCCGCATCCGGCGGGAGATGGGTGTCGAGCGCCGCGAAGATCTCGCGCTTCACCGCCGCGTTCTCGACGACGGCCTCGATCGCCCACGCCGAACCGGCTGCCGCCGTCGCGAGGTCGTCGATGGGCGTGACCCGGCCGGCGGCCGCGTCAGCCGCCTGCGGTTCGAGCTTGCCCTTGTCGACACGGCGCTCGAGCCATTCCAGGTTCGACGCCATGGCGTGCTGGAGCTGCCGCGTGTCGACGTCGACGAGGGCCACGTCAACCCCGTGGAGCGCCGCCTGCTGAGCGATCTGGGCGCCCATGGTGCCGGCGCCGACGACGAGCAGCTGCCCCTCGGCGCCCTCTGCGGACGCAGGTTCGGTCACGCGCTCAGGACTCGTCGGGCCAGCGGACGTGCAGGCGCGTGGTGCACTCGGTCAGCTCCTGCGACGCCTTGGTGTAGCGCACGATCGTCGGGAAGTCGCCCTTCAGCTTCAGCCGCCCGAGCATGATGCCCTTGGTGGCGTCGAGCTCCTTCTGTGCGACCTGCTTCCATCTCGAGTAGGCGCCGGTGAGCACGAACTTCGCCTGCTGCGCGTCCTCGCGGGTGCCGACCCTGACATCGCGGGCCTCGCCGTGCCAGAGGTCGAGGAACACGCCGCGATCCTCGGGGAAGTTCTTGTCCGGCTCGGCGAGGACGACCAGCCCGACCGTGCCCTCCCAGCCGGCGGCGGCCTGCTTGTACACGGACGATTTGTTGATCTCTTCCTTGAAAGCGACGGCCCATTCCGGGCTGTACGCATCGTAGACGACGTCGGTCTCTGCCACAGCGATACCTCCTGACAACGAGTGTACCCAGCGATGCAAGGACCCAAGTGTGCCCTCGCCGCATGCTCACGTGCTCCGTCGGAAGCCGAGCGTCAGCCTCCCTGCGGTTCGGCGAGGGAACGCGCCACGTAGACCGCGACGTCGTCGACGGCGAGCGTGTCACCGATCTGCTTCGCCGCGATCCCCTCGTCGAACATGTTGAGGCAGAAGGGACAGGCGGTCGCGACCTTGGTGGCGTGCGTGTCCACCGCCTGGTCGACCCTGCGGTGGTTGACGCGAGGCTGTTCCTCCTCCATCCACATCCTGCCTCCGCCGGCGCCGCAGCACATGCCCTCGTTCTTGCTGCGCGCCATCTCGACCACGCGAAGCCCCGGGATCTGCTCGAGGATGTCGCGCGGCGGCGCGAAGATGTCGTTCCAGCGTCCGAGGTAGCACGAGTCGTGGTAGGTGATCGTCTCCTCCTGCGCCTTGGCGGCGTCGAGCGTGATGCGCCCTTCCTTGAGGAGACGATCGATGAGCTGCGTGTGGTGCACGACCTCGTAGTCGCCGCCGAAGTCCTTGTACTCGTTGGCGAACGTGTTGAAGCAGTGCGGGCAGGACGCGATGATCTTCCGAACGTTGTGCTTCTTCAGCACCTCGACGTTCTCCTTGGCGCGCTCCTGGAACAGGTATTCGTTGCCGATCCGCCGCGCGGGATCGCCGGTGCACTTCTCCTCGGTGCCGAGGATGGCGAAGTCGACCCCGGCCGCCTGGAGGATCCTGGCCAGTGCTGCGGCGATCGTCTTCGCGCGATCGTCGAACGACGCGGCGCAGCCCACCCAGTAGAGGTACTCGGCGTCCGGCTTGTCGGCCGCGAACGAGATCCCGAGGTCCTTCGCCCAGTCGGCGCGTGACTGGTGCGACAGCCCATACGGGTTGGCGACGTTCTCGATGTTGCGCAGCGCCGTCTCGGCCTGCCTGGGCATGCGCGATTCGTCAAGGACGAGGTGGCGGCGCATGTCCAGGATCTTCGGAACGTGCTCGATGAGCACCGGGCACTGGTCCATGCAGGCGCCGCACGTCGTGCACGACCACAGCGTCTCCTCGAGGATGGTGCCGCCGATGAGCGGGCGCGTCGCGCCGTCGGGCACCGCCGCGGCGACCTGGTCGGGAGAGAGCCACGACGGCTGGAAATGGCCTGGGACGTCATGCAGCGCTCCCGGATGGTGATCACCGCTCGTCCACATCACGGCACCGCTCTCGGCCGCTTCGGCTCCAGACGCCTGGGCCACGTGCGCGTCGTGCCTGACTGCCCCGTACCCGCCGGCGAGATTCTCGTAGGCGAGGTCGCGAAGGTCGGTGATGAGCGTCTTGGGAGAGAGCGGCTTGCCGGTGTTGTACGCGGGGCAGTGCGTCTGACACCGGCCGCACTCGGTGCAGGTGTAGAGGTCGAGCATGTCCTTCCAGGAGAAGTGCTCGAGCGCGCCCGCCCCGAAGTGCTGATCAGCCTCGTTCTCGGCGTTCATGACCGCTTCGATGTCGAGCGTGCGCAGGGCGCCTTTCGGGCGCTCGTTCTTGAGGAGCACGTTGGGGATCGCCGTGAGGATGTGGAGGTGCTTGCTGTACCCGAGGTACACGAGGAAGCCGAAGACCAGCATCAGGTGCGTCCAGAAGAAGATCGACTGGATGACCACCAGCGCGTCACTTCCCGAGCCGAGCGGCCGGAGGATGCTCGAGAACGCCGACGCGATCGGTCGCCACTGGCCGAGCGCCTCCGGCGCGCCCTCGGCGATCCGCGCCGCGTAGTTGAGCTCCATGCACACGAGCAGGACCGCGATCCAGCCGAGGATCAGGATGGCGTCGCGGCGGTGACTGCCTCGGAACCGCGTGGGATTGATCACCAGCCGGTTGAACAGCGCCATCGCGATCCCGCAGATGACGACGAAAAAGAAGAGGTCCTGCAGGAACGCGATCGCCCCACTGCCGGGCAGCTGATCGAATCGGAATCCCTGCCAGAGCGCCTCGACGATGCCCTGCGCGATCGCGGTGAGCAGCACCACGAATCCCCAGAAGATGAAGGCGTGGAGGACGCCGGCAAACGGCCATCGAAGGAGGCGCCCCTGCGCGACCACATACACGAAGAACGCGCGCACCCGCGCGAGCGGATGGTCGGTCCGGCGGTCCGAGCGCGTGCTCCGTCGCATCTCGCCGAAGAGCTGCCGCCAGCGGAGCACGCTCGCCCCGAGCGACACGCCCGCGATCAGGGCCATCGCGATCGGGCTGATGACCACGGTGACGCCCGCGGAGATCAGCGTCCCTTCCACGCCGCCTCCCGCTTCTGCAGGAAGGCCGAGATCCCCTCGGCGGCGTCCTCGGTGCTGAAGAGTGCGCTGAACTCCTTTCGCTCCTCCTCGAGCGCCCCGCTGAGCGGGAGATGAGCGCCGGCGCGCATCACTCGCTTGGTCGCCGCCAGGGCAAGTGGGGCGCGTGCCGCCATCAGCTGAGCCCAGCGTTGGGCGGCGGCCGGAAGGTCATCCGGATCGACCACCTCCGAGACGAGGCCGATGGCCAGGGCTCGCTCCGCGTCGATCGGATCGCCGGTGAGCAGCAGCTCGGTGGCGCGCGCCCGGCCGATCAGCCTGGGAAGGCGTTGCGTCCCACCCCAACCGGGGATGATCCCGAGCTTGATCTCCGGCTGCCCGAAGCGCGCGGTGCGGGCGGCGAGCCGGATGTCGCACGCGAGCGTGAGCTCGCAGCCGCCCCCGAACGCGATCCCGTTGACCGCGGCGATGACCGGCAGGCGCGATGCCTCGATGCTGAGCGTGAACTCCATCGCCCGCCCGATCGCCTCCGAGCCGCCCCCGAACGCGGTGATGTCGGCACCCGCCGAGAAGAACTTGGACCCGCTGCCCGTGATGACCAGGGCCCGGCATGTTGTGTCGGCCTCCGCGTTCGCGAGACCCTCGGCCAGGCCCTCGACGACATCGCCGTTGATGGCGTTCGCCTTCGGGTGGTCGATGGTGAGCGTGACGACCGCCCCCTCGCGGTCGACGCGGATGACTTCATGGAGAACCTGGCCCACGAGCGTTGCCTCCCTCGGTGCGGTGAACGGCTGCGTGCGTCATACAGCAAACGGGCTCGCCCACGCCCTGCCATCGCGAAACGGTGAATACAATCGCCTCCAGTGGAGCTTCCCCCGCTCGGCGAACGAGTTGATCCGGCAGCGCTTCGTGACCTGAGCGACGAGGGTCTCGACGCGCTGGGAGCCGAGCTCCAGGCGTCCGAGCGCGCGACGGTTGCGGCGATGGCCCCGTACGAGCAGCACCTTCGCGAGATCAGGACGCGCGCCGGCGAGCTGGCCACGGAGCGCCGGCGGCGGGAGCGCGCGCAGCAGGTCGCGCAGCGGGCCGGCGTTCGGGAGGCGGCGAAATCGGGGGGCATGCCGAGCCTGCTCGCCGCTCTCGAAAGCAGCGAGGATCTCTTTGCGCCCGCGACACCGCTCGCGGAGGTCCACGCGTTTCTCGGCACCGGCGGGGAGGTCGGGTTCGGCTTCGCCACAAGGCCGGGGACGATCGCGTTCACCGACGGACGCCAGCAGCAGCAGGCGCGCACGTGGGGCGAGGCCAGAGCGTTGCATGCGCTGGGATGGGATCCCGGCGCCCCCGGCATTCCCGGCGTGCGCGTGCACCTTGCGGGAAGCCGCGTCGAACGTGTGGTCAGTGCGGCGGATGTCGTGCTCGGCGCTGCCGCGGGTTAGCGGCCCCCGCGTCAGCGGTCGGCGGGGTACCGCGCGGAGGGCGCCGCCGGCGCCGGGGCAGGAAGGCGCTGCACGATGACTCGCTCGATCTCACGGGAGACGGCGATTGCGGGACGGGTGCCGTCGATTCTGAGGAACCGGCGCGGGTGCTGCACGGCGAGTTGATCGAAGGCGGCTTCGACCGCAGCATGGAACGTCTCAGGTGCGACCTCGAATCGATCGAGTGGCAACTGCTGCGCGCGCTGGCGCTGCGCGGCCATCGCCCCCGGAATCGCGAGGTAGAGGGTGAGGTCCGGCCACACGTCGCCGCAGGCGGCGGCATGCAGGCGGAGCAGGTCGGCGGCGGGAATGCCACGGCCGCCGCCCTGGTAGGCGATCGTCGAGTCCGCGTAACGGTCGGCGATCACCACGCTGCCGCGACGCAGCGCTGGAAGGATCGTCTCGTGGAGCAACTCCACGCGCTCGGCGGTGAACAGGAGCGCCTCGGCCCACGCCTCGAGCGCCGGGCCGCGTTGATGCTGGAGGACGAAGCCGTGGAGGATCTCGCCGAGCGGGCTTTCGTCCGGGCGGACGGTGACCACGTCGTGTCCCTGCTGGCGCAACGAGCCCGCCAGTGACGCGACCTGGGTGCTCTTGCCCGCACCGTCAAGTCCCTCGAACGAGATGAAGAAACCGCGCCATGCGCTCATGTCTATCACTGCCCCCGCGCCGTCGGGCCCCTCGCCCGACCGGCTCATTCCGCTGGTCGCAGTATGACGAGTCGACGGTTGGGTTCGTCACCGGTGCTGCGCGCAGTGAGCTCATGGCGCTCGACCAATTGGTGCTGCAGCCTGCGCACATAAGCATTCTGCGGCGTGAGCTCGACGTCGTCACCGGTTCGTTGCATCTGCTCGATGCCTTCGAGCACGTCCTGCATCGCCAACTCGGTCTCGTCGGGCGCATCGACACCATAGACCCGCGCCAGCGCGCCCTTGATCTGCGCCACCGTGTTGCTGCGCAGCACGTGGATCGGGATCCCCGACAACTCCGCGGCACGGACCGGGGAGTCGTGGCGACGGTAATAGTTCTTCAACGTGAGCACCACGTCGGCGTCGTCCACGTGATGCTGGATACGGACCGGGAGCCGCATCTCGCGCAGCGACTGCTCGAGGTAGTTGCGTGACACACCGTACGGGAAGATCGCCAGCGGCGGGCCCGGGCGCGCGGTCTGCGCCGGCGGCTCCCATTCGCGCTCGCGTCGCTGCTGTCCCGCGATGTACTCGTCGACGTCGAAGCGCCGGCGGCGCTCGCGAGTCCGCCGCGCACCGCGCGACCCGCCCGGGAAGGGCGCGGGCTCGAACGGCGACGGGCGGGTCGCGACCGCGGCGGCGTCGACCCGGCTGATGATCTCCCCGTCCTCGCCGCGGAGGCGAAGCTGCGGCGGCCGGACCCTGCCGCGCAGCGCCTCGTCAACGGTTTCAGCGAGCGGCGCGTGCACGACGACGCGGTCGCGCTCCTGGATCTCGATGAGCACGTCGAACGTCGGCGGCGACTTGCGCTCCAGCACCGACTTCTGCGTCCCGCGGCGGCGTGCTTCCTCATCGGACAGCGTGACCGTCTGTATCCCGCCGAGCAGGTCGTTGAGCGTCGGGTTGACGAGCAGCGAGTCGATGTTGGAACCGTGCGCGGTGCCGACGAGCTGCACGCCGCGCTCGGCGATGGTCCGCGCGGCGACCGCCTCGAGCTCGGTGCCGATCTCATCGATCACGATGCACTGGGGCATGTGATTCTCGACGGCTTCGATCATCACCGCGTGCTGCAGTGCGGGCGTGCGCACCTGCATGCGCCGCGACCGCCCGATGCCGGGGTGGGGGATGTCACCGTCGCCGGCGATCTCGTTCGACGTGTCGACGATCACCACGCGCTTGCCGCATTCGTCGCTGAGCACGCGCGCGCACTCCCGGAGCATCGTGGTCTTGCCGATACCTGGCGGGCCGAGCAGCAATATCGACTGGCCGCTGATCACCATGTCCTTGATGATGTCGATCGTGCCGGTGACAGCACGTCCGACGCGGCACGTGAGCCCGACGATCGTGCCCGCGCGGTTGCGGATGGCGCTGATGCGGTGCAGCGTGCGCTCGATCCCGGCGCGGTTGTCATCGCCGAACAACCCGACGTGCTCGGTGACGTAGTCGATCTCGGCATTGCCGACATTCGCCGAGTCGAGGATCGCCTCACCGTCGGTGAATCTCGCCTCCGGTTCCCGTCCGAGGTCGAGCACCACCTCCAACAGATCCCCCCGTCCCTGCGACAGTCGCTGGGCCGCCGACGCGATGCGCGGCGGAAGCGCCGCGAACAGCAGATTGAGCTCCTCTTCCCATGAGGATCCGTACGGCATCATCTGGGCGACGATCTCTGTCTCCTCGATGTGGCGGTGCTGAGCACGCGGAGTGGGGCCGCCGGCGTGGAGGAGCCGGCAGTGCTGCGGGCGATTCCGGCATGGACGAGGACCGTCTTCTTCCGGCGCGCCGGCGCCTGGATGCGCACCTTCGAGCCGAGCTCGCTGATCAGCAACAGCTGTGTGCCGTACACGGCGAACCCGCGCTGCTGCAGGGCACGGATCAGCTCCGAGTCGTAGTGGCGGAGCACGCACGACGCGGGACCCGGTGGCACCTCGCGAAGCATCGCATCGATGATCGCGTCGCGCAGCGCGGGATCGTGTCCCTCACACATCATGCTGAGGCTTGCCGGCTGCGCCGCGGTGGGGGGACGGATGGCCGCCCACGCGACGATGCCGGGGTGCTCGGCGACGAGGTGCCGGACGTTGTCGCGGCCCAGCCCGGCGATCAGGCCCTGCGCGTAGCCGCCCTGCCAGGTCTTCAGCGAGGGACCCTCCACGTCGGCGACGTGGGACGGGGTGGTGCGCAGATAGAGGAGGTAGATCGCGGGGATGTCGTCGCGCCGCGCGGGCCGGATGAACGTCGACCTCACCGCCGCCTCGGACTCCGCGACGGTCTGATCCCGGTAGAGGATCTGCTCGGTGGCGAACTGCGTGAACCCGTGCTCGAGGAAGACGGGGAGCATCGGATGATCGAGCGGCAGCCGTACGTGGAACCGCTGCACCCCGTGTTCGAGCCCGCGGTTGCGCACGCCGTCGAGCAGTTCCGCCCGCGCGAAGTGTCCGTGCGCGCTCGTGGAGGTGCAGAGGTTGAGGATCTGCCACGAGCGGGGCCTCACCGGCAGCGACTGGACCTGCACGAAGCCGACCACCCCCTCCTTCATGTCCTCGGCGACGAGCATCTCCTCGGCGGATTCGCCGATCGGGACCAGGGATGACAGCGACTTCGTGACGGCCTGCCAGAGGCGCAGCAGTGTCGCCTGCGGCACCGGGCTGTCCTGGGTCATCTGTGCCCCGTGCCGCTCGTCCTCGGTCGCCTCGCGGTAGAGCTGCTCGATGCGCGCGAGGTCGCGGAACGACGCCGAACGGATGATCACGCCGCGCTCGCCTCCAGTGCGGCGGCGGCGCGCTCGAGGAACAGTACGTGGAGACGGGGATCATCGGTCATCTCGGGGTGGAAGCACAGACCGATATGCGGCCCCTGGACGATCGCGATCGGGTTGTCGCCAAAAGTGGCGATAACATCGGCCTCGGCTCCGGCGTGCTCGATGAACGGGGCGCGGATGAAGACCGCGTGAAATGGAGCCACTCCGAGCGGCTCGACCGCCACGTCGGCTTCGAAGGACTCGACCTGCCTGCCGTAGCCGTTGCGCCGGACGCGGACGTCGAGGGTCCCGAAGGCGATCTGGTCGGGCCGCCCGTCGAGGACCTCACTGCTCAGCAGGATCAGTCCGGCACACGTCGACAGGGTGGGCATCCCGCCGGCCAGGCGCTCGCGAAGCGGCATCTCGAGATCGAAGACTCGGAGCAGCCGGCTCATGGTGGTGGACTCCCCGCCCGGGAGCACGAGCGCGTCGACGGCGGCCAGCTCGGCGGCGGTGCGCACCGGCGATGCCTCGGCGCCGCAATCGCGGAGGGTCGCAAGGTGCTCTCTGACGTCGCCCTGCAGGGCGAGAACGCCTACCCGCAGGATGGCCGCTTCCCTCTCAGCGGACGCGACTGCTCAGTCCCTGGCGGGGCAGGCTTTGCGTCATTCGCACCCGAACAGTGTACGCCGCCGGCGCCGCGAAAGCAGCCCTACCAACCCCGGGAAGCGAGCAGCTCCCCGGCCGGCATCGACGCGACGTCGAGACCCGGCATCGCCTTGCCGAGCCCGGCGCTCACCTCGGCGATGACGTCCGGCTTGTCGTAGTACGTTGTGGCCGCGACGATGGCCTTCGCGTATGCGGACGGGTTGTCGCTCTTGAAGATGCCGCTGCCGACGAAGTTGCCGTCGCACCCGAGCTGCATCATCAGCGCGGCGTCCGCGGGGGTGGCGATGCCGCCGGCCGAGAAGTTGACGACCGGCAGCTTGCCGGTCGCATGGATCTCCTGGACCAGGTCGAACGGTGCGCCGAGGCGTTTGGCCTCCGCCATCAATTCGTCCTGGCGCATCGCGGCGATGCGCTGGATGCCACCACGAACGGCACGCATGTGGCGGACGGCTTCGACGACGTTGCCGGTGCCCGCCTCGCCCTTGGTGCGGATCATGGCCGCCCCCTCGCCGATGCGCCGGAGCGCCTCACCGAGATCCCGCGCCCCGCACACAAAGGGAACATCGAACTGCCATTTGTCGATGTGGTTCTCCTCGTCGGCGGGGGTCAGCACCTCCGACTCGTCGATGTAGTCGACGCCGAGCGCCTGCAGCACCTGCGCTTCGACGAAGTGCCCGATGCGGGCCTTGGCCATCACGGGGATCGTGACTGCCGCGATGATGCCTTTGATCAGGCTCACATCGCTCATCCGCGCCACGCCGCCGTCGCGCCGGATGTCCGACGGCACGCGCTCGAGCGCCATGACGGCGACGGCGCCTGCATCCTCCGCGATCTTCGCCTGCTCCGAGGTGACGACATCCATGATGACGCCGCCCTTGAGCATCTCCGCCAGGCCGCGCTTGACGCGCACGCCGCCGGTGTGGGCCTCGTGTCCGTTCGCCGCTGCTTTCTCGCTGGTCATGGTGTCGCTCCTCGCCCGGCGAGTGGCGCCGGAAACAGGATCCATTGTATGCGGTTTCCGGTCAGTTCTTCGTTCTGGTAGCTGGCTTTGTTGCAGATTTTGTGGTGGTTTTTGGTGCAGGTTTTGTGGTGGCTCGAGGGGTGGTGAGCTTCTCGGTGTTCAGCTTGAGCGTGTCGACCGAACGCTGCAGGTTGCCGCGCATGATCGGTTCGGCCGCGCGGCCGAGGAGCTTGCCCGCGATGCCGCCGCCGAACTCGTAGTCCAGCGCGAAGGTGACGTCGGTCTGGTCACCATGAGGCGTGAACCCCCACTTGCCGATCTGCTTGAACCCCTCGCGCGAGTTCCAACCGATGCTGCTGTTCTCGGCCCACACCGTGATGTCGACCACCGAGGTCAGCGTCGTCGGCCCCGCTTTCATGCCGACGTCGAACTGCGCGCCCTTGCCGTGCGTGACCTTTCCGGTGGGCTGCCACTTCACCAGGTCCTTCATGTACTTCGTCGTGTTGCGGTAGTCGTCCACGTAGGCGAACACGGTGGTCACCGGTGCGTTGATGGTCTTCTCGATGGTGATGTGGCCCATGCGCTGACTCCTGGCGCGGCGGCACCGCGCGATCGGCTCAGTATGCGACGCCGGTTGGGACGCCGTATGACGGCCGTCAGGGGGCCCGAGAGGCGGGTGGTATCATCCGGGCCGGGCGCCGGGAAGTAGCTCAGCCAGGTTAGAGTGCACGGTTCGGGACCGTGAGGTCGGGAGTTCGAATCTCCCCTTCCCGACGGTTTCCGAAGCGCTCGGATCAGACCCCGTCCGCCCCGCGGTTGGCTTGGCTGCGACACGGGGTTCAGCTACATCGCTCCAGAGCGAATTGCATGCTCGATCCACGGAACGACTTCATCGAGCATCTCATCGAGAGTCGTGGTGGCAACGAATCCGAGAAGGCGCCGAGCCTTCTCGACTGACGGAACGCGGCGCTGCACGTCGTGCATGAATGGGGGATCGCTCACATAGCGAAAAGGCACGCCGTCGCCCCTGATCCGCCGCCAGATCTTCTCGGCGAGACCGATGACGGTCGTCGAATCGCTGGTCGAGAGATTGAAATCTTCGTTCAGGGCCGCGTCACTCTCCATCGCGGTGACGATTCCTTGCGCAAGATCGCCGGCGTATGTGTAGCGACGGACCTGGCTGCCACTCCCCAGGATATGCAGGAGGTCTTGCCCCTTCAAGACTTTCTGCACGAGGTCCGGGACAACGTGGCTCATCGCGAGCTTGATGTTGCCGCTCAGGATCTCCGCGTCGCGGAGGGCACGGCCTTCACCAGTTCCGACGCAGTTGAAGGGCCGGACGATCGTGAACGGGAGACCGTACTGATCGTATGCAGCACGGGCGAAGTATTCCACCGCGAGGTTCTGGAATCCATAGGAGGATCTCGGCGGAGGGATTGCAAGCTCTTGTCCCTCGACGGAGGGCCACTTCGCCGCCAACTCGAAGACCATCGAGGAGCTGAGGTACGTGATCTTGGCCAGAGTGCATTCCCGTGGGCATGAATCGATGCATCGCAGGTAGCTGCAAGGATTCTCGCGATGGTCTCCGGGGTCAGCTGGCGGAATAAGGTGGATGCTCGCTCGATCGCTCGAGGGGTTGTCCCGGAGACGATCTGTGGCAGACTGCGTAGCTCGGGGAGTGCGCGCCCCTCGGCAATGCGCTCGGGGCAGAAGCTGATATCGATGTCACGCCCGACCCGCGCAATCAGACGCGCAACTCGTTGTGTGACGCCCGGGTACACCGTGCTGCGCAGCACGAGTAGCTGGCCGTCCACGAGGTGATCGAGAAGCGGCACCATCACACGAGCGACCGCCTCGACATCGGGACTGAGGTAGCGGTCGACCGGCGTACCGACCACCACTACGATGTGCTCGCTACGCTGAATCGCTTCCGCGTCGGTGGTTGCTATGAGCCTCCCCGCGGCGAGAACACGGGCAAGAGTCTCTGGGGCCTCAGCCTCGGCGAACGGCATCGAGCCGGCATTGACCCCGTCAACAACACACGAGTTGGTGTCGTACAGAACCACGTCGAGCCCCACATCAGCGAACGCGAGCCCCAATGGCAGACCTACGTGGCCGCACCCACCGATAATGACGATGTCGTGATCGAAGGCCATGGTATTTGCCGCCGAGTGGCTGCTGTGGGTTCCTTCGTGAGCCGGCCGACCTCGCGAGGCTTGCGGCCATGTGCCGGCGGGACCGCACGATTCGGATTTGATCCTTAGGCGATAAGGCGCATTCCCGGAGCCGGCGCGTCGAGGTGGAAGGTAACGCCAGGGTGCACGGCCGGGGACCCCCGTTACCGACTAGCGACGGCTGTGACGATTCATGGCCGCCGATCGCCAGGAGAAGTGCCGTCGCATTCGGTGGTGAAACGGTATCCCCGGCACTTTGCTGCAGGACGTTGCAGGGTCGTTACCACGTGGCTCATACCTTCACGCTGTGCGCCAGCCCCCACCGCTGTCCCGCGTTCGCCTAGTCACGTCGTTCGCCTGGCCGATCGGTCTGACCGGGCTGATCGCCATATTCGTCGGCAGGCTTGGCTTCAATCCAACTGACGAGGGGTTGGTGCTGACGTACGGGTTCCGCATCATGCATGGGCAGATCCCGCATCTCGATTTCATCAGCCCGCGCCCCATCGGGTCCTCCGTGCTGCACCTCATCGACTTCTTGATCCCGGGGCCGCTTCTGCTTACGTCGCGTGTTATCGCGCTGGCCGAGATGACTGCGATCGCCTTGCTCTTCGGCGTCCTCGTGTTTCGCAGCGTTCCCGCCCGATGGAATCTCTGGCAGATCGCCCTGGTCGTGGTTGCGCTGATCGTCGACCTGCACACCTTCCCGCTGATGGCGTGGTACACGATCGACGGGGTGCTCTTGAGCCTTGCGGGTTTCGTGCTGTTGCGTGCGCCCGAAGGCGGGCGGGCGCGTCGATGGGCAGGGCTGCTGCTGTGCGGAGTTGCGCTGACGACCAAGCAGAGTTTCTTCGCCGCCCCTGTAGCCGCAACGCTGCTTGCGTCCTGGCCGTGCCTGGGGCTGGCGTTTGGACCGTTCGTGCGCCGCTTTCTGAGCAGCGCGCTCATCAGTGCCGTCCCGGCCGGTCTCATGGTTGCCGTGCTGATTGCGCTCGGAGCGGGATCGGCCATGAGGACGCAACTCCTCAACGCGGGGTCGGTGAATGTCCTGGTGGTGTTCGGCCCGTCTGGGGTCTGGGCTCTTCTGGTAGTCGCGGTGGTCGTCGCCGCCCTGCTGGTGGCGCGGGCGACACGATCATCAAGCGTCGGCATCGTTGCAGCCGCCCGCCAAGCATCACCGCTCCTGCTCCTTGGCACGGCGCTGGCGTTGCTGCTTGGCGGTGGGCTCTCGCTCGACGGTGACTGGGGAAACCGGGTGCTGATGGTGTTGCTCGCCTATGTGGTCATCGACCTCGCGTTGACACGCCGTCTCGACGTCGACGCGACGCTCGTCGCGGCACTGGGGTGGATGGCATCGCTGAGCTGGGGTTACGCCGTGGCCGACCTCTGCGCCGGCGGCATCGTGATGATGATCGCCTGGCGCGTGTGGTCGCTCATCGGACCCATGTGGCGGGGCAAGCCGCGAATGGGGCCATTCTGGGTTGCCGGTGCACTCGTCATATCCATGATCACGATCGCGTGGGGCGTCAGCGCGCGACAGAACAGCGTCTATCGGGACCGGTCGGCGCCGCAACTTACCGCGCAGCTCTCATCGGCCGCGCCGGAACTCGCCGGCCTGGTGAGTTCACCCATGACGCTCCGCTATCTCGATGACGTCGAAATGTGCGTCCGTCAACACCCGGCGACGTGGGTGGCGGTGCTGCCCGACAACCCGGCGCTGTACATGATCATGGGCTGGCGCAATCCCTTCCCGATCGATTGGATGCTCCCCAGCGACTACGCGGGTTCGGACGCACGTCTCATCCAGAGCGCCCGAGCGCTCAGCGCAAAGGGGGACTACCTCGTGTTGTTCCAGACGTTCCCCGCGAGCGATCTCGAATTCGCAACTCCCGCGTCATACGCGACGCTGACCGCGCGTGTGGCGTCGAATCCCAACATGACGCTGCCGGACGATTCCGGTGTGCTGCAGCAGATTCGCGATCAGCTTCATGGACGTGTGTCCGCGTGCGCCACCTTCATCGCGGTTTACGCGAAATGACGTTCCGTCGGTCTCATATCCATTCCCTTCGCCCCCGCGCGATTGATCCTCGCCGCCGCGGTTGCACTGATCATCGGATACGGTCTGATCTGGTCGCAAATCACCGTCGTCGATCTCGGCCGCAGCGACTTCACTGCCTTCTATGTCGGTGGAACGCTGCTACGTGAGGGGCACGGTCCGGACCTCTATGCCGAGTCTGTGCAGCAGCCCCTCCACAGCCGTTTGATTGCACCCGACCACGAGCCGAACCTGCCCTTCGTCAATCCCCCGGTCGTGGCCGCCATCGTGTTGCCGTCACGTTCCTGCCGCTGGCGGCCGCCTTTCCCTTGTGGAGCGTGGTCGAGTTCGCGATTCTCGCGCTTGCCGTGATCATTGCGGCGCGCGCCGCCCCGTGGCCGCCCGGCACGCCCGCGCTCTGGAAACTCACCAGCGTTGTCTCGGCCCTCGCGTCCATGGGCACGTGGACTGTGCTCATGCAGGCGCAATGGACACCCGTGCTGGCGCTCGGGGTGGCCCTCGCGTATCACCTCTGGAAACACGGGTACGAGGCCGGCGGTGGCTTCGTGATCGTATTCGCGGCCGGCATGGTCAAGCCTCAGCTGGCCCTCGGCCTTCTGGCATTCCTGCTTGGCTGGCATCGCCGTCGCGTCATCTTGGGTGCGCTCGCCGGTGTGGCAGCACTCGCCGCGGCGTGTTTCGCCATCGTCGGGTTCTCGGGCATCGGCGGCCTCCTGGCGATTCTGGCGTCGTCAACGACCCGTTGGAACCTGCGCAACATGCTCAGTTTCGTCGGCGTCGTCGGCTCCTACCTCGGCAACGGAGTCCTCGCCCACATCGTCGGCGTCATCGCCTCCGCAGCAGCGTGTGCTGTTGCACTCTGGCTGGGAACGCTGCTGCATCGCGATCCGCATCGCCTCGATATCGCGCTCGTCGGAGCCACCGTGCTCTCGCTGCTCGCCGCTCCTCATGCGTACTCGGATGATCTCGTGATGCTGGCTCCGGTCTTCGTGATTGGGGTTGCCATTGCCGCACGCTAGCGCAATTCAATTTCGGGTTGCATCCCGGATTGGCCAAGGCTGTGCCGTTCGGAGTCTGGGCTGTGATCACGGTCGCGGCATTCATCGACTTTGCCGATGCCGCATCGTTTCCTCCGGGCCAACTGACCGGATGGACGCTTTTGATCGCCGCGCTGATCGCTGCGCTCGCTACCCGCCGGCATGACTGGCGACCCGCAGGAACGCCGAGTTCTGGGGTGCCGGTAGCCGCGCCTGGGTGAATGCCCGACGGATCGGTCATCAGGCCGGCGGATCCAGATGCCGACCAGTTGCTCGGAAGCTCGCGCATTGACAAGCGCCATTGCTCGCGGCGTCTCGGTGCCGCGTGCTTGCCGTATTGTTCCCGTCTCGCTCCTCGAAAAGTGAGGGATCGAGGGCGAACGATCCGATCAGGAGGCACAGGCTGAGCGAGCCGGCCATCCCGACGCATATGCGTCGGCGCCGTCGGGCGGGCCGTCGGTGCAAGCGATGTCATCGACCAGCAGACCCCTGCCCTGGACCACGACGAGCAAGTCGATCTTCACTGCCGGCATTCCCTGACCGAAGCCGAGGACAACATGCACAGTTCCTCCGGTCGGGACGGCGAGGGATCGAAGGCCTCGGTCGTCCACTCCGGATCCTGGCCGCCGCCCAGCGGGTCCGGCGGGCTCGCGACGCCGGCAACGTCGCTCTCCAATTGCATCGTGAGCCGCGGCGTCAGCGGACATCCGGCGAAGACATCGGTATCGGAGGCGCCGGCCGCAGGTCGTGAACATGGCGATCCGCGCACAGGTGCTGGCCGTGCATCGTGGATACATCATTGCGGCGATGGCCACGAGCTCGGTGGCGCTGGCAGCCGCGGTGGTCACCGGCACTGGCGTGGACGTCGGGGCGGCGGCGAACGCCGGTGTCGCAGTCGGGGCGCTGCTCACCACCGCGGTCGGGGACGATGAGGAGCCGCACGAGACGAGCAGGGCCATCGTCGCCACCGATGTCATTGCGGCGAGCTTCCTTGACCGGCCCACACGGAGTCCTCGTAGTTGGACGCGACGGCGAGGCGATAGCATAGCCGCGCGGCCCCGTAGCTCAGTGGATAGAGCAGAGGTTTCCTAAACCTTGTGCGCAGGTTCGATTCCTGCCGGGGCTACGCTCTGCCGATCCTCTGGATGAGCGCCGATGGATGTTCCACCACCCCCCCCCTCTCACCCGTCAAGAATCTTGCGCATGGACGTGGGAGCCCGCAGCCCAACTGCGACACGCCTCCGGTCGATGGCCGATGAGGACTGGCCGGCCGTCCGGGCCATCTACGTCCAGGGAATCGCCACAGGGAACGCCACCTTCGAAACCGAGCCGTCCGACTTCGCAGGATGGTCAGCCGCGCATCTCACCGAGCATCGGCTCGTCGCCGTGCGCGACGGTGCGGTCGTCGGGTGGACCGCTCTCTCTCCCGTATCCGACCGCTGCGTGTACGCGGGCGTGGAGTGGGTGAGCACGTACGTCGCGGAGCACATGCGCGGGGCACGCATCGGCCGGCTCCTGCTCGAGGCGATGATCGCCCGCGCCGACGCGTCGGATATCTGGACCCTCCAGGCGGGTATCTTCCCGGAGAACGTCGCAAGCCTCCGGCTGCACGAGCACTGCGGCTTTCGCATCGTCGGCACCCGCGAGCGGCTCGGCCGGTTGCACGGCCGCTGGCGGGATGTGCTGCTGCTCGAACGGCGAACACCCTGACGGGTACTCGCCTGCGATGATCCCATGGACATAGAGGAGATGGACTTGAACGAGACTGAAGTCTTCGTGCTCGCCGATCACGCGCTCGACCGCGTGGTCCAGCAGATCAGCGACGATCAGTGGGACATGGTGATGCCGGCCTCGTTCCTGGCCGGTCATCGCAATCCGGAGGCACCGCCCACGCTCCGCGAGATCATCAACCGCCACGCATACGACGACGCGTGGGTGCCCGACATGCTCGCCGGTCGGACGATGGATGAGGCGGGGACGGCGAAGTTCGACGGTGACCTGCTCGGCACCGATCCCAGGGCTGCGTTCGCCGCGATCGTGAAGACGGCGTGTGTCGCGGCCGAGCAGTTCGACGATCTGGACCGCACCGTGCACTGCTCCTTTGGTGATTACCCGGCGCGCGAGTATCTCTGGATGATCAACGCGTATCGCGGCCTGCGCGTCTGGGAGATCGCAAACGTGCTCGGGCTCGATGCCACGCTTCCCGACGCGTTGGTGCAGGGCCTCTGGGACGAGTTGCTCCCCGTGGCCGACGAGTGGCGCCAGTTCGGTGTCTTCCAGCCGGCGATCCCCGTCGCCGATGACGCGCCGCTGATGGATCGGCTCCTCGGCCTCACAGGCCACGAACCGCGATGATCGTCGCCGCGCACACCATCATTTATGCGGACGATCCCGACGCAGCGCGCGCGTTCTTCCGCGACGTGCTCGAGATGCCGAACGTCGACATTCACGGCGGGTGGCTCATCTTCAGGCTGCCTCCATCGGAGCTTGGCGTCCATCCGTCCGGCGAGAGCTCCCCCAGCGGTCACCATGAGGTCTTTCTGATGTGCGACGACATCGACCAGACGGTGGCGGATCTCACCACGAAAGGAGCGGAGTTCACGGCCCCGGTGAGCGACACCCGTTTCGGACGTCTCACCAGGCTTCGCATTCCCGGTGGTGGCGACATCGGCCTCTATCAACCGTCGCACGCGACCGCGTACGACCTCGACCGCTGATCGGCGGACGTCATTCCGCCGACAGTTCCCCTCGGTACCATGGCGTCATGACCTTCGAACCACGCTGGCACAACGTCACGGCGCCCGACGGCCGCAACCTCGAGGTGATCACCGCCGGGCCGGACGACGGCCGCTGCTATCTCTTTCACAGCGGCACCCCGTCAGCCGCGAACGTGAGGCCGGCTGTGCTGGAGCAGACCGCGAGGCGCGGCCTGCGTTTCGTGACCTTTTCGCGGCCCGGCTATGCGGGATCGACACCCAATCCGGGCCGATCGGTCGGCGACGTCGCGAGCGATGTCGCTGTCATCCTCGACACCCTCGGAATCGACACCTTCATCTGCGCCGGCCAATCGGGCGGGGGGCCGCACGCGCTCGCATGCGCCGCTTTGCTTCCCGACCGCGTGCTCGCAACCGCGACCCTCGCGGGCGCGGCTCCCTGGCCGGCGGAAGGGATCGACTGGCTGGCGGGCATGGGTCCCGAGAACATCGAGGAGTTCCAGGCCACCATGAGTGGAGCCGAGGCGCTGACGCCGCTGCTCGAGCGCGAGGCCGCCCATCTCCGCGACGTCACGCCCGAGGCCGTCGCCGACGCGCTCGGCGGCCTCGTCAGCGATGTCGACAAATCCGTGCTCACGGGCGACTACGCCGAATTCATGGCGATGAGCCTCCGCCGTGCGGTCTCGAACGGGATCGAGGGCTGGCGCGACGACGACTTCGCGTTCGTCAAGCCGTGGGGGTTCGACCTGGCGTCGATCCGTACCCCCGTTGCGGTGTGGCAGGGCGGCGAGGACCGGATGGTGCCGATGACGCACGGCGCCTGGCTGGCCGGCCACGTCCCCGGCGCCCAGTCGAACCTCCTCCCGCCGGAGGGGCACCTGTCCCTTGCGATCAACCGTCTGGGTGACGTGCTGGACGGTTTGCTTTCGATGGCCGAGACTTCACCTGAAGCGGCCCACGTGTCGTGAACGCCGTATAGTCGCCCCCATTCTTCGAGGACGAGGAGAGGAGACCCAACCAATGACATCCGACGAGGTCAAGCAGAGCATCAGGAACTGGTGCTCTTCCGACAACGACCTGGAGATCGGGTCCGACCGTTTCGAGCCCAGCACCGAGTTCGCCTTCACCGTTCGGACCGCAATCCAGAGCTCCTCGCCCGTCGAGCTCCTCGTGCTCAAGGGTGAGGGCGCCGATCGCGTCACCCTCCGTCGCAGCGTGACGCTGACCGGCGACAACGTCGACGCCGCCCGCAAGCTGATCGACTCGCGTCCAGGGTCGGTCACCGCATCGGTCGAGCGTTCGGGGCTCGACACCACAGTCGTCGCCCAGACGTTCGTCTACCTCGATGGTTTGAGCCAGCACACCTTCGTCCAGGCCGCCGCCGAGCTATCCCGGACCGGCGCACTGCTCGACGGGCTCAGCAGTGCCGCGACCGACACCGCCGCGGCTGAAGAGAAGGCCCCATCGGACGACTCCGTCGGCGTCGCGGCTGTGGTGGTCGCGGAGGAGCCGGCGGCGACCCCCGAGCCGAGCCCCGTGCCGTCCATCCCTGCTTCCACGGTGCAGCAGCCGACGTTCCCGCAGCCCTCGCCGACCCCGGCAGGGTTCCCGATGGGCCAGCCGCTGCCGCAGCCGAGCTTCACGCCGCAGCCCGCCCAGCCCGTCCAGGCCCAGCCTGCCTACACGCCGCAGCCGGCCCAGACGTACCAGGCGCAACCGGTGCAGGCGCAGCCCGTCCCCCAGCCCGCTCCCGCGAGCCAGTGGGTGCCGAGCCACTCCGTCCCGCCGCAGGGTCTTCGTGCGTGGGGCGCTCCGGACCCCTCGGGGCCCGTGGTTGCCAACCTCGCTCCAGGCCTGCCGATCCAGGTCGCCGAGGTCCGTGGTGCCTGGGCCCGCGTGATCTGCTCCAACGGATGGACTGGTTGGATCGACGGCCGGATCATCGGCGTCGCCGCCTGACGACCATCCTGGGGACGCCCACCGGCTCCGGCCGCCGGTGACCGACGCTCAGGAGGCGCCCGGGCTCGACGAGCTGACGGCCGCGCTGGGCGAGCGCCGGTCGCGCTCGCTCGCGATGGGCGGCGCGGACCGCATCGAGCAGCAGCACGCCAAGCACAAGCTCACCGCGCGCGAGCGCATCCATCTGCTGTTCGACTCGGGAACGTTCGTCGAGTTCGGCCTGCTCGCCCATCAGCACTCCATGACCGGGGGCGTGACAGAACCCGATCGCACGCCGGCCGACGGTGTGATCACCGGCGAGGGTCTCGTCGACGGCCGTCGGGTGTACTGCGCCGCGTACGACTTCACCGTGATGGCCGGGTCGATGGGAATGATCGGCGAGCAGAAGGTAGCGCGTCTTCGCAAGAAGGCGATGCTCAACCGTCTGCCGATGATCTGGCTCCTCGACTCGGCGGGAGCCCGGATCCAGGAGGCAGCGGGAAGCACCTTCGCGGGAAGCGGTGCGCTCTTCTACGAGCAGGTGTTGATGAGTGGTGTCGTGCCGCAGGTCGCGGCCATGCTCGGGCCATGCGCCGCCGGGACCGCGTACATACCCGGTCTCGCCGATTTCGTCCCGATGGTGAAGGCGACCAGCAGCATGTCGCTCGGGGGCGCCCGCCTCGTCAAGGCGGCGACCGGCGAGGAGACGACCGACCATGCGATGGGCGGCAGTCAGGTCCACTGCTACGTCAGCGGCGTCGGCGACCTCGAGGTGGACGACGACCCGTCCTGCATCGCCGCCGTCCGCGAGTTCCTCTCGTTCCTGCCGTCGAACAACCGCGACAACGCGCCGCGGCGTGAGACATCGGATCCGCGCGACCGCCACGTCGACGACCTGGCGAAGATCGTGCCCGGCAACCCTCGGGCGGCGTACGACATGCGCAAGGTGATCCGGCGAATCGCGGACGACGGCCACGTCTTCGAGATCAAGCCGACCTTTGCGCGCAACATCATCACCGCCTTCACGCGCTTCGACGGACGCAGCGTCGGTGTCGTTGCGAATCAGCCGATGATCAAGGGCGGTGCGCTCGACATCGACGCAGCCGACAAGGCCGCACGCTTCATCTGGCTCTGCGATGCGTTCAACATCCCGCTGGTATTCCTGCAGGACGTGCCCGGCTTCATCGTCGGGACCGAGGTCGAGAAGCAGGGCATCATCCGCCACGGCGCCAAGATGCTCTTCGCCGTCAGCGAGGCGACCGTCCCGAAGGTCACCGTGGTGCTGCGCAAGGCGTACGGGGCCGGGTACTACGTGATGTGCGGACGCGGGTACGAACCGGACACGCTCGTCGCCTGGCCGACCGCCGAGATCTCCGTGATGGGCCCGGAGGGTGCGGTCGACATCATCTTCACCAAGCAGATCGCCGCTGCCGACGATCCCGTCGCCGCACGCGCGCAGTACGCCGACGCCGTTCGCCAGACGATCGACCCGTTCATCGCGGCGTCGTGGGCGATGGTCGACGACATCATCGACCCGGGCGATACCCGGCGGGTCATCATCGATGCGCTCGAGGGAGCCGAGACCAAGAGGCAGCCGCGCGTCTGGCGCAAGCACGGCGTGCCACCGGTGTGAGGAGGGTCACGTGATCGAGATCAAGGCAGAGTTGGTGGGGAATCTCTGGAAGATCGTCGTCGAGGTGGGGCAGGCCGTCGATGAGGACGACACGCTGATGATCCTCGAATCGATGAAGATGGAGATCCCCATCACCACGCCGGTGCCGGGCATCGTGATGCGGATCCTCGTCGCCGAGGGAGAGGTGGTCCAGGAGGGGCAGACGGTCGCGATCGTCGAGTGACCTCGCCGATCCGGTGAAGCGGTTGCGACGGCGGGGGTCGGGCGGCCGCCGGCGTGCGACGATGGCTCGGTGAACCCGACCCAGCTGGACACGATCAGTGTCAAGACGTCGGACAACGTCACCCTCGGGTACACGGTCGGCGGTCTCGGCAGCCGGCTGGCCGCGCAGCTGCTCGACAACGCGGTCGCGTTCGCCCTCGTCATCGTGGGGATGCTGCTCTACGGCGCGATCGCCGGTGTCTACGTGTCGGGGTCGGAGGGCGAGGCGTTCGCGCAGGGCGGCGCGGCGGCGTTCGCGTTCTTCATCTACTTCGGCTATTTCCTCGTCGCGGAGGCCGTGACCGGAGGCAGAACCCCCGGCAAGAGGACCATGGGACTCCGGGTCATCCGCATCGACGGCTCGGCCGCCGACTTCCCGGCGATCGCCGTGCGCAACGTGGTCCGCGTCATCGACGTCGGATTCGTGCTCATCGGCGTCGTGATCATGTTCTTCCAGCCACAGTCGCGACGCCTCGGTGACCTCGCCGCGGGAACGCTCGTGGTCCGCGACCGCGCGCTCGTGAGCCTCGCCGCCGCGGTCGCGCCACCGCCGATCATCCTTCGCACCCCCGACGCCGGGCCCGGGGTGGACGGCATCGACCGGCTGGGCAACGCCGAGCACGACGCGCTGCGCGTGTTCCTCTCGCGCCAGGGGCTCACCCCTGCGCTCCGAACGAGCCTCGCCGCCGACATCGCGAGACGCCTGCTCGACCGCATGGCACTCCCCCCGGGCGCGCCGGAGCGTCTCTGGCCTCCGGAGCTGTTCCTGGAACGCGTCTACCTTCAGCTCGAGCAGCGATACCGGTGACGCTCGACACCTTCATCGCCGAGCGCCAGGAGCGCTGGGCGGCGCTCGAGGCGGCCATCACTACCGCGAGGCGCGGACGGCTGCGCACCCAGTCGGCGAGCGACATCGAGCGCTTCGGCACACTGCTGCGCCAGGCTTCGAGCGATCTGGCGATCGCGCGCCGGGACCACCCCGACGCGCCGATCACCGAGTACCTGAACACGCTCTGCGCCCGCGCTCACCCGCTGCTGTATCGGGGTACGCCATGGCGTCTCGGCGCGATCGGGCCGTTTTTCGCGACCGCACTGCCGCGCTCGTTCCGTGCGGCATGGCCCTACATCACCGCCAGCGTGGCGCTGATGCTCATCGGCGCCATCGCCGGATGGGTCGCGGTCGACGTTCGGCCCGACCTGCGCGCGTCCCTGGTGCCACCGTCGCTCTTCGACGAGATGGCGCGCGGGCAGATCAGCGCCGGCGTGCAGGACGCGCCGTTCGCCGCCGCGTTCATCATCCAGAACAACATCCGCGTCGCGCTGATCTGCTTTGCGGGTGGCGTGTTTCTGGGGATTCCCACCGCGCTCGTGCTGCTGAGCAACGGGTGGATGCTCGGCACCATCGCCGCCGCCGTGCGCCTCGGCGGCTATGACGTGCAGTTCTGGTCGCTGATCGTCCCGCACGGTGTGCTGGAGCTCAGCGTCATCGTGATCAGCGGCGGTACCGGGCTCATGCTCGGTGACGCCATCCTCCGTCCCGGACAGCTGCGACGGGGGGAGGCGCTCGCTCGGGTGGCGGTGCGCGCGGTGCTGCTCGCACTCGGCGCGGCGAGCCTGCTCGTCATCGCGGGGACCCTCGAGGCGTTCGTCTCACCGAGCGCGCTGCCCGACGGGGTGAAGCTCGCCGCCGGCGGGACGGTCGGCGTGCTCCTCTACTCGTGGCTCCTGCTGGCCGGGCGTACCCGGCGCCTGCGCCGGCTCTTCGGGTTCGACCGCCCTGCGGAGACCCCCGCGTAGACTGGATCTCGATGGACGTCGTTCGGATCACGCCACGCGGCTACTGCCACGGGGTCGTCGAGGCGATCCGCATCGCGAAGCGCGAGGGTGCCGCGCACGCCGGACGGGATCCGGTGACGATGCTGGGGTATCTCGTGCACAACGAGCACGTGACCCGGGAGCTCGAGGAGTCCGGGGTCGCGCTGGTCGCCGAGCCGGACCGCATGAAGGCGCTCGAGCAGGTGACCGCCGGCACCGTGATCTTCACGGCGCACGGGATCTCGCCGGCGGTGGTCGACGCCGCGCGGGCGCGGGGCCTCAACGTGGTCGATGCGACGTGCAGTGATGTGACCCGCACCCACGACCTCGTGCGAGAGCTGGTCGCGAGCGGGCACCACGTGATCTACATCGGCAAGCGCGGACATCCCGAGCCTGCGGGCGTGCTCGGCATCGCCCCGGAACACACCACGCTCATCGAGAGCATCGAGGAGGTGGACGCCCTCGTTCCACCGGACGGGCGGCCGCTCGCGGTGACCTGTCAGACGACGCTCAGCATGTGGGACACCCAGTCGATCATCGAGCGGCTCGTGGATCGCTTTCCGTCGATCGAGGTGCACAACGAGATCTGCCGCGCCACCCAGGAGCGTCAGGAGGCTGCGGTCCTCGCCGCCGACGACGTCGACTGCGTGGTCGTCGTGGGCAGCGCGCGCAGCAGCAACAGCCAGCGTCTCGTCCAGGTGGTGCGAGACAAGGGTCACCGGCCGGCCTATCTCGTCGACACCGCCGCCGACCTCGATGCGGCATGGTTCCGCGGCGTGAAGCGGGTCGGCGTGACGTCGGGCGCGTCGACGCCGACGCAGCTGACGCGTGCGGTCATCACCGCACTGGAGGCGATGCCCGACAGCGGCTGACGTCACGTTTCACCTGCGTGCGTCACAAACTCCCGCGTCCTGCTACTGTGCGGACCGTGGTGGATCTGTCGCCGTGACCGCGGGAGGACCGCCGCCTCCTCCGCCACCCGATCAGGGTCCATGGGGAGGGGGGCAGCAGTACCCGCCGCCCGGGCAGTACGTGCCGCCGCCCACGTACCCGGCGACGTATTACCCCGGACCGCTGCACGCGGGACCGGCACCCGGCATCGGCTATGCGGGTTTCTGGATCCGATTCGTCGCCATCGTCATCGACGAGATCATCCTCGGCATACCGCTGGCGGTCATCTTCTTCGCAACCGAGGGGACCGCGCTCAGCAACTACACGGACTGCGTACGGACCGGCGTGTTCGCCACCACCTGCAGCACCACCTACCTGGGCTCGCTCGCCATCTTCGAGCTGCTCGCTCTGGGCACGAGCCTCCTGTACTCGGTCCTCCTCTGGTCGCTGTTCGGTGGGACGCTCGGCCAGCGGATGCTCGGCCTCCACGTGGTGGACGCCGCAACAGGGCGCAACATCGGCATCGGCCGCTCCCTCGGCCGCTACGTCGGATTCGTGATCAGCGCGGCCGTCCTCTACATCGGCCTCATCTGGGCGGCCTTCGACCCGCGCAAGCAGGGCTGGCACGACAAGATGGCCAGCACATTCGTGGTCCGCAAAGTCTAGAATCCGCCAACCGTCTTTGTGGATGAGGCGGTGAACCGAGGAGGAGAGCAACCGTGGCAGCACTGCCGCCCCAACCGCCTGGAACCCTGCCCCCGCAACCACCCGGCTTCGAGCCGGCCGCCGTGATGCCGCCCACCGCACCGCCCGTGGTGGCGCCGCCGCAGGCTCCCTATCCCGGTGGGGCATACGCAGGGCAGATGCCTGCGCAACCGTATGGAGCGCAGCCCGTGGCGCCCGCGCCGAAGCACCACAAGCGCACGTTCTTTCTGACCCTGGCGCAGTTCATCATGATCACGCTGGCGATACTGCGCATCCTGATCGGTCTCGCCGCAGCCGGGTTCGGCGTGCTGTTCGTGACCGGAGGCCGGGCCCGCATCGAGTCGCTGCCGGGGTACGACCAGGCGTTCGCCAATCTCGGCACCGACGTGTTCAACGTCCTGTCCGCGGTCCTGTTCGCCTTTGCCGCGTACTGGCTCGTGACGGGGGTCGTCGACCTGGTCCTCGGGATCGTCGTCGGGCGCCCATCCAACGTGGCGCGCTGGATCATCATCGTGCTCGACGTGCTCAGTCTCATCTACGTCCTCGACGGGCTTGCCAACGGCCCGGGCGGCGGGCTGTACACGCTGGTGCTCGTGATTCTCCTTGCGTGCAAGGTGATCGTCTTCTACTCGCTCGCGCTCGATCCCGCGACCCGGAGGAACTTCGCCGGCAAGGCGTACTAGCGGCGAGCCCGCGCCCTACAGGCGCGCCCGCCGCTTGAGGTCGAGATAGCGGTTCACGAGCCGCGGCGACAGCGTGCGCGCGTCGGCGTCGATCGTTTCGACGCCGGAACGCCGAAGGACGCGCAGCGTGTCCTCGCGATCGGCGAGGAGCCCGCCGGCCACGGCGCGGGCATACGCGTCGTCGCCGCGGCGCGGCGCTGTGTACGCGGCGTCATCGAGAGCGGGATCGCGCACCGTCACGACCATGGGGAGATGGCGGCGGCGCAATCGCGCACATTGGCGGATGAGTGCCTGCCCCTGGCCGGGATCGAGGACGTCGGTGAAGATGACCACAAGTGAGCGTCGCGTCTGCCACCTGCTGAAGAACGCGAAGGCGTCGTCGTAGTCGGCCTCCGTCTCGCCGGGCTGGATCGGTCGCGTCGCATCGAGAAAGCGGCGCAGCTGCGGCGTCCCGGCTCGCGGTGGCAGCGTCTCCGTGACGGTGTCGGCAAACGCGAGCATGCCCGCTCGATCACCGCTGCGCAAGGCGACGTGGACGAGCAGCAGCGCCGCGTTGATGGCGTGGTCCAGCTTGGTGAGCTCACCCGCACCGACGCCCATCAGCCGGCCGTGGTCGAGGCAGATGATGAGCGGCTGCGCGCGCTCCGGCATGAGCTCGGTCGCCATCAGGCGTCCCGTCCGTGCGGTGGCACGCCAGTTGATGGAGCGCAGCGGGTCGTCGGGGAACGCCTCCCGGACGCGTTCGAATTCGCTGCCCTCGGTGCGCAGCCGCAGCGTGCGCAGCCCGATCTCGGCGAGCTGACCTCGCCGGGCCAGCGCCTCGTACACGTCGATGGCGGCGAGGTTGGGGTCGACGCGCACCGCGCGCGCGGCACCGACTGTGGTCTGACGCCAGCCGAGCCCCCAAGGGCCGGTGGCGCGGACCACCGCCGGACCGAGCAGCCGGTCCCCGCGCGCTGACGGCGTGACCGTGTATTCGAGGCGGGCCGGCAGGCGCACCCGCCAGTGGACCGCGGACGCGTGCAGACCCGGAGCGACACGCTCCTGGACGAGCGCCCGTGCGCCGGATGGCCGGCATGTCACCTCGATCGCGATCCGGTTGGCGACACCGACCGAGAGCAGCTCGTCGCAGATGCGCTCGAGGCCCAGCGTCGCCCTGCCGGGGGCGCGGCGGGAGTCAACCCCGATCGCGATGAGGCTCGAGACGAGCAGGACGATCCCGACCACGAGGAGCGCCGGCACCGCCGCACCCGCCGCGACGACCGCGATCGCCGCGAGGAGCAGCCCGGCGCCGCGCCAGGTCACCGCGGAACCGGGACCCTGCCCACCGCCCGCTGCACTGCGGCGACTTCGGAGACGCCCTGGATCTCGGCCTCGGGGCGGCGGATCATGCGGTGGCGAAGCGCGGGGATGCAGACGTCCTTCACGTCGTCGGGAACGACGTAGTCCCGCCCCTGGATGGCGGCCATCGCCTTGCCTGCCAGGAGGAGGGCGATCGATCCACGCGGGCTCGCTCCGAGCGAGAGGTCGGGGCTCGTGCGCGTCGCGGTGACGATCGCCGAGATGTAGCCGAGCACCTCGTCAGTCACGCGGACGGCGGCAACCTCGGCCCGGACGCGGGCCAGCGTGGTGGCGTCGATGATCGACGTCACACCCGCGGCCACGAGGTCGTGCGCGTTGAAGCCACCGTCCACCCGGCGCAGCATCACCACCTCGGTCGCGGGCTCGGGAACGTTCACCTCGAGCTTGAAGAAGAAGCGATCGAGCTGCGCCTCGGGAAGCGGGTATGTGCCCTCGTACTCGACGGGGTTCTGCGTCGCCACCACGAGAAAACGGTCCCCGAGGGGCCTGGTCTCGCCGTCGGACGTCACCTGCCGCTCCTCCATCGCTTCGAGGAGCGCCGACTGCGTCTTCGCGGGGGCTCGGTTGATCTCGTCCGCGAGGAGCGTGTCCGTGAAGATCGGTCCCTCGCGGAACTCGAAGCTCCCCGTGTCCGGCCGGTACACGCTTGTTCCCACGATGTCCGACGGGAGCAGGTCCGGGGTGAACTGGATGCGCGTGAAGCGGGCGTCGAGCGCGGCCGCGAGAGTGCGCGCCATCAATGTCTTCGCGGTGCCCGGCACCCCCTCGAGGAGCACGTGCCCGCCGGAGAGCACCGCGATGTACAGCCCGTCGATCACCTGCAGCTGGCCGACGACCGACCGTCCCATGGTGTCGTGCAGCGCCGCTCGAAGTGCCGCGGCATCGCCCTGGTTGGCCACTGCGGGCATTGTGCCTTGTGCGGTCACCAGATCAGCCGACCGGGGCGCTGGACCACTCGCGCTCGCACGCGTCGACGTCTCGAGCCAGGCGCAGCAGCTCGCTCTCGTCGGGTCGGCCGGCGGCGAGCGCACGAGCGCGTGCGAGCAGCGCCCCGGTCTCCTGAGCAGCCGGCAGGCCGGTCACGGCGAGCGCGACGCAGAACCCCGCATCGTCCAAGTGCCAGTCCACCCCTGTGGAAGCGCCGATGCGTCGCTTCAACTCCTCCGCATAGCGCGCCGCGATGGGACCGCGCTGGCGGCTGCGCGCGAACAGCTGGCCCATCGCCGTCACGTACGCGGTGGCGCTCGGCACGGAGGCCGCGCCGGCATCCTGCGCCGGCTTGCCGAGACGCCGGCCGTTGACCGCCAGTGTCAGCAGCAGCACGACCATCGCCAGGAGGGCGGCGATGCCGACGGGCCCGTCGAAGATCGCCGCTGCGCCGGAGGTGCCGTTGTTCTCGCCGTGGTGATACTCGTCGAAGCTGACCCGTCCGCCGCGAGCTCGCTGCAACAGGCTGAGCGCGAGGAAGGCCGAATCGGCGTGGCGGAGGCCGTCGTTGGAGAGCGGCTGTGTGTTGCCGAGCACATACGCGCGGCCCGCGCCCACCTGCACCGCGCCGGCGATCACGCGCTGGTGCTCGACGAGCATCGGCACGAGCGGCTGCTGGTCGGCAAACGTCAACCCCGCAGCCACCGGCACCGACCTAACCCGGTCGGTGCTGTCGAACGGCTGGGCGACGGTTGCAACTCCACCGCCGAGGGACACGGCGGGGTTGATGCCGATGCTGCTGAGCAACGACGCCGCGTTACCGAGGGTCGCAGGCGAGATCACCAGGACGAGATCGCCACCGGATCGCAGGAAACCGAGGAGTGCGGCGACGTCCGCGTCGCCGAGCGGCACGGTCGGTTCGTAGCAGATGACGACGTCGCTCCCTTTGAGGTCGAAGGTCCCGCTGATCCGGCTGACGTCGATGCCGAGACGTGCGAACCACGTGTACAGCGCGAGCGTGCCGAGCGTCCCAGAGGAGCGCGACGACGGATTGTTCTGATCGTTCGGTGGGATCGCCGCTGCGACCGAGATGACCACGAGGATGCAGAGCGCGGCGACGAGCACGAGGACCGCGGACAGGGGCGGCCTGGTCACGGCGACGTTGCGCTTGCGCCATGGTGCGCGACCCGCCGGACCGCCTCGCACCGGGTCCTCGCCACGTCCCACTCAGCGGGGCCCACCGCTTCGGCGCTGTACCACGCCTCGTCGAACGAAGCTGCCGCAGGAGCGAGCACCGCGAGCAGATCGGCGTCCGCGGACAGCGTGGCGAGCATCTCGCGAGTCGTCCACGCGCGGTCGAGGCGCGCTCGCCGTCCGGCCACCTCGAGCAGCGCCGAACGAAAGGCACGGCGGATCGCCTCGCGATGATCGCCGCGTTGCGCGGCGGCGAGCGCGACGCGCCATTCATGGTCCGGGTCATCGCCCGCGGTGCTCGGTTCCTCGACGGTGGCCGCGCGCCTGGTCGCGGCGACGCCGCGCACGCGATATGCGACGAACGCGAGGATGGCCGCGAGGACCAGGAGGCCGACGGCGATCGAACCGCCCGTGCCGAGCAGCCCGAACAGGTGGGCGAGCAGCCAGTTGATCGCCGCTCCGATGCGCTCGAGCAACGACGATTGCTGGTTCTGGTCGAGATCGTCGAAAACAGACGACGAGTACACCTGCTGCAGGAGGTTCATCGAAACCTGCAAGTCGACGTCGCACACCGAGCCGCTGGGCAGGCTGAGCGTCGATGCGATGGTGGCCAGGCGCTGATGGCTGCCGGTGAGATCCGGTGGCGTCCCGCTGATGCCGGCGATGATGGGGCGGAGATCCGGGCCGGCGGAGGGAGCGAGTCGCTCCGCCTCGTCCAGCGCAGCGAGCGCCGGTGCCGTCTGCGCGGGAGCCGCCGCCAGCGCCGCCTCGGCGCGGTCGAGCAAGGCGAGATACGCGAGGGTCACGCACGGCGGCGCCGCCACCACCGGCGCACCCCCGGCGCTGCCCCCCGAGAGGAGCGCGAGGCCGGCGACGGTCCCGGCGATCAGGCGCCTCACAGCGAGCGCGCGAGCATCTCGATGTCGAACCCTTCCTTCCGGATCCGGGCGTCGTAGTACAGGAGGGTGACGCCGACGTAGGTGATCGGTCCGATGAACACGGCCGCGACGGCGCTCGCGATCTGCTCGTAGACGAATGCGTTGCCCGGATCGAGCGACGAGGCGGGCAGCTCCAGGACCGTCGAGACCACCCCCGAGATGATCCCTGAGATGAGCGCGAGGAGCAGGATCCGCCCGAACGTCGGCCAGAACCTCCCGTTCACAAGCGCCCAGCTGCGCTTGAGGCCACCCCATCCCGAGGTCCGCTCGAGGACGATCGCAGGGACGGCGATCACCGTCCGGACGGCGACGATGACCGCCAGCGGGATGATCGCGATGAACGCGAGGATCGCGATCGCTCCGCCCGCGGCGCCGGCGCCCACCGCCGCGAACAGGAGCAGCAGCACGGTGAGCGCGGCGATGAGCCCCACGTACGCGGCGACCAGGATGAGGATGAGCGCGATCAGGGATGGGAGCCGTTTCCACGCCGCACGGTAGGCGGCCCCGAGGGAGCTCTTGTTGTCGAGGTAGCGGTCGCTCACGGCGCGGGTCGTGGCCGCCTCGCCCAGGGGGAGGACGACGAGCAGGCTGACGATCAGCAGGCCGACCGAGACGGCGAGGGCGCCCCACACCGAGTTGAGGAGCGCCTGGGCCTGTTCGGGGGTGAGCGTCTGACCGCTGATGCCGGTGAAGGGCGATCGGACGAATGCCCCGAGGCCGGTGATCTCGAAGAGCACCAGGGTCAGCAGCGCGTAGGGGATCTGGACCACCGCGCTGATCGAGGCGATGAGCGCGAAGTTGCGCCGGTACATCGTGAAGGTCGCGTCGAGCCACTCCCCGACGGACATCGACCGGAACCGCCCCGACCCGACCTGGGACGGCATGAACCCGGGGTTCCAGCCGGGTTGCGGTTGCCCCCATCCCGGCGGCGGCGCACCGCGCCCGGGTGGGATGCCCCAGCCCGGCGGCGGCGACCCCCACCCTGGTGGCGGCGATCCCCACCCTGACGGCGGGGGGCCCCACACCGGCGGCTGCGGTCCCGGACCCGTCGTCGGCGGCGGTGGCGGCGGCGGATCGGCCATCGGGATCATTGTCGCTGCTGCACCTTGACGCGGAGCAACGCTATCCTGAGCAGTCCGAGCGATGAGTGATCTTTCTGCCGCGTTTGAGCGCGGCCACCTCAGCTTCCGGCACGGCCGATGCGGGCGCTAGTCGTCGATCCGACGCTGACCGAGCCGCATTCCGGCAAGGGACGGCGCCGGCGGCGGGCCGCGACCAGTTCCTCGCTTCCGGTGGAGGTCCGCGACGTCCGGACCCCGGTCCCGCCCGGTCCGGGATGGGTGCTGGTGCGCCCCGCCCTCGCGGGCATCTGCGGCACCGACCTCGCGCTCGTCCACCGCGACCCTGTGCCGAACGTGCTCACCGCGTACGGCGCGGCGGGCACGTTCATCCCCGGGCATGAGGTGGTGGGCGTCATCGAACGAGCCGCCACCACGCGCTGGGCGCACGAGGGAGACCGGGTCCTGGTGGAACCGACCCTGCGCTGCGCCCACAAGGGACTGGCCGAGTGCCGCCGCTGCCGCGCCGGTGACACCCATCTCTGCGAGAACGCGGACCGGGGCGGCGCGCTGTGCTCCGGCCGGTCGGTCGGTTCGAGTGAGAAGGCGGGTGGCGGCTGGAGCGAGGGGTTCCTGGTCCACGAGGACATGCTCGTCCCCGCCGACGGGATCTCCGATCAGCGCGGGGTCCTCGCCGAGCCCGCCGCGACCGCGCTCCACGCCGTGATGCGCTGGACCCGCCGGGGTGACACCGCGGTGGTGATCGGCTCGGGCACGCTGAGCCGCCTCATCGTCGCCACGCTGCGGCGGCTGCATCCCGATCTCGACATCATCGTGCTCCACGACGCCCGCAATGACAGCCGGCCGCGCCTGGGCCGCCGGCATCGCGAGGCCGCGCCCCTCAACGGCGACCCCAATGCCGCGTTCATGGCGATCCGGTCGATCGGCGCCAACCGCGTCTGGCACGGCTCGTCGGAGCAGTTGATCGAGCGGACGGCCGAGCACATGGAGGCGCGGGTGATGCGTCCGGCGAGCGGAGGGCTCCCGGTGCTCGACGGCGGCGTCGACGTCGTCTTCGACTGCCATGCCTCGGGGCTCAGCATCGATCTCGCGGTGCGGCTGCTTCGCGCGGGCGGGACGCTCGTCCTGTGCGGCAGATCGGGACGCCACGACATCGAGTGGTCGCTGATCTGGGCACGCGAGCTCACGGTTCGCGGCGCCGCCTCGTACGGGCGCGAGCCGGATGGACGGCGCACCTTCGGGACGATCCGGGAGTGGTTGTCGGACTCGAGCTTCCCGATCGACGGGGTCGTGACCCATCGCTTCCCACTCGACGAATACGGCGCCGCTCTGTCGATCGCCAATGCGGGGGTCGCTGCCGGGGCGGTGAAGGTGGTGTTCGAGGGTCCCGCCGCCGCGATCCTGCGTCCCGCCCCGGCGGCTACGGTGGTCAATCTCCCCGACGAGCCGGTGCTGCTGCAGTCGACTGCGGCTCGAGTTCGCGGGTCGCACGCCAAAGTCTCCTAGGAGGGACACGTGCCCCGGCGCCGCCGGACCGGCGCACCTGCCCCTATCCTCCCCCCAACACCCCCCCCTCTCCCCCCAGCGGTCAGCTCGGCGAGTCCTGAGGCGGCTCCGCCGGAGCCTTGCGGCGGCGCTTCTCGACGACGGCGGGAAGCACGCGTTTGATCCCGGCGTTGTCGACCACCATGCGGCGTTCGCGCTTGCGGTCGCGGTGGCGGATGCGCTCCCGTTCCGCCTCGGGAAGCTCGGGCTCGGGATCCACCGGCGCGATCACGCGCCCAGCGCGGCGGAGGTCGGGCGCGTGCCGCCGTCCGCGGGCGATGGCGAAGCCCAGGGCGGCGGCCAGCGTGACCACGGTGCCGCCGGCGATCGCCTGCACCCTTCGATCGAGGCCGAGGGCCCGGAGGCTGGCACCAAGCCGGAACGAACCCGACTGCGACAGGGCGGTCGCGTAGATGCGCGCTCGGGTGGAAGGGTCCAGGCGCCACACCGCCATCGCGCCGATCACCTCGTCGCCGGTGTCGACGAGCGCCTGGACCTCGGCGGACGCCGCGTAGGCGAAGGCGTCGCCGTCGAGCGCCAGGTCGAGCCGTTCCTCGACGCTCACGACCCGGACCTCGTGAGACGTTCCGCGGGCAGTGGCGCGCCGAGACGGTACCGCAGCGCGGTCAGGGCCCGGAACGTGAGCAGCTTCACCGCGCCCTCACTCCTGCCCATGATGCCGGCGATCTCGCGATTGGGCAGGTCGCCCCCGAAGCGAAGCATGATCGCCTGCCGCTGGTCGTGGGGAAGCGCGGCGACCGCGGCCCGAACCTCGGCCGCGCGGTCGTTGGCCTCCGCGTGCTCGGCGGGGTCGGCTCCGGCATCGGGCAGCATGCGCGGTTCCAACTCGATCCAACCGGGGCGACGCCGATCCCGGGCCACCAGGTTGCCGGCGACACGATACAGCCACGCCGAGTACGGGACGCCCCGCCACTGGAAGCGGGGCAGCTCCTCCATCGCTCGAGCGAACGTGGTGGCGGTCACGTCGGCGGCTTCCTCCATGTCGTGGGTCAGGGTGTAGACGTAGGCGTGGATCTGGTCGACGTAGCGCTCGTAGAGCGGCGCAAAGGCCGCCCGGTCACGCTGCGCGGCCAGGATCTCCAGCCGCTCCTCCTCGAGCTCCGCAGCCGTGCGATGCGGCATCGCTAGTGCTGGGGGCCCCGCGGAGAACGCAACTCGCAGAAGCGTGCGCGGGCCATCGGGTTACGCCGGACGGCGGCCGCCGATCAGCCCGAGGCGGGTCCCCGCCTCCTCGAACGCGAGCAGGGCGCGGTCGAGCTGCTCGTGGGTGTGGGTGGCGCACACGATGGTGCGCACCCGAGCCCGGCCTCGGGCGACGGTGGGGAACCCGATCCCCTGAGCGAACACACCGCGTTCGAGGAGCAGATCGGACAGCTCCATGGCGACCGGCGCCTCAGCGCACATCACCGGCGTGATCGGCGTCTCGCTGCGACCGATGTCGAACCCGAGCTCGCGAAGGCCGCTCTTGAAGTGACGCGTGTTGCTCCACAGCTGTTCCATGAGCTGCGGCTCCTGCTCGAGCACGTCGATCGCGGCGATGCACGCGGCGACGACCGCGGGCGGATGCGACGACGAGAAGAGGAACGGCCGCGCCTTGTGGATCAGGTGGTCCCGCACCACCTGCGATGCGGCGACATACCCGCCGACGACGCCCACCGCCTTGCTCAGCGTCCCGATGTTGAGCGCGACCCGGCCGTGCAGGCCGAAATGGTCGGTGGTGCCGCGGCCGTTGGCTCCGAGGACTCCGGTCGCATGCGCATCGTCGACCATGACCGCGGCGCCGTAGTGCTCCGCACGCTCGACGAGATCGGGGAGCGGCGCGATGTCGCCGTCCATGCTGAAGACACCGTCGGTGACGAGCAGGACGCGGCGATATCCCTTGTCGCGAGCCTCCTTCAGCGCACGCTCGGCGTCGTCGGGATCGACGTGCTCGTACAGGATCCGGTCGGCCTTGGTGAGCCGGATGCCGTCGATGATGCTCGCGTGGTTGAGCTTGTCGCTGACCACGCAGTCACCCTGGTCGAGCATCGAGCCGATGACGCCGACGTTCACCGCGTAGCCGCTCTGGAAGGTGAGCGACGCCTCGGTGTGCTTGAACGCCGCGATGCGTTGCTCCAGCTCCTCGTGCAGCGTCTGCGTGCCGGCGATCGTGCGTACCGCGCCGGTGCCCGCGCCCCACTCCAACGCCGCGCGCGACGCCGCCTCGACGAGCCGCGGATGCGTGTTCAACCCGAGGTAGTTGTTGCTCGAGAGGCTGATCATCGGCCGCCCGCCGATCTCCACCTCCGGACCCTGCGCGGACTGCAGCACGCGCAGCGGCCGGAAGAGGCCGTCGCGCCTCAGCGCCTCGAGATCCTCGTTCAGCGATGCGTCAAGGGAGCGGACGGCCTGCGACGTTTCCGAGCTCGCGACCATGGGCCAACCATACGCCCGCGGCGCTCAATCCGGCGTGAGGGTCACCTTGCCGCACTCGCCGGATTTCATCAGCTCGATGGCGCCGTCGATGTCGTGCAGCGCGAAGCGGTGTGTGATCAGCGCGCTCGCATCGATGACGCCCTCGCGGACGTATGCGGTGGTCTGCTCCCACGTGGCGGGGATGCGCCGTCCCGCGACCCCGTACAGGCTCAGCCCCTTCATCACGACGTCGGTCGAGAGGTCCACGACATCGAGGCCGTCGCCGATGCCGAGCAGGCTGATCCATCCGCCGGGACGCACCAGCCGCGTGGCGGACGCGACGGCGACCGGTGAGCCGCTCATCTCGAGCACGCAGTCGATCGCGCCGCCCCCCGCCGCGGTGCGCACCGCGGCGTCGACGGCCTCGTCGGTCGCGCGCACCACGGCGTGCGCCCCCATGCGCTCGGCGAGATGCAGCCGGTACTCGTTGCGGTCGACACCGACGACGCGTGCGGCACCCTGCGCGCGCGCCACCGCGATCGCCGCGCAGCCGATCGGCCCGCATCCGTACACGACGACGGTCCGTCCCGAAAGGTCGCCGTACGAGCAGGCGTGGACCGCGTTGCCGAACGGCTCCATCGCCGCGGCGACATCGGGCGGGACGGTGTCTCCGACGGGCCACGCGTTCACGGCAGGCACCACGAGGTGGGTCGCGAAGGCGCCGTCGACGTCGACCCCGAGGATGCGCGTGTTCTCGCAGACGTGGAAGTCACCCCGGCGGCACTCGTCGCAGTGACCGCAGACGATGTGCAACTCGCAGGCGACGCGCGTCCCGATGGCCGGTCCGGTCACGCCATCGCCCCAGGCGACGACCTCACCGCACACCTCGTGGCCGACCACGCGGGGCGGATGCACGCGCGCCGCCGCCCACGGGTTCCAGTCGTAGAGGTGGACGTCGGTTCCGCACACCGATGTTGCGGCGACACGGAGCAGCACCTGGCCGGCCGCCGGCTCGGGGACGGGCACATCGCCGATCACGAATCCGGGGGCAGCGGTCTGCTTGAGCACGGCGAGCACGGCGGGCTGATTATGCGTTCGTCCCCGGCCCGTTCGGCACCGTCTGCTCGGCGTCCGTCGCGGCCGGAGAGACTGCCGCTCATCGCGGCCGTCGAGCCGCTCGGCCCCTGGCGCGGAGGACAACAGCATGCTCGATGGCATTGACCGGCCGGCTCCGAGGCCACGCCCCCGGCGCATCCCGGTCGAGGATCTGAGCGTCTACGAGGGACGCGGCGGCCACACCCTGCGCCGGCACGTCGACACCCGGCCCGGGGACGAGATGCGGCGCATCCTTCGCGAGGGCGTGTCCGCCGCGGGCCGGTTCCTCAGCCGCGCGACCGCGCAGCGCTGTGTCGACGTCGCGATCACGAGGCGCGGCAACGAGATCGCCGCGTGGCTGGCGGGACGCGACAAGGGGGCTCCCTTCACCTTTGTCGAGGACATGGGCGAGGTGATCGGACACATGCTCACCTACGCGGACGTGAGCCGCGGCATGGTGGTGCCCAAGCAGGTCACGGCCGTGCGGCTGGTGCTGCGCCGCTGTGCCGAGCTGCCGGGCGGGTTCACCGTCCTGACCGCATACCCAACCCGTTCCCCGTTTCGGGATAAGAGACACTAGGAGCCACAGCCATGAACGGCACGATCGACCTCGACACCATCGCAAGCGCCGCGGCCGACTACCCGGCGCTGAGCCAGCTCTTCGGCGGTTACTTCCACCAGGACTGGCAGCAGGACCACGCCTCCCGTGACGCGGCGCTCCTCGCCTTCGTTCGCGACGCCTCGCCCGAGACGGCCGGGGCCGCCGCGGCTGAGATCGACCGCCTGCTCGACGCGGGCTTCGACGACGCCGCGCTCGCGCGGATGCTCGCCGACGGATTCGACTGCAACTACCTGCCGGAGACCGACGGGATCAGCGCGTCAGACTGGCTGGGTCAGGTTCGCGACACCCTGCGCGCGCCGGGCGCCTGACCGGCCCGATCAGCGCGCCCGCGGCGCCTCGGCGACACGCCTGAAGAGTGCGTAGAAATGCACGAGCGCCGTGGGCACCAGGGTGGGCAGGGCGATGATCAGCGCGATCGTGCTCACCGGCCCGCCGAACAGGCGCACCCAGAACATGACGAAGAAGACGGCGCCGGTGAGCATCGTGTTGCGACGGCCCCAGACCGTGTAGACCAATTCCGGACGGCGGCCGGTGAGCAGCACGAGCGGCGTGAGCACCACCGGCCCGGCATAGCGGAACACGACGAGGATCGCGAGCCAGAACGGGACGATGCCGAGGGTCCAGCAGCCGATCGCCCCGATGACGAAGAAGAGCGCGTCGCCGAAGGGGTCCATCGCCTTGCCGAGCACCGTGATGGGCCCCCAGCGGCGCGCGATGAACCCGTCGACGGCGTCGAGCAGCCCGGCCGCGCCGCCGATGCCGGCCCAGAGCGCGAGCGCAAGACGCCCTGGCAGCGAGAGCGTGGCGACGAAGAGCAGCGGGACGCATGCGTACGCGCGCAGCGCCGTCAGCCCGTTCGGGATGCCGTAGCGGTCGACGGTGTTCCCGTCCGGTGTGAGCAGCATCGCCGCACCGCCGGTGATGCCGATCGTCACCGCAACCCACCAGGCGGCCGTGGCCACCACGGCACCGGGCAGCGCTGCGGCGCCGTGCACCAGGGCGACGCCGATCGTCAGCGCTTCCCCGAGGACCAGTCCGAGCGCCGCCCAGAGGAGCAGCGAGGTGCGCAGGCGCGCGCTGCCGCGCAAGCGCGCGAGCGCCGTGGCGTAGAGGCCGGCTAGTCCACCCAGGCCGGGTCTTCCGGGGCTGGTCGTGACGTCGGCGTCAGACCGCGAGGCACGTGATCGTCTTGACCACGCCGTCGGCGGACTGGATCCGGTCGAGGATCAGGCGCCCGATGCCCGGCACGTCGGCGGCCTCGATCTGGGCGATGACGTCGTACTCGCCGGTGATCGCATCGACCGTCACGATGCCGTCGTTGCCTCTCAGGTCGTCGGCCACGTGCTGTGCCCTGCCTGCGCTCGCGGTCACGAGCACATATGCACGAATCATCTCGTTGCTCCCACGGTTGAAACGCCCGGCGACTGTAGCATGGGTGCATGCCGTTGGCCCTCGTCATCAGGCTCATCGTTCGCCTCGCGGCCGGCCTCTTTTTCTGGAGGCTCGCCGGCAATCGCCGGAGGGCGTTCGCGGGCGCCCAGGGTGCGCCGGGCGCCCCGCCGAAGCCGCATCACATCGATGCTCAGGCGGCGATGACCGCGGTGCGGACCTCGGTGTCGCTCAGCTGGCGGGCGCTGCTCGCCGGGACCTGCGCGGCTGCCGCCGCGACACTCGCGGCCGCCGGTGTGACGATCGCGGTGTTGACCCCACGATGGCTCGGCGCACTCCTCCTCGTCGCGGCGATCGTGGTGGGTGCAGCGGCCTGGTATGAGGGGCGGTTGCTCTTCCTCGCGTTGCGAGCGCGGAGCCGGCTGCGCCGCGCCGATCGCCTGCGCAAGACCGCAACCTCCTGATCGCGGGCCGGTGAGGGCTCAGCTCAGGTAGGGGGCGACGCCCTCGCCCTGCTCGGCGGCGTCCATCATCAACTCGCTCACCGTGGGGTGGGCGTGGATGATCGACCCGAGATCGTCCATCGTGAGCCCGTCGCTGAGGGCGACCCCGACCTCATGGATGATCTCGACCGCGTGGACGCCCATCACGGTCGCACCGACGAGCCGGTCGGTGGCGGCGTCCGCGTACAGCTGCGCGAGACCGTCCGGCTCGCCCTCCCCGAGCGCCTTGCCGTTACCGAGGAATCGTGCCTGGCCAACCTTGATCTCGATGCCGGCGGCCTTCGCCCCCTCCGGGTTCAAGCCAACCATGGCAATTTCAGGATGCGTGTAGATGCAGGACGGCACCACGGTGCGATCCATCGGCATGACGTCGTGACCGAGCGCGTTCTCCGCGGCGCGGCCGCCCTCGGCGCTGCCGAGGTGCGCGAGCTGCAGGCCGCCGATGCAGTCGCCGGCCGCCCAGATCCTCGGGTTGGCGGTGCGCAGGAACGCGTCCACCTCGATGTGGTCGTGTTCGTCGACCACAACTCGGGCCTCCTCGAGCCCGATGGCACGGGTCTGGGAGCGCCGTCCGACCGAGACGAGCATCAGGTCCGCCTCCATGGCGGTGTCCGCGTCGAGGTGCGCGACGAGCCGGTCGGGGCTGTAGTCGACGGACTCGACGCGGCGACTCGTCAGGAAGCTGATGCCCTGCTTCTCCACGATCCTGCGCCACTGCTGGACGATGCGTGCGTCGACCCCGGCGAGGATCTGCGGGAGAACCTCGACGACCGTGATCCGCGATCCCAGCGCGGCGAACAGGCTGGCGAACTCGCACCCCACCACGCCCCCACCGATCACGAGCATGTGCTCCGGGATCCGCTCGAGTCGCAGGATCCCGTTCGATGTGACCACCAGGGGGTGATCGATGTCGATACCCGGCAGTCCCGCCGGCTCGGTGCCGACACACACGATCAGCTGGTCGTACTCGTACCTGGTCTCCCCCGCGACGACGGCGTCACCGTCGACCACGCCCTGCGCCTTGACCACAGTGACCCCGCGCCGCTTGCATGCGGACTCGACGCCCCTGCGCATGGTGAGCACGATCTCCTCCTTGCGTTCCATCATCCGCGGGAAATCCACCTCGGGCTCGGCAACGCGGATGCCGAAGTCGGCGGCGGTGCGGATCCTGCGCAGCAGATCGGCTCCGGCAAGAAGTGACTTCGTGGGGATGCATCCCCAGTTGAGGCAGGTCCCGCCGAGCTCGGCGCGCTCGATGAGGGTCACCTCGGCCCCGAGCTGGGCGGCACGCAGCGCGGCCACATCGCCGGCGGGTCCCCCGCCGAGCACCACGACCCGCTGACTCACGTGGCGCTGCTGGTCGTCATGGGAGCTGCCGCCACGGTCCCATCGCTGGTGCGTCGTGCCGGCGCGAACGCCTCGCTGACGATTCGCTCCTGCTCGAGCTGGTGTGAGCCGGCGTACCCCTCAGAGGGGCTCGCGCGCCGCGGCCGGCCGATGTAGTCCCACTGCACCTGCGCAGGCCGGGAGAGACCGATCGCCCGCTCGAGGCTTCCCCATGCGCCCATGTTCTGGGGCTCCTCCTGCACCCAGTACAGGCGCTCGAGCTTCGGATACGCGGCGACGATCTCGAGGATGCGCTCGAGCGGCAGCGGGTACAGCAGTTCCAGCCGCGCGATGGCGACGTCGGTGGCCTCGGCCCGCTGCGACGCCAGGCTCAGCTCGTAATACATCCTGCCGGTGCAGAGCAGGAGGGTGCGCACCTCGTCGCGCCGTCTCGAGGCGGTTGGGTCGTCGATCACCTCCTGGAACATGCCGGTGCTGAGCTCTGCAAGTGTCGACGTCGATTCCTTGAGGCGCAGCAGGCTCTTCGGCGTGAAGATGACGAGTGGTCGCGGGTCGTTGAGCAGCCCCTGACTGCGCAGCAGATGGAAATACTGAGCGGGGGTGGAGCAGTTCGCCAGGCGCATGTTGTCGTTGGCGCACAGCTGCAGGAACCGCTCGATGCGCGCGCTCGAGTGCTCCGGACCGCTGCCCTCATACCCGTGGGGGAGCAGCATGGTGAGACGCGAATGCTGTCCCCACTTCGCGCGCGACGACGAGATGAACTGGTCGACGATCATCTCGGCGTTGTTGAAGAAGTCGCCGTACTGCGCTTCCCAGATGACCAGTGTCTCGGGGTCGGCGGCGCTGTAGCCGTATTCGAAGCCGAGACAGCCGACCTCGCTGAGCGGGCTGTTGAGGACTTCGAACGTCGCCTGCGCATCGGTGAGGTGCTGCATGGGGATGAACACCTCGCCGTTGCGTTCGTCGTGGAACGCGAGGTGGCGATGGCTGAAGGTTCCTCGCACCGTGTCCTGGCCGGTGAGGCGTATGGGATGCCCCTCGGTGATGAGCGAGCTGAAGGCGAGTGATTCGGCGATGCCCCAGTCGATCGCGCCCTCGGCAACGTACGCGTGGCGGCGCTCCATCTGCCGGATCAACTTGGCGTTCGGGGTGAAGTGCTTGGGAAAGGTGAGCAGCTGCTCGTTGAGCGCCACGAGCTGCCGAGCCGGGACGGCGGTGCGGCGCAGCGGATCGTCCGGCTCGTCGGCGACCTGCTCGTGCGTCAGGTCGTCGAGCTCCGCGGCGAGGTGTTCCTTCACCCGCCTGTGCGCATCGGCCACCCGGCCATACGCCGTCTTGGCGAGCTGCTCGACGTCCTCGGTGCGGATCAGGCCTTCCGCGACGAGCTGCGAGGCGAACAGCTCCCGGACCGTCGGATGCCGGCGGATCTTCAGGTACATGAGCGGCTGCGTGTACGACGGCTCGTCGGCCTCGTTGTGGCCGAAGCGGCGGTACCCGATGAGGTGGACCATGACGTCGCGCCGGTAGGCGCGGCGGTAGTCGTACGCGAAGGTGATCGCGGCGAGGCAGGCCTCCACGTCGTCGGCGTTGACGTGCACGATCGGAATGTCGAAGCCCTTGGCGAGGTCCGACGCGTACCGGGTCGACCGGGCGTCCTGCGGATCTGTGGTGAACCCGACCTGGTTGTCGGCGATGAAGTGCACGGTCCCGCCGGTCGTGTATCCCGGAAGCGACTGGAGGTTGAGCACCTCCTGTACCACGCCCTGCCCGGCGAACGCCGCGTCCCCGTGGATGAGCACCGGGAGCGCCGCCATCGGATCGAGGTGCAGCGTCGTGGCGCGGCGCTGGGTCTGCGCCGCTCTGCACCACCCCTCGACCACCGGGTCGATCGCGTCGAGGTGGCTCGGATTGGGGAGCAGCCGGACCAGGATCACCTTGCCCGTCTCGGTGAGGTACGTGCCGGTCGCGCCCATGTGGTACTTGACGTCACCGGTCGATTCGAACTTCGAGATGGCACGCCGCGCGGAGGCAAGCTCGAAGGCGTTGAGGATCGACTCGTACGGATGGTTGGCGACGTGGGCGACGATGGCGAGCCGCCCGCGATGGGACATGCCCATCACCACCTCGCCGATGCCGTCGTCCGCGACCATCGTGAGCAGCAACTCCAGCATCGGGACCAGCGCGTCGAGGCCCTCGATGGAGAAGGTCTTCTGCCCGAGGAACGTGGCGCGCTGGTAGCGCTCCATCGCGTCGACCTTGGTCAGCCGTTCGAGGAGACGGAGCCGGTCCTCGGCGGTGAGCTTCGGCCGGTAGGCGCCGGACTCGATGTGCTCGCGCAGCCAGACGCGCTGCTCGTGACTCGAGATGTGCTCGATCTCGAAGGCGATGGTGCCGCAGTACGTCGCTCGGAGGTTGGGCAGCACCTCGGCCAGCGTGCGTCCGGGGACGTAGACGCGGAGCAGGTCCGCGGGGATCTGCGCCATCAGCTCCGGCGTGAGGCCGTATGTCGCGGGATCCATCGCGGGGTCGCCGATCGGCGGCGCACCGAGCGGGTCGAGATGCGCGCCGAGGTGACCGTGGGTTCGGTGCGCCTTCACCAGCGACGTTGCCGCCTGCATCGCCCCGAGGAGGACGCGATCGGGTGCCGTGCGCGAGGGCGTTGCCTGGTCGAGCGCCGGCGCCACGATGGCTGCGGTTGCAGGCGGTGCGGGGGTGGCGGGAGGCGTCGCCGCGCGTGCCGCGATGGCCTCGAGCGGCGGCAGGCTGACGCCAAGACTGGCAAAAACGAACTCGTAGAAGCCGCCGGCCCCATCGAGGAGGGCTTCGATGCGGCCGAGAAACTCTCCGGACTCCGCACCCTGGATGATCCGGTGGTCGTACGTGCTGGTCATGGTCATGACCTTGCCGATCCCGAGATTGCGGATGCTCGACTCCGGAACCGTGCGCCACTCGGCCGGATATCCGATGGCACCGACGGCGATGATCGTTCCCTGACCCTGCATCAGGCGGGGCACCGACGCGACCGTTCCGATGCCGCCGGGATTGGTGAGCGTCAGCGTCGCCCCCTGGAGCTCGTCTGCCGACAGCGAGCTCGTGCGCGCCCGCTCGATGAGCCGTTCGTACTCATCGCGGAATTCGGGGAACGTTCGCTGCGCGGCGTCGCGGATGACGGGGACCACAAGCGAGCGCGATCCGTCCTTGCGCACGGTGTCCACGGCCAACCCGAGGTTCGCCGGCCCAGGCACCCGTGCCGGGCGGTCATCCGGCGTGCGGGCGAAATGCGCCGTCATGGCCGGGCTCGCGGCCGCGGCGCGAGCGATCGCATACCCGATGAGGTGAGTGAAGGACACCTTGCCGGACGTGCCGGAGGCCGCGAGCGCGGCGTTGAGCTGGCGGCGGCGCGCGTCCAGGATGTCCACCGAAACGGTGCGGAAGGAGGTGGCGGTGGGGATGTCCCGGCTTCGCTCCATGTGCTCGACGAGGGCCGCAGCAGGTCCCCGGATCGGCTCGGCCGCGTCACGCTCGCTGATATGGAGCGTGGCCTCGTGCAAGGGGCCGCCCTTGGCGCCGGCGCCGAGGACGTCGCGCTTGGTCACGACACCGCCGGCACCGGTGCCACGGATCGCGCCGAGGTCGATCCCGCTGCGGGCGGCGGCACGGCGGGCCAGCGGCGACGCGTCGACAGGCGAGGCATCCGCGACCGGGGTTTCTCGAACCGGCATGGCGGGCTCAGGTGGTGCTGAGGAATCGGTGGCGGCGGGCACAGGCGCTGGGGCGTTCGAGGGCGGTGACGGTGTCGCCGGCCCCGCTGTCTGAGGCAGTTCCGATACGCCCTGGGGCGGTGACGGCGCGACCGCGGACGGGGGCGGCGGCGCCGAAAGCGGGGCCGATGGCAGGGCTGCCGGCGGCGCAGGCACCCGAGCCCCATTCCCCGCACCATCCGTCGCACCGGGCGCGATCAGGGCGAGCGTGGCACCGACGGAAACCGTGTCGCCCTCGGCCACCACGATCTCCGCGAGCTTGCCCGACGTGGGCGCGGGGACCTCGACATCCACCTTGTCGGTGGTGACCTCAACCACCGGCTCGCCCTCGTCGACGCTGTCCCCGACAGCCTTGAGCCACCGGGAGATGATCCCCTCTGAAACGGACTCGCCCATCGCGGGAAGGGTCAGCGCGACCGGGTCAGCCACGCTTGAATCGTCTCACCTTCGCGCGCAGGCAGTGCGAACAGGGCGCGGCGGCGATGCCCGGGGGTGCCGCCGGCGGCAATGCACCTCAGCCGACGGACCTACACAGGAATGTATAATGTTGGGCAGCCGGTCTCGCCCGGCGCGGCCGGTGGGGCGACCGCCAGCGTTGGTCCCTGGAGGTAGCCCATGCTCAACTCCCATCGATTGCGCCTGCTCGTCGGGGTCGCCGCGGTGATCGGGGTCGCGGCGTTCGCGGTGCATGCGGCGGCGCAGGCACCCCCACCCGGACGGTATGTGAGCTGGGCGCCACCGGCCGGGGCCACGGCCACGCCCGGTGCGGGTCCGGCGATTCCCGTCGCGAGTGCGCCTCCGGCGCCGGGGGCGGGACCGCTCGGGGGTCTGATGCTGCCGCTCTCGGGGATGCTCCATCAGCTGAACGTCAACACCGCGCAGACCGCGTCGGGCCAGTACTCGATCCTCCAGGCTTTGGAAAGCGCGCTCGCCACGCGCATCCAGCAGTTCCTCGGATGGGTCACGGGCGGCAGATGAGCGCCCGGCCCTCAGAATCGAGAGGTGACATCCGCTCCTGGTACCGGCGCATCGCGCCGGGCCGACCTTCGCAACGTGGCGATCATCGCCCACGTCGACCACGGGAAGACCACCCTGGTCGATGCGCTGCTGAAGCAATCGCACGTCTTCTCGGCGCACGAGCAGGTCGGCGAGCTGATCCTCGACTCCAACGACCTCGAGCGCGAGAAGGGAATCACGATCCTCGCCAAGACGACCTCGGTCCGGTACAAGGGGGTCAAGCTCAACATCATCGACACGCCCGGGCATGCCGACTTCGGCGGTGAGGTCGAGCGCGTCCTCGGGATGGCCGATGGGTGCCTGCTCCTCGTCGACGCCGCCGAGGGTCCGATGCCGCAGACGCGCGTGGTGCTGCGCCAGGCGCTCGCTCTCGGACTTCAGCCGATCATCGTGGTGAACAAGATCGACCGCACCAACGCGCGTCCGGCGGAGACGGTCGAGGCGACCCACGACCTGCTCCTCGAGTTCGCCCGCGAGGCGTGGCAGCTCGACGCGCCGATCCTGTACACCGACGCTCGCGAGGGCACGGCGACCGCGGACCTCACGCGCGCCGGCGTCACCCTCGAACCCCTCCTCGACGCGATCCTCGAGCACGTCCCCCCGCCCCTGGCCGACCCGGACGGCCCGCTCCAGATGCTCGTCAGCAACCTCGATCACGACAACTGGAGCGGTCGCCTGGCCCTCGGCCGCATCGAGCGTGGCACGGTGCATCCCGGGCAAAGCGTCGTGTGCTGCACCGCCATGGGCTCCGGAAAGGTGGAGCGCATCGCTTCGGTGCTGACCGTCGAGGCGCTGCAGCGGATGTCGGTCGAGTCGGCATCGGCTGGCGAGATCGTCTATCTGTCCGGCCTGGCGAGCGTGTCGATCGGCGACACCATCGCGGATGCCGAGGCCCCGGAGGCGCTGCCACGCCTCGAGATCGGCGAGCCGACGCTCCGCATGCAGTTCTCGGTCAACCAGTCACCACTCGCAGGTCGGGAGTCAACGGTGAGCAGCACGTCGCGCCAGCTGCGCGCCCGGTTGGAGCGGGAGTTGCTCACCAACGTGGCGCTCCGTGTCGAGGACGGCCCGACCGCGGACATCTTCGACGTGAGCGGACGTGGCGAGCTGCACCTGTCGATCCTCATCGAGACGATGCGCCGGGAGGGGTACGAGTTCGAGGTTTCGCGTCCGGCGGTCATCACCAAGGAGATCGACGGACACAGCGTCGAGCCGGTCGAGGATTGCGTGATCGACTGCTCCGCGGACGTCGTCGGCGCCATCACGGATGCGCTCGGGTCGCGCGGCGCGAAGATGACGGCGATGCGCACCGATGCGGGTGGCGGCGTCCGCTTGACGTATCACGCGCCGACACGCGCGCTCATCGGATTGCGCAGCCAGATCCTCACGCTGACGCGCGGGACGGGTGTCATGGCAACGCGGCTGCTCGGCTGGGAACGGATGTGGTCGCTCCCGATGACGACGCGCATGGGGGTGTTGACCGCAAGCCAGCCCGGGACGGCCGTTGCCTACGGGCTGGTGACGCTCCAGGAGCGTGGCCAGCCGCTGATCGCGCCGGGGACCGCCGTCTACGAGGGCATGGTGGTCGGCCTCAACCGCCGCCCCGGCGACCTCCATCTCAACGTGACCAAGCAGAAGCAGAAAACCAATATCAGGTCGTCGACGGAGGACATGACCATCCGTCTCGTGCCGCCGCGTCGCATGTCGTTGGAGGAGTGCCTCGATTTCATCGGCGATGACGAGCTGGTCGAGGTGACGCCGCAGGGCATCCGGATGCGCAAGCGCGTGCTGAACGCGGACGAGCGCAACAAGATCCGCAAGCGCGCCATGGCCGCGGCGGAGGCCGGTTAGCCGAAGGCCAGGCCGCCCGCTGTCAGCTCTGGGGCTGCGTCTGCGCCGCGCTGCGTTCGGCGGCCTTCTTGGCCGCTTTGGCGATCGCCGATGCTTTCGGCTTCTTGCCCTGGCGCTTTGGAGCTCCCCGACTTTTCTCTCCAGCCACTTCTTTCTCCTTCAGGTGTTATCCGTTCCTGACGAGCGTAGTACAACCTTTGCCGGATCGGAAGCGTCAGCCCGGCGCACCGCACATCGCGACCGCCGGTGCGTGCGGACCGCATGCGTACAGTCCCGTGTCCCACGTGACGACGTATTCCGTCCTCCCGACGCGATAGGTGACGGTGAAACCGCTCCAGCCACCGCCCGTGAAACCTGCCGGCTTTCCAGCACCGATATCCAGTTCCGCAGGTGACCGCAGAGGGGGCGGATTCGGAACGTTGTAGTCGCACTGGCGGGTCACCGCAAAGCCGGCGACCGGGCGGAGCGCTTCGTTCACCTTCGGTGGGAATCCGTCGATCGCGGCGATTCCCCCTGTGTAGCTTGCCGCAACCGTGTCCGCCGGGATCTGGCGCACGTAGGCGCCCAGATAACGGAGACCGTTTCCGACGGTGCCGGCCGGCGTGACCGACTCGAGGACGGCCGGTGTTGAGCCCTGCTGCAGGCAGAGCTCGTATCCGCTCGTCCACGGTCCCGGGTCGTTGGCGTTGAACGAGAAACCCGCTCCGCTCAGTGAACCGAGGGGCCCATCGTCATGCAGATGGATCGGCCCGAAGGTCTGAAGCAGGTTGATTCCGGCGAAGACCACGGCTCCGGCGGCAAGCAGGCACAGGAGACCGGCGAGACGTCGGTGCGAGCGCACCCACATCTCTGCAACCACCGCCTCAGATCCCTGCACTTGCCGCACAGCACACCGCCGTCGGAGCATTGCGCCTCTTCGCGAATGAGGCTTACCGGAGAATCATATCCACCTCCGATCGCCTCCACACGCGCACACACATTTCAGTATGTGAAGCACCATCCGCTTGACCGGGAACGGCACTGAGGCACGCGGCGTTGGTTGCTATCGGGATGCGCGCCACATGGTGGTCACGACCGGGCCGCCGTGGGGATATGAGAACTCGCCGACCGGTTCGAAACCGACGCCCGCATAGCGGCGGTCATTTGCCGGGTTCGTTGACTCGAGGTATGCCGGGAGATGCTCCGCGTCGATCAACGCCAGGTCATGGGCGAGGAGCCGCATGCCCACGCCCTGACCGCGGTGGTCGGGGTGGGTCCCGAACAGCGACAGGTAATAGTGCGGTTCGCTGCGCGGGTGCGCCGCGTCGAATCGCTTCGCCAACTCGTGGAAGTCGGCCTCATCCGAACCCAGCTTTCTCGAGAGTTCGGACATACGCTCCTCCTGCTCGGGCGAGAACTCGGACCCGCCCGGCGGGATCCACAGTGACGTTGCGGCGCCGCCCTCCGCGAGCCAGGACCAGGGGTATCGCAATGCGCCCTCGGCGAAGAGGCGCCAGAAGGGCCGGCGCCGCGCGGCGTCGAGCGACCCCAACGCACGACTCCAGAGCGGATCGGCCGCGAACGCGCCGTCGACAATGCCGGTGACCAGCTCGATGTCACCCGGCGTCGCCCGACGCGCGGAAAGGGAGTTGTCCATAGGCTCCCAACAGTCCTGTCGGCCTGCCGTCCTCGGGACGCTCGCGTCCGGGTTAATTCAGTCACCGCGAAGCGCCGACCCCCGCGCATGCCTCGCCCCCCATGACCAGCACCAACTCTCCCCGGGCGACGGCCCAGAAGCTCCTCCACAGCGCTCGCGGCTGACACCTGATCTCTGCATGTGGTGGGCCCGGCGCGGGCTCGATCTGTCAGCGCAACCGGGCGCGCTCGAAGTCGGCGCGTGCTGAGGTGGCAAACTGCAGGACAAGCTGAGGGTCGGGTTCCTCACCGCCCGCGAACATCTTCGCCTGCAGCTCCGGACCCCACTCGCCAAATCGGCCCACGGAGGCGGCCGTTTCGGGCTGCACCACGAAGTGAATGTGCGTGGGCCCATGCGACCAGAGACAGGCATAGACCTGCGACGCGCCGGCGAGGTCGCCGACGATTGTGGCCGTCGTACGGAGCAAGGGCCCCATCTCGTCCGCTTCCTCCGATGTGAGATCGGCAAGTCGTTCGACATGCCTCGTAGGTTTCACGATCAAAGTCCCCACGCCGAGAGGCCCGACGCAATGCTCGACGCGCCAGTAGCGGGTGTGATGGATGAGCCCGCCCGGGAGCTCCCTCCGTCCTTGGGAGAGATCACAAGCCACGCACCCCACGATGTCGTTCACACAGATCTGGAGCGTGACCCGCTTCCTGCACCTGCGCGCGGGAGTCGCGCCAGCCTCGGTTCCAGAAACGCCAACGCCTGCTCATACCGCCCGATCCTATCCAACACGCTTGATTCCGGGTTCAGGCGTCGGTTGTTGCCGAGGTTGTCTCGGAGATCGGCCACCTTTACGACCGTTGCGATCGGATCTGTGGATAGGCGCTCGATGTACGCGGCGTACGTTTCACCATCACGGTGTGTGAGGCAATCGACAGCGTGGATCACGGCGTCCGGGTAGCCGGCCCGTTCGAGCTCAGCCAGCGTCACCTCTGTATCTTCGATGACGTCGTGCAGAACCGCCGCGATCTGCGCGTTTCGACCCTCGACAGCGGCCATCACGCGCAGCGGGTGCAAGATGTACGGCTCGGACTCCGGTGCGGGGTATCGCTGACCGGCGTGAGCAGTGAGAGCACACAGAATCGCGTGTTCAAGCAATTCCTGGCTGTTGCTTCCCATATCTCCGGTGTTCAAGCCGTCAGAGAGATCGTTGCTTTCTGCTCGCCCTCGGGTCGACCGCACTGTCATTGCCGAACTCTCACCCCCAGCACGCGATCTCTGCCCGGCATGGAATCATGAACCACCTCGGTTCGCAGTCCCGCCGATTCGATCGCAGCGACGAGGTCCGACGTGGGCACGAGCCACAAACGGTGGCTTTCGGCGAAGTGCACGATGCCACGCGCGCTCCGGACCAGGTGGTGCATCGCGATGGTCGTCGCGCTCCCCTCCCGGAAGGAATGGTCCAGACGAAACAGGTCGACATCACCGTCCGTCACATGCTCAATCGGGGGCTCGTGGCCGTCCATCCAGGCGTCAGGGCGTACCCAGCCATCGATCACGAGCACCCCGCCGTCGGCGAGATGATGGACGAAGCGCTGCAGCGTCGGGCGGATCTCGGACGGCTCAAGGTAGCCGATGCTCGAGAAAAGGCACGTCACGGCGTCGAATCGTTTCCCGAGGTCGAGGAAGCGCATGTCGATGAGGTGTAGGTCGACGCCGGGGAGCCGTTCGCGCGCCACTGTGAGCATCGCGCGGCTCAGATCGGCACCTTCCACCGCATATCGATTGCGCAGAAAGCTCAGGTGCTGGCCGGTTCCGCACGCTACGTCGAGCAACGTCCTGGCCCCGGGGTTGCGTGACCGGATGAGGGCATCGAGTTCTGCCGCCTCTGCGCCATAGTCCTTGGCCACGCGACGGCCAGTCTGGATCAGGTCGTAGAACCGGGCTCCCTTCGTGTACACGCGGCAATTATCGTCGCGCCAATCGAGTGCGACGCTCAGCGCTTGACACATATACACAAATCCGTATAGTCTGTCCGGTGTCCGGGTGCTCACCCGGAGCGGCCGGAGGGGCGACCGATCACCGCAACCGCGTGCACCGGAGGTCGCCCTCGTGGATCAACTCAAGGCGCTCATCGACAACTGGATCCTCATCGCGCAGGGGCTGCTCGCCAGCGTCGGCGCGCTCGCGTTTCTGATCGCCTTCATGTACAAGATCATCGCGGTCGACCCGTCCAGCGTCGCCCAGGCCAAGAAGTGGATCGGTCGCATCGTGTTCGGCACCATCGGTGTCGAGGTCGCCGGCACGCTCACACACGCGCTCATCGCGAGCGTCCCCGCAACGATTCACTGAGCGCCGAGGCATGCAGGCGCTCCCCGGGATCGTGCAGGGAATCCGGGATCCACTCGGCACGATCCTCCAGCTGCTCACCGGCGTCCTGTCGCACTTCATCGCGACCGCGCGCGCCGATCTCAACTCCGAGCTGTCCCGCTACCTGTTCACCACCGTCGACCCGACCGCGCCGGGCATCCGGCAGCTCACCGCGAACCCCGCGGTGGCGCGCCTGAACGGAGGCCTCGCGGTAGCGGCGGACGTGCTGGTCGCGCTGGTGTTCCTGTACTCGTCGCTGCGCAGCATCTTCGATCGCTCCATCCACTCGAGGTACGAGCTGATGACGGTGGTTCCCCGCGTCATGGCAGCGCTCGTCATGGTGCACGGCTCGATCTACTTCATCCAGATGGCGATCGATCTCAACAATGCGATCGGAGGCCTGACGCAATCCCTCGGCGGGCCGCTGACCATGGACACTCTGCCGTGGTCGGCATCGATGAGCGCCGCCAGCGTGTCGCTCATCCAGGCCTCACAGGACCTGTTCCACGCCCTCTTCGCTCTCGGCGTCGTCATCGCGGTCGTGATCCTCGTCGTCTCCTACGTGATCAGGATCGCGATGCTCGACATCCTCATCGTGCTCGCGCCCCTGGCCGCGCTCTGCTCGGTGCTGCCGGACACCCGGAGATACGCGCACACATGGCTGCGGCTCTTCATGGTCGCGGTGTTCATGCAGGCGGTCCAGCTGATCATCCTGCGAGTCGCGACCGCGGTGGGATTCGGCGCCGGCAGCGGCATCGCGGGAAGCCTCTTCGCGCTGGCCATCCTATGGATCATCCTCAAGGTGCCGGGGACCCTGCATGCGGCGACACACGTCGAGACCCGCGCACATACGGCGGCGCGACACGTCCAGCGATCGGTGCATCGCATGCTGGTGCCGGCGCACCGCACCGTGCGCCACCGGAGCGTGCTGTGATCCGCGCAGTGGCCGCGATGACCGCGGTCGTCGGGGTCGGACTCTGCGGCGGCACGGCGCTGGTGGGGACGGCGGTGACCACGAGCGCACCCGGCGTCGCCTTCGGGAAGCCGCTCGCGCATTCATGGGTGTCACAGGGGTTCGGCTGCACCAGCTTCAGCTTCGAACCGGTGGATCTGGCTTGCCCCGGCCGCCACTGGCACTCGGGCATCGACCTCGCCGCAGCGCGCGGCACGCCGGTGATGGCAACCCTCCCGGGGACGGCCGCCGTCATCCTCTCGGTCACCGGCTACGGGTTGCACGTGATCATCGACCACGGTGGTGGCCTGAGCAGCCTGTACGGCCACCTCGACACCGTGACCATCATCACCGGTTCGTATGTCGCCGCCGGCGAGGTCATCGGGACCGTCGGATCCACGGGCAACGCGACGGGTCCACACCTCCACTTCGAGATCCGGCGCGACGGCATCGCGGAGGATCCCCGGCAGGACCTTGCCCTCCCGTGACGGGCTCAGGCCGTTTCGTTCACGAGGCGGTTCGGCTGTCCGCGGCCGGCGTGCGGCGCGACTGCTGCCACACGACCCAGATCCGCTGCATCGCGGTGACGTTGGTGAGCACCGCGAGCACCCAGAGCGCCCACACGAGCAGCGGCGCGATGACGAGGCCGATCACCGTGATCACCACACGCTCCGGCCGAGCAAGCAGCCCACCGTCGCCGTTGAAACCGAGCGATTGCGCGCGCGCCCGCACGTACGACACGAGCAGCGAACCGGTCAGCGCGAAGATGACGAGCATCGGCTCGAGCGTGTGATGGCCGTGGAAGATGAAGTAGTACAGGAGCGAGATGGAGGTCATCGCCTCCGCGTACCGGTCGACGGTCGAATCGAGGAACGCGCCGTACCGCAGCTCGCGTCCGCTCACCCGGGCGAGCGCGCCGTCGAGGATGTCGAATCCGCTCGCCACCAGCAGCAGCAGGCCGCCCGGGAGCAGGTAGCCGAGTGCGATCAGGACCGCCGAACCCGCACAGATGCCGAGGCCGACCATGGTGAGCGCGTTCGGTGTCAGGCGCAGCACGCGGAGCGCGGGAACGACCCGGCGCGCGCCGGCCCTAACCCAGTTCTGGAGCCTGGACGTGAACACCGGATGCCACCATGCTCGCGCCGGCGCGCTCGCGCGCCACGCGATACACATCGAGAACCTCGTCGACCACTCGCTCCCAGTCGTACAGCTGCGCTTTGGCAAGGCCGCGCTCGCTCATCGCGCGCCGGCGCGGCTCGTCATCGAGGAGGCCGGCGAGCGCCGCGGCCCATTCCCTGGGATGCCGCGGTGGGACGAGCACACCATCGACGTCGTGCGCGACCACGCTGCTGAATCCCGGTATCGACGAGGCCATCACCGGGACGCCGCTCGCCATGGCCTCGAGGAGCACGATCCCGAAGCTCTCGCCACCGTTCGCCGGGGCGCAAAAGACATCCGCTGACGCGTAGTACCGCGGCAGCAGCTCGTCGGAGACGCGCCCCGCGAACTCGACGTCGGGAACGCCCATCGCGGCGACCTGGCTCTCGTAGCCCCACCGCATCGGCCCATCGCCGACGATGACGAGCCTGGCGTCAGCCCGGGTGCGACGCAGCTGACCGTACGCCTCCACCAGGGTGGGCAGGCCCTTGCGCGATTCCAGGCGTCCTACGAAGAGGATGGTCGCCTTGCCCGGGGTGCGCAGGTCCTCGAGCGGAGCATGACCCGGGTTGAAGCGCGAGCAGTCGATCCCGTTCGGCACGATCCGGTACTCGCCGTCGAAGTACCGGGCGATGAAGTCGCGCGCCGGGACGCTCACCGCGATATGGGCGTGCAACCGGTTGAAATAGCGCTTGAGAAACGGCCTGCCGTAGTAGTAGCCGAGGTTGCGCCTCGCCATCGCATGAAAGGTCCCGACGTTGGCGCCGCTGTGGAACCGGAGCACCGTGATCGGCAGCGACGGTACCAGCGGCTCGTGGTAGTGCACGACATCGAACGCCGCCTCGTCGAGCAGCGCGCGGACCCTTCTGACGAGGTGGAACGACAGCGCGATCCGTGCGACGGATCCGTTGCTCCGCACCGGCACGCTGCGCCCGATGCGCACGTAGCCGGGGATGCCGTGATCGTCGCCCACCCGGCTTGACGGCGCGAGGACCGTCACGTCGTGACCTCGGGCTCTGAGCTTCGCCGAGAGATGGCGGACGTGTTCGGTCACCCCGCCCGGGTGCATGAAGTCATACGGGGAGACGAGGCCGATCTTCATCGCGCTCCGGCCGGCGCCCAGATCGGATCCAGCACGTGCCACTGCTCCGGATTCTTCCGGATCGCGTCCTCGAAGATCCGCAGCAGCATCTGTGCAGTCTTGCGCACCTCTGCGTCGCGTGGCGCATCCGTCGAGTAGTGGATCTCCGGGTAGACCCTCGCGTCGACCCGGTACCGGTTTCGAAACAGCACGATCGGAACCACGGCGGCGCCCGCTCGGATCGCGATCTCCACCGCGCCGATGGGGATCGGCGCCGGCTTTCCGAAGAACTCCAGCGGCTCCCCGTTGCCGATGAGATCACGGTCGAGCGCCATCGCCACCACGCCGCCGGATCGCAGGACCTTGAACACCTCACGCATCGACGCGGCGCCGAGCCGCCGCGCGACTTGCGGGTCGCCCTCGCGCATCGCCTGGGTGTCGATCGGGATCACGTGCACGCCCTGCGCCACACGCGAGCCCACCACGCGATCGAAGAGCTCCTGCGGTCGCAGCACCTCGGCGAGCAGCGCCATCTTGCCGCCCATCTTGTTCCACCCTGCGAGCCCGACCTCCCAGGAGCCGAAGTGCATCGAGGCGACCACCACGCCATTGCCGCGCGCTATCGCATCCTCGAAGTGCTCGAGCGTCTGGATGTCGATCCGCGACGGCAGGTTGGTGCGCCTCGACGACATCTCCATCACGTCGACCCAGCAGTGGGTCAGGTTGCGAAGGTTGCGCCGTACCAGCCGCTTCATCGCCCGGTCGCTGATGGTCGGCACGACGTGGCGAAGGTTCTCGCGCAACGGATCGAAGCGGCTCGGCACCGTCGCGAGCAAGGCGTCGGCGGCGCGGTCGCCGAGCCAGTAGGACGTGCGCTGCGGGAGCATCCCGACAAGGCCCTCCGCCGCGCGGTAGGCGTAATAGGGCATGCGGCTCTCACGCTTGGCGCGCTGACCGGCTCGTCCGGTCAGCGCCACATCGCGAGCCTGCATTTCCCCGTTGCGCTCCCGACCTCGCGAGGCCTAATTCGTTGCTGGTGTTGCGGGTGCCGCCTCCGGGGCGTCGTGCAGGACCTTGGCGGCCCGTCCATTGTGCCGTCCGACGGCGGTCTCCACGCCGGCGATGAACTCCTCGGTCAACCGATGCGCCTCGTCGTCCGAGACCTGGCGGGGCGGCGACTTCATGAAATAGGAGGCCGGCCCTTCCAGCGTGCCGCTGAGGCCGCGATCGAGGCCGAGCTTGCAGCACCGCACCGCGTCGATGACGATGCCCGCGCTGTTCGGCGAGTCGTGCACCTCGAGCTTCATCTCGACGTTGAGGGGCACGTCGCCGAACGACTTGCCCTCGAGACGGATGAACGCCCACTTGCGATCGTGGAGCCACGGCACGTAGTCCGACGGCCCGATGTGAATGTGGTCCTTCTGCAGCGGGGTCTCGAGCTGCGACTGCACGCTGTTGGTCTTGCTGATCTTCTTGCTCATCAGCCGCTCGCGCTCGAGCATGTTGAGGAAGTCGGTGTTACCGCCGAAGTTGAGCTGGTAGGTGTTCTCGACCTCGACGCCGCGCTCCTGGAACAGGTGCGTCAGGACCCGGTGGACGATCGTCGCGCCCACCTGGGACTTGATGTCGTCACCGATGACCGGAACGCCGGCCTTGCGGAACCGCGCCTGCCAGTAGTCCTCGCGTGCGATGAAGACCGGCATGCAGTTCACCATGGCGCACGGCGCCTCGAGGATCTGCTCGGTATACCAGCGTGTCGCCGCCTCGCTGCCGACGGGCAGGTAGTTCACCACGACGTCGGTGCCCGTGTCCTTGAGGACCTGGGCGATGTCCACGGTGGAACCGGGCGCCTTGACGATCACCTCGGACAGATACTTTCCAAGTCCGTCATGCGTCATCCCGCGCTGCACGGGGACGTTCAGGGGATCGACGTCGCTGAACTTCACCGTGTTGTTGAGGCCGCTGAAGACCGCCTCGGAGACGTCTTTGCCGACCTTCTGGATGTCGATGTCGAATGCGGCGGAGATCTCGATATCGGAGATGTGGTAGCCGCCGAGGTTCACGTGCATGAGGCCGGGCACCCGGTCACTCGGGTCGGCGTGCCGGTAGTACTGAAGACCCTGCACGAACGACGAGGCGCAGTTGCCGACGCCGATGATCGCTACTCTGACTTTCTTGCTCATGTCGCTGCACCCTCGCTGACCGGCGTTGTTGATGTGATCTCGGCGGGCATCCCTGCGAAGGAGATCAGCCGAGCGAAGCTCTTGAAATGGGTCGCGATCGCCTCGCGATCGAGGCGGCAGAAGACCTCGCGTCCCTCGCGCCGCGTGCGAATCACCTCGGCTTTGCGGAGGATGCGCAGGTGCCAGCTCATGCGCGGCTGGCTCACCTGACAGAAATCGGCAAGCTCGGAGACCCGCATCTCAGAGGTTGCGGCGAGCCGCTCGACGATGAGGAGGCGGGTCGGGTTTGCGAGCCCTTCGAAATGGACGGAGAGATCACTCGCGCCGTGGGCGATGCTCCCCGGGAGGGCCCGGCGCGGTGGCCGGTCGGGGCGCGAGAGAGAGTCTTGCATAAAGGAACCTTTCATAAAGGATCGGTTATATGAAGCTTATACCCACCCTGGTTCCGAGTGCAAGGGCCTCCGGTCACTCCGTCCGATCCATCTCGCTCGCGGCCTCCGCAGGCGTCTCGGTCGGGGCGGAGGCATCGGGTTCATCCTGGGCTTCCGGATCCGGTCCCGGCTCGGCCGTGGGCCGGTCGCGGTCCTCATAGGAGGGCAGGATCGCGGCCAGCAGCCGGAGGATCACGACGCACACGAGGATGACGACGATGAACCCGACCACGGCGAGACCGATCCCACCCAGCACCGAGGCGATATCGAGGAGCACCCGGGAAGGATGGCAGGCGAGGCTACGATCGATCCCATGACCACCGCGCAGACGCCCGCCGAGCTGCCGCCGTCGCTGACGGTCCGGCGCGGGCGGATCGTGTTCCGCGCCCGCCGCCCGGTCGCGCTGGTCCTGCCACTGCTGGCGGTCACCGAGACCGCCGGCGTCATCTGCCTGCTCATCGGCGCGACCATCGGCTGGTTCGTCATGGCGGCGCCGGTGATCGCACTCGGCACGACCGCCGTTGTGCTACGCCCGGCGCTCGAGCTCACCCGCGATGGGCTGGTTCAGCGTCAGTACCCGTACAGCAGCCTGACGCGCTGGGATGTCATCGACAGCGTCGGGGTCACACGGGCGGGGAACCGCGTAATCCTCGCGTACAAGCTCGTCCCGGGCATCCCCCCGCCGCGGCACCAGCCGGCGGCCGCGATGCTCCGCGCTGTCGATGCGCCGTATGACGGCGGATGGTTCGCCGACTCGCTCGCGGGCGGACCGGAAGAGGCGCTCGCAGTGGTGAGCAGGTACCTCGCGGACCCGGCGCTCCGCGAGATGCTCCCGATCACACGCCGCTGAGACCACAGCGCACGCCCGTATCCTTAGCGGCTGGCCGCTCACCGCGGCTCGCAAGCCACCCAGGGTAGCCAAGTGGTCAAGGCAGCGGTCTGTAAAACCGTGTACCGATGGTTCGACTCCATCCCCTGGGACCACCGCTGTGTCTGCTCGTTCAGCCTCGCAGCGCAAGCTCTTCAGGTCGGCCGCCTCTCGAACTGTCCGTGACTTGTGTCGGAGCTTGCGAGAAGACCCCGCTAGCGGTGGTGCTGGCGCAGTACGACCGTCTGCGCGAGCTTGTCGTGCCACCCCTGCTTGTACGTGTCCAGGCCAACCCAGATGAGCCCGATACAGACCACCCAGACGCTCAGCAAATAGCCGAAGAACCGGCCGATGCTCTGCAGGAGGGAGATGCGCGCCCCGGTGGCGGCGTCGACGACATGGAGGCCGAGAATATGTTGGCCGAGGGTGCCGCCGACCAGCCACCAGGTCAGGATGAAGTAGAGCGCTGTCATCACGAAATCTGGCCAGGTGGTGGGGGCGAGATAGTAGTGACTGCTGGAGACGCATGTACCCGCGACCGGGAGCTCATGGCAGTTGTGTGCGCCGAACTGGGGGAACAGGATCGCCATGGGAAGGCCGTAGACGAACCCGACCAGGACGGAGTCGATGAACCAGGCGAAGAAGCGAATCCAGAATCCTGCGTACGTCCGCACTTGGTGCGGTGGAGCCGGCCATCGAGATGGTTCCGAGTAGAAGGTCGGAGGGACGGCCGATCCCCGCGACGATGGAGGCGATACGCCCATCACGGGAGTATGCGCTCAGCCGCGGGAATGGGCCATCGCGTCGAGACGATCTCCAGGCACGGATCCGGCGAGATTTGCTGGTTGTGCGCGCATCGTTCTGCGCCGTCCCATGGGAGCACTCAACCCGTTACGGCATAACGGGCTTCTTACCGCCGGATCTGTGCACCCGCACCACCGCAAGCGCAAAGGAGAGTAGCAGCACGACGACCGCCGCACCCACACCGACCAGAACGCACTGCCACGCCGCAAACGTGGGCTCCACCGTGCGGAGAGCGACGCACCTCAACCCCAACGGGCATTGAGTGGGTCGGATTGACAGCTGTTGCGCGATCCAAAGACCGATCGCCACTCCGACGGGAACCGACGCCACGAGAAGGACATTCGTGACGCGTCGAGCCCAGGACAAGAGCAGTACGACGACCGCTGCGCCTGCGCCGAACAGAGCGCACTGCCAGGTCGCGAAGGTGAGCCTCGTAAAGTACGGGATGAGGAGGCAAAGGGCTGTCGGGGGGCAGCGAACTGTCGTAAGTTGCGCGGTCCACAGCCCAACCCCGACCCCCACGGGCACCGACGCCACCCGAAGGCCTTTCACGAGGGTCGACCTCATCGAGTCGATGCTATCCGGCCGCTGCTCATGTGCCGGCGGCTGCCGGAACCTCGCGCGAACTACGGCGTCAGCACCACCTTGAGTGCTTCTCTGCGGTCGAAGAGCTCATAGCCGCGGGCGGCATCATCCAGCTTCATCCGGTGGGAGATGATCTGATCGGGATGCGCGATCCCGCTGGTCACCATCGCCAACAACTCATCCCACCGCGCGACGATGTTCGCCGTGCCGCAGAACTTGAGGTCGACGCCCTTCACGAACGTGGTGTTGAGCGGCAGGACGAGCTCCTGGTCGCTGTGGACGCCGATGACGCTGATATGTCCCCCGGCGCGGGCGATGTCGATGCAGTCGAGCAGCGCCTGCGTGACACCGACACACTCGAGGACGGCGTCGGCGCCGCGACCGTCGGTGCGATCCTGGATGAAGCTCGGGACGTGCACGTCGGTCGGGTCGACCGGGATCGCCCCGAAGCTCTGAGCCATCTCCAGCCGCTGCGAGACCGTGTCCACCGCGTAGATCGTCGAGGGCTCGAAGTGGCGCAGGGCCTGGATCGCCATGAGCCCGACCGGCCCGCAGCCCACCACCGCGACCACATCACCCTTCTCGATGCGCGCCTCCGTGGCGCAGTCGTACCCGGTGGTGAAGATGTCGCCGACGAAGAGCGCCTGCTCGTCGCTCATCGCGGCGTCGATGGGATGGAGCACCAGGTCGGCGGTCGGCACACGCACGTACTCGGCCTGCGCGCCCTGCACGTCACCGAAGAACGACCCGTAGCCGAAGACTCGAGCATCGGGGCAGCGGTTGTAGAGGTGGCGGTAGCAGTACCAGCAGTCGTTGCACGGGATCGTGAAGGAGCCGACGACCCGGTCGCCCTCGGCAAAGCGGCTCACCGCGTCGCCGACCAACTCGATGACACCCACGAACTCGTGACCGAGGATCCCGCCGGGGGTCTGGCCGGGGATCCGGCCGTGCACGACATGGAGATCGCTGCCGCAGATGGCAGACGTGGTGACGCGGACAAGCGCGTCGTCGCGCTGCTCCAGCGCGGGCTTGGGCGTGTCGACGACCTCGACCTCGCCGAAATCCTTGAATACCAGGGCTCGCATGACAGGGCCTCCAACCGCGCTCCGATCAGCGCGTCTCATCCTCGGCCGCACGCCGCTGGATGACCCTGTCGCGGAGCTCGTCCTCGAGGTCGCCGGGGTGTTCAGCGTCCCGACGCAGCCAGAACGGGATGCGCTCGGGCTCTCCGGCCGCGAGCGCTTTGGCCTGGGCTTCCAGATACGTGCGAAGCGCGGCGTCGACCGCCGCGGAGAGTTCGGTGCCGGCAGCGGTGAGCGGGGGAATGAGGTCGCCGGCGATGACCACGCTATTGGGTGGCATGGGTGGTGGCTTCGACCCGAAAAGGCGCCCGAGCCACGTCATCTATCGAGTGTACGCAGTCGCGCAACCGCCCCTCACTTCCGGGGTGTCGCGCGGTACCGTACGCGAGTGGCCGGCGCCGCGGTGAAGCCGCAACTCGATTGGACGGGTGATCCCGAAGCGGATCGGCTCGTCAGCGAGAATCCGGCTGCGCTCCTGATCGGGTTCTGCCTCGACCAGCAGGTCCCGATCGAATGGGCGTTTGCGGGACCGCTGCGCATGCTCGAGCGCCTGGGCACGATCGATCCGACGCGGGTGGCACAGATGGATCCCGCCACCGTCGAGGCGGCGTTCCGGACGCCACCCGCCCTCCACCGGTTCCCCGCCAGCATGGCGCGGCGCGTCCACGGGCTCTGCCAGGTGATCGCCCGCGAGTACGGTGGCGATGCCACCCGCATCTGGACCGAGGCGAAGGACGCGAAGGAGCTGCAGCGCCGTTTCGCGGCGCTGCCCGGATTCGGCGCCGCCAAGGCGCGGATCATGGTCGGCGTCGTCGCCAAGCATCTCGGCGTCCGCCCGGACGGCTGGGAGCGCATCGCGCCCGATTGGCCCACGCTCGCCGATGTGAGCACGGTCGCCGAGCGCGAGACCTACCAGGCACAGAAGCGGGCGTTCAAGGCCGCGATGCGCGCTGAGGCCGCGGCGAAACCGGCATCGATGAGGACGGCGCCGGCGAAGCGACCGGCCGGGAAGGTCGCGCGTGGCAGGCGCTGAAGTCACCGCATTCGAGGACGGCGACGTCAGGGTGGTCAAGATCGGCCCCATGGGACCGTACGGCAACAACGCGTACGTGATCCGGGACACTGTCGCCGGGGAGGCGCTCCTCGTCGACATGCCGCTCGAGGAGAGTCCGCTGCTCGCGGCGATCGAGGCGGAGGGCGGCGTTCGCACTGTGATCGCCACCCACTGGCACCCGGACCACTGGATGACCTATGACGCCGTGCGCCGTGCGACCGGCGCGCCGGTGCTCGTCGGTGCCCGCGAGATCAAGATCCCCGAGGAGCGCATCGACGGACGGCTGGAGGACGGCGCCGAGGTGACGGTCGGATCGGCGAGGATCTCCGTGCTCCACACCCCGGGGCACACGCCCGGCAGCATCTCGCTGCGCGTCGGCCGCGCGGTGATCACCGGGGACACCCTCTTCGGCGGAGGCCCCGGCAAGACCTTCGCTCGCGGCGACCTGGAGACGATCATCGCGAGCATCACGGCCAGGCTGCTGCCGTTGCCCGAGGAGACGATCGTGATGCCAGGCCATGGGCCGACGACGACCATCGCGAGCAGCCGCGCCGGCGTCGCCGCGTACTCCCGCCATCCGAAGCCGACCGGGTTCTTCGGCGATGTCGAGTGGGGTGATTAGCTCCGACGTCGGGGAGGGGCTGCGGCTCTCGACGGGGCGGGGCCGGTGGGTTCTCACCGCGACGGTCCTCGGTAGTTCCATGGCGATGCTCGACGCCACAGTCGTCGGCATCGCGCAACCTGCGATCGGCAAGGACTTCCATGCCGACATCGCAGGGCTGCAATGGGTGTCAGTCGGGTATCTCCTGTCGCTGGCCGGGTTGCTCCTGCTCGCCGGAGGGCTCTGCGACCGCTTCGGCCGGCGCCGCGTCTTCCTCATCGGCGTCGCCTGGTTCGCGATCGCATCGCTCATCTGCGCGACGGCTCCGAGCATCGAACTGCTCATCGCGGCTCGCGTGTTGCAGGGGATCGGCGGGGCGCTGCTCACGCCGGGCAGCCTCGCGATTCTCGAGGCCTCGTTCGTCCCAATGGAGCGCGGCCGGGTGATCGGCGCCTGGTCGGGTCTCGGGGGTGTCGCGACCGCGATCGGCCCGCCGCTCGGTGGCTTCCTGATCACGGCACTCTCCTGGCAACTCATCTTTCTCATCAACGCCCCGATCGCGCTGGCGGTGATCCTCATCTCCCTCCGCCACGTTCCCGAATCGCGAGATCCCGACGCGACTGGCGCGATCGATGTCGCCGGCAGCGCGCTCACCGTCGCGGGGCTGGTCGGCGTCTCGTACGGGCTCATCGAGGGGACCGCCGCGGGATGGGGCTCGGGAGGAGTCATCGCCGCGCTCGTCGGTGGCGCCGCCGCACTGGTGCTCTTCGTCCTCGTCGAGCTGCGCGTTCGCGCGCCGATTGTTCCGTTGACGATCTTCCGCTCCATGCAGTTCAGTGCGACCAATGTCGTGACGCTGCTGGTCTATGCGGTCCTGGGCGGGATCCTGTTCCTGCTTCCGATCGAGCTGCAGCAGGTCGCGCACTACAGCCCGACCGCCGCCGGCGCAACGTTCATTCCCATCACGGTGCTGATGCTCGCGCTCTCCTCGCGATCCGGAGCGCTCTCTGCGCGCATCGGCCCGCGCCTGCAGATGTCCGCGGGCCCGCTCATGGTGGCCGTCGGCGTGCTCATGCTGGTGCGTATAGATTCCGGAGGCAATTACCTCCTCGAGGTTCTCCCGGCGGTGCTGGTGTTCGGGCTCGGCCTCTCGACGACGGTCGCGCCGCTGACCGCCACCGCGCTGTCCTCGGCGCCGGCGGAGCGCACCGGTCTCGCATCAGCGGTGAACAACACCGTCGCGCGAACGGGCAGCCTGCTGGCCGTCGCGCTGCTTCCGGCGGCCGCGGGCATCACCGGCGACAGCTACCTGCATCCTCAGGTGTTCGAGCAGGGGTTCCGGAACGCGGCGATCATCGCAGCCGCGGTCTGTGCGGCCGGCGGTGTGGTCGCCGCGCTCACGATTCGAAATCACATCCAGCGGCCACCGTCCGGTTCATATCAGGTAACGCAACCATCACGGGTGGAGAGCACGAGCGAGGCGTCGGTAGCCTAGCGGCGTTCCAGTCGACCCTCGGGACGGCACGTCCGCTGGGGAGCTGCTATCAATCGATCCTTGCTCCCTCGGCGTCCCCTTGCGGCCCTGATGCTGCTCGTCCTCGGCCCGTTGCTGGTCGGACTCGCGATCGGCGAGCTGTCGCGCCGCCGAGGACCGAAGCTTCCAAGATCCGCCTGAGGGAGGACGCGCGGCGACGGCCTCAGGTCCTGGCGTTCTTCCCTGGAATCAGCAGTGCGCTATGGGCTGTCACTCACCGCCGCGGTTAGACACCGGATGTCCGACGCCCTCATAACCGATGCCGAGCCGCCGGGCGACCGCCGATAGCCGGTTGTCGCCCGCCCAGAGCAACGCCTCTGCCGTCAGCCGCGTTGCAGCCAGGAGCTGCGCGTCGACATAGCCGATCCCGGCGCTGTGAAGCGTCTCCAGCTCGATCAGCCTCATGACCTCGGTGTCCGTGGCGACCATCGCGTGTGGCAGATCACTCAGCAGCCGAAGGATGTCCGCGCGGCGGCCGAGGTTGCCCAGGGCGAGCTCACCGATAACCCACGGATGAGTGAGGACCGCCCCCACGTCGAGAAGGGCGGCAAGATCCACTGATCCTGCCCTCAGGTGGTCCACCCAGACGGAGGAGTCGACCAAGATCACGGACGCCGCGGCCGGCGGCGAGGTGCCTCGCTGAGCGCGGGCTCGGATCCTCCGAGACGCGCAAGGCGATGAGCGCTTTCACGCTCGATGAGGGCGCGCAAGGCCTCGCGCACCAGGGCCGTCTTTTCGGTTGCGCCTGTCAGACGCTGTGCCTCGGCCACCAGCTTGTCATCCAGGGCGAGCGTCGTTCGCATCTCGGGCTACCCTCTAGGCATACTAAACACGCATCTAATGCTTGACATGATCCGTGCGTCTATGCCGTCACCTCGGCGCGATGCCAGGCGCACTGCCGGAGAGTCCACTAGCATCTGGCCCAATCACAGTGCGGCCAGACGACCTGACCGTGACCGGTGAGCGAACTCGCGAGGGAAGGCAGCTCCAGGTTGTAGCGCAGCACCACCTCGAGCGAATGAATTTCGACTATCACGGCGAGGCGATATTCGTTCCGATTAGCTTGCGCTTGGACAAGTGACCGCTGGGCCGCCGGTGATCGGGCTGGTCCGCAACCAGGGAGCCCGAGGCCTCATCTTCTGGACGAGGCCCGAAGCATTTCTCGACCCCAGAACCGACCTCCTAAGGCTGTTCCATCGCGTGACGTCCGTGGGGTTTCCGGTTGCTAAGCGGTTGCGTCCTCAGCTGGCTGGAAGCACCCGGCTGTCCGTCACCACCCCGCTCAGCCCCACCGGGCCTCCGCTGTGCGTGCTCAGGTCGTAGCTCAGGAGCGGATCCAGCACCTGGGTGGTCTGTCCCCCCAACTCGGTCGCCCAGCCGGTACGCTTGCAGGCGTCCCCCGAGCATGCCGGCTCCTGGTGGTACCAGATCAGGGTGGGCGAGACGAACACCGCGTTACTCGCCGAGCTGATCCCAAACCCGCTCACCACGCTGCCCGTGCCCGTGTCCAGCAGTTCCAGCCGGGGAATCCCCTGCGCGTCCCGTACCGCAAAGACGATGAAGCGCCCGTCCGGCGAGACGCTGGGGCTATACCAGCGCACCCCGGCAAGGAGCGTCTTGGTGACCCCACTGCTCAGGTTGGCGACACTCACCCCCTGGCTGTCCCAGAAGTACAGCCGACCGTCCGTTCCCCACACCGCATCCGAGGGCATGGACGCATCCTCGCCGTCCCACGGAGCGGAAAAGCGCACCGTGCCGTCAAGACGACGCACCTGCACCGGGCTCTGTCCCTGCGCCGTGCTCTGCATGAAGCCAAGCATGGTGTCCACCACCAGCACGCTATTGCCATCCGGGGCGAACTGTACCGAGCCCTCTCCTCCTCCCAGGACCTCGGGCAGGGTCACTGTGACCGGGGTCCCCGCCGTGGACCGGATCACCAGCTGGCTGCTTCCCAGGCTCGCCGACCCGAGGGCCAGATAGGCGACCCCGTTCTGGCTCCAGTCGTAGGCACCGACCCATCTCGCCCCACCCGTCGAATCGGGATCCAAGTTGATCTCTTCGCGCCGCGTCCCCCCGCTGAGATCCGAGCTTTCCAGCCGGCTGAGTCCGGCCTGGTACGAGATGCGGTTGTCAGGAGTGAACCGACCACCGCCGGGAATCCGGCGGAAAGCTCAGGACCACCGGGGCTAGCCCAGTGTCCGACGAATACAGCCTGAGCGTGGTAGCCGAGGAAACTGCGGTATCCGGGGGGTTGTATCCCACTAGGACTTGGAATGTGCTTGGGGCGGGTGTATGGGAAGCCGGGGGTGGTGTGGTAGGCGCCGTGCTTGGCGCGGCTGTCGCCGATGCCCCCGGAGGACTGGTTGCCGTGCCGCACCCCGTCGCCAGCAGGGCCGCGATGCCGGCCCACATGGCGAGGAACCTGACCGTTCCCCGCTCCCCAAGCCTGTTCGAAACGTTGTTGTTCATGGCCCTGTCCTTCCCACTTGGTAAAACGGCCCCCTCTGGGATGGGGTTATGGGTCGTCGATGGGCAGGGCCATTGCGCGATCCTCATCGAGTGGCTGTGCTTCCTCATCCGCCGTCCCAGCCTCGCTCCCGCCACAGGAGCGACGCCAACAAGGTCGCGCGCGGCTCCCTGAGCAGCGCGGCGGAGCTCACCCCTCGTCAATAGAAGAGGCCGCGTACCCGCACGGGGAGTCGAACCCCGGTTACCACCTTGAAAGGGAGCCCGAGCCACTGTCACGGCGTGTCGGACGTGGCCGTTGAGGGCCGTTCTGTATTCGATTTCGCCCCCTCGCGTGCTGCCGCGTGACGCCTTGTGCTGCCCCGGGTCGGCAGCGTGGGCAACATTTGGGCAACAAATGCAGGGCAGTGGGCAGGGCTTCGGCAGGCTTCTTGTCTGCCGAGGACCGGGCGCGAGGCCGCTGCCTACGGATTACCTCGGCGCGATCAGCGCGGCACTGTGGCGGTCACGTCCTCGTACAGGGCGTCGGGCGCGAGGTCGAGGCCGTTGGGCCAGGCGGGGGAGCCGTCCTCACCGAGGCGCACCTGTGCGAAGTAGGCGGGATCCTTCAGGGGTTCGAACATCTCGCCCCAGAGGTCAGCCGACAGGTCAACGGTCCCCTCGATCCCGTCAGCAAAGCGCAGCCTCAAGACGTGTGGGCCTACGGGTTCGACCGAGACGAGGCGCGGGTACCGGGCTTGCATACTCTCGATGCTACGGCAGTGGCGGGATCTGGGCCAGGGGAGCGTGATTCTGGGCGCTCTCCCAGTTGGCTCCCAACGCCTCTTGGTGCTGGGCTGCCCACTCCATCGCCAGCCCCAGCTGCCGCGGGGGCAGCGCGCTGCGCAACACCGTCAGCGGGTCGATGCCGATCGATGCTTCAGCCTCGCCGTAGGCGGCGTGGAAGTGCGGTGGCCCATGCTCACGCCATCGCATCGTGATGACGATTCCGTAGAAGACGCTGATCCGCGGCATGTGCCTTCCACGATACGATCACCACTGCGTGGTGAGACACGCGGCCCCGGGCTTGCACGAGGAGGCATCTCGCGGCTTGAAGGGGGCGTTGGCCCGCGGCGAACAGCCGGCTCCCACACTCACCGGGCTCGCTGTCCGCCGGCCTGGTTCTCAATCCAACGGCGCAGGGCGTCCCGTGGCACCCGGAGCACGCGTCCGACCCTGATCACCGGGATCTCGCCGGAACGCAGCAGCTCATACGTCCGGGTGCGTCCGAGCTGGAGCTCGGCTTCGACATCGCGAGCCGTCAGAAGCATCGGAGCGTGCACAGCGAGGCGGCCGCTGGTGTCCGGGTCGCGGTCGGACGGCTCGGGCGCCACATCGTCTGTTGGCGGCCGCGCTGGCGCGCTGGCGCGACGGACGTCTCTCTCCGGCCTTGGCGGCGTCGCAGACCCACCGAACGGGAGTTGCGCTTGCTGCATCGGAGCCATCAGAACGGGCTCGGTCCGACGATGTCCGGCAGCAACCCTTCGCTGTACTGGTACGGATCGTGGTCGATCGCATGGTCGTGGTCGATCGCGTCGCCGTGGTCGAAGGGATCGTCGTCAATAGACATGGCGGGAACCCGGCGCGAAGTCCGGTCCTCCAACCTGTCGAGCACGTCGCTCAGCTCGCGTTCGCGCTCCAGACTGCGCCGCTCCACGGCCTCATCGAAGCGTTCGTAGTCGAGCGTGGAGTCGTGCGCCTCGCTACGCCCCCACTGGCGCTCGAGCCGCTCGACGAGCTCGGCGGGCCGCTCCTCGTGCAGATGCGTGCCCCGCTCATCGCGCAGCGGCGGCGCGCTGTTCGTGTAGTAGCGGTTCGCCTCGCGGCCGCGTGACATGGCGGTGTAGGTCCACTCCTGTCCCTCGGTGCCGCGAGCCAGCACCAGGCTCACGTCGACGCTGAGGCCCTGCGCCTTGTGCACCGTCATGGCGTAGCCGTGGTCGATGGCATCGTAATGGCGCACGTCGACGGTGACGTGACGGTCATCGGGGGTCCGCAGGGTGACCGTGTGCAGCTCCGGATCCACGCCGATCACCTGCACGCGCATGCCGTTGGTGAGGCCGCGCTGGTGATCGTTCTCCAGGCAGACGGCGAGGTCACCGGCGCGGAACTCCTTGGGCTCGACGAACGAGCCGTCGCCGCGAGCATGGAGGCTCCCCACCGTGATCGCGGGCCCTTCGAGCTGGCCGTGCTCCGCCGCGTAGGCGTGGGAACGGCGGTTGAGCGCATCCACGTCCTTCCGGCGGTGGGTGAGCATGATCGCGTCCCGTCCCTCCTCCACGGCCGATCGGTAGTCGCGGAGCACCTGCCACTGGAGGTCGTACTCACCGTGCTTGCTCGTGGTCACCGCGTCATGGGCCACGTACGCGGCCACCGCCTCGGCGGTCCGTCCCTCGCGCAGGTCGACGAGCGCACGCCGCTCCCACGCGTCGGCCTGGCGCACGTTCTCATTCAGGCGCACGGTGCCGAGCCGATCGCCCAGCGCGCGGAAGGCAGCACCGCCGTCGATGGCGTGGAGCTGACGCGGGTCGCCGACCAGGACGAGCTTGGCCTCGTCGCGGGCAGCGTGGTCGACCAGCTGGGCCACCTGGCGGCTGCCCACCATGGCAGCTTCGTCGATCACCAGGACGGTGTTGAGCTCCATGGGGCTGCTGGCGAGGCGGTGCAGCAGGCTGTGCACCGTGCTCGTCTCGATGCCCGCCTCCTGGCCGAGCTTGAAGGCGGCGTTAGCGGAGAGCGCGGCGCCGAGCACCCGGTGCCCGGAGGCCTCGAGCGCCTCGCGGCAGGCAGCGAGCGCGGTCGTCTTGCCGCTGCCCGCCGAGCCGTTGACCAGGGTGACCGCCTCGCCGCGGCGGCAGATGGCGTGGATCATGGCCTCCTGCTCGCCGGTGAGGTTCGGTCGCGACGCAACCGCCTCGCCGACAAGGGCGACGGGCGCCAGACCGCGTCCTGCGAGACGACCGGCGCCTGCCGTGGCCAGCATGCGCTCCTCGATGGCCACCATCTCCGGCGTCGAGTAGCGGCGATCCTCCTCGATGTATTCCCGGAACGACGAGGGCAGGTTCTCGGCCGCGTCCTCGTTGAGAGCGCCGAGCCGGACAACGTTGCTGCGGTCGGCGAGGACGGCGTCGACGATGCGCTCCAGCTTAGGCAGGGGAAGGCCGAGCGGCGCATGGGCCGCGACGGCTCGAACCAGGTCGCGACGGGTGAAGGTCGCCGCCTCTGCGGTCATGCCGTGCTCGCCGAGGAGCTGGCGGACGTCCGAAACGTCGAGGCCGCGTTCCGGCCTCCACTCCCGGCCGAACAGCGCGCCGATCCGTTCGCGGTCGAGCCCGACCGCCTCCGCTCGCTCGCTCCACTCGGCGACGACGTCGCGACCCGCTGGAATCTCGTGCTTGCCCTCGCGCGAGGCGAGCACGGCGAGCTTGTGCCCGTACCAGCTGTCCACCCCGAAGGCGGCGTCCATAGCGGCTACCTGACCGGTGCGCCGGCTGAACTCCTGGCGCACTGCCCGCGTGATGCCGACCACCTCGAAGGTGCCGTTGCGTGCCACCGAGACCTGAACCCCGAGCTCACGCACCAGCGCGTCACGGAGCACCGCCTGACCCACTGCGCCGGCGGAGGACGCATGGCGGTAGAGGGCGACACCGTGCAGCTGTCCCCAGGTGCCGTCGTCGCGCAGCACGTAGTTGGGGATCGGGATGTGGGTGTGGAGCTGCGGGTCGACGGTGACGCGGCCGGTGGCCGGATCCGTGACCGGGCGCGAGGTGCGGTGCAGGAACTGGGGCAGGGCGAGCTGTGCGCGCACCGGGATGGTCCCCTCGGACTCGTGGTCATAGCGGCGTCCCCAGCCGGCATGCGCCTGAAGGTACTCGCCCACGGCATCCACTGCCGCCTGGTGGGCGCTCAGCACCGCGGCGCGCGTCGGTTCATCGCCCACCGCCCAGAGCAGCGAGACGCTCTTGGGTGCGCTGAAGGTGACGTCGTATGCGACCACCCTCTGTCGCGCCCAGCGCCGCTCCATGAGGTCAGCTCCGCTGTGTGGATCCTGACCGTTCAGCAGTGACCGCAACTGTTCGCGGGTGACCGTGCCGTCCAAGCCGAGTTGCTCGGCAGCGCGTCCCATCCACCGACCCGGCGTCTCGTCGCGTGTGACGTAGTACTCGACCTGCGCGTCCGTGGCCGCCTCGACCAAATATCGAACAACCTGCTCTGGATCGACCAACTTCCCGATCGAGATCATCGACCTCAAAGCATGACGGCAAAGCGCTAACAAAACGCTTGCAGTTTCCTAACTCGGACGACGCACTCGGACGAGGTGCCTCGTCACATCGAAGGTGCAGATGTCGCAACATAACGGCCGTGCCTGAGACGCAGCGACTGATGGCGAAGATCCGTACAGCGCTTGTGTCGTTGCGTGTCGCTGAGTGCGCACCTCTGCCACGTATTGCCCAGGCGATGACTCGCCGTGCGTACTGATCTCGGCGACTGTCGCGTATCTTTGCACCACATTTTCGGCCGGCACCGCGGTGCAAATGTCTGGACGGGAGATGGGGATGCTGCGGTCAAGGAGGGTAGTGGGGGCGGTGGTGTAGTCGAATGTAATGGTGTAGTCGGATGTGATGGTGGGGTGGGATACGATGGGGGGAGGTCGCTGGCGAGGGAGAGCGTGCAGACACGGTGAGCGAGCCGGCTGCGATCTGCTAGTGCGTGCCGGGAGTGTTGCGCGATTCCCGGGCGTTTCGCCACCGTCCGCATCCTCCGCGGCCAGGACGAGGAGTAGCCGCCCCGTATCGTCGTTGCCGGCGACGTAATCGTCCTCGTCTCCACGGCGGTGCTCGGCGAGCGCGGACGCTGTCGGTGTAGACGCATGTGCAGCTGGCGGATTGAGACGTTGGTGTAGCGCTCGGTATTGGAGATCCTCAGCGTCGCCAAGCATCTGCAGGATGAAGCGGACGTCGGCGGCGCCCTTGAGCATCAGGTTGGCCACGCTGTGCCAGAAGAGGTGGAGGCTGCTCCGCTTGCCCACATCCGCGGCATGGATTCGGGCGCGGACCACCTCTCTGGCCCGGTGCAGGCCGATCTCTTCGCCGGCGGCGCTGAGAAACAGGATCCCGTTGTCGAACTCGACCGCGAAGGAGGGTCGCACTTCGGCGACGTGGCGCTCGGTGGAGAGCATCGCTGCTCGCCGATGGGCACGACGCGGTCCTTCTTGGCCTTGCCCAAGCGGGCCAGCAGGGTGGCACGCTCGGCGTCGAGGTCGAAAGAGGTGCAGGGCGGCTAACTCGAAACGGCCGATCCCCGTTGCATGGAGGGTCTTCGGGATGGGCCGGTCGCGCACCCTCAGCGACTCGCTGAGCACCGGTTGAGCCGGCCCCGCTCCGCCTCGGTGTGCGGGAGCACCCAGCGCCCCCAAGCTGACGCACTGCCCCACGCGGATGGGGGCTTTTCGTGGCCACGGTGGGGGGGCCGTCAGTGGGACTCTCATGGCCACTCGTGGGGAGAATCTCATGGACGCTGACAAGGGCCGAGATGGACGTATTCTGAATGCGATGCCCGCCAACTCGTGCCGCGCAAGCGCTATGTGGTCGATCCTGGAACTCCGGGATAGGCTCGGCAACGGCGCGCGCTGATGTTGCGAGCGCTCTGGTCTCAGTTGCTGCATCGCCGAGGCCGGGCGGCGGCGGTCGCCGCGGGAATCCTCGTCGCATCGGTGAGCTTCTCCCTGTTGACCGCGGCAACTACCACGAGCACCGCTCAAGTGCAGGGCACCGTGGCGCGAAATCTCCGTCCCGCTTACGACATCCTAGTCCGGCCGCCGGGTTCGACGACAGGGCTAGAGGCGAGCAAGGGGCTGGTTCGAGATAACTATCTGTCCGGAACCTTCGGTGGCATCACGCTTCAGCAGTACGAGCGAATCAAGAACATTCCGGGGGTGCAGCTGGCTGCTCCCATCGCGATGATCGGCTACGTCCTACTGACGGTCGGGATCCCAATCGACTTATCAAGCGCTCTTAGCGGCGAGCAAGACCAGGTGCTGGTGCTCACCAACTCCAGGAGCACCGACCGCGGGCTGACGCAGTTCCCAACGCAGCCAGTCGGCTACGTGTATGTGACCACGGATGCCCTACAGAGCCAGCTGACGCCAGGTAGTGGGACAGAGATCACACCCAAGACCGTCATCGGTGTCACCGAATCGCTCCCCGGGGGACGAAAGATCACAGTATGCCCGCAGTACTTCGAATACAAGCTGCCGTCTCCGTTCGCTGACTACGATGCCCAGTTGGGGGCGTGTTGGTCGCGCCAGGGCGGGGTCGGAGGCGCGGGTGCTCCCTCAGGACTTCCTCCGGGTCACATTGGTTACGAGCTGCGGCTGACACTCCCGTTCCTTGTTGCGGCCATCGACCCCATTGCTGAACAGCAACTGGTCGGCGTGGGAAACGCCCTAGTCACCGGCCGGTATTTGCGTGCGAGCGACCAGCCAATAGCGGTGGCAGCGCAGCCATCTCCGACCAAACCACAAGAGCTCCTGCCGCCCCAGCTTCAGGTGCCGGTGCTGGCGACGACCGACCCTTTTGTAGACGACAACGACGAGATCAGCGTCGATCAGCTGCCAGCTTCGGCGGTCACGTTGATGCGCAGCGGCCTGGCGCCCGATAAGCTGGCCGAGGCACTATCGGCATTGCCAGCCACCCCCGTTGACCATGTCCTGATCACGCCGCAGCAGACCTATGTCGCCGTGTTGCAGCAACTGGCTTTTGCCGCGGGATTGGACGCGTACTGGACGGCGGGCGGCACCGATTACACCGCACTCCCGGATGGTGACCTTTCTCCGGTTACGATGACCAACCCGACGGCCGTCTGGAGCACCTCTCGGTTGCGCTCGGGAGGCTATGAAGCCGTACCGATCAACTCGTCCGATCTCGGATTTCGGACGTTGCACGAACAGCTTCAGGACATCAATGTCAAGCGGGAGCTAACGCTACATACGGTGGGAACATTCAGTCCGCAAAAGCTTCCTGGGTTCAGTCCTTTGAACCAGGTTCCGCTCGAAACATACTATCCGCCCCAAGCGTCAGGAGGGAACAACGCGAGTCAGACAGCGCTGAAGGATGAGCCACTGCTGCCGAATGCAAACATGGCTGGGTATCTGCAACCGCCGCCGCTGATCCTGACCACGCTCAGTTCACTGCCAGCATTCGAGCAGGACTTCCCGACCGCCAACGCGAACGCTCCGCTCAGCGTCGTCCGCGTTCGAGTGGGCGGGCTGCACGGGAGCGTCCGCCAACAACTGGCGCAGATCGGTCAAGTCGCAGCGGCCATCCGCCAGGCGACGGGCCTCGACGTGGACATTACCGCCGGGTCGTCACCAACCACGGAGACGATTGATCTGCCGGCGGGAAGTTACGGACGACCAGCTCTGACCCTGAACGAATCCTGGGTTCGAAAGGCGGTCGCTCTGGTCATCGTTAACGCCGTCGACGGTAAGAGCCTGGCTCTGTTCGTCCTGATCCTGATCGTCTGCGGATTCTTTCTCGCCAACGCTGCCTTCGCCGCGGTACGAGCTCGACGGACGGAGGTCGGCGTACTCCGATGTTTAGGTTGGCCGCGAAGGATGGTCTTCATGTTCATTCTGGGTGAGGTCATGCTCACTGGTCTTGTGGCCGGCGTCGTGGGTACCGGGCTCTCCGCTCTGTTGATTGCCCTGCTTCGTTTAGAGGTCCCGTGGTGGCGAGTCGGTTTGGTCATTCCCGTGGCGATGCTCCTCGCCGGACTCTCCGGACTCGTGCCGGCATTGCTAGCTGCGCATGGGCAGCCGCTCGACGCGGTAGCACCCGCGGTCCGTGCCCCGCGGCGGCCTCATCCGGTGCGGCACATCGCCGGGCTGGCGCTCGTCAACCTGCGTCGTGCGCCGGCTCGTGCTGCGCTCGGCGCGGCAGCGCTCGCCGTGGGAATCGCCGCGCTCACGGTGCTGCTCGCGCTCAATCTGGCATTCAATCAGGGTGTCGTCGGCAGCGCGCTCGGGGGGTTCGTGGCCAATCAGGTGCGGGCGGTCGACTATCTGTCCGCGTCCCTCGCCATCATCCTGGGCGCCGCTTCGGTTGCCGACGTCCTCTACATCAACCTGCGCGAGCGCGCCTCCGAATTCGCCGTCCTAACCGCCGTGGGCTGGCGACGGGGGCACGTGGCTCGAGTTGCCATCGGTGAAGGTACCGGGATCGGTTTGGCGGGCAGCTTCGGTGGCGCTCTCCTTGGACTGGGGGTCGCCGCGCTCATACTCGGCCCTGACCTGTCTCGACTTGCAGCGCCTGCCGCCGCGGCATTTGTCGCCGGCATTGTAGTGACGATCGTCGCGGCGAGCATCGTGGCGGCAACTGTCCAGCGTCTGCCTTTGGCGGCGACCCTTGCCGAGGAATAGCGGCGAGATGGCAGCACTCGACAGTAAGTCATCGCTTTCAAGCCGCGGCGACCACGAGGGTCTCGGGGTGTCTCTCACGGCCGTGAGCAAGACCTATCGCAGCGGCATCGGCGAATCGGTCACCGCCGTCGACGCGGTGACACTTGACATCCCGCCTGGACAGAGCCTCGCGATCACAGGACGGTCCGGCTCAGGAAAGTCAACCCTGCTTCACCTCATAGGCGCGATGGATGTTCCCGACGAGGGTCAGATCACGATCGACGGCACCGACATAGCTCGCTTGCGCGACTCGGAGAGGGCTGCGCTCCGGCGGCGCATCGGGTTCGTGTTCCAACGCTTCCACCTGCTTCCCGCCCTCACCGCACTGGATAACGTCCTAGCCCCGGTCCTTCCGTATCGGACTGACTTTGACAAGGTGGCTCGCGCGCGCGAGTTGCTCGGTGCAGTGGGCCTTGCCGACCGCGTGAAACACCTACCGTCTCAGCTCTCTGGCGGTGAGCAGCAACGCGTGGCGATCGCCCGCGCGCTCATCAACCATCCTGGCATCGTATTGACCGACGAGCCGACCGGTAACCTCGATACCCGCACCGGTGCCGAGATCGTTGCCCTGCTTCTTCAGCTGCAAGACGAGCACGGGCTCACCCTTCTTGTCGCCACCCATGACGCGAGCATCGCCGAGCGCTGCGACCGCAGACTCTGTCTCACAGACGGGAAAATCGTGAGCGACACGTGACGAGGACTGCGTGCACTTCTCAGCCGGGTAGGCTTTCCCGACCGGTTCAACCATCACGAAGGCTCGCCCTCCATACGTCGTCCCGGTAGGGAGACACAAGGTGACAGGGCGCAGGTGGGATTGCCTGGTCTCCCGCGACAATATGGTGTACCCCGATTCGTAACCGTTAGGCGCGATAACGGCCACGATATGACGTCACCTACGTCCCATCGACCCCACCGATCGAGTTCTCCCACGACCCTTGCGGAGAATCCCGCTACACCTCCCGTCTGGACTTGCTGACTACTCGGCTCGTGGGTCGGGCTCTGCCATGGTGCAGCGTGCGTCAGCGTCTGCCCCGTGACCTCACCGCTAACCGTCTCGCCCGACACATAAGCGAAACGCAGCGACCACCGAGACCCTGATCGGCTCAGCGACTCGTCGACTACCCGCTCTGCTCGCCGTCCAACACGTCGGCGAGACGCTGCGCAGCGACATCGTGCATCCCCGGGATCACGTGGCTGTAGGTCGCCAGCGTGAACGCGACGTTGGCATGCCCCATTCGTTCCGAGACGAGCTTCGGGTGCTCGCCGGCGGCAAGCATCAGCGTCGCCATGCTGTGGCGGAGCCCGTGCAGGCGGATTCGGGGCAAGCCTGCCATCGCCAGAACGCGATAGAAGTGATCCCGCAGCGTGGCGCCCAAAACTGGCCCCCCGACGTCGTTGGTGAAGACGAGATCGCGGTCGATCCACGTCGGCGCTGCGAGCCGCACCTCGGTCTGGTGCGACCTGTGCTCTCGTAGATCCTCCAGTAGCTGGGTTGGAAGCGAAAGCGGACGCTCCCCGCGGTGCGTCTTGGTCTCCTTGAAGCGTGGAGTACCGTCCTCGGCCGGCAGGTCAAGCGCCTGGCGGACGCTAAGCCGGCCATGGTCCCAGTCGATATCGGACCACCGCACGGCGAGGAGCTCGCTGAGCCGAAGACCACAGAGCAGGGCGACCCGCAGCGGCAGTTCGTAACGCTCGGAGCGCAGGGCACGCAGAAGGACGCGCGCCTGATCCGGAGTGACCGAACGAATCTCGGTTCTCGGGATCACCGGTCGGTCGACGGCGTCCACCGGATTTACGGCGATGGCCTGCCACCGGACGGCGTGCGCCATTGCCCGATGCAGGACGGCGTGGACCTTCTGCACCGCAGCAGGTCCGAGACCGCCTCCCGTGCGCCGGTTGCCGGAGACTCGAAGCTGCTGCTCAAGGGCGAGGATGTGATGCGGCCGGAGCTTCTGTAGGGGCAGCTGGCCAACGAACGGGATGATGTCGAACGCAACCACTTCCCGGTACCTTCTCTGCGTGCTGAGGGCGAGCGAAGGCTCGACGTAGTCGCGGAACCAGCGACGGAGGAACTGCTCGACGGTCTCCCGGGTTGGGTCGCCGAACGCCCCGCCTGCGACGGCGGCGACCTGGGCGGCCGCGGCGTGCTCAGCGTCGCGCTTGGTGCCCCGAACCGTGAACGTCCGTCGCTCCCGCTTCCCGGAACGCGGGTCGCGCCCGAGCTCCACGACGACCTCCCACGTCCCCGCCGAGCGCCTGTGAATCCTGGCCATGAAGTGTCCTTTCCGTGTCGCGGTGTGCCCGGCGTTGCTAGCTCGTGCCGCCCAGTGCGGCAACAAATGGGCAACAAATGCCCGTCGCTCGGACAACTGTAGCATGGCACCGAGGGCATTTTGAGATCAAATCCGTCGTACCCGCACGGGGAGTCGAACCCCGGTTACCACCTTGAAAGGGTGGTGTCCTGACCGCTAGACGATGCGGGCGCGAGCGCCAATCTTAGGATCGACCGCCCAGCCCGATGGGAGCCGCGAAGCAGATCGGGCGCGCCGGTATACTCGCGCCATGCCCGTCCGAGAGATCGCCGGCAAGACGCTCAGCTTCGGCCTCGTCGCCCTCGCATTGATCGCCGGGGGCATTCTCGTGCTCGTCGGGAGTCATGTCTACAACGACTACCTGATCGGGATCCTCGGCTACGGCCTGATCCTGCTCGGCCTCGCCACCGGGGGGCTCGGGGCGTTCCTCGTCGCCGGCATCCTCTACGAGGACAAATTGCGCCGCCGGGAGGAGCAGGTGCACATCACGCCGCGGGGTACCCCGCCGGCGCCGCCGCCGCCCTGGGGTATGGCCGATGTCGGCAAGCCGCCGGGCGTCGTTCGCGTCGGTGATTCCGCAGCAGCACACGGCGGGGGCTCGCCGAGGGTGATGAGCGTGGCGGTCTCGAACCTCGACGCCCCGATGTTCATCCTCGGGCTGCTGGCCTGGACGATCCTGACGCTCGTCTTCTTCGCCCCGACGCACTGAGCGTGACCGCCGCCGCCGGCGGGCGTGTCCGTACCCGCTTTGCGCCGTCGCCGACCGGGGCACTTCATTTCGGATCGGTCCGCACTGCCCTCTTCGCCTGGCTCGCTGCGCGGCATTCCGGAGGCGCGTTCGTCCTCCGCATCGAGGACACCGACCAGGAGCGCTATATCCCTGGCACCGAAGCGCTGATCCTCGAAACGCTGAGCTGGCTCGGGCTGGAGTGGGACGAGGGGCCGGAGGTGGGTGGACCGCACGACCCGTACATCCAGTCGCTGCGCATCGAGACGTACCGGCGGTTTGCTGATCAGCTGGTCGCGGACGGCCACGCGTACTGGTGCACCTGCACACCGGCGCGTCTCGCGGCGATGCGCGACGCGCAGCGGCAGCGGTCGGAGCCCACACGCTACGACCGGCGATGCCTCACCCGGCAGGACGAGGTCGCGGCGGAGCGCGCCGCCGGAGCGCCCGGAGTGGTCCGTCTGCGCATGCCCGAGGGCGTGACCGAGTGGGACGACGTCGTCCGCGGGCGCGTCAGCTTCGAGAACGCCGACATCGACGACCAGGTCCTGCTGAAGTCCGACGGATTTCCGACGTACCACCTCGCGGTGGTCGTCGACGACCACGTGATGGAGATCAGCGACGTCATCCGCTCGGACGAGTGGATTCCTTCGACGCCGAAACACCTTGCTCTCTATGCCGCATTCGGCTGGACCCCGCCGCGTTTCGCGCACGTCCCCGCGGTGCTCGGCCCCGATCACCAGAAGCTCAGCAAACGGCGCGGGGCGCGCAACGTGCTCGAGTACGGGGAGCTCGGCTACCTTCCCGCCGCGATCGTCAATGCGATCGCCCTGCTCGGATGGTCGTCGGGCGACGAGCAGGAGGTATTCACGCCCGAGGAGCTCTGCGAGCGCTTCACGCTGGAGCGCGTCAATGCGGCGCCCGCGATCTTCGACCCCAAACGCCTTGACGACCTCAACGGGATCCACATCCGGCGCATGGAGACCGACGATCTGGTCGAGGCGCTCGAATTCCATCTCCCCGGGACGAGCAAGGACACGCGCCGGACGCTGGTTCCGATGCTGCGGGACCGCATGGTGACCCTCGCCGACGCGACACGGCTGTGCGCACCGCTGCTCCACGACGTCACCCTCGACCCGAGCATCGAGTTCCCCCCGAAGAAGGTCGATCAGGCGACGGCGGTGAAGATGATCGACGCCTGCATCGAAGCCGTCGAGCAGGGCGGCCTCGTCGACCAGGCCGCGATGCTCGAGCGCCTCCGCACCGTCGCGGACGCTGCCGGCGCCAAGCCCCGGGATGCGTTTCGGGTGCTGTACGTCGCCGTGCTCGGCAGTCCCGCGGGGCTGCCGGTCATCGAGGCGATGGCCTTTCTTGGGAGCGACGTCTCGCTCCAGCGTCTTCGCGAGGCCCGCGCCCGGCTCGGCTGAGCCGCGGGGCGCTCACGCGTCTCGACGCCCCCGACGGCGGTCGAAGTCCCTGAAGTGGCTGACCGCAGCGACCAGTTCAGGTACGAAGAGCGCCGGGTTGACCGTCCCGACGCCGGTCGACATGTTGTAGCGGTTGTTGGCGCTCAAGCCGTTCACGGTGTGGATGGCCCCGCTCTGCGGGAAGCCCTGCACCCCGAGGGTGTCGGGTAGGTCGTCTCGACGAGCAGGATGTTCGGCTTCGGGGCGATCGCGTGCGAGTTCTCGACGTCGAGCGTTGTCTCCTGGGCCCAGCCGACCATCACCGTACGCTTGGTCGGGTTGGAACCGCGGGATCGGGCCGTTGGGCTGCAGGGTCGTGAAGTGGGGCGGCGCCGGGAGCTCAAAGGACCTGTCGATGGGACTGCCGGGCCTGCCCGCGAAGGGTCACATCGAGTGCCCGGGACCGTCGACGCCCGATCCGACGCGGTCGCCCGGCGTTCGCTGGCGGCGGGACCTGACGGGGCGCGCATCCGGGGAGTGCGTGCGCGGTCGACCCTGGGCGCGCGGGGTGGTAGCCGCTGCCGGCGGATGGACGTCGCGCGACGGCGTGGGTGGCGCCGCGGGGTGAGGCGCGGAGGGAGCAGGTGGCGCCGGAGGCTGCGCCGGTGCAGGTGGTCGTTGCCTCCCCAACTCACGGCCGTGCACGGTTGCAACGACACGCGCCGCCATCGTGCGCGCGACGCGCCACGCCGCGCGGTCCACACCGGTCGCGTGGCTGCCGACGGCGATTGCGACGACGATGGCGCTGACCGGCCAGAGCGCCGAGAACAGCGAGAGCCCCGAGAGCACACCGAAGCCGGTCAGGATCGGGTGGCGGCGGACGTACGACGGTGGGGGCGGCGGCGGGGCCGCGGCGGTGGAACGCTGGTCGTTGATGGTCATGTGATGACGCTATGTGACGGCGCGGGACACCCCGCGGACCACCGCCCGAATTGAGGTCTTACATTCCCGTTCCGGTCTCGTTACCACGCTGTGACGCTGTCGTGGACAGGCACTCGGCGTCAGCGCGACACAATCGAAGCGCCGCTCAGTAGGGGCCTGAGTGTCGACCGATTAGGAGGTCCGCATTGATCAGGGGAACGCCGCGACGTGGCGTGACATGAGCGAACTGTCGGTGGCGGGGCCACCGGTGTTCCTGACGCGCGCACGCGCACGGATCGACCGGCTGAACGGCGCGCAGCGCCTGGTCATCTTCTCCGCCTGCCTCGGTCTCATCGGGGCGGTGCTCTGGCTCGGGCCGCTCCGCGATGTGCAGCGAATGAGCACCGCCGCGGCGATCCCTTGGTGGGCTGAGCTCCTCATCTGCTACGTCACGAGCCTGCTGTACGTGCAGGTGCGCGTGCACCGCGAGGTGTCGACGCTCTCCCTGACCGAGATACCGGTTGCGTTGGGCCTCTTCCTCATCGACCCGCATCAACTGCTTGCCTGCTACGTCGTGGGAGTGCTCCTCGCAAGCTGGACGCGCCGGCGCGTGCAGTGGGTGAAGGACTTCGCCAACGCGATGCTCGACGTCCTGTACATCGGGGTCGCCGTCCTCGTGTTCAATGCGGTAAGCCCGAACGCGCACGATCCACTGGCGGCGCGCAGCATCCTCGCGTTCGCCGCGGCAATGGTGGCCGCAGGCTGGCTCGTGTACCCAGTCGCGCTCAATGTCGGCACGAGCCTCGCCCAGGGTCGCTTGCGGATGGGCGACATCGTTCGCGCGTACCTCTTCCAGGTGGCCGCGTCGACCACGAACGCGTGCCTCGGCATCGTGGCGCTCATCATCGTCATCACCCGTCCGGTGCTCGCCTTCGCGCTGCTGCCACCGGTGCTCCTGGTCCTCGCGGGGCAGATCGCGGCAACCGAGAGTCAGCGGCGAGCGGATCGCAACGAGTTCCTGTACCGCACCACCGAGATCCTCCATTCCAGCCGCCAGGTGGGCGAGCGCGCGGGGGAGCTCCTCAACGGGATCACGCGCATGTTCGGCGTCGAGCGCGCCGAGCTCGTGGTGATCCCCGAGCTGCGTGGCCCGGCGGTGCGCTTCACCTCGACCGGTGATGACGAGCACGCCGCGGTCTCGACGTCCGAGCTGACCTTCGGCGAGCAGGAGGTCCTGAACGAGCTGCGGACGAGCACCATCCTCGGTGGCCCGATTGCCACCAACCAGTCGCTGACGCTTGCGCTCGCGGAGCGTTCGGCGAGCGCCGGCACGGTGGTGGTGCTTCGTGGTCGCGAAGGCCCGCAGGGAATGCTCATGCTCATCGATCCGCTGCAGGGGCGGCCGCGCCTCGGCACCCATGAGCAGAGCCTGCTCACCACGGTGGCGGGGTTGATCAGCGTCGCGCTGGAGAACGGTCAGCTTTCCGAGGCGATCCGGGCGATGTCGGTGGAGAAGGCCGAGCTGACACGCAAGGCGTTCTACGACCCACTCACCCAGATCGCCAACCGGTCGCTCTTCCTCGAGAAGGTCGCGGGGTCGCTTGCGCAGCTCGGGACGACGCAGCGCCCCATCGCGGTGATGTTCATCGACCTCGACGGCTTCAAGGAGATCAACGACACCTTCGGACACGCCGTCGGTGACCAGGTGCTCGGCGCCGTCGCCGCACGGCTGCGCGTCCAGGTTCGCAAGCTCGATCTCGCCGCGCGGCTGGGTGGCGACGAGTTCGGCATGCTCCTCGACGGCATGCGCCGTGATACCGACGCGTCGGTGGTCGCCGACCGGATCATCGAGACCATGCGCCGCCCGATCACCGTCGGCGACGCGGTGGTGACCATCGGCGCGAGCGTCGGGGTTGCCGTCGTGGTCAACCCCACCGATGCGCCCGATCCCGAGGAGCTCATGCGCCGCGCCGATATGGCGATGTACCTCGCCAAGCGGCAGGGCAAGAACCGCTACGTGGTGTTCGACGAGTCGGCGCGCACGCCGGTCATCGCCCGCCTCCCGGAGGCTTCCCGGCAGATCGCAAGCTGAGGCCCTACGGACCTCGATCTACGATGGTCGGGTGATGCCGCCCCGCTGCCTCTCCATCGCGACCTCCGATTCCGGAGGTGGCGCGGGAATCCAGGCGGACGTCAAAGCCTTTGCTGCGGCGGGATGCCACGGCATGACGGCAATCGTCGGTGTCACGGCACAGAACACCACGGGGATCCTCGCCGTCCATCAACTGCCTGTCTCGATCATCACCGCGCAGCTCGATGCCGTGCAGAGCGACATCGGCGTCGACGCCGCCAAGACCGGCGCGCTGCTTTCGGCTGAGGTGGTCACGCTTGTGGCCGATTTCCTCGAACGGCACCCGACGACGCTGGTGGTGGACCCCGTGCTCCGGTCCAGCACGGGTGCGGAGCTGCTCGACCCGGACGGGGTCGAAGCCCTGATCACGCGATTGCTGCCACTGGCGACAGTCGTCACGCCGAACCTGGGTGAGGCGCGAATCCTGGCCGGCGCCGCCGGCGACCGCCGCGAGATCGCCGCGCGGATCGCCGCGCGGGGCGCCAGAGCGGTGCTCATCACGGGCGGAGCCGAGGGCGGCTCGGACCTCCTCTACGACGGTTCGGACTACGTGGAGATCTCGACGCAGCGAGCCCATGGCTCGGCGACCCACGGGACCGGTTGCACGCACTCGGCGACGCTCACGGCGGAGCTCGCCTGGGGCACGCCGCTCCTCGAAGCAGCGCGACGTGCCGCCGAGGTCACGGCCGCGGCCATCGACAACGGGCTTGCCGGCATCGGGGCCGGCGCGGGACCGGTCGCGGTCGGTCAGGCCTCGGGGGCCATCCAGCGCGTCCGCACCAGGTAGGCGAGTGTCCCGATCCCGATCAGGTCGATGAGCAGCAGGAGCGGTCCGAGATCGAGGCCGTTCCCGAAGTCGAGTCCGCTCAGGGGCGTGAGCGCCTCGAGCGGAGGAATGCGAGCGGCGTCGAGACCGTCAGCGGTGACCGACGCCACCGCGCCGGAGAGCGAGACGAATGGAGCAGGGTCAACCGGGACCTGAACGTGCGTAGCCGCCGGACGCGTTGACCCGCTGCCGCCCGATGCCCCGGAACCGCCGCTCGACCCGTGCCCGGAGGTCGGGGGCGTCGTCACGGGCTTGGGTGTGGGCTTGGGGGTCGGCTTCGGCGTCGGCTTTGGGGTCGGGGTTGGTGTGCTGTTACCGCCGTTCGTGCCACCGCTGCCCGCGGAAGGACTGGGCGAGGGCGGCGGCGTGCTCGTGATCGTCACCGGCTGGCCGCAGCCAGACGTCGCCACTGTTACGTGGTTGATGCGGTAGCTGATTAGCCACCTGTAGGTGCCGGGGGTCCCGGGCGTAATCCGACTGGAGGTCGCCGAGCCGTTGACGAGCGAGGTGGGTCCGCTCCGGAACGCCGACGGAAACGAGCACGTCGGGTTGGACGGGCCGAAGAGGTAGAAACTGACTTTGCCGGTCATGTCGGTGGCGGTTACGGTGGCTGTATCGGTCAGCGCCGTTCCGAGAGGACCGCCTGAGCTCGCAGTGGACGTGACGGTCGGCGTCGGGTTCGGCGTCGGGGTGGATGCCGCGACGCCTGAGACGCCCGCCAGCAGCAGCGCGAACACGCCAGGAAGCAACGCTGCCGCCGCGCGTCCTCTCGGGCGCCGGCGCGGTGTGAGTCCGCCGAGTACGTTTGGGCTCATTGGCGTGATCTCACTCTGGTCCTACGACCCCCCTCCCGGGCAGATCATCGCCGTGTCGTGACGCCCCCGCGAGGTCTCGTTCACACCGTTCACGGCTGCGTCGGCCGGGCGCCTACGATTCGGCCGGTGTGCACGATCCTGCTCGCCTGGAGGTGCCTGCCCGATGCCGCGATCGTCCTCGCGGCCAATCGGGACGAATTGATCGCTCGGGCGAGCGCCCCTCCCGGCCCGCTGAGCAGCGAGCCGTTCGTCGCCGGCGGCCGCGACCTCGTGGCCGGCGGCACGTGGCTCGCCGTGACGGCCGGCGGAACCCTGTGCGCGGTGACCAACCGTCACCCGAGCACCGGGGAGCCGCAGCCGCCCGATCCTTCCAGGCTGTCCCGCGGAGGGATTCCGCTCGCGCTCCTCGTCGAGACCCGTCCCGAGGATGTGCCCACCCGCCTTGCGGAGCTTGGCCCCAGTCAGTACAACCCGGTAAACGTGCTCTGGGTCTCCGCCGAGCGAGCGCTGGTTGCGCACGTCGACGACAGCGGGCCGGTCCGCGTGATCGACCTCGCCCCCGGGCCGCACGTGCTCACCACCGGCGACGTCGACGATGAGCAGCGACCCAAGGTGGCGATGCTGCGCGCCGGTCTCGATGCGGCGCTGTCCGGTGATGGCGGCGCCGAGAACACGATGGCGCAGTTGCGGACCCTCCTCGCCGATCACCGGTCGCCCACCGATCGTCCCGCGGACGCCGCCTGCATCCACGGGGAGGTTTACGGGACGGTGTCGGCGTCGACTGTCGTCGCCGGCGTGCGCGGTGTCGTCTACGAACACGCGCCTGGCCGGCCCTGCGTCACGCCGTTCGCGAGGGTGCCGATGCCCGCCTAGTGGCTGGACGAGGCGATCTGCACTGCCTTCACCAGCAGGAGCACCATCGCGATCAATGCATAGCCGCGCACCGCGCAGAGTGCCGCGAGGCGTCCGCGGGATGGCACGGGGCGGGTGAGCAGGGCGAGGGAGGGCATCCGCCACGTCTCGCGATCCTCGAGCTCGCGCGGATCCGGCGGTGACGCTCGCCGACGCCGCGTGCTCACCACGATGTAGATGACAAGACCGACGACAACCGGTACGGACAATCCGATGAACAGTCTCAGCACGTCGACGTTGGGGAAGACCGTCGACACCACGAGGATCACCGACAGCATGAGGAGCACGCCCAGGATCAGGCTCGCGAGCAGGTTCGACCACGGTCGATTCACCCACGGACCGAGCACGTCGCGGTCGTTGCACAGGAACAGCAGGAAGAGGCAGGCGCTGGGGAGCATGACGCCTGCGAGCGCCTGCACCGCGGTGGTGATCACACCGAGTGGCGCATTGGGAATGAGCACGAGCCCCGCGGCGAGGACGACGAGTGCCGTGAACATGGCGTAAAACGGCTTGGCTTCACGCCACGACCGGTGCAGCGAGTTCCTGATGCCAAACGTGTCACCGAATGCGTATGACGTCGCGAGTGTCACCGCGCTGGCCCCGACGATCGACGCATCGATCAGCAGGATCGAGAAGACGGCCCCTGCCGCCGAGCTGACGTTCTTGAGCCCATTCGCGACCGCCTGCGCATCGGTGAAATGACCCGCCTGCTTCGTGCCGGCGAAAGCGAACGCTGCGGCGATCATGATCGCCGCGGCGCCGATGACCACGACGAACACGCCGATCACCGTGTCGGCGCGCTCGTACGGGATCCAGCGCGGCGTGATTCGCTTGTCGACGACGTTGGACTGCTGGAAGAACAGCTGCCACGGCGTCACCGTCGTCCCGACGATGGCGACGATGAGCAGCACGCCGTCGGAGGTGAGACCCCCCTGAATGCCGGGGACCACGAATCCATGCACCACACTGCCGAGCGTTGGATGGCAGAGGAACATCAACGGAATCACCAGGAGGTTGCCGAAGAGGATCACGAACATCAGCCGCTCCCAGGTTTCGAAGCGCCCGGTGACGGTGATGCCGACGAGGAGGATGCCCGCAAGCGGTACGGCGACGTAGGAGGGGACGCCGAAATACTGCGCGCCGAGCTCGATGCCGATGAACTCTGTCGCAAGCGTGAGGAAGTTGAGGACGAAGAGGTCGCCAACTGCGAAACGGCCCCACAGCTTCCCGAACCGCTCAAAGATGAGGCGTCCATGCCCGACGCCGGAGACGGCCCCGAGGCGCACCACCATCTCCTGGTTGACGACGAGCACCGGGATGAGCAGCAGCAGCGTCCAGAGGACGCTCGTGCCGTAGTTCTGGCCCGCCGCGGCATATGTGGAAACGCCGCCGGCATCGTTGTCCCCCACCATGACGATGAGGCCGGGTCCGACGATGACCGCGAGCGCCAGCAGGCGTCGGCGCCAGGAGCGCTGCGTGTTGGAGTCGTGCTCAGCAAGCGTGCCGAAGGCACCGCGGATATCGCCGTGGTGCGCCTCGTCCAGGGCCGGTGCCCTGCGCCGAGCCTTCTCCTGCGCCAAAATCGAACCTCCCACCGTCGGTGACGGCAAGACTGAGCGGGCCCGCCCGCTCAGGAGGTCACGACTCGGTCACCACCTCCATGCGGCCGCGCCCGGAAGCTGCCGGGACTGGGGACTGTCGCCGTCGTCCATCTGTTGGTGAATGCACCCCGAACAATGTGGTTGCCGTTCCCGCAGTGTACAACCCACGATCGGGCCGAAGCCGAAACGTCAGTCGCCGTCGGCTTCAGCGCGCCGGCGCCATGCGTCGGGCAGCATCGTCTCGAGCACGTCGTCGACGGTGATGACGCCGACCACGCGCCCTTCGTCATCGACGACCGCGACCACGATGAGATTGAAGTCCGCCATCCGCCTCGCCACGTCGGGAAAGTCATCGTCGACGTTCACCGATGCATTGGTGTGCTCGACGAGCTCCGCGACTCGAGTGCCCCCGTCAGCGCGGATCAGGTCGATGAGCGGCACCGATCCGGCAAGCCTGCCGTCATCGAGCAGGAACACATCCGACGAGACGAGCGGGAGCACATCGGCGGCGCGCGCTGCGGCAAGGGCATCGGAGACGATCGCGTCGGAGGGTACGGAGACGAAGTCCGTGCTCATCAAACCGCCGGCGCTGCTCTGTCCGTAGCTCAGCAGGGCGCGCACCTTGGCTTGCTGGATCGGCGGCAGCAGCGACAGGATCGGAGCGCGGCGCGGCTGATCGAGCTCGGTCACCAGGTCCGCGGCGTCATCCGGACCCATCTCGGCGAGCACCGCGGCCGCCTCGGCGTCCGACTTGTCGCGGAGGAATTCGACCTGGTGCTCGGTGTTGAGCTCCTCGAACACATCGGCCTCGAGCTCGGGATCCCCGTGCACAGCCGAGATGATCTCCTCGCCCTCGTCGTGCGACGCCGCCTCGACGAGGTCGGCGATCTGCGCGGGGTGGAGGCGGCGCAGGCGGCGCAAGGGCATGAGCAGCCTCGACGTCGGGACGTGCCCGACGAAGGGCTCGATCGCCGCCCAGTCGACGAACCCGCGATGCTCGCCGTGCCCGGAGGAGAAACGACTGCGAAAGCCACGCGGCCGCGTGTCGACCCCGGCCACCACCCAGCCCGTGGGTCCCGGCCCGAGCTCGATGTCGTGTGCGACCACGAGACGGCCCGCCTCGACGCTGATGAGCCGGCGCCCCAGCACATCGTCGCCGAGGAGCACCTCGCCCTGGCGCCGCTCGAAGTGGGCGAGGTTGAGGTCCTCGCCGGCGAGCTGGACGCGCCCGGGCCGCATCTCGGCGATCCGGTCGCGTGGGATGAACAGCTTGCGGCCCGCGATCCGTCCCACGAGCCCGGTCACGGGCGGATAGCCGCCCTCGGCAAACCGGGCGATGACGTCGTCAACGCGGCCGAGCCTTCCGCCCGCTCGGTCCACGAGCGGACTGTGCATGATCCCTGTGAGCGCGAGCCGGTCCGCTGTGGCGGCCGGCTCCTCAGGGTCTGAGGTCGACATACCGCGCTCAGTCTGCCACGTCGAGCAGCGTTGTGTCTGTCTGTTCGATGTCCGCCCGGCGGCCCGATCCTGAAGGCGTGTCCGTGTCCGTGCCGGCAACCCCCCCTGCCCCTGGCCTCCCTACAATCCACCATGCCGACTGCGGGCACGGACCACTCCGTTCCGCCGGCGAGAAGGGGTGCTTCGTGGGGATTTCCGACGATCGATCGATGCTCGGCGTCCTTGCTCCGGACCGCGGCCGGAGCGTGGTCGTGGTGACCGACGACGGCGAGCTGGCCGTCGCCGTTCGCGACAGCGTGCCGCAGGCGATCGCGCTGGTGCGTGACGCGCGCCCCGGCGACGCCGCCGACATCGCGGCCGCATGCCGTCCCTGGCCATGGATGATCGTCGGCAGCACGTCGACCCTGACGCCCGGCGTGGCCGCGACCCTGCGCGACAAGCCGGTCCTCAGCCTCTGGCTGGGTCCACCTCCGGCCGGTCTGCCCCCGGATGTGCGTCGCTACGAACGGCCGGCCGCGCTGCTCGAGGCGGTCACCGCGGCATGCCATGCGGATGTCGGCGGCATGCGCCTCGCTCCGGGGACCGGCGTGGAGCTGCCCGACGGCAGGTTGCTGCGCGGCGCGACGCTCGAAGCGCTCGTGGCCGCGCATCCTCGCGCGGTGGCGCTGACATCCCGGTCCTTCCGCACGGTGTCGGACATGCTCGCCCGTCACGCGCCGGCATGGAAGCCTGAGCGTGATGGCTCGCTCGTCACGCTCGTTCCGGCGAGCGTGACGGCGGTGCGCGCATGAGAGCCAACCCAGAGGTGCTCATCCTCGAGGACGACGCGGAGACCCTCGACGAGCTGCAGACCCACTTCACGCGAAAGCGCTTTCACCCGCTCGCCGCACGCAGCGCGTCACGCGCGCTCTCGCTGCTGGAGCACAACCGATACTCGAGCAGGCCGGTGCTCGCCATCGTCGACTGGGATCTCGGCAAGGCGCCCGATCGCAGCGCGAGCAGCGGTGACGTCCTGTCGCGGCTCGCGCGCGAGCTGCGCGAGTGCGCCGTCATCGTCTACTCGCAGAACATCGACGCCTTCAACGTGCGCAGCCAGATCCAGCGCTCGCACCCGCGCGCTCTGCTCCACGACAAACGCGACGGTGACGCGTCGCTGCTCGAGCGCGTCGATCGGATGCTCGATCGCACGGTCGGTGACCTCCGCATCCACGACGGGACGGTGGTCGTCCACATCCCCAGCCTCGACCAGCATCATCACCGCGAGGCGATCCGGCTCGTCGTGCACTACCCCGACATCGTCACGTTCCACTCCGACACCGCGACCAAGGCGGTGCGGCGATTCGGCGAGTGGCTCTCCGCGCACGACTCCACGGTGCGGTTGGTCAGTCACGGCAACCGCAAGTACCGGCTCGCCGTGACCGTCACCGACGTCCCATCTCCTCCCGACACGGACGCATGAATCTCGGGATCGCCGAGATCGCCGAGCTGCCGCTCGCGGCAGCCCTCGTGGACTCCGCCGGCGCGATCGTCGCCCGAACGCCGGAGTGGGACGGTGCAGGGATCGGCGCCGTCGCATACCCGGTGCGCAACACCCGCCTCGTGGTCCGCACGCTCCCCGCATCTCCGGACTGCGACGCGCTCCTGAGCCGGCTGCTCGATGCGATCGATCGCGCCGCCGCGGACCTGCGGAGCACCCAGGCGCAGCGGGTCCGGATGCTGGCGGGGTCGCTCCGTCTCGTGGCGGGCCGCGCGGCCGCCGGCCACGGCACGACCGGCGACGTCCTCGACCTCGCGTGTGCCGGCATCACCGCCCGAACCGCGCTCAGCGTCGCCGCCGGCCCCGGGTCGAATGCCACGGTGCCCGCGCCGGAGGTCGTCGCGCTGGTGCTCGTCCAGCTGGCTGTGAATGCGGAGCGCCACGACGCGGCCGAGGCGGTCCGCCTCGAGGTCGACCGGACGACCTTTCGGGTCATCTGGGAGCGCGCCGGCTCACCGCTGGACGTGACCACCTCGCGGCGGCGGGGGGAGCGCAAGCGCTGGGGGCTCGGGTTCGCCCGGATCGCCGCGGATGCGGTGGGAGGCACGGTGTATGCGCCCCACGCGAACGGCGACGGGACGGTCGCCGCGACCTTCGAGCTCGGTCTGCGCCGGCTGGCGCTCCCGATCGCGGCGATCAGGGAGGGACGCGTGACCCGTGCCACGCGGTCGTGGGACGAGGAGACCACCCAGCTGCCGGGATCGACGGTGGACCCCGGCTCGCGGCTGGAGGCGCTGCTCACGGCCGCCGCTCGACGGCCCGGGAGCATCGTGCAGGACACCGGTTGGAGCGCACGTGCCGGCTCGAGCGCCACCTGGGTGGCCGTTCCCCCGGACGACGCCGCGGTGCGTGCCCGTGACGTGGTCGCCGGGCTCACCCACGAGCGGGCGCTCTCGGACCATATCGACGAGCCGCTCCGATCGACGATCGGCGCGCTCGCACTGCTGCTCGCCACAGTCCTCGGCGATCCGATGCCCAGGGTGCCCATCACCGCGTGGAGGCGCCGGATGACGGAGCTCGCTCCCGCCTTCGGGATCGAGCGTGCGATCCCGTCCTTCGACGGCGTCGGCGCGATCGATCCGCAGGTGGCGTGCCTGCTCGCGCAATCCGGAGCCGGGTTCGAGATCGACGGGGACCGCCTCTGGCTCCGCGTCCGCGCGGAGTGCCGTGATGACCCGGCGGTTCGGGTGCTGCTCAGGCCGGGTGAGAGCCGGATTCCGCTGGGCTGAACCTCGCCGGCGCGGCCGGCGACCGCAGCAGCATGGCGGCGATCTGGGCGAGCAGCGGGTGGGCAGCGCGCTCCTCGGCGGTCGCACCCGCCTCCTCGAGCGAGTGGTCGAGCCGGAGGAGGTCGTCGGCGAGCATCCGCACCGCGGCCCGGATCGGGCGGGGGACCTCGCCGGCATATGCGGGCTCCCACACGCCCTCATCCGTCGTCGGGGCGAGTTCCGACGCGTAGACGACCCCGTCACGGGCTCCCGCGAGATATGCGGTCGCCCAGACGTCGCGGCCGAGCGACTCCCGATGGCGGAGGCGCGTGGCAACCCGTGGAAGTGGCTCGAGATCCGCCCCGGTCATCACCGCCTGTTCGATGAGGCGCAGCACCAGCAGTCGAAGGTAGCGGGCGACCCAGTAGCGGGACACCCCGGCGGTCAGCAGGCGCGACAGTCGTACGCCGGCGATGCCCACCCGTCGTACCGAGGTCCCCTCGGCATCGGGAACCAGCACCTCGACGTCGCGACCGGTGTCCCAGACCCCGCCGAGCACCCGGACGATCGAGGTGGGACGCCAGACCCCGGCGATCTCGTCCCAGCAGTCGACGGGCACGTCGCGGAAGGCGCGCTCGCACGTGCTGGTGAGCAGGGCTTGATGGAGGTCCTCACGCGAGCGCGTGGCGAGGAGCGACCAGCCGGTGGGGAGTGTGCTTATGGCCATCGAGAAGTGGTGCTGAGACGTGGAGAGGACGGATGCTGCAGTGCGGCGCGCTGCCGTGGCGTGGCGTGCAGTATGCCCCCGATCCGCCGTGAGCGGGTGGGTCAGGGACGCCCGGCTACGGGCCCGCGGCCTCCTGAGGGACGGCCGGACCCCACCACGGATCGACGCGGCCGGTCCACGCCGGATCTCGATGTTGGGCCCGCACCACGGTCTTGATGTTGCCCCGGACGTTGAAGTCGCCCACCACCTCGCAGTAGCGCGGCGCGAGCAGTCCCACCAGGTCCGACAGCACGACGTTGACGACGTCCTCGTGGTAGACGTTGCGATCGCGGAAACCGTTGATGTACAGCTTCAACGACTTCAACTCGACGCATCGCGGCCCTGGAACGTAGCGAACGTGGAGCGTCGCGAAATCGGGAAACCCCGACCGGGGACAGAGGCAGGTGAACTCGGGGAGTGTGAACTGGATCGTGTAGTCGCGCTCCGGCGTCCGGTTGTCGAAGGCCTCGAGCTTCGCCTCGCGGATGGCGCGGGCGCCGTACAGCTCCTCGCTCATCGAGGCGCCCCGCGCACGAGCGAGCGCAGTGCGGTGAGGGGAATCGGGGCGAACCTGGTGTCGCGGTCGTACACGTCGACGCCCTCGACACGCTTGAGCAGGGTCACGAGCGCATACGTGATCGGCGTCGCGATCACCTCGTAGAGCACCTTCACGATCCACACATCGCGAATGATCACGAGCAGCAGCGACCACGGTTGCGTGCCGGCGAATGCGAGCGTGATGAACACGGCGCTGTCGACGCCCTGGCCGACCAGCGTCGACCCGATGGTGCGCGTCCAGAGCATCCGGCCGCGCGTGGCGACCTTGAGGCGTGCGAGCACGAACGCGTTGAGGAACTCGCCGAGCAGATACGCGGTGAGTGACGCCGCGACGAGACGAGGGCTCTCCCCGAGGACGCGCGAGTAGGCGGATTGGTCCGCGTAATGCGGATCCGACGGGATGGCGATCGCGGCGGCGATGAACAGCACCACGACGATGTTGGCGAGGAACCCGGTCCAGATCACCGTGCGCGCGACCCGATAGCCCCACACCTCGGTGAGCACGTCCCCGAATAGATATGCGAGCGGGAAGATCACGATCGCCGCCGGCACCGAGAACGGGCCGACGGCCGCGATCTTGACCGCGATGATGTTCGAGGCCACGAGCGTGGCGACGAACAGCGATGAGACGCCGAGGAGCAGCGGGCTCGGCATGCGGTTCGATGTCGGCTCGGTCATGTGCAGCCGCGTAGCGTAGAAGATCTCCGGGTGAGCAGACGCGGGCTGGCGCTCTTCGTGGCGATGTCCGTGATCTGGGGCATCCCGTACCTGCTCATCAAGGTGGCCGTCAAGGGCGTCGGACCGGTCGACCTGGTGTTCCTCAAAGTCCTCCTCGGTGCGGTGCTGCTGGTGCCGATCGCGCTCACCCGGGTGGACGTCCCTGCCGTCATCCGTCGATGGCGCTGGATCGTCGCGTACACGATCGTGGAGATGGCGATCCCGTGGGTGCTGCTGTCCGACGCCGAGCTGCGCATCTCCAGCTCGCTCTCGGGACTGCTCGTCTCGACGGTCCCGCTCATCGGGGTGGCCCTCGGTCTGCTCGCCCGCAGCGGGGAGCGGCACGGGTGGCGAAGGATCCTCGGCCTGGCGATCGGACTCGCCGGGGTCGCCGTTCTCGTCGGCTTCGACGTCTCGTCATCGACGTTCGAGGCGATCGCTCAGGTGCTGATTGTCGCGATCTGTTACGCGATCGGGCCACTGATCATCACGACGAGGCTCAGCGATCTGCCCGCGCTCGGGGTGATCGCCGCGTCGCTGCTCCTCGCGACGCTCGGCTACGCCCCGGCCGCGGTCGCCCAGCTGCCCCGCGTGTGGCCGTCGGGCGACGTGATCGCCGCCGTGCTCACCCTCGGGATCGTGTGCACCGCCCTCGCATTCCTGTTCTTCTTCGCGCTCATCGCCGAGGTGGGACCGGTGCGCGCGACCGTGATCACCTACGTGAACCCGGCGGTGGCGGTGACCCTCGGTGTGCTCCTGCTGCACGAGCCGTTCACCGGCGCGATCGCCGTGGGCTTCGCGCTGATCCTGTTCGGGTCGGTGCTGGCGGCGCGGGCGGCGCCGGCGCGGGTGGCGACCCCGGGTTAGACGGCGGCGCTCGCTGCGACCGGCGGCGAGTCGCTCGTCGCTGCGCGTCCGATCGTGATCTGGCCATCTTTGGCGTCAACGTCGACGGTGTCGCCCTCGCTGAAGCGCCCCTCGAGGATGGCCATCGCGATCGGGTCCTGCAGGCGACGCTGGATCACGCGCTTCAGCGGACGCGCGCCATAGGTCGGGTCGTAGCCCTCCGCGGCGATCGCGTCGACGGCGGGCTCGGTGACGTGCAGCGTCAGCTTGCGCGCGGCGAGCCGGTCGCGCACGCCTCGGAGCTGGATGCCGACGATCTCGCGCAGCTGCGCCCGGTCGAGCCGCGAGAAGAGGATCACGTCGTCCACGCGGTTGAGAAACTCCGGCCTGAAGTTGGTGCGCAGCTCGGCGAGGACCGCGTCACGGACGCGCTCCCACTCCGCCGCGCCGGGGTCCGCGGCGACATCCGCGATGAGCTGCGAGCCGATGTTGCTCGTCATGATCACCACGCTGTTGCGGAAATCGACGGTGCGTCCCTGGCCGTCGGTGAGCCGCCCGTCCTCGAGCAGCTGCAGGAGCACGTTGAAGACATCGGGGTGCGCCTTCTCGATCTCGTCGAACAGGAGCACGCAGTAGGGCCGTCGCCGTACCGCCTCGGTGAGCTGACCGCCCTCCTCGTAGCCGATGTACCCCGGCGGCGCGCCGACCAGCCGCGACACGGTGTGCTTCTCCATGTACTCGCTCATGTCGAGGCGGATCATCGACCGCTCATCGTCGAAGAGCAGCTCGGCGAGCGCACGCGCGAGCTCCGTCTTGCCGACGCCGGTGGGCCCGAGGAAGATGAACGAGCCGATCGGCCGGTTCGGATCAGCGAGCCCCGCCCGTCCGCGGCGCACCGCGTTGGCGACCGCGCTGATGGCATCGTCCTGGCCGACGACCCGGGCGTGGAGGTCGTGCTCGATGCGAAGCAGCTTCTGCATCTCACCCTCGAGCATCTTGCTGAGCGGGACACCGGTCCAGCGCGACACGACCTGCGCGACGTCCTCCTCGCCGACCTCCTCTTTCAGCAGCGGACGGTCGCCCTGCATCTCGACGAGCCGAGCCTGCTCCTGCTCGAGCCCGCGCTGCAGCTCGTTGAGCTGCCCATAGCGCAACTCCGCGGCACGGCCGAAATCACTCATCCGCTCGGCCCGCTCGGCGTCGTGGCGGACCTGTTCCATGCGCTCCTTGATCTCGCGAATCGTCGACAGCGCGCCCTTCTCCTGCTCCCAGCGCTCGCGGAGCCCGCGGCCGCGCTCCTGCAGGTCGGCAAGCTCGCGCTCGAGGGCGTCGAGACGCTCCTTCGACGCCTTGTCCGACTCCTTGCGCAGCGCCTGACGCTCGATCTCGAGCTGCCGGACCTCGCGCTCCACGATATCGAGCTCCGTCGGCAGCGAATCGATCTCGATGCGAAGCCGCGAAGCGGCTTCATCGATGAGGTCGATGGCTTTATCAGGAAGGAATCTGTCGGTGATGTACCGGTTGCTCAGCACTGCGGCGGCGACGATCGCGGCATCGGTGATGCGCACGCCGTGGTGCACCTCGTAGCGCTCCTTCAGACCGCGCAGGATGCTGATGGTGTCCTCGACGGACGGCTGCTCGACGACGATCGGCTGAAAACGGCGTTCCAATGCCGCGTCCTTCTCGATGTGCTTGCGGTACTCGTCGAGCGTGGTTGCGCCGATGCAGCGGAGCTCACCGCGCGCCAGCGCCGGCTTGAGCATGTTGCCCGCGTCCATCGCACCCTCGGCGGCGCCGGCGCCCACCAGGGTGTGCAGCTCGTCGATGAACAGGATCACGGCGCCGTCGGACGACGTGACCTCGCGCAGGACCGCCTTGAGGCGGTCCTCGAACTCGCCGCGATACTTGCTTCCCGCGACCATCGCACCGAGATCGAGCGCGACGACGCGCTTCTCCTTGAGCCCTTCGGGGACGTCACCGGACGCGATCCGCTGCGCGAGACCTTCGGCGATCGCCGTTTTGCCGACACCCGGCTCGCCGATGAGCACCGGGTTGTTCTTGGTCCTGCGCGACAGCACCTGGATGACACGCCGGATCTCGTCGTCCCGCCCGATGACCGGGTCGAGCTTGCCGCGACGGGCGGCGTCGGTGAGGTCGCGCCCGTACTTCTCGAGGGCCTGATACTTGGCCTCGGGATTCGCGTCGGTCACCCGCTGCGATCCACGGACGGCCTCGAGCGTCGCGTAGACGCGGTCGGGGGTTACGCCGGCCTGCTGCAGGAGGCGGCCCGCCTCACCCTCCGGCTTGGCGCAAAGCGCGAGCAGCAGGTGTTCGGTGGACACGTACTCGTCCTTGAGGCGTGCCATCTCGTCGAAGGCGGTCATGAGAACGGTTCGAAGCGCGCCGCTCACCTGCGGGTCGGTGACGCCGACCTGCTTCGGGCGGTTCTCGAGTGCCGCGTGCAGGCGCGCCGCCATCGGGTCCGGGGCAACCTCCATGCGGCGCAGCAGCGCCGGGACGAGCCCGTCCTCCTGCTCGAGCAGCGCGAGCAGCAGGTGCTCCGGCTCGACGGCAGGGTGCTGCAACTGTTGCGCAGCCTGCTGGGCGGCGGTCAGCGCTTCCTGGGATCGTTCGGTGAATCGGTCAAGTCGCACGAGATCGTTCATACCACCGCGCCGCGGCGGCTAACCTTGTCGCGTGCGGCTCACAGTGCTCGGCAGTGGCAGCGCGTTCAGCACGTGCGGCTGCTCGGCGGGGTACCTCGTCGACGGCCGCGTCCTCGTCGACTGCGGTGCACCCGTGCTCTCGATGCTCCGCCGCGCGACCGCGTCGCTCAACGACCTCACCCTCATCCTCCTCACCCACTTCCACGCCGATCACACGTTCGCGCTCCCGACCGTGCTCGGAGCGCGGGCCTACGCTGACGAACCGGCGCCGGGGGATCTCGTCATCGCCGGACCGGCCGGCACGCGAGAGTACATCGCGCGACTGCTCGCCGACGGGTACGGCTCGCACATCGCACAGCGCGTGGCGGCCGGCGTTCGCCCCGAATATGTGGTGTTGCAGGACGGCAGCGACGTCGACGTCGCCGGCTACCGGGTGCAGAGCCACGCCGTCGTGCACAGCACCGGCCCGTCGCTGGCCTACCGGATGACCGATCGAGCGGGCGCGACACTGGGGTTCTCCGGCGACAGCGAGCTCTGCGCCGGCCTGCACCGGTCGATCGAGGGATGTGACCTGTTCGTCTGTGAGTGCAGCGGCTGGGACGGGCCGGAGCCCGGGGGGCATCTCTGGCGTGACGAGGTCGCGGGGCTGATCGCCGGGTATCCGCGGACGACCTTCCTGTTGAGCCATCTCAGCGAGCGACGGCAGCTCCCGGGCGCGCTCATCGCGCACGACCTGCTCAGCCTGGAGATCGCCCCAGCCGCAGGGTGACCGCGAAGAGCGCGCGATGCCACGTGCGCAGCGCGAGCGCTCGCTCATGCGTCGAAGGGGCCGCCGCGCTGAACTCGGCCCGGGCGGTGACGGCGGCGAGCTCGCTGAGCGCCGGTCCCGCACGGGGACGAGCCTTGGCGAGCCGGGCGGCATACGCACGATGGGTCTCCGATCTTCGGCGATCGAGGCCGGAGATCGCCCCGAGCGCCTCGACCCGCTTCCACGTGCCCGTGAGGGACCGGGGCAGCGCCAGCCACAGCAGCGCCCCGATGATCAACACCACGATGCCGCCCAGGATCGCCAGCGCCACGACCAGGCCGATCGGCGCACCGGCGTGCGGGCTCCGCAGGTGCGTCACCCCGGGGTTGTTCCCGCCGACGTTCCCGGGCTTGACCGTGGGGCCGGGCTTGGGGGTAGCCGGCGTCGTCTGCGGGCCTGTTATGACCGCTGCGGCGCCACGCGGGAACGGCTGGTAATCGCCCTGCGACGACGGAGGGGTCGGCTCGAACGGGATCCAGCCGTAGCTGGGGAAGTACGCCTCGACCCAGCTGTGCGCGTCGCTCGTGGTCACCTCCTGCTCGTGCAGCGCCTGGGTTGCCGCAGGTCCGTTGATGTCCTTCGTCGTGCCGGGGCCATATCCGCTCACGAGCCGTGTCGGGATGCCGAGGCTCCGGAGCATCGATCCCATCGCCGACGCAAAGTACTGGCAGTAGCCGCGGTGGCTCGTGGTGAGGAAGTACACGACTGGCCACGTGCCCACGGGGGCCCGTGGCGGGTTGAGGGTGTAGGTGAAGAGGCGCGGGTTGCGCAGGTGCTGCTCGATGGCGACGGCCTGGTCGTAGGGATCGGTAGCCCCGGCGGTCCACTCCTTGGCGAGCGCGGTGATCGTCGCGGCGCCGCGGCTGACGTCCTCGGGGATGCTCGTGAACTGCTCGACCCATTGCGGGTAGCCGATGCCGGCCGCGCGCAGCTCCGCGGCGGTCGCCGTCGAGATGAGGGACGTGGTCTTGATGGTCGTGCCGCCCGCGTCGTTCTGATTGAGGACGACCGAGTTGACGGAGAGGAGCGATGTCTGATCGGCGCCGCTCACCGTCCCGTACGCCGTCCCATCGAGGTTGACCGCCTCGGGCTCGCCGGTGAAGGGTACGCGCGGCGTGTCACCGGTCGCCCCCTGATCCACGACGATGGTCGCCACGATCTGGGTCTCGTCCTTGCCGATCCCACCATCGGCTTGATCGGTGTCCCGCGGGAGGGTGCCTCCCTGATAGGGGACGCCGTTCCAGGTGAATCCACCCAGCACCGGGCCGCGGGACGGCGGGTACCAGTTGCCGGCATCAAAGGTCGTGTCGTTGGCCACCCGCACGTACACGAGCGCGTTCGTGGTCGTCGTGTAGGTGAGCACCGGCCTCGGTTCGCTCACGAGCTTGCCCCCCAGCTGAACCAACTCGCTGAAGCCGATGGTTCCGCTTCCCGGCCCTGTTCCGCCGGGACTGGTGCCGATGCCGAGCCCGAGCCCTCGAGGAAACAACGCCGCTGAAAGATCGCTGTTCGACACCGCGGGGATGATCAGCGCGAGGACCGTCAAGCCGGCCGCGACACCCGCCGCGCTGCTGCCGAAGCGCCACTGCAGGCCCTGCAGCGGGGTGATCCTGGCTAACGCCCACCGGTCACGCAGGGACGAGAGATGTGCCGCGGCGATCACCGAGAGCGACAGGCCCACCGCGATGACCTCGGGCACGGCCACGTCGTCCGGATTCCCCGCGTTGATGACATTTGTGGCAAGTATCGAGAAGATGGGCACGACGGCCAGCACGCCGCGATGTTCGCGAAGCGCCATCCAGCCGAGCCAGTACCCGCAGAGGAACAGGATGGCGCACAGGCCGACGGTGAAATCCCAGTCGGTGGTCGACGAGAGGCCGGTGACCAGGGCCCTGAGGTAGTGCGCCACGATCGCTCCCAGTGTCTGGCCGGGCACCGAGGGCATCGCGGCAAGCGTGGTCGGCACGATCGCGGCGAGTCCGAGGAACGGCGCGGCAACTGCGGCGGCGATGCGCGGAGCCCGTGCCTGGGCGAGAAGCGCCGCCTCGATGACCGATGTGACCGCGACGACCACCGCGCCGCCACCGCCGTGGACCCATCCGGCCGCGAGCACCGCCCACGATGTCGCGGCGATGAGCGCGACGCAGAGGACGGCGCCGATCTCGAAGGTGTGGTCGGCGATGGCACGGGCCGGCCGCGCGGACGCGGCGGGGAGCAACGTGGCAGGGTGGTCGATCAGCGCGTCCATCGATCAGCCCGCTGCCGTGGCCTTCTCCCCCATGCCGAGCACATCGCCTCGACGCACGACCCACCAGTCGAGCGCCAGCCGCCATGCCGCCGGAATGCGCAGCGCCTGCCCGCGGGCCCCGAAGGACGTCGGCTCGATGAAGACGCAGAGATGGCGCTGCCCGCGTGTCGCGCTGTCCACCAGCGCTTCGACCCAGTCACTCGAGCGGTTGGCGCTGACCACCACCATGCCGCCGCGGCCACGCCATCCCGGGCCGTGGCGCGAGATCGTCTCGGCGAGGCTTCGCACGCCGTCGTCGGTGGCAACCGCGAGGTAGTCGAGCAGCCGCAGGCGCTGCACCTCTCCGCGGCCGGCGCCGTAGCCGGTCCCGGCCAGCGAATTGGTCACGAGCCCGACCGCCTGGCCGCGCCGGATCGCGGCATGCACCACCGACGCCGTGATCGATATCGCGTACTCGAGCGACAACTCGACGCCGCTGCCCGCATGGATGCCGCGCTGCAGATCGAGGACGACGAGGAGGTCGGCGCTCTGCCCGGTGTCGAACGTGCGGCTGATCAATCGGCCGGTGCGCGCGGTCGACGCCCAGTGGATGCGGCTGAGACCGTCGGTGGCCGCGTAGTCGCGGATGGTCGACACGTCCGGCGGGACGTCGACCGGCTGCCCGCGCTGTGCCTCGGCAACCCCGTTGCCGCTCCACTGCGGCACCGCCTGATGAAGCGCGTGAATCGCGGGATAGACGACCACCTCGTTCTCCGGGGCGACCATGATCTTCCTTGGGAACAGGCCAAACGGATCGCCGAGGCGCGCCTCGAGCGGCCCGAAGTGGTGCACGCCACGCAGCGTGAACATGCCCCGGGCGGTCCAGGTGACGCTGCCTCCGGCGCCCAGCGCGAAGGCGCGACCAGGGGCGTAGCCGGGCAGCCTGCTGCCGTCGCGAACCTCGCAGTAGGGCAGGCGCAGCCCGCTCCGGTTCCGGACGGTGAAGGTCTCCTCGAAAGCCTCGCCCATCATGAACGACCCTTGCGGAGAGTCGCGGGTGACCTCGAGCTTGCGCGCGAGCAGCCGCGACCAGAGATACGCGACGACGAGCAGCAGGATGAGGACATACGCCAACGTATACGCAAGGCGGACGCCGGTGATCCCGGCGAAGAACGCAAGCACCGCGACGCAGGCGATGAGGGGCGCCCGCGCGGTCACAGCCAGCTCCTTCGATAAGCCCCCGCCAGGCTCACGCCAGGCGCCGGCCGGTCATCGGCACCGCCTCGGTTGCCAGCACCTCCTCCAGCACCGCGGCGGGGGTCAGGCCGCGCAGCTCGGCGTTGGGGCGGAGCATGACCCGGTGCTCGAGGACGTTGGTGGCGATCTCCTTGATGTCGTCGGGCAGCACGAAGTCGCGGCCGGCGAGCGCCGCTCGGGCCTGTCCCGCATGGAGCATCCCGAGCGTCCCTCGAGGGGACGCGCCAAGCGACACGTCGCGGTGCTCGCGGGTGCGCCGCACGATGCGGACGCAGTAGTCCTTCAGCGCAACGTCGCAGTACACCTCGCGGCAGACCGCCTGCGCCGCGCGGATCTCCTCGGCGTTCGTAACCGGCTGGAGCGAGGTCAGCGGGGTCCCCGACTGGAAGCGGTCGAGCATCGCCGTCTCCTCGTCGGCGGGAAGGTAGCCGAGACGGAGCTTGAGCAGGAAGCGGTCCACCTGGGCCTCGGGCAGCGGGAACGTTCCGCCCAGCTCGATGGGGTTCTGGGTCGCGAGGACCATGAACGGCTCGGGCAATGGATGGGTCGTCCCGTCCACCGTCACCTGCCACTCCTCCATCGCCTCCAGCAGCGCGGACTGGGTCTTCGGGGTCGCCCGGTTGACCTCGTCGGCGAGCAGCACCTGGGCGAAGATCGGCCCCCTGCGAAACTCGAAGGTCTGGGCCTGCGGGTTGTAGACGCTCACCCCGGTGACGTCACCAGGGAGCAGGTCCGGGGTGAACTGCACTCGCTCGAAGCTGCAGCCGCTGCTCCTCGCGAGTGATTTAGCCAGGAGCGTCTTGCCCGTTCCGGGAACGTCCTCGATGAGAAGGTGGCCTCTGCAGAGAAGCCCGACGATGCAGAGTTCGATCTCCGCTTCCTTCCCAACGATCACCGTTCCGAGGCTTTGCTGCAGACGCCGTGCCATTGCCTGGACGTCGACGTTCATCGTCTTCCTCGTGGTGTCTCAACCGAGCCGGATGAGTGAGTTGACCTCGCCTGGAGTATACGGTCGGCAGATACGCTCCCAGCATCACCCAAAAGGATGACCCGCACGAACCTCCCAAAGCGTTGTATAAATGCACCTTGAGATCCGCGATCGGATCTCCATACGTTGGCGGGTCTGGAGGAGGAGGAGGAGTTGGTAGAGCGCGAAGAGGAGATCCTCACGACGGGTGAGGCAGCGGCACTCTGCGGTGTATCCCGCTCGACACTGCGTCGTGCCGTCGCTCAGGGCCACCTGCGCGCCTGGCATACGCCGGGCAAGCATCTGCGCTTCACGCGCGCGGCGTGCCTGGAGTTCGCCCAGTCGCTCGGCCGGGTCGACCTCATCGGCCAGCCCTACCGCGAGGTTCCGAGCCCCGGCCAGCCGGCGCAGACAGAGGTCGTCGGGGTCTGACCTGACCTGGTTCCAGCGCACTTCGTGCGCGGGGTCGGCGTCAGCGTTTGCCGGAGAGCAGTCCGCCGACTGAACCGCCGAACAGCGCGAGCAGGTCGCCGCTGAAGACATTGCCCATGTCCATGGGCCCGAGGTCGACCAGGTGGTGGCCGCCGGCGCTCAGCGACGCCGCGATGATCGACGACTCGTGCAGGAACTCGTAGAGCGCGCCCACGGCGATGAAGCCGATCGCGACGACGATGCCCTGGTAGAGCCCGCCTCTCCCTGCCAGGCGCGCGGCGAGAAACCCGCCGAGGATGACCGCCAGCAGTGTCGACACGCCGACGATCCCGCCGTCGATGGTGTTCGTGGAGCCGAACGCCGCGTTGGCGGCGGCGAGCCCGCCGTTGCTCAGCACGAGGAGCGCGAACTCCCCGACGAAGAGGCCGAGCAGGCAATGACGCCAGGAGATCAGATGGCCGGTGCTCGCGGTGACCGGCGGCGCTGCGGACTGGCGCGAGCTCGGGCGTGCGGCGGGCGTGCGGCGCTTGGGGGCGCGGGTGCCGGAGGCCATCGCGGCGAGTATACGAATCTGTCGCCAGCCGGCAGCGGCCCGTCCGGTGGGCGGCGGCACACCTACGCTGCGCTCGCATGGCAACGCTGCTTCGCGCCGGCTCGACTGTGGCCGGGCCTGAGCCGCCGCGGCGCGCCGGCCGCTCACCGGCCTGGCTGTCGGACCCGCGCCGGACCCTGCTCTCCGCGGTCCTGATCCTCACCGGTGCGGTCGGGCTCGACGCGCTCAGCGACCCCGACGTCTGGTGGCACATCCGTCTCGGTGACTGGATCATCAGCCACCACCAGATCCCCGCGGGCGAGCTGTTCGCATACACGGCGTTCGGGAATCCCCTGGTGGCGCACGAATGGCTTTCCGAGGTGATCTTCGCCGCGCTCGCCGCGGTCGGTGGCCTGATCCTGGTGACCGCGTTCATGGCGCTCATCGCGTGGAGCGGGATGCTCGCCACGGTGCTGCGCGGGCGCCTCCGCGGGGCCGGGCCGGTGGTGCTCGCCGTCGGCCTCGCGCTCGGGGCGCGCGTCGCCGAGCCGGTGCTCGGCACGAGGCCGCAGGTGTTCACCTTCGCGCTCGTCTGCTGGACCCTCTGGATCGCGGAGTCCTACCTTCATTCCGGCGGACGGAGGCGATGGCTGCTCCCTCCGATCTTCCTGCTCTGGGCCAACCTCCACGCGGGTTTCATCGCCGGGATCGGCTTCCTCGCGATCGTCGTCGTCGCTGAGGCGGTGAAGAGCCGCTGGGCGCTCGGGCCGGCGGCGCCGCGCCGCCGCATTGCCGGGCTTGCGGTCGCCGTCGGCGCTTCCGCGATCGCCGCGTGCGTCAACCCATACGGCCCGTCGCTGTTCGTCTTCGCGGCGACGACCGGAGCCGCGGAGCGGCAGAAGGGGATCATCGAATGGCAGTCGCCGAACTTCGGTGATCCGGCGATGTGGGCGCTCCTGGCGCTGCTGGTCACCTTTGCGGCGCTGACAGTCATCGTGCTGGCGCGTCCAGCGCTGCGACGACGCTTCGACCTGCGCGACGTCGCACTCGCGGTCGCCGGCGCGGGACTCGCGCTGTCGTCGGTGCGCAACGCCGCCATCTGCGTAGCGGTGATGCTGCCCCCGTGGGTGGCGATGGCGGCGGATGTCGTGCGCTCCATCCAGGTCGGCCGGGCGCAGCGCACGCGCCCTGCAACGCGCATCGCGCGCGGCGCGCCGGTCATCGGCGTGGCACTCCTTGCCGTCGCCGTGCTGTCGGTTGGCGCCGTCGGAGCGCGGGTGCATCAGGACGCGACCGCGCAGGGGATCGCGGCGGCGTATCCGGCGTGCGCGACCGCGGTGCTCGCGCGCAGCCCGGTGACACAGCGCGTGTTCACCGCATACGGCACCGGAGGCTACGTCATCGACCGGCTCTGGCCGCACGGGTCGGTGTACGAGTATGGGGAGTCGATCTCCCTCGGTACCACGGTTTTCGATGACTATCTGCGCATCGCCGCAGGCGTGACGTCGGCGCCCTCCGCGCTCGCGTTGCTGAACGCCGCCGGCACCACCGCGGTGCTCTACTCGAAGGGCGCGCTCACCGCGGAGCTCGGCCGCACTCCCGGCTGGACGCTGGTGACCGACGACCTCGGGATGCTGCTGTACGTGCACGGCGATGCGTCGTGGGCCTCTGGCGCGACGTGCGCAGCGGGGGCGGGCGCCTGATCGCTCGTCGCCGGGGCGGCACCGTACGCCGGGTCGCGTAGTACGGTCACGGCGATGCGACTGATCGGCCTCACGGGAGGCATCGCGACCGGCAAGAGCACGGTCGCCCGCATGCTGGCCGAACGTGGCGCCACCGTGATCGACGCTGACGAGCTCGCTCGCGAGGCGGTTCGTCCCGGAGAGCCGGCCTTCGACCTCGTGGTCGAGCGATTCGGCCCTGAGGTGGTGCAGGCCGACGGGGCGCTGGACCGTGCTCGTCTCGGCGAGATCGTCTTCGCCGATGCGGCGGCGCGACGGGACCTCGAGCGCATGACGCACGCGCGAATCATCGAGCTGATGCGGGAGCGCATCGCGGCGGCCCTTGCGGGGGACGCCCCGTTGATCGTCGTCGACGTCCCCCTGCTGTTCGAGAACGCGCGCGAGGGATCGTTCGAGGGCGTGCTGCTGGTGTACGCACCATCGGACGTCCAGATACGGCGGTTGCGTGACCGCAACGGCCTCGACGAGGAGGCCGCGCGCCTCCGGCTCGCGGCGCAGCTGCCCATCGATGAGAAGCGAGGCCGGGCGACCTGGATCATCGACAACAGCGGCGATCCCGACGCGACGCGGCGCGCCGTGGATGCGTGGTGGGAGCGGGCCGTCAGTCAGGCGGCGTGAGGGGCTTGCGAGCCAGGCCGTCGAGAAGGATCTCGAGCATCTGGTTCTCGTCACGGGCGAATGCGACAGCGTCGTCGCGGCGCAGCGTTCCCATGACGTACCCGGTCAGCACCATCTCGGCCGCCCCGAAGACGACGTAGCTCGCGAGCCGCGGGTCCACGTCGGTCGCGATCTCGCCGCGCTCGATCGCCTTGCGGATCATCCGCTCGATCGCCTCGAAGGCGATCATCACCGTGCCGATGTCATGGGACTCGAGAAACTCGTAGGAGCGGGTGATCTCGTTGATCATCACGGTCATGAGGGCGGGCTCACGGCGATACACCTCCACCCAGAAGTGCGTGAGCCTGCGCATCTGCTCCCGGAAGCCCAGCTCCATGTCCCCGACCTCGCGCAGGTAGCTCACGTACTGCGCCCATCGCTCCGTGAAGATGGCGCCGAGGATGTCGTCCTTGTTGTGAAAGTAGTGGTAGACGAGGCCGTACGCGATGCCGGCCTGCTCGGCGATGTCGGCCACGCGCGCGCCGTGGAATCCGGAGCGTGCGAAGACCTCGGTCGCCGCGGCGATGATGCGGTCCCGTGTGTGCGCGCTGCGCGTGGTCCGGGGTGCGCGACGCTGCGATTGCGCCGACGGGTTGCTCTCGCTCACCGAGTCACCCCGGCGGCGCGGAGGGAGTCGACCTCATCGCGGCGAAAGCCTGCCTCGGTGAGCACCTCGTCGGTGTGCTCGCCGTATCCCGGTGCCGGCCGGCGGTACCCGGCGGGCGTTCCCATGAGGCGGATCGGGAATCCCGTCTGTGCGGTCGGCCTGCCCTCACCGGCGTCGACTCGCATCCCGCGGCTGCGGACCTGCGGGTGCTCGAAGGTTTCCGCGAGGTTCAGGAGCGGTTCCACGCAGACGTCGCCGCCGGCGAGCGCATCCTCCCATTCCGAGCGCGTGCGGGTGAGCAGGACCGCCTCCACCGCGGCGACGGTCCGGACCGCATCCGCCCCCTCGGCGAATCCGAGGTCGCTGAATTCGGGGACACCGATCGCTGCGACGAAGGCCCGCCAGAACTTCGGCTCCAAAGCGCCAACCGAGAGAAACCCGTCTGCGCAGCGGTAGATCCGGTAGCACGGATAGCGGCCGGTGAGGATGCCGTCCCCTGGCCCCGGCGGCGTGCCGCCGGCGAAGAGCTGCGAGGCGTGCACCGCCGCCCAGCTGACGAGGCCGTCCGTCATCGAGATGTCGCAGTGCTGACCCTGCCCGGTGCGCACGGCATGATGCAGCGCGACCATGATCGCCAGCGCCGCATGAAGTGCGCCGCCGCCGAGGTCACCAACCTGCAACCCGGGCATCGCCGGCGCGCCACCGAACGTTCCGCCGAGGAGCAGCGCCCCGGAGATCGCCGCGTAGTTGAGGTCGTGCCCGGCGCGATCACGATACGGTCCATCCTGACCGTAACCGCTGATGCTGCACAGCACCAGTCTCGGGTTCGCGGCGTGCAGCGCGTCGAAGCTGAGGCCGAGACGTGCCATGACCCCCGGGCGGAAGCTCTCGATGACCACATCCGCGCCGGACGCCAGGCGGAGAAAGGCCTCACGCCCCAAGGGGTTCTTGAGGTCGATCGCCAGAGAGCGCTTGTTGCGGTTGATGGGGTGGAACATCGCCGAGTACTCGTCGACGAGCGGCGGCATCCAGCGCATGTAATCGCCACCGGACGTGTCCTCGACCTTGATCACGTCAGCGCCGAAATCGGCGAGCAGCAACGTGCAGAACGGCCCCGGCAGCAACCGGGTCAGGTCGAGAACGCGCACGTCATCGAGTGCCGCCATGGTCGCGCGAGTGTAGCAACCACTCAACGGCTACCTTCTCAGCGCGGAATCCCTGTGCTAGATTCATTCAATGGACGAGTTGGTCATCAAGGTGCCCGCCCCGTTCAGTGGCGTCGAGGACCTCGGGTTCTCCGCGCGCTATCCCGCCCAGGACCGGAGTGAGCGGCTGCGCGACATCCCGCTCTTCGTCGAGGGACCGCCACGGCCCATGCAGCTGCTTGTCGAGCGCCTCGTGCTGTTCACCGACAAGGACCGCATCGTAGGCTCCCGCGGCGACGACGACCAGTACGCCTGGACCGCGCCGGTGCAGTTGACCGACCAGGTGTGCGTGCTCGCGTTCCAGGACCGCAGCACGCACGGCGCCGAGCCGCTGCTCGAACCGGATGAGGCGGCGCAGGCGGTTCGCGGCTACATCTGGAACCTCGTCCGCCCGATGGCGTTCACCTTCCTCCGCGACTGCGTGCGCATCGGCGGCCTCCGCCTCGCCGAGCACATCGCGGTGGTGCTCGACACGGGGCGGCCGCCGAGCGTCGACCTGGAGTTGCACCGCGCCTCGATCACGCCGGAGAACGGCAGCCGGCTGCTCTTCGCGCTCTGACGCGGCAGGCGCCGAGGATCGACCGTCCCGAGGTGGCGTCTTACGTCGGGGTTGGAGTTGCCGTGGGGAGCGGTGTGCTGTTCGGGGCCGGCGTGGGAGTCGGGGTTGCCGTGGGCAGCGGAGTCGGTGTCGGAACCGCAGTCGGCGTCGTGCTCCCCGACGCGGTGGGTGACGGTGTCGGACTCGGCGTCGCGGTCGGCGGAAGGGGCGGCGTCGGGCAGTTCGCCAGCGCTGGGTTGAACGGCGTCGGCGACGCGACGGGCGTCGGTACCGGCGTTGCCGTGGGGGTCGGGGTTGTCGCGCTGCTCGGCGTCGCCTTCGGCGTCGCGGTGGGCACCGGGGTTGGCGTGACCACGTACGGGGTGTAGCTCGGGCACGGCACGGGGGTCGAAACCGGCGCCGGATGCGAGCCCGCCACGACCAGCGAGATCGCGACGGCGATCGCGCCGATGAGGATCGTGACCACGAAGGTGATCGCTCCCCACTCCCTCCTGAACACGTTCATTGCGGGCCTGCCTCCGAGATGTACCCGAGCGCGGCCTGATACTCGGGATGCTCTCTCGCCAGGCGCAGGTTGGTCGCCATCCAGCCCTTCGGGGTACCGACATCGAGCAGCTCGCCCTCGAACTCGACTCCCCACACCTCGTTCGACTGCAGCACGCGCGCGATCGCGTCCGTGAGCTGGATCTCACCCAGGGCGCCCGGCTCCGTCTCCCTTATCGCCGGGAAGATGGCCGGGGTGAGCACGTACCGGCCCATCACCGCAAGGTCGCTCCTCGCCTCGGCGGGAGCCGGCTTCTCGACCAGGCCTCGCACCCTGTGGAGTTTGCCTCGTGATTCGCTGATCTCCGCGCATCCGTATCTGGAGATCTCGTCGCCGGGAACGCGCATGAGTGCAAGGATGGACGTGCCGAGCTGCTCGTGCGCGTTCCAGAGCTGGCGCAGCACCGGTGGCTGGGCCACCGACAGGTCGTCGGGGAGCATGCAGAGGAACGTGCGGTCGCCCACCGCGTCGGCGGCGCAGAGGACGGCGTCGCCGAGTCCGCGTGGCGATGCCTGGTGGGCCACGGTGACGCGGCAGAGGTTTCCCGCCTTGCGGACGACGTCGAGCTCGGCCAGCTTGCCCCGGTCCTCGAGGAGCCGCTCGAGTTGCGGATCGGGGCGAAGGTGTCGAGCGAGAGCCTCCTTGCCCTCGGCGAGGACGAGCACGATCTCGTCGGCCCCCGAGGCCACCGCCTCCTCGGCCGCCCACTGGATCACGGGGCGATCGAGAACCGGGAGCAACTCTTTGGGAAGCTCCTTGGTGGCGGGGAGAAAACGCGTTCCCAGGCCCGCGGCCGGGATCACGCATGGTCGCGAGTCCACGGCGGCGCATTGTCGCCGGTCGGGACGCGGCCGTGCTCCCCGCTACCCTTGCGCGATGCCTGACACGAGAACCCTGCTCTCCCGGGCGGTGCGGGTGGCCCTCGACGCCGCGGGAGTGGATCCCGGGTTCGAGGTGGTCGTGGAGCGGTCGGCACGGCCCGAATTCGGCGATTGGTCGACCCCCGCCCCGCTGGGCCTCGCCCGCGTGCTGCGGCGGCCCCCGCAGGCGATCGCCTCCGAGCTGTGCGCTCATCTTGAAGCGGCGCGGGTACCCAGGGTCAGGAACTGGACGGTGACCCCGCCGGGATACGTCAACGCGCACCTCGACGACGGGGTCTGGGCGGACGCGGTGCTCGAGGGCGCCGCCGGCCTCGAGGCGAGCGGCCGGACGGCCCTCCCCGCCGAGGACGCCTCCGATGCCGGGAAGACGCTTGTCGAGCACACCGCGACCAACCCGAACAAAGCCGCCCACATCGGCCACCTCCGCAACGCGTGCATCGGCGACACCGTCGCGCGCGTGCTCCGGCGGACCGGCCATGCGGTGGAGGTGAACAACTACATCGACGACACCGGCGTGCAGGTCGCGGATGTCGTGGTCGGCATCCGCGATCTCGGCATCGAACAGCACCCGGACGAACCGTTCGATCAGTACTGCTCGCGGGTGTACGTCGAGGTGTCGGCACGATATGAGACCGACCCCGAGCTCGCGCAGCGCCGCCACGAGGTGCTCCGGTTGGTCGAGGAAGGGGGCAACGACACTGCGGTCTTCGTGAAGGACCTCGCGCGACGCATCGTCGACGCGCACCTGGCGACCATGCACCGTTTCGACATCGCGTACGACCTGCTCACCTGGGAGTCGGACATCATCGGGCTCGGCTTCTGGCGGCAGGCGTTCGAGGTGCTGCGCGAGTCGGGGGCGATCGTGCTCGCCGAGACGGGCAAGCTCTCCGGTTGCTGGGTGATGCCCTCGGATGACGGCGACGACGAGGGAGGCGAGGACGATACCAAGGTTCTGGTCAAGTCTGACGGTATCGCAACGTACACCGCCAAGGACATCGCGTATCAGCTGTGGAAGTTCGGGTTGCTGGGACGGGACTTCCACTACAGGCCGTGGGGGAGCGACCCGTCATTGATGACGACCGCGACGATGCCGCAGCCGAGCGACGCGAGCGCGCACTTCGGCCGTGCGCAGCGTGTCATCAACGTCATCGACGCACGTCAGGCGTACCCGCAGCGCATCGTGCAGCGCGCGCTGCGACGGTTGCACCACGAGCGCGAGGCCGACAACTCCATCCACCTCAGCTACGAGGTCGTGGCGCTGACCCCCGCGGCTGCGGCCGAGCTCGGCGTCGAGATCGAGGAGGGCCGCGAGAGCGTCGCCCTCAGCGGACGCCGCGGGATCGAGGTCCGAGCTGACGACCTCCTCGACCGAGCCGTCGCGCGGCTCAGCGCCAATGCGCGCAGTTCCGAGAGCGCGCAGGCCGTCGCCGCCGGAGCTGTGCGCTACTACCTGCTGAAGTTCTCGCTCAATCAGATCATCGCCTTTGACTTCGACGAGGCGCTGCGGGTGACCGGCGACACCGGCGTTTACCTGCAGTACGCGCACGCTCGCGCCGCCGGGGTGCTGCGCAAGGTCGGTGGCGACGGGCAGCGGATCGAGCCGCCGTCCGCGCTCCACGCCGCGGAGCGGGAGCTGCTCCACAGCATCGAGGCCTACCCCCGCGCGCTCCTCGACACCGCGGCGGCGCTGTCTCCTTCCGTGCTCACCGCGTATGCCTTCTCGCTCGCCTCGGCATTCAGCGACTTCTACGAGCACACACCGGCGATCGTCCGCGAGGAGAATCCCGCGGTCCGCCGGTTCAGACGAGCGCTGGTCGCCGCCGCGAGGGCGACCCTCGCTGATGCACTGCACACGCTCGGGATGGCCGCGCCGGACGAGGTCTGAGGCTGCGGGGTCTGGCGGAGGTCGCTGCTATGATCGGGAGCCTTCGGGCCCCGTTCGTCTAGTGGCCCAGGACACCGCCCTCTCAAGGCGGAGACCATCGGTTCGAATCCGATACGGGGTACCACATTTTGAATTCAAAATGTGCCGCAGAGCGCTGTATGCGGTCGCGTGATGCTCGAGATGTTGCCCATTTGTTGCCCGCCCCGGGCGGCACGAGGCGACATTCGGCGGTACAGGGCGGATGAATCGCATCCTTCGCCGCGCACCGGGGACGTGGGAAGTCGTCCTCGAATCAGGCCACAACCCAAAGACCGGGAACGACCTGGTTGTAAATTGACCAACTTATCGCTACCATTTGAGCGATAGTTATGGGCGGCCCACTCCTGCCTTTCGACGCCTCAAGCCTCAGCACCCAGTGCGAGGAGTTGGATTCCTGGCAGCGGACACTCGGCTGGAGGAGTTCCCTCAGGTCTTGGACGGGCCGGTTGCGCCGTGATGCTGAAACCGAGGCCGTGGCCGCCTCCACGCGGATGGAGGGGGTCCCGGTCACAGTCGAGGAGGTCCGGCACATCCTCGCCGGCGCCCGCCCCACCGACGTCGAGGAGGGAGACGCCGCCCTGGTCGAGGGCTACCGCGATGCCATTCGGTTCGCACAGGCACGATCTGACGCAGCAGGGTTCCAGTGGAACGCCGAACTGATCGTTGGCCTCCATGACCGAGCGATGGCGGGTCGCGCCGATGCCGGTGCCGGAAGATTCGCGACGGGTGCGCGATGGGTGGCCAGCGAAGGCGGTGCGGTGTTCGAGCCGCCGGCGGCGACAGACATCGTGTCGCTGGTTGCCGAGATGTGCGAGGTGCTCAATGCCGGAGGGCTACATCCTGCCGTCGAGGCAGCATGGGTACACGTTGCAACGGCGGCCATCCATCCCTTTCGCGACGGCAACGGCCGCACCGCCCGAGTCCTGGCGTCATTGGCCATGTACCACGGTGGTTTCCGCCTGTGGGCGTTTACAACTCTGGAAAGCTGGTGGGGACGACACCCGGGCGACTATTACGATGCCTTTGCTTGTCTCGGCCCCAGCTTTGACCGGGGAGCAGACGTCACACCTTTCATTGCAGCGCATGTGGCGGCACAGCTCGCGCAGGTTCGTTCACTGGATCTTCGGGAAAAGATTGAGAGCCGCATTTGGCAGGCGATCACAAACGCCGTCACCGAGCGCGGTCTTGATGATCGCCTTGTCAATGCGGTGTGGGAGGCGTTCTTCGAGAGAGAGATCACCGCTGGGTACTACCGGTCCGTCGCCGACGTGAGCCCAGCAACCGCGACGCATGACCTGCGAGCGCTCGTCGCCAGCGGGCTGTTGGGAGCGACCGGGGAGCGACGGGGCCGGCGATACGTGCCCGGTTCCGCACTGTATGAAGAGGTCGCCAAACAGCTTGGACTCTTCGTGGGTGATTCGGAGGTTGGCCGAACCGCGATCGTCGCGGAACTCTCCAACCATTTTGCCGGGTCGGCCGGCACAAATGTCGAGCGAAGCGTTTCAACCCGGGCCCTGCAACTCTTGCGAGACTCAGCGCTCGACTACGAAGTCACGGTTCGCGACTCCGGCGATGCCCCGTGGACGGTGAGAGCGTCGTTGGCGCCGGAGGTCTGGTTGCCGCTCGGAGCCACGCTTGGCTTCACCCCATGGGAGGTGCCACAACCGGGCGCTGTCCTGTCCGGCGCGGCGGAACAGGTCGCGCTGGCATTCGTCGATGTGATCGTCGACACGGCATCGCTCATGAAGCCGCGTCCCAACGAAATCAAGGTGGGAACCTCCGACAGCACGCTGGTGGCTCGGATCGAACGCCGTGCCCGGGAGCGGCTCGCCGCCTCCGGCTTGTAACGCCCACCCGGCACGATCGGGTGCGACCCCAGCCGAACTGACGAGTTGATCCGCTCCACCCGGATGACGCCGGACTGCCGAGGCTCGGTATTGTTTGGTCGATGGCGAGAGGGTCAGGCTCTGCACAGGCAGCCCAGGTGCGGTGGATCGTCGCTTCCCACGACATCAGTGAGCACATCAAAGGATCGCCGAGCGCCCATATGGCACTTGTGTATGACCCTGGGGACGATCGCATCATTTCGGGCCACGTTGGGGCGTCGCCGAGCGCGGCGGTGGCTTCCGCATTCGAGCGCATCGACAATCCCTCCGGCCGGGAGCCGAGCACCCTTGCGTGTGACCCACGCGTGATTCACGCGGTTCGTCTGCGATGCGCTGGATTCGCCTCCCCCCGACGTCGTCGCCGCGACCGCCGATGACCTTCTGGTGTGTGCGGCGATCTTCAGGGACTTCCTCGACAAGTCCAACCCGGCCGCCGCCCATGATGCTGCCCTGAAGGCGCTCGATGAACCTGCGCGGCGCTTCCTCGAAAGCGCGTGTTGGAAGGGCCGTGCCGACAGTGAGCCCCTGCTTCTGGACGCGATCATCGACGGTGAGCGGGTGGGCGGACTGATTTCGGTGATGGGGAATGGCGGAGAAACGTGGGGGATCAGCGTTTTTCCCGATGGCCCCTCCTTCAGCGCGATGATCGACAGCGATGAGCCCACGATGCCGGCGGACGGCGTGACCAGCTGCATCGTCGAGCCGAAGGCGCTTTGCGATCCGAAGACACCGGCGGTCTCGATGGCGATCTCGATCGACGATGGTGAAGCCATCCCTGCAACAGCGGAGCAATTGCGCCTGCTCCATGTAGCCCTCGTTGCCGCCGCCGCTGACGGCGCTGATGCCGATCCGCTCGCCACTCTGACCGGCCAGGGCACGACACAGTTGGCATCTCCCTCATGACGCCCGATTCAGCGGAGCTGATCGTCTCGAACGTCGCTGCCTGGCGGCGATGGCTGGCAAAGCGCCCTCCGGACTCGGAGGGTGTCTGGCTCGTTCTCGCCAGGAAGGGCACCACGCGCCCAACCTCGCTCACCTACGACCAGGCCCTCGAGGAAGCCCTCTGCTGCGGCTGGGTCGACGGGCAGCTCGCCCGGCGCGATGATGGCACCTTCCGGCGACGATTCACCCCTCGTCGTGCAGGCAGCGCCTGGTCAAAGCGCAACGTCGCGATCATCGAACGGCTGACCGCTGAAGGTCGGATGCGTCCAGCCGGGCTTCGTGCGGTGGAGCGCGCAAAGGCCGACGGGACCTGGGACGCCGCCTATGGCGGTGCCGCCGGCATCGAGGTCCCCGACGACCTGAAAGGGGCGCTCGCCGCCAACCCCCGGGCCTCGAAAGCCTTTGCGGGGCTCGACAGAGCGAGCCGCTACTCCGTCCTCTACCGGGTCACCACGGCCCAGCGTCCCGACACCCGCGCGCGGCGAATCGAGCGGCTGGTCGACACGCTCGCCCAGGGCCACGTGATTCATCCCGAGCCCGAGGGAAGGCCTGCGTCGCTCAACCCGAGCTGACGACAATCGTGCCGTCCATCGCGATGTGGATCGTGCACGTGTAGTCGTAGGTGCCGGCTCTGCTGAACCTCACCTCCCAAACTCCGCCGCCCGCCAGCACGGGATCGTTCAGCGACGCGGCATCGGCATCGCTGAACACGATGTTGTGGCCCACAACGCCGACGTTCTTCCACTCGATGACCTCACCGGCCGTCACCGATTGCGTCGCCGGAACGAACTTGTTCTGATCGTTCGCGTCGATCACCACCGAGGCGGTCCCGAGGTTGCCACCGGCGACGCCGACGCTCGTTGAACCGCCGGTTCCGCTCGGCGATGCTCCACCACCGCCACCGCACCCGACCGCGCCGAAGGCGAGGAGCAACCCAAGGGCGGCGCGTCGGCATGGCCTGAACATCGATGGTCCGGGCTTCACGGTACGCCAGGGAACGGGGAGGCGATCGATGTCGAACGCTTCCGGACGAGCCTGATCGCCGGCGGTCGCATCGACCGCCAAGCCCATCCCAGGCCTGGTACCGCGACCTCTAGCGCCATTCTGGCACGCTATGGCTTGACATGGCACCGCAGGGATGCCATAGTGGTGCCATGGACCTGCGAATCTACGTCGAAAACATCCATCGCCAGCTCGCCGCCGCCGCCGAATCCGGCGACGCGGAGATGCACGCCTTCACCGAGCGCCTCATGGGCTCCCTGGACGCCGCGCTCCAGCTCACCCTCCAGGACGCGCTGGCCGCCGCGGCGGACGAGATCACCAGCGAGCTCGCTCCGGGGTCAGTCGAGGTCCGCCTGCGCGGGCGCGACCTCGCGTTCGTGGTCACCCCTGCGCCGGCCGAGAGCGCCCCGGGAGATGAGCCGGATGCCGGCGGCCAGCCCTACGGCGACTGGCAGACGGCGCCGGGAACCGCCGGGGCCACGCCCGAGACGGATGACGGCGGCGTGTCCCGAATCAATCTGCGCATGCCCGAGCACCTCAAGGCTCGCGTCGAGCACGCGGCCGGCAGCGACGGCCTGTCGGTCAACAGCTGGCTCGTCCGCGCGGCCACGACGGCCGTCGCCCGGAACGAGCAGGGCCGCCGGGACGAACGTCGTGGCCCGCGCGGCGGACAGAGCTACACGGGCTGGGCACGGTGAGCGACGTGACCAGAGCCACCCATCGAATCAGATCCGTGATCAGCGGGAGCGCCCGCCCGCCGCACCTGGAGGAACGAAATGCCGACCTTCGAAACGCCTGAACCAATCTCCGTCACCGTCGAGCTCCTTGTCGGCGACCTGCGCGTCGTCGCGAGCGACCGCACCGACACCGTCGTTGAGGTCCTCCCGAGCAATCCCGCGAAGAAGGCCGACGTCGAGGCCGCTGCGGGAACACGTGTCGAATACGCAAGCGGGATGCTGCTCGTCAAGGCCCCGTCGAGGTGGCTGCAGTACAGCTTCCGCGGCGCCGGCAATGAATCCGTCGACGTCCGCATCGACGTGCCCGCCGGGTCTCATGTGGACGCCAAGGTCGGCGCGGGCCCGATCCGCTCCACCGGTCGCCTCGGCAACTGCCGGGCGAAGACCGGCGTGGGCGAGATCCGGCTCGATGAGACGGCTGCCCTCGAGGCCACGACCGGCGCCGGCGAGATCAGTGTCAGCGCCGCCGCGGGCCGGGCCGACATCAGCACCGGCACCGGCGCGCTCCGCATCGGCAGCGTCGCCGGAGCCGCCACGGTCAAGAACTCGAACGGCGACACGTGGATGGGCGATGTCGGTGGCGACCTGCGGGTCGTGTCGGCCAACGGCTCGATCGTCGTGGACAGGGCAGGGAGCACCGTCGTCGCCAAGACCGCGAACGGCGACGTGCGTCTGGGAGCGGTCGTGCACGGTGCCGTCGTCGCCCAGACCGCCGTCGGTCAGATCGACATCGGCGTCCTCGATGGTGTCGCCGCGTGGCTCGATCTCAACACGCGCTTCGGCCACGTGAACAATCACCTCGAGGCGACGGAGCGACCGGCAGCCGGTCAGGACTCGGTTGACGTACGGGGACGGACCTCGTTCGGGGACATCACCGTGCGCCGCGTCTCCGCCGCGGTCGGCGCGACGGCGGAAGCATGAACGCCGCCACGGATCGCCCGGGTGTGAGCGAGCGAACGGGGATCCCGATGGCAGCCGATCAGCCTCAAGGGCCGGCCATCCACGTGCAGGGCCTCGAGAAGTCGTACAAGAAGCTGGAGGTCCTGCGCGGCGTGGACTTCGACGTCGCACGCGGCAGCATCTTCGCCCTGCTCGGCTCCAACGGTGCGGGCAAGACCACCGTCGTCAACATCCTGTCCACGCTGCTCAGAGCCGACGCGGGAACCATCAGCGTCAACAGCTTCGACGTCACGACGAACGCTGCGGACGTGCGGCAGTCCATCAGCCTCACCGGACAGTTCGCCGCGGTCGACGAGATCCTCACCGGGCGGGAGAACCTCGTGCTCGTCGCCCGGTTGCGGCACCTCAAGGACCCGGGCTCGATCGCGGATGACCTGCTCCACCGCTTCTCGTTGACGGACGCGGCCGCGCGCAAGGTGTCGACGTATTCGGGTGGCATGCGCCGCCGCCTCGATATCGCGATGAGCCTCATCGGGAATCCGCCCGTCATCTTCCTCGACGAGCCGACGGCGGGCCTCGACCCCCAGGGACGCATCGAGGTGTGGCAGGCCGTCAGGGAACTCGCTGCGCAGGGCACGACGGTGCTGCTGACCACGCAATACCTGGACGAGGCCGAACAGCTCGCGGACCGGATCGCGATCCTCCACGGGGGTCGGATCATCGTGAACGGCACGCTGGCCGAGCTCAAGCAGCTCCTCCCGCCCGCGAAGGTCGAATACGTCGAGAAGCAGCCGACTCTCGAGGACGTCTTCCTCGCCATCGTCGGCGCCGGCGGCAACCGCGGCGTCACGGAACCGACAACGAAGGAGCAACCATGAGCACGCATTTCCTCGGCGACACCGCCGCCTTGACGGGGCGATCCCTGCGCCACATCACGCGCAGCCTGGACACCCTCATCACCACCGCGCTCATGCCGATCGCCTTCATGCTGCTCTTCGTCTACGTGTTCGGCGGCGCGATCAACTCAGGCTCGCATTCGTATGTGACCTACCTGCTGCCCGGCATCCTGCTCATCACGATCGCTTCCGGCATCTCCTACGTCGGATTCCGGCTCTTCCTGGATATGCAGAGCGGCATCTTCCAGCGATTCCACTCCATGCCGATCGCCCGGTCGTCGGTGCTGTGGGCGCACGTGCTCACCTCGCTGGTCGCCAATCTGATCGCGCTCGTGATCGTGGTGCTCGTCGCCCTGCTCATGGGCTTCCGCTCGGGGGCGGGAGTGGTGCCGTGGCTCGCGGTCGCCGGCATCCTGATCCTGTTCACCCTCGCACTGACCTGGATCGCGGTGATCGCCGGTCTCTCCGCGAAGTCCCCCGACGGCGCGGGCGCGTTCGCCTATCCGATCCTCTTCCTGCCGTTCATCAGCTCGGCATTCGTGCCCACCCACACCATGCCGGGCCCGGTGCGGGCCTTCGCCGAGCACCAGCCGGTGACGTCCATCGTCAACACCATCCGCGACCTGTTCACACAGCAGCCGGTCGGCTCCGACGTCTGGATCGCCCTTGCCTGGTGCGTCGGTATCATCGTCGTCGCGTACATCTTCGCCATGGTCATCTACCGCCGAAGGATCGCCTAGGGTTCGCGACGCTGTGCGTCGCGATGGGCGGGTTTCGGTGGGTGCCGCGGCCTGCAGCCGCACCGCGGGCAGCTGATCCCAAACGGACTGCGCGCGGCTGGTCACGACCCGCATCCGGCCCGTAACAAGATGGATGCGCACCGCGTGGGCACCACGCGGCGGCGGCTAGCCTGGGTTCCTGGCGCCGTATCACCGATGCGGAGGAGTTGAACCGAACGTGGACATGATGAAGCCGTGGCTGCGGCTCTCCCGGAAGCAATCGTCTGAGGCCGCCGTGAACCACAGTGGTCTTCCGGCGCCCGGCGAGCCGTGCCTCGACGGCGAGTGCTCAAAGCCGGCGACCTGCCGGTGCACCTACGTGGATCGCCGCCAGGTGAAATGCGGAACCGCGTGGTGCGACGAGCACAGCAGGATCGTGCTGGGGCTCCCATACTGCCGCCGTCACGCCTCGGTGGCGCCGTCGCTGTCGAACGGCTTCTTCACCCACATGCTGCCCGACGTCGCGAACCGAGCTCCGTCGCTGGCCGCATGGGTTGGGGCCGAGCTCGACACCGCCGTCCGCATCGCGCTGACGGCGGACGCTCCGCACAAGGAGGCCTACGTCGTCAGCGGCGCCGTACGGCCGGTCCGTGTGCCCGGCAGCACCATGCCGGTCTGGCTGCGCTCGTGGACGCTCGTCGACAGCACCGGCGTGCTCCAGCACGTCTCGATCGAGGTCGACGAGGAGGATGAGCGCGCGGTCGTCGTCCGAGTGGGCGGCGAGCCGATGGGGCGGCATCAGCCACCCTGGATCGGACGTCCGCGCGACATGACCGTCGCTCCCGAGCTGGACGCCGCAGCGCGTCAGGCCTTCCGCATCCAGGTCATGCACGACATCGAGCTCGGGCTGCTCGGCGCGAAGGTCGAAGTCGCTTCCTGAGCGCGGCGCAGTCCGGCTTCAGGCGATCAGCGCAGCCGCGGCAGCCTCCGCGGATCGACGCTCTGACGGGACAAGGCTGAGCCGGACCCGGCGGTCCAGCAGGTCGTCGAGGTTGAGAGCGCCTTCGTGGCGCAGACCGAAGAGCAGCTCGACGCCGAGCGCGGCAACGCCCGGCACGACCGGTTGGAGCAGGGCCGGATCGCCCCCCGCGAGTGCCGCCACGGCCGGAGCCTCGATCCCGTAGCGCCGCACGAGACGTTCCGGCGCGGCCAGGCCACGCAGGATGTCCGTCGGCGCCGCGCCGATGAGCGGCAGGGTGCTCGTCCGGCTCCGCGGGCCGGCACCACCGAGCAGCCGATCCACGGCGTCCTGCGCCATCCGGCGATACGTCGTGAGCTTGCCGCCGACCACGGTCACCACGCCCGTCGCCGGGTCCGTGCGAATCGCATGGCGCCGGCTGAGGTCACGGGTGCTCTCGGAGCCGCTTCGCAGCAGCGGGCGGAACCCGGCGTAGGCGCCGATCACGTCCTCGTGCCGGAGCGGGACCGCGAGCGCTCTGGAGAGCGCGCCGAGCAGGTATCGCTCCTCATCCGGGGTCACCGCCGGTCGATCGTCGAGCCGCCCGCTGTACGCGTCGTCGGTCACGCCGATGATCACGTGGCCATCGCCGTTGGGAGTCGCACCGACCCACCTCGCTGACTCACCCTCGATGGGCACGACGAGCGACGCGCGGAGGTTGCCCAGCGTCGTGTTCCGGACGATCACGTGCGACCCCTTGCTCGGTGCCAGGTGCACATCGGGTGCGAGCCGGTCCGCCCACACGCCGGTCGCGTTGACGGCGTGCGTGGTCGCGATCTCGAACGACCGCCCGGTGATGGTGTCGCGCACCCCCACGCGTCCGCGCGCAACCTCGAGTGCCTCGCAGTACGTGAGGATCATCGCGCCGTTCGCGGCGGCCGTTCTGGCCACGGCGATGACGAGACGTGCGTCGTCCTCGAGCTTGCCGTCCCAGAACAGGATGGCGCCGCGAAGGTCCTCGCGGCGCAACGTGGGAATCAGGCGCAGGACCTCCTCGGGGCCCATCCGGCGTGGCGGGGAGAGTGTCCGCCTTCGAGTTCCGGATGCCGCGCGCATCAGGTCGCCGACCCGGATGCCGGTTTCCGCGAAGACGCCGTACACCGGCCGCATCGCCTCGTCGAGCGGCGCCACGAAGGCCATGGGTCGCACCAGGTGCGGCGCCGTTCGGGTCATGAGGATGTGGCGCTCGCGCGCGGACTCCCACGCCACCGCGACCTCGCCCTGACGCAGGTACCGGAGCCCGCCATGGGCGAGCTTGCTGCTCGACCCGCTCGTGCCGTTCGCGAGGTCGCGTCGCTCCACGAGCGCGACGCGCAGCCCCCTTGTGGCCGCGTCCAGGGCCACCCCGGCACCCGTGATCCCGCCGCCGACCACCACCAGGTCGACCGCCTCACCGCCCGCGAGGCGGTCCACCTCGCTGTCGCGGCGTGCCGCGTTCAGCGACGCTGATCGAGGTGCGGTCACGAGCGCCGAGCACCGCGCGGACCGGCTGCGCGGCCGGTGGTTGGGTATGCTGTGCGCTGCATGCTCGCCACGTCCCCACCAGGGCTCTCGATCGTGATCGGTCTGCCGGTCGCCTTCGTGCTCGTCGGGATGGGCGCGTGTCTCGCCCTCTTCATCCTCTGGGGCCGCGCGAGGTCCTAGCGCCGGGCTCAGCCCAGCGAGACCAGCTCCACATCGACCACCAGGGTGGCGTTGGGCGGAACGTTCGCCGAGGAGTTGCCCGCCGCCCCGAAGGCGAGCGCGGGCGGGACCACGAGCCGCCGGGTGCCACCGACGTGCATGCCGGGCACGCCCACCCTCCAGAACTCGAGCGTCTGACTGTTTCCGAGGTCCAGAGGGTTCGCGGCCCCACCCTGCCCCCGGGTCGTCACCACCTGCGTCCCGTCCGAGAGCCAGACGGTGAACTGGACGTTCGCGGTCGCCGTGGCCGTCGCGACCTTACCGCAGCCCACGCGAATGTCGGCGAACTGGAGCCCCGAGGCACCGGCCTGGAGCGTCGCGGGCGTCGAGAAGGTATCGGCCGAGGAATCGGGGCGCACCGTGAAGCAGGCGGCGGGGCGCGGCGTGATGTCGCTGCTCACCACGACCAGGGTCCCGCAGCCGGAGAGTGCCAGCACGGTGAGCGCGGTCGCGGCGGCGGCCGCCAGGTGACGGGCTCGGGCGCCGGGATGACGGGGCACGGCGCCGAATCGTACCCCGACGCCGCGTACAATCGAATCAGCCACCGTTCAAGGAGCCCCAGCCGCCATGGCCAACACGATCAAGGAATCCAAGGGTGTCGCATCCCAGCGCGACATCCTCACCCACGTCCGCTGCCCGATCTGCAACAACCTCATGCGTCAGAACGAGATCGGCGTCGAGATCGCGTTTCGGCACAGCCGCCGTCCGGGCGAGCCGCGCCGCGAGCGCATCATCAAGCACACCAAGAACTGCAAAGCGGCGTAGCCGGCTGATGCGGACGCCGTTCCGCGCGCCATGGCGATAGAAGTCCCGCTGTTTCCGCTCGGCTCGGTGCTCTTTCCGCACATGCCGATGTCGCTCCATATCTTCGAGGAGCGCTACAAGGTGATGATGCGCGACTGCCGCGCCGCGTCCACCACCTTCGGCGTCGTCGCGATCCGCACCGGTCACGAGGTCGGCGGCGGCGCCGTGCCGTACGAGGTCGGCACTCTGGCCCAGCTCGACGAGATCGAGGAGCTTCCCGACGGCGGGTACAACCTCCTGGTGGTGGGAGCATCCCGATTCCACGTCGACTCACTCTCCCACCGCCGCCCCTACCTCGTCGGCGCGGTGCACTACCTGCAGGACATCCCCGCCCCCGCCGATGACACCGAGCGCCTCGCCTCGGCGGTGACCACGGCGTTTCGCGGATACGCCACGCAACTCCGGGGAGTCGGCCAGGCGGATCCGCTCGAGATCGGATTGCCCACCGATCCCGAGCTGCTCTCGTACCTCGTCGCCGCCGCGATCCAGGTTGAGACCGCCCAGCGCCAGCGCCTGCTCGAGATCGACGGCACCGGCGAGCGTCTTGCCGCCTGCCTGCGGCTCCTGCGACGGGAGGCGGCACTGCTCGACCGGATGCTGCTGCGTTCCAAGGACCACGCCGGCACCTCGGCGCTGAATTGAGCATCGCCGACCGCTTCTCCCTCGATGGGAAGGTGGCGCTCGTCAGCGGCGGGAGCCGGGGTATCGGCTTCGCCATCGCGACCGCGCTCGCCGAAGCCGGCGCGACCGTCGCCCTCAACGCCCGGCACGCCGACGCGTGCGAAAGCGCCGCAGCGGCCATCGTCGCCTCCGGGGGACGTGCGATCACGGCACCGGGACACGTGGGCGACGCGGCGGCGTGCGAAGCGGTCGTCGCGGAAGTCATGCGCCAGGCGGGCCGGCTCGACGTGCTGGTCAACAACGCCGCGACCAACCCGCAGTTCGGACCGATCCTCGACGCCGACGAGGGCGCCATCAGCAAGATCTGGGACGTCAACGTGATGGGACCGATCCGCCTCACCAGGTTCGCCGTCGACGTGTGGATGCGCGATCACGGCGGCAGCGTCATCAACATGGCCTCGGTCGCCGGCATCCGGCCGGAGCCGCTCACCGGCGCATACAACGCGAGCAAGGCCGCGCTGATCACGCTCACCAGGACGATGGCGCGAGAGCTGGGGCCGGTCGGCATCCGTGTCAACGCCATCGCGCCGGGCCTCGTCGAAACCCGCCTCGCGCGCTACCTCGTCGAGACCACCGAGATCCACGACCACATCCTCCGACAGACTGCGCTCGGCCGCCACGCCGTCCCGGACGAGATCGCCGGCGCGGCGCTGTTCCTCGCATCGGATGCGTCGAGCTTCGTCACCGGTTCGGTGCTCGTGGTGGATGGGGGCTGGAGCGCCTGAACCGCCACATCCCCTCGCTGCGAATGGCAGAATCGGCGCGAGGCGATTGGAGCTATGGAGGGTCGACGGCGATGGCAAATGACCACGGGTTGGGGTTCATGCTCACGCGGCGCGCGGCGCTCAGTCCGAGGAGCACGGCGCTCGTCTTCCGAGAGGAGCAGTGGACGTATGCGGAGCTCAACCGCCTCACGAACAGGGTGGCCCATGGTCTGCGCGCGCTCGGCGTGAACCCGGGGGACCGGGTCGGCTTTCTCGGCCTCAACCATCCCCGATTGTTCTTCACGATGTTCGCCGCGGCGAAGCTCGACGCGATCTTCGTGCCGCTCAACTTCCGGCTGACCGGCAAGGAGCTGTCGTTCATCATCCGTGACGCGGGTCTGCACACGCTCGTGTACGAGGAGGCCTTCGCCTCGATCGTCGAAGCGATCCGCGGTGACCTGCATGTGCGCGAATACGTCTGTGCCGTCGAGCAGGGCGGCTCGCGCGGGTTCGACGAGCTCGTGCACGATCAGCGCGACAACGATCTCAACTCGCAGGTCGCGATGGACGACGTCGCGGTGATCATGTACACGTCGGGAACGACGGGCCGTCCGAAGGGAGCGATGCTCACCCACGGCAACATCATCTGGAACAACATCAACACCTCCCTTGCCGACGATGCGACCTCCCACGAGAAGACGCTGGTGGTGGCTCCGCTCTTCCACATCGGCGGCCTCAACGTCACACCGCTCGCCGCATTCGCCAAGGGAGCCACCGTCGTGCTCGAGCAGATGTTCGAGCCGAGCCTGGTCCTCGAGATCATCGAGCAGCAGCGGATCACGTCGATGTTCGGCGTCCCGGCGATGTTCCTGTTCATGGCGCAGCACCCCGATTTCGCTGCACGCGACCTCAGCAGCATTCGCATGTTCGCCGTCGGTGGCGCGCCGGTCCCCGAAGCGCTGATCAAGGTCTACGGCGCGCGCGGCATCCCCTTCAATCAGGGATACGGTCTCACCGAAACGGCCCCGTTCGCGTGCTTCCTGCCGGCCGACATGGTCACCGAGAAGCTTGGCTCCGCGGGCATCGCGCCGTTCTTCACCGATGTCAAGATCGTCGACGACGACGGCCATGACGTTCCTGACGGTGAGCGCGGGGAGATCGTCGTGCGCGGTCCCAACGTCATGAAGGGGTACTGGAACCAGCCCGAGGCAACGTCCGAGGTGCTGGTCAACGGATGGTTCCACACCGGGGACATCGGCATCCGCGACTCCGACGGCTACTTCTTCATCGTCGATCGCAAGAAGGACATGATCATCAGCGGCGGTGAGAACGTGTATCCCGCGGAGGTGGAGGACGTGCTGTACCAGCACCCCGGGATCAAGGAGGTCGCCGTCATCGGCGTGCAGCACCCGCGCTGGGGTGAGACCGTGCGCGCGGTGATCGTGCCGAAGGACGGCGTCACGCTCACCGAGGACGAGATCATCGAGTATGCGCAGGGGCGGCTCGCGCGATACAAGCAACCGAAGTCGGTGATCTTCGTCGACGTGTTGCCGCGCAATCCCGCGGGCAAGGTGATCAAGTTCGATGTCCGCCGGGAACACGGGCAGCCGATGGTCGACACTGAATCGCCGGCGCCGTCGGCGGGAGTCACGACCGGCGCGGGATGAGCCTCGGGGGCCGGTTCCCCGCTACGTGACGTCGATGATCAGGCGTCCCCCCGGGAGGTAGTACGCGTCGAACGGGGCCTTGTGACGCAAGGTGATCTTGAAGACGAGGCGATCCGAGTTGCGCGCCATCGGCAGCGGCTCCAGCGATGCGACCACCTGACCCGACGGCGGGGTTGCGATGGGCGCCGTGCCGGTCACGCCGGTGAACTCGATATACATGGTCGTTGAACCGTCGAAGCCGATCACCGTCGCCGGTGCGCCGCTGACGGTGTCCGGGAACGCTAGGTCGAACACGATGCGGAAGTCGTTCGGATGCTCGCCGTACCGGACGTCGGCGACCGAGAAGCCCACCGAGCCCGTGCCGAGCTTCTTGACTCCGGTCAGCTGGGCCGCGGTGGGCGCGGGCGGCACCGTGACCGCGGGGAGCGGGGTGGCGATCGGCAGCGGCGCCTGGGTCGCCGGCGCCGTGGCGGCAATGGTGGGCCTGGGACGGATGACGGTCGTCGAGGCGTGCGTCGACGGCTGGACGACGTTCCTGCCGACGAGCAGCCCCACGACCATGACGGCGACCGTCGCGGCGGCGAACGCCCAGAGCCTCCGGTCCCGGTCTGCGGCACCCACCGCAGGGCCTCCGATGGGCAGGACATGCCGGCCGGTCACCGGCCTGGTCGGATCCCACGGGCGTCGCTCCGGCTTCTGCGCCTTGAGGCGGCGCACATGGCGACCGGGGCGCTGGGATGGTGCGGGGTCCCGTGGCATCGGGCCCTCATCGGGCTGGATCGGATCGATGCGAGGGGTCGAACCCGGTGAGATCGGCTCCACGGTCACGACCGGCGAGAGTTCCATCGGCTCATCCATCGGAGCCGGCCAGGGCGCCGGCCGCTCGGGCTGCGGGTCGACATCCGCGACAGGCGGATGTGAGCGTTCCAGTGGCGCCGCGAGCTTCGACACCTCGCTGAGCAGGTCGGCGAGGTCGGTCGGTGCCGGTGAGGTCGCCGGGACCGGCGTCTCGGGGACCGGGGGGAGCTCGACAGCGGCGGCGACGGCAGGAGGCACGATGTCCGGCGGGCGCACCGGCCCCACCACCGGCTCAGGGTCGGGCATGGCGACGACGGGCTCGCTCTCGGTCCAGGACTTCGTGTGAGCCCGATCGTTCCAGGTTGGCGCCCCGGCGCCGCTCACGATCTCGACCGTCGAATCAAGCTGCGATCCCCCACGCCACAGCGCCATGCGGACCGCGACGGCATCGCGGAGCCGGTGGAACGCGTTCGGCGGGTGGGCCAGCGAGGGTTCCGGCGCCACCGTGGCGGATGAGGCGAGGTCGGGGGGCTGTGGCTCGGCGGGAAGAACGTCCGGGGGTCGCGGCTCTGCGACCGTGGCGTCGGCGGAGCCGTCGAATCGGGGTTCGGGTGGGATCGCCCAGTCGACGACCTCTTCGGGCTCCGCGACCGGCGGCGGCACCGGGGCCGGAGCGGGCGACGGCGCCGGAGCCGTCTCGATCTGATCCAGCGGCTCATCCCACAGGAGCAGTTCGGGAGGCTCGGCGACGGCGGTGATCGGCGAGCGACCGCCGATCAGCTCTCGCGGCGGACCTGCCGACATCGGTTCGTGTGCGGAGCCGCGCGGGGCCCAGGGCAACGCCTTGCCGCGCTCGACGCCGAACCAGGGTGGCGCCTCGACGGACACCAGCCGCTCACGGTGCTCCGGCGCGGGGGGGAGATCGTCCTCCTCTCCGATCAGCCCGATCTGGCTGAACAGGGCGTGGACGGCGTCGTCCGGAAGGTGCACGCGAGCGAGCCCCGCGATGCGCTGCAACTCCTCGCGGAGGTACCCGATCGCCGTCCGGCAGCGATCACACGCCAGCAGGTGGGCCTCGAGCTCACCGGACGGCTCGCTGTCGAGCTCCGCGTCGAGGTAACTGCTGAGCGAGAGGAGGCTGCACCTCACAGGGCGATCTCCCGGTAGATCGAACCGAACTCGCGGCGTGCGGCCGCGACGAGGCGCGCCGCCGCTTCCGGTGAGCACTCCAGCGCTCGTGCCATCTCGCGGTAGTCGAGGCCGCAGAGGTCACGGAGCAACAGCGCCGCCCTGCGATCGAAGCCGAGCATCGCGAGGGCGCGCTTGACGGTGTTGACCCGGCCGGCATCGCCGCCGCCGATCTCGACGCGAATCGGGCTGGCGGTCCGCCGGAACATCCGGCCGATGCCCTGCGGCCGCGGTGGGTAGCGCTGGCCGTGGCGGCATGCGCGTGTGACCGCGCGATAGAGGGCGGCTCGCCCGTCGACACGGAGACGCGTGGGTGGATAGCGGCTGGCGTGATGGATGCCACCGGCCACGAAGGCCACGGCATCAGCCTGGTGATTCACCAGATGCGTGGCATACGTGACCAGATCATCGAGCTGCTCGCGTGCGGTTGCGGCAAGCTCGCGCGCCTCGGGAGCGATGTGTGCTGAGACGTTGATCATGACGTTTGCGCCGGCGGCGCGGGATGTGGCCGAAGAATACCCGGGAGTCGCCTCCGCGGTCAACTAATGAGATGCGGACGAAACGTGCACCAACTCTCCGCCGGTCACACGCGGAGGTCGAGGGAGCCCGGCACGCTCCCATGCGGCCGCGGGCATTCCGATGTCCGCCACCCACACCTCGCCCGCGTGCGCCGAGCCGGCGACGCTGCGCAGACCATGCTTCATGGCCGTCAGCGTGCACGTGAGCGTGGCGCGTATGCACGGATCGAACGCCGTGCCGCTCGTGGCGTCGAGACCACTCGGGACGTCGACGCTGAGAACCGGTACGCCCGAATCGTTGATCGCCCGGATCGCGCTCGCCTGCGGAGCCCTCGGCTCACTGCTCAATCCGGTCCCGAGGATCGCGTCGATGATCAGCCCCGAACCGGTGATCGCGTCGTGCGCCGCAGTGACGTCCGAGGATATTCGCACGTCGACCCCGCAGCTGCGAGCTGACTCCACGTGGCTTCGCACGATGCCGCCGACGCGCGCTTCGTCAGCGACGACGAGGGCGCGCACCGTGCAGCCCCAGGTGGCGAGCTCACGCGCGGCGACCAGCCCGTCGCCGCCGTTGTTGCCATGCCCTGCAACAACAGTGACGGCGGCGATCCGGCCACCCATCCATGTCCAGGCGAGGCGTGCGACCTGCCAGCCGGCGATCTCCATCAGCTGGAGCGTCGAGACACCGCAGTCGAGCGCCGCGGCGTCGAGCGCGGCCACCTGCTCCGACGTGAGGTCGCCGAGCGCCGCGGCGCCATCGCCGGCGGTTGTCATGCGAACGCCACCTCGACGGGGTCGCCGAGCCGCGGCCCTCCGACGGTCGCGGCAGGTCGACCGCCTCCCGCGATCTCGAGGTGACCGGCGCTGCCGATCAGCGCCGCGGGCCCGCCGCCGATCGCCGCGTACATCGTCACGATGCCCCGGCACGAGCCACCCGGCCAGCTCACCGCACGCACCGTGGCGCCACCGAGATCGGAGGCACGGATGGTCGTGATGGCATTGCCGAAATGATCGACCACGATCACCCGGCCGGCCACCCCTGAAGCCGATACCACCGGGAACGCCTCGGCGAGCACGATCGGGTCGCTGATCGACGCTGCCAAGCCGCCCAGCCCTTCGCTCGAAGCCAGCATCGCGGCCGCCGGCGCGAAGACGTCGCGGCCGTGGAATGTGGGCGCCGCGTCAGCGGGGGTTTCGAGGAGCACCGCGCGCCGCGCGGCTGCGGGTGCCTCGCCCCACAGATACGACACCAACCCATTGTCCGGAGCAACGCACCTCAGCCCAAGCACGTCGACCGCGATCGCTCGCCGGTCGGTCCCCACCCCCGGATCGACCACGGCGCAGAAGACCGCCCCTCCGGAGAACGCGCGAGCGAGTGCCTTCAGATGGTACGCACCGGCGAGCACATCTCCCGCCGGAATGCCGTGGGTTCCGTCGATGCAGACGGCGCTCGGGTCGACGCTCAGGGCAGCGCCCGTGAGCGCCGCGGCATACGTGTCATCGCGGCCGAAGTCGGTGAGGAAGACGATCGGGTGCCGCATGGCAGGACTTGGGTACCGTAGCAGTGCCATGCCGAGTCAGCAGCACGCCCCGGGGGTCACCTCGGCGGACACGGCATCCGGGCGGCGGCGACCCGCCTGGGGCATCCCTGTTGTGGTCGTCGCGGTGGTCGTGGTCGTGGCGCTGCTCGTGGTCGGCGTCACGGGGCTCTTCGCGAACCCGGTCAAGGGTGTCAACGCCGACGGCACCACCACGCTCTCGGGGACCTTCGAGCCGTATCAGTGCAACGCGACTTCCTGCGACGGCTATATCCAGGCGGGCGCGCGCAGCGTCTTCGTCCAGTTCCCGCATGGCTGCGCTGCCCCGGTACGCGGCTCGACGATCACCGTGAGAGGTCGCCCGGCGCCCGACCTGGGCAGCGCGTCGTATCGCGCCACCGCCTGCACCTGACCGTCAATCCCAGCGGAATCGCCACGCGGCGACGGCGAAGCACGCGACGGTCCACGCAAGCGGCACCGCGATGTCGATCGGCGGTAGCCCGGCTCCCGCGTTGAGGATCTGATGCAGCGCGTCGGACACGTAGTACACAGGGAGCACGTGGACGACCGTCTGGATCCACTGGGGGAGCGCATCCACAGGAAAGAAGATGCCGCTGAGAAACAGCATCGGGAAGCCGATCAGGCTCGAGATGCCTCGGGCCGCGTCGCTCGTGCGGACGAACGACGTGAGCAGGAACCCGATGCTCACGAAGCTCGCGATGCCCACGATGAGCGCGACGATCGCGAGCGGCCAGCTGCCGTGCGCGCGGGCGCCGAAGAGAATCACACCGACGACGGCCAGCACCGCGACCTCGAGCGCAACCGTGACGGCGCCACCGGTCATCGCCGCCCCGAGCACCTGGAGCGGGCGCAGCGGCGTCGCGCGATAGCGGCGAAGAACCTTGCGCTCGCGCTGATCGACGATGGTGACCGAGACGTAGGTCAGTCCGGCGAGCACCGCGACGTACGCCATCATCGACGCGAGGTAGTAGTCGATCGGCGTGATGTTCTGCGTGCCGACCTCGGTGGTGGTCAGGTTGATGCCCGGGGTCCCTCCGATGTGGGCGGCCAGTGAGAATCCCTGCGTGAGGGCGTTGATGATCTGCGCCGCGATGTTCGAGTCCTGGGGATCGTTGCTGTCGAGCTGGAGGTTCACGCCGGTGCCGGCACACTGCTGACCCACAGGACACGGCGTCGCGAAATCGGGTTGGATCACCACCACCGCCACGACGTCGTCGTGCTGGAGACGATCCGACTCCTTGGCCGCGCTCCCCTGTTCGACCACGAGGTTCTTGTCTCCCTTGAGCACGCCGATGTACGAGGTGCTCAGCGCGGTGCGCGCGTGATTGACGACGCCGATGTTGACCGATGCGTTCCCACCTCCGAGCACGTTGCCGAGCAGGACCATCAGGAAGATCGGGATCAGCAGCGTGAAGATGAGCGCAGCGCGGTTGCGGAAGCTGCTCCGCACGGTGGTCTTGACGAGCGCGAACCAGGCTTTCACGAGTTCCAGTCCACGTCCGGTGAGTGCGAGGAACACGTCCTCCAAGGTCCCGTGCTCGACACGCAGATTGCTCATGCCGTCGCGGCCCGCCGCATCCGGATGCAGCAGCTGCGCAAGCACGACCTCGGGACTCCGTGTCAGCAGCCGGACATTCGTGCCGCTGACCTGAGCGGACTCCACGCCGGTGAGCGCGCGCATGCTTGCCTCGTCGGCATCGTGGCTCGAGAACTCGATGCTCGTACCCGGGCCGTGCAATGCGATGAGCCGGTCGGGCGTGTCGAGCGCGACGATATGGCCCTGGTCCATCACCGCGACGCGATCGCAGAGCCGCTCCGCCTCCTCCATGTAATGGGTGGTGATCATCACGGTCTTGCCGCTCGCGCGAAACCGCTCGATGAAGCCCCACAGGGAGATGCGGGCCTGCGGGTCCAACCCCGTCGTGGGCTCGTCGAGGAAGACGACCTCCGGATCGTTGACCATCGCGAGCGCGATGCTCAGCCGTTGCTGCTGGCCACCGCTCAGCTTGGTCGTGATGCGTTTCGTCTGCGGCACCAGGTCGAACTCCTCGATGAGCTCGGCGGCGTCGCGGGTGTGGTCGTAGAAGCTGCGGAACAGATCGATCGATTCGACCACCGTCGTGAAGCTGGGCAGCGCGGTCGCCTGGAGCTGCACGCCGATGCGCCGCTTCACCGCCACAGCGTCATGCCTGATGTCGGTGCCGAGCACCAGTGCGGTGCCCGCGTCGATGCCGGTGAGCCCCTCGAGCATCTCCAGGGTGGTCGTCTTGCCGGCCCCGTTGGGTCCGAGCAGCCCGAAGATCTCGCCACGGTGCACGGTGAAGCTCACACCGTCGACCGCGACGACCTCGTCGTAACGCTTGACCAGCTCCCGCGCTTCGATCACCGCCTCGAGAGTGCCGGCAGGGGTGGGAGCGGTCACCGACGCGAGGGGTTTGACGACCGGCAGCGGGTCCGCGACGGCTGAGAGCGGGTCTGCGGCCCCCTGCTGCTCAGCGGCCCCGCTTCGCCGCGAACCCTCCGCGAACCGCATGGTTCCCCGTATGAGGAAGATCACGCCGACCGCCGCGAAGATCAGCGCGTTGCCGTTGATCCCCTTGGTGGCCGCGAAGGCACCGGCGATCGCGAACGCGATCACCGCGATCACCCACCCGAGGGGGATGCGGGAGAACGGGCCGGGAAGCTGGACGCGACTGATCATGGGTTCTGAACCCGCCCATGATCCCTCGAAGGTCCGGTCAGGCGGCGGCGATCCCCATGAGGCGCCAGCCGCGATGCGGCACCGTCCACCCGCCGTCGGCGATCTCGTGCTGCTCGTCCTCGGCGCTCGTGTCGACGCCCGGATCGCGCTCGAAGGTCCAGTCCTGCGTGACCGCCGCCGTGCCGCCGTTGATGCCGAAGCGGACCACCGCCCGCTCGCGTCCGTCGACGACTGAGGCCGCCGTCACCTCCGCCGAGGCGATGTCGGCGTCGAGCGACGGTGCGCCCGACCCGTGGGTGTCCTGGAGCACTCGGAAGGTGTCCCGGGCGATGAGCAGGAACGCGGCGGGCGTGAACTCGGCGTCGATCCTGGTTACGGCGGTGAGGTCCAACCCGGGCACGGCCTCCTCGCCACGCTCGTGGAACTCCCTGTCGAGATCGGTGAGCATCTGATCGTCGAGCGTGTCCAGCCGTGCCTCGTCGGCATCGCGCCGGGCGAGACGGCTCCCGATCCCGGTGACGTTCAGGAAGGCGGAGCCGACCGACTCCTCCAGGGGATGGCTGGGCGGCGCGTCACTCATTCGAGGCTCCTCGGTGGCTTTGGGATTTGCTGGGCACGAATCTACCCGCGGCTTCCGCGCGACGGACCGGCCGTCGCCGGGTTGTAGCCGATCGTTGATGGCCCGGCTCGATGCCGGGGCTCGTCGCATCGTGATCGTGCTGCTCCCGGAGACGGTCGTCGATGGCCTGAAAAGAAAGAGCGGTCCAGGCTCGAGCCCGGACCGCCCTCTCGGAAATCGGATCAGCTGCCGATCAGTACTCCGGCATCGGCGGGCCGGCCGGTGCTCCCTTCTTCTCGGGGATGTCGGTGACCAGCGCCTCGGTGGTGAGCAGCAGGGCGGCGATCGACGCCGCGTTCTGCACGGCCGAGCGGGTGACCTTGGTCGGGTCGATGATCCCGGCCTTGACCATGTCGACATACTCGCCCTTGGCGGCGTCGAAGCCCTGGCCCTTGGGCAGGGACTTCACCTTGTCGACGACGACGGAGCCTTCCATGCCGGCGTTCTGCGCGATCTGACGGAGGGGCTCCTCGAGGGCGCGACGGAGGATGTTGACGCCGGTGAGCACATCGCCCTCGGCCTTCACCTTGTCGAGCGCGGGGATCGCGTTCACGAGGACGACCCCACCACCGGGCACGATGCCCTCCTCGACAGCAGCGCGTGTGGCGGACACGGCGTCCTCCATGCGGTGCTTCTTCTCCTTGAGCTCGGTCTCGGTCGGCGCGCCGACCTTGATCACGGCGACGCCGCCGCTGAGCTTGGCGAGACGCTCCTGGAGCTTCTCCTTGTCCCAGTCGCTGGTGGACTTGTCGATCTCGGCCTTGATCTGCTCGATGCGGCCCTTGATCGCGTCCTTGCTGCCGTTGCCCTCGACGACGGTCGTGTCGTCCTTGGTGATGCTCACGCTGCGGGCGCGGCCGAGCGAGCTGAGCTGCGCGGAGTCGAGCTTGAGGCCGACCTCCTCGCTGATCACCTGGCCACCGGTGAGGATCGCGATGTCCTGGAGCATCGCCTTGCGGCGATCACCGAATCCCGGCGCCTTGACGGCGACCGCGTTGAAGGTGCCGCGCAGCTTGTTGACGATGAGGGTCGCAAGGGCCTCGCCCTCGACGTCCTCGGCGATGACCACGAGCGGCTTGCCGCTCTGCACCACCTTCTCGAGGATCGGGAGCAGGTCCGCGATCGCCGAGATCTTCTTGTCGGTGATGAGGATGTAGGGATCCTCGAGCACGGCCTCCATACGCTGGGCGTTGGTGACCATGTATGCGGAGATGTAGCCCTTGTCGAACTGCATGCCTTCGACCAGCTCGAGCTCGGTCTCCAGGCCCTTCAACTCCTCGACGGTGATGACGCCGTCCTTGCCGACCTTCTCCATCGCGTCGGCGACCGTCTCGCCGATGGTGGGGTCGGCTGCGGAGATCGATGCGACCTGTGCGATCTTCTCGCGCTCCGAGATCGGGATCGACTGGTCCTTGATCGCCTTCACGATCGCCTCGACGCCGAGCTCGATGCCCTTCTTGAGCTGGATCGGATTGGCGCCGGCGGCCACGTTCTGCAGGCCCGCTGCGATCAGCGCCTGGGCGAGAACGGTGGCGGTGGTGGTCCCGTCACCAGCGATGTCGTTGGTCTTGCTCGCCACTTCCTTGACCAGCTGGGCGCCCATGTTCTCGAAGGGCTCCTCGAGCTCGATCTCCTTGGCGATCGTGACCCCGTCATTGGTGATGGTCGGCGAGCCGAACTTCTTGTCCAGCACGACGTTGCGGCCCTTGGGGCCGATCGTGATCTTCACGGCGTCCGCGACCCTGTCCACACCTCTTTTGAGATGGGCACGAGCCTCGACGTCGAACAGCAGCTGCTTGGCCATGGTTCCTCCTGGTATGTCCTCTAGCCTTGGGTTCCAGCGGCTAGTTTAGCACTCGGGCTGTGGGACTGCTAGCGGGTGGCGACCGTGAGTGCTAAGCGCGTGACCGGACCCGGGTGCCAATATGGAGCTTCACGGGGAGTGGCAGAGTTCGGAAGGACCGAGATGGCGCTCGACGTGGATGGCCGGATCCGTCACAGCCTCGGGTGAGGTTCGGCGCCGGACGTCCTCGATCGTTACAAAGTGCCCCCCGGCCGCGTTCCTACCGTGCGTTGACGCAGATCGATGCCCCGACTGACCCCGTCATAGCCGATCGATCGGCGGGAGCCGTGCTCGCCGCGGCGGCCGCGGACGCGCTCGGAGCGCCCTACGAGTTCAGACGCCCCCTGGCGGCGAGCGCCGAGCTGGGGATGACCGGGGGTGGGGTGTTCGGATGGAAGCCCGGGGAGTGGACCGACGACACCCAGATGGCGCTGGCCCTCCTCAGCCCGCTCGCAACCGGCAACCGCCGGGTGGATGCCGTCGAGGAGAACTTCCTCGCATGGTTCGCCAGCGAGCCGCGCGACGTGGGCAGCCAGATCCGGGCGGTGCTGGGCGTGGGGCCGCCACTGCGCGAGTCGGCCACGCAGTACCACCGCCTCCACCCCGACGGCTCCGGGAACGGCGCGTTGATGCGTATCGGGCCCGCCGCACTCTCGTTTCCCGGACGCCCCGGGCAGATCGCGACGTATGCGAGAGCGACGACCGAGCTCACGCACGCGCATGTGGACTGCATCGATGCCAGCGTCATCTGGGCAGTCGCGATCGAGCACACCATCCATGCAGCGCCCGGCTCGGATGAGCGGTGGGACTTCGCCGAGGCGATCCGCCACGCCCTCGGACGCGTGCCCAAGGCGCGGCGCCAGTGGTGGCTCCAGCTCATCGACGAGGCGTGCGTGCGTCCCCCCGAGGAGTTCCATGCGACCAACGGGTGGGTGATCCATGCATTTCAGGCGGCGCTTTCCGCGATCGTGAACACCCCTGTCCCGGAGGGTGCGGCGCCGTGCCGCCACCTGATCATCGCCATCGAGGCGGCGGTTCGAGCAGGCGGGGATACCGACACCGTGGCGGCAATCGCCGGCGCGCTGCTCGGCGCCCGATGGGGAGCGACCGCCGTGCCCCTCGCCTGGGATTCGGTGCTGCACGGCAAGCGCCTGTACGGGAGACCCGACCTCCACGGCATCGACCTCACCAACATGGCTCGGCGCGCCGCAAACGGTGGTCGCCCTGACTCGAACGGATGGCCGGGACGCGTGCATCTGATGCCGTACTACCGCGACCATTTCTCCTGTGGCCCGGAGCCGGTGACGTTGTTCGGCGTCCGTTGGGGCGGGATCGCCGGCATCACGACAGCCCTGGAGACCGGGGCCGACGTGGTCGTCTCGCTGTGCCGCATGGGCAGCCGGGACATCCCCGGCAAGGTCGCGCATCGCGTCATCGGTTTCATCGACGGCGACGACGCTGACAACCCGAACCTCGCCTTCCTGCTCGCCGACACCGCCGACTTCATCAACCGGCAGGTGGCGGACGGACGCGATGTCTACGCGCACTGCGTGTCGGCCGATCACCGGACCCCTGCGCTCGCTGCGACGTTCCTGGCCCGCCACCACGGGATGTCGGTGAACGCGGCGCTGGATGCGGTGGAGGCGGCGCTCCACGGCCGCCCCCAGCCGGCGTTGATCGACGGTGTGCGCCGAGCCGTCAGCGTCTGAGGCCCGGGTCAGCCGCCGGCCCTGCGTCGCAGCCGCTCCACCGAATCGGCGAGCTCCCACACCGTTTCGAGCGCAGCGTTCAGCTCCGCGGCGGTCGGGGCGAGAGCGTAGACGCGGTGGTGACACGCCTCGGAGAGCGCATACCACGTCACCGTCGCCCGGCCGCCGAGCCCGCGATCGTTGAGCATCTCCCCGACGCAGAGGAGCTGGCAGCGCGTCGACGTGCGTTCCAGGCCGGGTGCTGTCACCTGCCACAACCGCTCCATCGCGATCTCGAGTCCCTGCCGGGCGAGCAGGGCCGCCGCGCGCGGCCACAACCCGGCGGTCTTCGCGTCATCGTTGCGGATCAGGTCGCGCGCCGCGGACACGAGCGCCTGCGCGTCCGGTGCAACCTCCATCGGTCTCAGCGCTCCATGCCGATCGTCTTCGTGAGCTTCTCCACACTGCGGATGAAGCCGACCACGTCGGCGGGGACCCGGCCGCTGTGCGCGCCCCGATTGCACTCCCTCACAGCGTCGACCGCCCAGCGGTGCTCCCGCTCGAGGAACGTGATCACGTCCCCGCTCCGTCCGGCATCGTCGAGCAATGCGAGCGCGAGCCACATCATCAGCGTCGTCGGCCGCCCGAGCGCACCCTGGCGCTGCTCCTCGGTCGTGCCCTGCCGCAGCATGCGATGCGTGACCGCGATCGACGACGCGGTCTCGAGCGCAAGCCGGCAGAAGCCGGGGACGACGCGCAGCGCCTCGGGGGGCAGGTCCCTGGTCATCGCGACCGCGAACGCATCGTCGATGTAGCGCTGCACCGGGTCGTGCACGCCGCGGAGTTCCACCACCGACTGCTCGCGACGAACCACCTCGATCACCGTCGCGGTCATGTCGAGGCGTCGCACGGCATCGGCGAGTCGCGTGTCGTGCGTGAGCACGATCACCTGCCGGTCGCGGGCCGCGCGCGACAGCACCGTGGCGAGGCCCGCGACCTTGGCCGGATCCATCGCCTGCACGGGGTCGTCGATGACGACGAACCGAAAGGGCGACTCGGGCATCGCGGCACGTGGAAGAAACAACGACAGTGCAAGGCAGTTCAGCTCGCCCTGGCTCATCACGCCGAGCGCGGATCCGTCCTCACCGTCCACCTTGACGTCGAGCGACAGACGGCGCTGCGCCGCCGAGCCGACCAGCCGCAGCTCCCCGAGCGTGACGTTGCTGTCCTGACGCAGCTCGGTCCAGTTCTCCTGTACCGCGCCGGCGATCGGACGGAAACGCTCGTCGCGCAACTCGTTGTGTGCGTCCTTGAGCCAGCCCTCGGCGTCCTTGAGCCGCGTCATCGGCAGCTCGGCCTCACGCGCTCGGCGTCCGAGTGGCAGCCACGCGAGGATCGCATCGGCCGCGGGGCGCCACGCGCGCTCCAGGCGCTCGAGCTCGGTCGCCGCCGCTCTGCGAAGATCCGCGATCGCCGCGATCACCGGCGGACCGTGGGCCTCCAGGTGCGTGGCGAGCGCGAGCGCGTCATTGTCAGCGGGAGCGTCGGCCCACCGTTCCCAGAGCTCGATCGCGACCCCGGTGTCAACGCCGGAGCCCGCCGCGTCGCGCAACCCCGACGGCGCCGAAACAACGAGCTGTCGCGCCTGTCGCATCGCATCGGTGAGCATGGCCTGGCCCGTGCGCACGGCATCCGCCGCCGCTCGCAGCTCACTCACCTGGTCGCGCGCTCGCACCCGCCACTCGTACGTCAAGACGCCGTCGGTGCCGCACACCGGGCATCGCTCTCCCTCGGTATGCGCATGCGCCTCCAACGCTTGTTCAAGCAGCGTTGCGACCTCGTGTGCTCGACCCGCATCGGTCCCACGCAGGCGCTCCGTGGCGGCATGCGCGTCCCGCAAACCGCTGATGGTCGCGTTGAGCCGCTCCCGGTCCAGCACCGGCAGTCCCGCCAGATCACGCAGCTTGCGGAGCACGCTGCGCTCATCGCTGACGGCGGTGCCGTCGACGGTGCTCGCGACCGCGTCGAGGTCCCATCGCTTCGATGCCAGCGCGGCGAGCACCGCCCGGGCGCGCTCGTCGGAGGTGCGTTCGAGCAGGGCGCGCAGCGCCGGAAGCGCGTCGCGCGCCTCCTTGGCGGTGTGCTCCCGATCGAGCCGCTCATCCCGCAGAACCTTCTGGGCATCGGCGAGGTCGCCGAGGCCGAGGATCCCGGCGAGCGCGTCGTACAGCTTGGACTGCTCGCGGTCGAGGGCATGCTCCAGCTCGTTGTGCGACAGCAATGGGGGGTGACCGGCGAGCGCGCGGGCCCATCCGAGCGTCTCCGGCGTTGCGGGCTTTCCGTCGACGATGAGCCTCGACGCGTCGACACCGTCGCCGTCGTTCCAGACGCGGGCGACCTCGAGCGGCTGTCTGCGGCCGTCGACCGTGAACTTCGCCGCCACCCGCGTGTGACGGTGGTGCAGGTTCTGCCACCCGTCGCGCCAGACCCGCACTCGGTTCTCCCACCGTTGGTTCGTGCCGAGCAGCACCATCTCGAGCGCCTCGGAGAACGACGACTTGCCCGATCCGTTGCGGCCCACCACCAGGGTCAGGCCGGGCCCCGGGACGATGCTGAGCACCGACTCAGGACCGATGCCGCGAAAGCCCTCGACCTCGATCGCGGTGAGGTAGACGGCCGCGCGGCGATCCTGCGCGGTGAGCGCCGCCTCCTTCGCCGCCGCACCGGCCTCACCCCGCAACACCCCTTGGAGCGCTCCCGGTCCCTGGAACGCCGCGAGGATGAGCTCGGCCGAGCCCGCCGGCGGCGGACTCGAACTCGATCCGGTCGACGACCAGCCCGAGCAGCGCGGGATCAGGCATCGGGTGCGGATCGAGCGCCGGTGACGCGCTTCAGGACGATCTCGTCCGGGGTACGGCCGTGGTCGACGTAGTACGTCGCGCGCGTCCCGTCCTTCTCCAGGTGCACCAGCGAGCCGACCCTGAACGTGTCGGCGGGTGCGGTGAGCGGGGGCACGCTGCGTGCGCGTGGCGCAGCGGGTGAGACCGGGGATGTCACGGGCACGGGCACGACGCCCGGGCTCGCCGCGCGGTGCACGTGGTGGCGGTGCACGGTGATCCCCACCGCGATGCCCGTGAGCACCAGCACGGGGATGCTGACGTACCAGTACGCGATGCCGAGCGCGAGCACCACCACCAGCACGATCCATCCGGCGCATCCGATCCCACCGGTCGCACGCGCAGCCTGCCGGACGGCCCGGTGGGGCCGCCTCGCATAGGTGGAGACACCTGCCCAGAAGCCGCCCGGGAGCCGGTGGCCGAGGTAGAAACGCACGCGCCATTCTGTCCCAGTGGGCGGTGCCTCCCCGCACCCCTGCCGGCCACGGACAATGGGGTGCGGATGGCTGCCCGCGACAACTCCACCCCTGCGCTCACCGATCGCTTCAGCGCGGCGCTCTCGCTGGCGTGGGAGGTGCACGGGAGGCAGCGTCGCAAGAAGACGGACATCCCGTACATGGCGCACGTCATGGCGGTGTGCGCGCTCGCGCTCGAGAACGGTGCGGATGAGGACGTGGGCATCGCCGCGCTCCTGCACGACGCCGTCGAGGACTCCGACGACGGCACCCGGACCCTCGGACGCATCGAGCGCGAATTCGGCCCCCGGGTTGCTCGCATCGTCCGAGCATGCAGCGACACGGTCGCGGTGCCGGGGGAGCCCAAGCCTCCGTGGCGCGAGCGCAAGGAGGGGTACATCCATCACCTCGAGACCGCCGCGGACCGCGATGCGCTCCTGGTCTCCGCGTGCGACAAAGTCCACAACGCGTCCTCGATCGTCGCGGACCTTCACTCGACGGGCAACTCGGTATGGGAGCGGTTCACCGTGGCCGACCCCTCGGCGCAGCTCTGGTACTACACGAGTGTGGCCGAGATCCTGCGGCGGCGCCTTCCGGGCCCGCTCACCGCGAGGCTTGCCGCGATCGTCGACGAGATGGGCGCCCTCGTCCCCTGACGATCAGGGAGGCGCGGCCCTCACGCCCTCCAGCTCCAGCTCTTGACGAGCGCGCTCATCGCGGCCTCAGCCTCCACCTTCAATGAGGGCTCGACGTCGAGCTCGACGAGATAGACCACCTTCGCATGACGGTCGACCACGTCCTCCTGGAGGTTGGGAACTCCACTGCTGGTGTACGTGAGGCTCGCGGCGGCCGCCGTGTCGCCGGCGAAGGCGACGGAGTGCAGCCCGACGGTCACGGTGACGCCACTGGCGCCCGTCGGCGTTCCCACCACCCCGTCCATGAGCTGCACCTGCGTCAGCGTCGACGGATCCGGGGCGCCACTCGCCTGCAGCACGGCGAACGGCACGACCTGGACGCTGATCCCTATGGCGCCGGCGATGGGCAGGCCCGAGCCATTGAGCGAGCCGTTCGAGCTCAGCTCGTACTCGGTGGCGCCCTGACTCGTGCGCGTGGTCTTCGTCCACGAGGCGCTGAACCTGGCCGTGAAGCCGGACCCGGTCAGGGTCTGGGTCGCCGGCGCCGCCGGCGCGCTCGCCTCGCCACAGCCCGCGACGGCCGCCGTCATCACGATGGCGGCCAGGAGCGTTCGTCTCACCCGGTGAGTGTAGGGGCGCATATGATGCGCGCCCATGAGCGCCCTCCTCCCACTCGATGGACGCGTCGCGGTGGTGACCGGCTCGAGTCGCGGCATCGGGCGCGCGATGGCGCTTCGCCTCGCTCGGGAAGGGGCGTCGGTCGTCATCACGGGCAAGTCGGAGGCGGGGACCGAGAAGCTGCCCGGGAGCATTCACACCGTCGCCGCCGAGATCGAGGACGCGGGAGGGACGGCGCTCGCGGTGCGGGTCGATGTGCGCCACGAGGACGAGGTCAAGGCGATGGTCGATGCCACCGTCGCGCGGTTCGGGCGTCTCGACATCCTCATCAACAATGCCGGCGCGCTGTGGTGGCAGCCGATCCTCCAGACGCCGCCAAAGCGCTACGACCTGATGTGGGAGATCAACGTCCGCGCCGCGTACCTCTGCGCGTACTACGCCCTTCCCCACATGGTCGAACGCCACTGGGGCCACATCGTCAACTGCTCACCGCCGATCACCACGCAGCCCAGCCCGGGGCATGTCGCGTACATGACCACCAAGATGGGCATGACCCGGCTCGCGATCGGCATCGCCGCGGAGCACGCGGCCGACGGGATCGCCTGCAACTCGCTGTGGCCGGTCACCATCATCGAGAGCCTGGCCAGCATCAACTGGGGCCTCGCGGACCGCAGCCAGTGGCGCTCGCCGGAGATCCTCTGCGACGCGATGATGGAGATCGTCTCCACCGAACCGCCGTCGCTCACCGGGCAGCAGATTCTCGACGAACCCTTCCTTCGGGACCGCGGATGGACCGACGAGCGCCTCGACGCCTACTGGCTCGAGGGCAGGCCTCCGGAGCACCCGATCTTCATCGACGGACGGGCCGGCGCCTCGATGTAGACCGGGGCGGACGACGGTCCACCCGTATGATCGGAGGATGAGCCCGGCCAGGCGCTCCGACTTCGTTCGCCGGACCCTCGCCGTGGGGGCGGTCGGCGCAGGCGCCGTGCTCTCCGCCCGAGTGCTGCTCCGTCCGCACGTCGACACGCCCCGCCGCCTCGTCGACTGGGACGACGTTCGCAGGATCGCCGTCTCACGGACCGGCGATGCCCCCGGACGGGCGGGCATCCAGGCAGCGGCCCTCGAGTCCGCGTACACGGAGATGGCCGCCCGGGTCGCGCCGCTGATGACCGAGATCTGCCAGGTCCCCCTGACGGGGTATCCGCGGTTCATCGCGCTGGACCGGTCGGGCTTCATCGACACCAACCTCGCGATGGTGCAGCGGCTGCTCGCGCCCGTCGAGCGCCTTCGAGCCGGGGTGCCCGAGTCGCTCGCGACCGGGATGAGCCGGCGGATGCTGGACCGCTACGTCGGCGAGCTGTTCGGCCTCATGTCCCGGCGCGTCCTCGGGCAGTACGACCCGGTGCTGACGCTCGAGGACGATGCCGACGCCGCGCCTCGCCCCAGCGCCCTCTACCTCGTCGAGCCGAACATCGCCGGGATCGAGCGCGAGCTGTATCTCGGCGGCACCGACCTCCGTCCCTGGCTCATCCTGCACGAGCTCACCCACGCGTGGCAGTTCGAGCTCCATCCGTGGCTCGGAGCGCATCTCGAAGGGCTCATGCGTGGCCTGATGCTCGATGCGCTGTCCAGCGACGGGCAGACGCTCCTTCCATCACGCGAGATGGTGCGCAAGCTGCCCGACACGGTTCGCGGCCAGCTTCGCACCGTGAGCCGCGTGCAGTCGGTGATGAGCGTGCTCGAGGGTTACAGCAACTTCCTCATGCACCGCGCCGGCCGCCGGTCGATCCGAGGCGCGGAGCGCCTCGAGGCCGCGATGCAGCGGCGACGCCGGCAGCGCGGGCCCATCGAACGGCTCATCCTCACCATCACCGGGCTCGAGATCAAGATGCGCCAGTACGAGGTCGGCGAGCAGTTCGCGGTCGGTGTGGCTGACAAGGCCGGGCTCACCACGCTCAACCGGGTATGGGAGTCCGCCGAGATGATGCCGACGGCAGACGAGCTGCGCCATCCCGATCTCTGGCTGCGCCGGGTGGGCTGACCGATGCCCACGAGCGTCGCCGACCGGCTCGCGGCGCAGGGCCACCGCCTGACGCTGCAACGCATGATCGTCGCAGCCGCGCTCGCCCGAGCCCGTCACACCGTGAGCGCGCAGGAGCTCTACGACTCGCTGCGCGCCGAGCATCCGCTCCTCGGCCGGGCGACCGTCTTCCGGACCCTCGACTTCCTCGTCGAGGCGGGGGTGGCCCAGCGGTTCGAGGCCGAGGGGCACGTCCACGTCTACACGTCGTGCGCCGACAACCACCACCATCACCTCGTCTGCCGGCATTGCGGTTCGACAACCGAGATCGACGACACCGCGGTGAACCAGCTCATCGACGCGATCCGGGGCGGATACGGTTTCGCGCTCGACCACGACGCGCTGGACTTCTATGGAACGTGCGCCGCGTGCGCAGCCGCGTTGACGCCCACGTCGAGCGGGGCCGGCCAGACGCGCGTCGAGGCTGCGAGCGCCCCGGTTCAGTAGACGGGCGTCAGCCAGGCGGCGTACTTCGGATCGCGACCGGTGACGACCTTGTGGTAGGTCTCCTGGACACGCAGGGTCAGCGGCCCGGGCTCGCCGTCACCGACCCGGCGGCGGTCGATCTCGATCACTGGAGCGATCTGCGCCCCGGTCCCGGCGAGGAAGACCTCGTCGGCCACATACAGCTCGGAGCGATCCACGGAGCGCTCGATGACCTCGATACCCATCTCCTCGCGAACCAGGTGCATGATCGATGAGCGGGTGATCCCCTCGAGGATGTTGTCCGACGGCGGCGGGGTGATGAGCTCGCCGCGGCGGACGATGAAGATGTTCTCGGCGCTCCCCTCACAGACGTGCCCGTCGTTCGAGAGCATGATCGCCTCGTCGAAGCCGCCCTGCAGCGCTTCGCTCTTCGCCAGCGCCGAGTTGATGTAGAGCCCGGTGCACTTGGTCCTGACCGGTGCCATCGAGTCGTCGATGCGGCGCCAGGACGAGACCATCGCTCGTATCCCCGAGTCGCCGACGTACAGGCCCATCGGTGCCGTGACGATGGCGAAGCTGTCCGGGACGTCGTGGAGCTTCACCCCGATGATCTCGGCCGACTTGAACGAGAGCGGCCGGATGTAGGCGTCCTCCCGGTACTCGTTGCGGCGGAGCAGGTCGAGGGTGATGGCCGACAGCTCGTCGTTGCTCCAGGGAATGCTCATCTGCAGGGCACGGGTGTTCTGGTGCATGCGTTCGTAGTGCTGGGAGAGGGAGAGCGCGAAGAGCTGCTCCCGCTCCGCGTTCCAGTACGCGCGAATTCCTTCGAACACACCGGTCCCGTAGTTGAGACCGTGCGTGAGCAGGCCCACCTTGGCGTCGTGATAGCGAACGGTCTCGCCGTTGAAGAACACCCACGACTGCTCTCGCAGTTGCGTGGCCTCGGCGATCGGAGCGGGAGCGGTCTGAGTCATCAACCACAGCCTACATCCGCAATGGCCGGCACCGGCCGGATGCGACGGGAGCGGCCCATCTCAGGATCCTTTGGTATGCTCCGACCGCCGTCACACCTGGCTGAATTCGCGATCGATGAGGAATCGGGGGGATCGCGGGCCGGGGTATTTGGAGGAGTCATGACCGACGTCATCAAGCCCCACGCGAGCACCCTGCCGGCCGCTCGCACCATCCGCTGGAACCCGTCTCCCGCAGAGTTGCGCGAGCTGACGTCGCGCATGCCCAACGCCCGCCACACCGAGTACGACAACTTCAACGTGCAGACCAAGGTGGTCTCCCGGAGCAAGGCGAGCACCTACGTGGTCACCGATCGGCCCGAGGAGCATTCCGACCAGACCATCAGCCGCGCCGAGGGCGCGAAGATCGCCGAGCGCCAGGACGCGTACATCCGCGACCACGACATGCTCGTGATCGACGGCTACATCGGCAACGACCCCGAGCGTCGCGTCGCCGCCCGCCTCTTCATCGAGGCCGCCAACGCCAACATCGCCGGCATGCAGCGGTGGCTGTACTTCGACGCCGAGAACCCCGGCCCCGACTTCGAGCCCGTCCTGACGGTCATCTACACCCCGAACCTCGACGCCCCCGGATACCCCAGCGACCGGATCATCGCGGTCGACCTCGATGCCGGCGTGACCCGCGTCCTGAACAGCGACTACTTCGGCGAGTCGAAGAAGGGCGGGCTGCGGATGTGGAACAAGCTCACCTACGACCAGGGGGGCCTGGCCCTCCACGCGGGCTGCAAGGTGGTGCCGACGGCGAAGGGCGAGCAGACACTGCTGATCATCGGCCTGTCGGGCACCGGCAAGACCACGACGACCTTCACGCGCCAGAACGACAGCAAGCCGGTGCAGGACGACTTCGTCGCGCTCTACCCGGGCGGACGGGTGGTCGCCACCGAGAACGGTTGCTTCGCGAAGACGTTCGCGCTGGACCCACAGTTCGAGCCGAGCATCCACGGTGCCGTCTGCAAGCCGGAGGCCTACCTCGAGAACGTCTCGCAGAACGACGAGGGAGTCGTCGACTTCTTCGACACCGGATACACGCCGAACGGCCGCGCGGTCTTCCGCATGGATGCGCTCGGCTGGCACAAGGACGCCCGTGAGGTCAAGGCGGTCGACCACTTCCTGATCCTCAATCGCAACGACAACCTGATCCCCGGGGTCGCGCGGCTCAACCGCGAGCAGGCCGCGCTGTTCTTCATGCTCGGCGAGACCCGCGGGACGTCGGCCGGAGGCGCCGAGGAGGCGGGCAAGTTCCTGCGCGTTCCGGGCACGAATCCGTTCTTCCCGCTGCGGCACGAGCAGCAGGGGAACCGCTTCCTCGAACTCATGGACAGCAGCGACTTCCACGTCTACCTGCTCAACACCGGGCGTGTCGGCGGCAAGGACGAGGACGAGCGCAGCAAGAAGGTGTCGATCCCGTACTCGAGCGCCATCGTCAAGGCGATCTCCGAGGGCACGATCAAGTGGGAGGTGGATCCGGATTTCGGCTATGAGGTGGCGGTGTCGCTTCCCGACCTCGACGACCCCGAGATCCTCCAGCCCAGAAAGCTGTACGAGCGCCAGGGGCGGTCGGACGAGTACCGCGCGCTGGTCGACCAGCTCAAGCGGGATCGTCGCGAGTACCTTGCCAAGTACCCCGGTCTGCGTCCGGAGATCGTCAACGCCGTCGCGTGATCCTCGGCGCCGCTGACGTCGAGGCGGCCAGAGACCTCGTCCTCGGCTTCCTGACGCCGCTCACCGGCCGCGACTGGACGGCGCCGGTCCCTGACCTGGAGTGGGACTGCGAGCCAGACCCTCCGGCACATGATCAGCGCGCAGGCGTGGTACGCGGCGCACCTGGCGACGCGGGCAACACGCCGCCTCCCCGTGCTAGCACAGCGCACCTGGGCTCGGCATCGATGCGCTGCTCGACATCCTTCGAGCACAGGCATCCATGCTCGCCGACGTCGTTCGGAGCGCGCCCAGGCGCGAGGCCTCCACGTGTCGGGCATGACCGACCGGGCGGGTACGCCGCGATGTCCTGTGACGAGCTGCTCGTCCACACCTGGGACATCGGACGGGCTCGGCGATCCGTTCGCTCTTCCGGAGGAGTTGTGCTCGCGGCTGGTATCGCGCCTCTTCCCGATGTGGTTGCCCATCGACGCCGACCCGCGTGATGCGTTCCTCTGGTGCAACGGGAGGGTCGCGCTCCCGGGCCGCGCGCGCCTGGACGGGGACTGGGGATGGTGGTCACGGCCGATCGAGGAGTGGGACGGGACCGACCCCGACGCATAGGCGCGCCCGCGACGCGTCAGGCTGCGGCGGACCTCAGGACGCGTCGTGGCAGAAATGCACTCGATCAGGTGCCCGCGTCTTGAGGCCCTCGAGCGACTGACGCCACGAGTCGACGTCGGCGGCCTGGCCGGGCGGCAGCTTCGAGATGCCCGGACCACGGTCCCAGATCGCTCGCGTGTATGCCGCATCGCCGATGAAGAGGTCCGTTCCCGTCCCGGTCGTGGCGATGACCGACTGGTGACCCACCGTATGGCCCGGGGTCGCCACGATGCGCAGGTCGTCTGCGAGATCGTGGTCGCCGTCGATCACCTCGAAGCGGGTGCCGGACGCCTCGAGCCAGCCGGCCATCTCGTCGCGGTCGCGGAAGACTCGATCGTGTTCGGCACGCTGCACGAGGATCGGCGCGTGCGGGAACGACGCGTTCTGCCCGCAGTGGTCGAAATGCAGGTGGGTGTTGACGACCATCGTGACGTCGACCGGCGAGAGGCCGTGCGCCGCGAGCGCTTCGGCGACCGTCCTGTTGACCACGCGGAATTCGCGAAGGAGCTCGTCGGGTCCACCGCACCCCGTGTCGACGAGGACGACGCCGAGTGTGTCGTGGAGGATGACGAAGCCGTGCACCGGCCATGGCTTCGACACCACGTACAGATGACCGAGATCGAGGCGCTTGATCTGCATCGCCGGCGTGTTCACCGTGCCGGCCGCCGTCCCCATATCAGGATCCGCTTGAACGGATAGAAGTACGGCCGCTGATCACCGAGCGCCGCATGGAGCTGCTCACGATACCGCGCGAGGAACTCCTGGTACAGCGCCACGGGAAGCCGGGACTCGTAGTCGGTGAGCAGCGTGCCCCGCACCCACTCCACCACGGCGTCCGAGGATTCGAGCACGTGGCCGTAGACCTGCATGCGCACGATCTGCGACTCGAAGCCGAGGGCATGAAGGAGCGTCGCGTACGCCTCCGGCGCCATCACCGAGAACGTGCGGACGTACTGGCCCATCGCGCTCGCGAACGGCTCGTGTCGTGCGGTCTCGGCGGCGAGCTGATGCGACACGTGGTCGAAATTGGCGGGCACCTGGATGGCCAGTTCGCCACCCGGCTCGATCATCGACGTCAGCCGCGCCAGCAGTGCGGGGTGGTCGGGAACCCACTGCAGCGCCGCGTTCGAGAAGACGACATCGAACGGCGCCGCGGGGGCCCAGTCGCCGATGTCCCCACGCTCGAATCGCAGTCCCGGGACGTCGATCTCGCGAGATCGCTCGAGCATGGCGTCCGAGGAATCGACGCCGACTGTCTCTGCCGCCTCGAGCGCACGATGCAGCGCTGCGGTGAGCACCCCGGTCCCGCATCCGAGGTCGACGACGCGTCCCGCCGGGCGGCGCGTGACGAGCGCCACGAGGTCGTGGAACGGCTGCTCGCGCTCCGCTTGAAAGCGCTCGTACTGCGCAGGATTCCAGGTATCGCGCGGGCTCACGACCGCATTGCGTGATGCGGACCGCGGACGGGCGTGAGTCCTGAGCATCGCCCGACAGGATAGCGTTGCCCGGGATCGACACCAGATGCACCACCCGCCCCCGCCACTCTGACCAAGCGTGCCTGAGGGACTGAACCCCGAACCCGCACGCAGACCGGCCGCGAGGCGGCTGCTGCGCACCGTGGCCGTCGACACGCGGTCGCTCCGGGAGTCGCCACCGTTCCGGCGGCTGTTCGTCGGTCAGATGATCTCCCTGGTCGGACGCCAGATCACCGTGGTGGCCGTGCCCTTTCAGGTGTACTCGCAGACCCGGTCTCCGCTCGATGTCGGTCTGCTCGGCATCGTGCAGGCGGTGCCGCTCATCGGTGGCTCACTTGCCGGCGGCGCGATCGTGGACCGGTTCGATCGGCGCCGCGTGCTGCTCATGACCCAGGTCGGTCTCGGGTCCTGCTCGGGACTGCTCGCGCTCGGCGCGCTGATGGGCCACCCGCCGCTCCTCGCGATCTACGCGGTGGTCGCGATCGCGGCGCTGTTCGCGTCGATCGACTCCCCGGCACGCACCGCGATCATCCCGAATCTCGTGGGAATCGACCGGCTCGCAGGGGCGCTGTCGCTCAACATCGTGCTCTTCGACACCGGCCTCATCGCCGGACCGGCGATCGGCGGCCTGGTGATCGCGCATCTCGGGCTGCCCGCCGCCTACTCCGTCGACGTCCTGACGTTCAGCGCCGCCCTGATCGCCGTGGCCCTCCTGCCGCCGCAGGGACGCTCGTCAACGGAGCACGAGCGCCCGGTTGCGGCGATCCTGCGCGGGCTCAGCTTCGCGCGTCACCAGCCGGTGATCCTCGGTGGATTCGCCATGGATCTCGCCGCGATGATCTTCGGCCTGCCGCGAGCGGTGTTCCCGGTGCTCGCGGCGACCACCTTCCATGCCGGAGCGCAGGGACTCGGTCTGCTCTATTCGGCTCCCGGGGTGGGCGCGGTCGTCGCCGCGCTGCTCAGCGGGCCGGTGACGCGCTCCAACCGGCTCGGCCGCATCATCGTTGTCGCGATCTCCATCTGGGGCGTGGCGATCATCGTCTTCGGCTACGTCGGCACCCTCTGGGTGGCGCTCGTGCTGCTCGCCATCGCCGGCGGCGCCGACAGCCTCAGCGCCGTCTGCCGGCACACGATCATGCAGCGCATCGCTCCCAACGAGCTGCGCGGACGCCTCACGTCGCTGTACTTCATGGTCGTGACAGGAGGGCCGTATCTCGGCGACGTGGAAGCCGGCGCGGTGGCAAACGCGTTCGGCGCCGAGGTCGCGATCGTCACCGGTGGCGCGCTCTGCCTCGTCGGACTGGGCGCCGCCGCGCTCGCCTTCCCGGCGGTGTGGCGCTACCGCTCCGGTCCGTAAGATTCGCGTCTCGTGAAGCGGTTGCTCGTGGCGAGCCTGGCGTGCTTGCTGGGGCTCGCCGCCTGCACGTCACAGGGCACGGTGACGCACCCCTCGGCTGCGACGACGCTCCCGTCCGGCGGCCGGGTCCCGCTCGAGGTCGCGATCCGCGACGGCCGTGACCTCGGCCCGCTGCCGTCCGCGCAGTCGATCAGCGTTGATCTGACCCTTGCGTCGCGCGATCCGGGCGCGCTCGACGCGCTGCTCGCCTCCGGCGCGCACGTGACGCCCGCGCAGTTCGCCGAACGCTACGGACCCGACCCCGCTCGCGCCGAGTCCGTCGTGCGCGCGGTCACGGCGGCCGGGCTTGCGACCCGGTGGCATCCTGGCGAGGTCCTCATGACCGCGACGGGACCCGCGATCGACATGGAGCGATGGCTCGGCGTCGGCATCCACCGGTTCGTCGCGACAGACGGCACGCGCTTCTACGCTGCGCTGGCCACTCCGATGATCCCGGCAATATTGGCAGGGACGGTGATCGCGATCACCGGGCTCGATGACTACCCGCGTGATCTCACGGCTGCGGTGCCCGCCGCGGACGTTGAAGGCGTCACGCCCGCCGACATGACGTCCTTCTACGACATCACGCCACTGCGCAACGCCGGGCTCGATGGATCCGGGCAGACGGTGGTCTTCATCGAGTGGGGCGTGCCGCCGACGAACGTGTTGCAGGCGTACGCGCGGAAGTTCACCCCGTCCGCTCCGTTCAACGTCCAGGTGCATCAGGATGCCGCGGCGTGGGGCGCGCCGCTCGTGAAAGGCGACAAGGAGTATTCGGATGTGGCGGGTGAGGCGGCGCTGGATCTCGAGATCGTCCACGGGATCGCGCCCGGGGCAACCGAGGTGGTCTACGAATTCGGCGACAGCGCTGCGATACCCGCCGTGATCACCGAGATCGCCTCGCAATTCCCGACGGCGATCCTCTCGAGCAGCATCAGCGAGCACGGCTGCGAGCAGGAGCGGGGGGCGACGGCCGACGGCGCGGCGGAGAACCAGGTGGACACCGCCGCAGCGGCGCAGGGCATGAGCATCTTCTGGGCGTCCGGAGATCGGGGCGCGTTCATGTGCCTGAACGATTTTCCCGACCAGGATCCGAATGCCAACACCGAGATCTCGGTCATGCCCGACGCGTCCAGCGCCGCGGTCACCGCGGTCGGCGGCACCACCGCCTACCTCGCGCAGAACGGCGGCTACTTCCAGGAATCGGCCTGGGGTGAGCCGGTGGAGCAGTGGGGCAGCGGTGGCGGAGTCAGCACGACGATCCCGCGACCCGCGTGGCAGCAGGGGCCGGGCATTCCCGCATCGATGACCGGCCGGGGCCTGCCCGACGTCGCCGCCAACGCCGACATCCTGTCCGGTTGGGACATCGTCGCCCCGGGGCAGAGCAATCCGGCACAGGTGCAGGAGGGTCCGGTTGGCGGCACCTCGGCCTCGGCTCCATTCTGGGCAGCGGTCACCGCGCTCGTCGATGAGGACCTCTCGCACAAATCGCTGCCCCTGATCGGCTTTGCGAATCCCGCCCTCTATCTCTTCGCCCAGTCACCGCCGGGCCTGCCGGCGCCGGCGTTCCATGACATCACCCTCGGCTCCAACCTGCATTACGCGGCGGGGCCCGGTTGGGACATGGCGACCGGGCTCGGAACCCCCGATGTCGGCGCGCTCACGGACGATTTCGAGTGGTACGAGCGCACCCATGGAGCGGGCGGATGAGCGACGCTCCCACCGGCGGCACGGCGGCATCCTCCGACGCGACGGCGACCATCAGCTGCCGGCACTGTGGAGCGCGAGTGCCGCCCGGAGTGTTCTGCGGCAACTGCGGCAGGCATCTCGAGCTGAGCGCGGAGCACGGGCGCCGCTCGGCGTATGCGGCGGCGCCGCACGAGCCCGTGACCCGATCCGCGGTGATCACGACGCTGTTCCCGCATCTGCCCCACCGGCAGGTCCACGTTTTCCGAGAGGTTCTCGTCGCCGGCGTGGGGGTGGTCCTGCTCCTTGCGGCTCTGCGCCTCGTCGCCCCGGCGACGCTGGTATCGGTGCTCCTGCTGCCGGTCCTCTACCTGCTGTACCTCTACGAGTCCGAGGTCTACGAGGACGAGCCGATCCGCGTGCTGCTGTTCACCGTGATCGCCGGCGGGGTGCTCGGCTTCGCGTACTTCGTCGTCGCCAATCAACTCACGACGTCGCGGCTGAGCGGGACAACGCAGGGTCCCATCGTCACCGGCATCCTGCTCCCGTTGATCGCTCAGGCGCTGATGCTCGCCGGGCCGCTGGTGCTGCTGACGCGCACGAAGTTCGACGAGACCCTCGATGGGCTCACCTTTGCGGCGGCGTCGGCGCTCGGCTTCACGCTGGTCGAGGTGATCGCCGGTTCGTGGCCGTTCTTCACGGCGCCACTCGTGCACGGTGTTGCGGCCGACGACGTGCTTCGGATCGTGCGAAGTGGCATCGTCGCGTCGGTGGTGAATGCGGGCACGACCGGCGTGATCGCCGCGGCGATCTGGCGTCGTGCGCCCGGCCATCTCGGCAGAGCCGCCTGGGTGACACCGATCGGGGTGGCCGGCGGGTTCGCGACGCAGATCGCGCTCGGCGTCGCCGGGTATTTCGTCCCCGATCCGCTGTCGCTGCTCATCGTGTGGGCGGCGGGGGCCGCCGTGCTCCTCGTCGTGGTGCGCATGGTGCTTCACGCGGCCCTGCTCGAGGAGGCCGGCGAGCACACGATCGGACCGCTCGCACCGTGCGGTGAATGCCACCGTCTCGTGCCCGCGATGGCGTTCTGCCCGAGCTGTGGCGCGGCGCGACTCGCCGCTCCGAAACACGCACGAGTAGCGTGATGGCGGGGGCGTTCTGCGGACGCTGCGGTGCCGCACTCCTGCCGGGAAACACCTTCTGCGGCAGGTGCGGCGCACCCACGGCGCCCGGCGCCCTCGCGCAGTACTCGCCACCACCACCGTATGCGGGCGCGGAACACCCGATGAAGCTCTCCCACGCGTCGGTGATCGCCGCGGCGGTCGCGACGATCGGAGTCGTCGCCAGCCTTGTCACGTTCCTCGCCGTGCGCGTCTCGACGAGCGCGCAGGGATGTGGGTTCTACTGCGCGCCGGATGTCGGTCAGCGGCTCGCCGATTCCAAGGAGTTCGTCGACACCAAATGGGGGTTCATCGTCGACTACAGCGGATCGGACCTCACCCTCGACCAGGGCGATCCCGCGTCCGACTCGGCGGACTTTCTCGCGCAGGACGGTAGTGGGAACACGATCGGGGAGATCCTCATCAGCGCCGAGGCGGCCACCAACACGAAGCATGCGGTGACGGCCGCGCTCGGTGACTTCTCGGGTAACCAGTTCCAGGACATCACCGAGGTGGAAGCGGTTCCCGGCGCGGAGATCGGGCTGATTCCCGCGGACGGCACCGGATATTCCGCGAACCTCGTCTCGACCTCGGGCAGCTCGGGCAACCCGGTCGGCATCGTCATCATCGCGGCAACGCACGGCAACGTCACCATCGTGGCCGAGATGTGGAGCGTGACCAACTCGGCGGGCGACGCGCCGTTCTACGTGGCCACGGACCAGCAATTCGATGACGTGCTGACCAACCTGCATTTCACGACGGGCTGACCGGCACCACCCCGGCACAGCCGGTGGAGCGCGCGGGCCGTGTATCGTCCGGAGGCTCATGGCCACCCCGAGCTCGACCGGTATCGGTTCGATGCCGCCCCTGGGCGAGATCCCCGCGCAGATGCAGGCTCAACTCATCCGTCCGGAGCGCTACGGCGACCCGCAGACCGCGTTTGCGGTCGAGACCGTGGAGACGCCGCGCCCAGGCCCCGGTGAGGCGCTGGTGTACGTCATGGCCGCCGGGGTCAACTACAACAATGTCTGGGCGGCCCTCGGGCGACCCGTCGACGTCATCGCCGCGCGGCAGAAGGCCGGCGAACCCGAGCCGTTCCACGTCGGCGGCAGCGACGCGTCAGGGATTGTGTGGGCCGTCGGCGAGGGCGTGACGAACGTCAGCGTCGGCGACGAGGTGGTCGCCCACTGCGGTGTCTGGGACGCCGGCGATCCGTGGATCGTCGCGGGAGGCGATCCGATCATCGCGCCGAGCGCGCGCATCTGGGGATACGAGACGAACTGGGGGAGTTTCGCGCAGTACACGCTCGTGCAGGCGCACCAGCTGCTGCCGAAGGCTCCACAGCTCAGCTGGGCGGCCGCCGCCGCGGCAACACTGGTGGGCGCCACGGCGTACCGGATGCTGTGCTCCTGGCCGCCGCACACCGTTCGCCGGGATGACATCGTGCTGATCTGGGGCGGCTCCGGCGGCCTCGGCTCTCAGGCGATCCAGATCGCCAAAGCGAAGGGCGCCATCCCCGTGGCGGTGACGTCGGGCCCTGAGCGCGGGCAGTACTGCATCGACCTGGGTGCGCGCGGATACATCGACCGCCGCGAGTTCTCGCACTGGGGGGTGATCCCGGACTGGCGTGACGACGCGGCGTTCGCGACGTGGACGCAGGGTGCTCGCGCGTTCGGCAAGCGCCTGTGGGACGTCATCGGCGAACGTCGCAACCCGCGAATCGTCTTCGAGCATCCCGGCGAGGACACGATCCCGACATCCATGTTCGTCTGCGACAACGGCGGGATGGTCGTCATCTGCGCGGGAACCACGGGGTACCACGCCGCCGTCGACCTCCGCTACCTGTGGATGCGCCAGAAGCGATTGCAGGGCTCGCACTTCGCCAACGACACGGAGTGCGCGGCATTCAACGCGATGGTGACCGCGGGCGAGGTCGATCCCTGCCTCTCGCGCACGTTCGCGTTCGACGAGGTTGGGCTCGCGCATCAGCTGATGCGCGAGAACAGGCACCCGATGGGGAACATGGCGATCCTCATCGGAGCGCATGACGCCGAGGAACGCGGCTGACCTACGGCTGGGCGGCGAGGTACACCAGCGCGGCCTTGACGCGACGGTGCACGTCCGGCTCCTCCGAGAGCTCGAGCTTGGAGAAGATCGCGTTGATGTGCTTCTCCACCGCGCGCTCGGTCAGGAACAGCGCAGCCGCGATGCCCGCGTTGTTCCGACCCATCGCCACCTGCTGGAGGACGTCGCGCTCGCGAGGGGTGAGCTGAGCGATGGGCGAGTCGCGGGCGGCACCGCGGGCGGCCACCAGCACCTCGACCACGCGCGGATCGATCACCGACCCGCCCCGCGCGACCTCGCGGACCGCATTGACGAGCTGGTCGATGTCGGAGACTCGCTCCTTGAGGAGATATGCCCGGCCGCTCGCCCCCTTCTCGAGCAGGGCAAGCGCATATTCGGGCTCCGCGTACTGGCTGAGCACAACGACCCCGACCTCGGGCCGTTCAGCGCGCAGACGCTCGGCGGCGCGGAGCCCTTCATCGGTGCCGGTGGGTGGCATGCGGATGTCCGTGATCACGACCGCAGGGCTGTGCACGGCGACCGCCTCTTCGAGCCCGGGCAGATCGGCGCAGGTCGCCAGCAGCTCGATCTCATCGGAGGTCTCGAGCAACTGGCGGATGCCCTCACGGAGGAGGTAATTGTCCTCGGCGAGGACCACGCTGATCGGCACCGCGTGAGAATAGGCGAGGCGAGCAGGCGCGGGGTGCCTGCATCACCCCAACAGTGAGGTGTACATGCTTGCCCACAACGGACGACCCGGTTACGGTTGCAGCGTGGGAGTGTCGAGATGAGCGTGCGAGTGTTGATCGTCGATGATCAGGCGCCGTTCCGCGACGTCGCGCGAACGGTGGTCGAGCTCACCGACGGCTTCGAGGTGATCGGCGAGGTGGAGACCGGGGAGGATTCGGTGACCTCCGCGCGCGAGCTTCGCCCCGACCTCGTGCTCATGGACGTGAACCTGCCCGGTATCAGCGGGCTCGACGCCACCAAGGAGATCCTCGCCGAAGTCGATGGCTCGAGGCCGGTCGTGGTGCTGGTGCTGTCGACCTACGAGGCCGACGAGTACGCGCCGCGAGCCGCCGAGGCAGGCGCTGCGGGGTTCATCTCCAAGTCCGACTTCAGCCCTGACCGGCTGACGGAGGCCTGGGCGAACGCGACCGCGACCGCCTGACCACGTTCAGACTTCGACCGGAAGTCGCGCGGTGATGTCGATCGCACCGCGCACCGTGGTGCCGTGGCCGGGGGCCGATGACACGGTGAGCGTGCCACCGATGGCGTCGATGCGGTCGCTCATGTTGGTGAGCCCCGCACCCTTGCGCACCGTCGCCGCGTCGAACCCCGCGCCGTCGTCGCTCACCGCGAAGCTCAGCGTGTCCGCGCTCGCACTCAGGCGCACCACCACCGATGACGCCTGCGCATACTTCTGCACGTTCTGCAGCGCCTCGAGCACGCAGAAGTACACGGTCGCCTCCACATCCTGCGCGTAGCGCTCCACACCCTCCGCCTCCACCCGCACCGGCACCGTCGCCTTGCGCGCCTGCGATTCCAGGGCCACCACCAGCCCCCGGTCGGCGAGCAGCGGCGGGTAGATCCCCCGGGCCAGGTCGCGCAGCGTCTCCAGGGCCTCGTCGGCGTCGCCCTTGAGCTGCTCCAGGGTTGCCGCTCGCCTTCGCCGGGTCCCGCGTGAGCAGCATCTCCGCCAGCCCCAGCTTCACCTTCAGGGCCACGAGATGCTGCTGGGCGCCGTCATGGAGGTTGCGCTCCAGGCGCCGTCGCTCCACGTCCTGGGCGCTCACCAGGCGCTGCCGTGAGGCGCGCAGTTCCTCGAGCCGCGCCTCCAGGTCCGCGCTCAAGCCCACGTTCTTGAGCACCAGCCCCGCCTGGTGGGCCAGGTCGTCCACCAGCTTCTCCTCGATCGGCGTCAGGGCCTCCCCACGCCGCTTGCTCACGCTCAGCGCTCCCAGCAGCTCCCCCTGGTGGCGCACCTCCACCGCACGCGTCGCACCCGGCAGCGCCGGCAGCGTCCCGTTGCGCATCGCCAGCGCCTGACGCGCATTCCCTGCTCCGCCGGAAACGTCGCCGCGGGACGCAGCTCCGCGTTCCCGCGCAGCCACACCGTCGCCGACTCCGCGCCCGTCCCCTCCTGGAGCACCCGCGCCATCCGGGGCAGCACCTCATCCGCCGCGTACGTCTCCGCCACCCGCCCCGAGAACTCGCTGAGCACCTCGTACGGCGTCGCCCGCTGCCCGTACACCAGCCGGTTGGCCACCTCTCTGCACCCGCTCCCGCACCGGCTGGAACCCGATCGCCACGATCGCCGTGGCCACGATCGACAGCGCCAGGTTCGGCTTCCCCCCGCTCCCCACCAGCGTCCCGATCCCCACCGCGATGCCCACGTACACCGCCGTGATGAACACCGCCAGCGACCCGTACACCAGCGTCCGGCTGATGAACACGTCCAGGTCGTACAGCCCGTACCGCATCACCGCCAACCCGATCGTCGAAGGGACAACGACCAGAAGACTGATGCTTCCCGCGCCCCATACCCAGTCGCTGACGCCGCCACTGCCCGCTCCAGGGAGGAAGAAGGCCAGGACGAGCACTCCCAGGGAGATGGCGGCGGTGTAGGCAAACCAGCGCAGCTGACGTCGCTCAACCCCCCGGGATCGGCGGAATCGGACCACTGCTGCGGCGAGCACAAGGAGCAAGATCGCCAGGAGCGCAATGCCAGCGGTGGGGTCGGTGCCATTGGTGAGCCCGTCGAGCGCACGCACCGCGAGCGGGTTGGCGACATTGGGAAGACGGGGGGAAAGCTCAATCGGCGCCACTGCGAGCATTGCCGAGACCGTCGTCTTGACGATTGCAAAGCCGAGGTACCACGTGACCCAGCGCCAGCGGCGCCCGGGGAGGTGCCCGTCTGGGAAATACAGGACGAGAAAACCCAGAAGAATCGGGCCTCCGAGGGCCACGGCGTTGAAGACCAACGCCGGCCCCGCCACCCAGCTCCGTGGTGATGCGCCGCTGAGCAGTCCTAGCATCGCGGTGAAGCCGGCCACGAGGTAGATGTCGTCAACAGCCGCGATCGCGAGGAGCAACCAACCGATCGGGTTTCTCGGCCGGCGCGACGCGATCAACACGCCGAAAACGCCAACCACGGGTGCCTGAAGAAAGTACGGAAGCTGTGCCGTCCCGGGCGAGTCGATCGCCTTCCGGTCAAGCACCAGCAGCACAAGGCTGAGGATGAGGAGCGCCAGGCAGACGCCGCCGATCGCCCACGCCAAGCGCGATGGGTGGCGTGAGCGCATCACACCGCAACCCCCACAGCTGTCCGCATGGGTACAGGGACCTCGCCTCGGAGTGTGGTGCCCGCGCCTCGGCGTGATGCGACCTCGACCCTGCCGCCGAGTGCTTCCACCCGATCGCCCATGTTCGTGAGCCCCGCTCCTTTGCGAACGCTCGCGATGTCGAAGCCGGCTCCGTCGTCGAGCACCTCGAATCTGAGCGCCTCACCCTCGCCACGCAACCGCACGAGCACGTGCGTGGCGCTTGCGTACTTCTGCACGTTCTGCAGCGCTTCGAGCACGCAGAAGTACACCGTGGACTCGACCTCCTGCGTATAACGATCAACACCCTCTGCTTCGACGGTGATCGGCACGGTTGCCTTGCGCGCCTGCAACTCCAAGGCCACGACGAGGCCCTTGTCGGCAAGCAACGGGGGATAGATCCCTCGTGCCAGGTCGCGCAGCGTCTCGAGCGCCTCGTCGGCGTCCGCCTTCAACGCGGCTACCGTGGACCGGGCCTGCTCCGGCGCTCTTCGTCGACCAGCATCTGCGCGAGCCCGATCTTCACCTTGATCGCGACCAAGTACTGCTGGGCGCCATCGTGCAGGTTGCGTTCCAGCCGCCGGCGCTCCTCGTCCTGCGCCCGCACGAGGCGCTGTCGCGAGCTGCGCAGGTCCTCGAGGCGCCGGCGCAGCTCGGCGGTCAGTCCGACGTTTCTCAGCACCAACCCCGCCTGGTGCGCGAGGGCGCCGATGAGCTTCTCCTCCGTCGGTGTCAGCGACTCACCCTTGCGCTTGGTCACGCTGATCGCGCCGAGCAGCTCGCCCTGATGCTCGACACGCACCGCGGCAGCGGCGCCAGGTATCTCCGGCAACGCGCCGTCGCTCATCAGCAGCGGCTCGTGCTGCGCCATCGACTCCGGGAATGTCGCCGCAGGTCGCAGCTCAGCGCCGCTGCGCAACCACACGGTGGCTGACTCCGCGCCGGCCCCCTCCTGCAGGATGCGGGCCATGCGCGGCAGGATCTCGTCGGCCGCGTACGTCTCCGCGACCTGCTCGGAGAACTCGCTCAGCACCTCGTACGGCGTGGCGCGCTTGCCGTAGACCAGCCGGTTGGCAACCTTCTGCACGCGCTCGCGTACCGGCTGGAACCCCACCGCGACGATGATGGTGGCGAGGATCGAGAGCCAGAGATTGGGTTGCCCACCACTCCCGACGAGAGTCCCGATGCCCACCGCAATGCCGATGTACACCGCGGTGATCGACGCTGCCAGGACCGCATAGACCAGGGCGCGATTGAGAATCACGTCGATGTCGTAAAGGCGATACCTCAGCACCGCGAGTCCGATGGCGACCGGGATGCCCAGCCCCGCGAGGATCAGGAGCGGGCCCGCGGCGAAGAAGTACCAGAGTGGTGGAACCCCCGTGTTCCCGACGGGAACGCTGTTGAGCCCGATGAGGGTGGTGATCGTCACCACGGCGCCGAACGCGACCCATTTGATCTGGTGACGCCGATCCGCATCCGCGCCGCGCAACCTCAGGAAGATCGAGGTGAGCACCAGGGCATCCAGTGCATACGAGATGAGGTTCACGGCCGTCGAGACGGCGAGGACGATCGTTCCCGATCCTCGAATCGCGAGCGGACTCATCGGAGGGCTCTTTCCAGGCGCCACAACGAACGAGATCCCGAGTGCTCCCGGCGTCGGATTGACGACGCCCAGGACGGCTCCCAGAACGCCGATCGCGATCAACGCGTACAGCAGCCATCGCCACCGGGGGGACGGCAGGTGCCCATCCGGGAAGACGAGCAGCATCACGGTGAGCATGATTTCCGGCGCGCCGCCCGCCGGTGCATTCCAGAACACGGACAGGAGCGCCACGTAGCTGCCGGCATCGTTGTGATCGGTGATGAGGATCGACCCCACAAGTGCGGAGAGCGATCCGACTCCCAGGAGAAAGATCGCTGTGAGTGCGAGCCAGCCGAGGGGGTGGTGCGGCCGGCGCAGCGCAAGGAGCAGCCCGACAGGAAGAAACCCGAGGAATGGGAACAACCAGAATGCGGTGATGGCTCCACCCGACGCCTCGTAGAGTGCCGACGGTGTGACCGGCGAGAAGAACACCGCCGCGAACGTGACGAAGAGCGCAAGCGCCGAAATCGTCAAAGCCCACGCGATCGCGGGGTGCGTCAGGACTCGATGTCGAGCCTCTGCGACGGTTGCCTGCGTCGACATCAGACTGCGACCGTCAACCGCGCTGTGGCAGCGATGAAGCCGCGCACGGTGGTGCCGTGGCCGAGGGTCGAGGTCACCTCCAGCGATCCGCCGATGGCGTCGATGCGGTCGCTCATGTTGGTGAGCCCCGCACCCTTGCGCACCGTCGCCGCGTCGAACCCCGCGCCGTCGTCGCTCACCGCGAAGCTCAGCGTGTCCGCGCTCGCACTCAGGCGCACCACCACCGATGACGCCTGCGCATACTTCTGCACGTTCTGCAGCGCCTCGAGCACGCAGAAGTACACGGTCGCCTCCACATCCTGCGCGTAGCGCTCCACACCCTCCGCCTCCACCCGCACCGGCACCGTCGCCTTGCGCGCCTGCGATTCCAGGGCCACCACCAGCCCCCGGTCGGCGAGCAGCGGCGGGTAGATCCCACGGGCCAGGTCGCGCAGCGTCTCCAGGGCCTCGTCCGCGTCGCCCTTGAGCTGCTCCAGGGTTGCGCTCGCCTTCGCCGGGTCCCGCGTGAGCAGCATCTCCGCCAGCCCCAGCTTCACCTTCAGGGCCACGAGATGCTGCTGGGCGCCGTCATGGAGGTTGCGCTCCAGGCGCCGTCGCTCCACGTCCTGGGCGCTCACCAGGCGCTGCCGTGAGGCGCGCAGTTCCTCGAGCCGCGCCTCCAGGTCCGCGCTCAAGCCCACGTTCTTGAGCACCAGCCCCGCCTGGTGGGCCAGGTCGTCCACCAGCTTCTCCTCGATCGGCGTCAGGGCCTCCCCACGCCGCTTGCTCACGCTCAGCGCTCCCAGCAGCTCCCCCTGGTGGCGCACCTCCACCGCACGCGTCACACCCGGCAGCGCCGGCAACGTCCCGTTGCGCATCGGCAGGGACTGACGCGCACCCGTGCCCTCCGGGAACGTCGCCGCGAGACGCAGCTCCGCGTTCCCGCGCAGCCACACCGTCGCCAACTCCGCGCCCGTCCCCTCCTGGAGCACCCGCGCCATCCGGGGCAGCACCTCATCCGCCGCGTATGTCTCCGCCACCCGCCCCGAGAACTCGCTGAGCACCTCGTACGGCGTCGCCCGCTGCCCGTACACCAGCCGGTTGGCCACCTTCTGCACCCGCTCCCGCACCGGCTGGAACCCGATCGCCACGATCGCCGTGGCCAGGATCGACAGCGCCAGGTTCGGCTTCCCCCCGCTCCCCACCAGCGTCCCGATCCCCACCGCGATGCCCACGTACACCGCCGTGATGAACACCGCCAGCGTCCCGTACACCAGCGTCCGGCTGATGAACAGGTCGATGTCGTACAGCCGGTACTTGAACACCGCAATGCCGATCGCGACGGGACGAGCAGACCGAACCCGAATCCCAGAAGGTTGACCAGCAGTGTGAGGTCCGATCCGCCGACGTCGCGGCATCGAAGTGAAGCATGAGGAACCCGATCGACATCGCCAGAGTGACCGCCGCCGTCGGCGACGTACCGCGAAGGCCATCCATTGCAGCTGTGCGCGTTCCTCGCCACTGGGCGCGCCGGAGCCGCACCAGCAGCCGCCGCCAGAACCGCGATCGAGCAGCATCAGGACGCCAACGTGCACGATGGTCCATGCTGCTCGCCCAACGGACGTGTGTCCACCGCAAGCGTCTTCAGAGTGCCCGGACACGCACGGGGTGGCCAGCTCGGGTATGGTCGTCCGGCGCCCATCGATGCGAGCGAGCGCAACCACCCACGCGCTTCCGATCACCACCGACGATGACCCAGCGTGAGAACGACCGCCGCGGGCAGCACGCCGCGCCACCGTGGTAAGGGCAGGCATCAGGTCAGGCGACCAGGAGCAGGGCCAGCCGCGGCTCCTGTCTCGGTGTATACCGACGCTCTCCGCTCCACCCAGCCGTGCAGTCAGAGCGACCACTGTGCCGTCCGGCAGGCCGGGATGGGTGATGACCGCAAAGCGGGCGTACTGAGCTCCCACGCCGCCGGCGCCGACCGTCACCGCCATGAACAGGAATATCCATCCGACGGGATTCCGGCGCCGCTGGGAGGCGATCACTCCCCCGACGACGGCGAATGTGAGCGACATGACAATCTCGGTGGGATTCACGGCCCCGAGACCGTGGATTGATGAGGCGTTCGCGATCGCGAGCGCGGTCGTCACGATCCCGAGTGCAACACCGAATGCCGCCAGACTCCACGCCCCCACGATCGCGGAGCGCCGGTGGCTGCGGGTGCTCATCCAATCGTCTCCTCGGCGGACACGTGGATGCCCAGGCGATACGCACCCACCGGCGTCTGCCGGCCCTTGACCAGTGCGGGCTCGATCCGCTCGGCATCGGGCTTGTCCACCAGCGCGTCGTACGTCGGTTCACTGAGGACCGTCTGCCCGCCCTCGCCCCATTGCTGCAGACGCTGCGCGAGATTCACCGCGTCACCGACGAGCGAGTATTCGAGGCGCTCCTCGGAGCCGAGCAACGCGGCAGCAACGTCACCGGTGGACAGCCCGATTCCGAGGTGGAACGGCGGCAACGCCTGTGCGGCCCACCGCCGATTCACCTCGTCCTGTGCGGCATGCATCGCGAGCGCAGAAGCGAGCGCGCGCTGCGCATGATCGGCCTGCGGGAACGGTGCGCCGAACACCGCCATCACCGCGTCGCCGACGAACTGCATCACCGTGCCGCCCTCGGCGAGAACCGCATGATTCATCGCAGCGCGATGCTCGTTGAGCTGTCCGGCGAGGACAGACGGATCCGACGCCTCGGCGATCGTCGAGTAGGCGCGGATGTCGGACATGAGCACCGTGACCGTCAGCCGTTCGGTCTTGCCCGGTTGCACGCCCTTCTCGCGCATCTGCTCGGCGATGCCGCCCGGGAGCATCCGGCTGAGGCTCTCGCCCTGTTCCTCACGGTCGACGATGACCTTGTGGAGCATGCGCAACCGCTCGAGTGCTCCCTGCGTCCCGGCGCTCGCCTGCTGCGCGAGCTTGAGAAACAGCTGCTCGACGTCGTCGGCGACGGATGTCGGAGTGGCGTGCAGCGACGCCGCGATCGCCTTGATGGGCTTGCCCTCCGCGACCATGCGGAGCAGGCGCTCCTCCGTGCTGGTGAGGCCGCCCGCGTCGCTCACCGGCTTGGTGAGCGCGTCGACGATGCGCGGGTCGAGCATCGAGCCCCCGGTGCTCACCTCGCGAACCGCGCGCGCCAGCTGGTCGCCCTCGGCGACGCGGTCCTTGAGCAGATACGCGTAACCCGCAGCGCCTTCGCTCAGCAGTGAGATGGCGTACTCGGGCTCGTCGTACTGGGACAGGATCACGACGCCGGTTCCCGGGTTGCGCTTGCGCACGATCCGCGCTGCTCGGATGCCCTCGTCGGTGAAGTCGGGTGGCATGCGGATATCCGTGACGACGACCTGCGGAACGTGCTCGGCAGCACCGGCGAGGAGCTCGTCGTAATCGCCCGCGACCCCGACGACATCGACATCGCCCGACACGGACAGCAGGGCGCGCACGCCCTCGCGAACGATCAGGTTGTCATCCGCGAGCACGACGCGGATCATCGGCTCCGCTGGCATGCCCCAACTGTAGTCAGCCGGCTGCGGGGCGAAATGGGGCAGCCACCACGATCCCTGGGGGTGATCCCCACCTGTCAATGTGGTCCCGGCACCCTGGACCGTGCCGGGCCGTCGCGCGAACATCGGTCCCCAGGAGGTACGGCATGCGCATCCAATCGTCGGTGACATCGATCTCGTGGATCCCCTCGGAGGCCGTCCAGGGCATGACCAAGGTGCCGTTCGAGATGGGCGTGGCCCATTACGACGACCCGCCCCCGGACCACATCGACTCGCTCGACCAGCTTCGCGAGGCTGACCGCTTCCGCTTCGCCAACGAGCTGAGGGCATGGATCGACGTCGAGGACGGCCGCATCACCGGGCATGGGCAGTCGGGCGGTGGGCACATCGGCTCCACGACGCTCCGTGTCGGAAGCCGTGGCATGACGTTCGCCGCCGTCCCGTTTCCCGACCGGCGCCAGGCCCCGACGATCGGGGACGGGTGGGTGCGGTTCACGCAGACGGCCGGCGGCCGCACCGGTGTCCCCGCGCCGCGCAAGGTCAATCGTCCGCCGTTCATCCAGATCGCGGCGCCGGTCGCATGGACGACCCTGACGCTCACGATCTTCGCGGACGGCAAGTCGTCGCGCGAGGTTACCGGCGCCAGCACCTTCCCACGGCACTGGGTCTACGACGACAGCGCCAACCTGTGTCTGAAGTCCGGGCTGGTCAACTTCGAGCGCTGGTCCCAGCACGCCTTCGGGAGGCACACGCCGTGGGGTGACGAGGATTCTCCGGCCCTGGTGACTGAGGTCGAGACCGCGCTCGAGCGCGACCTGTCTTCACGTCTGATGCGTGGTGGCGCCAAGCCGCGCATCGAGACCGTCAAGCAGAGTGCCGCGCTTGTTGAGCAGGGCACCGAGGGGCGGGAGATGTACGTCCTCCTCGACGGCGTCCTGGCGGTCGAGGTGGCCGGCGAGGCGGTGGCCCAGGTCGGCCCCGGCGCGGTGGTCGGAGAACGAGCGCTCCTCGAAGGTGGCAGGCGAACGGCAACCCTTCGGGCGGTCACCACCTGCAAGGTCGCAGCGGTGACCGACGCGGACCTCGACCCGGAGCTCCTCAGCGAGCTGGCTGCTGGGCATCACCGCGAAGAGGACGGAGCCGGCTGATCGCGGCCGCAACGTGGCTCATCGTCTGCTCCGGTGAGAGCGTGGCCAGCTCGACGCGCCGGCCGCTCAGGAGCCAGTCGATCTCGTCGCTCTCCAGCAGCGAGCTGAGGTCCCGGGGGAGGCGCGCCGGTGCTCCCTCGAGCACCTGGTGCGCCGGATCGTCCACGTCGGCGGGACGAAGGCCCGCATCCTCCACGGCGATGCCGGCGTCGCGAAGGTCGAGGACGAGCGCGCATCCGCGCGGCGACGCGTCGTGCAGGGCCACGACTGTCGCGCCCGAGTGCGCCGTCATGCTCTCCATCGTTGTCACCAGCACCGCGCCGCCGATGTGGGAGCGCTCGAGGTTCGCGGCCACCATCACGGCGGTCTCGCTGGCGTCGCAGATGACGATGGTGTCCGGCGGCGTTGCCGCCGCGCCAGCGTGTCCGGCGTCAGGGTCCAGGAGGCCGGGCAGTTGCAGGCCACCGAAGCGGGTGCGGAACTCGTCGAACGACAGCGCGAGCAATCGCGCCGTGACCGGAGCCTTGCGGGAGCGGGCAAGGACGCCGGCGAGGACGAGCGCCACTCCGAGTGTCACGAAGAGCGCGAACAGCACCTTGATGCCGATGAGGATGAGCCCGACCAGGATGAGGAGGACGCCGAAGCCGATCTCGCCGTTCGCGGCCGCGTTTGACCGCGGGGTCTCCGCACGAGCGCAGGTGGCGTAGTACAGCTGGCGCTGCGTGAATCGCCAGCCGTCGCCGGCAAGCCCGGCCGCTGCGTCCTCGACGAGCGACGGGGTGATCGGGAGCGCCATCGCGGGGAGTGTCGCACACGCTCCGGACGCTGAACGGCGAGTTCGCCCGCTCCGGATGCCGAGATATGCTGCGGCCATGATCACCGAGCGGGAGTCGTCCGCGTCCGGCGAGGTGGAGGGAGCGGAACCCGACTTCGCGAGCGCGTTGCTGGCGTGGGAAGAGCAGCGGCTTGAGCCGGCGCGCCGGCGCGGTGAGCGCAAGGAGCAGTTCGAGACCGGCAGCGGCATCCCCGTCGCCCCCCTCTACACGCCCGCCGATCTCAAGGGCCATGACGTGCTTCGCGATGAGGGCTTCCCCGGCGAGCCACCGTTCACGCGCGGCATCCAGCCGACCATGTACCGCGGCCGGCTCTGGAGCATCCGGCAGTACGCGGGCTTCGGCACCGCCGAGGACGCGAACGCGCGGTTCCGCTACCTGCTCGCGCAGGGCCAGCCCGGCCTCTCGGTCGCGTTCGACCTCCCGACCCAGATGGGTCTCGACAGCGACGACCCGCGCAGCGCGGGCGAGGTCGGTCAGGTCGGCGTCGCCATCGATTCGGTGCGCGACATGGTGGACCTGTTCGCCGGCATTCCGCTCAGCGCGGTGAGCACCTCGATGACCATCAACGCGCCCGCGCCGGTCCTCGTCGCGATGTACGCGGTGGCCGCGGAGCGCCAGGGTCTCGACGCGGCGTCGATCATGGGCACCGTCCAGAACGACGTGCTCAAGGAGTACGTCGCGCGGGGCACGTTCATCTATCCACCGCGGCCGTCACTGCGCCTCGCGTCGGACCTCATCGCCTGGTGCACGGTGAACGCGCCGAAGTTCAATCCCATCTCGCTTTCCGGGTATCACATTCGCGAGGCCGGGAGCACCGCCGCGCAGGAGATGGCATTCAGCCTTGCCAATGCCTGCGCGTACGTCCAGGCCGCGATCGACCGCGGAGTCGCGATCGACGACTTCGCTCCGAAGCTCTCGTGGATCTTCAACACGCACATCGACTTCTTCGAGGAGATCGCCAAGTACCGTGCGCTGCGGCGCATGTGGGCGCGCCTGATGGCGCAGCGCTTCGGTGCGCGTGACCCGAGGTCGCTGATGCTGCGCACGCACACGCAGACGGGTGGCTCCACGCTCACCGCCCAGCAACCGGAGAACAACATCGTGCGCGCCGCGATCGAGGCGCTTGCGGCCGTGCTCGGTGGTGTGCAATCGCTTGCACTCTCCTGCTATGACGAGGCCCTCTCCATTCCCACCGAGAAGGCGCAGCGCATCGCCGTTCGCACCCAGCAGATCATCGCCGAGGAGACGGGCGTGACCAACACCGTCGACCCGATCGCGGGGTCGTATCACGTCGAGTGGCTCACCGACGAGCTCGAGCGCCGCGCACAGGAGCTGCTGGACGATGTCGAAGCCCGGGGCGGAGCGGTGGCGTGCATCGAGTTGGGATGGATGCAGGGGCTCATCCAGGACGAGGCGTACCGTACCGAGCGCGCGATCGTCGCGGGCGACAAGGTGATCGTCGGCGTGAACCGATACACGGAGACTGAGGAGGAAGGCGCTCCCCTGCTCTTCCGGCCCGATGAGCGTGTGATGGCTGAGCAGACGCGGCGGCTCGCGGACCACCGCGCGCGCCGAGACAGCCGCGCGGTCGAGGCGTCGATCGAGGCGGTCACGAGCGCAGCCGGATCCGACGGCGCGCTGATGCCGAACATCCTCGACGCGGTGCGCGCCGAGGCGACCCTCGGCGAGATCTGCGGTGCGCTCCGAGCGGTGTTCGGCGAATATCACCCGCCTGCCACCATCTAGGGGCGCGTGATCTCCGCGATCGCCGCCTGGTTCCGGGCCAATCCCCGAACGGTGTTCCTGGTGGTGACCGGCGTGGTCATCCTCGGGATATTCCTGGCGGTCATCACGCCGCTGTTCGCGACGTCCGGGCCGCCCATGGCGATCATCGGCGGCACGCTGCCGGCCACAGCGGTGGCGAACCACGAGCTCGAGATCGACCTGGCGATCGACAACGTCGGCGACCCTGTGATCGACCAGATCTGCGTCGGCGCGCTCATCCAGGGACCCCTCGTACCGAAGAACGTCATCTTCCAGAACATCGACAACGAGCCGTTCGTGAACGGCAGGGCGTGCGGCGGCGCGCTGAGCAGCCAGGAGTCGATCAGCGTCCAGGTCTTCTTCACCGCCGGCGGTGCGGGGAAGGCGCAGCTCGTGCTCTCGCCGATGGACGGGAAGCAGACGATCGGCGCTGCTTTGTCGGGCTCGGTGTCGGTAGCCGGGGGCTGACTTCGGAGGAGTCGGACACAAGACTGTCACGCGCAATCTCGGGCGCACGGCTGCATCTACGCTTGGCGCCGAGAGGGTCATGCACAACGAGAGCGCCGCGCGGCGCTGGTTGCCAATATTCGCGACGGGGGTCCTGCTCGGCATCACCGGGTGGCAGCTGGTCGATTCCTCCCTGCCGCCGCGCATGCTCCTTGTCGAGATCGAGGTGGTCGTGGTCGCCGCGGTGATGCTCGAGATCACGATCCTGTTGCGCAGGACCGCGCGCGTCGGTCCGTCGACCGCCGCGCTGATCCAGGGGTTGACGAGCGTCGCGCTCTGCACGCTGATCCTGGGCATCACCGCACCGCGCCTGAGCCATCCGCTGCCTCTGATCATCCTCGGCTTCGTCGCAGTGCTCTTGACCGTCGATCCCTCCGCTCGCCCGGCGACCCTCTGGACGGTGCTGATCGCCGCGTGCGCGGGCATTGCGACCGTCTGGTGGTGGGGCGGCATGGACGCGTCGGGCGGCGTCCAGGAGCTCATCCAGATTGATGCGTTGGTGATCGGCGTCGTCGTGCTCGCGTACTCGAACTGGTCGCTCACGAACCGGCACTATCAAGCCCAGTCACGACGGCTTCGCGCCGTCGCCGACGTCGCGCGCCGGCTCGGGCTCACGACGGACTCCAAGGGGGTTGCCGCGGCCGTCCTCGGCGGCTGCCACGAGACGTACCCGGATGCGACGTGGGGTCGAGTCCTCCTGTTCGACAATGCCTCCGGTGGTCTCGCGACCCTTCCGTTGATCCTTGGACCGTCCGGGGTCACACCCGCGTCGGGGCCGTGCGTGATCATGGCGCCGGGAGAGGGGATCGTCGGCCGCGTGTTCACGAGCGGTGAGGCACGCCTGTTGCGCAACCCGCGCGAGATCAAGCATTCGTACGCGACGAGTCCTGGCTCGCAGCTCGACGAGCTCGAGCGGGTCGGCGGGGGGCGCCGGTCGCGCAGCTTCGTCGCCGCGCCGCTGCGCGCGGCAGGGGGACGCGCCATCGGCGTCCTCGTCCTCATCTCGCATGCACGACGGGGGGCGTGGGACGTCGACGACCTCACCGTGGTGCAGGCGATCGCCGACGAGGCGGCGGTCGCCGTCGCGCGCGCGGGCCTCTTCGAGGAGAAGGCCATCCACGCCACCACCGATCCGCTCACGAAGGTCGGCAACCGTCGCGCGTTCGAGGAGCGGCTCGGTGAGCTGACCGGGGCGACGGCGGTGGTCGCGATCGACGTGGACCACCTGAAGCCGATCAACGACGAGTTCGGGCACGAAGCCGGTGACATGCTGCTCGTGGAGGTTGCGCGCACCCTCCGTGCGCAGCTCCGCAGCGGCGATCAGCTGCTCCGCATCGGCGGCGACGAGTTCGTGTCAATCATGGACGCAACGACTGAGGAAGAGGCGCTCGCGATCGCTGAGCGCATGCGCGTGTCGCTCCACGGCGTCGCGCTGCCTCACGGCAAGGCGCGGATCAGCGCGGGGGTCGCCGCGGGCAACGGAGGCGTGCACGCGCTGTGGCTCGCCGCGGACGAGGCGTTGTCGAAAGCCAAACGCGATGGTCGCGACCGCGTGGTCGTCGCCGGCGATCGCTCGCTGCCGACCCTGATCCACGGCACCGGCGGCGACGCGGGCGCGATGCTCGACGCGATCCTCAGCAAGCGCCGCGTGATCCGCGCAGTGTTCCAGCCGATCGTGCGACTCGAGGACCACGGCGTCATCGGGTACGAGGCGCTCGCACGCATCCCGGGCATGCGCGATCCCGTCGACGGTGTCGAGGATGTGTTCGCGCTCGCGCACCGGCGCGGTGTCACCAAGGACGTCGACTGGATCTGCCGCCGGATCGCGATCTCCGCTGCGTCCGGGCTTCCCCAGTCGGATCTGCTCTTCCTCAACGTGTCGGCGGCGATGCTCCTCGACCCGCTCCATCCGGTCGACCACATGCTCCTCCTCGCCCGCTGGGCGGAGCGCGACCCGGAGACCGTCGTCCTCGAGATCACCGAGCGCGAGTCGATCGCCGACAAGCAGCGGCTGCGCCTGGTGCTGGCGAGCTATCGCGAGCACGGCTTCCGATTCGCGCTCGACGACATCGGCGAGGGCAACTCCACGCTCGAGCTGCTCGCCGCCGCCGTCCCCGAGTACGTGAAGGTCGCGAAGAGCATCGCCCAGGACTGCGCCGAGCGGGGCGCCCGCGCGGTGGTGGAGGCGACCGTCGCCTACGCGCGCAGCTCAGGGTCGTGTGTGATCGCGGAAGGCATCGAGGACGAGGCGACCGCCGATCTGCTCGCCCACCTCGGGGTCACCGCCGGTCAGGGATACTGGCTCGGTCGGCCTCAGGAGCCCCACCTTCACCTCCAGGCGCGGGGCGAGGCGACCGCCTGACGGGTCCGCGGGACCAGCCCCCGGGATCAAGCGATCGCGCTGACCCCCGCGATCGCCCAGGTCGAGCCCGCCGGGGTGTCGTGCACCTCGATGCCGGCGGCGACGAGCACGTCGCGCAGGCGATCGGCGAGCGCGTACTCCCCCGCTGCGCGCATCTGCACACGCAGGTCGAGGAAGCGATCCACGATCGGGGCGAGGTGGTCGCGGGGATCGGCGGCGCCGCTGCGAGCCAGGTCGCCGAGGCGCACCACGTACCGGCGCAACGTCTCGCGGGCGCGATCCTGCTCATCCGAGTTCGAGCGTGTCCGACGCCCAGTCGTGCATCTGCGAGTCGATGGCGAGGACCGCGCCGACCGCCGCGTCGACATCGCGAGCGGCAAGCGCGCTGTCGGCGACGTGCGACTGTTTCGCCACCTCCTCGAGGAACGGTGACGGGCCGCCCGCGGGCAGGGCGGCTGGGCCGGCGTCCTCACCCTCGAACGCGACCGCCGCTCCCCCGGTTGCGGCGCCGCCACCGCTCGCGGCCCCCACGTGCTCGGCGAGTTCGGCGACCGGAAGGGTCGTCCCATTCTCAAAGCGTTCCGACGTTCCCTTGCGCCGCAGCGTGATGCCGCCCCGCCCACGCACGGTGACCGTCCCCGCGGCAATGTCGAAGATCGCCGCCGTGTGCTCGTCGACGCCGAGGATGTCGACCCCCTCGGGGAGGAGCTCTTCGAGCATGCGCAAGCGCCGCTCACCCATGTAGCAGAAGCGGGTGTCGTGCGTCCCGCCCTCGGCGTTGTTGTAGTGCGGCACGACGGCCACGCGCAGGCCGGTGGCGCTCATGAGATCGAGGCCCTCGAGCCACCGGGGGTCCTCGCCGACCTTGTAGACCTCGTAGACCGGGAGCGCGAAGAGGCCGAGTCCGACCGCTGCGGCGCTGGCGAGGGTGACGCAGCCTCCGTCACGCAGCTTGGCCGCCAGCAGATCCGGCACCGATGTGCCGAGCCACTGTCGCAGCGCATAGCTCGGGCTCCCGGGACCCGCGAACACATACCGGGCCTCGGCGACGCGCGCGAGCATGGTCTCGTACTCGAGCGGCGTGGCCTGCTCACGATTGCGGAACGACGCCACCGTGATGGGGAATCCGACCCGCTCGCGGAAGTACGCGACGGTTCGCTGGCTGATGTCGGGCGCGTTCTCCTGGAATCCGAACGGCGTGTCGAGCAGGACGGCGGGCACGGGCTTCGGTCCGAGGCTCGACAGGAGGTCGGCGTGGACCGACACCATCGTCGGCGTGGTCTCGCCCGAGCCCATGATGCAGAGCAGCCGCGGCAGAGATCCCCCGTTCGCTGTGGCCATGGTTCGATCCTACGGGGTGGCGCCCCGTGACACCATCGAAGGGTGGATGCGCCGGCGTTCAAGGCCGATCTGCGGGGTGCGGCGAACCGCCTCGGTTTCGTCGCCTGCGGTGTGACGTCCGCCCGCCCCTTCACCGAGGCAAGGGCTCGCGCGCTCGCCGCCATCGAGGGCGGCCGCATGGACGGCATGGCCTGGTACACGAGGGCGCGCGTCGAGGGCGCCGCGGATATCGGCGGTCGCTATCCGTGGGCGCGCTCGATCATCGCGCTCGCCTGGCCCTACCGGCCGGCGCGCGCGCCGAGCCCGGATCCGGCGCATCGCGACGGCGAGACGTCGATCCGCGGCCGATTCGCGGCGTACGCGTGCGTCGACGACGCGGATCGCGCCGTGGACTACCACGATCTCCTCGCCGGCCGGTGCGATGAGCTTGTCGGATGGATGTCGGAACGGGTCGAGGGCCTGCGCGCCAAGCGGTTCGTCGACCACGGTTGGGCATTCGATCGTGCGATCGCGGAGCGCGCCGGCATCGGTTTCACAGGGAAGCACGCGTCGCTGATCACCATCGCTGCGGGCTCGTACGTGCTGCTCGCGGGCATCGCCGTCTCGGTGGGGATGCCGGTCGACACGCCGAGCCGCCGCGGATGCGGTCACTGCCGGGCGTGCATCCCGGCCTGCCCGACCGGCGCGATCATCGCCCCGGGGGTGATCGACGCGAGGCGGTGCATCTCGTACCTGACGATCGAGCACCGGGGGGCGATCGAGCCGGGGCTGCGCCCGCTGATGGGGACGTGGGCGTTCGGCTGTGACCTGTGCCAGGAAGCCTGCCCCATCAACCACCGGCTGGCGCCCGAGGCGCTCGACCACGGGCCGTCAAGCACGGATCGAGGCCCGGTGCCTCATCCCGACCTCGTCGAATGCCTCGAGCTGACCGAGGCCGGCTTCGTGGAGCGGTTCCGGGGAACGGCCGTCTGGCGAACGGGACGTACCGGCCTGGCGCGGAACTGCGCGATCGCGCTCGGCAACGCGGGGGATCCGGCGGCACTCCCCGCACTGCGGAGATGCGCGGCGAGCGACCCTGATCCCGTCGTGCGCGAGGCCGCGGAGTGGGGGATCGCCCGGCTCACCGCCTGACGCCCTCGGGTCGCGACCCGGGTGCTACCGGAAGAGCAGGACCGCAGCCCCGGCGCCGATGACCAGCGGCGCGCCCACGCACGCCGCGAGCAGCGAGACGGCCTCGGGCTCCCGTGGCCACCATGACGGCGGGAGCGCCCGGTTGATCGGTACGCGGGCCCGGCGGAGCCTGGCGCTGCCGTCGAAGAGGGTGAAGGCTGCGACGCAGGCGAGCGCCGTGAGCAGCGCCGCCTCGGCGAGGAGGGTCGCGGCCGCGGTGTCGCCCGCTCTGTGAAGCCACGCGCTGAGCACGAAGGTGACGAGACCCAGGGCGACGCCGGACATGGCGGCCAGCAACGTGGTCGGGAACGAGGTGCGCGGCAGGCTCGGGAGTCGCATCGGCTTCGAGGGCAGCGTAGCACCCGGGCAGGGACGGCGACAGTTCACACGGCAGGCACTCGCTTGTGACGAAACCGTTACGTTCGCCGGCAACGCTTGACGGGACCGAACGAGTGTGCCTACGCTGCCGTCGTCGTCGCCGCCGGGCGGCCGGTTCCCACATCTCTCTCAACGTCCCACCACACGAGGAACCCGATGCCGACCAGGACTCGTCTTGCCGCTGCCGCGCTCGGCGCCACCGCCGTCGCGGCGATCCCATCCGCGGTCTTCGCGACCTCCTACATCGTGCGCCCGGGTGACACCGCCTCCGATATCGCGGTGCGGCACGGCACCACGGTCGCCGCGCTCCTCGACGCCAATCGCATGGCCACGCCCGAGCTCATCCGGGTCGGGCAGATGCTCAACATCCCGGACGCCTCCCTGGCGCTTCCGCCGTACGCCCGCGGCGCCGTCAACTCGGAGACGTATCGGGTCGGCCGCGCTGAAGGGGTGTTCGAGATCGCGCGGCGGTTCGGGATCGACCCGACGGCACTGGCGAGGAGCAACGGGATCGGCGTCAACGCGCCCATCGCCGAGGGTGACGAGCTCGTCGTGCCCGGCCGCCTGGCCAGGATGAACGCGCTCATCAACTTCGTGGCCGGCGACGTCGGCCTCGACGTACGGCTCCTTCGCGCCGTGGGGTGGGCGGAATCGGGGTGGCACCAGGACCGCGTGTCACCGACCGGCGCGGTCGGGGTCATGCAGCTCGAGCCGTTCACGGGTGAATGGGTGTCGCGACATATCGCCGGCACGCACCTCGACATCTGGCGCGCGCAGGACAACGTGGTCGCCGGGGCACTGCTCCTCCGCCACCTGATGACCAAGCACGAGGCGGGCATCGCGGCCACGCTCGCCGGGTACTACCAGGGCGATGCGAGCCTTGCGACCCATGGCATCTACGACGACACGCGTCGCTACCAGCGGGAGGTCGAGGCGCTCATCGATCAGGACGTCTGATCGTCCGCACGGGCCAGCCACCAACTCGGATCACCGCTCCAGAGCGGTCGACGAGCCGGGCGGGCAGGTGCGCGGCGTCGAGCCAGGCAGTCGCTGACTCACCGCGAACGATCGCCGCGGTGGCCGCGGTGTTGGCGTCGACGCAGCTGCCGGCGACGACGCTCACCGTTCGCCACGGCCCGCCGGCGGGAAGACCCGTCGCGGGATCGATGATGTGGTGCAGCTCGACGCCGCCGCGCCGCCAGCGGCGCACGGTCGTGCTCGAGGTCGCGAGCCCGCCGGCGCGGATCGCGACGGTCTCGCCCTCCGCCGTGATCGGGGCTCGGCTGTCCTCGGCGATCTGAATGTGCCAGCCCTCCACGGGAGGATCCCCGGCGACCGCCACATCACCGCCGAGGCTCACGAGCACGCCGCCTCCGGGCATCGTGGCCGCGGCCTCCGCGGCGGCGAGATCGGCGGCCAGGGCCTTGGCGGTCGCTCCGAGATCGATCTCGATACCTTCGGGGATCTCCACCCGGCGGGTTGCCGGAAAGAGAACGATGCGCCGCCACCCGGGTACCGGGATCATCTCGAGCGGGATCGGACCGCCGTCCGCCGGCACGTTGGCGAAGTCGACGGTGTACCCGGCGGTGCGCACCGCCTCCCCGACCGTCGGATCCACCGCCCCGTCCGTCAGCTCCGCGGCGCGAAGTGCCGCGGCAAGCGCCTGCGCGAGGAGGGGCGACACCACCGCTTCGTGCGGCCCGTCGCCCGCGACGAGGCGGCTCAACTCGCTGTCGTCGCGAAAGCGGCTGCACGCGAGATCGATCGCCGCCACCACGCGCTCGACTGAGGCGACCGCACGGTCGAGGTGCTCCGGACGGGTGACCACGACGTGCACGGAGGTGCCGAGGGCGGTGCCGCGATGGTCGGGAAGGCTCACGAGCCGCCGGTGACCGTGCTGGCCGACGAGGCGCTCCCGCTGCTCGGCGACCCGGTGGACAGCGAGGGCGAGGGGCTCGTGCTGGTGCTCGACGATCCGGTGCTGGTGGTGGTCATCGTGGTGGTTGAGGAGGACGCCGACCCGCTCGACGTTGAGGACGCTCCGGCCTGGGTGTGCGCCGCCACGACCGCGATCGCCGCGACCGCGATCGTGCCAACGACGCCCGAGGATATCGTGAGCCTTCGGTGCACGCGCAGGGCACTGTCGCGCTCGGCGACGGTCATGCGGCGTTTCTGTGCGGCCATCAGCGCGGCTCCGGGGAACGCGTGACCGGCGGCGGCAGGGAGAGGCGCGCGCCCGGCGTCGCGCGGAGCATGCGCAGCACACCTCGCAGGTCCGTCATCGCGGTGCTCGGAACGTCCACGCGCGAGTCCGGGTCGTCGATCCACGTCACCGGCACCTCGCGGATGCGCATGCCGGCGCGCTGGGCCAGCACGAGCAGCTCGGTGTCGAAGAACCAGCCCTGGTCGCGAACCAGGGGAAGCAGCTCGCGCGCGGCGCTGCTGCGCACCGCCTTGAAGCCGCACTGCGCGTCATGAAAACGTGCCTGCAGCACGGTGCGCAGGAGCATGTTGTAACAACACGAGATGCACTCGCGCCGGAGGCCGCGCGTCACGGCGGCGCCGCGGATGAGCCGGCTGCCGACGGCGATGTCGGCGTCACCCGCGAGGATCGGTTCGATGAGAGGGCGCAGCGCGTCGAGACCCGTGGAGAGATCGACATCCATGTACGCCACGACGCCGGCATCGCTCGCGAGCCACGCGGTGCGCAGTGCGCGCCCCCTGCCCTTCTCGTCGATGTGGAGGAATCGCACGCCCTCGAGGCCGGCTGCTAGGCGGGCGCCGATATCGCGCGTCGCGTCGCTGCTGGCGTTGTCGACGATCGTGATGCGCGTGGGGAAGGCCATATGCGAGCTGAGGTATCCGTGCAGCGTGCGCACGCTCGGCTCCAGGTCGCGTTCCTCGTCGTGCACCGGGACCACCACGTCGAGGATCGGCGTGACACCCGGCTGCGCGTCGTCGTTCATGGGATTCATCGTCCATCGCACGGCTGGGACCGAACCCCGAGAGACCTGGGAGCCCGCTGTGAATGCGACCGTCGCTCGCACCGTTGCGCGGTGCGGCGATTCAGCGACGGGTCGCGATCGCCTGCAAACGCAGCGCGAGCATCGGGCACCCCGACACTGCCCGCTTGGCATGGGAGAGCACCGGCGGCGGGATCGCTCCGGCCTTGATGATCGGGTAGCCCCAGTCGTCGAGCTCGATCATCTCCGGCAGAAGGTCGGCGCACACGCCGTGGCCGTCGCACCTGATGCGGTCGATGGCAAGCGTGAACCGACCGCTCACGACGCCGCCGCCACTGCCGCCGTGCTGCAGCGATGCTCGCGATCATGGCGCAGGAACTCGTCGCCGAAGACACGCTGCGCCGAGGCGAGCAGCCCGGCGGCGCCGTCGGGGTGACGGCACGCGCCGCGTCCGGCGAGCATCCCTGACCAGCGCTGGATGTGCTCGAGGTCACCGGGTGCGGATGTGAGCCCGGCGATCCGCCCGAGCGTCGCCGAGATGGCGCGCAAACCGAAGGTGCAGGGTCCGCACTGGCGCGCGCTCTCGTGAGCGAGATACGCGACGATCTTCGCGGTCTCGACGACACCGCACCGCCCGGCGGGCAGCACCGCCACCACGCCACAGCCGAGCGCAAACCCCTGCGCTCGCAGCGTTTCCGCGTCCAGCGGCAACGCCCAGGCCTTCGTTGACTCGACCCAGCCGCCGAAGTAGCCGCCGAGCAGCACCGCATCGCTGTCCGAGGTGAGGCCGCCAGCGGCATTGACCGCGTCGGCGACGGTGCTCCCTTGACGCGCCTCGATGAGCATCGTCTGGGGCACGGCGCCGCCGACGGTGATGAGCGCTGTGCCCGACGCTCCGCCGACACCGAGAGATCGGAACCAGGCGTCGCCGTAGCGGGCGATCATCGCCGAATGCGCGAGCGTCTCGACGTTCTGCACGAGTGTCGGCCTGCTGTCGATACCGCGCTCGAACGGACGAGGCGGTATCGATGTCGGCAGCGCGATGCCGGCGTTGATGAAGTGCACCGCCGCGGTCTCCTCGCCCGAGACGTAGCGCACCGGGGCGCTCACGAGGCGGAGCCGTTCGCGCTCGCGCGAAGGCCGCTCGCCGATCGCGCGATGCATCGCGCGCACGGCGCCGCTGTGGTCAGCGCCTACGTACAGGATGACGTCGCTCGTCCCGACCGATGCCGCCGCGAGGAGCGCACCGTCGATCACGAGGTGCGGACGCTGCTCCATGAGCATCCGGTCCTTGCGGCTCAAGGGCTCGCCTTCGGCGCCGTTCGCCAGGACGATCGGCGTGCCCGACCGCTGCGACGCGACGGCGTGCCACTTGACGGCTGCGGGGAATCCCGCGCCCCCCTTGCCGCGAAGCCCGCTCCGTTCCAGGGCTCCGATGAGATCGGGCAGCCCTTCGGGCACGGGGCCGAGACGCTGCACGTGGGCGGCGTACGACTCCATCCCGCTCGCGGGCGAAGGGCCCTCGAGGAGCGAGATGGTCATCGCCCGGTTCCGAACGAGGCCCGCTCCGCGGCTGTGCGGCGCTCCTCGGCGAGCGGGTCGGGCGGGGCCGACGCGACGCGCCACCCGAGCGCGATGGCGACCGCGCCGATGCACACGACGTCGATCGCGAGCATCCATGCCGACAGCGTGTCGGTGCCCGTGCCGAAGCCATGCAGCACGGCGACGGGCCAGCTCGCGTAGGCGAGCCAGTGCACCGCGCGCCAGGCGCGCTGGCCGATGCGGTGACGCAGGAGGCTCGTCGCGACGATCGCGAGCAGCAGCTCGAACGCGATGGTGCCGAGGCCGAGCCAGAAGGTGCGGTAGTACGAGCCGAAGGGCACGACGGCCGCCACGATGCCAAGGTGTGTGAACGGGTCGACGACCGCGGTGACGATGTGCAGCGCCAGGAACACCAGGGTCATGAGCGCGAGGTCGCCGTGCACCGCCGCGGTGAGAAAGCGCGGCCATCCGCGGCTCTCGACACGCAGGCGCGCGAGCAGGCCGAGGACGACGACCGCGCTGAGCAGGACGAGGCTCACGGCGCCGGCGCCACGCGTCGTGTACCAGAGGAGCTGATTGGACATCGGAATCAGCGTGCCCCTGCCGGATGGGACGCCGCTGTGGAGAGTCTGTGGGAAAGCTGGGAGATCATCCGACCGGCAGCTCAATCCGGAAGGTCGCCCCGCCGCCGGGTGTGTCAGCGACGCTGATGTGCCCGCCGTGCGCGTTGACAACCGCCGCGGCGATGCTCAGCCCTAGTCCGCTGCCGCCCTGGTCCCGGCTGCGGTGGGGATCGGCGCGGTGGAAGCGCTCGAAGATGCGCTCACGCTGATTCGCGGGAACGCCGGGCCCGTGGTCGACGATGTCGATCTCGGCATGCCCATCCTGCTGTTCGAGGCTCACCTCGACGGGGCTGCCTGCGGGGGTGTGCACGAGCGCGTTGCGGACCAGGTTCGCAACCGCCTGTCGCAGGCGGAGGTCGTCGCCGGTGACGACGAGCGGCGCGTCGACGCGTGCGGTGACGGCCCGCTCGGGGTCGGCTGCACGCGCATCGCTCACCGCGTCGTTGATCATCGACGTCAGGTCCACCGGCGCCCGGTCGAGCGGCCGGCCCTGGTCGAGCCGGGCGAGGAGGAGGAGGTCGTCGACGAGCAGGCCCATCCGCCGGGTCTCGTCCTCGATGCGCCGGACCGCGAGCAGCACGTCCTCGCGGGTCATGTCCGGGGTGCGCTGCAGTAGCTCGGCATAGCCGCGCATCGATGTGAGCGGGGTGCGCAGCTCATGCGAGGCGTCGGACACGAAATGACGCAGACGCTGCTCGGTCACGTCGCGCTCGGCGAAGGCTCGCTCGAGCTGCCCGAGCATGGTGTTGAGCGCGAGGCCGAGACGTCCCACCTCCGTGCGTTCGTTCGACGGTGAGACCCGGCGGCCGAGGCTGCCGGCCGCGATCGACCGTGCGGTGGCGCCCATGCGCTCGAGCGGACGCATGCCGCGACGCACGAGCAGCCACGTGACGACCAGCACGATGATCGTGATCCCGCTGGAGATGGCGATCTCGAAGAGCAACAGGGTGTTCAGCGTGCTGTGGAGGCTCGCGAGCGGGACGGCGATCACGAGGCGTGCACCCGGCGTTCCGGAGACTGGCGTCACGTAGATGCGGTACGACTGCCAGGCGCCGGTTCCCGTCACCGTCATGCTGGTCCCGGGCTGGAGCGTCGCGATGTTCGCGGGGAGGCTGGGGCGCGACGACGCGGCGATCAATGTCGAGCCATAGAGGAAGCCGCCGGAGCTCAGCGGGGTACCTGAGGTGTCGACGATCTCGGCGTAGGCCCCCGGCGGGAAGGCGTACTCGGCATCCGGGCCGTCACCCGGTCCGTAACCGCCCGGCGGCCCCTGGCCCTGACCCTGGTGCAGCAGGACCGTCTGGACGCCGGCGTGAATGTCGCTCAGCTGTTGATCGACACCCTGGAGCAGCGACGTCTGCAGCGCGGCGTACGTGCCGATGTCGGCGGCTGCGAGGCCGACGACGAAGAGCGGGGCAAGGGTCAGCAGCAGGCGGAGTCGCAGCGACATCTACGGCACCAGGCACATCGTCGGCGCGGCGCTCATCGCGACGCTCCGGTGCTTCGCGGCACTCGCATGACGTAGCCGACGCCGCGCACGGTGTGGATGAGCGGCGGCTCCACCTGATCGACCTTGCGGCGCAGGTAGCTGATGTACGTCTCGAGGACGCTCGCGTCACCGCCGAAGTCGTAATCCCAGACGTGATCGAGGATCTGCGTGCGGGAGAGCACGCGGCCCGTGTTCATCATCAGGTACCGCAGCAGGCGGAACTCGGTTCGCGTCAGCTCGATGGGCTTGCCACCGCGGAAGACCTCGTGAGTCTCGTCGTCGAGCTCGAGATCGTGGAGCACGAGCTTGCCACCCGAGGTCGCGCCGTCCGGGTGGTGCCGGCGAAGCACGACGCGGATCCTCGCCACCAGCTCCTCGATGCTGAAGGGCTTGGTGACGTAGTCGTCGCCGCCGATCGTCAACCCGTGCACCTTCTCCTCGGTCGCGTCGCGGGCGGTGAGGAAGATGACCGGGACCTTGAGACCGTCGCTGATGAGGCGCTGCACGAGGGTGAAGCCATCGTCGTCGGGAAGCCCGACGTCGAGGATCATGAGGTCGGGCCTGAAGTCCATGACCGCATGCCGGGCGCCCTTCGCGGTATCGGCGGTCTGTACGGCGAACCCCTCGTATTTGAGCGCCATCGCAACCAGATCGGTGATCGCGCGTTCGTCGTCGACGACCAGGATGCGGTTGAGCGCTGCCGCGGTCATGGTGGACACGAGCCCATCTTCGCGCGGAATCCTGGGAAAACGCTCAGAGGCTGTTGGAGGTCCCCTGGGCATCTCCTGTCGCGACGTGCCCGTTCGTCGTGCCCGCCCCGAGCGGCAGGGAGAGGCAGCGCACCCCGCCACCCGCCTTGAGGAATTCCCCCATCGGCAGGGTGATCGGCGCGTAGCCGGCCGCGCGAAGCGGGGCCTCGAGCTGGGCGAGCGTGAGCGATGAGACGACGTTCCCGCCAAGCGGCATCGCGTTGCACGCGAACCCGGCGGCGACCTCCGCGGAGACCTCGATGAGATTCGGGACGAGCTTGCGCACAGCTTTGGCCGACGCCTCGGAGAAGGCCTCGGGCGCGGCCAGCACCGTGCTCGCGTCGAGCGGGCAGAAGCAGGTGTCGAGATGGTAGAAGCGCGGATCGACCAGCTCCAAGGACACGACCTCGACGTCGAGGACGCGTGCGACCGGGCCATGGGCCGCGCGGTCGGTCCGGAAACCGTATCCGCACACCAGGCGATCCCCGACGAACAGGGCATCGCCGGCCCCTTCGAAGGACAGTGAACGCGGCAGCTCGTGGACGTCGAAGCCGAGGCGCTCGAGCTCACCGCGCCAGTGCGTCTCCTCCCCCTGCCGCTCCGCGTGGTGGAAGTTGCTCAGCACGGCCCGGCCGTCCCAGAGGACGGCCGCGTTCGCGGTGAAGACCATGTCGGGGAGGCCCGCAACGGGCTTGGCGAGCTTGATCTCCACCCCGAGGTCGGTGTACGTCCGATAGAGGGCGTCCCACTGCGCGGTGGCCAGCTGATGATCCACCTCCACGGCGACGTGCATCCACGGATTGATCTCGTACTCGATGCCGAAGTGATCCGGCTTGCACATCAGCACCGAGGTGCTCATGTGCGCGCCCTCGGAAGCACGGCGATGTCACCGAGCGGGAGCGGGACGAGGAGCGTCGGCGCGAACCCCGATGCTGACGCCACCGGCTCGGGCGGCTGCAGCGGGGCCCGCCGCACGCACCAGCGCGGGTCGACGTCGTCGCGGACCGCGAGCAGCGATGGACGCCGGAGCGCCCCGCCGGGGGTTCTCCCCGCGTGCCGGATCGTCGCGGTGAGCCCGCCGCGCACCCACCGCGTGCCTGCCCGCTCCATGCCGTCGAGCGCGGCCGTCGAATCCGCGAGGGCCGCGGCTCGGGCGGCGAGCCACCCAAGAGTCCGCGGATCCGCCGGCGCGTCCACCTGACCGGCGAAGGTGAGGCGGCCGGCGACCTGCTCGCCGAGGATCAGCTCGGCGATGCGTCCTCGACGCTCGATCACCCCCGCGACGGAACAGGTGGCCTGGTCGATCAGCGGGATGCGGAGGCGATCAGGCGAGGCAAGGCCGGGACGGTACGGGGCGGCCGCCCGGCGTGCGAGGAGCGCCGGAAGCCCTCGGGCACCCGCGGCGTCGGCGAGAGCGCTCCCGCGTCCGCGGACGTGGTCCGGCACCTGCAGGACCTCGCTGTCCCCCGCCAGATCTCGGAGGGCGTCGAGGCGCCGATCAAGAGCCCAGCGGAACGTGGTGCGACCGTCGAGGTGCAGCACGTCGAACGCGAGGTACACGGCGGGGAGATCGGCGGCGGCGGCGGGACCTGATGCAATTCGCCGGCCGAGCCCCGGAACGTCGGGCCGGCCCTCCGCGTCGAGAACCGCGATGACTCCGTCGAGCACCGCGTTGCGTCCGTCGGGGACCGAGACCGCGCCTGCCACATCCGGGAACCGGGCCGCGAGGTCGCCGAGCACCTCCCCCTGGATGCGGACTCCCCCGCTCGGATCGAGGAAGAGCAGAGCGCGCGCCCCATCCCAGTCGACGCTGAACAGCCAGTCGGGATCGTCGAACGGCGCGGCGCACGGCACCGAGACCTCCAGCGGAATGTACCCGGGGAGCAGCGGAGGTGTCGGCGTGCGGAACAGCAGCGGCTCGCCGACCGCGCCCGCGGCGGCACGTGTGGCCACCCTCTGTTCGCGGGGCCTCAGGATGCCTTGCGGCGGCGGACGGGCTCGGCGGCGGCCTGCTCTTCTTCGGCGGTGTCGGCGCGGCGCGATTTCGCCGCTTCCACCGACGCTTTGAGCGCCGCCATGAGGTCGGTGACCTTGGCCGGTTCGGGGGCCTCGGCTCGCTCGAGCGGCTGGTTGTTCAGCTTCGACTCCACCACCTGCAGCAGCGCTTCGCGGTAGGCGTCGTGATGGCGCTCGGGATCGAAGTGCTGGCTGAGGTTCTCAATGAGCATCACCGCCATGTCGAGCTCGCGCTTGTGCACGTCCTGGCTCTCCTCGGGGATCGCCAGCTCCCCCGTGGAGCGGATCTCGTCGGGCCAGTGGAGGGTGTTGAGCAGCAGCCCGCGCTCGTGCAGCGCGAGCCGGCAGAGATGCTCGCGGTCGCGAAGGGCGATCTTCCCGATGGCGACCTTGCCGGTCTTCTCGAGTGCCTGGCGGAGCAAGGCGTACGGCTTGACTCCGACCGCCTCCGGCTCGAGGTAGTACGCGCTCTTCAGGTACACGCCCGCCTCGATCTCCGAGTTCGGGGCAGAACTCGACGATGTCGATCGTGTGCGTGGTGGTCAGCGGCAGCTCGTCGAGGTCGGAGTCGGTGATGATCACGTACTCGTCCTTGCCGACCTCGTAGCCGCGCAGGGCGTCGTTCCACCCGATCTCCCGATCCTCCTCAGGGCACCAGCGCTTGTTGCGGATCGGGGTCTGATCGTTCGGGCAGAGCAACCGGAACGACACGCTTTTGGATTCGGTCGCCAGGTACAGCCGCACGGGAATCGCCACCATGCCGAAGCTGATGGCCCCGCGCCACATGGATCGAGGCATCGCACAACGAGTATAGATGCGGGGGATCGCCGTGCACGCCATGAGTTGAGCGAGGCGCTGATTCGGGGTTCGGATCAGGCGGCGGCGAGGAGCCGGTCGTATGCCGCCTTGAGCTCCGGGTAGCGCAGGAAGATGATGTGCGCATACTCCTGAGTAAGCGGCACGGGCTTGCGCCGCAACGAGAGCCCGACCTCGTCGGGACGGTGATTCGCCTTGCGCCAGTTGCACTTGCGGCATGCGATCACCACGTTCTCCCATCGGTCGGGGGCGCCCCCGCGCGACACAGGCACGACGTGATCGACGGTGAGCTCGGCGGCACTGCCGACGTGACCGCAGTACTGGCAGGTGTGGTCGTCCCGGAGCAACAGGTTGCGCCGGTTGGGACGAAGCAGCCGTCTCGGCACATGGATGGTGCGCAGCAGGCGGACGATCACCACGCCTTCCGGCAGCCGCCGCCCCGCCAGCGCTTCGGCGGCCTCGCGCTCCGCCGTCTCGTCCACGAACGCGACCCGCTCCTTGGTCAGGAGCACCACCAGCCGCCGGTGACTGATCACGTTGAGCGGCTGCATCGAGGCGTTGAGCAGCAGCACTGCCATGGTCGAATTCTATTGGGAACCGGGCGGCGAGGCGACGGGTGCGGACCGTTTGCGCACGTGGATCAGCTGTAGGGAGCGGACTGGATCGGCCCCACCTTGATCGCCCCACCGCACACGACGCTGCCGGCCATCGCCGTGACGTCGCTCTGGAAGCCTGAGGTCGGCAGGGTGACCTGCCAGAAGGCCGGGGTGTTCGACGCCGACCCGGAGCACGAAACGTCGCTCCACGACACGACGAAGAACCCGTGCCCGGTCGCGCCCGATGCACCGAGCGGCATCGTGCCCGGAGGAAGGTCGACGGGTCCCGGTGAGGCCATCGAGTTGTCGTTCGACCATGACGTGGACAGCTTCCCCCCGGACGAGAGCATCTGCAGCTTCGCGTAGCCGTTCTCGGTGCAATCGTCCGTCGACGCGTTGCGGATCTCGAAGGTGGCGTACATCGTGCCGGCGGCGCCCTGCTGGTTGTTGATCGAGATCTCGAACTGTCCGGGCATGCACGGCGCCGACGGTGTCGCCGTCGGCGTCGGGGTCGGCACGATCGGCGTCGCGCTCGCCGCCGGCGACGCTGAGACCGTCACCGCCACCGCCGTCGGCGTCGACGAGGACGGCGAGCCGCACCCGGCGATCACGCTCGCCACCGCGACCGCGGCCGCAGGCACGAGCAACCGTCGCATCGCGCCCCAGCGTACCCGCTGCCGGGGACGCGTGCGCGCATCAGCCGTCGCGCGGGAGATCCTGGTCCGCATCGAGGACCGGGGCGAAGAGGTCGCCTTTCTCCGCCACACGGTCGGCGATGGTGGCGATGGTCCAGCGGTCGGGACGGAGATCGGGGTCGTCCAGCTCCTCCCACTCAATCGGGACCGAGACCGGGGCGCCCGGCGCGGGCCGCAGTGAGTACGGGGCGGCGAGCGTCTTGTTGATGATGTTCTGCGTGTAGTCGATCCGGATGCGGCCGGTCCGTTTCGCGACCGCCCACTCCCAGCTCACCCGTCCCGGCGCGGCCTGGTCGATGGCACGGCCGACCTCCTCGACCCAGTGCCGCACCGCGCCGTACTCCGGGCCCCGCCGCACCGGCACGTAGATCTGCAGTCCCGTCTGGCCGCTCGTCTTGACGACGCCGTGCATCCGGTAATGGTCGAGTGCCGCCTTGACCAGCTTGGCGATGTCGATGACCTCCTTGAACGTCGCGGGCTCGAACGGATCGAGATCGAACACCGCCCAGTCCGGCTCGTTCGGAGCGTCGACACGCGAGTGCCACGGGTGCAGATCGATGACCCCCGCGTTCGCCACCCACGCGAGAGTCGCGATCTCGTTGACCACGATGTACGTCTTGGTCTTCTCGCCGTGATACGTCCAGGAGTCGATCCAAGCTGGAGCGTGCGACGGTTTATCCTTGCGCCAGAAGGACTTTCCGTCGATCCCGTCGGGGAACACCTGCATCGAGAGGGGGCGATCCCGCAGGTAGGGCAGCATGTACGGGGCCATGCGCACGTAGTACTCGATCATGTGACGCTTGGTGATGCCGTCCGCCGGCCACAGGACCTTGTCGAGATTCGTCAGCGGGAGACGGCGGCCGGCGATCTCCCAGTGGGCGTTGGGCTTCAGGGTCCCGAGCTGCTCTAAAGCGCTCCGGAGTTCGTCCAATGAGATGTCCGGGGCCTGTCTCCTCGGGGACCCCTCCCCGCCTCCGCTCCCGGTCTCCTGAGGCGTGTCGGTGTGACGGGGTCGCGACGCATCCTCGTCGCCGTGAGCTCCGGCGGGGCGTCCCCCCGAGGAGCCACCCGGACTCTTCTTTGTCGAAATCGCTCCGCTGCGCGGTCCATCGGTGCGGTTACCGGCTTGAGATTGCGACCCCTCATCCTTGCTGGAACCACCCGGACTCTTCTTTGTCGAAATCGCTCCGCTGCGCGGTCCATCGGTGCGGTTACCGGCTTGAGATTGCGACCCCTCATCGTTGCTGGTGCCACCCGGAATCTTCTTTGCCGAAATCGCTCCGCTGCGGGGGCGCGTCACGCGGTTGCGGGAGCCAGGTTGCGAGCCTTTGCCGGGTCCGGAACCGCTGTTACTCGCGGTGGTCGAGGTTGTTCCACTTTGGGTTGCTGCGCGATCGTCTTCTGCGAGTGCTTTCTCGGGCGGCGCGGGGGGCTGTTCGCGAAAGCAGTCTTCAGGACGCTGGTCGGGGCGGAGGGTGCGAAACGCGGGGTGGCGGAGGATGCCGTCGCGAGTCCACTCTGAGAAGCGGACCTCACACACCAGCTCTGGTTTCACCCAGGTGGCGGGTTCGGCGGTCCTCGGCGTCGTTTCGAGCGGACAGGTCGCGACGATGAGCGGTGCGAGGCGATCCTTCAGGTCGCGCAGGGTCTTCTCGTCGAAACCGGTGCCCACCTGTCCGCAGTGGATCAGGCGCTTGCCGGCGGTGATGGCGAGGATCAGCGCGCCGAGCTGGTTCGAGCGCTTTCCCCGCCCCGCCGTGTATCCGGCGATGACGCAGGATTGCGATCGCCACGACTTGATCTTCACCCAGTCCGGAGAGCGTGTCCCCGCGCGGTATGGGGAGTCCGCCCGCTTTCCCACGATCCCCTCGATGCCCGCCTGGCGGGCCTCCTCGAAGAGGGCGTTGCCGTCACGCTCGACGTGCTCGGCGAAGAGGACGTACGGGGAATCGACGACCGTCTCGCGCAGTGTCTTCTTGCGGATGCGCAGGTCCGTCGCGGTGAGGTCGCGGCCGTCGAGCTGCAGCAGGTCGAAGGCGACGAATGTCACGGGGTGCTCCGCGGCGATGCGGCGGACGTCGGGCTCGCGACTGACATTGATCCGCTGCTGCAGGCGCTCGAACGACGGTCTTCCTCCGGCGTCGAGGACGACGAGCTCGCCATCGACGACGGCCTGGCGGGCGCGGATGCCCGCGCGGATCGCGGTGGCCTCCGGATAGCGGAACGTCTCGTCATTGCCGCGCCGGCCGGTGATGCGGACCGCGTCGCCGGCGACGCTGACCATGGCGCGGATACCGTCGTACTTCAGCTCGAACACCCATCCCTCCCGGGAGAACGGTCGCTCGACCGGCGTTGCCAGCATCGGTGCCGGCGCGGCCGCCGGCTTCCCGGCAGCGGAGGCGGGAACGGCGGAAGCGGGCGCACCGCGCCGCTGCGAGCGCCGCATCTCCCGCGGATCGCCACCGCCTTCGCCGGCAATCTCCGCGAGGCTCCTGCCGGTCTTGACCGAAACATCGAGGTCGAGCGCTTCGAAGCCCTCGACCACCGATGCGTCGCGCTTCTTGAGCATCAGCCAGTTCTTCGTCTCGTCGGTGCTGCCGCCGTACTGATGCCCCCTGTCGCCGATGTGGACGAGCGCGAACTCTCCCGAGAGCTTGGTGCCCGTGAGGCGGAACTTGACGTCGCCCCGCTGCCGGGAGCGGTCGAAGTCCTCGGCCAACTCCTTGACCCATTCGTAGGTGCCGATATCCCAGAGCATCACCGTTCCCATCCCATAACCGGACGGGATGACGCCCTCGAACTCGCCGTAATCGATCGGGTGATCCTCCGTCTGCACCGCGAGGCGCTTCTTCGCGGGATCGAGCGTGGGCCCCCTCGGGATCGCCCATGAGAGCAGGACCCCGTCGTGCTCCAGCCGGAAGTCGAAATGCATTCGGGTTGCACGGTGTTTCTGGACGCAGAAACGCCTTCCGTGCGGGAGCAGGTCCCAGGCCGACCGGCCCGAATCGGCGCGCCGGACAGAGTCGCCGCTGGGCTCCGGTGTCTGGCCGAAGTCGCGTTTGCGCCGGTACTCCTCGAGCCCGCGCTCAGCCACCATCGGCACGCGCTCCAGGGGATGGTGCGGGGCCGGCTGGGACCGTGTGGCTCACCGCCCTGATGCTAGTGCAGCGCACCGCGCCAGGAGTGCGAAGTCGGACTTCCGGCTGGTAGAATAGAGGCACTTGGAACTGCGGATTTGAACGGTCTGCGCTGGGCAATCGCGCGGTTCCATCCCCCAGCCCCTTTTCCAACACTCACGTCACAACCGGAGCGCCACACATAACCGACACCGCACGCCCCGACCGCCCCGACGAGGACGCGCTCGAAGGCGCCCCGATCCACGAAGCGGGCGCCGCGGGTCCCCATCCCGCCGACATCGGTCGGACTGCCAAAGACACCTATTCCGCCGACCAGATCCAGATCCTCGAGGGGCTGGAGCCGGTTCGCCGCCGGCCCGGTATGTACATCGGGTCGACCGATCTCCGCGGTTTGCACCACCTGGTGGTCGAGCTCGTCGACAACAGCATCGACGAGGCTCTCGCCGGCTGGTGCGACACGATCAAGGTCGTCCTCTACGCGGACAAATCGGTATCCGTGCTGGACAACGGCCGTGGCATCCCGACCGGCATGCATCCCACGGCGAAGCGCTCCGCGCTCGAGGTGGTGCTCACCACGCTCCACGCCGGTGGAAAGTTCGGGGGCGGCGGATACAAGGTCTCGGGCGGTCTGCACGGTGTCGGCCTTTCCGTCGTCAACGCGCTGAGCGAGCGTCTCGTCGTCGAGGTGTATCTCGACGGTGAGACCCATCGTCAGGAGTACACGCGGGGCGTCCCGGACAGTCCCGTCGCGGTCACGGGGAAATCCGACAAGCGCGGCACGTTCGTCCGCTTCTGGCCGGACCCGGAGATCTTTCCGGAGATCGACTTCTCGTGGGAGTCCGTGTGCAACACGCTGCGCAGCTACGCGTTCCTCAACAAGGGGATCACGATCCAGCTCGTCGACGAACGCGTGGACCTTGCGTACACCTTCCATTTCGAAGGCGGCATCCAGTCGTTCGTGCGGTACCTCAACGCGAACCGCAACGTGGTCAACACCAAGCCGATGTACGTCGAACGAGAGATCGACGGCAATGTCGTCGAGATCGCGCTCCAGTACCAGAACACCGTGTTCACGGAGCATGTTCTCGCGTTTGCGAACAACGTGCACACGGAGGAGGGGGGCGCGCACGTCACCGGGTTCCGCAGCGCGCTCACCGCGACGCTCAACAAGTACGCGCGAAAGGCCGGCATCCTCAAGGAGCAGGATCCGAACCTCACCGGTGACGACGTCCGCGACGGTCTCACCGCGGTCATCAGCGTCAAGCTCCGTGAGCCGCAATTCGAGGGCCAGACCAAGACCAAGCTCGGCAACAGCGAGGTCGCCGGTCAGGTGTCCGCGGTCCTGAGCGACGCGCTCATGCAGTACCTCGAGGAGAATCCCGCCGACGGCCGGAAGATGATCGACCAGTCGCTCACCGCCGCGCGTGCGCGCCAGGCGGCGGCGAAGGCACGAGATCTGGTGCAGCGCAAGTCCCTGCTCGAGTCGGCGACCCTTCCCGGCAAGCTCGTCGACTGCAGCGAGCGCGACCCCGCCCATTGCGAGATCTTCATCGTCGAGGGTCTGTCCGCAGGTGGCACCGCGAAAGAGGCGCGCGAGCGGCGCAACCAGGCGATCCTGCCGCTGCGAGGCAAGATCCTCAACGTCGAGAAGGCGCGCGCCGACAAGATCCTCGGCAACGAGCAGATCAAGGACCTGATCATGGCGCTCGGCGGTGGGTTCGGCGAGACGTTCAGCATCGAGAAGCTTCGCTACCACCGGATCGTGCTCATGGCGGACGCCGACGTGGACGGATCGCACATCCGCACGCTGCTCCTCACCTTCTTCTGGCGGCACCTGCGACCGCTCGTTGACGGTGGCTACCTCTACCTCGCCCAGCCGCCGCTGTACAAGCTCGAGAAGGGCAGGGGACGCAACCGGCAGACCGAATACGCCTTCAGCGACGACGAGCGCGATGCGAAGGTGAAGGTCCTCGGGAAGGACGCGGAGGTGTCTCGCTACAAGGGCCTCGGCGAGATGATGTCCGAGGAGCTCTGGGCGACCACGATGGACCCGGAGCGCCGGGTGCTGCTCCAGGTCGGTGTCGCCGACGCGCTCAAGGCCGATGACATCTTCGATCGTCTGATGGGCTCCGATGTGGAGCCACGCAAGCGCTTCATCCAGACGCACGCCAGGAGCGTGCGCAACCTCGACGTGTGACATGCCTCATGCCTCCCGGCAAGGGGTCCGTGCCCACGACAAGCGTTATCAGCCGCAGGCAAAGGCGAGGTCGATGTGACTAGCCCGCTCAGAGCGCTTCCGGTCGCGGTCGACGCGATGGGCGGCGATCATGCCCCTGAAGAGATCGTGCGCGGTGCCGTTCGCGCCGCGACCGAGCACGGCATCGCGGTGACACTGGTCGGCCGGCGTGAGGTTGTCGAGGCAGCGCTGCGGGGCGCTCATTCCGGAACCGACAAGGCGGCGATCGACGTCGTGGACGCCCGCGAGGTCATCGAGATGGGTGAGCATCCCGCAAACGCGGTGCGCTCGAAGCGCGATTCGTCGTTGGTGCGAGCTTGCGCCCTGGTGGCCGCCGGCGCGGCGCGCGCGGTCGTCAGCGCCGGCAACAGCGGGGCGATGCTCGCCGCGGCCCTGTTCACGATCAAGCGCATCCCCGGGATCGCGCGACCGGCGATCGGCGCGTCGTTCCCGAGTGACGCCGGCCGGACATTCATCCTCGACGTCGGCGCCAACACCGACTGCAAGCCGGAGTGGCTCGCCCAGTTCGCGGTGATGGGTGACGTGTACGCACGCACGATGCTCGGCATCGAGCGGCCCCGGGTAGCGCTCCTGAGCAATGGCGAGGAGTCGGAGAAGGGCTCCGAGCTGGTGCAGGCGGCGCATCCCCTGCTCGCGGCGCTTCCGCTGCACTTCGCCGGCAACGTCGAGGGCAAGGACATCTTCCGTGGCGGGTGCGACGTCGTCGTCACCGATGGTTTCACGGGAAACATTGCGCTGAAGGTCGCAGAGGGGGTCGGTGAGTTCCTGTTCGCGAGCATCGGACGCGAGGCCCGCAAGTCGACCACCGGTAAGCTCGGCGGCGCGCTGCTCAAACCCAAGCTGCGCCCACTGCGCGACCAGATCGATTACCGGAAGACCGGCGGTGCGCTCCTGCTCGGCGTCGCCGGGGAGGTCGTGATCGCGCATGGCCGCTCCGACGCGGAGGCGACGATGAATGCGATCCGGGTCGCGGCACGTGCCGCGGACCAGGGTGTCAGCGGCGTCATCGCGGGTGCGGTCCGGACGCGTTCGGAGGTGAGTGTGTAGCCATGGCGGTGTTCGAACCCGGACAGATCCACGCGATCGAGCTCGAGGCGGAGATGCGCGCGTCCTACATGGACTACGCGATGAGCGTCATCATCAGCCGCGCGCTGCCCGACATCCGCGACGGGCTCAAACCCGCGCAACGACGGATTCTCTGGGCGATGCTCGACACCGGGATGACCGCCGGTGCACGCTACCAGAAGTGCGCGGCGGTCGTCGGCGAAGTGCTCGGCAAGTACCATCCCCACGGCGACACCGCCGTCTACGACACGCTGGTGAGGCTCGCGCAGCCGTGGGTGATGCGCTATCCGCTCATCGACGGGCAGGGGAACTTCGGGTCGGTCGACGGTGACCCGCCCGCCGCGTACCGGTACACCGAGGCGCGGATGACCGCGGTGGCGATGAGCCTCGTCGACGACATCGAGAAGGATACGGTCGACTTCGGCCCGAACTTCGCCAACGTGCCGGGCGTGCGTGAGCCGCTCGTGATGCCCTCCCTGCTTCCTAACCTGCTGATCAACGGCGCCAGCGGCATCGCGGTGGGCATGGCGACCAACATCCCGCCACACAATCTCGGCGAGGTGTGCGACGCGGTGATCCGCCTCATCGACGATCCCGAGACCGCCACCGAGGATCTCATCCGGATCGTCAAGGGCCCGGACTTCCCCACCGGCGGGATCATCTACACGCGCGACATCGCCAACGTCTACGGCACGGGGCACGGACGCATCGTCATGCGCGCCCAGGTCGACTTCGAGGAGTCGAAGTCGGGCCGGGAGCAGATCATCGTCCGCGAGCTTCCCTACCAGGTGAACAAGTCCCGCCTCATGCAGACGATCGCGGAGCTCGTCAACGACCGCAAGATCGACGGCATCGCCGACCTCCACGACGAGTCGGGGCGCGAGGACAAGGTGCGCATCGTGATCGAGCTCAAGTCGAACGCGCGGCCGCACACGGTGCTCAACAACCTCTACAAGCACACCCAGCTGCAGATGACGTTCGGCGCGCTGATGCTCGCGATCGTCGATGGGCGGCCGCAGGTGCTGAGCCTCAAGGCGATGCTGCAGCACTACATCACGCACCGCCGTGACGTGGTGACACGCCGGACCCGGCACGAGCTGGAGACCGCTCGCGATCGGGCCCACATCCTCGAAGGGCTGATCATCGTCCTGGACAACCTCGACGAGACGATCGCGATCATCCGCGGGGCGCAGGACGAGAAGAGCGCACAGACGGCCCTCGAGCAGCGCTTCAGCCTCACCGACCGCCAGTCGAAGGCGATCGTCGACCTCCGCCTCGGGAGGCTGACACGGCTCGAGAGCGGGAAGCTCCGTGAGGAATACGAGGAGTTGATCAAGCGGATCACCCAGCTCGAGGACATCCTCGCGAACCCGCGCCTGATCGACGGTGTGATCAAGGAGGAGGTCACCTCGCTCAGGAAGCGGTTTGCCGATCCGCGCCGCAGCGAGATCCGTCACGACGAGCTCGAGATGAACGAGGAGGATCTCATCCCGCAGGAGCAGGTCTTCGTCACGCTCACCCACCGCGGGTACGTCAAGCGCATGCCCCTCGACACGTATCGCGCCCAGCATCGGGGCGGCAAGGGGATCGTCGGCGCGCGCCGCTCGACCGACGAGGACTACATCGAGCACTCGACGACGGCCAACACGCACAGCGACATGCTGTTCTTCACCAACCGCGGGCGCGTGTTCCGGCTGCGCACGCACGAGATCCCGGACGTGAAGCGCCAGGCCAAGGGGATCCCGATCATCAACCTCATCGACGTCGACCAGGGGGAGAAGGTCACCGCGCTCATCGACATGGAGGTGTTCAGCGACGAGCAGTACCTCGTCATGGTCACCAAGCTGGGTCAGATCAAGAAGACCCCCGCGGCGGCCTACGCGGCGGTGCGCCGCAACGGGCTCATCGCGATCAACCTGCAGGACGACGACGAGCTCAACTGGGTGCGGCGTTCGTCCGGTGGCGACGAGGTCCTCGTGGTCACACGGCAGGGCAAGGGCTCGCGCTTCACCGAGAAAGAGGTCCGCCCGATGGGCCGGGACACCATGGGCGTCGGGGCGATCCGCCTTCGCAAGGGAGACGAGGTCGCCGGCTTCGACATCGTGAATCCCAACGGCCACGTCCTCGTGATCACCGAGAACGGCTTCGGCAAGCTCACGCCGATGAGCGACTACCCGGTGAAGAGCCGGAACATCCAGGGCGTGTACACCGTCGACCAGACGGCGATCCCGAAGATCGGCGAGATCGTCGGCATGCGTGTCGTCGAGGACGTGTCCGAGGAGCTGATGGTCATCTCGACCAAGGGCCAGGTGATCCGCATCCCGCTCGACCAGGTGCGGGTCTCGGGTCGCCAGACCCGGGGCGTGATCATCATGCGGCTCGAGGACGACGACCGGGTCGCGTCGATCGCCGGTGTTGGAGCGGTCGTCTCGCTCGAGGCGTGAGCCAGGTCTTCGATCTCGCCGACGCGTACCTCGACGGCGTCTGCGAGCTCAACCCGGTGGAGGCCACCATCATCGGGGTCCCCGGCTATGACGACGAGGTCACCGACTACTCGCCGGACGGCGCCGGCGCTCGCCTCGCGCTCGCCCGATCGACCCTGAACGAACTCGACGGCGCGGCGATCGGCTCGGATGCCGACCGGCTGGCGGCGGCGGTGCTCCGCGATCGCCTCGCCGTCGTGGTCGAGGGGTTCGATGCCGGCGCCCCGTGGCGGCAGCTTTCGAACCTCGACTCGCCCCTCAGCTTCGTTCGCATGGGCTTCGACCTCATGCCTCGCGCGACGCCCGAGGACTGGGAAAACATCGCGACCCGCATGGCCCTCGTTCCCAGGGCGCTCGAGGGGTTCATCGCGTCCCTGCGCCACGGGCTCGCCACCGGCGTGATCGCGGCGCGGCGGCAGGCTCTCGCCTGCGCGACCCAGGCGGCGACCCTCGGCGGGCTCGAAGGCAGCGGCGATCCGTATTTCGCGGCGCTCGCCGCCGGAGCCCATGCCGAACCGCTCGCCGGCCGCATCCGGAGCGGCGCCCGGGCAGCAACCGCGGCTTACGCGGACCTCGCACGATTCCTGCGCGAGGAGTACGTCCCCAAGGCGCGGGAGGTTGACGCCGTGGGCGCGGACCTCTACAGGATCGGCGTGCACCGCTACCTCGGCATGGCCGTCGACCTCGAAGCCACCTACGCGTGGGGCTGGGACGAGCTGCACCGCATCGAGGCGCAGATGGAGCGCGTCGCGGATCTCATCGCCCCGGGCCAGGGGATCGCCGGGGCGGTGGCGGCGCTCGAGGACGATCCCGCGCGGAGCATCGAGGGCATCGACAACCTGCTCGCGTGGCTCCAGGACCTCACCGACCGGACGCTCGACGATCTCGACGGAGCGCATTTCGACATCCCCGAGCCGCTCCGGCGCATCGAGTGCCGTGAAGCGCCCCCCGGCAGCTCGGAGGCCATCTACTACACGGCCCCGTCGACCGACTTCAGCCGCCCGGGGCGGACCTGGCACCCGGCGCACGGACGCACCCGATTCCCCCTGTGGACCGAGGTGACCACGGCGTACCACGAGGGCGCCCCGGGACACCACCTGCAGATCGGGCTGTGCATGACCTTCGGCGACCGCCTGACGCGCTTCCAGCGCCTTCTGGGCAGGTATCCGGGGCACTCGGAGGGATGGGCGCTCTACGCGGAGCGCCTCATGGAGGAGCTGGGCTACCTGGAGCGGCCGGACTACCTGCTCGGGATGCTCTCCGCACAGGCGTTTCGCGCGATGCGCGTGGTGGTCGACATCGGGCTCCACCTCCAGCTCGAAGTCCCGCGCACGGAGCCGTACGCGCCCGGCCGGGTGTGGGACTGGGACCTGGCGCTTCCGTTCGTCAACCGATACATCGGACGGGACGCCGCCTTCGCGACGAGCGAGCTGGTCCGCTACTGCGGAATGCCCGGACAGGCGATCTGCTACAAGGTCGGCGAGCGGGCGTGGCTCGACATCCGATCACGGATGCGCGCCCGGCAGGGTGCAGCCTTCGACCTGAAGCGATTCCACATGGACGCGCTCAACCTCGGGTCGCTCCCTCTCGACGTCCTGCAGCGGGAGTTGCTCGGGGCTGCTTGAGGTGTGGTGTGGGGGCGCTCCCGCACCCCGTCACCAGTTCGCAGCGATGAGCTCAGGCGATGCCGCCCTCGCTCAGCGCAAGGGTCGTCAGGCCGCCTTGCCGATCTTGAAGATCTTGGTGCCGCAGACCGGGCAGGTCCCCGTCGTCGCAGGCTTGCCGTTCTTCATCGTGATGGCCTGAGCGCCCTTGATCTCGCGCTGCTCCTTGCATTTGAGGCAATAGCCGGTGGCCATGTGCTCTCCTCCGGTGGGTTGGGTGGGTTCTGTGACTGCTCGGAGGCAGGTTGCGGGCATTCTAGACACATCCGAACCGAATTGGAGCCGAATTCAGCCCGGGGCACGCGCCGGAGGCGCTGCGGACCGGCTCAAGCCGTTCGCCAGCGTCGGTCGAGCCCATCGTGAGTCGATGGCCCAGAGCTGCCGAGTGCCGCCCAAGAGAGCGCCCCGCCGGAGGCGTGTCAGACGGGTGTGACGGTCGTCGCCAGATGGGTCCGGAAGAACGCCCGGGTCCGCTCCCACGCGAGCCGCGAGGCGTCCGCGTCGTAGACCTCCGGCCGGGTGTCGTTGAAGAAGGCGTGGTCGGCGCCCTGGTACCAGAAGAACTCGACGTCCACCCCGGCGCTCCGGAGCTCCGCCTCCAGCGCTTCGACCTGCTCGTGCGTGTACGCGCCGTCCAGCTCGGCAAAGTGACCGAGCACCGCGCCCTTGATGTTGCCGACCTCCGGCTTTGCGGCCGCGGTCGCCCCCATGTAGGGATAGAACGGCACCACCGCTGCGAACACCGGGCTCAGCGTGGCCGCGTACAGGGCGAGCGCGCCGCCCATGCAGAACCCCACGATGCCGACGCGATCACCCGCCGTGCGATCGCCGGCCGCAAGCCATTTGCCCGCCCCGAGCATGTCCTGCGCCGCGCCCGCGAGGTTGAGCTCCATGAGCAGCTTGCCTGCCTCATCGGGCTCCTTGGTCGCCTTCCCGTGATACAGGTCCGGGGCAAGCGCCACGAATCCCTCGGCGGCGAACCGGTCGCACAGATCCTCGATGTGCGGGACGAGTCCCCACCACTCCTGGATCACCACCACACCCGGGCCACGGCCACTGGACGGCGTCGCGAGGTACCCGGTGCAGGTGTGCCCGTTGCTCGGAAACTCGACCGTCTCACCCATGGCTCACTCCTTCACCTCGACTGCCGGCTCACGCAGCCGGATGCTCGTTGCTGTGCGCCTCGATGAGCTTCTGAGCGACGTGCGCCGGCACCTCCTCATAGCTCGAGAACGCCATCGAATACCTGCCGCGACCCTGGGTCATGGCGCGCAGCTCGACCGGGAACGTGTACATCTCCGCCTGCGGGACGTGCGCGTTGACCTCGGCGCGCCCGTCGCCGAGAGGGTTCACCCCGCCCACGCGGCCGCGCTTCGAGTTGAGCAGCCCCATGACGTCGCCGGTGAAGCGCTCGGGAACGATCACCTTCACATCCATGATCGGCTCGAGGATCACCGGGGACGCCTTCTGCACCGCCTCGCGCATCGCCATGGCGCCGGCGATCTGGAACGCGATGTCCTTGCCGTCGACGCTGTGCGTCGACCCGTCGACGAGGCGCACCTTCACATCGACGATGGGGTTGCCGGTGACCGCTCCCTGCTCCATGGTCTGCCGGACGCCCTTCTCGACGGACGGCCGGAACTGGTGCGGGATCGAGCCGCCGAAGATCTTGTCCTCCCACTCGTAGCCGCCGCCGCGGGGCAGTGGCTCGATCTCGATCGTCGCGTCACCGTAGAGCCCGGCGCCGCCGGACTGCTTCTTGTACTTGTGACCGACCCGAGCGGTGCCGGTGATCGTCTCGCGGTACGGGATCTTCGGTGGCTGCAGCACCGCGTCGACCCCGAACTTGCGCTTCATGCGCTCCAGCGCGACGTCGAGGTGCACGTCGCCGAGCCCGTGCACGAGGACCTCGCTCGTGACGGGATCGCGGTCCGTCGCGAACGTGACGTCCTCCTCGGTGATGCGCGCGAGCGCGCTCATGATCTTGTCCTCGTCGCCCTTCGTCCGGGCGAAGATCGCCGCCGTGGCCGTCGACGCGGGCCACGGCAGCGCCGGCATGGTGAGCGGCGCTTCTTTCGCGCAGAGCGTGTCCCCCGTCTGCGTGTGCAGCAGCTTGGTCACCACCCCGATATCGCCGGCCACCACCTCTGGAACCGTGCCGATCGCCTTGCCGTTGGGCTGCCCCAGCTGCGCGAAGCGCTCCTCCTGGCCGAGGCGCACGGTGACCGGATGGCTGTCGCCGCGCATCGTCCCGCGTAGCACCTTGAAGTACGAGAGCTTGCCGAAGCTGTCGACCGTGGTCTTGAAGACGTGCGCGCAGAGCTTGCCGTCGGGATCGCAGGCGATCGTCGCTTCGGTGCCCTTGGCGTCGATACCGGTGCGAGCGCGCTCGGTGGGGGCAGGGAGGTACCGGACGATGCTGTCGAGCACGAGCGCCGCCCCCTTCTCGGTCGCCGCCGCGGCGCAGACGATCGGCACCAACGACCCGCGCGCCGTCGCCGCGTGCACCGCGGTGCGCACCTCATCGTCGGTGAGCTCAGTTCCCTCGAGGTACTTCTCGAGCAGCGCGTCGTCGCTCTCGGCCGCGGCATCGACGAGCGCCGAGTGCGCGCGGCCGATTTCCCCGCTCATCTCATCGGGGACCGCCGCATCCGTCGCGCGTCCCCGGTCGTCGAACTCGTGCGCGCTGTCGTTGACGAGGTCGACGTAGCCGCGGAACCCGTCCGCCGCGCCGATCGGCACCGCGACCGCGATCGGCGTGCGCGCGAATGCCTCGCGCAACGCATCGACGGTCGCCTCGTAGGCGGCGTTCTCCTTGTCCATGCGGTTGACGACGATCAGCGCGGGCACGCCGGCAGCGCGGATCATCTCCCAGGCCATCTCCGCACCCACCTGCACCGTGCCGGTGGCGCCGACCACGAGCACGGCGGCATCGGCGACCGCAAGCGCCTCGATGACCTCGCCGGCGAAATCCTGGAACCCGGGTGCGTCGATGAGGTTCACGCGATGGCCGTTCCAGTCGCAGTGCGCGACGGCAAGGCCGATGCTCATCGACCGCCGCTGCTCCTCGGGCTCATGGTCGAACAGCGAGGTCGCCTGCTCCGTCGACCCCATGCGCTGGGTGGCGCCTGCGGTGTGCAACAGCGCCTCGCAGAGAGTCGTCTTCCCGTCGTGGCTGTGACCAACCACTGCGACTGTGCGGATGCGATCAGGCGTGGGCGTCGGCATGGCGAATGAACTCCAGAGAGCACTCCTGGACCGAAGGAGGGCAATGGTAGCGGCTCGTGCCGCCCCTCCATGATCGGTTTCAGGCCGGAGAGCGCCGAGCCACCACCAGGACGCTCTGGGAGATCGGCGTCGCCGGCCGGCCGCCCCACCCTTCGTGCATCGCGACGACCCCCAGGCCGGCGCTGCGAAACAAACGCGGGATGGATCCGAACGGGCACAGCCACCCGCTGGTCTGCCGCACCGCGACCTTCCCGCCGTCGAGCAGCGCCACCTCACGAAGGACGTAGGTGTGGCGGCGCTGGTCGTAGACGGAGTCGCCGAGGAGCACGTGACGCCGATCGGAGAGGAGTGAGTAGGGCACGACGTCCCACCAGTCGAGCCTGCCGGGCGGCTGCTCGGGACGGAGTCGCATCTCCGCGATCAGCGAGCCGTTCGGTGCCAGGGACCTGGCGATGCGCCTGAGCACCGTCGCCTGCTCGAGGCGCGGAAAGGCCTCGAGGACGTAATAGACGAGCAGCGCGGCGTCAAAGCGACCCTCCGGGAGGTCCATCTCGCGTAGGTCCGCGCGCACGAACCGAGCGGTCCCCCGAGGGCCGGCCTCGCGCGCGAGGCCCCGGGCGTACCGGAGCGCGACGCCGCTGACGTCGACACCGGTCACGTGATGGCCGGCCTCCGCCAGCGGCACCGCGTAGAGGCCGGGGCCGCACCCGGCATCGAGAATCCGCGCCGGCGGAGCGGGGAGCAGCGTGCGCAGGCGGCGCAGGTGCGCCGCGATCACAGTCCTCCTCCGGCTGGCGCCGTCGTGGTTCTGGTCGAGGTGCTCGCGCAGCAGCCGGCGGGCGAACTCGGGCTTCCCCCAGTCCAGCTCGGCGGCCGGGTCGAACGGCACCGGCCACGGTGGGAGCGTGGAAGGGCGAAGCGGGCGCCGCATGATCGCGGCAGCGTAGGCCACAATCGCGGACCATGGGCGGTGCGATCGGCCAGTGGGTCACGAGCGGCGGCTTGTTCGTGGTGTTCGGGCTGATGCTCATCAACAGCTGCGGCGTCCCGGTCCCGAGCGAGGTGATCATGCCGGTTGCCGGCGTGCTCGCCGCAACGGGGCACGCGAACATCGTGGCGATGATCATCGCCGGCATCGCCGGCAACCTCGTCGGGGCCCTGATCGCCTACGCGCTGGCGCGACGGTACGGGCGGCCGTTGCTCCTTGGCCCCGGACGGCGCATCGGCATCTCAGCGAGCCACCTCGACCTCGCCGACCGGTGGTTCGCACGGTTCGGGCTTCCCGCGGTCTTCTTCGGCAGGATGCTGCCCGTCGTCCACACCTACATCTCCTTCCCGGCCGGGCTCGCCAGGCTCCCGGTCGCGTGGTTCGGAACGTTCTCGTTGCTGGGTTCCGCCGTGTGGGTGATCTTCCTGACTCTCGTCGGCTACGAGGTGGGAGCGAGCTACACCAAGGTGTCTGATCCGATCAGCAAGGTCGCGATCGGGCTCGCGGTGCTGGTAGTCCTCGCCGTGGCCGGCTGGTTTATCCGGGGACGGCGCAGGACCGCCGTGAGGTCAAGCGCCGGGCGCTAGGTGTAGGTCCCGGGTCAGGACATGTCCGGCCAGGGGCTCGCGGAGTCGGTCTCACCCTCCTCGCCCTCGGCCCGCTGACGGTATCGCTCAGCCACCATCTTGTACGCCACGGTCTTCGGGAGGCCCAGCTTGACGAGGCTCTTCACCTCATCTGCCATGACCTTGTCGCGGGCGGTCTCGATCGCGGCGACGAGATCCTCGATGGAGACGGCGGACGCGCGCTTGGACATCGATAGCAGTCTACCAACGGTTCGTCAGAGCAAACCTCCGGGCGCCGCCGGGTCGCCCGCTGCCGGGCGCCTCCCATCGCCCGGCATACTTTGAGCATGGCGTACCTTCCGAACTCCGACGCCGAGCGCCGCGCGATGCTCGATGCGGTGGGGGCGGCGTCGGAGGCGGACCTCTTCACGACGATCCCGGCGGCGCTGCGCAGCCCGAGCATCGACCTGCCGGCGCCGCTCGCCGAGCAGGACCTGGTCGCCGAGCTCGAGCGCCTTGCGTCACGGAATCGATCGCTCAGCCGCTACGACAGCTTCCTCGGCGCCGGCGTCTATCGCAGGTTCAGCCCCGCGATCGTGAGGGGCACCATCTCCCGCCCCGAGTTCTACACCGCATACACGCCGTATCAAGCCGAGGCGTCGCAGGGCACGCTGCAGACCATCTTCGAGTTCCAGTCCATGATCTGCGCGCTCACCGGCCTCGATGTCGCCAACGCGTCGCTCTACGACGGCGCGACGGCCGCCGCGGAAGCGATGGTGATCGCGGTGCAGGCGACGGGACGTACCCGCATTGCGGTCGCGGACAGCGTCCATCCCGAGACGATCGCCGTGCTCCGCACCTTCGGCGAGGGACGGCGCATCGGCATCGACGTCGTCCCCACCCGTGACGGCCTGCTCGATCAGGACGCGGTTCGCGGAGCGCTGGGCGCCGAGCACGCGGCGCTGGTCGTCCAGTATCCGAGCTTTGAGGGGACGATCCAGGACATCGCGCCGCTCGCTCAGATCGCGCACGATGCCGGCGCGCTCGCGGTCTGCGCCACCGACCTCCACGCGTGCGCGCTCCTGACGCCTCCCGGCGCCTGTGGCTTCGACGTCGCGGTCGGCGACGGGCAGCCGCTCGGGATCCCCGCATCGTTCGGCGGACCGCACGTGGGATTCATCGCAGTCGCGCAGGCGCAGATGCGCCGCATCCCCGGACGCCTGGCCGGCATGACCCTCGACCACGACGGGCAGCGCGCGTACACGCTGACGCTGCAGGCACGCGAGCAGCACATCCGGCGCGAGCACGCCACCTCCAACATCTGCACCAACCACGCGCTGATCGCCCTCGCCGCGACCGTGTACATGGCGCACATGGGCGCGGGCGGGATGCGCAGGGTGGCCGAGGTCAGCGCGCAGCGCGCGCACCACCTCGCGGACCGGCTCTGCACCATCGACGGTCTGTCGCTCGCGCACCCGTCGAGCCCGTTCCTCTGGGAGTTCGTGCTCCGGACACGGGGCAGCGCGACCGCGTTCGCCCGAGCGCTCCGGGAGCGCGGCATCGTCGCCGGCCTGCCGCTCGGCCGGGTCGATCCTGCTCGCGACAGCGAGCTGCTCGTGTGCTGCACGGAGCTCACCGCACCCGCCGCGATCGAGCACTACGCCGCCGCAGCCACCGAGGTCATCGCCGCGGGGCTGGCGGACCCCGCCGTGATGGTGCCGGCATGAGCGACGCGATTCCCGCCGCGTCCCGCGATGCGCGGTGGGCCGTCGACGAGCCGCTCGTCTTCGAGCTGAGCACGGACTACACCGGCGGCCCAGCGGTGACATCGGCGGGCGTGCCGGTGACCGCGACCGCGTCGGCGACCGCGATCCCGCAGGGACTCCTGCGCGCGACACCGGCGCAGGTTCCCGCGGTTCCCGAGCCCGTCCTCGCGCGCCACTTCGGGCGGCTCGCGCGGCGCAATCACAACCTGCACGAGGGCGCGTACCCGCTCGGCTCCTGCACCATGAAGTACAACCCGGTCGTCGACGAGCAGCTCGCATGGCTCGACGGGTTCGCGCAGCTCCATCCGTACCAGGACGAGGACGACGCGCAGGGCGCCCTGCAGCTGATGTGGGAGCTCGACCGCCTGCTCGCGTCGATCACGGGCATGGCGCGCATGTCGCTGCAGCCTGCGGCAGGGGCGCACGGTGAATGGACCGGGCTGCGCATGATCCAGGCGTACCACGCGGACCGCGGCGACACGAACCGCACGCGCGTGCTCATCCCCAACTCCGCGCACGGCACCAACCCGGCGTCGGCCGCGTCGTGCGGGCTCGACGTCGTGACCGTGAAGAGCAACCACGACGGCACCGTCGACGTCCACGACTTCTCGCAACACCTCGACAGCACGGTCGCCGCGGTGATGCTCACCAACCCCAACACGCTCGGCGTCTTCGAGAAGGACATCGTCGACATCGCGCGTCTCGCGCACGAGGCCGGCGCGCTCGTCTACTACGACGGCGCGAATCTCAATGCGCTGGTGGGAGTGGCGCGGCCCGGCGACATGGGATTCGACGTCGTCCATCTCAACCTGCACAAGACGTTCTCCACGCCCCACGGCGGTGGCGGCCCCGGAGCCGGCCCGGTCGGGGTGAGCGAGCGCATGGTCGAATTCCTGCCGACGCCGACTGTCGAACGCGACGGCGATCGGTTCCTTCTCGACCACGACCGGCCGAAGAGCGTCGGCAAGGTGCGGTCGTACTACGGGAACTTCGGCATGCTGGTCCGCGCGTACGCGTACATCCGCGCCTACGGAGACCACCTTCCGTGGGTGGCGCGCGACGCCGTGCTCAACGCGCGCTACCTGCAGTCGAAGCTCGCCGGTCACTTCGCGATGGCGGTCGAGACGCCGTGCATGCACGAGTTCGTGGCCAGCACGCACGGTGGTCCGGTGGATGGCCTGCGCGCCATGGATGTCGCCAAGCGGCTGCTCGACTACGGCGTGTACGCACCGACCGTGTACTTCCCGCTCACCGTCCCGGAGGCGCTGATGTTCGAGCCCACCGAGACCGAGTCGAAGCAGAGCCTCGACGCGCTGGCCGAGGTCTGCGTCGCGATCGTCGACGAAGCCGCGCGCGACCTCGCCTTCGTGCAGGCCGCGCCACACGAGACGCCGGTGCGGCGTGTCGACGAGGTTCGCGCGGCCCGCCATCCGGTGCTGCGGTGGACGCCGTGATCACCACCGGTGACCCCGCCCTTCGCGAGGAGTTGCGCGAGCTGCTGGCGATCCGGGCGCTGAAGTTCGGGCAGTTCACGCTGACCAGCGGACGCACGAGCGATTTCTACGTCGACGGCAGGCAGGTGACACTGGACGGCCGCGGTCTGTATCTCATCGCGCGATTCGCGCTCGAGCACTGCCGCGAGCACGCGATCGACGCCGTCGGTGGCCTGACCCTGGGAGCCGATCCGATCGCCGCCGGGATCGCCGCCCTGAGCGGTGCGGAGCCGCATCCGATCACGGCCTTCATCGTGCGCAAAGAGGTGAAGGGCCACGGGACGGGTCGCGCGATCGAGGGACCGGACCTCCGGCCGGGAATGCGCGTGCTGCTCGTCGACGACACGCTGACGACGGGAGGCACCTTCCTGCAGGCGCAGGAGAAGGTCGCCGCGACCGGTGCGACCATCGTCGGTGCGCTGTGCGTGGTCGACCGGGAGGAGGGAGGGCGAGCGGCGCTGGAGGCAGCGGGCGTCGAGCTGCACTCCCTGTTCCGCCGCAGCGACTTCAGCCCCCGAAGATCCCCCGCATGACGCCACCCGCGATGGCACCGCCGGCGGCGCCCGCCGCGCCCGACTCGACAGCCTGAGCCGGCGAGAACTCGGAGAGCGACTGCGCGAGCTTCTGCAGCGGCAGTGACTGCAGCCAGATGCGTCCCGGTCCGGTCATCTGCGCGAGGAAGATGCCGTCGCCGCCGAAGATCTTGTTCTTGATGCCCTTGACCGTGGTGATCGAGAACTGCACCGTGTCCTGGAACAGTCCCACGTGTCCGGGATGGACGCGCAGCGTCTCGCCCGGCTTGAGGTCGTACGTGATGATCTCGCCGCTCAGCTCGCACCAGGCGCGTCCCTGACCGCTGATCTTCTGCAGGCGGAAGCCGTCGCCACCGAAGAAGCCGGCGCCGAGGTGCTGCTGGAAGCCGACTGACAGCTGCACACCGTTGATGGCGCAGACGAACGCGTGACGGTGGGCGAGATAGCTCATCCCCGGCTGCGGCGCGACGTCGATCGGGAAGATCTGCCCCGGCAGCCGGGCCGCGAACGCCACCATCCCGGAGGCGCCCTGTGCCGTGTACTGGCTCATGAAGATCGAGCTGCCGCCCACGGCTCGCTTGAACACCCCGCCGACACCGCCACCGCCGCCCATCTGGGTCGAGGTCTGCATGACGATCGACTGGGTCATCCAGGAGAGCTCTCCCGACTCGGAGAAGATGGATTCGCCCGGGTCGAGCATCATCTCGAGCACGGGCATCGTGGTGCCGAGGATCCGGTCCTGCACGTGGTGTCCTCCGAAGTGGCCGTTCGCGCAAGTGTATCGGGGAAACGGCGCCCTGGAAGGGCACCTGCAGCCACATTGTGACGCGTGTCACCAGTTGGTATAATACCGTTCAGTGACACGGGCTTCCAGCAGACCGTCTCGGGGTACCGGCAACCCCTTCCACTACGGATCGCCGGTCAGGGGCGAGGGATTCACCGATCGCAAGGTGGAGCTCGACGCGCTGGTGCGCCGCATGCTCGACGGCCAGAACGTGATCCTGCTTTCCCCGCGCCGCTACGGCAAAACCTCGCTGCTGCAACGAGCGATGGAGAGCGTCCGGCGCCGCGGCGGCCGCACCGGCTACGCGACGCTCGTGAAGGCGTCGGACCGCCGCGAGGTCGCGGAGGCATTGCTCGCGGCGGTGCTCGCCGGACCGGCCGGATGGCTCGCGCGCAGGCGGACGGAGCTGGCCCGGTTGCTGTCCGGTCTGCGGGTGCAGCCGACGGTCACGCTCCAACCGTCCGGTGCGTGGCAGGTGACGTTCGGCACGGCCCCGGCCCACGTCGCATGGGAGGGCGTGCTCGAGGACACGCTGCGCATCCTCGCCGGCGTCGCGCGGTCACATCCGACGAGCCTGGTGCTCGACGAGTTTCAGCGCACCGCGGAGATCGACTCCGGATTGCCGGGCGTCTTCAAGGCGATCGCGGACGAGCTCGACACCGTGAGCCTCGTGTTCGCCGGCAGCAAGCTGCACATCATGCGCGAGCTCTCCACCGGACCCGGGGCGCCGCTGCTCGGAATGGGAGAGCGGATCAGCCTCGACGTCATCCCCGAATCGGACATGGTCGACCTGCTCTGCAAACGGGCCGCCGCGGGCGGCAAGCCGGCGGCACCGACCGTTGCCGCCGACATCTATCGCAGCGTCGACGGCGTCCCGAATGATGTGCAGAAGCTCGCGTACGCAGCATATGCCGCTGCCGGAACGCAGCTCGATGCAGACGCGGTGAGCGCGGGGTTCGCCGAGATCGTGTCACTCGAGGCCGTTGATTTCGCGGAGCTGTTCGAGCAGTGCGCGCCATCGCAGCAACGGTTGCTCAAGGCGCTCGCGGCCGCGCCGACTGCCGCCGTGTTCAGCCACGATTTCCTGCACCGTGTCGATGTCGCGAATGCCAACTCCGTGCGCAAGGCGATCGATGCCCTGAGCCGCCGCGAGCTGTTGCGCCGCAGGCCTGACGGGTGGTATGTCGCCGACCCCTTCTTCCGTTCCTGGCTGGTGAGTTGAACGAGATGGACCCGCGCTTCCGGGTGGCACGCAACCCCGATGCCGCGAGCCGCCTTCCGTATCTCATCTGGTTGCCGATCGACGGGGGACTGGTGCTCAAGGCGCGCGAGACGTGGCCGCGATCAGCTCGGGTCTTCTGCTCCGACGAATCGTCGGCGTGGGACGAGAGCGCGGGAATCGTTGATGTTGCCGACGTCGCGCTGTGCAGGCGCCGGGGTGCCGCGATCGACCTCGTCCTCGACCGTCCCCAGCTGGCGCGTTCGCAGTTCGTCTTCACCACCGCGCGGGGCCGGCCGGCCGTATGGTGGCAGACGCAGAAGACGGTGCAGGCGGCGAATCCCGGCGCGCGCATCCCCCGAGGCCGAGTGCCGCAGCGCCTCGTCATCGCCGTCGACACGCGCGAGAAGTACGGCTGGAAGTTCTCGGGTCGTGATGTGTCCATCGAACGTCGAGCGCTTCCGGGGGGCGACTACGGCGCGGTCCAAGGCGATGTTGTCGTCGCGGTCGTCGAGCGCAAGACACTCGAGAACCTCGCGACGTCATTGTCCGACGGCAGCCTTGTGTTTCAGCTCCAGCGCCTGGGCGAGTGCAGGCGAGCCGCGGTCGTCGTCGAGGGCGACTATCCCGACCTTTTCAGGACGCAGCCGGGGCGTGGCTCGTGGCTCGCCGACATGCTCGGCCGCCTCATGGTGCGGTACCCCGAGGTGCCGATCGTCTTTGCGGGCTCGCGCAAGTTCGCCGAGGAGTGGACGTATCGGTTCTTCGGTGCCGCAGTCGGCGATGTCGCAGCCTTGGATCAGCGCTGAGCCCGGTGCTATCGGTATCGCAACACTCGCTCACGACTCCGACGCATCATCACCAATCGCCTTGAGGGTCTCGAGCGCGAACCGGTCCTTCCGGCGCCCGGCGGCTTCCTTCATTCGAATCAGCAGATCGAGCGACGCGTGCATACGCGATCGGCTCGACTCCTCTACAGCCCCAGCGCGGTCTTCGCGATGATCTCCTTCATCACCTCGTCGGTGCCGGCCCCGATCCGGATCAGGCGCGAGTCCCGGAAGTACCGCGAGATCCCGGTCTCGGCCATGTAGCCCATGCCGCCGTACAGCTGCAGGCACGTGTCCGCGACCAGGCTCGTGACGCGCCCCACCACGAGCTTCGCCATCGAGATCTCCGTCACCGGATACTCCTCGCGGTCCCATCGCTCCGCGATGCTGTACACGAAGTTCTTCGCGACGGTGATCTCCGTGAACAGGTCGACGAGCTTGTGCCGGTTCACCTGGAACTTGCCGATCGGCCGGCCGAACGCCTCGCGTTCCTTGCACCACTTCAGGGTTTCCTCGAAGGCCACCTCCGCGCCGGCGATCGCCCCGGCCGAGCCGATCATCCGCTCGCCCTGCAGCTCCCACATGATGTTGTAGAAGCCCTGCCCGATCTCACCGAGCACGGCGTCGTCGCCGACCTCGACATCCTGAAACGACAGTTCAGCCGTGTCGCTCGACATCATCCCGACCTTCTTGAGCTTGCGCGAGACGGTGAAGCCGGGCAGGTTCTTGTCGACCAGGAAGAGCGTGATGCCGTGCGCGCCATCCTCCTGCTTGCCGGTTCGCGCGACCAGCACGATGAAGTCGCAGCGCACGCCGTTGGTGATGAAGAGCTTGCTGCCGTTGATGCGCCAGCCGCCGTCGACCCGGTCGGCGCGGGTGCGGATGTTGGCGACGTCGCTTCCCGCGTCCGGCTCGGTGATGCCGAGCGAGGCGATCTTCTCGCCCTTGATCGCCGGGACCAGGTAGCGCTGCTTCTGGTCCTCCGTGCCCCACTTGAGGATGGGCGGGGTCGCCATCTCCGACTGAACGCTGATCGCCATGCCCACACCACCGGAGCCGCACCGCGCCATCTCCTCGGCGAGCACGATCGCGCTGAAGTAGTCGCCGCCCTGGCCGCCGTAGCGCTCCGGGTAGCGCAGTCCGAGCAGCCCGAGCTCGCCCATCCGGCGGAAGACACTGTCGGGGAACCACTCGGCCTCCTCCCACTCGTCGGCATGGGGGCGAAGCTCCTTCGCGACGAAGTCGCGGATGGTCTCGCGAAGGGCGTCGTGCTCGGCGGTGAAGGCCATGTGGCGGTTGCCTCCCGTTGGGCTCCGGCTCAGATTGACGTGGATGTCAATTCTGGCACGAGCAGGCGGACGGGCAGTGTCACACTAGGATGTTCGCGATGCTGAATCGCAGGTTCCTGCGCTGCTGGCCGGTGGTGGCCGCCGCCCTGCTGCTCAGCGCGTGCTCCAGCCCGAGCACGCCCACGCCGGCATCGAGCCGGAGTTCCTCACCGGCGGTCACCGCAACGCCGAGCGCCACGCCGCTGCCCCCCGACACGATGACGGTCTCCGTGGTCTCCGTGGGGGTCGGCACGTTCGACCTCGCCGCCATCCCCGTGGCGACACTCAGAAACAACGCCAGGTTCCACGGCGCCGCCTCGGTCATGGTCCATTTCGTGACGCATCGCTCCGGCCGGACCCTCGGATCGCTGGACTCCGTGCCGATCAACCTCGCCCCGGGTCAGACGCTCGCGGTGACCGCCGATTGCACCGATGCATGCGACGGCGCCACGGGCGTGACGGCCACGGTCACGGTGGCGTCATGGCCGACCGGCATCGGCCCCGTCTTCACGACGATCCCGGCGTCCTATTCCTGCGGGCCGTGCCACGCCGGCCACGGCTACGGCGACGCTCACGGAACGCTGATGCCCTCGGCAACCATCGGCGCGGGGAGCCCGGTCGTGGGGTTCGCCGTCTGCCGCAGCGCCGCCGGCGCCATCCTCGGGGGAGGCTCCGAGCAGTTCGTGTGGCCGGGCGGCGTCGGTCTTGCGGTGGTCGTCCCGGTGGTGGTCGACGCCAGGCCGGCAACCTGCTCGCTCGGGGCGTCCACCGGCTGGTAGACGCGTTCGCTTTGTTTGGGGGACTTGCGGTCGCAAGGTACCTCTGTGGTAGGGTCGGCCTCGGTTCAGGCGCCGGCTGCCGTCGAGACGGGCAGCGGGGCCGAGCCTCAAGCGCCGGCACGGGGAGCGATGCCGGGGCCCGTTCGAGCCAGGAGCGATACGACTGTGCATTTGCCGAAAAGGGCACGTGGTCTGGTCCTCGGTTGCCTCATGCTGGTGGCCGGACCCGCTACCGCCGTCCTCGTCACCGCGCCCGTCCAGCCCGGGGTCGCCGCGTCGGCCTCACTGGTCCGTTCGTCTGTCGGTCAGTTCGACCGTCTCACCAACGTGATCGTTCGACCCTTCGTGCTTCGGGTCAGGGGGCCGATCGTGCCCACGGCGACCGCCAAGCCGAAGCCCGTCGTCCGGCGTGCCCGTGTGGTGCATCGCGGCTTCGTGGTGCCCCCGAACCTCTCGGTCAGCCAGGCTCAGGTGGTGGCCGACATCACCGCCGCCGCGGAGCGATACGGCGTCAGGGTGTCCTGGATGCTCAGCACGGCCAACTGCGAATCCCACTTCCACTGGAATTCGCTCAACCCGAGGGGGCCGTACTACGGCGTCTTCCAGTTCCTCATGTCCACGTTCATCGCCAATGGGGGAACGCAGGCCACGATCTGGGACCCGGCGGCGCAGGCCAACATCGCGGCGAAGATGTTCGCCCATGGGCAGGCCCACGAGTGGTCCTGCGCCTGATCCGCTCCTAAGGGCGTCACACTCAGCGGGTGACCAGCGACGCGGCGTCCGGGGAGCCGGGCGGCACCGACCACCTCCGTGAGATCCCGACCTCGCGGCGGACGGTGCACGCGGGACGGCTGCTGGCCGTCTACGAGGACGAGGTACGCCTCGCGGACGGCACCGAAGCCCGTCGCGAGGTGGTTGGCCATCCGGGGGCCGTGGCCATCGTCGCCATCGACGCGGACGGCAGAGCGGTGCTCGTCCGGCAATGGCGTCACGCCGTCGGGCGGGCGCTGTGGGAGCTGCCGGCCGGCACCCGCGACCCCGGCGAGCCGCCGGAGGAGACGGCGATGCGCGAGCTCGCCGAGGAGACCGGCCTCCGTGCGTCAACCCTGCTGCCGCTTGCGGCGGCACCGCTCACCCCGGGCTACTCGACGGAGGTCATGCACTTCTTCCTTGCGACCGGCCTGACGATCGGCCCGACCAACCGTGATGCCGACGAGCGCATGGACGTCAGCCACTTCGATCGAGATGCGCTGGTGGCCCTGGTCCGCGCCGGCGAGGTGGACGTCAAGACGATCGCGGGGCTCGGTCTCGCGGGCTGGAGCACCACCTCTCGTGACTGACCCGCCGATCCACGACGCCCTCGAGGCCGGCCGCCTGATTCAGCGCGCGATCAACTCGGTTCTCGACACGGTGCCCGAGATCCCGGGTGGCGACGTCGTGCCCACCGAGGTCAGCCCCAAGGCGCAGCCCTGGGCGGAGACGGCGGCCCCGCTCGCCAGCGACAAGCGCCCTCTCGAGGCGGTCCTTGCGGAGTTCGAGGCACGCGTCGCGGCCGCGCCGAACGCCCGTGCCGGCAAGCCCGGCGAACCGCATCCGGGGGACGCCTACCTGGAGAAGCTGTCTCCCGGCCCGCGGAGCGCCGGCAAACGGACCAAGCGCCGCTGGCAGGGAGGCCGGAAGCGGCGTGGCAGGGGTGGTCGCGGCGGCGGGGGCGGAGGTGGCGCCCCGGCGTGAACGATGTCGCGGAAGGGACGGCCGTCCGCCTCGACGGAGTGCTGTTCGACTACGGCGACACGCTGGTGACCTTCGTGCGTCCGGAAGCGGCGCTCGCCGAGGCCGGGGTCCGCATCGTCGCGGCGATCGAGGCATCGGGGCGGCGGGCGCCGGACGCGGCGGCGCTGTTCTCGAGAGTCCTCGACCCCGTGGAACGCGTCGTGCAGGAGCACGAGCGGGGTGGCGAGCTCGCCGAGATCGACGTCACGGATGCGGCCCGGCGCGCGTATCAGGCTGCGGGCCTCGACCTCGACCCCGAATTGCTCGACGAGGTGCTGCGGCTCGAACAGGACGCGTGGTGGCGCGGCGCCCGCGTCGACCCCGAGGCCGTGTCCGTCCTCGAGACGTTGCGACGGCAGGGGATCCGCGTCGGTCTCTGCTCCAACGCCCCGTACCGGCTCCAGTCGATGCGAGCGCAGATCACCCACCTGGGGCTGGACGCGCACCTCGACGCGGTCACGTTCTCCGCGGAGGTCGGATGGCGCAAGCCGTCACCGCACATCTTCTCCGCGGCCCTGAACGCGCTCGGGACCGACCCGGCCCACACCGTCATGGTCGGTGACAGCGAGCGCGGTGACATCGACGGCGCTCACGACGCCGGCATGCGCTCCGTGCTCGTGAATCGAAGGGGCGCAGCGGTTGCAAGCGGGGCCGATGCGGTGATCGTCAGACTGAGCGCGTTGCCCGATACGCTTCGCGGCATGCGCCTATACTGGAGTTGAGCGTGGAGTTCAAGGAATACCTCAAAGAACGGTGCGCGGAGAGGGGGATTTCCTTGCACCGGCTCGCCCTGCTCTGCGATCTGAATCAGATCTACTTCTATCAGAGCGTCAACAAGAACAAGGACAACCCTCCGCCGTGGGTGCTGCGCCGCGCCGCACCGCACCTGGCCGTGCCGTACATGGAGCTGATGATTCGCGCCGGCTACGTGCGTGAGGCGGACATCGATGAGTGGAGGCAGCACACCGGCGCCTGAGTCGTCAGCGCGCCGCTTGTCGCGATGACGAGACGCTCGATCATCCACCTCGACCTCGACGCCTTCTACGCGTCCGTCGAGCAGTTGCGAAGGCCGGAGTTGCGCGGCAAGGCCGTGATCGTCGGCGGCGCCCCGTCGGCCGACGGATCCCCGCAGCTGAACCGCGGCGTGGTGAGCGCGGCGTCCTACGAGGCGCGGGTTCACGGCGTGCACTCCGCGATGCCCTTGCGGACCGCGCTGCGCCTCTGCCCGCAGGCGGTTGTCGTGCCGGTCGACTTCCGCGCCTACCGCGACGCGTCGAAGGCGGTGTTCGACATCGCCCGCGACTACACGCCGATCCTCGAGCCGCTGTCGCTCGACGAGGCGTTCCTGGAGGTGACGGGGTCGCTCCGGCGGTTCGGACCGCCCCGCCACATCGCCGAGGAGATCCGCGACCGCGTGCTCGCGGCGACCGGTCTCCACGCATCGTTCGGCGTGGCGACGTGCAAGACGGTGGCGAAGATCGCGTCGGACCTGCGCAAGCCGCGCGGGTTCGTCGTGGTCGAGCCCGGTGACGAAGCCGCGTTCCTCGCGCCGCTGCCACTCCGCCGGCTTCCCGGGCTCGGACCCTCGGCGGAGCGCGCATTGAACGGCCTGGGGATCTCGACGCTCGGCCAGCTCGCCGCGCTGCCCGTGGACGCCGTGCAGCGCCGCGTCGGACGGGCGGCCGGGCGGTCGTTGTGGGAGCGCGCCCAGGGCATCGACGAGTCGCCGGTCACCATCCCCGGCGCTCCGCGCAGCGTGTCTCGTGAGGAGACCTTTGCGCGCGACGTCGGGCAGCGCGCCGCGCTCCACGCGCGCATCGCGGAGCTCGCGAGCGACGTCACGGGACGGCTGCGCACCGGTGGCTGGACGGCACGAACCGTGACGTTGAAGCTGCGCTACTCGGACTTCACGACCATCACGCGTCAGGAGACACTTCCGTCCGCAACCGCGACGGACACCACGGTGCGCGACGCCGCGCTCGCACTGCTCGACGCCGCGTGGTCGGGCGACGCCGTGCGCCTGCTCGGGGTGGGCGTCACCGGGCTCGAGAGCGCCCCCCAGCTCGACCTGTTCAACCAGCCGGCGACCGACCGCATCGACCACACGCTCGACCGGCTGCGCGCGCGATTCGGGCACGATGCGATCAGGCGCGGCACCGGCGAAGGCCTGCGGGACCTCGACTGGCGCGGTGACGACCTGCGCCGCTGAGGCATCGGTGTCGCGCCGAAGCCGGCGGACGACGTGGACGGCGAGGTCGTCGACCCGCTCCGCGAGGCAGACCGGCTCAACTGCTAGCCGTCGTCCTCGTCGGCGTCGTCGAGGTACTGGACGATGTCGCTGTCGTACTGCGACCGCGCCTCATTGAGCATCCCCGCGACGGTGACGACGCGCTCCTCGGGCCAGCCCAGACGTGCGGCCATCTCCACCGTGGTCGGCGTCCTGCCGAGCTCGTTGCGCATCCGGATGTCCGCGGTCTCGTAGAGGGCCGTATCGCGAACGAAGGCCTCCTCGGTCTCCCGTTCCAGCGCCGCGAGCTCCAGGGTCTCGTCCATCTGCATCGCGACGAGCTTGGCGACAAAGCTGTCCAGCCCGGCAGCCGCGCCGCCGCGTCCGGCGTATTCCGTGACCGCCACGACGCTGGCGATCGTGCCCTCCTGCGCGAGGTCGCCGACCTCGATGCCCTTCCCCGAGCGTGCCGCCGCCAGCGCCAGGATCGCTCCGAGTTGATGCTCGACCAGCCGGTCGAGGGCCGGGCCCCGTCCCTGGAGGCGGACCTCTGTCAGCAGGCCGGCCGTCTCCTCCTCGCTGAGCGGTGGCGTCGCTCGCGCCTGGGCCGCCAGCAGGTCCCGTTCGCTGACGTCGCTCCTCGTCATGCCGTCACCACGCCGGGCTCTCGACGCTGTCCTTGCGACCGAACCGCGCGGCCAGCTGTTCGCAGGCGCGCGCCGTCTCTCGGCGGGCTGCTCCTTGCGACGCCATCTCGACCGCCGCCGCGAACGGCCTGCCCGCCATCGAGTACCGCGCCGACATCGCGACCGAGCATCCCCCGGCCAGCTGCCGCACGGAGACCGCGATCGTGAGGTCGAGACCCTCCTCGAGGGAGAGGACCATGCGGCGGGGCGGCGTCAGCTCACGGCAGACCAGGACCCCACGCAGATGACGTCCGACGAACCCCGCCTCGACCTCGTAGCGGGCGCCGACCCCGCCGTCGGGGCCGCCGATGTGGCGCAGGCGGCGGATCGCGGGGAGCCAGTCGGCGTGCTCGATGTCGGCGACCACCGCGAAGGCTTCCTCGGGTGGCACTGGGAGGGTGACGTCGGCGCGCGCTTCGACCACGGTTGATGACTAGTACATCACTGTCGCGAAGATGTCCGCCGCCTGAAACCCGAGCCGCTCGTACACGCGCTGTGCGATGACGTTGTACTGGTTGACGTACAGGCTGCACCGCGGCACCTCGGCGAACACCTGCGCGCAGACGGCCGCAAGCCCGGTGCGTGCGATGCCGTGTCCCCGGTGCTGCGGTGCGGTGTACACACCCTGGATCTGGACGACATCGGGGGTCCACGCCGACAGCTCGGCCTTGAACAGCACCTCACCGTCGCGCATCCACACCCAGCTCCAGCCGCGATCGATGAGGCTGGTCATCCGCGACCGCCAGGCCGCCGGATCGACCATGAGCGGATCGATCCCCATCTCCTCGCGATGCATCCGTGCTGCGGCGACGATGAGCAACTCGAGGTCGGCGCTCGTGGAGAGGCGGACTTCGGGGGAGGGCTGCTCCCGGAGGTCGCCGCGGTCGAGGACGAGCAGCGGCTGCGGATCGCGAAGCTCGCGCGCGGGCCTCGGCGGCCGGAAGGCATTGTGCAGCGCCACGACCGATGGCCGGTGCCCGACGATCATCCGGGGTTGGGCGCTCGTGGCGAGCGCCTGCGCGAGTGGCGGCGCGGCCTCGAGATCCGGGATGTACGGCACCACGAGCGACCACCCGAGCACCACCGAGGTCAGCTCCTCGTCCTCGAACGCGCCCCACCAGTCGCCGAACTCGAAGCCGAGCCGGAGCTCGCTGCGCAGGTACACGTTGGTGACCGGCTCGCGGTCGATCAGGGTGGCGAGCTGATCGACGTGGGGCCGCCCCAACCGGGTCACGCGGAGTGTGGAGCGAGTCGCCATCGCGTGGATTGTGCCCGTATCGGCGGCTGCCCATGTGTGATGGCTCGGCTATCCTCGAACGGTGATCATCGCCCGCCCCTGCACGCGCGCCCAAGCGACCGGCGCGGGCTGCGCCCTCGTCGCGGCGATCGTCCTCTCCGCATGCGGCTCGCCGCCCGCCACGGTGACGCCGAGCTCGGGCGTCGCGACCTCACCGACGCCGGGCGCGGCACCGCGTCCGTTCGCCGCCGCCGGCTTCAGCACCGACATCCCGACCGGCTGGAATGATGAGACGGCCAACCAGAGCGCGGTGGCCGCCCTGAGCGGCAACGGCACGGTCCTGATGCTGCTGATCGCTCCCGACGGCGGGCACATCGATGCTCGGACGACGCCGCAGCCGGTGCCCGACGATCAGCTGGCCCAGTATTTGCAGAGCGTCAGCCAGGACGGAGCGACCAACCTGAGCCAGGTGACCCCCGTGGACGTCGGGGGTGTGTCCGGCGTGGTGATCACGTACGACCTCTCCTCCACCACCGGGGCGACGTTCAAGAACCAGGACATGGTGATCAACCGGGGCGGCGACACGTACGACATCGTCCTCAACACCGCGGCGGCTGACTTCACCGAGGATCTGGCGGCGCTGCAAGCCGTGCTCGACAGCTGGAGGTGGGGGTGACCGCCGCTTCTCGTAGGATCACGCCATGCTCGTGGTGATGAATGTCCAGGCGACCCCAGAGGAGGTCGCCAACGTCCTCAAGCACGTCCGCGACCGCGGCTTCGAGCCGATCGAGCTTCCTGGCACCGACCGCCTGGCGATCGGCGTGCTCGGCAGCAACCCCAGCTCGATCCGCGATGCGATCTGCGACCTGCCGGGGGTGGTCGACGCCATCCCGGTGAGCAAGCCCTACAAGCAGGTCACGCGGGAGTGGCATCCTGAGCCCACGATGGTCGACGTCTCGGGTGTGCGCTTCGGCGACGGGTCCTTCGTCGTGATCGCGGGGCCGTGCGCTGTCGAGACCAGGGAGCAGGTGCTGTCGACCGCGCGCGACGTCGCCGCCGCCGGTGCCGCGATGTTCCGCGGTGGCGCGTTCAAGCCCCGCTCCTCGCCGTACTCGTTTCGCGGGCTCGGGCTCGACGGCCTGCACCACCTCACGGAGGCGCGCGCCGCGACCGGCCTGCCGGTGGTGACCGAGGTGCTGACGCCGGCGGACGTCGAGCTGGTGTCGGGGAGCGCCGATATGCTCCAGGTGGGGACCCGCAACGCCCAGAACTTCGCCCTCCTCGAGGCGGTGGGAGCGGCGAACCGCCCGGTGCTCCTCAAGCGCGGCCTCAGCAACACCATCGAGGAGTGGCTGCTCGCGGCCGAGTACGTGGTGGCGCACGGCAATCCCAACGTGGTCCTCTGCGAGCGTGGCATCCGCACCTTCGAGGCGGCGACCCGCAATACGCTCGACCTGAGCGCGGTGCCCGTCGTCAAGTCGCTCTCGCACCTGCCGGTGATCGTCGATCCCTCCCATGCCACGGGACACCGCCCGCTCGTCCCACCCATGGCGCTGGCCGCCTTCGCCGCCGGAGCGGACGGTCTCATGATCGAGGTGCACCCCGATCCCGAGAGCGCGCTCAGCGACGGCGCGCAGTCGCTGACCCCGGCCGCGTTCGCCGATCTGATGGGATCGATTCGCCGCCTTGCCGTCGCACTGGATCGACAGCTCGCAACAGCTCCGTCACCAGTGGGTACCGCAAGCCCGGGTTAGGATGGTCGGCACCGTGGAGTGCCCCCCGTGACAACCACCTACAGTCAGAGCCCGCAGGACACCGGGGCAGCTCCCCCCGCGCTCGTCACCGGGATCGAGTGCTCGCAGACCGGCTGCGGCAGCGTGACCGCGCAGTACTGCGCCTACCGCGACCGGCGCGGCCGTGCCTGCCCCGCGGCATTCTGCCCCGCACACAGCGTCGCCTTCTCCGGCATCGCATACTGCCGCCGCCACGCCTCGACCGTCCAGGCGATCGGCGAGCTCGCCAAGGACCCCAACGGCTTCCCCGATCTCAACGACCGCGCGCCGTCGCTCGTCAACTGGATCGCCCGCGATCTCGACGAGGCGGTCCGCAAGCTGCTCGGCCGCACGGTGCACAACGGCGAGAGCGTCATCGTCGACGAGTCGGTCCGGCTCGCTCATGACCCGGCCCGCAAGGCTCGCTGGGAACGGAGCTGGCGGATCGTCGAGCACACCGGCCTCGTGCTCAAGGTGACCGTGCACGTGTCCGAGGACAACGACTCGCTCGTGCACGTCAAGGTCGGCACCGAGATGGTCGCCGACGGCGTGCCGCCCTGGATCGCGCGCCGGCGCGAGGGCCAGGAGGTGGAGGCGGCGATCGACGTCTCGCAGCGTCAGCTCTTCTACAACTTCCTCGAGGAGAACATCTCCACGGCGGTGGTTCGCTTCCGGTCGCGCGGCGACCGGGCGCCCTGGGGTCGCTGACCGCCCTTCAGACCGGCGCGGGCTCCGTCTCCGCTCCGATGATGCCCAGCATCCGCGTGAGCAGCTCCTGACCGTCGACCCCCGTCCGGTCTCCGGTGCCGGATGCCACCTCGCGGGCCACGTCGTCGATCTCCCGGAGCGCGCCCGGCGTGTCGAGGTCGTCGTCGATGCGTTCGAGGAACCGGCGCTCGTGCTCCCGCGCCGCGTCCGCGCTCAGCCTGCCGCCTGAACCCATCGCCTCGATGTAGCGCCGGTGGCGCGCGGCGGCGGCTGCGACCTCGGCGTCGTCGTACGTCCACGACTGGCGGTAGTGGTGGCCCGCCAGAAGGAGCCGCACGGCGGTGCCCGGCACCCGCGCGAGCAGATCCCGCACGAACACGAGATTGCCGAGGGACTTGCTCATCTTCTCGCCCTCGTGCCTGACCATCGCCACGTGCGACCAGTGCCGGACGTACGGCGCGACCCCGGCCGCCTCGGCCTGCGCGATCTCGGACTCGTGGTGCGGATAGATCAGGTCGTCGCCGCCGCCATGGATGTCGATGGGATTGCCGAGCGCCCCCGTGGAGAGCACCGTGCACTCGATGTGCCAGCCCGGGCGCCCGTCGCTCCACGGGCTCGGCCAGCGGGGTTCTCCCGGCGCTGACGCCTGCCACAGCACGAAGTCGAGGGGGTGGCGCTTGCGCGGGTCGTCGGGGTCGGCGCCGCGCTCGCGGCTGAGCATTGCCATGGTCGCGTGGTCGAGACGGCTGAGACGTCCGTAGTCCGGATACACACCGGAGTTGAAGAAGACCCAGCCGTCGACCGCGTACGCATAGCCGCGCTCGACGAGACGGTCCACCCATCCCACCATCTCGTCGACATGCTCGGTGGCACGAGGCGCCGACTCCACCGGAAGCAGGCCGATCTCGGCCATGTCATGGTCGAAGCGGCGCACCTGGTCGTCGACGAGCTCGAGGTAGTCGACGCCGCGCTCGCGCGCGACGCGCAGGATGTCGTCGTCGACGTCGGTGACGTTGCGCACGCTGTGGACCTCGAGGCCCGCGTCGCGAAGGCGGCGGTGCAGCACGTCGAACACGTGGTAGACGAACGCATGCCCGAGGTGCGCGGAGTTGTACGGGGTGATGCCGCACACGTAGATGCCGACCCTGCCGTCACGTGGCTCGAAGGGCACCACTTCCTGACGTGCCGTGTCGAACAGTTGCATGCCGCTCGATTCTACGGGTCGGCCGGCGATGGCCCCCCCGCGAGCAGGGCCACCGCCGCGTCGAGCACCGCGATCGAGTTGCGGAACCCGAGCCGCCGACGGGCGTCGTCGAACCCCAGCCACGCGGCTTCGGCGATCTCTCCGGGGTCCGGATGCAGCTCGGTGCCCGCCGGCACCTCGACCACGAAGTGGTGCACCCGTTTGAACACGAGCGCGCCGCGGTTCGGACACCGGTACACGTACTCGGAGACCGGCAGCGTGGCACTCAGAGTCAACGCGCCCTGCGGGATGCCCGTCTCCTCGGCGATCTCCCGCAGCGCGGCGGCCTCCGGGCTCTCGGCGGCCTCGACGATGCCCTTGGGAAAGCCCCAGTGGCGCCCGTCACTGATGAGGCAGACCTCGTACCCATGGCCCGAGCGGCGGACGACCACACCGCCGGCGGAGATCTCGTTGGGGCGAAAGGGTCGGCGAGCCATCGGCGGCACCGTACTCCGGTTCGGCTCGAGCACGGTTGGTATCATCGGGGGCTCCACGGCCCCGTGGTGTAGCCTGGCCTAACACGCCACCCTGTCAAGGTGGAGATCGTCGGTTCGAATCCGATCGGGGTCGCCACCCGCGCCCAGCGGATCGGAGCGGCGGCACCGAAGGCTCAGGGGATGGTGACGTCGTCGAGGTCGTCGCGCACCGGGTATTTCGGGTTCATCGCGGTGAGCGTCTCGATGAGCACGCGGCTGATCGCCCAGTTGCGAAACCACTTGACGTCGGCGGGGATGACGTACCAGGGCGCCTCCTTCGTGGAGGTGCGCTCCAGCGCGTCCGAGTACGCTCGCTGATACTGGCTCCACAGCTCACGATCGGCGATGTCGCCGACCTGGAACTTCCAGCGTTTCTGCGGGTCGGCGAGCCGTTCCTCGAAGCGCCGGCGCTGCTCGTCCCTGGAGATGAGCAGGCAGCACTTGATGATTGCGACGCCACGCTGCGCCAGCAGTGACTCGAACGCCACGATGTCGTCGTACCGGGGCTTCCAGACCTTCTTGGGGACCAGCTTGCGCACGCGTGCGACCAGCACGTCCTCGTACTGCGAGCGATTGAAGATGCCGATCTCACCGGCGCGCGGCACCGCGCGGTGCACACGCCAGAGGAAATCGTGCGCGAGCTCCTCGTCGGTCGGCGCCTTGAACGACACCACCCGGGTGCCCTGCGGATTGACGCCCTGGAACACGTGCGCGATGGTGCCGTCCTTGCCGGACGCATCGGTGCCCTGCAGGATCAGCAGCACCGACTGGCGGCCCTCCGCCCACAGCCGCGTCTGCAGCTCGGCGAGTGCCTTGTGATCGTGCTCGAGCGCGGCAACCGCCGCGGTGTGCCCGCCCTTGAGCGCCCGGGTATCGGCCGGATCGAACGCGGCGAGGTCGACCTTCGACCCCGGTTTGACCATCCACAGATCGCGCATCGCCATCGAACTCTAGACCACAGTCAGCGCAGGTGACCGCGCACCCAGGTGACGAGGTCGTCGAGGACGTGCTCGCGCTCGGGCTCGTTGAAGATCTCGTGCCAGAGGCCGTCGTACATCTTCAGCGTCTTGTCCGACGAACCCGCCCGTTCGTACACGTGCGGTCCGCAGCCGGGATCGACGAGGCCGTCGGCGGTTCCCTGCATGACGAGCAGCGGGAGCCGGAGCGAGGGAAGCCCGGACTCGACACGGTCCATGGTCGAGAGCATCTCGGCGCCGAGTTGCGCCCGGATCGGCGTGCGAAACACGAGCGGATCGCTGTTGTACGCGGCGACCACCGCCGGGTCACGGCTGATCCGGTTCAGTGGCAGACGCAGCACGCCGACATTCGGGGCCAGCCGTGACAGCGCGCGTCCCATCGTGAGCGTCAGCTTCGAGACATCGCGCGGGCATGCCGCCGGCGCCGAGAGCACCAGCGCATCGATCGGTGGATTCGCCCGCACCGCGAGGCTCAACGCGATCAACCCGCCCATGCTGTGTCCGAGGAGGATGAGCGGCAGCGCCGGCCATTGCTCGTGCGCGGCTGCGATGACCGTGGTGAGGTCGTCGACGTAGTCATCGAAGCGAACGACGCTGGTCCGCCTGCCCGCGCTGCGGCCGTGGCCGCGATGGTCCGGCGCGCGCACGGCGATGCCCTCGTCGACGAGGCGCTGGGCGACGCGGTGGTAGCGCCCGCCGTGCTCGGCGAATCCGTGGGCGATGACGACGACCCCGTCCGGCGTCCGCTCGGGCGCCCACGTCCGGTACTGGATGCGAATGCCGCGGGCGCCGCCGAGGCTGCCCTGCTCACCCTCGACGCGAGGGTCACTCGCAGCCGGAATCACCGGCCGAGCCTAGCAACCGGAGGGTGGGCAGGACAATCCACCGGAGTAGCCTGAGGCCGTGGCAACACCAGAGGATGGCGTGGCGCCGGCGGACGGCGCCGCCGTCCGGATCGAGCCGTGGGCTGCCGGCGACCTGCCGCTCCTGCGGCGGTTGCTCGGCGATCCGCAGATGACGGTCCACCTCGGCGGACCGGAGAGCGATGCGAAGCTCATCGATCGCCAGTCGAGGTACGAGCGGATCGACGGCACCGGCACCGGCCGCATGTTCAAGATCATCGTCCAGGCGACCGGCGAGGCCGTCGGGTCCGTTGGGTACTGGGAGAAGAGCTGGCGAGGCACCCAGGTGTACGAGACCGGGTGGATGGTCCTCCCCGAGTTTCAAGGACGCGGTATCGCGGGACGCGGGACCGCGGCGGCGATCGTCGCCGCGAGCAACGAGCGCAAGCACCGCTTCCTTCACGCGTTCCCATCGATCGACAACGGCGCCTCGAACGCCATCTGCCGGAAGCTCGGCTTCACCCTCCTCGAGTCATGCGAGTTCGAATACCCGCCCGGACACCTGATGCGCTGCAACGACTGGCGGCTCGACCTGTTCGCCGAGCGCTGAGTCCCGCTAGCTCACCCTCACGCGAGGATCGAGGACCGCATACAGTGCGTCGACGACGATGTTCGCCGCCACGACGAAGAAGGAAGCGACGAGCACGATCCCGATGACGACCGGGAGGTCCTCCACCCCGATCGCCTGCACCACTCGTTGACCGAGACCGGGCAGGCCGAAGATGGTCTCCGTGATGATCGCGCCGCCCATGACGGTGGCCAGGTCGATGCCGAACTGCGTGATGATCGGGGTCAACGAGCTGCGCAGCGCGTGGCGGTAGATGACACGCCGTTCGCTCAGTCCCTTGGCTCGCGCGGTCCGGATGTAGTCCTCGCCGAGCGTCTCCAGCAGTGAACTTCGCGTCAGTCGTGAGTACGTGGCGGCCGTGATCAGCGCGAGGGTGATCCACGGAAGGATCAGATCGTGCGCCCACTCCAGGGGATTCGTGTGGAAGGGAGTCCAGCTTCCCGGTTTCGGAAGTATCGCGATCCCGTGGATCGTGAGCAGGTAGTAGAAGACATACAGCAGCAATAACCCGAGGATGAAGGTCGGCATCGATACCCCGGTGAGGACGAACACCGTGGCTCCGCGGTCCCAGAGACTTCGTGGTCTTCGTGCGGCGAGCACCCCGACGCTGATGCCGAGCGCCATCCACAGGACCGCGGACCCAATCGCGAGCGAGATGTCGATGGGAACGGACTGAGCGATGATGGTGGTGACGGGGAGGCGGTCCTGGTTCGAGGTCCCCAGGTTGAAGTGCCAGGGCTCGAGGCGCGCCAGGTAGTTCCCGTACTGCACGATCACGGGCTTGTCGAACCCGTACTGCTTGTTGAGGTTGGCGAGCAGCGCCGGTGTCACCGCCCGTCCGGCAAGCTCCCGAGCGGGGTCCACACCCGGACGTGCGTAGTACAGGAAGAAGACCAGGGTGATGATCACCCACAGCGTGATCAGCCCGAGGATGATGCGGCGGATCAGGAAGCGAATCATGCCGTCGCCTCCTTCGCCTTCTTGCGGCGGGTCGCGAAGATCCGCTCGGTCCGCGGATCGAGCGCGTCACGCACGGCATCACCGAGCAGGTTGAAGGCGAGCGTGGTCACCAGCAGGAAGAGCATCGGGAAGATGTAGAACCACCACGCCTGGAAGCCCACGGTCTCCGCATCGGCGAGCATGTTGCCCCACGACGCGGTCGGGGGCTGGACGCCCAGCCCGAGGAATGAAAGCGTCGCCTCGAAGATGATCGCGGTCGGGATGAGCAGGGTGGCCAGCACGATCACCGGTGCGACGAGGTTCGGGAGGATGTCCACGAACATGATCCGCAGGTTGCCCGCGCCGAGCGAGTTGGCCGCCTCGACGTACTCCTTCTCGCGTTGCGAGAGCGCCTGGCCGCGCACGATCCTGCCGATGGCCGCGAAGGAGAAGAAGGCGATCACGAAGATGGTCAAAGGAAGGCTGGAATGAAACACGGACACCAGCACGATCGCGAACAGCACGTAGGGGAAGGAGAGGACCACGTCCATGATGCGAGCGAGAATGCTGTCCAGCCAGCCCCCGAAGTACCCGGCGATGAGGCCGATGACCACCCCGAATATCGTCGCAAGCGCCGTCGCAAGGACACCCACGAGCAAGGAGATCTGGGCCCCGAAGGCGATTCGCACGAGGATGTCGCGGCCCAGGTTGTCCGTGCCCAGCAGGTATCCAGGACTTCCCGGCGGCAACGGCTGTCCGTTGACGTCGGTTCCGAAGTCGACGTTGGCGTCGCCGGGGCCGTGCCCGGTGAGATGCTGGATGACCGGTGCCCCGAATGCCATCAACACGATGATCACGATCATCACGACCGAGACGATGGCCACACGGTCAGTCCGGAGGCGCGCGATCACCAATTGCAGCGGCGTCCGGCCCTCGATGCCCTTGACCGCCGGCTCTTCGGGGAGCACCTCGCTCGGGACGGGCTGGACGGTGGTCAGGCTCATGTCGACGCCTCCGCTAGAAATCCCTCGACCGCATGCAGAATCGTGGCCTTGTTGCTGGCGAGCTTCTCGCCGTCGGCAACCGGGAAATGGCACGCGGTGAGGTGCGTGGCACCGTCGCCGTCGCGCTGCACCAGGGGCGGCTCCTCGACCGAGCACACCGGCTGCGCCTTGGGGCACCGTGTGTGGAACCGGCAGCCCGACGGCGGGTTGATCGGCGACGGCACGTCGCCGGTGAGGATGATCCGGTCCCGCGTGCGTGCCTTGTCGGGATCGGCCACCACCGACGCAGAGAGCAGAGCGGTGGTGTAGGGGTGGCGAGGACTGCTGTACAGATCCTTGACGTCGGCGACCTCGACGATCTTGCCGAGATACATCACCGCCACCCGGTCGCTGACGTGCTGCACCACCGCGAGGTCGTGGGCGATGAACAGGTACGTGAGGCCGAACTCACCCTGCAGGTCCTCGAGCAGGTTGATGATCTGCGCCTGGATGGAGACGTCGAGCGCCGACACGGGCTCGTCGCAGACGATGAGCTTCGGACGCAGCGCGAGAGCGCGCGCGACCCCGATGCGCTGCCGCTGGCCTCCGGAGAACTCCGCGGGAAAACGGTTGTAGTGCTCGGGGTTGAGGCCCACGACCTCCATGAGGTCCTGGACCTGCTTCTTGCGCGCGGCTCCGTCCGCGATGTTGTGGATCGCGAGCGGGTCGCCGATGATCGATCCCACGCGCCGGCGTGGATTGAGCGACCCGTAGGGATCCTGGAAGATCATCTGCATGCCCCGCCGGTACGGCCGCATCTGCGACCGCGACAGCGTGCTCAGATCGGCGCCGTCGAAGGTCAGCGTCCCGGCGGTGAGGGGATAGAGCCGCATCACCGATCGCGCGAGCGTCGACTTCCCACACCCGGTCTCGCCCACCAGTCCGACCGTCTCCCCGCGACGCACCTCGAGAGTCACACCGTCGACGGCCTGGATGTTCCCCACGGTTCGCTTGAAGAAGATCCCCTGTTTGATCGGGAAGTGCTTGACGATCCCCTCGCCGCGGAGAAGGACATCGCCGGCGGCGGCGGTGTCAGGCATAGACCGTCGCTCCCTCCACGGCGGCGGCGACGCCGGGAAGCTTCGCCGACCGGGCGCCGCGGTGCGAGCTCGCGTACCGCTGCCGCGCGGTGTCCACCGCGATGCCCACGCCCGTGAGCTCCGGGGGCAGCCAGCACGCCGACGAATGGTTCGGCCCGGCCGGGATCTCCTCGAGCCTGGGCTGCTCGTCGATGCACATGTCCATGGCGAAGGGGCAGCGCGGATGGAAGGCACAGCCGTGGGGCAGGCTGATCATGCTAGGTGGCGACCCGACGATGGGGAGCAGCCGGCCCCCGAGCACCCCGGTGGCGGACGGAACCGACCCCAGCAGGCCGCGGGTGTAGGGGTGATGCGGCATGAAGAAGACGGTCCGCGCGTCGGACCGCTCCGCGGCGCGGCCCGCGTACATCACGAGCACGTCATCGGCGATCGAGGCGATGACTCCGAGGTCATGGGTGATGACGATCATCGCCATCCCCACCTCCTCCTGCATCTTCACCAGCAGCTCCATGAGCTGGGCTTGCACCGTGGCGTCGAGCGCGGTGGTGGGTTCGTCCGCGATGAGCAACTTGGGCTTCAAGGCAAGCGCCATGGCGATCATCACGCGCTGGCGCATGCCCCCTGACATCTCGTGAGGAAAGGCCTGGACTCGACGATCGGGCTGCGGGATGTTGACCAGGCGCAGCAGCTCGATCGCCTGGTTCATGGCTTCGCGCTCGCTGACCTCGCTGTGCGCGCGGATCGCCTCGGCGATCTGCCAGCCCACCCGGAAGTGCGGGTGAAGGCTCGACAGCGGGTCCTGGAAGATCATCGCGATGTCCGCGCCACGGATCTGGCGCAGCTCGTGCGGATTCATGGTCAGCAGCTCCCGCCCGTTGAACGTCGCGGACCCGCTGATGTCGGCACCCGGGTTGAGCCCGAGCATCGTCAGGGCGCTGACACTCTTGCCCGAGCCGGACTCCCCGACGACGCCGAGGGTCTTGCCGGTGTCAACCGAGAAGGACAGGCCGCGGACCGCCTGCACCAACCCATCCGAGGTCGGGAAGCTGACGGTCAGGTTGTCGACGGTGAGCAGTGTCATCTGCGATGTCGATGGTAATGAATGAAGATGCCCGCCGCATACGCGGCGGGCATCTCCGGAACTCCTACGAGAGGCGAGCGGCTAGGAGGAAAGCCAGATCGAGGTGATGTCGTAGCTCTCGCTGAATGGAAGGAAGATGGCGTTGTGCACTCGAGACGAGTGGAAGATCGCACTCAGCTGGGTCTGGAAGGGGATGAACGGGGCGTCCTTCATGACCTGCATGTCGGCCTGGTGCCAGAGGCTCGAGGCGGCGCCGATCGTGGTCGCCGACTCCGCCTGGGTGATCAACTGGTCGACCGTGGGATCGTCGTAGCCGCCCCAGTTCGAGCCGGGGAAGTTCGATCCGGCGAAGAGGTCGGGCAGGATCGCGCGGCCGTTGGTGGGACCGAACCAGTCGGGAACCCATCCCGGCTCGGTGATGTCCCAGTTACCGGACTTGAGCCCGTCCTTGGACGTGACACCGATACCCGAGGAGCCGTAGTAGCCGGTCGCGATCGGGGTGCCGACCACCGTCACGCCGCACTTGCCGAAGTCCGACTGGACCTCCTGGAAGACGGCGGGATGGTTGCCGTTGTTCCGGTAGTAATCCTTGAGCGTCAGTCCGTTCGCATACCCGGCCGCCTTGAGGAGGCTCTTGCACTTCGCGCCGTCGCCCGCGTTGTTCTTGGTCGGGTAGAGGTTGAACTGCTGGTAGCCCTCAGCGCCTGGGCCGATGACCTGGTTGAGCGGCTGGTTGAGGCTCGCCCCGCCGTAGATCTTGCCCAGCGCCACCTTGTCAAGGGCGTATTCCAGCGCCTGACGAACCTTCACATTGCCCAGCGCTCCGCTGTTGTTGGGGCTCTGGACGTTGAAGACCAGGTAGGGGTTGGTGGTGCCGGGAGCGGGGAACGTGCCCAGCCCCGGGTTCCATGTCGGGAACTCGAGGCCCGCGATGTCAGCGGTCGGGACCACCGTGTTCCAGGCCAGGTCGGCGGTGTTGGCCTGCATGTCCTGCTGTACCTCGGTATTGGCCGCAGAGCCTGCCAGGTCCATCTTGATGTCGACCTCGTCCACGTACTGGTGACGGATCGTGTCGATGCTCTGGCTCCACTCCGGGTTGCGGGACAGGATCATCTCGTGGCCGACGTTGTAGGTGCTGATGTAGTAGGGGCCGTCCGAGTAGATCTTGTTGCCCGGGGTCAGCGGCGTGTAGCCGAGGTACTCCTGCGGAGCGGCCGACGCGAACGGCAGCGAGAGGATGCTGTCGAAGTCGGTCGCAGGCTGGGTGAGCGTGAAGACGATCGTGTTGGCGTCCGGGGTCGAGATGCCCGACACCCCGCCGTTCATCGCGGCATTGATGGATTTCGCACGCGCAGCCGGGCTCTCCGACGGATCGGAGTTCTCAAAGGCGGTGCAGAAATCCGAGAAGCCGGCGATCGTCGCGCTGTAGTAACTGGGGTTGCCGTTCGGCGCCAGGGTTGGATCGCAGTTGCGCAGAATCCCGCGCGCGAAGTCCTGGGAGGTCACCGGGCGCGGCGGGCTCGTGTTCCACATGAGGCCCGGGCGCAGGGTGAACGTGTAGGTGAGCCCGTCCGAGCTCACCGTCGGCATCGCCGAGGCTGCGTCGGGAACCAGCGTCACCGCCTTGCTGAACGTCGACGAGGTCGCGTACGAGACCAGCTGGCGGGTGTACGCGCGCTCGATGGTGAAGGCGATCGTCTCGTACTCACCCTGGGGGTCCGCCGCGGCGGACAGGTCGGTGCTTCCCTCGATCTTCAGGGTGCCGCCCATCACCGGGGTGCCGGCGGCCACGTTGGCGCTCAACCACGAGACCGTCGAGGGGCTGAAGTTCGTCGGATTGAAGATGTCGCTGCCCGTCGAGGCTGACGGTGAGGTGCCCCCGCTGCTGCTGCCGCAGGCCGCGACCGCCATCGCAGCGATGCCGACGACGCCGAGTCGTTTGCTCATGCCGAGGGGCGTCGTCCCCGTGCCTCGACCCAACAGAGTTCGAATCGTCATTGACAACCTCCTTGTGACCCCTTTTCGCGGGCGGCCTTAAATGCGCCACAGGCCCAGATGGGGTCCGGCACGATCGCATCATATTCGCCCTTCAGGAGGAACTGCCTCCCCCTCCGGGGTGATCTTTGGCCCGGATTTGCAAACCCGGATCAGGACCAGCGCCAGTTCTCCGGGTAGATCTCCAGCAATGGATCCAGGGGCCCGACGCCCTCGAGCGCCTTGTTGATCTCAGTGAGCGCGAAATCCTGCACCGGGAACCAGATCACCGGCAGGTTCTTCGCGAGATAGTCCTCGTATGCGTGCATCGACGTGAGCGATGCGTCTGACTGAGTTGCCGCGATGGCGGATTCCGCCTGCGGGTCGCAATAGCCGCCGACGTTCGAGCTCGCGTACACCGCGCTCGCGCCCGACCCCGCGCAGCCCCACTGTTCATCGCCGGTCGGGTAGTAGTCCGGGGCGTAGATCCACGGGCTGTCCCAGTAGGCGAGGTCCCAGGTGCACGCCGCGCCGGCGATGCACGGAGTGGCGCTATTGATGACGTCGTCCAGGGAGCCCTGCGCGAGGGTGACCTGAATGCCGGCAAGCGCGAAATCCGGTTGCAGCTGCTTGACCTCCTCCATCGCGGTCGGGTCGTTGCTGACGTACTTGAGGGTCAACGCCGCCTGCTGACCGAGCCTGACCCCCGCGCCGCAGTCTCCGGTGGCTGTCCCGGGCGTCGCGCACGTGCTCACCCCGCCCGGCCGGACCGTCCAGCCGTTGTCCTTGAGCAGCGACACCGCCGCCGTCGGGTCGTACGGATAGGGATTGCTGCGCTCGAAGGCGTCGACGAATGCCGAGGAGGGCTTGATCGGCACCGGCCCGTACGTCGGTGTCGCGTACCCGAAGAACGCCTTGGTGATGAAGGTGTCCTGGTCGACCAGGTCCTGCATCGCCTGGCGGAAGTACAGCTGCGCGAAGATCGGCCCGCTCGTCGGGTTGGTGAAATTCTCGGCGACGTCGTTGATCGACCAGGAGTTCCACGGTTCGAAGCGGTAGACGCCGTTGAGCGTCGAGGCCTGCGGCGCCTGGTCCGGTGGGATGTATCCGAAATCCACCTTCGCGTCGCTGGCTGAGGTGGCATCCTTGAGGTCGTTGAGCTCGGTCGTGTCCTGCGTGAACGGAATCTCGTCGAACTCCTTGAGCGAAGGCTTGACGGGTCCGCCGTATTCCGGGTTCGGAACCATCGCGACCCTGCCGGACGTGTCCATCGATTTGAGCCGCCACGGCCCCGAGACCACCTGCCAGAGCGGGTTGGTGTCGTACGTGTTGACGCTCCGGGACTGCTTGTCCAGGTACGCGTAGACGGCCCTGGCGCCGGCCGGGGTCTCATCGTAGTCGCCGACCGATCCGGTCGCCGACTCGCGGTCCCAGATGTGCTGCGGGAGCGGCGTGATCTGGCTCAGCTCGTTGTAGGTGAAGAAGTACGACCCATAGGCGCGCGCCAGGTTGAAGGTGATCTGGAGCGGGTTGGACGGGTTGATCTTGGTGCTGACCACGTTGTCGGGATACTCGCCGGCGCTGTACGCGGGCCAGTACGCCTTGTTGGCCGCGACAAGGTTCTGCCAGAACTGGATGTCCCGCGCGGTGATCGGCATGCCGTCCGACCATTTCCAGCCCTTGAGCGTCACGGTCACCGACTTCCCATCCTTCGAGTACACCGGGGGATCGGCAAGGCTGAGGCTCAGGTTCAGCTCCACCTGCCCGCCGGTGCCGAACCAGTACAGCGGCCGGTACATGAGGTACTGGAACTGGAACAGGTTCGCCGCGGTGAAGTACTGGTTGGAGGCGAGCGGGAGGATGTAGTCCGGGACGCCGGCCGGCTGCTCGGCAAAGGTCGCGTAGGTCCGTGTGACGTGCTCGGCGTTGGTGCTGTTGCCGCACGCTGTGACGAGCACCGCCCCGGCCCCGACCGCGGCCGCCACGACCCGGACCCCCATGCTCCGGAACCGCATCCCGCTCATGCCGCGCGCGGTTGCGGCCAGCGTCCTTCCGAGCGCGCGACGGCGAGGTCGTACACGGGGGAGATGCGCAGCCTGCGCGGCAGGGCTGCGGTCGCGAGGCGCATGGATCGGGCCAGCGTGGCGAATGCGGCGGTGTGCGCCGGCGTCCATGCGATGCCATACCCCCGGCGCAGGTCCGCCGGGAGCAGCCCCGAGGCGATGAACGCGAGCGTCTCCGTCCCGGGGCGGAGCAGCGGGGATCGGACCGGCGGGTGCAGGACCGTCTCGGCGACCTCGCGCGACCCCGCTCCGGGCAGCGCATCGCCGCGCTTGACCTGCGTGTCGATGTAGCGGCGCAGCGCCGCGGCGGTGGGCCAGCAGCGATCGGCGCTCAGTCCCATCAGGGTTGCCACCGCGTCCCATTCGCTCACGAAGGCGTCGCGCTCGCGCCGGTCGAGACCGCCGACGAGGGCATCGTGTGCGGCCAGCATTGTGTCGACGAACGACGCGTGTACCCAGCGCAGCAGCTCGGGATCATCCGCCGAATAGGGCGTCCCGGCCGGGATCCTCGCGGTCGCGTTTGCGGCCGGCAGCGTCCCCGAGACTCGCCCGTGGAGCCCCGTCACGCGGCGCGAGACGCGCTCCGCCTCCCGCACCGTGCCGAAGCAGACGATCGTGACCCATCGCACGGTCCGCTCCAGGCGTCCGTAGGGGTCGGTCTTGTAGGTGCTGTGATCGATCGCCCCTTGCGCCACAAGGGGATTTGCCGCCTGCAGGAGGAGCGCGCGCCCCGCGGCGAACAGGAGTCGAGGCTCGCGCATGACGCGCCACGTGACCGAGCCGGGCCCGAACAGACCCGGGTCGGTTTCCGGGTCCTTCAGGGGCATCGGCCGCGGCATCGCCGGCTGCGCGGGCGCCAGCAGGCGCAGCACCTGCGCCGGGGACGGCAACACGGCCACGCGGTCAGCGCTCCCCGCTCGGCGCATCCGCGGGCACTCGATGGAGCTCGGCGCGGAGGTGCGGTTGGGGCTCGCCGCCGTCGGTCGCCATGCGCAGCCGGTAGCGGAGCACGTCGCCGGCGACATCGAACTCGCGCTGCAGGCCGGTGACCGTCTTGGCGGTCGGCGTGCAGACGATCGAGGCCGTCCTGAGCGTCAGGCCGGTCCCGGCCCAGCGACCGAGCTCGATCTCCACGACCCCGATGGGATGCGTGATCACCACCTCGACCGAGCCGTCCGCCACCGGGCGCCAGAACCCCGTCTCGGCATGGAGCGGTTTGCCGCCGTCACCGAGGGTCCGCTGGGAGTACGCGAGGAACGGCTTGCCGTTGTGGGAGAACGTGACCCACTCGCGATAGCGGAACGGCTCGCCACCGCCCCATCGACCCTCGCCCTCGCCGTGCCAGTCACCGAGGAGCGCGGCCAGTGGGCCGAGATCGGGATGAACGGGCTGATCCGGCGCCATGCGGTCGAGTGTCGCATGGCCCGCAGAGGCTCCGGCGTCCGCTTTGGCTACCATCGTTCCCGTGTCTGAGATCGACGGTATCGAACGCGTGCTCGTGGTGGTTGCTCATCCTGACGACTGCGACTTCGGTTGCGCCGGCACGACCGCGCGCTGGACCGACGCGGGCGTCAACGTCTCCTACGTCATCGTCACCGACGGTGACGCCGGCGGATTCGACCGCTCCATCACCCGCAAGGAGATGGCCACCATCCGTCGCAGGGAGCAGACCGAGGCCGCGGCCGAGGTCGGAGTCACGGACCTCACGTTCCTCGGCTATCCGGACGGGCGGCTGACGCCGAGCATCGAGCTGCGTCGCGACATCGCGCGGGTCATCCGCACGAAGCAGCCGCAACGCGTGATCACGCAGTCACCGGTGCGCAACTTCACGCGCATCTTCGCCAGCCACCCCGATCACCTCGCGGTCGGCGAGGCCACGCTCTGCGCCGTGTACCCGGATGCGCGCAATCCCTTTGCGCACTCCGAGTTGCTCGAGCAGGAGGGGCTCGAACCGTACTCCGTCGCCGACGTGTGGATGAGCGCGGCGGTCGGGTCGGCGCAGGACACGCAGGTCGTCGACGTCACGGACACGGCGGACCGCAAGCTCGCCGCATTGCGCTGCCACCGCAGCCAGTACACCGATTGGGACGCGCTCGAACAGCGTGTTCGCGGCTGGCTCGAAGCCACGGCGAAGATGAACGGGCTCGAGCCGGGCCGGCTCGCTGAGCAGTACGTCGTCGTTCCGACGACGTGAGCCCGCACAGCCGGACCGCGGGAGCGTCGTCCGGCGTCTGGGCGTCTCCGCTGGGCGCCCGGCAGGTCGCCGCGGGACGTCTTCGCATCCTCGACGTCCAGCTCGACGGCGGTGACGCCTACTGGATCGAGGGGCGTCCGACCGAGCAGGGACGCTGCGTGATCGTCCGCGACCGCGAGGGCACGATCACCGACCTGATCGCGCCGCCCTTCTCCGCTCGCACCTGGGTGCACGAGTACGGCGGCGCCGCGATGCGCGCGCACCGCGGTGTCGTGTACTTCTCCAACGCCGAGGACCGGCGCGTCTACCGGATCGAGAACGACTCGGCGCCCGAGCCGCTCACCCCGGCGATCGGCGACGTGCGCTATGCCGACTTCGAGGTGGACGCAACGCGGGAGCGCATCGTCTGCGTCGTCGAAGACCATCGCGGGCCGTCGGTGGTCAACGACATCAGGGCGATCCCACTCGGTGGTGGCGACGCGGTGAGCATCGTCGCCGGCAACGACTTCTACTCCACGCCACGCGTGAGCCCCGACGGCACGAGGCTCTCGTGGCTCACGTGGAACGCACCCAACATGCCGTGGGACGGCTGCGAGCTGTGGGTCGCGGCGATCGATGACACGGGGCGCGTGTCGGACGCGCGCATGGTCGCCGGCGGTCCACGCGAGTCGATCTTCCAGCCGTCCTGGTCCCCGGACTCGGTGCTGCATCTCATGTCCGACAGGAGCGGCTGGTGGAATCTCCACCGCGTCGACGGTGACGTCGTCGTGCCGCTCGCCCCGATGGACGCCGACTGCGGGCTACCCCAATGGACGTTCGCGCTGTCCACGTTCGCGTTCTGCGGCGCGGCAGAGATCGTGTTCTGGGCGTCCCACGATGGGACATGGCGGCTCCACCGGCTCGATGGATCCGGCGCGTGCGTCGATGTCGACACTGCCTACACGGCGTATGGAGGCCACATCGGCGCGACGGGTTCCGAGGTGCTGTTCCTCGCGGGTGCGGCCGACCGCGCCACCGCGGTGGTGCGCCTCGACCTGCCGGCGGGGACCGAGCGCGTGCTCCGCGCCGACAGCGACCTCGCCATCGACGATTCGATCCGCTCGACACCCGAGCATGTGACGTTTCCCGGGCAGGGAGGCGACACCGCACACGCCTGGTACTACGCCCCGCGCAACGACGCGTACTCCGATGCGCCGGGAAGGCCGCCGCTTCTGGTCCGCGCGCACGGCGGTCCGACGTCGGCGACCAGCTTCGCGCTCGATCCGTCGGTGCAGTACTGGACGAGCCGCGGCTTTGCCTACCTCGACGTCGACTATGGGGGCAGCACCGGGTACGGGCGCACGTACCGCGAGCGCCTCAACGGTGAGGCGGGGGTTGTCGATGTGGGGGACTGCGTCGAGGGCGCCCGGCACCTCGCCGCGAGTGGCCTCGCGGATGCGGAGCGCCTCTTCATCCACGGCGGCAGCGCGGGCGGGTACGTCACGCTGTGCGCGATGACGTTTCACGACGTCTTCGCCGCGGGGGCGAGCCTGTTCGGCATCGCCGATCTCGAGGCGCTCCTCGCCGATACGCACAAGTTCGAGGCGCACTACCTGGCGCCGTACCCGACCGGGCGCGCGCTGTACGAACGCTCGCCCGTGCACCACATCGATCGCGTCCGGGGCGCGGTGCTGCTGCTCCAGGGCCTCGACGATCCGATCGTGCCCGCGAATCAGGCGGAGATGATGTTCGCCGGACTGCAGGCGGCGGGTGTGCCGTGCGCGTACATCGCGTTTCCGGGCGAGCAGCACGGCTTCCGGCAGGCGGCGAACATCGAGCGCTCGATGGAGGCCGAGCTCGCCTTCTTCGCCACAATCAGTGGAACACCGCTCGATGAACCGATCGAACCGGTGACGATCGTCAACTTCTGAGCGGCGCCGCCGCTCGGCGCCAAGCGGCGACCGACGCGGGAACGATGACGACGAGCGTGCCGGCGATCAGCAGCGCGGGAAAGAGCAGCGCGGTCGGATCAGGGGCAACCGGTGGCGACGGGGTGGCGCCCGCGAGGTTGGCGAACTGCGCACCGAAGGAGACGAGCCGGATGACCGAGTCGGTGCCGACCCCGAGGTCGTACGTCACGTCGTCACCGGGTGCGTTCAGGGTCAGGTATGTCAGGTAGCCCTTGGCGGGGACCCATGCCATGTTCCGATCGCTCGAGAGGTCGTGGTGCAGCGTCGCGTTCATCGGCTCCGCGCCCGCGACCGTGAACCCGGGCGCGCTGCCGACGGACTGGCCGTCGCTCGCCGCCGAGGTGACCGGCAGACCGCCGCCGGTGCGCAGCGGCTGATCGGTGAGCAGGAAGAGGTCGGCGTTCACCGGCGAACCCCCGCTCGCGAGGATCTCGAGCGGCACCCACAGGTGCGGGGTGCGCATGGTGATGAGGAGCGGAACGCCGTCTCCGGCCTGCTGGTGGCGCTGCAGCGCGAGTGACGTGTTGTATTTCGCGGCCATGAAGACGGGGCTGGACGCCGCGTAGCGGAGCAGGTGGTTCTGGATCTCGGGCGAGATCAGGAACCCGTTGTGGACGCACCAGTCGATCACCGCCTGGCCGCTGCCCTTGAGCACGGTGACGTCGAGGGCTTCGACCTGCACCTGCTCGACGACGACCGCGGGCGCTCCCGCGGCAGACAACTCCAGCCCGAAGTCCGGCGTCGGGACCGGCGGCGCGAACTCGCGCTCGAGACGCTGGAGGGTCCATGCGCCGGCCTCGGTGACCGATGTGGGGACGGCGGGCAGCGGCACGATCCACCCGACGTCGATGACCGCGCCCGTGTACGCGAAGCTGGTGACGTAGTGCTCGATGCCGGCCGACCAGGCGACGAAGGTCGTGGCCTTGGCGAGGCGCACGTCACCGTCCGGCGCGACGAGCCCCCCGCAGGCGAGCGCCTGACCCGCCTGGAGCAACAGCGCGGCTGCAACGCCCATACCGGCAAACAGGAATCTGCGCATCACTCGGGTCCTCCACAGGCTCGCATCGTGTGGACCTGAAGACGCGGCGTCGCGGCCGGATGTTCCCGCCGCCGTCCAGCCCTTGCCAGAAGATTAGTTAGGCTATATAATCAATCCACGCCATGCCGACCAGCACCGTCAAGCCCCTCGATGTCGCCAACCGGCTCCGCCCCGTCCTGCTCCATCTCAACCGGCATCTGCGTCGCGAGGTGCACACCTCGGGGGTGTCCGCCGGGCAGCTCTCCCTCCTGAGCGCGATCTGCGACAACCCGACCATCGGCGTCGCTGAGCTCGCGGCACGTGAGGGGACGTCGATGCCGTCGGTCTCGAGCCACATCGACCGGCTCGAGGCGTCCGGCCTCGTGACACGGCGTCAGGCGGAGCGCGATCGGCGCCGGGTGGACCTCGAGGTCACGCCCGAGGGCCTGCGGGTGCTCCGTGTCATCCGCTCCAAGCGCACGGCCTGGCTGTCCGCCCGGCTCGAGACCCTCGGCCAGGACGATCTCGCGACGATCGAAGCGGCCATCGGCCCGCTCGAGGCACTGCTGGTACAGCCGGAATGAGCCTCGGGCTCGCGAGCGCCACGGCTCGCACGTTCAGCAGCCTCCGCCGCCATTACAACTACCGCCTGTACTTCTTCGGGCAGGTGGTGTCGCTGAGCGGGTCGTGGATGCAGACGGTGGCGCAGGCGTGGTTCGTCGTGCAGAGCACGCACTCGCCGCTCGCCGTGGGCGTGCTCGCGGTGTGCCAGTTCGGCCCGTACGCGGTGCTCGGCCTCTTCGGGGGCGCGATCGCCGACCGGTACGACCAGCGCCACGTCCTCATCTTCACGCAGAGCGCCTTCATGGTCACCGCATCGGCGCTCGCGGCGCTGACGCTCACCGGTCACGCGACCGTCTGGGAGGTCTACCTCATCGCCGTGGTCACGGGGTTTGTCACCGTGCTCGACACCCCCGTCCGGCAGGCGTTCACCATCCAGATGGTCGGCCGCGACGAGCTGCCCAACGCGATCGCGCTCAACTCCAGCCTCTTCAACGCTTCGCGCATCGTCGGCCCCGCCATCGCGGGCGGCCTCATCGCCCTCTTCGGCGTGGGAATCTGCTTCCTCATCAACGCGCTGAGCTTCCTCGCGGTGATCGCCGCGCTGTGGCTGATGCGCGTGGACGAGCTCTTCCCGATCAGCAGGGACTCGACGCACCAGAACCTCGTCCGCGAGACGCTCGCGGGCTTGAAATTCGCATGGCGGACGCCGGTGATCCGGACGGTGCTGCTCATGCTGCTCGTCATCTCGACGTTCGGCGTCAACTTCAACGTCCTCCTTCCGGTGCTGGTGTCGCGAACCCTCGACAGCGGACCGCAGGTGTTCGGCATCCTCTCCGCGCTCTTCGGATTCGGAGCCCTCGGCGGCGCGCTCTTCTCAGCCTCGCTCGGACGCGCGAGCGCTCGCGCGCTCCTGGTCGGAGCGGCAGGCTTCTCCCTTGCGGAGGTGGCGCTGGCTCCGCTGCGGGTGACGTGGGCGGCGGCGATCGTGCTGATCGTCACCGGCGTGGCGTACTCGATCTACGCGTCGCAGACCAACGCGACGCTGCAGGTTTCGGTGACCGACCAGATGCGTGGGCGCATCCTCTCGATCTACGGCTATGCGTTCTTCGGGCTCGCGCCGGTCGGCGGGCTGCTCGCGGGGTGGCTCGCGGAAGTCGGCGGAACCCAGCTCGCCTTCCTCGTCGCGGGGTTGAGCGGGCTCATCGCCGCGGCGTACGGTTGGGGAACGGCCGGCCGCGCGGCGCGGGCGGCGAGGCCGCCGATCAGTCAGATGGCGTGAGGGCGGCCCCACGGGTCATCCTTAGAAGGGGATCGGAACGCCGGACACCGGCAGAGGTACGTGACGTGGACCATCGCACGCTCGGGAGACAGGGGCTCGAGGTCTCGGCGATCGGGCTCGGCTGCATGGGCATGTCCGACTTCTACGGGACCGCCGAGGAGCGTGACCAGGCGGAGGCGATCGCGACGATCGATCGCGCTGCCGAGCTCGGCATCACCCTGCTCGACACGGCCGACATGTACGGGCCGTTCACGAACGAGAAGCTGATCGGCAGAGCCCTCACGGGGCGGCGCGACCAGTACGTGGTCGCGACGAAGTTCGGGTTCGAGCGCCAGGCCGACGGAACGCAGACCGTCAACGGCCGGCCCGAATACGTGCACCGGGCGTGCGACGCATCGCTGCGCCGTCTCGATGTCGACACCATCGACCTGTACTACCAGCACCGTGTCGACCGTTCCGTGCCCATCGAGGAGACGGTCGGGGCGATGGCGGAGCTCGTGCTCGCCGGCAAGGTCAGGTACCTGGGGCTCAGCGAAGCGGGACCGTCGACCATACGCAGGGCGCACGCGGTGCACCCCATCTCCGCGGTCCAGTCCGAGTACTCGCTGTTCTCGCGCGACGTCGAGGAGAGCGTGATCCCGACGCTGCGCGAGCTCGGCATCGGGTTTGTCGCGTACAGCCCGCTCGGACGCGGCATCCTCACCGGACGTGTGACGTCGAGCACCCTCCCGGAGTCCGACGTGCGGCGCCACCGGTTCCCACGATTCGCCGAGGGCAACCTCGATGCGAACATCGCCATCGCCGATCGCCTTGCGGAGATCGCCGAGGAGAAGGACATGACCGCCGCGCAGCTGGCGCTGGCCTGGCTGCTCCACCGCGGGGCCGACATCGTCCCGATCCCCGGCACCAAGCAGCGTCCGCGTCTCGACGAGAACGCCGCGGCGGCCGCGATCGCTCTCGATACAGAGGACATGGACCGCATCCACGCGGCGATCAAGCCCGGCGACGTGCGCGGGGATCGCCACTGGGACATGGCCGCGATCGATCACTGACGAAGGGCTTCACCGGCGTCCCTGATAGGCTCGCGGCCGTGAGCACGACCGGGGGGCATTTCGCGTGGACGCCGTCCCCGGAGCAGTCCGGGGGATCGCGCCTCCGCCGCTTCATCAACTCGGTCGGTGCCGGTGACCTCGAGGGTCTGGGCGCGATGGCGGCCCGCGATCCGCAGCGTTTCTGGGCGGCGGTCGCGGACGACATCGGCATCGAGTGGACGCGCCCGTTCGACGTCGCGATGGACACGTCCCTGGGGCTGCCGTTCACGCGATTCTGGCCTGGTGGCAGGCTCAACCTCGCGCACAACGCGGTGGTCCGCTGGGGACGGCGGGCACCCGAGCGCCTCGCCGTGGTCCACGAGGGGGACGACGGTGGCACCCGGGAATGGACGTACGCGCGCCTCGAGCGTGAGACCGCCTGGGCGGCGGCGATGCTCCAGCGCGTCGGCGTGCGCACCGGTGACAGCGTGGGCCTGTGCATGCCGATGGTCCCCGAGACGGTCGCGATCTTCCTCGCGTGCGCATGGCTCGGTGCGATCGTCGTGCCACTCTTCAGCGGCTACGGCGCCGGCGCGATCGTGGCACGGCTTCGCGACTGTGACGCGAAAGTTTTGGTCGTTGCTGACGGATTCAGGCGGCGCGGCCAGGCCGTTCCCATGAAGGCCGTCGCCGACGAGGCGGCCACCCAGGTTCCGTCGCTCGAGCACATCCTCGTGGTGCCGCTGCTCGGTGGCGCGGGTGTGCCGATGCACCCCGATCGTGACGTGATGTATCAGGCCATGCCGGACGGCTTCAGCACCGGTGTCGGGCCGCCGGTCACGGACACCGATGCGGACGCGACGTTCATGCTCATCTACACGAGCGGCACCACGGGCAGGCCGAAGGGCACGGTGCACGTGCACGGGGGCTTCCCGGTCAAGGCGACGCAGGACATGGCGCACTGCTTCGACGTCGGCGAGCACGACCGTCTGCTCTGGTTCTCCGACATCGGCTGGATGATGGGCCCGTGGGCCATCTGCGGCACGCTGAGCATCGGCGCGACGCTCGTGCTGTTCGACGGCGTCCCCGACCACCCCGGGCCCGACCGGCTCTGGTCGGTGGTGGAACGGCATCGCGTGTCGATCCTGGGCATCGCACCGACGGTGATCCGGGCGTTGATGCGTCACGGCGACGAGCCGCCGGCCGCGCACGATCTGTCCTCCCTTCGGGTGCTCGGGTCAACCGGCGAGACGTGGAACACCGACCCGTGGCTCTGGTACCACCGGCGGATCGGTGGCGGCCGCCTGCCGGTCATCAACTACTCCGGCGGCACCGAGATCGGTGGCGGCATCCTCGCCGGCAACATGCTCACGCCGCTCCAGCCGTGCGCGTTCGCCGGACCCTGTCCCGGCATGGCGGCCGACGTCGTCGACGAGCACGGTCTGAGCGTTCGTGGACGCGTCGGCGAGCTGGTCGTCCGCGCGCCCTGGCCGGGCATGACGCGCGCGTTCTGGCGCGACCGCGACCGGTATCTCGCCACGTACTGGTCGCGCTGGCCGGACGTGTGGGTGCACGGCGACTGGGCGGAGGTGGATGCCGACGGCCTCTGGTACGTGCGCGGACGGAGCGACGACACGATCAAGGTGGCCGGCAAGCGCCTCGGTCCCGCCGAGGTGGAATCGGCGCTCGTCGCGCACGAGGCGGTCGCGGAGGCGGCGGCGATCGGCGTTCCCGACCCGGTCAAGGGCGAGGCGCTGGTCGTCTTCGTGGTGCTCAGGCCCGGCGTCGCCGATGCACCCGAGCTTCGTGCCGCGCTGACTCGCCGCGTCGTCGACGACCTCGGCAAGGCGCTCGCCCCGCAGGCCGTCGAGATCGTGTCAGAACTGCCCAAAACCCGCAACGCGAAGGTGCTGCGACGGGTGATCCGCTCGGTCTATCTCGGCACCGAGCGCGGCGATCTCTCGTCGCTCGACAACATCTCGGCCATCGACGCGATCGAGCGGACTCGCGCCTCCGGCTGAACCGCACGCGGCGGGCCACTCCCGCCGCGGTATGCGTCATCGAGCCGTCGCCCGACGAGCGCTCGGTGACGGGGACCCGCCGGCAATGACGCCGCGGCAGCCGGCTCACGCCGCTCCATCGAGAGCGAACGGCACAGCAGCGCAACGGTGACCGTGAACAGCAGCGGGCCGGCCATCGCGAACCCGACCTCCAGGTCGATGAGCGCCTCGGCGGAGAGCCCGAGCGCGAGCAGCAGCGCCAGGCGCCACTCGCGGTTCGCCAGCGCACGCCGGGACACGTCGATCCCGGCCACCACGGCGGCGAACAGGATCGGGTCGATCTGGCCGGCGACGCCCGTGGCCGCGGGTACCGAGGCCACGGTCGCAATCACCAGGGCGGCTCGCTGCCAACCGGAGACGGTGGGGAGCCAGCGCGAGGCGATCAGCCATCCGGCGCCGGCCAGCGCCGCCAGAGACAGGGCGATGAAGACGACCCGGGCGACGTGCGGATCCAATCCCGCGAAGGGCGCGAACAACCACGCGACGGCGGGAGGGCTGATGAACACGAGTCCGCCGATGCTGTCCAGGCTTGCCACGCTGGCCGTCCCGGCGACCGCGTGGACCGCCGCCTCCTGGGTGGCGATGCAGTACAGGCATCCGCCGAATCGCGTCAATCAATTCTATCGCGCGTGACCATCCGACGTCCGCTGCGCGTCCGGAGCCGCGCTCGATGATGGGCGGCTTCGCGTCGGGATGCCGCGCCGCCGTCATGGCGGCGAACCGCCTGACGTCATCGAGAGGGGGCGACCATGCCCGACTCCGTCCCGCTGCGCGGCAGCGCCTATCACCCTTCCGGCGGCGCGCGTCCCGGCCACCGCCGTGTCCGCAAGCTCACCGACGCCGAGACCCGCGCCGGCGCCGGCGTGACGCTCCTGCTGCGCGAGCGCGCGACCGGCCCGACGACGGCACAGAGCCTTGCCTGGTTGCAGTCGCTGCCGGATCCGGCGTCGCGTCACCTGAACATCAACCAGCTGACCGCCCGTCATGGCTTCGCGCCGGCCGACCGCGATCGTGTGGTCCGCTGGGCAACCGCCGCCGGGCTCCAGGTCACCGCCGAGGACGCCGCCACGCGCCGCGTCATGCTCCGCGGTAGCACGGACCGGCTGGCCGCCGCATTCGGCGTCGACCTCGAGCGGTTCCGGTGGCAGCAGCCCGACGGCCGCTCCGTGGAGTACCGCGGACACACCGGACCCGTGCACCTGCCCGTCCACCTCGACGGCGTCGTCGAGGGCGTCTTCGGGCTCGACGACCGTCCGCTCGCACGCTCGCACGTGCGCTCGGTCGACGACGGCCGCTCCGCGGTGTTCGCGTACGACCCGCCACAGCTCGCGGCGCTGTACGACTACCCGCGCCTGCCCAACGGCGGTGAGGGCGTCGAACTGGTCGCGGCGATGATCGAGCTCGGCGGTGTCGTGCACCCCTTCGACCTCGCCGCGTCGTTCGCGCGTCTGGGGCTGCCTGCGCCGGACATCACCAACGTCTGGCTCGACGGCGCCACACCATCACCCGATCCCGACGGGGCCGACGTCGAGGTCGCCCTCGATTACCAGGTGATCGGGGGAATGATCGCTGCCATGGCTCCGAAGGCGCATCTCACGATCGTCAGCTACAACGCGCCCAACAGCGAGCGCGGCTTCATCGACGCGGCGGCGACGGCGGCGAGTGACGCCGGCCGGCACCCCAGCGCCGTGTCGATCAGCTGGGGCGCACCCGAGGACCACTGGTCGGCGCAGGGCATGCGCGGGCTCGACGCGGCGTTCGCGACCGGCGCGCTGCACGGGGTGACGTTCAGCGCCGCGGCCGGCGACGCCGGGTCGACCAATGCCGAGATCGACGGGCTGCAGCACGCGGAGTTCCCCGCCTCGAGCCCGCATGCCTGGGCGTGCGGCGGCACCACGCTGCTCGCGGCGAGGGGCAGGATCCGGGCGGAGACCGTCTGGAACGAGCTCGCGCGCGGGGCGGGCGCCGGGGGAAGCGGTGTCAGCACCGCGTTTGCCGTGCCTCCGTACCAGGCTGTCCTCGGGATCCGCCCGCGGTCGGCCGACACGGGTGCGCGGGGGCGCGGGCTGCCCGACGCCTCGGGCAACGCGGATCCGCTGACCGGATGGAACGTGGTCGCGCTGCGACGGCTCCGGTCGACGGGTGGCACCAGCGCCGTCGCGCCGATGTACACCGCGCTCTGGACGCTCATCTCGGCGCAACTCGGTCACCGCATCGGCCTCCCCCACCCGGCGCTGTATGCCCGACGCGGACGCGGATTCAACGACGTCACGGCGGGTGACACCGGTGGCCCGTACCGTGCCGGGCGCGGATGGGACCTTGCGAGCGGCTGGGGGAGCCCTGACGGAAAGCAGATCGCCCGGGACCTGGGCGTGCGCCTTCCGTCTCCGGTGGCACGGCGGCCGGCCGCGGGCGGCGGCGAGCGGGAGATCGCCTGACGGTTCCGCCTGAGCTCAGCCCGGTGGTCGTGGCACCCACGTGGACCCCGTGCATACCGATGCGGCCACGTTCGTGCCCACCACCGGGGCCGCGTAGGCGGTGGCCCGGACCGTGACGGTGTCGGGGAATCCGGGCAGCGGGATCGGCAGCCGCACGACCCGGGACACCAGGGCATAGACCTGGCACCCATCGCTGGCGCAGGTGGTCCCGTCAGGCGTCTGCGGGTCGGTGGCGGTCTTCAGCGGCGTTGGGTTCGCGGTGTCGCGCGGCACCTGCGCGGACTGGTCGCCGGTCTGGATGCACGCGCGCTCGAAGGCGTACAGGTCGCCCTGACGATCCCCGGCGTTGATGTCGACGATCGGCGGTGCGCAGCCACTCGGTCCCGTCGTGGAGCAGGGCCCGCCCTGCTCGTAGAGGTAGCGCGGATCGACCGAGTCCGCGCCCGACTGCGCCCCGAGCTGCGCTGCGGACTGCACGCGCCCCGACCAGACATAGAGACAGGCGGCGTCCGCGACAAGGCAGGTGAGGCTGAAGAGGAACAGCGCGAACCCGAGCGCGAAGACGATCAGCGTCTGCCCTCGCTCCCACCGGCGGGCTGCCCCGCGCACCGGGGCGCTCACTGCCGGAACGGTGGCGGGAGCGCCTCCGTCCTGGCGTGCACGATCGGCGACCAGAAGACACCCCAGCCGAGCGGCGTCTTCGAGAAGTCGATCCTGGTCGACGCTTCGCACGTGACGACGTCGAGACCGGCCGGCGGATCGAGCGCGCGATCCCGATACCCGGGGACCACCACGCCGCCTGGCCCGATCGAGCCGATGTCGCAGGAGACATCGGCATTCGGTGACCCCGCGTACGCCGCCGCAGGACGCGAGGGCGCGCCACCCCCACCGCTGTCGCCGCCCGTGGTGCAGAGCGGCGCCGTCAGCCACACGAGCATGCCGGTGTACGTCGTCATCGTCCCGTAGAAGGATTCGGCCGCGTAGCGGCAGCCGGTCGGCAGGCCGGCGGTGACAAGCGCCGCCGATCCGTGGGCGCCGCAGCACTGAGTGCCGGAGGGGTCGACCGCGCTCTCGGGCGCCTGGAACCGCGACTGGGCGGCAAGCGCCGTCGCCGAATCGAGCTGCTGCTGGACGGTCACCTGCACCATCAGGGCGATGAAGTTGCAGACCAGGAAGAGGAGGATCGGGATGACCAGCGCGGTCTCGAGGACGGCCTGGGCGTCGTCGCCGCGCCGCCTGCCACGCCTCATGGGGCGAACCGGAGGGTGTGCGTCGTCGCCGAGATGTCCGTGGGGATCTCGAAGGCGCGAGCGCCCGCCCCGAACCCGGGTGGGACCAGCGACGCGACGAAGCCGATCACGCGCACGGTGATGAGCGGCGAATCGTCGCAGCCCGGCGGGTACGGCGACGGGGATCCGGCGGGCGGCGTCACGCACGCCGGCGGATCCTGCTCGCTGACGCAGATGACGACCACCCGCGGTCCCTCCCGAGCCTGCACCTCCGCCGGGGTCGCCGGGCACCGTCTCCGCCGCATCGGGGCGGCAGGAGCCGTCCGGCGCGGGCTCGCACCAGCTCGCGATCCCGGTTCCGAAGAGCGCGCCCCGCAGCCGGGTCGCCACCGCCGCCGTGACCGCCCGCGCGTCCGGAGCCGTCTGAGCCGTCGGTGACGATCCGGCCGACGCCGCCACCGCGGCCGCCTGCTCGACCGCCGACACCTCCGCCGACGTCTGCACCGCCCACAGGCCGGCATCGACGGCGGCGAGGAAGCAGCCGAGGAACAGCGGTACCACGACCGCGAACTCGACGGTTGCCTGCGCTCGCCCCCATCGCCGGAGCGCGCGACGAAATGGGGCCTGGGCCCGATCGCCTTCCATGACGCGGCAATCCTAGCGGGCCGCCCTGTCCCTACGAGGGCAGCACCACGAAGGTGAGATCGACCGGGATGAGCGAGGTCACCGTGACCGGGTGGGCGGGTTGATGGGTGGTCGGATCGATGAGCGTCGTCCAGTTGCCACCGGTGAACACCTCGAGGACGTACGGTCCGCCGATCGGGACCGCGCTGAAGATGAAGTCGCCCGAGTCGTCGGCGGTCGCGTGGAAGAACGGCCCGCTCGTCTGATACATCCCTCCCGGCTCGGCGGTGTAATGGGTGCTCAGGCGGACCGGCCCGGCGATCGCCGAACCGGTGGCGTTGACGAGGGTTCCCGAGACGGTCTGGGGCGCGGAGAGGAGCGCCCGTGCGCCGGCTGCCTGTGCGCTCTGAGGAAAGCTCGAGACCACCCGCTGGAGATCCTCGAGTGCCTCCTTGTCCGCGCGGTCCGTGATCGCCGCCTTCGCGGCCGCCAGGAGTGCCGTGGGATAGATGCTGTCGGCCGTTCGGATGGCCTCGGCCGACCCCTCCTTCACGACGGCATCGAGGGCCGCGACGGCGTCGGCCGGGCGCCCCTCGGTGATGAGCATGCGCGCCGCACCCGCCTGGTCGACCGGGAGCTCGCGCTCCGCCTGCAGCGCGGCCGGGGTCCCGGCCGCGAGCCGCTCCAGCTCCTCGAGGCGGAGGATCGCGCTCGCGTAGGCGCCGCGCGCGGCGTCCGCAGCCGCGGTCTCGAGGAGGAGCGCCCCGAGCGCGTCGGTGGCCTCGCGCCGGAACGACGGCGCACGCTCCGACCGGTAGAGCGCCACCGCGGCATCGACGTTCCCGGCCCGGCCGAGGGCGGCGGCCCACGCCAGCAGCGTCCGCTCCCCGGCGCTCACCGCATGGGTCGCGGCCGAGCCGTCGAACGCATAGAGCGGCCCGGTTCGCTCCGATATCTCCTCGTCGAGTGCGAGCGCTCTCCCGAAATCACCCGAGGCGACGAGCCGCGCCGCGCTGGATGCCGCCGCCGAGGTGGCTCCGGACGCGCCCGCGGCGACGCCGGCCAGCGCCATGACGAGCGCCGCCACCACGAGCGCCGCGAGCGGCCACCGCCGCCTGCTCGGGATGCCGGCTGCGCTCGCCGGCGCGGGCTCGTCCCGAGGGGGTTGCGGTCGGCGTCCCGGGCCACGGTCGCGGCGCCTGCCATGCCTCGGCCGGCGGCCACGGCGGCGGCTGCGAGGGCGGGGGCTCGAGGTTCGGCCCGGGTGGTGACTGCGGATCCACGTACGCATAACGTACGTCGCGCCTCGCGGGTTCGCCGTCCCGTCTCTCGACGGCTTCGGGGTCGAGTAGGCTGCTCGCCGCATGGTCACAGTCGACGGCGGCGCGTTGACGATCGACGCGGTGGTGCGCGCGGCTCGCGGCCGCGAAGCGGTGACTCTCGACCCGTCGGTGCCCGCGCGCATGGCCCCGGGGCGCGAGACCATCGAGCGGCTCGATCGCGAGGGCGCGGTCGTGTACGGGGTGACCACGGGATTCGGCGCGCTCGCCGACCGCGCCGTCGACCCCGCCGATCGCGCGCTCCTCCAGCGCGCGGTCGTCATGAGCCATGCCGCAGGGTCCGGCGCGCGCCTCGACGACGAGGTGGTACGCGGCATGATCCTGCTCAGGGCACGGACCCTGGCCGCAGGGCTCTCCGGGGTGCGCGTCGACCTCGTGCAGGCACTGCTCGCGCTGCTCGACGCCGGCATCGTGCCCTGGGTGCCCGAGCACGGCTCGCTCGGCGCGTCGGGGGACCTGGCACCGCTCGCTCACGTCGCGACCGTGCTCCTCGGGCAGGGCTGGACGGCAGGCCGGGGCGGCGAGCGGGTCGACGCCGCGTCAGCGCTGCGGACGGCCGGGCTCGCTCCGATCGCCGTCGAACCGAAGGAGGGCCTCGCGCTCATCAACGGCACCGACGCGATGACGAGCCTGCTCGCGCTCGCGGTCCACGACCTCGAGGACCTGCTGCGCGCCGCGGACATCGTCTGCGCCTTGAGCCTCGAGGCGCTGCTCGGCACCACCGTCGCGTATGAGGAGCGGGTCGTCGCGCTGCGTCCGGCCGCGGGACAGCACGACTCCGCGGCCAACCTCAGGGCCCTGCTGCGCGACAGCCCGATCGTGGCATCGCACCGGCCCTCGCATCACGCCGTGCAGGACGCGTACTCCCTGCGCTGCGCGCCCCAGGTCCACGGCGCCGCGCGCGACGCGGTCGCCTTCTGCCGGCAGACGGTCGAACATGAATTGGCCAGTGTTGTCGACAACCCGGTGGTCCTCGGTGAGGATGTGGTGAGCGCTGGGAACTTCCACGGTCAGGCGCTCGCGTACGCGGCGGACCTGCTCGCCGCGGTGTGCGCCGATGTCGCCGCGATCAGCGAGCGCCGGCTCGACCGGCTGCTCGACCCCGCCCGATCGCGTGGCCTCCCCGCGTTCCTCAGCCCGGAGCCGGGGCTCAACAGCGGCCTCATGATCACCCAGTACACGGCGGCCGCCATCGTCGCGACGCTCCGTCATGCGGCCTCGCCGTTCGCGGTGCAGAGCGCGGCGACGAGCGCCGGACAGGAGGACCATGTGTCGATGGGGTACGAGGCTGCGCTGCGCACCCGGCGGTCGGTGGGGCTGCTGGGGTCCGTGCTCGCCATCGAGATGATCGGCGCGATCCAGGGGATCGAGATGCGTCATCCGCTCAGACCTGCGCCGGCCACGGGCGCGCTCGTCACCGCGCTGCGCGCGCTCACCCAACCGATCGCGGCCGATCGCGTGCTGAGCGGTGACATCGAGGCGGTCGAGACGTGGGTGCGGGACGCGGGGTGGCGCGAACCGCTGGCCAGTGCCGGGGTGAGCCTTCGATGAGCGCGGGCCCGCGGCCGGTGCGCGCGCCCCGCGGCACCGCGTTGAGCTGCGGGAGCTGGCAGACGGAGGCGCCGCTCCGCTGCCTGATGAACAACCTCGACCCCGAGGTCGCCGAGAACCCCGACGCGCTGGTCGTCTACGGCGGCACCGGCCGCGCCGCGCGGTCGTGGGACTGCTTCGATGCGATCGTGGCGACCCTTCGCACCCTCCGCGACGACGAGACCTTGCTGGTGCAGTCCGGGAAGCCCGTCGGCGTGGCGCGCACCCACGAGATGGCGCCACGCGTGCTCATCGCCAACTCGCTGCTCGTGCCCCGCTGGGCGACGTGGGAGGACTTCTGGCGGCTCGAGGGCATGGGCCTGACGATGTACGGGCAGATGACCGCGGGATCGTGGATCTACATCGGCACGCAGGGCATCCTGCAGGGCACCTTCGAGACGTTCGAGGCCATCGCGCGCAAGCGATTCGGCGGCAGCCTCCAGGGTCGCCTCGTGGTGACGTCGGGGCTCGGCGGGATGGGTGGCGCGCAGCCGCTCGCGATCACGATGAGTGGCGGCGTCGCGCTGTGCATCGAGGTTGATCCCGCGCACATCCAGCGCCGTCTCGCGACGGGGTATCTCGACGAGGTCGCGGACTCGCTGGAGGACGCCGTGCGGCGCTGCGACGTCGCTCGCGAGGAGGGACGCGCCCTCTCGGTTGGCGTGCGCGCCAACGCCGCGGAGGCGCTGCCGGCGCTCCTCGAGTCCGCCCTTGCCGTCGACGTGGTCACCGACCAGACGAGCGCGCACGATCCGCTGAACGGGTACATCCCTGCCGGGATGAGCCTCGAGGCGGCAGCCGCGCTGCGGTCGAGCGACCCTGACGGCTACGTGCGCCGGGCCCGCGAGTCGATGGCGCAGCACTGCGCGGCGATGGTCGCGTACCAGCAGCGCGGCGCCGAGGTGTTCGACTACGGCAACTCGCTGCGCGACCAGGCGCGCACCGGCGGGTTCGCCGGGGCGTTCTCCTACCCTGGCTTCGTCCCCGCGTACATCCGCGACCAGTTCTGCGAGGGGCGCGGGCCGTTCCGCTGGGTCGCGCTGAGCGGCGATCCGGCCGACATCGCGCGCACCGACGCGGCGCTGCTCGAGCTGTTCCCTGACCATGAGGGGCTGCATCGCTGGCTGCGCCTCGCCAAGGAGCGCGTCCACTTCCAGGGACTGCCGGCGCGCATCTGCTGGCTTGGGGCCGGCGAGCGCCACCTTGCGGGGCTGCGCTTCAACGACATGGTCCGCAGCGGTGAGCTGTCCGCGCCGATCGTGATCGGTCGCGACCATCTCGACAGCGGATCGGTCGCGTCGCCGATGCGCGAGACCGAGTCGATGCGCGACGGCAGCGATGCCATCGCGGACTGGCCCGTGCTCAACGCCCTGCTCAACACCTCGAGCGGCGCGACGTGGGTCGCGGTGCACCACGGTGGCGGCGTGGGCATGGGCCTCTCGATCCACGCCGGGGCGCAGGTCTGCGCGGACGGCACCGAGCTGTCGGCGAGGCGGTGCGAGCTGATGCTCACCAACGACCCGTCGACCGGTGTCATGCGTCACGCGGATGCCGGCTACCCCGAGGCGCAGGACGCCGCACGCGCACGCGGCGTGCGCGTGCCGATGCTCGACAGCGGCGCGTGACCGCGCGGGAGCCGGCGCGGGGCGCCACCGCCTCGTGACCGCGGTGGTGGTGCGGGGGATCGGCGCGCTGTGCACGTGCGACCCCCAACGCGGCGAGGCTCCCGGTGTGGTGATGGACGCGGCGCTGATGGCACGCGACGGCGTGATCACGTTCGCGGGACCGGAGTTGGAGCTGGACCGCTCGGACGTCCCCAACCGGGCCGTCGAGATTCACGCGCGCGGCGCCGCGGTGATCCCGGGGTTCGTCGACTCGCACACGCACATCGTCTGGCTCGGCGATCGCGGCGACGAGTACGCCCGCCGCGCGGCGGGCGACACCTACGAGGCGATCGCCGCCATGGGTGGTGGGATCAGCGCGACCATTCGCGCGACCATCGCCGGAAGCGTGGACGAGCTCACCGTTGCCGCACGATCACGGGCGCGCCGCATGCTCGCGCACGGTACGACCACGGCGGAGGTGAAGAGCGGATACGGGCTGGACCACGACGCCGAGATGCGCGAGCTCGACGCCGCTGTGCGGGTCGGCACCGAGCCGGAGGTTCCCGACATCGTGCCCACCTACCTGCCCCTCCACGCGCTCCCTGACGGATCGAGGGAGGCATACATCGACGCGGTCTGCGGACGCGGGGTGGCAGAGGCGGCGACGCGCAGCCGTTTCATCGATGCCTTCTGCGAGGAGGGCGCCTACACCGTCGCCGAGTGCGAGCGGGTGTTCACCGCGGCGCGCGCCCACGGCCTGCGCCCGAAGGTGCACGCGGAGCAGCGCACGCACAGCGGTGGCGCGTTGCTCGCGGCTCGAACCGGTGCGGTGAGCGCGGATCATCTCGAGCACGCGTCGGACGCGGACCTGCAAGCGCTCGCGAGCGCGCGCGTGGTCGGCGTGATCCTTCCCGGCGCATCGCTGGTGCTGGGCGGCCCATCCCCGCCCGGCCGGCGCATCCTGGAAGCCGGCTGCACGCTGGCGGTCGCCACCGACTGCAACCCGGGGACCTGCTACAGCGAGTCGATGCCGCTGATGCTCTCGCTGGCGGTCGCGACCGCTGGCATCACGCCCGCGCAGGCGCTCGTGGCGGCGACGGCCGGCGGAGCCGCCGCGCTCGGACTCGCCGATCGCGGCATGCTCCGCCCGGGTCTGCGGTGCGACGCGGTGATCCTCGACACACCGCACTGGGTCGATGTGGCGTACCACCTGGGTGGTGACGTGGTGAGCGACGTGATCCTCGGGGGCCGGTTGGCGGTACTCTCGAAGTCCTGATGCTCACCCAGTCCAATCCCCAGAGCGGTCGCGGCCGGCAGCCCGGCGGCACGCTCCTTCCCCGCCTGGTGGGCCAGGACCTCAAGGTGCAGCTCGCCGACGGCGAGACCCGCACCTACGTGAATCTCGACATGGCGGCGAGCACACCGGCGATGGAGCCGGTCGCCGACGCGGTGATCCAGTTTCTGCCCTGGTACTCGAGCGTGCATCGCGGCGCCGGCTTCGCCTCGCAGGTGGCGACGCGGACCTACGAGGCGGCGCGCGAGGCGGTGGCGGAGTTCGTGGGCGCTCGCTCAACTGATACTGTCATCTTCGTCCGTAACACGACGGAGGCGATCAACCTGCTGGCGCACTGCCTGGTGCTGCGCCCGGACCACGCGGTGCTGAGCACGATCGTCGAGCATCACGCGAACATGCTCCCGTGGCGGCGGCTCGCGCGGGTCGAGCTGCTCGATGCGCCGTCGTCTCCCGACCAGCTGCTCGACGACATGCGGCGCGCGCTCGAGGACCGGCACCGGCCCGTCGGCGTCGTCGCGATCACGGGCGCGAGCAACGTCACCGGCGAGGTCTTCCCCATCGCCGAGATCGGCCGGCTCGCGCACGAGCACGGTGCGCTGCTCGCCGTCGACGCCGCCCAGCTCGCGCCGCATCGGGCCATCGACATGGTGGCCATGGGCATCGACTTTCTCGCCCTGTCAGGCCACAAGATGTACGCGCCCTTCGGCGGAGGCGCGCTCATCGCCCCGTCGGCGGTCCTCACCGACGCCGAGCCGATGCTCGCGGGCGGTGGGGCGGTGACGTACGTGACGACCGACGACGTGCAGTGGGCACAGCTGCCCGACCGCCACGAGGCAGGCAGCCCCAACGTGATCGGCGCGGTGGCGCTCGGGGCCGCGTGCACGGTGCTGGGCCGCACCGGGATGGGCCTCATCAGCGCGCATGAGCGGCGCCTCCTGGCGTACCTCGACGGACAGATCGACGATCTGCCCCACCTCCACCGGCTCCGCCTGTGGGACGGCCCGGACATCGATCGTCTCGGCGTGAGCACGTTCACCGTCGACGGCATGCACCACGCACTCGTGGCATCGGTGCTGAGCGCGGAGTACGGGGTCGGTGTGCGCCACGGCTGCTTCTGCGCGCACCCGTACATCACGCACCTGCTCGGCGTCAGCATCGCGGACGCGCACACCATCCGCGAGCGGCTCCGCCGCGGCGAGCACCACGAGATCCCGGGCGCCATCAGGGCATCGTTCGGGATCGGCACGACGGTCGAGCACATCGATCGTCTCGTGACCGGGCTGCGCGAGATCAGCACCCGGGGACCCCAGGGCGAGTACGTCGAGGATCCCCACACCGGCGACTACGTGCCGGTCGACGACCAGCGACGATTTCCCGAATTCGACTTCCTCCCGCCGCTCGAGGGGATGACGACCCCGTCCGGGTGCGGGCAGTTCTGACCGGTCAGGCGGGCTGCGCCAGCTCGCGGGCGAGCGCATCGGCATCGGTCACCGGCGCCCGGCAGACGAAGCCCCTGCAGACGTAGGCGGCCGGCGCCCCGTCGACCGGCGGGCGGTCCGCAAGGAGGGGCACGTCGGCGGCCGGACCGCACGCCAGGACAAGCAGCGGGTCGAACCCACGCTGCACCACTCCGAGCAGTGCCCGCGTGCGTATGTCCGCGGGGTCGCCGGCTATGGCGACCTCGCGCATCGGTCCGATCGCCAGCTCCATCGCCGCCGCCAGGCCGGCGACGGCGAGCGGCGCTCGTGCGACGACGGTCGTGAGCGGCCCGATGATCTCCATCGCGTGCTCGCGCCACCGCACGTCGCCCGTGAACGCGTGCATCCTGCAGAACAGCTGCGCGGCAACCGACTGCCCCGCGCTGACCGGGTTGTCATCGACCGTCCGCGGACGCACGATGAGCGGCTCCGAGTCCTCGGCGGTGTCGTAGTAGTTGGCGTCGACGTCACGGTACTGACCGACGACGCGTTCGCAGAGGCGCAGCGACGCGGTGAAGTACCGCGGCTCGCCGGTCGCCTCGTACAGCGTGAGCAGGGCGTCGCCGAGATTCGCGACGTCGTCGAGGAACCCGATGATCTTCGCGTCGCCCCCGTTCCAGATGCGGTGGACGACGCCATCGCGCACGAGGTGCTCGAGGACGAAATCCGCGCAAGTGCGCGCGATCGCCACGTACTCAGGATTGCCGAGGGCAGACCCGGCCCTCGCAAAGGCACCGATCGCGAGCGCGTTCCAGGCGGTGATCACCTTGCCGTCACGTGCAGGCGCCGCCCGCGAGGCGCGAACCGCGAGCAGGCGGCCGCGGATGCGTGCGATCTGATCGCGCAGGACAGGCTCATCCACCTGCAGTGACCGGGCCACCTGGGCGAGCGGGTACGGCATCGAGAGGACGGTGGTTCCGTGCTCGAAGTTCCCGCTGTCGACGGCGCCGAACACGCGCGCGGCGAGCGTCCCGTCCTCGTCGCCCAGCGCCCCCCGCAGCTGGGCTGGAGTCCACACGAAGAACGCCCCCTCACCGCCCGGGCTGTCGGCGTCCTGCGACGCCGCGAATCCCCCGCCCGGAAGCCGCAGCTCGCGCGCCATGTAATCGAGCGTGCGCGTGCACACCTCGCGCAGATCGTCGCGGCCACTGACCTGGAACGCCCGAAGGTAGACCGGGGCGAGCAGGGCGTTGTCGTACAGCATCTTCTCGAAGTGGGGCACCGCCCAGCGCGCGTCGACGCTGTAGCGGTGGAAGCCGCCCCCGACCTGATCGTGGATCCCTCCGCGCGCCATCGCGTCGAGCGACAGCAGCGCGGCGTCGCGCATGGCAGTGTCCCGCAACGCCACCGATCTCCGGAGGAGCAGATCGAGCGCCTGCGGATGCGGGAACTTCGGTGGGCCGCCGAAACCGCCGCGCGAGCGGTCCGTCTGGGACATCAACGTTCGCGAGGCCGTGTCGAGGAGCTCCGAAGTGGGTTCGCCCGGCGCGGGCATCGGGCGCGGCACGACGGCGGCGCGCACCTGGTCCCCCATCGACCCCACCTCGTCGCGCCGCTCGTGGTATGCGGCGGCGGCCGCCCGCAGCACCGCCGGGAACCCGCGCATGCCCTGGCGATCCGCGGGCGGAAAGTACGTGCCCGCGTGGAAGGGCAGGCCATCCGGCGTGAGGAACACCGTGAGCGGCCATCCGCCCTGCACCCCCATCGCCTGCGCGGCGCTCATGTACACGGAGTCGACGTCGGGACGCTCCTCGCGGTCCACCTTGATGCTGACGAACAGCTCGTTCATCAGCGTCGCGATGGCGGGGTTCTCGAACAACTCGTGCGCCATGACATGGCACCAGTGGCAGGCGCTGTAGCCGATGGAGAGCAGCACCGGGAGGTCCGCCGCCCGCGCGCGCTCGAACGCGGCGTCTCCCCACGGGTACCAGTCGACCGGGTTCTCCGCGTGCTGGAGAAGGTACGGGCTGGATTCGGCGGCGAGGAGATTGGCCACGCGATCACGCTACTCGAAGGGGTCCGCCGGACGGAGACCGCTCAGACGAGCAGGCGCACGGCCACCGCCAGGCCGACGAGCACGACCACGACGCGCAGCGGCGGCGAGCCCCACGAGCGCCATCGCCGCGATCGATGCGGCGCCGACGTGGATCACGCCGCCGTGTCGCCCACGCGGCGCGGCATCAGCCCCAGCATCCCGAGCAGCGTCAGTGCGGCTGCGACGAGCGTCACCGCGCCGATCCCGATCCAACGCCACACCAGCGAGGCATCCTGGTACGCCGGTGGGGCCGGCAGCTCCTGGAGCACGTGCACCCACAGTCCGTCGGACGTGCCCGCGTACACCGCGTGACGCGCGTCGTCGGCGGACAGCGCGTAGACCGAATCCGGCAGGCCGGGGCCGGCGCGGATCCAGTCGTCGCCGCCGTCGGTGCTGATGAGCACCGAGTAGCCGGCGGTGCCCAGATAGATGGCGTCGCTCAGCGGCTGCGTGAATGCGGTGACCGAGGTCACGTGGGGGATCCCCTGCACGAGGCTCTGGGGCAGCAGGAGCAGCGCCTGCTTCCAGTCCCCGTCCTGACCACGCCGCCACACCGTCCCATCCGTGCTCACCGCGACGACCACCCCGGGGAGCGCCGCCGGCGCCGCGATCAGGTCCGCACCCTGGCCGAGGCTGGGCGCGCGAGCGTCGGGAAGCGCGCCGAGACTCCTGTCCGCGAGGTTCGCGGCGTGGAGGACCCGACCGCTCGAGTCGATCCTCCAGAAGTGTCCGCCGCTCGTCACGGTGCCGGTCGGGGGCAGCGCGGGGTTCCCCGGCACCGGCGCGAACGTCTTCCCCGCATCGGTCGATTCGAGCGTCGTGCCGCCGGCGGTCCGCACCGTGATCGTGCCACCGATGGCGGAAACACCGGTGATCGACACACCGCTCAGCCCCACCGGGCTCCACCACGGCGGCGCGGCATGCGCGGAGACGCTCCCGATGGCAAGAACGGTGAGCGCGACGCATGCGGCGGCGGCGGCGCCGATCGCCCGGCGGCGGGGTTCAGAGCCCATAGAGGCCCTGGACGACGCCGAACTGCAGCGCGATGTCGGCCACGGCGTGGATGATCACGGCGGGCCAGAGCGAGTTGGTGCGGCGGACCAGCCATCCGAATCCGAGACCGACCAGGAAGGTGATCGGGACAAACGGAGCCTCGGGCCCTCCGTAGCTGATCGCGAGGTGTGCCAGCCCGAACACGGCCGCCTGGCTGACGTTCGCCCAGCGCGGGCTCATCGTCCGCTCGAGCGCTCCCAGCAGCAGGCCGCGAAACTGCACCTCCTGCGCGAAGGCCTGGAGTGCGTTGGCGGGCCCGAGCCACGGGAAGTCCCGGCCGGCCGCGACCGGCTGCAGCGCGACGCGGCCGAGCACGTTCGCTGGAATCGCCAGTGCGAGCCCGATGAGCAGCGCGCTCCCGAGGAGCCCTGCGGCGAGCCCACCGACCCCGAGCCTGCGCAGACGCATGCTCGGACGCCATTCGGGAGCGACGGTCCGCCACGCCGCCAGCGCGATCAGCAGCGTGCCCAGCGCTTGAGCCAGGGACGCCCAGAACACCTGCGCGTCGAAGCTGCCCGAATGCGATCCGAGCAGATCGAACAGGATCTGCGGCCCCGCGGAGAGGAGCGTGTACGTGGCAGCGACCGCTGCGAGGGCCAGGAGGATCGGACGAGCCGGTGCCAGACGCCGGATGAAGAGCGACGGCAGCGCGATCAGCACGGAGGCGACGCTGAGCCGCGCCAGATAGGGATCGACGCCGTTGGGGTCGCTGAACGTGATCGGGATGAGCAGTGCCGCGCCGAGGCCCAGCTCGGCGACGACGAGCGTCGCGGCGGTGGGCCACCAGGGCGCCGCGCGGACGCGCGGGACCCGAGCGTGCGCCGTCGACATTGCCCGCGCATCGTACCGGCGCCGCGGCCACACTTCTGAGCCTCGCATCCCCGAGGCATCCGCTTCGGCGCCCCGGATGGACTAAACTAGACTAAGTTATGGAGACGGTGAATGTGCACGCTGCCAAGACACACCTTTCCCAGCTCCTTGCGCGCGTCGAGGCTGGTGAGGAACTGGTGCTCGCACGTTCCGGGCGCCCCATCGCGAGGTTGATTCCGTATCGCCAACTCGGCGCGTCGCGCCGCTTCGGCGGGTGGCGGGGTCGCGTATGGATCGCCGACGACTTTGACGCGCCCTTCCCGGACTCGATCGACGAGGTGTTCCGCGGAGAGGGGTGAATTACCTGCTGGACACCCACGTTCTTCTTGACCTGCTGACCGCGCCGCGCCGGGTCGGTCGCGAGGTCCGCATGGTGCTCGAGGATCCGATCAATGGTGTCGCCGCAAGCGCCGCGAGTGCATGGGAGATCGCCGTCAAAGCCTCGTTGGGTAGGCTCCGGGCACCCGACGACCTGGAAGCGGAACTGACTCGTGAAGGAATCAGCCCGCTCGAGATCAGCCTGTCAGATGCCCTTCAAGCCGGCGCGCTCCCTCGTCACCACAACGATCCGTTCGACCGGATGCTGGTCGCACAAGCGCTCAGCCGCGACATGACCCTCGTCACGCGGGACGCCATGCTTGAGCGGTACGACGTCCGGATTCTCGTCCCGTAACCGGCGGAGTTACGTTCAGGCGGCCCGGTCGGCCCGCCGGCCCCACCAGCGCAGGAGGGAGAGGTCTTCCTCGTGCGCCGCGGCGCCGAGCCACGCGCGCCATTCGCGTTCGAAACCCTCAGGGCGTGTGGAACAACGCCGCCCACTTCCAGTCGGGTGGAAGCTGAGCGGCCAGCTCGGTCAGGGGGCTGCTGTTTGCCATGTGCTCTCTCGTCTTGCGCCGGTCCAGTTCCGGCATCCCACAGTCTTCCCCGCAGCCGTTTCCCTAAACCAACCGCTCAGGAGCGCGGAGTCCAGTACGCTTCCCGCCGCTATGAGCGTGACGGTCCTGGTCGGCGGCCAATGGGGCGATGAGGGCAAGGGCAAGGTCATCGACCTCCTCGCCGACAGCGTCGACGTCGTCATCCGGTCGCAGGGTGGGAACAACGCCGGCCATACCGTCGTCACCGGCGGCAAGGAGCACCGCTTCCACCTCATCCCCAGCGGCATCCTCTACCCGAAGACGGTCTGCATCATCGGGCACGGTGTCGTCGTCGATCCGAAGGCGTTCCTCCAGGAGCTCGACGAGCTTCAGGCGGGAGGCATCCCCGCGCAGAACCTGGTCATGAGCGAGCGCGCCCACATGGTGATGCCGTATCACCCGATGCTCGACAAGCTCGGGGAGGACATGCGCGGTGACGATCGCCTCGGCACCACGTGGCGCGGCATCGGCCCGGCGTACGAGGACAAGGTCCGGCGCATCGGCTTTCGCATCGGCGACCTGCAGAAGCCCGCCTTCCTCGAGAAGAAGCTGCGATTCGTGCTCCGCCTCAAGAATGAGACCCTCACCAAGCTGTACGACGCCGAGCCGTTCAACGAGCGCGAGATCCTCGACGAGTACCTCGGCTACGCGGAGCGGATCGACCCGTACATCCGCGACATCTATCCCATCATCCAGGGCGCGCTCACCGACGGCAGGCGCATCCTGCTCGAGGGCGCGCAGGGCGTCATGCTCGACATCGATCTCGGGACCTACCCGTATGTGACATCATCGTCCCCAACTGCGGGTGGGGCATGCACGGGAAGCGGGATTCCGCCATCGCGGATCACGAAGACGGTCGGGGTTTTCAAGGCATACACGACCCGGGTCGGATACGGCCCGTTCCCGACAGAGCTGACCGAATCGCTTGGCGACCAGCTGCGCGAGGTCGGGGCCGAGTACGGCACCACCACGGGGCGCGCTCGCCGGGTCGGGTGGTTCGACGCGGCGGTATCTCGATACGCGGTGGCCACCAACGGCATCGATTCGATGGTGCTCACCAAGGTCGACGTGCTCGACGGGTTCGAGACCTTGAAGATCTGCACCGGGTACATGAGCAAGGGCGAGCACTGGGACCATCCGATGGCCAACATCTCGCATCTCAAGCACGTCGATCCGATCTACGAGGAATTCCCAGGCTGGATGTCGCCCACGCGAGAGTGCCGGCGCTACGAGGACCTGCCTTCAGCATGCCGCGCCTACATCGACCGCGTCGGGGAGCTGTGCGGCGCGAGCGTCGACGTCGTGTCGGTCGGCCCCGACCGCGAGCACACTCTGGTGCGCACGTCACTGCTCGACTGAGAACGCGCTGAGACTCGCCTGGGAAAAGTGGCAGGGGGCGGAGGGCCACCCCCTGCCGGTCAGGAAGGGATAGGGAGAGTTTCGAAATGTGTCGACGACCGCGGCTTCTCGTTGAAGCATCACGCGGCCGGATGTTGCACCGTCTGACCTGGCGTCAGTATACCAAGGCGCACCAAGGGGCCGAGGCGCGGCATGATGACCGCGACATGACGACCTCCGTCGGACGTGTGCGCGCACCCGAGCTCCGTGGTGCCGGTGGATGGATCAACACCGCCGGGCCGCTGTCGCTGCGCGACCTGCGCGGGCGGGTCGTGGTGCTCGATTTCTGGACCTTCTGCTGCATCAATTGCCTGCGCGTCATCGAGGAGTTGCGCACGCTCGAGGAGCGCTTCGGCGACCGTCTCGTGGTGATCGGCGTGCACTCACCGAAGTTCCCGCACGAGTCGGACCACGCGGCGGTCGCACGAGCCGTGGCGCGTCATCGCATCGAGCACCCCGTCCTCGACGACCCCGAGCTGGCGACGTGGCAGCAGTACGGTGTGCGCGCGTGGCCGACGCTCGTGGTGATCGACCCGGACGGGTACGTGGTCGCGTCAGCGTCGGGGGAGGGCAACGGCGCCGCACTCGGCGGGGTCATCGAGCAGGCGCTCGCCGGTCGTGCTGACATCGCGGCCGGACCGGCGTTCACGCCCGTCCAGGCCGCGCGCGCGACCGCACTGTCGTTTCCCGGCAAGGTCGCGTCGGATCACGGTCGCCGCTTCGCGGTCGCCGACACGGGCAACGACCGTGTCCTGGTGTGTGACCTCGACGGTCACGTCGTCCACGCGTTCGACGGCCTGCGCCAGCCTCAGGGCGTGCGTTTCGACGGCGAGCAGCTCCTCGTCTGCGACACCGTCGCCGGGAACGTGGTGACGATCCCGCTCGACGGTGGTGAACGGCGTGTCGTCGCATCCGGCCTCCGCTCACCGTGGGACGTGGAGCGCCTCGATGACGGGAGGGTCGCGATCGCCGAGGCGGGGCTGCATCGCGTCGTCGCGACGGATGGCACCGGCGGTCCGGTGCGGATCCTCGCCGGCACCGGCGCTGAAGGCCTGCGCGACGGGCCCGCCGAGACGGCGCACCTGGCGCAGCCGAGCGGCCTCGCCCGGCTGGGCGGCGGAGCGCTCGCGATCGCGGACTCCGAAGTGTCCGCCCTCCGCCTGCTTCGGGACGGGCACATCGAGACCCTGGTGGGACGCGGTCTTTTCGAGTGGGGCAGCGACGACGGGGACCGCGGGACCGCGCGGTTGCAGCATCCCCTCGGCGTCGCCGCGCTGACCGACGGGGCGATCGCGGTTGCCGACACCTTCAACTCACTGCTCCGCGTGTGGGACGGGGATCGGCTCCGAACGGTGCCGCTGAGCGAGGCGATCGAGGAGCCGGGCGGGATCGACACCCTCCCGGACGGCCGTCTGCTCGTCGCGGACACCAACCACCACCGCGTGGTCACCGTGGACATGGCGACCGGCGCCGTCGCCGAGATTCCGATTCGCGAAGAGCCCGGCGGCGCCGCCCCCTTCGGTGAAGCGCTGTCAGCAGGAGCCGGTGACACGATCCGTCTCAGCGCGACCGTCGATCTCGACGGCATGGACCTCGACCTCCAGCAGGGGCCGCCGGTCCACGTGAACGTCAGCGCCGACCCGCCCCTGCTGCTCGGCCCGGGGCCCCGGTCCTGGGCCCTGGACAGCCTGCCGGTTGCGATCGAGCTTCGCCTCGGGCGCCGGGGCACCGGCGTGCTCTCCGTGGACATCATCGCCTCGACGTGCGAGGGCGACGTGTGCACCGTCAAACGGGTCACGCGGGAGCACGCGCTGACCGTCCTGTAAGGTCCGGCCGGCCCGTGCCTCCGGATCAGGCCGGGTGCGCCTCCTGCGACGCCGCCCAGGCGGCGAGCTCGTCGGGGGGTGGCAGCGGCAGCCGGATGTCGACGGTCGCGAGGAGGTCTCCCGATCCACCGCCGTGCAGGTGCGGCATCCCGAGGCCGCGGAGGCGGAGGCGCGAACCGTTCTGCGTCCCGGCGGGGATCGTGAGCTGCGCCGTCGTGCCTCGGAGTGTCGGCACGGGGACGGTTCCGCCCGCGATCGCGGTCGCGAGCGGGGTCGCCACCCGGACGGAGAGGTCGCTGCCGGTCCGCGTGAACACGGGGTGCGGCCGGATGTGGATGCGAATCATCAGGTCGCCACGAGGGCCGCCGCCACGACCCGGGCTTCCCTGGCCCGACGCGCGGACCCGGGCTCCCTCATGGATGCCTGCCGGGATCTTCACCTCGACCCGGCGCGGGCCGTCGGCGGAGCTCAGGTCGACGGTCAGCGCCGCGCCGGCATATGCCTCCTCGAGGTTGATCTCGGCATCGCCCTCGACGTCCTGGCCGCGCCGGACCACGCGGCGGCGGGAACGGGCCGGCCCGAAGCCGGGATCCTGCTCCGCCCCGGCGCCACCGAAGAACTGCTGGAAGAAGTCACTGAACGGGGCACGGCTCCCGAACATCCCCTCGAGCTCCTCGGGTGAGACGGTGCGGTACCCGAACTGCTCGTTGCCGGCGAAGGGATTCGGCCCGGGCTTTCCCGCTCGCTCCCACTGCTCGTACTCCTGCCAGCGCGGACCCAGCTCGTCGTACTTCTTGCGCTTCTCGGGGTCACCGAGGACCTCGTTCGCCTCGTTGATCTCCTTGAACCGGTCCTCGGCGGACTTGTCGCCCTGGTTGACGTCGGGGTGGTGCGCTCGGGCGAGCTTGCGGAAGGCGGCCTTGATCTCCTTCTCGGTCGCCGTGCGAGGGACGCCGAGGGTCGCGTAGTAGTCCTTGAAGGTGGTGGGCATCTGAATCGCTCGTACCTCGGCAGGGCGGCCGCTAAACGCGCTGCGCGCTGGTATGGTTGGGCAGTCCCCCCAGGTCGGGCACGACCACCTTGCGGCGCCATTCCCGCACTCGAAGCACCAAGCGCCCTGCAATGACACCTCACCCTTCCACCCATTTCTCTCTGTCTCCCGGGTCGCCCGGACGGTCGCGGCGACGCCGGTTTGCCGCGCTGCTGTTCCTGCTCGCCCTGCTCGCGGGGTGGGCCGCCTCCGGCAGCCATGTGGCGGCAGCGCAGACGGGGTTCTCGCTCGGCGGCCCGCTTCCCGGGCTCGGCTCCGGAAAGATCTGGAGCATCGCGGTGGAGCCGTCGCAGCCCGACCGGATCATCGCCGGCACCGATGACGGGATCTTCCTCTCCGACGACCGGGGCACGACCTGGACGCAGGCTCTGGGCGGTATCCGGGTCTGGACGGTGGGATTCGACATCCGGAACTCGACCAGCGCGCTGGCGGGCACCGACGGCCACGGTGTGTACGCGAGCGCGGACGCGGGAACCTCGTGGGCGGCGGCATCGACAGGCCTCCCGAACCTCGACGTTCGGGCGCTCGCCTTCGGCCTCGACGGGATCGCCGCCGGGACCAACGCGGGTGTGGCGCTGAGCCCGAACGGGCTCACCTGGCATGACGGTGGCCTGGACGCCTACTCGATCGCCGCTGTCGCGGTCGCCGCCAACTACCCTCAGTTCACCGTGATCGCCGGGGCCGACAGCGGGAACCTCGCCCAGGGGTACCTCTTCAGCAGCACGGGCGGTGGGAGCGGATGGGAGGTGCTGCAATCCGGGCTGCCGTCGGGGGCGGTGGTCTCAGCCATCTCGGCCGGCCAGATCGACTCCGCGGTGCCGAAGCGTCCCCTGGCGGTGGCCACATCGCAGGGAACCTACCGGAGCGGCGACGGCGGCATCACCTGGACCGCGGCGACCGGTTCCGCTCAGGGCACGACCATCACGACGGCGGTGTTCGGACCGCTCGACCCGACGCTCGTCTACGCCGGCGCGGACGCCGGGGGGAGCAGCGGCGGCGACTTCTACCGATCCACCGACGGCGGGCTGACATACCACAAGGCCGACGGCGGGCTGCCCCTCGGCAGCAAGAACATCGAGTCGATCTCGGTCGCCAACACGACACCGCCGGAGGTCGTCGTCGCGCTCGACACACCGAGCACCGGCGCGCACGTCTTCATCGAGAGCGACTCGGCCGCGCCCGCGCCGCCCAAGCTCACCGCCGAGTCGCCAGGAGCACTGGTCCCGACGGCGGTCGCTACGCCCCCGCCGACACCCACAGCGACACCGAAGCCCACCAAGGCGACGGCCCCGACGCCGCCGCCCAGCGGGATCCAGCGTTTCGCACAGGCGGCGTTCCACTGGCCGACGCCGCTGGTCTACGAGGTCTTCTTCGTGCTCCTCGCCCTCTACGTGTACATCCGGTGGCGTCAGCGCTACTACGTCGAAGGGCCCCCCTGACACCCGCAGCCCTACCCTTGCGCTGTGGTCGCCGCAGTGAACGGTCCGTCCATCCCGCTCGCGTTTCTGGCGGGGCTCGTGTCCTTTCTCTCGCCGTGCGTCTTCCCGCTCATGCCGGCGTATGCCGCATACCTGAGCGGCCGGGCGGGCAACGCGGAACTGGCGATGGCGACCGGTGGGACCGCCCCGGCAGGGGGACGCTCGGCGGTGATGACGAGTGGCATCGCGTTCGTCGCCGGGTTCAGCCTCGTGTTCATCGCCGAGTACTACCTGCTCGAGGGAGTGCTCGCGGTCACCGTGTTCCAGCGCAATCTGGAGCTGATCAACCGCCTTGCCGGCGCGGTGATCATGCTGCTCGCGCTGCAGACGATGGGAGTGCTGCGCTTCGGCTGGCTCATGCGCGAGCGGCGCATCCATCTCCGCGCGACCCAGGGCACGGCCGGTGGCCTGCTGCTCGGCCTCACCTTCGCCGCCGGCTGGCTTCCCTGCCTGGGACCGCAGCTCGGCGCCATCCTCACCCTGGCGCAGAACCGTGATTTCGGCGGGCTGCCCTTCATGCTCCTGTACTGCCTCGGACTCGCGATTCCGTTCCTGCTGGTGGCCCTGCTCGCGGACCGGCTCCAGGGGGTCTTCCGGAGCGTCAATCGCCACCTGCGGGTGATCAGCATCGTCGCGGGTGTGATCCTCTTCGCCTTCGGTCTCCTGATGGCGACCGGTCAGCTCACCGTGCTCAGCTCCCTGTCATTCCAGTCCCCGTTCAACGTGTAGCGGGCGGCGCGAGCGGGAGCCACACGGTCACGGTGGTGCCCGCGCCGTCGGCGCTCTGAATGGCGACGTCGCCGCCCTGCGCGCGGGCGAGCGCCTGCACGATGCTGAGCCCGAGGCCACTGCCGCCCTCCTCGCGCGCACGCGTCTTCTCGCCCCGGTAGAAGCGTTCGAAGACGTGGGGAAGATCCGCGGAGGGAATGCCGGGGCCGCTGTCCTGCACCGCCAGCCGGGCCCACCCAGCCTCGACCGCGGTCGTCCAGCTCTGCGCCGCGCCATGGGCGTACTTGCACGCGTTGACGAGCAGGTTGCGGACGATCGTCGTCACCGCCCCTCGATCCGCGTGGACGAGCACCGGCGCGGTGGCGAAGTTGCGCTGCAGCGTGTCCGGCATGCCGGGAACGCCTTCGTCGAGCAGGCTGTCCACCGCGTCGCTCAGGTCGAAGTCCTCGGGATGCGATTCGCGGCGAGCGTCAAGGCGTGCAAGCGTGAGCAGATCGAGCACGAGCCCGCGCATGCGCTCGGCTTCGTTGCTCATCGCCGCGAGCGCGGCGTCGAGCGCTCCCGGGTCGCGGCCGGCGCCGCGGCGCAGCACGTCGATGTACCCCTTGAGCGCGGTCACCGGTGTGCGCAGCTCGTGCGACGCGTCGGCGATGAAACGACGCACCTGCGCCTCGGATTCCTGTTGCGCCGTAAAGGATTCCTGGATGCGATCCGCCATGTGGTCGAAGCTCGTCGCGAGCTGGCCGACCTCGTCCGCGCTCGGCGCCAACCGGCTTCTCGCCGTGAGATCCCCCGCCGCGAGCTGCTCCGCGGTGGCGGTGAGGCGGCGCATCGGCCGCAGCGTCCGTCCGGTGAGCAACACGCCGAGCACGAGGGCGAGCAGCAGCATCACCACACCACCGACGGTGATGAGGAAGAGCTCGTCGTGCAGCACGTTGGTGATCGACGTCATGGAGATCGACAGCTGTGCCACACCGCACGAGCCGGATCCGGCGATCACCGGGAAGCCGACGGCCACCTGGTCGCCGCTCGACGTCTTCAGCTGCTCCGCGCCGGAGCGCACCCCGCGGTTCACCACGTTCTGCAGCGCAACCGAGTCGAGATGAGGGATGTCGGCGCCCGCGGGCGCCGCCGCCGTCTGCAACAGCGTGCTGTCATAGACGACGACCTGCACGGTCTGGCCGGCGACGGCCGACACGGCGCGCGCGACGGCGGCGCCGACGAGCGCCGGGCGCGTGAGGCACAGACGCCGGACGGTCGTGGAAGCGGCGCCGAGCTTCACCGCCTCGGCGGTGATCAGCCGCTTGGCTGAGTTGTAATCGGTCTGCAGCTCGGCGACGCGATTGCTCACCAGGCTCGCCCGCAAGGTGACGTACTGGTAGCCCGCGAGGAGGACGAGCAGCAGCGCCAGGAGTCCGACGAAGGTGAGGGTCAGCCGCCACCGCAGTGATGCGAGGGCGTGAGCGAGGCGACGCACGACCTACCGCGAGGCGGCGGCACTCCCCGGGGCGCTGCCGCGCAGCCGGTAGCCGACACCACGCACGGTCTGAATGCGTTCGTGCGCGGTGTCGCCGAGCTTCTGGCGCAGGTACCGGACGTAGACCTCGATGTTGTTCTCGTCCCCGAAGAAGTTGTACCCCCACACCTCGTCGAGGATGCGCTGCCGCGCGAGCACCTGGTCGGCGTTGCCGGCGAGGAAGAGCAGCAGGTCGTACTCACGGACCGACAGATCGACGAGGCGTTCGCCGACGCGCACCTCGCGTGTCGCGGTGTCGATGCTGAGATCGCCGGCGCGAACGACGCGGGCGAGGTCCGGGTTGCGGCGGCGCAGCACCGCTCGTATGCGTGCGAGCAGCTCGGCGAAATCGAAGGGCTTGACGAGGTAGTCGTCGGCGCCGAGCTCGAGCCCGTGGATGCGGTCGCTCGTCTCGTCGCGGGCGCTCAGGATGATGATGCCGCGGGAGCGGTCGCCGGACAGTGCCCTGCAGAGCTCCCATCCGTCGATGCGCGGCATCATGAGGTCGAGGACGACGAGGTGCGGCTTGAACTCGTCCACCGCGCGCAGGCCCATGTGGCCGTCAGCCGCCGTGCGCACCTCGAAGCCCTCGTGGCGCAGGCCGAGCGCGATGAAGTCGGTGATGCTCTGCTCGTCGTCGACGACGAGGACCCTTGTGGGTTCGGTCATTCCCTCGAGTATATGAGCGGCTTCACGACCTCTCAGCAACGAGACGATCGCGGCGCGCGCTTCTCAGCGCCCTCTCAGCAGCGTGAGTTGCGGCGCTGGCAGCCGTCGGGCCGGCGCCTACACTGGTTCAGTGACCTCGAGCACCGATCTCCGCGCGCGCACCGCAGACGGCCTCGGACTCGCCGAGATCCATGCGCACACGCTCGCAAGCGACGGGATGGTCACCGCATCCGAGCTGGTGCGTGCGGCGGCGGCGATCGGCCTGGGCGTGCTCTGCGTGAGCGACCATGACACGCTGTCCGACCTCGGGGCCGCGACGGAGCTCGGCGCGTCGCTCGGCATTGACGTCGTTCGTGGCGAGGAGGTCACCACATCGTTCCCGCCGGGGATCCACATCCTCGGTCTTTTCCTCGAGCGCCAGATCCGGATGCACATGTCGGTTGAGGACACGGTCGACGCAATCCACGACGCCGGTGGGCTCGCGGTGATCGCCCATCCCTTCATGCCGACGTGGTTCGCGTCCATGACGGCGGGCCGGGCCACGCGATTGCTCGAGACGCGACGTGTCGACGGCATCGAGGTCCGCCACACCGCCCCGGTGCTTCCCCAAACGTGGGGCCGGCTCGACTCCTTCTACGCCACTCACCGTGATCAGCTCGGCGCCGCCCTCGGCGCGGGCGACAGCCACTTCGGCGAACACGACCTCGGGCGGGTGCTCACGGTGTTCCCCGGGCGCACCGCCGCCGACCTGCGCCGCGCGATCGAGGAGCGGACGACGTCGCCGCTCTCGGGCTCCGTGGTGCCGAACGGGCCGCCCATCAAGATGCGTCTCGCCCAGCAGTACCGGTCGATGATCTGGCTTTCCGGGGAGCGACGGGCGGGGCGCGTGGGGGCCGGCGCCGGTCCGGCCGGCCGGTGAGCCGCGGGTAGAATCGGGCCGGGCCCGCTTAGCTCAGTTGGTAGAGCAGGGAACTTTAATCCCTTGGTCACAGGTTCGAGTCCTGTAGCGGGTACCACATGCCTGTGTTGGTCCGGCGCCCCAGACTCTGCGTGACATGACTGACGCATCGGGGCTCACGCTGACCAACCTCGATGAGCCGCTGTTCGACGGCGCGGGCGCCACCAAGCGCGACCTCGTCGACTACCTGGACAGCGTCGCCGACCGCATCATCCCCGAGCTCACCGACCGTCCACTGTCCGTCATCCGCGTTCACCGCGGCCAGGAAGCGTTCATGCAGAAGAACCTGCCTTCGTACACACCGCCGTGGGTACCGCGGGTCACGTTCTGGGCGGAGTCGTCGAAACGTGATGTGACCTACGCGCTCTGCAACGACCGGCGCACGCTGCTGTGGTTCGCGAATCAGCGCGCCGTCGAGTATCACCCGGCGCTCGTGCGCGCCGGCCGGCCCGACCGCATGACCCATCTCGTGCTCGACATCGACCCGCCCGACAGCGATGCCTTCCCCGAGGCCGTTCGCGCCGCGCGCGTCGTCCGGCGCGCGCTCATCGACGCCGGCCTGGACGCCGTTGTCAAAACGAGTGGAGCGAAAGGATTGCACCTGTTCGTGCCCATCGACGGCGACGTGACGATGGAGGACGCGGCGGCGGCAACGCGCGCGATCGCCGCCCGAGCGGAGCGACTTGATCCCGGCGCCCTGACCAACGCCTTCATGAAGGAGGACCGGGCAGGCAAGGTGTTCATCGAACTCGACGCGAGTCGGAGGCGCGACCGTCGCAGCCGTGTACAGCCCGCGAGTGCGACCAGGGGTGCCCGTGTCGTTCCCGGTCGACTGGGAGCAGCTCGATGACATATCGCCCGGAGACTTCACCGTGCACACGGCCGCGCGGCACCTCGGCAGCGTTGACCGATGGGCAGCCCGGATGCCTGCTCCGTACCGGCTGAGCACGGAGCTCGTCACGGAGGGCCGTGCAATCCCGGTCGCCCGCGTCCAGGCGATGCACGAGGGCAGGCGCCGGGCACGGCGAGCCCGCGAGTAGCCGGTTACGAAGCCGCGAGCCGCGACGCGAATGCCGAGTCGGACTTCCGCGAGCAGAGCGTCTGCTCGCGACCGTGTCGCCCCGGCGTCGTTGCGCATCGCCTCCACGCGCTGTGCGTCGGTCAGCGATGCCACGTTGATCGTGACGTTGGCAAGTGCGGCCGCGACCGAGGCGTGCAGGACGTGCGCCGCGCTCAGCCCGTCCGAGACGGCGTTGGCGTTGCCGGTCTCGATCAGCTCGCGGGCGACGGGCAGCAGCGCCGCCGCGCGCCGCGCAACCTCGAGCGGCACCTCGGCAGCGTGTGTCAACGACGCCTGCACCGCGGCCGATCGCGCGGCCTTGCGCTCGTCGGTATCCCGGGGCAGGCGGTATGCGGCCATCACGTGGTCGAAGGCCTCGGCATCGCGATCGGCAAGCGCGAGCAGCGCGGCGCGCTCCACGTCCGCGGTCGCGACGATCGCGTTCATCCGATCGTCCAGCGTTTCGTACCCCTTCCGGCCGATGGTCAGGCGCGCGACCATGGCGAGCAGCGCCGCCCCGGTCGCACCGGACAGCGCCGCGACGGTCCCGCCTCCCGGCGTCGGCTGTGACGATGCCAGCGCTGCGAGGAACGCCTCGACCGCCGTCTCGCCGACCGTGCCCGCTGCAGCAGACGCGTCCGCCGGCGAGGCGTCCGCCACCCGCGCGACCAGCGTCTCGATCACCTGCTCGTCGCGATGGAAGCCGCGAAGCTGCAGGTAATGGGCGGCGCACTCGTCGAGCACCGCCTGCGGGATGAGGCCCACCACCTCGGTGTCGAGCACCTGCATCCCGTACCGCGCTGACTCGAGGCGGACGAGCTCCAACGCCCGATACGGCGGGGTCACCGCCGGGTCGACGAGGTTCATCGACACCTGCACGCAGGCGCGTTCGGCCACCGCGAGCCCGATGGCGCGCACGTGCACCAGCCCGCCGGATCGCTCGCGCACCCGCTTGGCAACCTCCTTCGCCGCTCCCTCGTCCTGGCCGCTCAGGTAGACGTTGAACGCCACGAGGGGCGGGCGCGCTCCCACCGCTGTGGCTCCGGCCTTGCCGAGGACGTGCGGTCCGTAGTCCGGCAATCTGCGCCCCTCCGCCACATCGGCCCTGAGGCCCTCGTACTCACCACGGCGGACGTCGGCAAGGCTCGACCGATCCGGCGTACGAGCGGCCCGCTCGTACAGGTAGACGGGGAGCGCCAGCGTGTCCGCCAGCTCCGACGCGACATCCCGGGCGAGGGCGACGCACTCGTCCATGGTGACGCCGCGAATCGGGATGAACGGGATGACGTCCACCGCACCCATGCGGGGGTGACTGCCGCGCTGCTGCTCCATGTCGATCAGCTTCACCGCCACGGCGGCGCCGGCCAGGGCGGCCGCACGCACGCTCTGCGGTGACCCGATGAGCGTCGTGTCGAGTCGGTTGTGGTCAGGGTCCGACTGGCGATTGAGCAGCGTCACACCCGGAACGCCGGTCATCGCGGCCACGATCGCGTCCATGACGTCCGCCCGACGGCCCTCACTGAAATTGGGAACCACGAGCACCAGGGGCTGGGTCGACGGCATCGGGCGAAGTCTAGGTGATCGGCGGCGGCACCCCACCCGCGTTCCCCGCTGACTTCGCGTGGCCCAGCACGAGCGCCGGATATGCTGACGTGCTGCACGCGCAGGCCCGCTCCCTCACGAGGTCGTCATGCTCACCGTCAGGCGCATCGATGGAAGGCTCCGCGCCGGGCTCATCGCCCTGACATCGGGTGCGCTGCTCTGCGCATGCGGTGCGGCCACCACCTCGATCACCTCGCTGACGAGGGTTTCGCCGACCCCCGCCACCACGCCGACACCCGCGCCGACCGCGGTTCCCACGCCCACGCCGACCAGCCCGGTCCCCATCACGAAGCTCCTCACCAAATGCCCGGCGACCCGAAGCTACGCGTCGCTCCACGTGTTCGCGAAGGTCACCGGCGCGGGCGGCATCGGGGTCGCCCCGGACGGCAGCGTGTGGGTCTCGACGGGCGCACGCGGCGTCATCGCCCACCTCTCCTCGAGCGGCGCCGCGATGGCCTCGTACAACGAGCCGGCTCCGGCGGGTGTGGTCGCGCTTGCCGACGGGTCCATCCTCTTCGCCGATCAGGCCGATGACCGCATCGACAGGCTCGACCCGGCGACGCTCGCGGTGACCACGTTCCTTCAGCTCGATCCGATCGCCGGCGTGCCATCGCTGGATGGCCTTGGTGAGGACACGGTGAACTCGCTGCTCATCGTGCCCGACACCGAGCAGGATCAGGTGCTCTCGGTTCCTCTCACCGGCGGCTCGCCCACGCCGCTCGCGACCGGCGTTCCGCATCCGATCGGCGCTGTGATCGGTCCTGGCGGGAACATCGACGTCGCCACGGGCGGGACCTCCGGACTTTATGTGGTGCCGCCATCCGGCGGCGCGGCCAAACCGTTCCCGGGGCTCTCGCAACTCTCCGCGGTCGCGGTGAAGGGACTGCTGATCTACGTCACCGCCCCCGCAAAGCACGAGGTCATCGCGTTCAATCCCGCGACGGATCACACGGCGGCGCTCGTCACCGGCATCGGGAAGCCGCAGGGCCTGGCCCTTCTCGGCGATGGAAGGCTCGTCGTTTCCGACGCCGCGACGGGCACGCTCGCCGCGTTCGCAAGCTGCTGAAACGAAGCGCGGAATCCTGTTGACCCGGCGCTGAAGGCCTGTCAGGATTCTGCGAGCGGCGCTCGGGCCGTGCGTATTCGCGCGGGAGTCGGAGAGATGGCATCACCTTGGTGAAGGCCCATGCCGCCACGGTTCGGAGACGATCAGCGCACGCAGTCTGCGCGCTCGTGACCGCCGTGGCCGTCGGGGCGGTGACCCAGCACGCGGTCGATGCCCGTGCCCCGAGCGTGCTCCTCGCCGAGACCTGTCCCGTCGCGACCGCCAGCGTCACCCAGTTCAACCCGACCGGCGCCGAGCAGTGCTTCACCGTGCCGCCGGGGGTCACCGAGGTGGAGGCGACCCTGGTCGGCGGCTTCGGCGGCACCGGCTACAACCCCACGAGCGAGGCCTCATCGCTCGGCGGCAACGGCGCGACGGTGCAGGCCGTGCTCTCCGTGACCCCGGGTGAGCGGGTCTACGTCGAGGTCGCCGGTGCCGGGTATCCCGGGGGAACCGTCGCCGGAGCCGGTGCGGGTGGTGGCAACGGCGGAGGAAACGGCGGCTCGTCCGCGCTCGCTCCCGGCTCGCCGCCGGCGGCCGGCGGCGGCGGCGAGACCGACCTCCGCTCCGAGCCCTGGGTAAGATGCGGCGCCACCCCGGCGGCGGTCGCCTCGCTCGCCTCCCGACTCCTCGTCGCGGGCGGGGGTGGCGGCGGCGGCGAGAGCAACGGGAACAGCGGCGCAGACGGTGGTGGCCGTGGTGGTATTGCGGCGGGCACCGCGCAACCGGGGACCGACGGCCAGCTGGAGACCTCGCAGGACGGTAAGGGCGGCGGCGGCGCCACCGGTGCGACGCCCGGCGCCGGCGGGTCCGCGGGCTCCGTGGGTGGCACGCCGGGTTCCGCGGGCACTCCCGGCTGCGGTGGCAACGGCGGCAACGGCACCGGCGGCGGAGGAGGCGGCGGCGGCTACTTCGGCGGCGGCGGTGGCGGTGGTGGCGCCGAAGGGGCGGGCGGATCGGGGGCCGGCGGTGGCGGCGGTGGCGGATCCAGCTATGCGAATCCCCTCCGCACCTGCAACGCGTCATCGGGAGTGCAGGCGCTCGCGTCCGCGAGGTCGGGACCGCGGGTGATCATCGAATACCCGGTTCGGGTGCCCTGCCCGACGTTGAACTTCGTGCCCGACGTCTCGAGCGCCGGATTCGTCGTGAATGCCGTCGGGAGCGGCTGGCAGCCCGGCGTGCCCATCAGCTTCACCTGGAGGGAGCTGGGTTCGCTTCCCGCGGACGTCGCGTTGACGTCGATCACGCCGGCGACCGGCTCCTTCAGCCTCCCGATCGTGCTGATGACCCATGACGAGATCGGGGAGCGCGTCCTGGTGGCTGCCCAGGCCACCGCGGCGCTCAGCAACAGCGCGGGGCTCCTGGTGGCGGCGTCGCCCGAGGAGCCGCCGACATTCCTCTTCCGGCGCTGAGGCAGGCTCCGATGCCCGTCGCCGTGGTCAGCAGCAAGGTGCAGCCCCCGAGCGCGCCCGCCCTTGCGCGAGAACGTATCTCGAGCCAGCTCGGCTCGCTCTGGCAGCAGCGCCTCGGCCTGATCGTCGCCCCCGCCGGCTACGGCAAGACCACAGCGATGGCAAGTCTCGCGGCGTCAGCCGGGATCCCCGTCGCCTGGTATCGCGTCGAGGCATGGGATTCTGATGAGCACTCGCTGCTCGTGCATGTGGAGGCGGCGCTCCGTCGTGTGGCACCGGCGCTCACCGGTCCGTGGTCCCGGGTCGAGGATGCCGCCGCGGCCTGCGAGAGCGCGATCACCAGCCCGACGCTCCTGGTCGTCGACGATCTGCACACCATCGAGGGCACCGCCGCCGAGGCCGCGCTCGAGCGGTTCGTCGAGTACGCGCCCGAGGCGCTTGCCGTGCTCGTCGCGACCCGCACGCAGCCGCATTTCAACCTGCCCCGGTTGCGTGTCCTGGGACGCGTCGTGGAGCTGGGTGTCGACGATCTCCGCTTCCGGACATGGGAGGTCGAGCAGCTCTTCCGCGAGTTCTACGCCCAGCCGCTCGGCCCGCACGAGCTTGCCGAGCTCGCCCGTCGCACCGACGGGTGGGCGGCAGGGCTGCACCTCTTCCATCTCGCCACCCGCAACCGCACCGGCGACGAGCGCCGGAGCGTCCTCGGCGCGCTGAGCTCGCGCTCCCGGCTCGTGCGGGAGTTCCTCACCCGCAACGTGCTCGACCAGCTCCCCGCCGAGCTGCGCGACTTCCTGGTGGCCACCTCCGTCCTCGGCGTGCTCAACGGGCAGCTCTGCGACTGGTTCCTCGGCCGACAGGGAAGCCAGGCGATCCTCCTCGAGCTGCACCGCCGCAGGCTCTTCACCGTCGCGCTCGACGGCGAGAGCAGCTTCCGATATCACGAGGTGCTGCGCGCGCACCTCGAGGGGGTCCTGGTCGACGAGCTCGGCGAGGCGGCGGTGCAGGACGCCTGCCGCCGCGCGGGGACGCTGCTCGAGGAGGCCGGGGCGCTCCCCGAAGCCCTCCGCGCGTACTCGAGGGCCGAGGATGCGGCGGCGGTGGCCCGGCTGCTCGGCCTCCAGGGCGCGGCGCTCGCCGACCAGCCCGGGCACTGGATCGAGAGCCTGCCCACGGCGCTCCTCGAGAACGATCCGTGGTTGCTGCTCGCCCTCGCCCGGCGCCACACCGCGGGCGGGCGGACGAGCGCCGCAGTCGACGCGTACCGCCGGGCCGAGGCGGGGTTCGCCGGGCGCGCCCTCGCCGAGACGTGTCGCGACGAGCGCCTGACGCTGCAGTCGTGGGTGATGCCCGAGTTGACCCATCCCCGAGAGGGTCACTGGCTCAGCCGCCTCCGCGCCGTCGTCGAATCGGGGTTCGAGCCCCGGACCGGCGGCCCGGCACACGAACGCGGCGCTCGCGAGGCGCTCATCGAATCGGTCGCGCACCTCGTGGCGGGCCGCCTTCCAGAGGCGCACGAGCGCGCCGCGGCCGTGACCACGGAGCGCGACGCGACCGCCGCCCTGGCGGCAGCGGGGACCACGGTCGCGGGCGTCGCATCGCTCCTGCAGCGGAATCCCATCGGCCTCGTCGAGCTGCGTCGCGCCGAGGACCAGGCGGAACGCGGGGGCATGGGATGGATCGCCCGGATGGCGCGGGCCGCATGTTCGATGGATGCGCGGGGCGACTTGCCGGCCGCCGCCGCCGCGATCCGTGAGGAGTGCCTCGACGACGGCGATCGTTGGGGCGCCGCGCTCGCCACGCTCTTCCAGGCGGCGGGGTTGCTGGACCGCGCTGACGGTGCTGCCGAAGCGGTGCTCTCGGAGGCCGCGGAGCGCTTCCACGAGCTTCGCGCCGGGCGCCTCCAACGCCTCGCTCGCGACCTCGAGTCGTCGACATCGATCCTGCGCGGCGTCGCACCGCAGACCGCGCCCACCCGTGCGGTGGTCGAGGCGAACCCGACGCAGAGCCCGACTCTCGAGCTGAGCTGCTTCGGAAGGCTGCGAGCCACCGTCGACGGGCAGGTGATCGACCTCACCGCGGTGAAACCGCGGGTCCGGTCACTGCTGCGCCTCCTCGGCGCGCAGGCCGGCGAGCCGGTGCATCGCGAGGTCGTCTGCGAGGCGCTCTGGCCCGAAGCCGACCCGGCCACCGGCCTGCGCAACCTGCAAGTCGCGGTGTCCTCGCTACGGCGCCTGCTCGAGCCTCGGGTCTCGCGCGGGGGCGGCGCCATCGTCGTGCGCGACGGCAACTCGTACCGGCTCGCCCTCCCGGGCGCGTCCACGTGCGACGTGATCACCTACCGGCGGCTGCTCGCGGATGCGATGCAGCTCGCCGAAACCGATCCTCAGGCGGCTGCGACCGGGTTCGCTGCGGCAGCGTCGCTGCTTCGCACCGGGCTCCTGCCTGAGGAAGGACCGGCGGAATGGGCCGAGGCGATCCGCGAGCGGTGTCGCGTCGAGGCGACCGGCGTGGGGCTGCACATCGCCGAGCGCGCGCGGTCCGCCGGCGATGCATCGGCGGCGGCGCTCATCTGTGCCGACACGGTCGAGATCGACCGCTACCTCGACCCGGCCTGGCGCCTGCTCATCGCCGTCCACGAGCAGCACGGCGACAACGCGGCCGCACAGCTGACGCGGCTTCGCTACCAGGAGATTCTCGCGGAGCTCGGCGTCGCGACCCCCGCGCACGACGGCGTCGCTTCCGCTGCGTTGAGCGGACGTTGAGTGGCCGTCAACCATCGCGTGTCAGGTTGCACGCGATGGTCGCCGTCGCGCACGTGCAGCGCATCGCCCTTGCCGTCCACGCCCAGGACGCGATCACGCGCGCGGGCCTCGTCGCGCAACTGACGCACCGACCCGAGGTGCAGGTGGTCGATGAGCACGACGCCATCGACGGCGGCGTCACGGTCGTGCTCGCCGACGAGGTCGACGATGCGGCGATCCGCGCCGTGCGCGCCGCCCGCGTGGGCGACGCGAATCGCGTGGTGCTCGTCGCAACTCGGCTTGGCGACGGCGACCTGCTCGCGGCGGTGGAGGCCGGAGCATCGACCGTGCTTCGGCGCTGCGAGGCGACACCCGACCGCGTCATCGAGGCGGTGCGCGCGGCGTCGACCGGCGCGGCCGCGATGTCGCCGGATCTCCTGGGGCAGCTGCTCGACCACGTCGGCCGCCTGCAGCGCGATGTTCTCGCTCCGCGCGGCCTGCGGTTCTCCGGGCTGACCGACCGAGAGGTGCGAGTGCTGCGGCTCATGGCTGACGGCTACGACACGCTCGAGATCGGTCAGCGACTCTTCTACTCGGAGCGCACCGTGAAGAACATCGTGCACGACATCACGAGCAGGCTGCACCTGCGGAACCGGACGCACGCGGTCGCGTACGCGCTGCGCGAGGGATTCATCTGAGGCGTGTCAATAGCTCGTAGCGTGGCGAATCACGACTCCTGAGTGACCTCACCGGCACCGTCACCCCTGCAGTAGACGACAAAGTTGTCGATATGTCGCGCGGTGAACGGACCCCACGTCGACATGTCCACGGTGATGCTGCCGCGGAGGTAGGCCATCGGGCTGCTCGCTGCTCCGTTGTGTGCCGCCTCCGTCCAGTGGCCCGTGACCTTCACCGTCGCGCCGTGGGCCACCTCGCCGGTCACCTTCATCTCCGCGTTCTGAACGAACAGGCCGCGTCCCTGGTAGGTACCTCCAGCCTTCCATCGAACGTGCACCGTGATGTCGCCCATGAGGATGTGTGATGCGGTGGTGGACACATGGCATTCTCCGTCCGGCCAGTCCATCTCGCCCGCGGTGATCTGCCGTCCACCCGCCTCCGGAAGGGCCGCGGCGCCGGTCAGTTCGGTCGACACGCTGTTCTCGAAGAGGACGCTGAGGTCCTTGAGGATGCCCCAGACTGCAGTGATCTGATCAGCCACGATGCATTGCTCCCTCGTATGTGTGGCGGCTCGCGCTCATGCCTGCTGCTCGTCGGACTGGGTGTCCGGCTGCTCGTTGAGTGTGTACACGGCTCCGGTGGAGGCGCTGCTCATGTCCCACTGGATCGTCACATCCCCGCCCGATTGATCACCCTGCTGCGCAGCATTCGGGTCCGCGCTGTCTCCGCTCGGGGCGGGCGCCGCGCCCTGCACCGGCTGCCACTGCGTTCCGTCCCACTGCCACTGTCCGTCGTCGGACAGCTGTCCTGACGCCTGGACGGGAGCCGCCGCTGCTGCAGGGTCCGCTGCTGCTGCAGGGTCCGCCGCGGCTGCAGGGTCCGCCGCGGCTGCAGGGTCCGCCGCTGCTGCAGGTGCGGCAGTTGCCGGGTCGGGCACCGGCTGCCATTGACTGCCATCCCACCACCACTGACCGTCATCGGAGAGCTGCGCTCCGCTTGGAACCTGGGTCATCGAAACCTCCCATCGTGTGTGCCCGCTGCGGATCTGCGATCTTCCGGCCGCGGCTTCCGGGGCGTCGGAAGCCCGATCATTTCACTGTTTTCCGAAGAACTCCACGTCCGACAGGGCAACGTCGTTGCCTGTCGTCGAGCCGTACACCGACATGATCTGGATGGTCACGCCGGTGACCTTGGTGGCGCCGTTGATGTTGAACTGCTGGGACGTCGCCTCGTCGGCCAGGGTCACGTTCTGCGAGACGCCGTTGGAGAACGTGATGTGCAACTCCTTCGGGCGCGGCCCGGAGAGCTCGTTCGCCGTGTTGCCCGAGATGAAGAGGAGCACGTTGACGTTCACGGCAGGGCTGAACCCGACGGTGAGCTTCGGGTGTGCGTCCTTGCTCAGCGACGCCGCCCAGTACGTGTTGCTGAACGCGTCCACCGCAAGGCTGGCCGCGTGTCCTGCGGTCGATGAGCTGGCGGTGACCGTGCTGGCGTGCACCGGTGTCGGCGCGGCGGTCTTGGCGGTGAAGTTCTGGATGACACTGTTCACGCGGCTGTTCACGTTGTCGCGGAACGCCGGAATGGCGCCGTAGGCGATGCCGGCGACGAGCACCACCACGAGCACCACGTTGCGGCCCCACCGCACGAGGGCGCCGAGGTGGATCCCCGAGCCGCCACGCCGCTTCGGGCGCTCGCCGGCGGCAAGCACCTTGGCCTTCCGGTGAGGGAGAAGGCGGCGATACCACGGCGTTGAAGCCACCACCGCCGTCGCGAGTGACTGACCGCACCGGCTGCAGAACTTCCTGACCGGGTCGTTTCCCTCGCCGCAGGACCCGCAGATGAGATCGCCGGGCCGCAGCCGCTTGGTCGGCGGGGCCGCCGCGGGCTTCGGCGCGACGTGGGGCCGCGGTGCCGCAGGTTGCAGTGCCGCGGGTTGCACCGCGACCGGCTGAGCCGGCGCAGGCTGGACGCCTGCGGGCTGCGCGCCGGGCGGTTGCACCGATGGCGCCGACGGGGCGGGTGCGGCCATCGCGGCGAGCGGGGATACCCCGGCGACCGGCGCGGTCGTGCCGGCCGGCGTCACGCGGATCACCACCGGGGTCGGAGCGGGCAGCGTCGGGGGCGGAAGGCTCGGCCGCGGCAGGCTCGGCGCCACCGGTGCGGGCGGCATCGATGCCGGGGCGGTCGCTGCGGCAAACGCGCCCCCGGCTCCGGGCGGTGGACCGATCGGCGGCGCGCTGCGCGGCGGCCCCGCGGGTGGAAGACCGGACGGCGCCGGGATCGACGGTGGCGGGCTGCCCGGCGGAGCGCCGGTGGGGCCGGCGGCCGGCGGCGGGCCGGTGGGTGGAGCGCCCCGGGGAGGCCCCACAGGCGGCGCGCTCGTCGGGCCCATCGATCCCGGAGGACCCGAGGGCGGCGCGCTTCGCGGAGGCCCAACGGCGGCGCGCTCGTCGGGGCCATCGACCCCGGAGGCCCGGAGGGCGGCGCGCTTCGCGGCGGGCCCACGGGCGGCGCGCTCGTGGGAGCCATCGACCCCGGAGGACCCGACGGCGGCGCGCTTCGTGGCGGTCCCGATGGTGGCGGGCTCGACGGCTGAGCGCTCCGGGGTGGTCCGACCGGCACCGCGGACGGCCCCATCGGGCGCGGGGTGCCGGGCGCCCCTCCGAGCGGTGCGGGTGCGCCCGGCATCCCGGGGCGCGGGCCGGCCCCCGGCGCCGGCATCGGCATCCCGGGAATCGTCGCCGGTGGCTCGATCGCCTCCTTCCTGGGAACGCCGATGGCCGTCACCTGCTGCACGAGCGCCATGAACCCGCCGCGTCGCGCGGGCTCGGCCGCGGCAGGCGTTTCGGGCACAGGCTCGGCCAGGGCCGGGGGAACCACCTTCTCCCCGGTCCATTCGAGGAACGCCCCGCAGGACCCGCAGAACGTGTCGGCGTCAGCGTTGTTGAAGCCGCACTTCTTGCAGACGATCATCGACCGCCGCTCAGCCTCCCGTCGCGATCTCCAACGCGTGGATCACGTGCGCCGGCTTCGATGCGCTGACCAGCCGGTCGAGCGCTCGCGTGTCGATGCCGGAGACGTCGTCCACATAGACGCGTATTGTCATACGCGGCTCGGGCTGACCGGGCAGATCCGCGCCACTTTGCGCCGACCAGGCGACGCCGCCCGACTCCACGATCTCGACGCGGCCCCCGGTCGCGAGCTCGATGTGCGTGCGCAGCCCGCCGGCGGTGCCGCGCACGCGATAGATCCCGACGGCCTGGCGGACGAGCGCGCGGCGTCGTTCCTCAGGCCAGGCGTCGTCGAGCTCCGTGCCGACCCACCCGCCGAGCCACGCGAGGAAGTCGCCCGGGGCGACGCCGGGATCGTGGTAGGCGTCGAGGTTGTCCAGCGAGGCGATCACCGGGCTGAGCACCTCGTCGAGCCCCGCGGTGAGCGCCTGGGAGAACCGATCCTCCTGGTACATCGCCGGCAGGTACGTGCCGATCGCGTGGGGCGTCGGCAGCCCGGGCACGAGCGCGCGCGCCGTCGTCACGCCGGCTCGACGCGCACCTGGTGCTCGTACGAGAACACCAGCGAGTTGGCGGCAACCTCGAGGCGCTGCGCCGCCTGGCCCCGGGACCCCGTCGTCGGGTCGGCGCCGAAGATGCGCACGTCCTCGACCAGCTCCACTCCGGGCACGGACTGGAGGATCGAGAAGATCTCGCCGGCCTGCACCGGCCGGCCGAACGGCCAGCCGCGACCGTCCGGGCCGCCGCTGACGGGGTTGAGATGCCGGAACAGCGCATCGAGCGCGGCAGCCTCCACGCGGTTCACCGCCGTCCGCGGCCGCGAGCGCAGCCTGGCGACCACGGTGACCCCCTGGTAGAGCGGCGGTTCGACGAGCACGCGGGTGCCCACCAACCGGCACTCGTCGAGGCGCGACGCGATCGCCTGCAGCGTCTCCTCGCTCGGGATGAGGTGCTCGAAGTGGAGGCGGCCGCGATCGTCGGGCGCGGCCGGCACCACGAGGATCCGGACCGAGCCGGCTTCGAGTCCCTCTCCCGCGGACAGGCAGCGCACGCGTGCCACCTCAGGCGCCGCCTCCCGGGAGAGCTGCTCGAAGTCCTCGGCGGTCACCGCTCGTGCCCGGGTCCGAAGCTGGATCGGCCCGCGCTGCTTCGCGTTCTCGAGGTCCTCGCCGTCGACGCCGCCGCGCGCCGGCCGGCGGTTCTCGACTCGCGCGACGTACGGGATCGACGACTTGAGCACCGAGATGGCGCCGCGGCTGACGTTGCCCTGCCTGCCGCCGCCCGTCGCGTAGGAGCGAAGGCGAAGCTGCTCGCCCTGCGCCGGGGCCCGTCCGTACTGCCGGATCGACCCGTCCGGCTCGCGCACCGCCGGACCGAGCTGGATCTCGCCCGCTGCAGCGTCGAGGACGAAGACGGGATCGTCCGGTCCGGCGGCCGCGAAGTCCTGCACCTGCCGCCACGGCGTCCACCCCAGGTCGGTGCTGCACTCGACGACGGGCTCGCCGGCGCCCGCGAGCACCGGCGCCCGCTTGACGCTGAAGCGCTGCCCGGCGGTTCCCTCGGAGATGCCGAGCACCTCCTCGGCGACGATCTCGGCATTGACTCCCTCGACCGTGCCGCCGACGGTCGCCGCCTCGACGCTGTGGATCTGCGGTGAGGCGTTGTACTTCGGCTGCCCCTCGGCCGCTGGGGTCACGCGTGCCCGGATCCAGCCGCCGCGGCGGCCGTCGAGCACGGCGGCGGCATGCTCGCGACCGACATGGATGACCACGTCGCCGTCGCGGTTCAGGCCCCCAGTCCCGTCGTCGTCGACCTCGCACGCATGCCAGGTCTCGCCGTCCCACGCCTCCCAGGCCAGTGGCGGGTCCTTGGGATCGACGCCGACCCCCTCGATGGTGCATCGCATGCGCAGCCGCACCACGCAGCGGGGGACCGCTTCGCTGAGGCCGATCACGAGTGCGTCGTCAGGCTTCGGCACCGCCGTGAAGGCGGGAAACTTCCCGCCGCGCCGCAGCTCCTCGGTCCTGTCGGTGCGCTCGTCCGATCCCGCGCCCTGCGTCGCGATGGACGACAGCGAGCACGGCACCAGGTCGAGGTCCTCGACGGTCGAGAAGACGATCGCCTTCTCGGTCTCGGTGCGAACCGTCGCCGCCGCGGTGCCCAGCCCGATGCGCATGGTGGCCTCGGGGGGCGCCGCGAGCCAGAACGTCAGCGGCGCTCGCGCCGGGGTGGGCGGGAAGAGCCGGACGTCGATGAGCTCGAGGAACTTCACGTAGAGCCGGTCGGGGACCCGGTTGAGCCGGTAGACGAGCTGGTCGGTCATCCACGCGAAGGTCTCGATCAGCGTCACGCCAGGGTCGGAGACGTTGTGGTCGGTCCACTCCGGGCAGCGCTGCTGCACCATCCGTTTCGCCTCGTCGACGAGGTCCTGGAAGCGGCGGTCGTCAAGGTTGGGGACGGGTAGCGTCATTCCTCACCCTCGCTGGGAATCGTGTAGAAGGGAAAGACCAGGTTGCGCGGGTCGTTGGTCGCCTTCGGCCGGTAGTGCACGTTGATGTACAGCAGCGCCGGATCGTCGTCGTCGGGGACCACGTCGACGTCCTCCACGATCACGCGTGGCTCCCAGCGCAGCAATGACTTCCGGACCTCGATGGCGATGGCGTGCGCCGAGCTCGCGTCGCTGCCCGCGAACACGTAGTTGTGCACGCCGCACCCGAACTCCGGTCGCATCGGGCGTTCACCGGGCGCCGTGCCCAGGATGAGGCGCATGGCCTCCTCGAGCTCGCGCTCGCGCGAGACGAGCGCGATGCCCCCGGTCGCATCGGTGCGCAGCGGGAACCCCCACCCGGAGCCTATGAAGTCGTCACTATTGGCCATAACATCACCCGATGAGCACGCTGGTCACTGTCGGCGTGATCACGCCGGGCGTCGCGCAGCACGTGCACGACGACGACGCGGTGGCGGCGGGCTGCCCGCCGATGAGCACCGTGGTGCTGCCGCTGACGATCGTCCCGATCTGCGCCATGGGCAGCATGAACGGATCGGCCGGAAAGAGGCCGACGTGCGGCGGGGTGTTCATGCCGGTGCACCCCACCACCGCCGCCGGCTTGCCGGCGATCAGCACGGTCGGGCACACACCGATCGTGATCGGCGCGCTGAACGGCAGCGGCGGCGACGGCTGCGGGATCCCGGTCGCGGGGTTGGGGATGATGTGGATCGGACACTGCCCCGTGATCTGATCGCCCAGGACGACGGCCGGCGTTCCCATGTCAGTTCAGCTTGATGAGCGAGCCGCTCATCTCCACGACGCCGCCGCCGCCGTCGACCTTCACCCCCGAGGAGCCGGAGACACTGACGTTGCCCTGCGCCTGGATCGTGACGTTGGCCCCGCTCTTGATCGAGATGTCGTCACCGTCGGTCTCGAGCGTGACCTTGCCCTTGCAGTGGATCGTGATCTCGCTTGTGGTCTCGTTGAGCGAGACCTTGAGATTGCCGTCGCTGCTGATCAGCGCGATCCCCGACTTGGAGTCGTCGTCGAGGAACACGAGCTTGTGGCCCCTCCGGGACACGACCCCGCGACGCTTCACCTTCCCACCGTCGACCAGACCGTCGCCGAGGTTCGGCGTGTCCTTGCCGTTGTGCAGCGGACTGAGCACGAAGATGCGCCGGAGATCGCCGAACTCGCACGCGCAGAGCACCTCGTCGCCGACCTCGGGCAGGAAGACGACGCCACTGTTCGGCCCGGCCCCGACCGCCGCCATCCGCAGCCAGTCGCTCTCGTAGCTGTCCGACAACCAGGGGAACTTCAGCTTCAGCCGGCCGAGGTGCTGCGGATCGTCGTTGTTGGTGACGATGCCGATGAACACACCGGACACCGGCGGACCCCCGGCTGAGACCGCCCCGTTGGTCGCGCCGAGCGACATGATCCCCAGCGTCGAGCGATCCTGCATGCCGCTGATCTCGAACTCGGTGCGATAGCCGTCGTCGTCGAAGACGTGGCGGGTCCGCGTCAGGGTGTACTTGCCGGTGAACGCGTCGGCGACCTGGCCGATGCTGACGGCGCTCCCCGCGCGCAACTTCGCGTTGCCCAGGGCCACCCCCTCGGCTTCCGCGAAGGCGCTGCCGAGATGCTCGGCGACCGCATGGACGGTGTCGTCGACGTCGGCCTGCGACGGCAGCGGGCGGTCATGGACCAGGAACTCGGCGCTCCCGAAGTTCTGGGCAAGGCTGGCCGGATCATCCGAGAGCACGGCGTGTGAGGCGGCCGGATCCGCCGAGCCGACGAGCACGGCCTTGCTGGCAGGATCCCAGGCGCGCACGTTGATCTGCGTGACCTGGGCCGACGAGTTCACGCGCGGGCGGAAGCTCACCAGATCCCGGCCGTACACGAGCTGGGTGGGCTGCTGCGAATCGGCGTCCCCCGGCTCCGGGCCCGTCGTCGACTCCGTGGGCTTTCGGAAGTAGAACTGCCCGTCGAAGACACCGACCTCGTAGCCCAGCTCGCGGGCGCGCGCCTTGAGAAAGTCCCAGTCGGTGGCGTTGACCTGCGACACAAAGGGCAGCACGGCGCCGCTGTCGTCGATCGTGCCGACGTCGAGGCCGGCCCGGGTCGCGACGGTTTGTGCCACATCCGACACTTTCACGTTCTGGTACGTCTCGGTGCGCCTGCCTCGATGCAGGCGGTGCGACTTGTCGTACCCGCGCACGATGGTGCGGTCCCAGCCGCCGTCGTAGTCCGCCGCGACGGCGGTGACCTCGCCGCCGATGAGCAGGTCGGGCGTGTCCGCGCCGAGGCTCGCCGCCTTGATGGTCACCGCCGACCCGACCCTCAAACCCGCGTCGGTGAGGAGGGTGTGCCCGGGATCGTCGAACACCATCGTGAACATGTCCGGCAGGTGCAGGTGGTTGTCGACCACCACGTCGGTGAGACCGGTCCGGAGCCTGTCGGCCAGCGCGCTGCCGTCGATCTCGACCTCGGGCCAGCTCGTCAGCGCGTCATCGCTCATCGGGTGGAGCCCGACACCGGCGATGGCGGGATGAGCAGGGTCGTCCCCGGCGTGAGCCGGAGCGGGTCGTCGATGCCGTTGGCCTCCGCGAGGGCGCGCCACAGCGTCGGGTTGCCGAATTCGCGGTACGACACCGAGTGGAGCGTGTCCCCGGCGGACACGACGTGCACCCGCCGCCCGGAGATGCCCCCGGATGACGGGTTGGTGCCGGGGACGGCCGGGGGGTTCTCGGTGATCGTGATCGAGACCTCGGCGCGCACCGGCTGGCCGCCGATGCCGAACTGCTTGTAGTTCACCGTCAGCGACTGGATGTGCCCGATGAACTGGATGGCGCCCCACGTGAAGATCACCCTGGGTGGATTCTTCGCACCGCTTCCGAGGCCCTCGGTCGGGCACGTCCAGTTCTGCAGCGTGTCGATGTCGTCGGTGATGTCGCCGTCGGGCTCGAACGACTGGTCGAACCACACGACCATGGTCAGCGACCCGGGCTGCGATCCCGTGTACTGCTGCAGACCGTGACCGAGCGGCACAGTCCCGGTGGACTGTCCTCGCGACCCGCTCGACGGCTGCCCCGAGCTCGAGCTGCGGTTCTGCGGCGGGCGCCACTGCGACTGCCGGCGGATGCTCAGCGACTTCGGGTTGAGCATCAGGGGCACGATCATCCCGGACGCCTCGAGACGGGCGCGTTCGAGTCCCGCGGCGAGCGCCGACCCTATCGCCATGACGTCAGTTCAGGAACCCCTCGTGCGCGAGCACGAGGGTCTCGAGTGCGACCTCCTGCGACTTCCCCTCGAGCTGCGGACCCGTCCACTTCGTCGGAAAGACGCCGGTCAGCGTCCAGCTGATCACCTCGCCCTGCGCGCCGTCGTGCAGCGTGATGCACGCGGTGCCCTTGTTCGGCTGCATCACCATGGTGCCGAGCCACACCTGGAGCGCGGTCGACTCCTCGCTGGTGCACGCCCGCTGCAGGGTGATCGGGGTGTACTTCGCCGCCTTCGGCAGGTAGTGCACGAACGCGTTGTTGCCGAGCTCCTCGTATGCCTCGTGCTGGAAATCGACCTCGAGACCCGAGCACTTGGACCACGCGCCGAGGTCCTGTCCGTCGATGACCACCTGGAATCGCGATGCGAGTCCCCGGGGGGTGCTGGAACCGGGAGGCATCGTTCAGCGCCGCCCGGCGTGGGACGCACGCATCACATGAAGCCCTGATGGGTCAGCTCGAGCTCCTCGGTCGCCACCTGCGCGGAGCTCGCGTCGAATCGAGGCCCCGTGTACTTGGTGGGAAAAACCTCCTGGAACGTCCACGTCTGGACCTTCTTGCCGCTGGTGTCGAACAGCGTGATCGTCGCGGCCTGGGGTGCCGCGGGCGAGCTGGCCTGCTGGGAGAGCCACTTCAGCAGCGCGGTGGATGCCTGCGGGGTGACCGCGCGCGTCAGCGTGATGGGCTTGTAGTTGGCCCGGCCGGTGGCGTAGTGCGTGTAGTTCCACGTCGCTCCGGGGGCGCCACCCTCCTGGTACTTGGCAACGTCGAAGTGCATCTCGATGCCCTCGCACTTCGACCAGGTCCCGAGGCTGGTGTTGCCCACGTCGACGGTGAATCGCAGCGCGAGACCGAAGGAAGTGTCGTCACCTGGCATGGCTGTTCCTCATCGAAAGTCCGTCAAGAGCCCCGCGCGTTCGCGGTCGATCAGCAACTCGGATCGCAGCTGGGTGCGCACGCGCCCGTAGACGCGACGCGCCAGGTCGTCGAGATCCACCTCGGGTGCGGCCGGGCTCGGCGCGGGCGCGGTGTCGGCCGGGGACGCCTCGCTCGAGGCAGGCGGTGCCGCCGCAGCAGGCTCGATCGCGTCCGGCGCCTGCACCGAGCCGTCCCACTGTGCGGGCGGCACGCCGGCGCTCGAGGGTGCGGCCACCCACGGTCCGGGCGCCGCCTCCGGCTGGGGCGACGCCGCGAGGCCAGGGCTCGGCGGCGCCGGGAATCGTTCCGCGGATCCCGCGGACGGTGATGGCGGCGGCGCTCCCTCATCGCCGGCGTGCTGCACCGGCTCGCCCGGCTGCACGGGGGCGTGCTGCTGCTCGGGGAGGCGCCCGCCCCCGCCGGGGAAGACCAGCGAACCGTCGGACCCGCGGACCGCGCGTCCCGACGCGACCATCTCGTCCTGGATGTCGCGTGCCATCGCCGCGGCGGCCTCGTCGGATTGAGCCGCGGGCGTTTCCACCGCCCGCGCGGGTGGGTCCGCCGCCGGCGGGGGCGCCGGCGCCGCGAGGTCGCCGCGAACGTGCCGTTCGGTCATCACCGCTTCGTTCTCGAGCCGCCGGCCGGCGGGAGAGTGCTCGAGCGGCACCGACCGGCCGAGGCGCCGCTGCTGGATGACGTGGGTCAGCTCGTGGGCGAGAAGCCCGCTCGCCCGCCCGCCCTCGAGGCTCCCTTCCGCGGCGGGGATGAACACCTCACCTCCCCGCGTGACCGCTCGCACGTCGGACGGAATGGTCAGCCGTTCAGCCTCCTCGTCCCGCCGCACGCGGACGTCGCTCACGTCGGCGCGATGCAGCCGGCCCACCGCCGCCGCGACGGCGCGGGATGGCTTCTCGACGGCGGGCGCCCTCTCGGCGTCGTGCGCGGTCATGTTCTGCGGGACGGGCGCCTCCACGTCGGCGTCGCGCCGCAACGGTGCCTGGAGGCCGAGGGGGCGGACGCCGTCCGCACGGCGCCGTATCACGGTTCGCTGCGAACGCTGCGGGCCGGCGGGCCCGGCGTCGGGCGGCGCCGGACCGACGGGAGCCTGCGCAGGGGCCTCCTCCACCGTCTCGAGCGCGGCGGCCGGCGGCTGCATGGCCTGCCGCAGCGACGCGGCGAGCGCATCGTCGATCGCGGTCAGCTGCCCAGCCCGAGGCCGTCTCGCCAGGACTCGCGGCTGCGACACCGGCGAACCGCCCGCGGCTGCGGCGGCATCGACGATGTCACGGTCGTCCTCGATCATCGACGCGTGGATGTGCGCCGACCCGAAGCGCGCCGGCGCGGCGGCGGCCAGGCCGCGGACGGTCCCCGGACCTGCCGGATCGGGGAGCCCCGATCGGTGCACGAGCTGCGGCCGCGTCCCCGGTGCGCGCATGCGACGCGCCAGCGCCTCGGCCAGCTCGGCGGACCGGGCGGTCATCGGTGGCTCCATGCCGACTGTCCCTCGCATCGCCGGGAGCGACCGCCACGCCCGCGGGGCTCGGTCGCTGCCGAGCCCGGACGTGTCCGGTGCAGGCGAGTCCCCGGATCCGAGGTCGCCGCCGCGTCGCCGCTGCCATGGCATGCGCATCAGAGCTCACCCGTCTCGCCCATCTGCCGGTGGATCCGGCCGATCTCTTCGATGAAGCGCAGGCGGAGCGAATGCGGCAGATCCAGGATCGTGTCGAGCTCCCAGTGGAAGTAGTAGGACACGTACGCGACCTCCTCGAAGAGCTGGTCGGCCGCGTACGTCATGCTTCCCCCGGTCGGTCACCCGCGATGTCGACGGTGAACTCGTGGTTGCACGACGGGCAGCTCACGAAGGCCTCGGTGTGCCCGTCCTGGTTGATGCGCCGGTACAGGTCCTGGAGAAATGCGAGGTCCGACGCGAACAGTCCCTCGATGACGAACGTGTCGACCTCGGTGAGCGACCCGAGCCTCGTGACGGTGCGCTCGAGCAGCAGCACCGTCATGTACGCGGCGTTCTGGCGCACGCGCGGATCGTTCTGCGGACCGATCTCGTCGCGCGCGGTGGCAAGCCGCATGACGCCCTCGCGGTGCAGCACGCCCTTGCGATCCAGGTAGCCGCGGGGCAGCACGAACGGAAACTCCGTCGTGAGCCCCGGACGCGTGAGCGCCTCCGCCGCCGCCAGGCTCACGGAGCCACCCGTTCGAGCCACTCGCAGACGATCGTGACCTCCTCCATGAGGACCTCGCTCGACCCCGCCTTCAGCGGGCTGATCGAGATCTTCGCCGGCCATCCGTCGTGGAAGTGGTAGCGCGCGACGGGGTTCCCGTCGTAGCCGTACATCACGATCGAACCGCTCTTGCGCGCGCCGACGATGTCGCCGTGGACCACGGACTCGTGCCACGCCCACAGCTCCATCGACGTGTTCTTGCCGCGCCGCAGCGTGATCGTCGGCGGCTTGCGCTTGCCGGGGAGCTTCTTGAGGATGTTGGCCCCGTTGGATCCGTTCTCCATGAAGTCGATGACGTCGACCTCGGTGGTGATCCCGGTGAGCTCGGAGAACTGAGCGATCTCGTACCCGTCGACCGTGATGGAGAAGCGCGCCGCCGAGATGGCGTCGTTGGGCATGCTCGGACCAAGACCTGCTGGCATATCTAAGCCCTCACTCGCTGACGGCGGCGCCGCCGGCGAACTGCGCGATGCGGAAGACGACGAACTCGGCCGGTTTCACCGGTGCGATGCCCACGTCGATGATCAGCTGACCGATGTCGATCGTGTCCTGCGTGTTGTTCTCGGCGTCGCACTTGACGAAGAACGCCTCGGCGGCCGTCGTGCCGAACAGCGCGCCGTCGCGCCACACCCGGCGAAGGAAGGCGGAGACGTTGCGCTTCACCGCGTCCCACAGGCGCGAGTCGTTGGGTTCGAACACGACCCACTGCGTGCCTTCGAGGATCGACTCCTCGACGTAGTTGAAGAGGCGGCGCACGTTGAGGTAGCGCCATTCCGGATCGCTCGAGATGGTGCGGGCACCCCACACGCGCACCCCGCGGCCGGGGAACGCGCGGATGCAGTTGATGCCCGACGGGTTCAGCTGATCGTGCTCCCCCTTGGTGATCTGCAGCTCGAGGGTGATCGCACCGCGCACCACCTCGTTGGCGGGCGCCTTGTGCACGCCGCGCGTGTCGTCGTTGCGCGCCCAGATCCCGGCCATGTGGCCGCTCGGCGGGATCATCAGCCCCTGGCCCTTCAGCGGATCGAACACCTTGATCCACGGCCAGTACAGGGCCGCGTACTTCGAGTCGTACCCGGCCTTGTCGACGCGCCACTCCTTGACCTGCTGCGCATTGAGCCCGGGCGGCGCATCGAGGATCGCGACGCGATCGCCCATGAGCTCGCAGTGCGCGATCATCGCGAGCTGCACCGCCTGCACGGCCTCGAGGTCGATGATGCCGTGCTGGTACGCCGCCATCACGTCGGGCACGCTGAGCATCGTGACCTCGTCCACCGCCTCCAGGCCGGCGAACCCGGTGCGGTCGGCGGAGTTGCCGACGTAGTCGTCCGCGGTCACGCGCACCTCCGCGGCGGACGTTCCGCCGCTCAGCTTGACGCTCGCCTTCTCCGGAACGGTCACCGCCCCGCCGCTCCCGACCTCCTCGAGGCGGATGAGCTTCGAGCGCGCCTTGACGACCGTCGTCGCGTTGGTCGGACCCCTCTTTGTGCTGAGGTTGTCGAAAACTTCCTCGACCTTGCCGCCGCGCGACACGGAGACCTTGAAGGTGTCCTCGCCCGACTCGCCGGGGTCACCGATCTCGACGCTGATGTCGTCACCGGCGGGGCCGCCCTCGGCCGCGGTCACACGGTAGACCGGACGCCCTGGCTCCCCCCGGCCCGCGAGCTCGGCCCGCGCGCTGGGCTGCGGCGATTCGCCGTCCGATCCGATGCGCACGATGTACGCGGAACCGCCGCCGTTGAGGAAGTACCCGTACACGGCGTGCGCGAGATACGAGCCCTCGACGAAATCCCCGAACACCGAGCTGAACTGCGTCCAGTTGGTGACGAGCGTCGGTGTGTTGGCCGGTCCCTTCTCGGTGAGGCCGACGAATGCCGCCACCGCGGTGCCGACACCCTCGATGGGTTTCGAGCCCGACGACACCTCCTGGACGTAGACGCCGGGCGACAGATAGGTTGGCATGCGCAGTCTCCTCAGGACACGTGGGTGCGCTGAGCCTCGCACAGGGTCTGAACGCACGCGAGGCACGTCCGTGCCGCCGTGAGGGAACACGCGGCTGCCCGAAAGGGCAGCCCGATGATCCCGTCCGGCTGCCCCTGCTGCCCTTGTGACGCGTGCCGCACGGGTCCAGCCTCGACGCGATGATCGCCGACGTCGACGCGTCGCTGCGCTCGCTCCTGCGCGCGACCGCGCTGCACGGCACGAATGCGGACGTCGTCTTCGACTCGCCCACCCGGCAGTGGTCGGACCATGTCAGCGGCAGCGTGGTCGACGCCTATCTCTGGGAGATCCGCGAGGATCTGAGCCGGCGTCACAACGACTGGGAGGCGGTCCACAACGACGAGGGGCGGGTCACCGGCAGGCGACCGCCGCTCCACCGCTACCGGCTGCGCTATCTGCTCACGGCGTGGGGCGGCACCACCGCCGACGAGCACCGGCTGCTCTCCGCGGTGCTGTCCGCGCTCGCCGATGAGCAGGCGATCCCGGCGGAGCACGTCAGCGGGGACCTCGTCGACGAGGGGCTTCCGGTGTTCCTCTCGGTCGCGCTGCCGGCCGAAGGCGACGTCCCACCGCCATCCGATCTGTGGGGAGCGCTCGGCATCGCCCCGCGGGCGGCCCTCGACCTCGTCGTGGTGGCGCCGCTGCCCCGCCCGGCCGCGACCACCGCTGCCGCGCCGGTGCGCGAGCGCCGGATCACCGTGGGGACGCCGGACGGCACCCCGGAACAGGTGCCGAGCGCGATCCGCGACGAGCGCCGGCGCGACGCGCTGGCGCCGAGCGGCGCCGCGACCGATGCCCGGCCACCCGGCGCTCCGCGGGTGGTCCGCCGCCGGGCTTGACGGCGGCGATCAGCTCCCCGGCTTGAGGAACCCCGCATACACCATGCCGTCCGAGCAGGCGGTCCCGGGCGGCGACGGCGCCGGCGGACCGGGTGCGGCGCAGGCGACCTGCAGGATCATGCTCTGCCCCCCGGCGAACGTGATCGCGTTGACGAAGTGGAAGTCGAGGTCGCGGAAGTTGCTGAGCTGCTCCTGGAACAGGACGCCGCCGCACTGACGGCTGAGGGTCAGGGTTCCGGTGTCGCCGTTCGGGTTCTGGAAGACGAGGTCGGTGAGCGAGAAGACCTGGCCGGCGGGGATCGTGAAGCGCCCGGAGCCCCCGCCCGGGCACCCCGAGTTGCCGCCGGCGTTGACCTTGACGGCGAGGCGGCCGCTGGCCGGTCCACCCTGGCTGCTCGCGGGGGTTGGCGTCACCGTCGTGCCCGTCGGTGTCGGTGAGGAGCTGCCGCCACCGCCACCGCCCCCACCACCGCCGCCGGGGGAGATGCCCGCCGCCGACAGGGCCTGATTGGTCGCCTGCGTCGCGGTCGACTTGATCGCCGGATCGAGGAGCGTGAACCAGAGCACCGCCGCAACGACCACCAGCGCGACGAGCGCGGCGAGCGCTTTCGGAAGCCACTTGGGCAGCATCGGGAGCTGCACCATCGACCCGTCGACGTTGACGGGAGCGGCCTCCTTGGGCTGGATCACCGTCTGGAAGCGATGGGTCTTGGGACTGCCCGTCAGGAATCGCTTCTTCGGACGGGCGCGCAGCGTGACGATCGTCGCCGTCCCGGATGCGGCGACCACGCTCGGCGGATCGAACTGGAAGCGGAGCGCCTCCTCGGGGTCGACGGCGCCGAACGCGAGCGTCAGCGGGATGTTGCCGCGGTTGTCGCACGCAAGCTGGTGGCGTCCGGACCGGCTGCCGTTGGAGATCGCGGGGATGAGCTCGCCGGTCAGCTCGGTGAACGCGCCGATGTCGAGCGTTCCCTCCTCGACGGAGGAATCGCCGGGATCCACCTCGGACGTGACCTTGACGCCGAACGGCGTCGCCCCGGCATGCGCCGCCGCCACACGGGCGGGGCGGAAGGCGATCGCGACCTGCCCCTCGGCGTCGGGGAAGAGCGGCAGCGTCTCCGGCGTCACCGTCGCCCAGCGCGCGGCGTCGCCGAGCACCTGGACGTGGAAATGGTCGACGACCGCGCCGGTGTTGCGGATCGTCAGCATCGCCGTGACCTCGGACCCCGGCTCCACGTGCAGCAGGGGCGTCGACAGCACAGCGCGAGCGGTCATCGTGACTCCATCCCAATGGCGCGGCGATCGGTGTTCGTGAGGTCGGTACCCGTCAGGGTGGGCAGCATTGTAGGGCCGATTCCCGGCCCACGGGGTAGGCTGCTGTCGTGAGCGAATGGGTCGAGTGGCACGCGGGCTACGCCGAAGGTCAGCCGCTCGCGATGCGTCTCCGCGCCGTCCAGGCCATGATCCGCGAGGCGCTCGACCGATCCCCGCCCGGTCCCATCCGGGTCATCAGCATGTGCGCGGGCGACGGGCGCGATCTCCTTGGCACGCTGACGGATCACGCCCGCCGCACCGATGTGCATGCGCGCCTCGTCGAGCTCGACCCCGAGCTCGCGGAACGAGCCCGCGCGAGCGCGCGTGACGTGCCCGCTGCCATCGATGTCGTCAATGGCGATGCGTCCAACACGAGCGCGTACGCCGGCGCGGTTCCCGCCGACATCGTGCTGGTGTGCGGCGTCTTCGGCAACATCACCGACGAGGACGTGCATCGCACCGTGGAGCACCTTGCCGAGCTGTGCGCTCCCGACGCGACGGTGATCTGGACGCGGGGAGCGTTTGCGCCCGACCTGACACCGGCGATCCGCGCGTGGTTCACCGATGCCGGCTTCGCGGAGCTCGCGTTCGTCGCCATCCCCGGCGCGACGGCGCGAGTGGGGGCCGACCGGCTCGTGGTGCCGCCGCGACCGTACGAGCCGGACGTGCGGCTGTTCACCTTCCTCGCGCGGGAGCGGCGGCCGTCGAGGCGGGGATGACGCCGGATCACGACGCCCTGCGTGCCGACCTCGCCGAGGCCCTGCGCCGGCGCGAGCTCACCAACGATGCGAGTCGCGCCGACGTGGTGGCGGCGCGCCACGCGGCAGGCCGCCGGACCGCGCGCGAGAACGTCGCCGACCTCTGCGACACCGGCAGCTTCGTCGAGTACGGGGGGCTCGCCATCGCCGCGCAGCGCGGACGCCGCGCGATCGACGATCTCGTGCGGCGCACGCCGGCGGACGGCCTGGTCGCCGGCACCGCGCGCGTGAACACCGCGCTCGTCGGCGGTGAGCGCGCGGGCTGCGCGGTGCTCTCGTACGACTACACGGTGCTCGCCGGAACGCAGGGCGTGATGGGCCACCGCAAGAAGGACCGGCTCTTCGAGGTGATCGAACGCAGGCGGCTGCCCGTCGTGCTCTTCGCCGAGGGCGGCGGCGGCCGGCCGGGTGACACCGATCACGCGATGGTGGCCGGCCTCGACGTCATGGCGTTCGCGCTGTGGGCGCGCCTGTCCGGCGTGGTGCCGCGCATCGGCATCGCGTCCGGTCGCTGCTTCGCGGGCAATGCCGCGCTGCTCGGTTGCTGCGACGTGATCATCGCGACCCCGGACGCCAGCATCGGCATGGGCGGCCCGGCGATGATCGAGGGCGGCGGGCTCGGCGTCGTGGAGGCCGACCAGGTCGGTCCGTTCGACACGCAGGTGCGCAACGGCGTCATCGACGTCGCCGCAACCGACGAGCCGGACGCGGTGCGGCTGGCACGCCACGCGCTGTCCTTTTTCCAGGGACCGGTCGGCGTGTGGGAGTCACCGGATCAGCACCTGCTGCGGAATGTCGTGCCCGAGAACCGGCGGCGCGCGTACGACGTGCACCGCGCCGTCGACGTCATCGTCGACTCCGGTTCGCTGCTCGAGCTGCGCCCGCTCTTTGCGCGAGGCATGGTCACCGCGCTCGCGCGCATCGAGGGTCATCCCGTCGGCATCGTCGCCAACAACCCGATGCACCTCGCGGGTGCGATCACCAGTGACGGCGCGGACAAGGCGGCGCGCTTCCTGCAGCTCTGCGAGGCGTTCAGCCTGCCGGTCCTCTTCCTGTGCGACACGCCGGGGATCATGGTCGGTCCCGACGCGGAGAGGACGGCGCTCGTGCGCCACGCGAGCCGTCTGTTCCTCGCGGGTGGCGCGCTCACCGTCCCCTTCATGACGGTGGTGCTGCGCAAGGGGTACGGGCTCGGCGCGCAGGCGATGGCCGGGGGAAGCTTCCGCGCTCCGCTGATGACGGTCGCGTGGCCCACCGGCGAGTTCGGCGGGATGGGCCTGGAGGGTGCGGTGAAGCTCGCCTACCGCAGGGAGCTCGAGGCCATCGCGGACCCGGACGCGAGGAAGGCGGAGTACGACGCGATGGTCGCATCCGCGTACGAGCGCGGCGCGGCGCTCAACATGGCCACGTACTTCGAGATCGACGACGTGATCGACCCGGCGGAGACACGAGACCTGGTTGCGCGCGTGCTCCTCGCGCCCGCGCCGGGCTCGACGAGGGAGCCGGCTGCCCGCGAACCGCGGCCTCGATACGTCGACTCGTGGTGACGGTTCGTCGGCGAACGATCACCGCACCTCCGGAGAGCAGCATGCCGAGCAGCGCGAGCGTCTCCCCGAGCAGCGTCGATGCCGCGAAGCCGGGCCGCACGCCGGTCGTCGGCACGGGCGGCGTCGTCCCCGGGGCGACGATGTTCAACGAGCTGCTGAGCACCTGGCTCGGGTAGTAGGTCCAGAGGTCCAGCCCCTTCGCGTCGCCGAAGCTGCCGGTGCACGGCACGTTGGTGTTGACACCGGGCACGGCGCCGAATGCGCGCTGCGTGCCGGAGCTGTTGAAACCGGTGATCGGATCGCTGAAGTCAACGGCCGGCGGATTGAGACCGCAGAGCACGGAGCCGGGCGTGCCGACGTCGACACCGGTGTTCGTCGTGTAGCCACGATCGTCATAGAAGCCGCCGCTGCAGGCGCCGGTGAACGGCGGGCACGCACCGCCCGGAGGGTTGAGCATGGTGATCGTCGGACCACCCTGGGTGTCGTTCTCGTCGTCGATGAAGGGGAAGTGGTACTCGCCCGCGTGCACGTCGACCTTGAATCGATAGGGTCCGCCCTCCGGAAAGTAGTCGGCGGCATTGTCCTTCCCGTCCCAGCTCACCGTCTGGGTCCCGGCGGGCTTGAGCCCGCTCAGCACGCGGTTGAGCGGGTTCGTCGGATCGAAGTTCACCCCGTCGCGGCTGATCACGATCTGGTACACGCCCCCGACGTTCGATCTGTATGTGAAGGTCCCACCGGTCTGGAAGAAGCTCGTGCTGCCGGCGGCGGTGCCGCTGAAGCCGATGTCGCTCACCACGGACGCGATCGGCTGCAGGGGGATGCCCAGCGCCGTCAGGGTCACGTTCGCGGGCGGCGTGAAGAAGATCGGATACGCGGGCGGGGCGAAGATGACGCCACCCTGTATCGACGTGAGCTGCGCGGGTGTTCCCGCGTTCGCGGCGAGCGCATCGTGATAGAGGGGAGTGGTCCCGTCCGGCTCGAGGAACCCGAGCTCGCTCCCGTACTCGACCCAGCCGTTCGGGTCCATGCCGCGCTGATCGATCCGGTAGCGGAACCCGTCGGTGGTGACCGTGTACATGGTCGAGTCCACCGGAAACCCGTTGCCCCCCGTGAACAGCGAGAGCGAGTAGGTGAAGACGCGCCCGGATCTCGTCGTGGCGGGATCGGTGGGGTCGCCCCGCACGGTGACGTCCCACGCCGCGACCGACGTGCCCTGAGCGGCGCTGAAGTCGGACCCGGAGGTCAACGCGACATCGGCGCCGATTCCCCCGTCGACGTCCGACGCAAGCCCGGCGGGACCGACCATCGCGATGCTGTAGATGCCGGTCGCCGGCGCGGCATACACGCATGGCGCGTACCCGTTGGTGACTCCGCCGCCCGGGACGGTGTCCGGTCCGGCGAGCTCCTCGGCGCGGCTGGTGATCCTGCCCTGCGCTGCGATCCCGGACGACGTCCGCTGCGCCGCGCACGAGAACGACGCCGTCCCGGGGATCGTCTCCACGCCCGGCGTGCCGGTGACCAGGCCCGGATCCCAGATGAGAATGTCCGCCGTCCCCTGGCCCATCGCCGTCGACCCGACGAGCAGCAACTCGCCCGCGGTCGCGTACGCATGGAGGAGCGTGCGCCGCAGGACCGCGCCGTTGCCGTACGAGCTGGTGCGCCATTCCGTGTTGGCACGGAACCCGGAGGCGCCGGTGGGATAGAGGTTCTGTGAACCGTCGGCAAGGACGTTGAGCGCGGAGACGATGAAGACGCCTCCGCTCAACAACGCGGCCACCGCCAGTCCCCGCCGCTGCACGCGCGCATCATGCGCGATCGGTGGTTAGAGCTGCCGGGCCTCGCGCAGCAGCGCCCGGAAGAATGGCTGGCCCCAGAGGCCGATGGAGAGCGCGCCGCCGAACAGCACGACGGCGTCGACGCTCGCGCGCCCCTGCTTGGTCCAGTACACATCCTCGAGGTCGAGCCAGAGGGCGAACTCGTCGAGCGTCAACGCCGACGCGCCGCCGTAGAGGATCGCGGTGAACTTCGCGAGCGCATCGTCGCCGCGGTGGTCGGCTCGTGACTGCTCGACGTTGATCAGCCAGATGTACCCGGCCCCGAGCAGCCCCGCGATCCCGAACACGAGATGGTGGAGATGCCGGCCGCCGACCGCCATGTTGCGAAACGGCCCCACGCCGCGCCGGATCGCGTGGGTGATCGTCCGCGTTGCCGCGAACGCCGAGAAAAAAGACACGGATGACAGAAACAGCCGCTCGCGGCGCGTGTCCTCGAATGCCTCGCGCCAGATGGCGACGGCGCGCGCTGGTGTCACCGGGCGCACGGTTGGTCCGAGCTGATGCTAGGCGCGGGCGGACTTGGGCCGCGCGAAGTTCGCGGCGACCAGGCACAGGACCGCGAGCACCGTGAAGACGATGGCGTGCTTCCAGTGCAGCGCGGGGTTGCCGCTCGCGAGGAGGTTGGTCTTGACGGTGTAGTAGAAGACCGCGACCGCCGCGAACACCACGGCGAGCACGACCAGTCCGATGGCGAGTGGGGCACTACCCCGCATGACGGATTCCCCCGTGAATGCCGGTCATCGGCTCAGTGGATGAAGACGAGGCCCGCCGCCCCGAGAGCCGCACAGTAATACGCGAAGGGGTCGAGCCGTCCGATTCGGAGATAGCGGAGGAGGAACCGCGCGCTCGCGTACGCGACCACACCGGCCAGCACGGCCGCCCCGGCGCTCACCAGCGCGGTCGGGGCGTCCGAGCCGAGCGACGGGACCTCGAGCAGCCCGGCCGCGAGGATGATCGGGGTCGCCAGGAGGAACGAGAATCGAGCCGCCTCCTCGTGCCGCAGGCCGGCGGTGAGACCCGCGGCCATGGTGATGCCGGACCTCGAGATCCCAGGGAGGAGTGCCCCGGCCTGGAAGATGCCGACGAAGATCGCCGTCCGGAGGCTGAGACCCTCGACCGCCGCGTAATCGGGATCGCCCTCCTCGTGCCCGAGCACCGGCGCCGGGGCAGCGGCTCGGCGGCGCTCGTCGCGGCGCCGGAACCACTCCGCGCCGAGCAGGATCGCGCCGTTGAGGATCAGGAAGCCGGAGGCGAGCCGCGGATTCCCGAAGAGCGATTTCAGGGGATCCTGGAGGAAGAGGCCGATCACTCCCGCGGGCACGGTGCCGACGACCAGCAGCATGGAGAACCGCTCGTCAGCGGTCTCGATGCGGCCGCGCAGCGCCGCGCGCACGAACCCGACGATGATCCGGGCCCAATCGCGGCGGTAGAGAAAGAGCAGCGCGCCCGCGGTGCCGAGATGGAGCATGGTGAGGACGGGGACGAACGCCGGGTCGGACTCTCGGAAGCTCAGCCCGACGAGCGGCGGCACGACCACCGCGTGTCCCAGGGACGACACCGGGAAGAGCTCGGTCAGCCCCTGCAGGGCCGCGAGGAAGAGGATCAGGCCCGCGCTCAGCACCGCCAGAGCCTACCAGCCGGTCGCGCGTGCTCTGATAACAGCATGGCTCCGATGCACCTGAGCAACCGCCAGTGGCGGCTTGCGGCTCGCCCCCACGGGTTTCCGGTTCCCAGCGACTGGGAGTTCCGCACCGAGGCGGTCCCCGACCCCGGCGACGGCGAGATGGTGGTCCGGGTCCGGTACATCTCGCTCGACCCCGCGATGCGGGGATGGATGAACGCCGGACGGTCGTACGTGCCGCCCGTCGGTGTCGGGGAGGTGATGCGCGCGATCGCCGAGGGCGAGGTGACGCTCTCGCGGCATCCCGGCTTCAGCGCCGGCGATCACGTCGTCGGCGCCTTCGGCGTCCAGGAATACGCGATCAGCGACGGCGCCGGCGTCACCCGGGTGTCGCCGGAGGTCGCGCCGCTCACGAAGTACCTGAGCGTCCTGGGAATGCCGGGGATGACCGCCTACTTCGGGCTCCTCGACATCGGGAGACCGGCGCCGGGGGAGACGGTGGTGGTCTCGGCAGCGGCGGGAGCGGTGGGACAGGTGGTGGGTCAGATCGCCAGGATCAAGGGCTGCCGCGTCGTCGGCATCGCCGGCGGTCCCGAGAAGTGCCGCTACCTCACCGACGATCTCGGATTCGACGCGGCCATCGACTACAAGCACGAGGACGTCCGGTCGGCGCTTCGAGACCGGTGCCCGGATCGCATCCACGTCTACTTCGACAATGTGGGCGGCGACATCCTGGACTCGGTGCTCACCAGGCTGGCGCGTCACGCGCGGATCGTCATCTGCGGTTCGATCTCGCAGTACAACAACGAGGGTCCGGCGCAGGGGCCTGCCAACTACATGGCGCTGCTCGTCGACCGCGCCCGCATGGAGGGCTTCCTGGTCTTCGACTATGCCGCGCGCTACGCCGAGGCGGCGACGGAGATGGCGGGCTGGATGGCGGAAGGCCGGCTTCGCTCCGTCGAGGACGTCGTCGCCGGGATCGAACGGTTCCCGGAGATGCTGCTCAGGCTCTATCGCGGCGAGAACTTCGGGAAGCTGATCCTCGACGTCGGAGGCGCGACGGACTAGTCTCGGGTCAGGCGGCGGCGTGCGCGGGCAGCCGTCCGGGACCCGACTGGAGCAGCCGCGCGATGTCGCTCGGCGACACGATCCCGACCAGGCGGTTCTCCTCATAGACCATGGCGCGCCCGTCGGACGCGGTGCCCATGCGCTTGAGCAGGTCGGTGAGCGGCTCGTCCGGACGCGCGATCGGGACCCGCTCCGACGGGATCGCGATGTCGATGGCGCGACGCTTCGATCGCTGCTGGGCCGGGAGCTGCCGGATGCCGCGCAGCGTCACCAGGCCGTCGACGCGCCCGTCGATGCTGTGGGTGGGGAACGAGGTGAACTGGTGACCCATCACGTACTGATCGACGAGCAGCTCCACGGTGATCCACGACGGCACGATCACCGGGTCCTTCGACATGACGTCGCCGACCCGCACGCCCTCGAGCGCGTGCCGGGCCTGCTCCCCGTGCGCCTCACCGCGTGCCGTGCTGTCGAGGAACCACCCGATGAGCATCAGCCAGACCCCGCCGACCGGGTCGAGGAAGAAGAAGTCGAGCACCCCGATGCCGGCGAGCACGACCGCGAACACCCGTCCCGCGCGAGCCGCGGCGACCGTCGCGGACATCCGGTTCTTGCGCCGCATCCACAGGAAGCCACGGAGGATCCGCCCGCCGTCGAGCGGGAAGGCCGGGATCAGGTTGAAGAGGAGGATCAGGATGTTCACCAGCGCCAGCCATTCGGGGACGACGACGACGAGCGCCGGCGCGCCCACACCGGCGAGGATCCACGTGATCCCCACGAACGCCGCGGCAAGCGCGAAGGTGATCGCCGGGCCGATCGCCGCCACGAGCATCTCCGTCTTGCCGGTCATCCAGTCGCCGCTCATCTGAGCGACGCCGCCGAACAGCCAGAGCCGGATGCCCTCGACCTCGATGCCACGGTGGCGGGCGAGCAGCGCATGACCGAGCTCGTGGGCGGTCAGCGACGCGATGAGCAGGACCGCCGCGATCGCGCCGACCGTCCAGGCGAGCCAATCCGGGGTGCCCTTCGCGACGGTCGGAACCGCCGCGCCCTCGACGCCCCAGGCGAGCAGCGCGCCGATGACGAGCACGCTCCAGTCCGCCGTGACCTTGATCCCGGCGATACGGCCGATCGGGACGCCTCTGCTCGTCATCGCACTCTCATGGTGCTCGCCGCGGGTTTCATATGCGTGAACGTACCCATCACGACACCAATTCACAACAAGGAGCTGACAACGTGGACCTGCTGCACCTCGGTGTTCCGGACTCCTACGCCACGGCTGAGCGGCGCAGCGCGCGTACCTGCTCGACGCCGGCATGCGCGGCACGGGCGGTGAGCAGGCACCAGGTCGCCGCCACGATCAGGAGCGCCCACGGGGTTGCCCGGCCCGGGAGGCCGACGCTGTTCTGCGCCAGGTCCTCGAGGCTGGCGAACGACAGCAACACCCAGCCGGCCACCACCGCCAGCGTCGCTTTCCCCGGCCAGGCGCCTTCGGTTGGTCGACCAGCCAGCCAGGCGAGCCCCCACACCATCGCCGGGGCCAGCAGGGTCAGGTCGTGCCCCAGCAGGTGGGGTGAGGCGAAGAGCGACAGCGCGACCGCGGCGCACAGCGACGGCTCGAACAGGTCCGATCGGCGGCGTGCGACCGTCCCGAGCCACAGCGCGACCGCCGCGGCGGCGAGGCTCGCGCCGATCGAGAGGTCGTAGACGCCGGGAGCCTGCCCGAGCAGCGATCCGAAGAGCCCGCTGCTTCCCTGCATCTGCGCGGTCGGCGAGTTGCTCGGCGTGGCGATGGTGGTGATGAACGCCGAAACCCCCTGGGGGCCGGTCGCGACCAGGCCGATGGCCACGGTCACCAGCGCGCCCGCGGCCGCGCCGGCGACCCCGCGCCAGTCGCGCCGGCCGGCCATGTAGGCGGCGATCCCGAGCACGAGCTGCGGCTTGGCGATGGCGGCGGTGAATCCGAGGGCGAAGCCCGCGACGCCGGGCCTGCCCCGGCGCCACGCCACGTATGCCACCGCGAGCCCGAATGCGGACAGGCCGTCCCACTGCCCCTCGACGAGGAGCAGCCCGGTGCCGAACCCGGCGAGCGCGATGAGCACGATCGCGAGCCGTGACAGGGAGGGTAGCCGCGCCGGCCAGGGCGCGGCTCGGGCCACGAGCCAGAGTGACAGGGCGAGGAGCAGCAGTTGCAGCCACCGACCACGCGCGCCACGCGGCGCCCGCGTCCAGCACCGTGAACGGGACCGCGACCACGGCGGCGGCGGGTGGGTTCTCGAACGGGATGTTGTCGTGACCGGCGGGGGCGCCCGTCTCGACGAGGGTCCGCCGCTCCACCGCGGGGTCGTAGATCCGCGCCGCCTCGCCCTGCCGGATCAGGGTCGCGGCGACGTAGGTCCCGGCGAAGTCGCTGGTGGGCGCCAGCGATGGAGGCACCACCGCCCAGACCTGCACGTAGTGGGCGAGCGCGACCGACGCGGCGATGATGAGAGCGGCGGCGAACCACCGCGGGCGCGAGGACACGGCGCTGCCCACTGTATGGCCACCTCGCTGACGCCACCGTCAAGGTGGCGTCACAGGGCCCTCGCGAAGACCTCGAGGTCGCGGGCGGAGAAGAGGGCGAAGGTGATCTCGCGAAGCGGCGTCCCCGGCGCCTCGAGCGCTGCGACGGCCTCGTGGATCGCGATCGGGGCCGCGGTCTCGATCGGGAACCCGTAGATCCCGGTGCTGATCGCCGGCGCCGCCACGGTCGCGCAGCCGTGCTCGGCGGCGAGGGTGAAGGCGGACCGGTACGCTGAGGCCAGCAGCTCCGACTCTCCGTGGGCGCCGTCGCGCCAGCGCGGGCCGACGGCATGGATGACGTGAGCTGCCTGGAGGCGCCCGGCGCCGGTGATCACCGCGGAACCGGTGGGGCACCCGGAGTAGCGTTCGCGCAGCTCGCGCATCAGCGCCGCTCCGGCCGCGCGATGCACCGCGCCGTCGACACCGCCGCCGCCGGCGAGCGACGCGTTGGCCGCGTTGACGATGGCGTCGGCCGCCAGCGTCGTGATGTCGGCGCGCACCAGGGTGATGCGGCCCGGCCCGGCCTCGCGGATCAGCTGGTCAGGCGCCATCCGGACGGGCCAGCGCCAGGCACACGTTGTGACCGCCAAACCCGTACGAGGTGCTCAGCGCGAACGCGATCTTCGCGTCGCGGCCACGATTGGGCACGTAGTCGAGGTCGCATTCGGGGTCGGGCTCGTCCAGGTTGATGGTGGGCGGCACGAACTGGTCACGAATGGCAAGAACAGTGATCACCGCCTCGACGGCGCCGGCCGCGCCGAGAAGATGTCCGTGCATCGACTTCGTCGACGACATCGGGATGGTGCTCGCCGTCTCGCCGAGCGCCGCCTTCACCGCGCGGGTCTCGGCGGCGTCGTTCATCTGAGTCGACGTGCCGTGCGCGTTGATGTAGTCGACCTCGTCGGGCCGGCGGTCGGCGCGTTTCAGCGAGCGCAGGATGCAGCGGCGCGCGCCGTCGCCCTGCTCGTCCGGCTGGGTGATGTGATACGCGTCGGCCGTTGCACCGTACCCGGCGAGCTCCGCGTAGATGCGCGCACCGCGGGCGACGGCGTGGTCCCAGTCCTCGAGGATGAGCATGCCCGCACCCTCGCCCATCACGAACCCGTCGCGGTCCTTGTCGAACGGCCGCGACGCGCGCTCCGGCTCGTCGTTCCGTGTGGACAGCGCCTGCATCGCATCGAAGGCGGCGACGCTGATGTTGGTGATCGACGCCTCGGTCCCACCCGCGATGATCGCGGTGGCCTCACCGCGCCGGATCCATTCCGCGGCCTCACCGATCGCGTGTCCGGACGAGGCGCACGCGCTGACGATCGCGTAGTTCACGCCCTTGGCGCCACGGTCGATGGCGATCATGCCCGCGGGCATGTCCACGATCATCGACGGCACGGTGAACGGCGACACGCGACGCGGACCCTGGTTGTACAGCGCGAGGATGTTGCGCTCGATCACCTCGATGCCACCGACCCCGGAGGCCACCAGGACGCCGACATCCTCGGCGATGGGCTCGATGTCGAGGCCCGAGTTGGCGACGGCCATGCGGGCCGCGTAGACACCGAGCTGGGTGCACCGGCTGCTGCGCCGCGCCTCCTTCCTGCCGACCACCTCCTCCGCGTCGAACCCCTTCACCTGTCCGGCGATCCGGGTCGCGAGATGGGAGGCGTCGAAGGCCGTGATGGGGCCGATGCCGCCCTGTCCGCGCCTGCACGACTGCCATGTCGCCTCCGCGTCGAGCCCCAGCGGGGTCACGGCGCCGATGCCGGTGATCGCGACTCGCGTGGTGCCGTTGCCCGCGCTCACCCGGTGACCTCCGCGGCCTGGATGAGCGGTGCGCCCTGCGAGTGATAGCCGCCGTCGACGTGGATCATCTCGCCCGTGATCGCGCGCGCAAGGTCGCTGAGCAGGAACGCCGCCACGTCGGCGACCGGACCGCTGTCGGCGCTGTCCCAGCCGAGGGGCGCCTGGCGCCCCCACGATGATTTCAGGATCTCGAAGCCGGGGATGGAGCGCGCCGCGACCGTCTCGAGCGGACCGGCGGAGATGGTGTTGACCCGGATGTGCCTGGGGCCCAGCTCTCGAGCCAGGTATCGCGCGATCAACTCGAGCGCGGCCTTGGCCGGCCCCATCCAGTCGTAGAGCGGCCACGCGATGCGGGCATCGAACGTCAGGGTCACCAGCGACCCGCCACCCGGTGGCATCAACGGCGTGAATGCGGCCGCGAGGGTGCGCAGCGAATAGCTGCTCACGTGAAACGCCGTCGCGACCGAGGTCCAGGGCACGTCGAGGACCCCGTGGCCGAGGCAGTCGTCGGGGGCAAAGCCGATGGCGTGGACGACGCCGTCCAGCCCGCCCATCGACTCCCGCACGTGGTCCGCGACGGCCTGCGCCTGGGCGGTGTCGGTGACATCGAGCTCCAGCACCTCGGGGCTGGGGTGCAGCCGCTGTGCGCTCCGGCGGGTCAGGCTCATGGCGCGCCCGAACGATGTCAGCACGACGTCTGCCCCGGCGTGCTGGCACGCCGCGGCGATCGCGTAGGCGATGCTCTTCGGGGTGAGCACCCCCGTGACGAGGATGCGTTTCCCGCGAAGCAGATCCGTGGTCGGGTGCGTTCCTCGCGTACTCACAGGCGACGTACCTTATAAGGCCCGGACGGCACTCCGCAGTTACGACGCGACGATCTCGAGCATCGCCCGGTGCCACGCCGGGCTCCCCGCAAGGATATTGCCGCTGGCGAAGACAGCCTCGGGATCGCCGTTCCAGTCGGTCACGACACCGCCCGCCTCGCGGACGATCAGCGACCCCGCGGCGATGTCCCAGAGACCAAGGCCGAGCTCGAAGAACCCGTCGAAGGCGCCCGCGCCGACATAGGCGAGGTCGAGGCTCGCCGCCCCGGCCCGGCGGAGGTCCTCGAATCGCTCGAGGGCCCGCTCCATCACGCTGAGGTAGCGCGGGAGACGCTCCTTGTGCCGGAACGGGAACCCCGTGGCGACGACCCCCGCACCCGGATGCGCCGACACGGCAAGGCGGCGCCCGTCCTGGTCGGCGGCGCCCTCGCCCTGGGCGGCGCTCCAGGATGCCCCGAGGAGCGGCGCGCTCACCGCCCCCACGACCGGCCTGCCCTCCTCCATGAGCGCGACGCTCACCCCGACGACCGGAAACCCACGGACGAAGTTCGTGGTGCCGTCGATCGGATCGACCACCCACATCCGCTCGGCGATGGCACCGCCCCCCTCCTCGGCGAGGATCGCGATGTCCCGGGCGCCGTCATGGAGCACCCGTATGGCCGCGCGCTCGGCGGCCCGGTCGATCTCGGTGACGTAGTCGCCGGGGCTCTTGACCTCCGCCGTCAGCGGCGCTGCGCCGAGGGCGTGAGCCCGGACCACCAGCTCGGACGCCGCCGCAGCAGCAGCGACGGCGAGCTCACGCAGGGTTTCGCGCTGCTGCACCCGACGAGGGTACCCGGCGAGGCCGCGCGGCCTTCTTCCGGGCGGCCACGCGAGCGGGCGGCGCCGTGCGCGCGAACTGGGCGGGGTCGAGGCCGCCCGCCTTGAGGAGTCCCTCCATCGTCTCGGCGTCGCACGGGCGGGCCAGGTGGAATCCCTGCGCCAGCGCGCAACCCAGCGCGTTGAGCCGCTCGACCTGGAGCGGCGTCTCCACGCCCTCGGCCACGAGGGCAAGCCGGAGCGCCTCGCCGTGGCGGACGACCGTCCGGGCCAGCTCGCCGCTCGAGTTCGGGTCGCCGAGCTCGGCCACGAGCGGCCTGGCGATCTTCAGGATGTCGATCGGGATCCGCCGCAGATACGCGAGCGAGGTATAGCCGGTGCCGACGTCGTCGATGGCGACGTGGACCCCGGCCCGCTGCAGGGCGTCGAAGGTGGCGATGGCGCCGTGGAGATCCTCGAGCACCGCGTTCTCGGTCACCTCGAGGATGAGCGACGCAGGGTCGACCTCGAGCCGCTCGAGGCACTGGGTGACCCGCCCGACCAGCTCGCCGCGACCGAGCTCTCCGGCGGCGACGTTGACCGAGATCGCAAGCTCCGGGGTCGCCGGGTACGCGTCCTGCCAGCGGCGGAGCTGGGCGCAGGCGGCGTTGAGCACGTACTCCTCGATCCGCCCGGCCAGTCCGCGCTCAGCGGCGAGCGGGAGGAAGTGCAGCGGGGCAACCAGGCCTCGCACCGGGTGCTGCCAGCGGACCAGGGCCTCGGCGCCGAGGATCTTCCCGGTCCTGAGCTCCACGATCGGCTGGTAGTGGAGAACGAGCTCCCCGTTGGCGATGGCCGCCTCGAGCTCATCGGCGAGATCCGGGTCCGCGGGCCCCGCTGTGGCGCCGCCATGGATGCGGTACGTGCCCGACCCGGCCTCGCGAGCGTCCTTCGCGGCCGCGGTGGCGTGCCGCAGCAGCAGGGCCGCGGACGCGTCCCCGTCGGTGACGCAGGCGAGCCCGACCGACGCGCTCACCTGCAGCTCGACGCCGTCGACGACCATCGGCGCCGCGAGGGCCTCGACGACACGCTGCGCGATGAGCTCGCCCTCGCGAGGATGCAGCACCTCGGGGAGCAGCAGCGCGAACTCGTCGCCGCCGAGCCGCGCTGCTGTGTCGGTGCGGCGGAGGCACTCGTGCAGGCGCCGGGCAACCTCGACGAGCACTCCGTCGCCCGCCGCGTGGCCGTGCTCCTCGTTGATCCTCCGGAAGTCCTGGAGGTCGACGTAGACGACGCTCACCACGTGCCGCTCCGGATCGCGCTCGAGCAGCGCGCGCTCGATCCGGTCGATGAAGAGCACACGGTTGGCGAGCTGGGTCAGCGGGTCGTGGAAGGCACGATCCGCCAGCTCGTTCTCGAGCGCGGCCAGTCGCAGCAGCCCGTCGTGGAGCCGGCTGCGATCGATGGTGAGGGCGACGATGTTGGCGAGCGCCTGGAGGGTCTGGTCGTCGACGCGGTTCTTGCGGATCTCGGGCCTGCGCATGCCCAGGGCCAGATAGCCGACCGTGCGCGCGTCGAGCCGGAGGGTCACCGCCAGGCCGCGCGCGACGCCGAGGCGGCCAGCCAGCCGCGCCACCCAGGGGTCGGCCCCGGAGGCGGCGATGTGCACCACGCCGTAGATCGGCGGGGTCAGGGTCCGGTCCTCCTCGTCGTCGAGATCGACGGAGCGCATCACGTCCAGCGCCTCGCCGTCGCGGACCGCGGTCCTGAACGCCGCCGGGGTGCTCGTGTCGGGCATGAGCGTCAGCTCGCCGCAGTCGGCCCCGAAGCGATGGCACGCGCGGCGGAGGAGGTCGACCGAGGCGGTCTCGAGGTCGCGGGCCTCGAGGAGGGCTCGTGACGTGGTGTGCAGGAACCCGAGCCGCGTCTTCTCGTGGCGGACCGCCGCCCAGGAGATGCCGGCGATCACGATCGCGATGACCGCGAGCACGAGCACCGCGAGCCACGGCGAGAGATCGATCATCGCAGCGCTCGCAGTCGAAGCACGTTCTCGGAAGGCGCCGGCTGCGATGCGAGCCTTGTCCGGTCGATCCCGCCGGTGCGCAGCAACTGCTCCACCTCGGCGACGGGGAGCGGATGGCTCAGGTGGTACCCCTGACCGGCGAGGCATCCGAGGCTGAGCAGGCGCGTCACCTGCGACGCGGACTCGATGCCCTCCGCGATCACGTGCAGCTGGAGCGCCTCGGCGATGCTGACGATCGCCCGGGCGAAGTCCTCGCCGGCCCCGCCGGCGAGGTCGTCGACGAAGGGTTTCGCGATCTTCAGGATGTCGACCGGCAGCCGGCGCAGGTAGCTGAGCGACGAGTACCCGGTGCCGAAGTCGTCGATCGCCGTGCGGATCCCGCGCTCCCGGAGCGCCTCGAGCTTCGACGACACCAGGACCGCGTCCTCGAGCAGCATCAACTCGGTCAGCTCGAGGATGAGCGTGTCCGGGGCGAGGCCCACCTCCTCGACGATCGCGAGAACGTCCTCGACGAAGGTCGGGGTGTTCAGCTGCACGACCGACACGTTCACGCACACGGCGAACGGGGTGGGCTCCGGGAGTTGCCGCTGCATGTGCAGCGCATCCGCGCACGCGGTCCGCAGCACGAAGTCGCCGAGCGGCAGGATCAGACCGCTCTCCTCGGCGAGGCCGATGAACTCCCCGGGCGGCACGAGCCCGCGCGAGGGATGCCGCCACCGGACGAGGGCCTCGACCCCGGTGATCTCCCCGGTGATGAGGTTGACGATGGGCTGGTAGTGGAGGACGAACTGGTGCTCCTCCATCGCGCGCTCCAGCTCACCGCGAAGCTTGCGCCGGTGCACGACCTCGTTCTCCATGCCCGGCGTGAAGAGCACGTAGCGGTCGCGCCCCGACGCCTTGGCGGCATACATGGCGACGTCCGCGTGGCGCATGAGACTGATCGCGTTATCGTCAATACTGTCTGCAACAGCGATGCCGAGTGAGGCGCGCACCCTGATCGACGTGCCGAAGACGACGAACGGCCTGCGCAGCACGTCGAGCACCCGCTTCGCGACGTGCTCCGCCTCGACGGCCGTGTCGACGCCCTCGATCAGGAGCGCGAACTCGTCTCCCCCGAGCCGGGCCGCGGTGTCGGGACGGCGCAGGCAGGAGCGGATCCGCGCCGCGACCTCGACGAGCAGCGCATCGCCCGCTGCGTGGCCGAGCGTGTCGTTGACTCCCTTGAAGTCGTCGATGTCGAGGAAGATCACCGCGACGCTCGAGCTTCCCTCGGCGCTCCGCCGCAGCCCGTGCTCGATCTGCTGGCCGAAGAGCGAGCGGTTGGCGAGATCGGTGAGCGAGTCGTGGTAGGCCTGATGCGTCAGCTGCTCCTGCAGCTCCGTGAGACGCGCGATGGAGCGCTCCATGCGGCTGTTCTCGAGGATCACAGTCGTTCGTGTCGTCAGCGTGCGGAAGAGGCGGAGGTCGCGCATGTCGAACGTGTGCGAATCGAGGTGACCCCCCACCATGAGGCTGCCGATCATTCGCGACTCGCCCCGGAGCAGCGCCACCATCGCCTCGTCAACTCCGCGGTGCGCGAGCATCTGCGCGCTCGGATCATCGGAGGCTCCGCCGCGGACGATCACGCCCGCGGTCTCGGCTTCGAGGACGTCGTCGAGCTCGCCGAGCGGGATCGGCGCCATGACCTCGTCAGGCTGGCCGTAGCGGACCGTGGTGCGGAAGGCCTTCTCCGTCGGCAGCGAGGGGAAGACGCTGAGCTGCGCGATCTCCGCGTGGAAGATCGCTCGAGCGCGGTTGAGCAGCAGCGTGATCGACTGCTCGAGGTCGCGCCCCGCAAGGGCGTCGACAGCGCCGATCAGGAACTCGGCCGCCTCGTGGTCATAGCGCTCGCGCACCCACGCGCGGTGAGTCATCAGCACAGCGAAGGTCACCACCGCGAGTGGCACCAGCGCCAGCGGGTAGTTCGACGAGATCAGACGCACGGCGAGCAGCCCGATGCACATCGACGTGACCGCCGCCACCGAGGCCGAGCGGAGGTGATTGACGACGTCGACCCAGGAGTCGCGGATCGCGCGGGCGGAGCACCACACCCTCGGAAACCGCCCGTCGCAGCAGCGTGATCGCCGTCGCGACGATGGCCGCCACCGCGCTGCGCCAGACCTTGGCGCTCGGGTCGCCCGCGAGCATCCGGAAGGCCCAGATGCCGGCTCCCGCGAACACCGCAAAGCGGGCGACCTCGATTCCGCTCTGACGGATCGCCATCGGTCGCCTCGTCGCCGCGGCGAGCCCCGTCCCGACTGCATAGCCGATGAGGAGATCGAGCGGGGTCGCGTAGAAGAGCCCGATGACGAACGGTGCGGCGGCCATGGTGATCGCCTGCGTGCCGCTGCGCGGGCTGTCCATGGCCGCGAGGCGCGCGGCGATGAAGAAGGCGAGCGCGAACGCCCACCAGGGCAGGTCCGGCGACGCGTACACCGGCAGCGCCGCGACATAGCCCACCCACAGCGGGACGGCGATCGCGACGAGGACGGCGCCAGGCGATCCAGAGGCGCAGCTCGACGCGCGTGTGCAGGCCGAAACCGGCACCGAGACGACGCAGCAAAGGCGTCACCGCTGTTGGGACGACTCCGGTTGATGCACCGGGCGGATCGTATGACCGGCAACGCCGCCGATCTGACCAGCTTTGGTGACAGCTTCGTTACTGTTTGCTCAGATGGGCGCGCCGATTGCGGTTGGCACGTGCAATTGGGCCGACCACACCGACTTCTACCCGCACGAGCTGGAGCACGGCAGGCGTCAGCGCGACAAGCTCACCTTCTACGCCGGCTACTTCCCCATCGTCGAGATCGACACCACGTTCTACGGGATCCCTCGACCCGCGGTGGTGGAGGGCTGGGTCGATCGGACCCCCGAGACGTTCCGCTTCAACATCAAGGCGTTTCGCAGCCTCACCGGACACGAACGTGAGAACCGCCGGCCTCGGAAACCGACCGCTGAGGAGGAGCGCGATTTCATGTCCGCGCTGGTGCCGCTGCGCCGGAGCGGCAAGCTCGTCGCCGTCCACTACCAGTTTCCGCCATGGATGACGAACCGTCCCGAGGCGCGGGAATGGCTGCTCGAGGCACGGGACCGGCATCCGGACGACCTGCTCGCCATCGAGTTCCGGCACCGGTCCTGGTACGACGGCGACGCCTGGCCGGCAACCGAGGACCTGCTGCGCGAGCTCGAATGCGTCTACGTCGGGGTCGATTCGCCGCAGATCGGGAGCGGCACGGCGCCGCCGCTGCTCGCGGTGACCTCACCGCGCCTGTGCATCGCCAGGTTCCACGGCCGCAACTGGCGCACCTGGTACAAGACCGGCGCCACGAGCGGCGATCGCTTCGACTACCTCTATGAGCCGTCCGAGCTCGAGGAATGGATTCCCGGGATACGCAGGGTGAGCGAGGACGGGGTCCCGGTCCACGTGCTCCTCAACAACAATCGCAGCAACTACGCGGTCGTCAATGCCTTCGACTTCGGAGCGCTCCTCGGCCTCGGGCTGCCCCGCCCGCCGGAGCCGGTGATCGAAACCCTGCGCCGTCGCGACGGCCGGGTCCCATCCTGGGTCGACGCCTCACCGCCACCGCCGCCTCCTCCCCCGCAGCCGGGCACTGACGGCGATTCGGATGACGAGGCAACCGGGAACCAGCTCACCCTCTCGCTCTGAGGGGCCCGTTTGGGAGACAATGTCGAGGGTGGCCAGGCGCACGCCGGCCGATTGTATGGAGGTGTTCGCGATGGCCATGGCGTCCTCTCGACGCAACGACCGTGGCCGCCGTCCGGCGGCGAGCGGCGTGGTCATGCGCAACGAGGCTGCCACCCACGAGGTCGAGGTGTCCCGGGCCCTCAACCAGTGGGCGGTCACCGTGACCTCGCTGGCCGACAACCGGATGATCACCCAGGACTTCTTCTCGCGGCGATGGGAGGCGGTCGCCCGCGCCGAGGATTTCGTCCGGCTCCTCAATCGCACCGAGCCCCCGCCGGGCTGGTAGTCCCGGCCGGTCAGCCGCCCTCGAGGTCGAGCAGCCAGCGCTTGCGGGGCAACCCGCCGCCGTACCCGCCGATCGCACCACCGGTGCGGACCACGCGGTGGCAGGGGACCACGACCGGGATCGGGTTCGACCCGAGCGCGTTCCCGACCGCTCGCGCGCCGCGTGGGGTCCCGATGTCGAACGCGACGTCCCCATAGCTCGCGACCGATCCATACGGGATGCGCTCCGTGCGGCGGAGCACGCGCCGCGCGAAGGGTCCGGTGAGCGTCCAGTCGATCGGGAGATCGAACTCGCGGAGCTTCCCGGCGAAGTAGCGGTCGAGCTCGCGGCGAGCGGGATCGAGCCGGCGCGGCGCCTCGAGGATCCGCGGGGAAACGTGCGCCGCGACGTCACCGAGGACCTCGTCGCGATCCTCGGACTCGAACGAGATCCGCACGAGACCGCGAGGTGTCGCGAACAGGAGCAGCGTCCCGATCGGCGTGTCCATCGTCGTCATCGCCACGTCGAGGAGGTGTGCCGCCTCGGCCCGTTCCCGGAATCGTGTTGCGAGCGCCTGGTCGACGGTCATGCGAGATCCCTCCTCAGCTTCTTCAGCCCCTCGTGCACGCTCTGGCGGGCCGAGTCCTGTGTGGTCGACATCGCCTCGGCGATCTCCGGATAGCTCCGGTCGCCCGCGAAGCGGAGGACCACCGCCTGCTGCTGCTTCGCGGGAAGGCGCCGAACCTGGTCCCAGAGCGCGTCGTCGGGTTCGACATTCGGGTCCGGGGAGGCGCCGGGGTCGGGGTCGGCGATCGGCACCGGGCGGCGCGCGAGCGCACGCCGGGCGTCGATCGCCTTGCGGCGCGCGATCGTGAACAGCCAGCCGCGCAGATTGGACGCATCGACGAGGCGCGGGTAGGCGCGGAGCGCGCTCAGCATCGTCTCCTGGAAGCAGTCCTCCGCCTCCAGCGCTCCGACCGCGCCCGAGAGGAAGGAGAGCACGGCGCCCGCGTGGTCGTCGAACACACGCTGGAAGGGCGGCAGTGATGTCGTCTTCACGGTGGTCACTGCATATCAAACGCCCGACGACGGCCGCGTGTGAGCCGGCGACCGCCGGTCAGGCAGGCGGCGAGCTCTCGGCCGGGACCTCGACGGGAAAGGCGACCGCCATCTCGGTGGTCTCGCCGTCGCGCCACACGGCCAGGAGCATCGTGTCGCCCGGCTGGCGCAGGGAGACCGCACGCCGGAACTGGTCGGCGCCGCCGTTGACGGTGTACGGGCCGATCCCGGTGATGACGTCGCCGGGGAGGATCCCGGCTGCCTCAGCGGGCGAGCCGGGCTTCACCTGGCCGACCTCGACGCCGTAGGCGGCGGGGAGCCCCTTCGCCGCCGCGATCTCGCCGGTGACGGTGCGGACCGAGGCGCCGAACGCGACTCGCTGCTCCTCTGCGTCCTCGCGCGGGAGGAAGCGAGCCAGCTGCACGGGGTCGTGGCCGACCAGGAGCCGGTCGCCGATCTGGACGACGGGCACCACGACCTTGCCGAGGCGCCCGAAGAGGATCGCCGTGGCGGAGGGGTCGTTGAGGACGTCGCGCTTCGTGTACGCCACGCCACGCTGGTCGAGGTAGCGCAGGGTCGCTTCCGAGGCCGGGTCGCCTCCGCGCACGAACACCGTGACCGCGTCGCTCACCCCGTCAGCCCTCGGAGACGTCCCCGGCGGGATTCGCGGCGACGCGGGGGGCGCCGTCGGACGGAACCCCGGCGCTCGGCTCGGAGCTCCCGGCCTGTGCATCCGTCCCGGGAACGGCGTCGGTCTGGGGCGGTCGCGCCGAGGCCCGGTCCGCGACCACGACCGCGGCGCCTGCGGCGGCGGCGGCGCCGCTGCTGCTGGCCTTCCTCGAGCTGACCCTCGCCCTCGGCCGGCCGGGGCGCCGCCGGCGCGCCGCCTTCGGTCGCGGTCGCCACAGGTGGCTGCCCGCCGCGCCGTCCACGACGGCGGCGACGGCGGCGCTTCGCGGCACGCTCCGGGTCGATCTCCTCCCCGGGTTCGCCGGTCCCGCCCTCTCCGGGCGGGCGCGCATCGCCGCGGCGATGCTTCGGCTGGGACACGATCTCGAGCGCGCTGAGCCAGCCCCCCGTCGATCGAGCGGCATCGACGAGGGTCCCGTACATCAACTCGTCACCGCTGCGCAGCGTGGCGCTGTCGCCGATGCAGGCGACGAGCCGCTTGGCTCGGGAGATGGCGACGTTGAGGCGGTTCGGAACCCGGAGGAAGCCGATGCGACCGCGCTCGTTCGATCGCACGAGCGAGATGACGACGATGTCCTCCTCGCGCCCCTCGAAGGAGTCGACCGTGTCGATCTTGACAGTGCGCTTGAAGCGGCGACGCCCGAGGGCCTGCCGGAGCCGCTCGACCTGCTCGGCGTACATGGCGATGACGGCCATGCTCAGCTCGCGAGGGCAGCGCTCGTCGAGGAGCCGCACCACCTGGGCGGCCACGCGGACCTCGGCCTCGTTGCGGAGCGCACCCCCCGGGCCACGGCGCTCTCGCCCGCCGCGCATGCCCTCGGTGTCGACGAAGTGGAGCGCGACCGGGAACGGCTTGCGCGTGACGTACTCGTAGGCCTCCACCTCGGGAGCGTTCTCGAGCTGGCTGTCGTACGACGCCGCGGACACGTACGCGGCGATGTCGGGGTGCATGCGGTGCTGGATGGTGAGCAGGCACTGCGCCTCCGCCGGGAGTCCACCGTCCCAGCACTGCTCGAAGAGGCTGCGGTTGACGAGGTCCTCGAGCGCCGGGTCGATCTCGACGATGCCGTAGAGGGCGTCGTCCTCCACCGGCGGCAGCTGCTTGTGGTCGCCGACGAGCGCGAGGCTGCGCCCGAGACGGAGCGCCGGAAGGGCCTCGTCGGCGCGCGCCTTGTTCGCCTCGTCGAGGATGACGATGTCGAAGTTCATGTCGGTGATCCCCGACGTGGCGGCCGTCGCGCAGGTGGCGAAGTAGCAGTTGGCCTCGAGAAGGCGGGGATCGTCCTCGTCATCGCAGCGGAAGCGGTCGACCGACGGGTGGACCCGTTCGGCCCGGGCCACGCGGACGGCGCGCATCCCGGGTGTCCCCGCGAGCCGCTCCAGGGCGTTGTCGACCGCGAGGTTGCTGTGCGACGTCACGAGGATGCGCTCGTCGGGGTTCAGTGCCAGACGGCGCTTGACGGCCTCGACGATGACCGTCGTCTTGCCGGTGCCCGGCGGTCCCTGGATGAAGATCGCCTGGCCTGCGGCGAGCCGGCTGAGCAGGTCGACGGCCCGGTTCTGCGGTTTGTTGGCGATCATCCCCGGCGTCAGCCAGGCGCCCTCCTCGTCCGACTCGTCCTTGGGGGCGATGATCGTCTCCGGGCTCACGAGCAGCTGGGCGAGCAGCCCGACGCCGAAGTCCTTGGTGGCAATGGCGGCCAGCACCGAGCGCTTGGCCTGATAGAGCGCCTTGTTGAACGAGGGCGCGATGTAGCCCTCGCTCCCCGCGTGCTCGAAGCTGCGTGTGACGATCTCGACGACGTGGCGCTGATGATCGATGCGCGCCACGCGCCCGACGAAGTTGGTCTCGTCGTCCGGCTCGATCAGGACGGCGGCGTCGGCAGTCAGGTTGATGGGCTCGCCGGCCGGGATCTGGAACTCGACCTTGCCGACCTCGGGGGACTTGCGGTCGGCGTCGGTGAACTCCCGTCCGCACGACGGGCACCGCTCGCTCTCCGGACGCCAGAGCGCCCGGCAGTTGCGGCAGCGGAAGAACTCGCGAGCGCCGTTGAATCGGGTCCGCTGCGTCTGGGCGCGCTGCTTCTCCGCACGTTCCAGGCTGTCGACGAGCTTGAGGGTGGCGTAGAGCTGCGCGGACCTCGCCGCGTGCTGCGTCGAGATGCGCCAATCGAGCAGCCGGAAGGTGTCGCTGACGACGCCGTTGGCCTCGGTGACCACCGGCTCGCGGGTGGTGATCGTCAGCAGCTTCGTGCCCTCGGGTTGCCCTCCCGTCGGCCTGATGGAGACGACCCGAAGGCCGAGGTGCTCGCGGGTGCCGTCCGGGCCGGGCTGGGGCACGCACTGGAGCACGAGATCGGGGAGATCCAGCCGCAGCTGCGGCGGATCCTCGTCCCCGAACGACACGGAGACGTGGCCGACTTCACTGATGCGCTCGGCGAAGACCGTGCGCGGGTCGGCGCCGGGGTGCGAGCCGTTCGCCCATGTTTCCAGGACGACCATGGCATCGCTGCCGTCGGGCACGATCAGGTGCAGACGATCGAGCGCGAGGTCTGGGGCTATCAGCGGACTGTCAACCTCGGACGCGGCGGTGGCCCTGTCCACCGGCGCAATGACTGGACTTCGGGACGGCTTCCGGCCTTGCTCTTTGACGCGGGGCGACGATCGAATCGACGTCAACCGCGGGGAGGCCCAAAGGCTCCCGTCTGCAAACGACTATACCGGATCTGCGGCCGGATGCAACATGAGCCGTCCGAACCGGTGTCTCCACTACGATCAGCGCATGGCCGACATACCGCCGTCCGGCGTCGATCTCAGCGGGATCCATTCGGAGCTCGACAAGCTCAAGTCACGGCTGTGCCGGTGCCAGCACCAGGGCACGTGCATGGCGTGCAAGGGATTCGAGGTGATCCGTCAGCAGGTCCAGGTGGTTGCCGCGGCCGCCTCCCAGCCGGTGCTCATGCAGGTCGCCCAGGAAGTCCAGATGGAGCAGCTCATGTCGCAGCTCGGCGGACTTCAGGAGAAGCTCGCCGAGGACCCGCAGCTCCAGGAGCTGATGTCGCGGATGTTCGAACGCGTGCAGGACGACCTCGGCGGACCCGAGCAGTTCCAGCAGATGCTCGGTGGGCTCTTCGGCGGGATGGGTCTGACGCCCGAGGGCGGCAGCGACGTGCCGCTCGACGACCGGCCCTCGTCGCCGGATGACCGCCCGGCGCCGCCGGCCGACCGCACGATCCCACCGGACGACCGGCCCACCCCGCCGAAGGAGTAGCTCGAGCGGTGGCGACGCCTCGACTTCGACGCTCTGTTCTCGCCGTCCCTGGCAGTAACCCGCGGATGATGGAGAAGGCCGCCGCCAGCGCGGCGGACGAGGTCTTCCTCGACCTCGAGGACGCGTGCGCGCCGCTGGAGAAGCCGGCCGCACGGGGCAAGGTGGTCGAGGCGCTGCGCGCGCACGACTGGCATGGCAAGACCCGCGTCGTGCGGATCAACCAGGTGACGAGCCGCTTCGCGTTCGACGACCTGCGTGAGGTGATCACGGGTGCCGGCGCGCTGCTCGACTGCATCATGGTTCCCAAGGTCCGCAACGCCGGCGACATCGCGTTCGTGGACCGGGCGTTGCTGCAACTCGAACAGTCGCTCGGTCTCGAGGTGGGGCGCATCGGCATCGAGGCGCAGGTCGAGGATGCCGAGGGGCTCATGCGCGCGGACGAGATCGCGTTCTCGAGCAGCCGCCTGGAGACGTTGACGTACGGACCCGCGGACTTCTCGGCGTCGATGCAGCTGCCGTCGCTGTCGGTGAACAACAACTACAACTACCCGGGCGACATCTTCCACTACGTGCTGTTCAAGCTCGCCGTCGCCGCGCGCGCCGCGGGGATCCAGGTGATCGACGGGCCGTTCCTCGCCATTCACGATGTCGAGGGATATCGCGCCGCCGCCTCACGTGCCGCCGCGCTCGGGTACGACGGGAAGTGGGTGCTCCATCCCGTGCAGATCGAGCCCGCGAATGAGGTCTTCACGCCGGCGCAGGCCGACTTCGACAAGGCCGCGCGGATGCTGGAGGCGTACCGCACCGCGACCGAGGTCGATCGGAAGGGGGCCGTGATGCTCGGGGACGAGATGATCGACGAGGCGTCGCGGAAGATCGCGATGCAGTTCTACGCGCGGGGCGTGGCGGCGGGTTTGACCCCGTCGGCGCCGGAGCAGGGCTCGGAGTTCCGCCGCCGGCTGAGATCGCCTGGCGCGGGGGAGCCGGCTCGTCGCGTTCACCCCACGGCCGATCTCGGAGGGGCGCGGGTTTTCGCGCCGGAGTTGCGGGTCGGGATGAGAGCCGTTGCGCGTGCGTGTCCGCCTGAAGCGGGACGTCCAGCCGGATCGGCCGTTCAGTTGTTCCGGTCGCCTTTGGCGATAACCTCCCCCGGGAGGACCAGCGTTCGGGGTTGCGTAGCGAACATTTGTTTGCTATCATATGCCGATGCAGAATGCCGCGGGTGTGGAGCTTCAACAGCGCATCGGCGTGCTCGCGCCCCGCGTCCACGCGGCCACGGCCGAGCTGGTGGATCTCGCCGCCCGGCTCGACACCGACGGTGCCTGGGCGGAGGCGGGCATGCGCTCCTGCGCTCACTGGCTCTCGATCAACATCGGCGTCGATGTCTGGACCGGTGGCGAGATGGTGCGCGCCGGGCACGCCCTCGAGGTGCTGCCCGCCCTTCGTGCCGCCTTCGCGGATGGCCGCCTTTCGTTCGACAAGATCCGGGCCGTCACCCGGGTGGCCACACCCGAGGAGGAGGAGGTGTGGCTGATGGTCGCGCTCCACGCCTCCGGTGGTCAGCTGGCCCGCATCTGCCGGGGTGTCCGGCGGGCGCTCGCCGCTGACGATCCCCGGCGTCAGGACGATCCGCTGCTCAACCGCGGCGTCCGGGTCTGGTGGCGCGACGACGGCATGCTCGAGCTCATGGCTGTGCTCCCCGAGGAGGACGGCGCCGTGGTCATGGCCGCGATCGAGGCGGCGGCGGCCCGGGTCGCCGCCGAGGAGCGCCACGTGCCCTCGCCCGATGCCCCGCAGCTGGACTCCTCACGCCGCACTCGTCCCATGCTCCGGGCCGATGCGCTTGTCCGCGTCTGCGAGGCTTGGGTTGCCGCCGCGGCGAGCGAGCCGGTCGTCGCGCCGACGGCGCAGGTCGTCGTCCACGTCGATGCCGCGGTGCTCAGCGGTGAGGCCCCGGGAGGCCGCTGCCACATCGAGGACGGTCCCTGGCTCGCCCCGGCGACGCTGCGCACGTTGAGCTGCGACGCCGACGTGGTCACGATCACAGAGCGCGATGGGCTGCCCATCGACGTGGGCAGGGCGCGCCGTCTGATCACGCCGCGGCTGCGCCTCGCCCTGCAGAGCCGTGACCAGGGCTGCCGCTATCCCGGCTGCTCGGTGCCGGCGCCGCGCACTGATGGACACCACGTCCGCCACTGGTGTGATGGGGGACGGACCGAGTTGCGCAACCTGGTCTCGCTGTGCCGCTTCCACCACCGGCGCCATCACGAGGGCAGGTTCCACGTCGAACGGGATCCGTCGGGGGGGTTCATCTTCACGTCCGCCGACGGCCGGCCGATCGTGCCCGCGGCGTGCAAGCCGGCCCTGGAAGGCCTGGGCGTGGGAGCAGGGAACGACCCCGAACGGGCTCGCGCTCTAGACAGTGGCGCGCCGTGCGACTTCGCGTATGCCGTATCCGTCCTCGCGGCGGAGCGGCGGGAAAGCGACCGCCTCGCAGGCAGAGACGATGCCGATGAGCCGGATCCAGGGTTGGTCGCGCTCGCAGCGGAGCTCCTTGCCGGCGAGACCGCGGACCCACCCCTTACCGGCGTGTCGGCTCGAGCGGGTCCTGGCCCGTAGCCGCGAGTCTCGTCAGGCGGTCGCGCGAGACCTCCACGGCTCGCGGGTCGATGTCGGCTCCGACGAAGTCGCATCCGAAGCGCACCGCGGCGACGGCCGATGAACCGCTGCCGCAGAACGGGTCGCAAACGACGAAGCCTGGTTCCGCGCTCGCTTCGATCATCAGCTCGAAGAGGCGGACCGGCTTCTGCGTCGGATAGGCGGCCCGATGCACTCGCGGCACCGCCCACACATCCGGCAGGTCACGCCGCGAAACCTTGCGCTTGCCCTTGCTGGCAAACACGATCTGCTCGTGGCGACGGCGGAAGTAATGGCCCATCCCCAGGTGCACCTTGTCCCAGACCACGACGCCCTTCACATCGAAGAAGTCGCGCACGAGCGCGCCGAGCGAGAGCATCGAGAAGCTGTCAAACATGATGTAGACGTGCCGATCCTTCCGCAGCACGCGATGACACTCGCGAAGGAACACCGCATAGGACTCGGGGTCGTCGGAGAACTCCTGGAACCATCGGCGGTTGTCGGGCTTGCCGTAGTTGCCGACGATCCGCCCGTGACCGAAGCGCATGTGCTGGTTCATGCCCGAGTAAGCGGGGTCCGTGACGATCAGGTCGACTGATTCGTCAGGGAGATCGCGAAGGAACTCGACGCAGTCCTGGACACGAATGTCGTAGGTGGCTGGTCCAGCGACGCACGGCGCATCGTCGTCGCCCACCGTGCGGGCGATCATCTCGCGAACGGCCGTTCGCTCATCCGCGCAACTCTAGCAGCGCGAGACGGTGACTACACTGCGTCCGGAATGGCGTCAGGGTTCGAGCGGCAGGTGCGCGCACGCGAGGAATATCGCCGCCGGAACCCGTCATGGACTGACAGCGTGAGTCGCTATCGAGCCCTCGTCGGGAGCACCGCCCCTCCGGGATCACGCATCCTCGACCTCGGCTGCGGGCGCAACGGGCTCCACGGCGACGATCTGTCGTGCGCTCCGGACGCGACCGTCGTCGGAGTCGACCCCGACGGAAGCGCGCTTGCCGGCAACAGGGTGGTCACTCACGGCGTGGTCGGGTCCGGCGAGGATCTCCCCTTTGCCGGCGGCTCCTTCGACGTCGTCGCCTCCGCGTGGGTGCTGGAGCACCTGGATCATCCTGGCCTCGTCTTCTCCGAGGTGCGTCGCGTCCTGGTGCCGGGAGGCCACTTCGTGTTCCTGACACCGAACGCCTGGAATTACAACGCCTGGATGATTCGGTCGATCCCCCACCGCTGGCACGCCGCCCTCACCCACCGTCTGTACGGCCGCGGCGAGGGCGACGCGTACCCGGTTCGGTACCGCGCCAACAGCGGGAGGAGCTTGCACCGCCTCCTCAACGCCGCCGGTTTCGAGCGGACCCGCCTCGCCTACAACGGGGATCCGTCGTACATCGCGTTCAACCGGCCCCTCCTCGAGGCGTCCTTCGGCATCGAGCGCCTGCTCGCGGCACCGGCGCTGCGCGCCGCGCGCGTACACATCCTCGGCGACGCTCAGGCGTGACGGTAGACTCCGGGGCATGACCATCGACGTCACGACCGAACAGCGCGAGATCGTTGGGATGGTTCGAGACTTCGTCGAGCGCGAGATCATCCCGGTTGCGCACGATCTCGATCACGACGACACATATCCCGAGAAGATCGTCGCCCACATGAAGCAGCTCGGGTTCTTCGGCTTCGCGATTCCCGAGGAGTACGGAGGCGCCGGCCTCGACTACGCGACCTACGCGATGGTGTGCGAGGAGATCGCGCGCGGCTGGATGTCGATCACCGGGATCATCAACACCCACTTCATCGTCAGCTTCCTCATCGAGAACTTCGGCACCGACGACCAGAAGCAGCGGTTCCTTCCCCGCATGGCGACCGGCGAGTTCCATGGCGGCTTCTCGATGAGCGAGCCCAATTGCGGCTCGGACGTGCAGGCCATCCAGACTCGTGCCGTCAGGGATGACGGCGAGTATGTGATCAACGGCACCAAGATGTGGGCCACCAACGGCGCGCACTCGACCGTGGTCGCGACCCTCGTCAAGACGGATCCGGATGCGAGACCCGCGCACCGCGGCATGTCGTGCATCCTCGCCGAGAAGCAGTACCCGGGATTCACGGTCTCGCGGCACATCGAGAAGCTGGGGTACAAGGGGGTCGAGACGACCGAGCTCGTCTTCGAGAACAACCGCCAGCCCGCCACCAACCTGCTGGGCGGGGTTGAGGGGCAGGGGTTCAAGCAGATGATGGCGGCCATCGAGGTCGGGCGCGTCAACGTCGCCGCGCGTGGCGTCGGTGTCGCGCAGCGGGCATTCGAGCTCTCCATCGAGTACGCGCAGCACCGCCAGGCCTTCGGGGTCCCGATCGCGCAGCACCAGGCCATCCAGTTCAAGCTCGCCGACATGGCCACCAAGATCCAGGCGGCGCGGCTCATGACGAACTACGCCGCGCGCAAGAAGGATGCCGGTGAACGTGCCGACATCGAGTGCGGGATGGCCAAGCTCTTTGCCACCGAGACGTGCTTCGAGGTGGTCAGCGAGGCCATGCGTGTGCACGGCGGTTACGGGTTCTCGAAGGAGTACGAGGTGGAACGGCTCTACCGCGATGCGCCGCTGCTCATCATCGGCGAGGGCACCAACGAGATCCAGCGCGTGATCATCGCCAAGGGACTGCTCGAGCGTTACCGGATCACCGCGTGATCACGGGCACCTCCGCCACCCCGGCGAGGCGCCGGCGCATCACCGCGTGATGACGCGCAGGTCCGCCACCCCGGCGAGGCGCCGGCGCATCACCTCGACGGCGTCCGCCTGATCGTCGACGAGCAGAAACCGGCGACCCAGCTCCGCGGCGGCCGCTCCCGTGGTGCCGCTGCCCGCGCACCAGTCCACCACCAGGTCCCCCGGGCGCGACGACGCGGCGACGATCCGGCGCAGGATGCCGAGCGGTTTCTGCGTCGGATACCCGGTTCGCTCGCGCGAGGAGGTCGGCACGATCGTGTGCCACCACACATCGGTGGGCAGCTTGCCGCGCGCTGCCCGCTCGGGCGTCTGCAACCGCGGAGCCATGTAGGGCTCACGAGCGACCTCGGAGGCATCGAAGTGGTACGCGCGCGGATCGCGAACGTACACGAGGATCACGTCGTGCTTCGACGGCCAGCGGCGCGTTGCTCTCGCACCGTAGTCATACGCCCACACGATCTCGTTGAGGAAGCACGCTCGCCCGAAGACCTCGTCCAGCAGGACCTTGCAGTAGTGCGACTCGCGGGGATCGATATGGAAGTAGAGGCTGCCGTGCGCGGCGAGGATCCGTCGCGTCTCCGCAAGTCGCGGACGCAGCCACCCCAGGTAGTCGTCGAACCGATCGTCATAGCGGGCACCCTCCCGCCGCTCGATCCGATAGTTGCGGCCGGCAAAGCCACGACGCGAGGCGCTCGCGTCGGCCGCCACGCTGATGCGCAGGCCCTTGCGCGCACCGCCGGTGTTGAACGGCGGGTCGACGTAGACCAGGCCGGCGCATCCGTCGGGCAGATCGTGGAGCACCTCGAGCGCCTCACCGTGGACGATCGTGGCGTTGCCGGTCGACGCGTCGGGGCGGGATCGCATCGCAGGCTCGTACAGTAGGGCGAACCATGGCTGAACGTGCGCCGCTCGCTCCTACCGACGCCTCGATCGCCCGGTCCATCGGGGCCTGAACGGCATGCAGTTCGGGCGCTACTACGAGGAGTTCGACGTCGGCGCCGTCTACAAGCACTGGCCCGGAAAGACCATCACCGAGGCCGACGACCACCTCTTCTGCCTGCTCACGATGAATCACCATCCGCTGCACACCGACGCCCACTACGCCGAGACACAGACGGAGTTCAAGCGCAACGTCGTCGTGGGCAACCTCGTGTACAGCCTCGCGCTCGGCATGAGCGTCGCCGACATCAGCGGAAAGGCGATCGCGAACCTCGAGGTCGAATCGCTCAAGCACGAGCATCCGACGTTCCACGGCGACACCATCTACGCCGAGACCACCGTGCTCGAGAAGCGCGAATCGTCGAGCAAGCCGGATCGCGGGATCGTCACCGTCGAAACTCGCGCCTTCAACCAGCGCGGCGAGCGAGTGTGCATCTTCAAACGCCGCGTCATGGTGCCCAAGCGCAGCGCCGGCGAGCTGCAGCCCGCGGACATCCCGGCCGTCGAGGGCTGACATGAGCGCGGCGAGCGCAGGGATCGCCGCTCGGTACAGCGTGCGCCCGCTGCTGCCGGGGCCGGAGGAGGCGCTGCGCGACGAGGTGCTGCGCCTCGGCCTGCCTGCGGAGAAGCTCGGCGTGCTCGCCCGAAAGGGCGCGGTGGAGGCGCTCGCGCTTCGCGGCCTGAGCTTCGATCAGGCACGGGTCATCGAGCGTCTCGTCGCCGAGGGCGGCGGTGAGGCAATCACCAACAGCGACGGCGACCGCGCGGTGCTGCTCATGCCGCTCATGACCGCGGGAGCGCTGCCCGCCCAACTCGCCGCCTGGAGCGATCATGCCGGGGAAGTCGGCGTCGCCATCGGCGCCGCGCTCGCCGCTCGCGGCGCGGCACCGGCTCCGCTCGAGCTTTCGGGAGGGCGCCGCCTCGTCTTCGGCGCGCGCACGCTCGTGATGGGGATCCTCAACGTCACGCCCGACTCCTTTTCCGGAGACGGTGTGGGTGACGACGTGGATGCCGCTGTCGCGCGGGCGCTCGCGCTCGCCGATGAGGGCGCGGATGTCGTCGACGTCGGCGGTGAGAGCACCCGGCCGTCCCAGCAGCGCCGGCCGGTCCCGGCGGACGTCGAGCTTGCTCGCGTCATGCCGGTGATCACCAGGCTCGCGGGTCGCCTCCAGGTGCCGATCAGCATCGATACCCGGAAGGCATCCGTCGCAGCGGCGGCGCTCGACGCCGGCGCCGTGATCGTCAACGACGTCTGGGGACTTCGCGGGGATCGGGACATGGCCGGTGTCGTGGCCGCGCACCCGGGTACCGGTGTCATCGTGATGCACAACCAGCACGGCACCGAGTACGCGGACCTGCTCGACGAGGTGTGCCTCGGCTTGCGGCAGAGCCTGGCGACCGCCGAGTCGGCCGGCATCGCAGCGGAGCGGGTCATCGTCGATCCCGGATTCGGATTCGCCAAGACGCCCGCGCACAACCTCGAGCTGATCCGCCGCCTCGGCGAGCTCCTCGGGTTGGGACGCGCCATCCTGGTCGGCCCTTCCCGCAAGTCGACGATCGGGCTGCTGACCGACGGCGCGGATCAGTCCAGGCGGCTCGAGGGAAGCCTCGCGTTCGCGGCGCTCGCGGTGCGCGGCGGGGCGCACATGCTGCGGGTCCACGACGTCGCCGCGACGGTGCGCGCGCTGCGGGTCGCGGACGCCGTGGTGCGAGGCACGCCCCAGGCATTGCTGGAGCTGCCCATTCCCGGCCCGACGGGGTGACCGGCGGCGCCGAGGCGCGCACCGATACCGCCTGGGTGGCGCTGGGAGGCAACATCGGTCACCGCGGCCGCAATCTCGCCCGCCTTCGTCATGAGCTCACCGGCGATGGAGTCTCGATCGAGGCGTCCTCGAGCGAGATCCTCACACGCCCGGTCGGTGTCACCAACCAGGCCGACTTCCACAACCAGGTGGTCCGGCTGCGCAGCGCGGCCCCATGGCCGGCGCGGCGCTGGCTCACCCACTGCCAGGACGCCGAACGGGCGGCGGGACGGCGCGACACATGGCACTGGGGCCCGCGCGTCGCGGACGCGGACATCCTGCTGCTCGGTGATCACGGCGAAATCCAGGTCGAGGAGCCGGATCTCACCGTCCCGCACCCGGAGATCGAGCATCGCCCCTTCCTTGTCGCGCTGCTCCGGGAGGCCGGCTACACACCCGCCTGACGGAGCGGCCCGCTGAAGTGGACAGCGGCCCCGTTAAATCGGCAGGCGATCGGCGAGCTGCGGCACCAGCTTGAGCGCGGCGTCGATCTGCCCGGCGACCTGGGCGAGGTCGGGTTGCTTTTCGAAGTCGAGGAACCAGGAGTGCTCGGCGGTGAACTTCTCGACGAGCGTGGTCGTGCCGAGCACCGCGATGCCGACATGCACGCTCGGGCGGTCGTCGTCGGAGAACGCCTTGCCCAGCAACGACTGCACCGTCTCGACCCAGCCACCGACCTCGTCGAGGTCGTGGAGCTCGTAGCCGCCGTCGCCGAGCACGAACTCGGCCTCCACGTCGACGAACGCCTGCGGGGTGATCTGCTGGTGCGGGCAGTCCTGCGCCTCGTCGTCGTCGTGGTAGAGCTCGCAGTCGGCGCCCGGCCCGTATGCCGAGATGAACGTGAGCAGGGCGTCCCAGGTGTAGCTGACGTGCACGTGGTAGCGGGGTGGCGGGTCGCCCGTCAGCCGCACGGTGCACTCGAAGCGGCGCTCGCCGAGCCCCGGCTCGAGGTGGTGCCGGACGTCCTCGATGCTGAGCCCGGCACCGTCGATCGCCTCGAGGAGGTCGGACGCGAACTCCTCGTACGACGGGAAGGTCGGACGCTCCGCTGTCTGCTCGGGGCCGGGCTGGCCGGCGCCGGGATGCTCTGCCATGCCTACGTGCCCGTCCCGGTGCGCAGATGGCGGACCGCCAGCCTGACGAGGTTCGCGCCGACCACGACGACGAAGCAGAGCACGATCGCGATGACCAGCGGCAGCTCGACGCCAGGCGTCGAGTACGTGTACACGGCGAGCACGGCCGCGACGAAGAGCGCGGCGGCGATCACGGACAGCGCGCCGACCGTCAGCGCGGAGACGGGGTCGGTCCGTCCCCGCCGGAGGTCGGGCTCGCGCGGGTCGAGCATCGGAGGAGTGCCCACCATGCCGAGTGTACTTTGCGGCCACCCCACGCCCGCCACGAGGGTCAGCGCGGCAACCCGGCGAATCGGTAGCCGATGCCCGGGACGGCAAGGATGTGGCGGGGCTGCGCGGGGTCCGGCTCGATCTTGCGCCGCAGGTTGCGCACGTGGACGTCGATGACCCGCGTCTCGATCGGGTGCTCGTATCCCCACACGGCGCTGAGGATCCGCTCGCGGGAGAGCACCTTGCCGGCGTTCGAGGCGAGATACGAGAGCAGGTCGAACTCGGTGTGGGTGAGGCTGATGTCCCGCTCGGCTCGGCTCACGCGACGCTCGGCCGTGTCGATGACGAGGTCGCGGAAGACCAGGCGTCCGTCGGACGGCTTGTCGTCCGCCCGCCGCTCCCTGGCCCGCCGCAGATGGGCTCCGATGCGGGCGAGCAGCTCCCTCGGCCGGAACGGCTTGGCGATGTAGTCGTCGGCGCCGATCTCCAGCCCGAGCACGACGTCGATCTCGTCGTGCTTCGCGGACAGGATGATCAGGGGCATCCGGTGCCCCGCGCGACGGATCTCGCGGCAGACGTCGAAGCCCGAAAGGTCGGGCAGCATGACGTCGAGCACGACGACGTCGGGATGGAACGTCTCGAGGCGCGACAGTGCCTCGGTGGCACGATCCGCCTCCTGGACGGAGTACCCCTCGCTCTCACACGTGAGGCGCACCGCCCTGCGAACGAGCGCGTCGTCGTCGACGACGAGCACTCGTACCTGCTGTCCATCCACGCCAATTCCTCGAAGTGACCCGCGTCATTCTGGGGTATGGAACCTCGTTCGGAACGGCGAAGGGTTGCTACTATACGGGCCGACTGCAATTCGGACCGTCCCCCAGGGGACGGCCTCCGTTCACTAACTGGAGACCCGCACCGGTGCAGACCCAGGGCACTCTTCGTGACGGCGGGCTCGCGACGCTGCTCCAATCGATGCAGGCGGAACGGGCGACCGGCACACTGACGATCGACAACGGTGGCGACAACTGCTCGCTCTATTTCCTGTTCGGACACCTGTTCCATGCGAGCGGGCCGGGGGGGCAGGGTGAGGAGGTCGTCATCGACGCACTCGGCTGGGACGACGGCTCGTATCAGTTCGACCCGAGGGCCAAGCTTCCGGCGGAGGAGACGATCAAGGCATCCCCCGCGGAGTTGATCGCCGCCGCGGAGAGCCGCCATGCCCCTGCCGCGGCAGCAACGGCCGGTGCCTCATCGTGGCCGGAGGCGCCGTCGACGTACTCCACAGCCGACACCTACGCCTCGGCGCCGGCCGCCAGCCTGCCCGCGCCGATCGAGGAGCCCGCCTACGCGGTCAACTCGTCCGCCGCAGCGGAGCCTGCCGAGGTCCCCGCCGCACCGGAGCCGGAGCCGGCTCCCGCAGCGGAGTTCGAGCCGGCGCCCGCGGTGACCCCGGCGCCGGAGCCGGTCTCGTACCAGCCCGCCCCGGCCTCCTTCTCGCCCCCCGCCGCTCCTGCCGCGGCCCCGGAGCGCCCCGCCGCGACCGGCGCGGGTGCGGTGTCCGCCGGCGCGCCTCCGGTCCGTGTCTATCCCCTCCCGTCGGGACGGGCGCACTACGAGGGGCTGAAGAGCGCCTTCGTCGACTTCCCACGCCTGCTGCGGACGCTTAGATCCGATCGCCACACGGGCTACGTGAACCTCAGCGGGAGCGGCTACAGCGGCGTCATCCTCCTCAACGACGGCCAGGCGCTCCAGGCGCTGTGCAGCAACGGCACCGCCGTCCAGGGCGAGTCGGCATTCCTGCAGATCCGCAGGCATATGGACGCCGGTGACGGGGTGATCGACGTCATCGAGCTCGAGGGCGAGACGGTCACCGCGCTCGCCCAGCTCTTCACCTCGCCGTACCTCTACAGCGGATTGCTCGGCCGCTTCGTCAATCTCGACGCGCTGCTCGAGTACCTCGCCGAGGAGCACGTGAGCGGCTCGGTGGTCGTGCAGACGCCGTCCGAGGCGGGGATCATCCTGCTTCGCGATGGCGACATCCTCGGCACCTACACCGAATCACAACGATCGCTCGACAAGGCGACGGCGGCCGTGGCGACGCTTGCCACCGATCGCCAGTCCAGCATCGAGGTCAAGGGCGGGGACGGCACCATCGCAGCCATCGACGTCGACGCCGCACTCAACCGCGCCTACTAGTCCGGCCTCGCGTCGCCGGCGGCTCAGCCGGGGCATCCGGCGGACCTCGCTGTGGGCGGCGACGGGGCTGATCTGCGGTTCGCTCTCCGGCTGCTTCAGCAGCCCGCCGCAGATCATCCAGCTGACCCCCAATCGAGGGGCGGTGGGGGTCCCGGCCGACGCCGCGATCACCGTGCAGTTCGACCGCCCGGTCGTGACGGGATCGGTGGTCGGACGCTTTTCCGTCAACCGCGCGATCCCATCCTGCAACGTGGTTGCCGCGTTCAGTGCCGGGCCACTCGCCCCGTGCCACGTCGTGTGGCTCGCGGGCGACACGGGCTTCACGTTGCTGCACCCGCGCGCCATCCTGCGGCCGAGCACCTCGTACACCTTCACCCTGGCAGGCGGCATTCGCGATCCGAGCGGCGTCGTCAACTCCGTCGATCACCAGTGGACGTTCACCACCGGTCCCGCGCCCGTGATCCGGAGCATCACACCCCCCGACGGCTCGACGGCCGTCCCCGTCGACACGCCGATATCCGTGAGCTTCTCGACGGACATGGCCGCGCCGGCAACCGAGGCGGCGATCGCCCTGAGCCCCACGGTGCCGGGAACCCAGGTCGTCCGCAACCGCCGCGATCCGAGCCGTTTCGTCGTGCTTCCCGGCCGCACGCTCGAGTCCGGCGTGACCTACCGGATCACCGTGGCAGCGAGCGCGACCGACGCCCACCAGCAGCCCCTCCTCACGGGGGCTTCGGCGACCTTCACCACCGGGAGCCTGTCCGCGGGCCCGCACGCGGTGATCCTCGCCCGGGCTCCCGGGGAAGGAGCGAGCACGGTCTTGCTGTCACCGCTCGCCCCTGCCCAGGCAGGGGAGCCGGTGTCCAACGAGGCTGTGCTCGTCGCGCCCCGGTGCGTCGCCGTGACTGGCTGCGGCGCCGCGGTCCTGGGCGCCCCGCTCTACACCTATGGAGCCGCGGTGCTGTCGCCTGGTGGCCGGTGGCTGGCTGTCGTGGAGCTCGACGCCACGCTGGTGGCGGCCCAACCCGCGCTCGTCGTCCTGGACGCCGCCACGGGGTCGGTCATCGCCACCTTCACGGATTCCTCGCTGCCCTCCTGGTCCCCCGGCGGTGCGACCCTCGCATTCCTCAGAGGCGCCGCCGTCTCGTTCTTCGATCCGGGGACCGGCGTGGTGACCTCGCTCCCCGGGGGAGACCCGCTGGTCGCACCGGCGGTCTGGAGCCCGCTCGGTGAGCAGCTCGTGCTCGATGTCGCCGGTCCTTCGGACCTCGAGCATCTGGAGCTGGCCGACTCCGTGGTGCTCGCGCGATACCCGGTTCCGGGATTGACAGGGCAGTCGAGCGATCCCGCCATCTCGCCCGACGGGACCCAGCTCGCCATGCTCCGATCCAACCCCGGCGCGCAGGGGACGTGGCTGGCCGGCATCGGCCCCGCCCCGGCCGCCCCCCGTCAGGTCGACCCCTCGCTGCAGCCGCTCGGCTTCACCGCGGCGGGAACGCTCGTCGGCATCCTGACCTCTGCCGCGGGCATCCCGTCCCTCGTCCTCGTCAGTGTTGCCGGTGATGAGCAGATCCCGATCCGGTCCGGGCCGGCGCCCGGGTCCTTCACCTCCCTGGTGGTTGCACCCTCAGGGCGCCAGTTCGTCTACCTCGCCCCCGACACCGAGGGGATGATCCAGGTGTCCGTGGAGAACGCCGACGGGACCAACGCGCTGATGATCACCGGCTTCGCTCCTGGGACGTTCGAAGCCGCGGCCGTCACGGTGAGCGGATGAAGCGGCTCCTGTTCCTCATCGCGGACACCGGTGGCGGACACCGCGCGGCGGCCAATGCCGTCGCCCGCCAGCTGGGCGAGACCGGCGCCGGCGCTTACGACATCACGATCCTCGACCCTTTCAGCGCCGCGACACCGCGCATCATCGGCGGGACGGCCGGCCTCTACGGGCCGATCACCCGTCACGCGCGCTGGCTGTGGGGCGGCCTCTATCACGCGACCAACAGCCGGCCGGCGGTGGGGATGCTCGAACGAACCGTCCTCCGTTCGGTGACCGACGCCGTCACGGAGGCCGTCGACCGGCTGGCTCCCGACTGCGTGGTGTCATTTCACCCGTTGCTCAATCACATCAGCGTCCGCGCGGTGCGCGCGAGGGTGCGGAGCATCCCCGTGGTGACGGTGATCACCGACCTCGTCGACATCCACGCCGCGTGGGCCTGCCCCGATGTCGACGCGGTGGTCGTCCCCTCGCCGGGCGGTTTCGACCGTTGCCGCCGTGCCGGGATCCCCGCCTCGCGCTGTCACGATTTCGGGCTCGCGGTGGACAGCCGCTTCACGCACCTGCCCAACGACCCCGACGGGATTGCTCACCTGCGCGGGCAACTCGGGCTCCGCCCGGGGCACTTTGCCGTCCTCGTCTGCGGGGGCGCTGACGGCTCCGGCGGCCTGGTCCGCAACGCCCGCGCGATCGCCGAACAGCCGATCGATCTCGACCTGGTGGTCATCTGCGGGCGCAACTCGCTCGCCCGTTCGAGCCTCGCGGGGTTGCGCACGGCGACCGGGCGCGACGTGCGCGTGCTCGGCTACGTCGACAACATGCACGAGTGGATGCGCGCGAGCGACGTCGTGGTCTCGAAGGCCGGCCCCGGAACCATCGCCGAGGCGCTCTGCTGCGGCCTCCCGCTCCTCCTGGTCTGGTACCTCCCCGGCCAGGAGCGCGGCAATGTCGAATGGGTGGTGGACATCGGCGCCGGCCGGTTCGTGCCTCGCATCGAGCAGCTTGTCGATGCCGTCGCCGAGCTCGCCGTCCCCGGATCCGAAACCCTCGAGGCGATGCGTCAGGCGGTGCGCGCCGCCGCACGGCCCGACGCGACACGGCGGATCGCCGGCCTGATCGCGTCGATGGCCGGAAGCACATCGTGAGCCTCGATGTGCCCGCCGTCGACGCGGCGGCCGACGCCGATCATTCGTCCCCGCCGCGCTGCGCGGTGAAACGGCTGCGCGTGCACTGCTTTCGCAACTACGCCGAGACGACCGTCCACTTCGGCCCCGGGCTCAATGTCATTCATGGCCAAAACGCGCAGGGAAAGACGAACCTGCTCGAGGCGATCGCGACCCTCGCGCTGACCCGCTCCCCGCGAACGTCGGCGAGCGGGGACCTCCTATTGTGGGGTCAGGACGCCGCGCTCGCCGAGGCGGACGTCGCGCGACCGCCGGCCGGCGTCACGCTGTCGCTCCGTTTCGAGCGCGATGCGACCTCCGGGCGCGTTACCCGCTCGGCGCGCGTCGACGGCAAGCCACGCCCGGCTCGATCGGTCCTCGGCATCTGCCCCGTGGTGCTCTTCTGGCCGGAGGATCTCGCGCTCGTGCGGGGAGGACCCGAGGGGCGGCGGCGCTTTCTCGACGTCATCCTCGCCCAGACCGACCCGCAGTCGACCGACCACATGTCGCGATACCGGCGCGTGCTCGAGCAGCGCAACGCCCTGCTCCATCAGCTCCGCCTCGGTGGCGGCGGACGCGACGCGCTCAACAGCTTCACGAACGAGCTCGCGCGCCACGGCGCCTGGCTCGCGCTGGCGCGCAGCCGCCTGCTCACCGCGCTCGCGCCGCTCGCGGAGGCGTCGCTGCACGACCTCAGCGGCGAGCGCGAGCACATCGCGCTCCGCTACACGGCGGCGCACACCGAGTCGATGCCGGCCGTCCTCGACCAGGCCGAGCAATTGCTGCTCGAGACATTGCGTGCGCGCGCGTCCGAGGAGGTCGCGCGCGGGATGACCCTCGCCGGTCCGCACCGCGACGACATCGCCATCGACCTCGACGGGCGTGTCGCCCGAGGGACGGCGTCGCAGGGCCAGCAGCGCAGCATCGTCCTTGCGTGCAAGCTCGCCGAGGTTCGGTATCTCCAGGACACTGCCGGTGTCGCGCCGGTGATCCTGCTCGACGACGTGCTGAGCGAGCTCGACCCCGCCCGGCGCCGTCGCCTCCTCGCGCTGCTCGCGGGTGACGGCCGCCACCAGGTGCTCGTCACCACGACCGAGCCCATCACCGAGGTCGGGCGCTTCGCGCATGTGCTCCACCTCGAGGTCAGCGGCGGCGTGGTCACCGAGGATGCGCACGCATGAGCGAGGAGCGGCTCGGCGACCTCATCGACCCGGCGCTGCGCGGTCTCGGTGTCCGCGGGCCGGTGCGCGAGGAGCGGCTCCGCCTCGCGCTCGCCGAGGTCGTCGGGCCCGGGCTCACCGCGCTCTGCCGCGCGGAGCGTCTGGATCGTGGCGTCCTGCTCATCGCGACGGCGAACAGCGCGCTCGCGCATCAGCTGCAGATGGATGCCCCGCGTGTCATCGCGGCGCTCAACCGGCGAGTCGGTCAGGACCTCGTCCGCAGGATCCGGTTCACCGCGATGTGAGCAGCCGCCCGGCGCACGCTACGCGACGCGCACCGGCATGATGATGCACAGGTAGTCGTCGCGTCCGACGGGACGGATCACCCCGGGTTGCAGCGAGCCGTTGAACGACAGCAGCACCTCGTCGGAATCGAGCGCGGACAGCGCGTCGAGCATGTACCGCGCGTTGAACGCGATCTGCACGTCGTCGCCCTGGACCGTCGCGCTGAGCGGCGCCTCGTCGTCGCCGACCTCCGCGGTCTGCGCGAGCAGCGTCAGCGTGCCGTCGCCGATGCGCAGCCGTACCGGGTTCGCGGCGTCACGCGCCAGGACCGCGGCCGTCTTCGCCTCGCGCAGCAGTGACGCCGTCGAGAGGCTCACCGTCGTGGTCGATTCACCGGGGATCACCTGCGTGTAGTTGGGATACGTTCCCTCGATCAGGCGTGACGAGATCTCCACGTCCTTGAGGGTGAAGAAGACCTGGTTGCGCGCATGCGCGAACGCGATGCCCACCGTCGGCCGGCTCGGCGTCACCGCGCGTGCGACCTCGGCCAGGTGTCGCGACGGCACGATCACGGACGTCACCGGGGGTGTGCCGTGGACGGTGACCTCGAGCGTCTTCACCGCGAGCCGGTGCCGGTCGGTCGCCGCAAGGGTGAGGCGGCCGCCGTCGATCTGCATCAGCACGCCCGTCAGCACCGGTGACGCCTCATCCGAGCTCGCGGCCATGACCGTTTGCGTGATGGCGCTCTGGAGCGCCGGCGCGTCGACCTCGATGGCCGTGTCCGCATCGCGAGCGGGAAGGGGTGGAAACTCCACCGCGTCGATCCCGTGCAGGTTCGCGCGATGGACTCCGCCGGTGAGCTTCAGGACCTGGGTGGTCGTGTCGAGCTCCATGGTGCAGGGGGCGTCACCGAGCGATGACACGAACTCGCCAAGGAGCCGCGCCGGCACGGTCGTACGACCCTCCTCGAGCACCGTTGCGGGGACTGCCACGGTGATCGTGAGATCGAGGTTCGTCGCGGTGACGCGCAACCCGTCATCGGCCGTCTCGAGCAGAACATTGCTGAGCACCGGCAGCGTCGACCGTGGGGATACCGCACGCGAGACGAGCCCCAGGGCGCTGCTGAGTGTCGAGGACGAGACGGTGGTCTTCATGGATTGCTCCTCTCCGGAGGCTGGTTTGTCACCAAACTCAGTGAGTATGACCTGCAGAGTTTAGAGATCAGTAGACGTCGTAGTGGTGGGGAAACGGGGGACAACCGCGCGAATGATCTCACCGCGGCCATCCGGGGCAGCACGGCGCTGTGCACAAGCGGCATCCGTTGTCCACCGGTTGTCCACCGATGACGCGGGTGTCCACAGAGTCCACATCCTCTCCCCGATCGGACAACAGGGTTGTCAACGGTTGTGCAGGTGCTCGCGGATGCTGCGCACCTCGCCCTGGAGACGCACATCCTCACGCATCAGCTCGGTGATCTTCTCGATGGCGTGCAGCGCCGTCGTGTGATCGCGTCCTCCGAAGGCGCTGCCGATCACCGGGAGTGAGGACTCGGTCTCCTCACGGATGAGATACATGGCGACCTGACGCGGAAACACGATGTTCTTGTCGCGCCGCTTGCCCTTCATCTCCTCCACCGAGATCCCGTAGTGCTCTGCCACCGATGCCTGGATGGTTTCGATGTTCATCGGAGTCGAATCCTGGACGGGGATGATGTCGCGCAGGATCTGCTGTGCCGCCTCGAGCGTGATCTGCTGGCCGTTGATCGACGCGTGCGCGAGGACGCGGATGAGCGCTCCCTCGAGCTCGCGGATGTTCTTCTGGATGCGGTGCGCGATGAACGAGCACACCTCGTCGGGCACGAGCCGGCTGTAGGGACCGAGCTTGGTGGTGAGAATCGCAAGGCGGGTCTCGAAATCCGGCGGTTGGATGTCCGCCATGAGGCCGCCCTCGAAACGGCTGCGCAGACGATCCTCGAGGGTGGGGATGTCCTTGGGCGGCCGGTCGCTGCTCACCACGATCTGCTTCTGGAATTCCTGCAGCGCGTTGAACGTGTGGAAGAACTCCTCTCTCGTGTGGTCCTTGCCGGCGAGAAACTGGATGTCGTCGATGAGCAGCACGTCGACCCCGCGGTAGCGCATGCGGAATTCGGCCGGCCGGTTCTCGACGATCGACGCCACCATCTCGTTCATGAATTTCTCGGAGGTCACGTAGGCGACCTTCGCGTGACGATGGGTCTCGCGCACCGCGTGGCCGATCGCGTGCATGAGATGGGTCTTGCCGAGACCCACGCCGCCGTACAGGAACAGCGGGTTGTACGTCTTGCCCGGCGCCTCGGCGACGGCGCGGCACGCCGCATGTGCGAAACAACTCGAGTTGCCGACGACGAACGTGCTGAAGGTGAAGTTGGGATTGAGCCGCGAATCGCTGGCTCCGTCCTCCGGCTCGCTCACCTGGATGTAGGACGGATCCGGGAGGACCGGCGGCGTGTCCGGTGGCTGCGCCGCCTCCGGGTCGACCGTGATCACAACCTCGCAGTCGCGACCGAGGACGCCCGAGAGGGTTTCACGGATCAGGGGGACGTAGCGTTCGCTGACCCAGTCACGGGCGAAGATCGTGGGGACCCCGACGGTGAACGTGTGCCCGTCGGACTCGACGAGGACCGCATTGGCCAGCCAGGCCTCATATCCGGGTCGCACCACCTGGAAGCGGAGCTCCTCCTGGGCAACCTGCCACAGCTGCTGCGGGTCCATGCTCGCGGTCGAGGCGGGGGCCTCGAAGGATGGCTCCAGTCGTGGCGTTTCGTCGCCGACAACTCCGACTCCGGATGTTCGCTCCACTCGTTCCTCGGGTTGGCCTTCCGATCACAGCGCACTTATCCACAACTTGTGCACAGAGGTGGATAAATGCTTGGCCGCTGGTGGCCGGGGGGCTTGCTGGGACGAATGGAAGGGCTCCCGCTCCCGCTGCAGCCCCGGAAGTCTAACAATGCCTGGCCCCGGCGACAAGCGGAGCGAGCGCGCCAGGGTGAGGGTCGCCGGCCGTGGCCTTGGTATACTCGCCAGGCAACCCCGTCGGGCATTGCGGCGCCCAGCGCGCCCCCGACGCGATCACTGTCTCGGGGAGACGGCCATCAAGCGGACGTACCAACCCAAGAAGCGCTACCGGCGCAAAACCCACGGGTTTCGCATTCGTATGGCGACGCCCGGCGGTCGTCAGGTGCTCAAAGCGCGTCGCCGCAAGGGCCGCAAGCGGCTGACTCCGGCCGCGCCTCGATGAACCGGCGGCATCGCCTCCCTGGGCGACGCCGCATTGCCGCGGTTCGGGAATCCGGCAGCGAGGCGCGCTCTGGTCCGGTCCGTGTGCGGGCCATCCGCGGCGAGACCGCGGTGTCGCGTGTCGCGTTCGCCGTGCCCGCCGCAGGTGGCTCGGTGTGTCGCAACCGGGCGCGACGCCGGCTCCGCGCGGCGATCGCGCCGTTGCTCGTCGACCGCCCCGCGCTCGACGTCCTCGTGAGCCTGCCGGGAAGCGCCGCCGAGATGCCGTTCCCGAAGCTGTCCGCCGCGCTTGCCACCGCGCTCGATGCCGCCGGGCGCCAGGTGCTCGCACAGGCGCACGGATGAGGCGCGTCAGCCTGGTGATCATCCGGGTCTACCAGGTGACCATCGGACCCCTCTTCGGGATGATGAGCAGCTGCCGTTACGAGCCGACGTGCTCGCACTACGGCTATGAGGCGATCCAGCGCTTCGGCTGGCGCCGCGGCTGGTGGCTCGCGATCCGCCGGATCGCTCGCTGCCACCCGTTTCACGAGGGCGGCTTCGACCCGGTCCCCGAGACCTATATCAGCTGGCGCGCGGCGCGGCGGAGCCACCATGAGGCCACCCAGGCGGGGGGAGCAGCGTGATGGTCGGCGCCTTCAACCCGATCTCGATCTTCTCGATCCTCGAGGGGCCGTTCCAGTGGGTGCTCCAGAACCTCGATAACTTCTTCGCGACCATCGGCCCGCTGAACGCCATCGGGGCATTCGGCCTCGGCGTGATGGTGCTCACGATTGGCATCCGCGCGGTCCTCTTCCCCGTCTTCGGATGGCAGCTGCGGACGTCACGCCGCATCCAGGCCGAGCAGCGCCTCGTGGCGCCGCAGCTCCAGGAGCTGCGCAAGAAGTACAAGAAGGAGCCGCAGCGTCTGAGCCAGGAGATGAACGCGCTCTACAAGGAGCACGGCATCAGTCCCTTCTCGAGCCTCACCGGCTGCATCCCCGCACTGGTGCAGATGCCGGTGCTCATCGGGCTGTACCAGTGTATTCGCGCCTTCACAGGGGGTGGAACGGGTCACATCCGCGGGAATCTCGGGTTCCTCTGGATCACCGACGTGACCAAGTCCGCCCAGGAGGCCTGCTGCAGCGTGAAGGGATCCACGCTGCTCAACGTGCTCGACCATCCGGCGCTGCTGATCCTGCCGATCCTGGCCGGCGCCTTCACCTTCGCCCAGTCGCGGATGATGATGCCGCCGCTGCGCGCCGACATGTCCGACCAGGAACGCTCGATGGCGAACGTCACCAAGCAGATGTCGTTCCTCTTCCCGGTCATGATCTTCGCGTTCAGCTTCCTCTTCCCCCAGGGGCTGGCGATCTACTGGGTGACCGGCACGATGTTCATGGTCGCCCAGCAGTACCACCTGCTCGGGTGGGGCGGGCTGAAGGTGCCGGCCTGGTTCCCGGGGGCCTCCCGGGTGACCGCCCTGTCGCTCCCGCGCCACCCCGCGGGCCCCGCAAAGACCGGTGCTGCCAGGGGTGCCGGAGTTGTTGCCAGTGGTGGCAAGAACGCCTCGCGCAACGGCACGGCGCCCGCCGCCACCGGCAAGGCCGGGACCAACGGCAGCAAGCCGCCGGCGGATGACCAGGAGCAGGGGCGGTCACAGAGCGCGCAGGCACGTTCGCTGGCACGTAGCGGGACGCGTCCCAACCGGCCGAACAGACGGAGGCGGCGTCGCTGAGCGCGGCGCCGGGAGAGAAGTGGTGAGTGAGAGACGGTTTCCAATGGCTGAGGTGGAGGCCGAGGACGGGGTCGAAGCACAGGGAGCGAGCATCGAGGAGGCGGTGAGCAACGCCCTCGCGCAGCTCGGTGCGAACCGCGAGCAGGTGGAGGTCCAGGTGCTCTCATCGCAGAGCCGGGCTCTCCCGGGCGAGCGCCTTTCCAGTGGCGAGCGCAGGGTGCGCGTCTACCGCATCGATGAGCACGCGGCCAGCGCACGCGCCCTCCTCGAGGAGTTGCTCACCCGCATGGAGGTCCCGTGCCGGGTCAGCGTCCGCCGCGGGACCGGCACCAGCGCTTCCGCGGGGACCGGGCCGATCATCCTCGACATCGCCGGCGACGATCTCGGGCTGCTCATCGGATGGCGCGGTGAGACGCTGCGCTCGCTGCAGACCGCCCTCAACCTCATGCTCGGCGAGGAGGGCGTGGAGACCAGGCGGGTGATCCTCGACGTGGAGCGCTACCGCGCCCGGCGCGAGGACCAGGTCCGCGAGCTCGCGCAGCGGCTTGCCCAGCGCGTCAAGCGGACCGGCGAGGCGTACACGCTCGATCCCATGCATGCGTACGAGCGCCGCGTGATCCACATGACCCTCGCCGAGGATCCCGGGGTCACCACCGAGAGCTCGGGCAAGGAGCCCTCGCGGCGGGTGATCATCAATCCGACGGGTCCGGCGCAGGGTGGACCGCCCGAGCGCTACGAGGGAGCCCGCCAGGGCCGCTCGTCCGGGCGGCCGTACTGACCGAATTCGCCGTCTCGGCGCTGTCGGGAGGGACGAGGCTCACCGCCGTCCCGCTCCCCGGGCGCGCCTCGGTCGCGGTCGCGTTCATGGTCGGCGTCGGGTCGCGCCACGAGCACGAATCGAACAGCGGCATCAGTCACTTCGTCGAGCACATGGTCTTCAAGGGCGGCGCGCGCTACCCGACGGCCCGGGACGTCAGCGAGGCGATCGAGGGTGTGGGCGGGGTGCTCAACGCCGCCACCGACCGCGAGGCGACCGTCTTCTGGACCCGGGTGCCGTCCGACAAGCTCGGGGTCGCCGTCTCGGTGCTCACCGACATGCTCATGGCCCCCGTCCTCGACGCCGGCGAGGTGGTCAAGGAGCGGCAGGTGGTGCTCGAGGAGCTCCGCATGTACCAGGACAACCCGCAGGACTACGTCCAGATCGCCTTCGACGAGGTGATGTGGCCGGACCATCCCCTCGGCTGGGACGTCGCGGGCCGGGAGGAGACGGTCCAGTCGTTCACGAGTGAGGACTGCAGGGCCCATCTCCAGCAGCACCTCCAGCCGTCGACCCTCGTGGTGAGCGTCTCGGGCGGGTTCGACCCGGGGCGCACCTCGGCGATGATCGACGAGGCGATCGGGCCGTGGGCCGCGGCGCAGCGGCCCTCGCCGGGGCCGGCGCTGCCGGCGACCGCTCCCTCGGGCCCGCCGCTGCGGGTCATCCGGCGCAGCGCCGAACAGGCCAACATCCTGATCGGCGCGCGCGCCCCGTCGTACAACGATCCCGACCGGCACGTCGCGGACATCCTCAACGTCGTCCTCGGAGAAGGGATGTCGAGCCGCCTCTTCCTCGAGCTCCGCGAGCACCGGGCCCTGGTGTACGACGTCCACTCGTTCACCAGCAGGCTCGCAGACAGCGGGGTCATCGGGATGGGCCTCGCGTGCGAGCCCCGGAAGGCCGCCGTCGCGCTCGAGGCAGCGGTGGCGGAGCTGCGCAGGCTCGCCGAGGAGCCCGTCGGCGATGCCGAGATGACCAAGGCACGCGAGTACACCAAGGGTCGCCTGCTGCTGCAGCTGGAGAGCACCTCCGCGCTGTGCGAGTACGCCGGGCAGCAGCTCCTGCTCCAGGGCGGGATCATCGAGCCCGAGGAGCTGGTCGCACGTCTCGAGGCGGTCGAGGCCGCGGACGTGAGCGCGCTTGCGGGCCGCCTGCTCACCGCCGGCCTCCGGGCCGCGGTGGTGGGACCGTTCCGCAGCGAGACGCGTTTCGAGAAGGCGATCGCCGGTTGATGCGCGCATGTCAGACTTGCGCGCCGTGAGCGTCGAACGCACCCTGGTGCTCGTCAAGCCGGACGGCGTGCAGCGTCGCCTCGTGGGCGAGGTGATCGGCCGCATCGAACGGCGCGGCCTCCACCTGGTCGCCCTGAAACTGCTGCGGATGGACCGGGCCCTCGCCGAGCGCCATTACGCCGAGCACGTCGGGAAGCCGTTCTTCGACGGGCTGGTCTCGTTCATCACCTCGGCGCCGGTCGTGGCCATGGTGTGGGAGGGGGCGGACGCCGTCGCGCAGGTGCGCGCCATGATGGGGGCGACCAATCCGTCGGCCGCGGTCCCGGGCAGCATCCGCGGCGATCTTGCGGTCAGCATTGGCAATAACGTGGTGCATGGCAGCGATTCCGCGGCGCGGGGCGCCGAGGAGGTGGCGCTGTTCTTCGACGACGCCGAGCTCGTCGAATGGAGTGGCGCCGACGCCGCCTGGGTGAACGGCTGATCGAACCGGATGGGCGTCGCGCTTTCGAGCGCGGCGGTCAGTCCCGGCTTTACGTCTCGCGGTCCCTGGCGCCACGTGCGGCGGCGGCCCGGCGCACGCGTCGCCGCCGCCAGCGCCACGACTCGAATGCGGCGATGCCGAGGGCGGGGAGCGCGAGCGCCCCGGTCGTGGCGACGCCGAGGGTCGGTCCCGAGCCGAGGCCGCCGAAGTGGTCGAGCGGCCAGATCCGCAGGATCGCCTTCGCGAGGATGTTCTTTCGCGGGACGGGCCCGAAGACACGCGAGTCGCTCGAGTAGTTCCGGTTGTCGCCCATCACGAAGTACTCGCCGCTGGGAACGGTGTACGCCTGCGGCGTCGAGGACGCCTGACCGTTGGAGTCACAGCAGTCCTTGAGCGTCGTCCAGGCCTGCGGCAGATACGGCTCGCTGAGCACCTGGAACGCGCCCCGGCCGCCCGGCTTGATGAGGAGCTGCGTCGGCGTGTGGTCGCCGTTGATCTCGATGACGTCTCCGGGAAGGCCGACGACGCGCTTGATGAAGTCCTGCGACGGGTCGGTCGGCGGGATCAGGATGACGATGTCCCCGCGCTGCGGATTGCCCCCGAAGTCGTAGGAGATCTTGCTGGCGAGGAGCAGATCCTGATCCTGCAGGGTGTTCATCATGCTCTGGCCGTCGACGCGAACCGTTTGCAGCGCAAACGCGATCGCCACGTAGAGGATCACCGCGATGAGGAGCACCTCGACGGTGTCGCGGATCCATGCTGCTCGCCACCACGGGCTTGCCGGCACTGTCGGTTCCGGGGGCGAGACTACCTGGGCCACTCGGCCCGATTATGAGGGGAATCCGCATCATGGGCTCGTGACACCGGCACTCCGGCGCGCCGCCACGTCGCTCATCGTCGCGATGGCCGCGGTGCTGCTGATCCCGCTTGCGGCGTCGGCGCACGCGCTCCTCGTCTCGGAGTCGCCGAAAGCGGGGGCCCATCTCGGCACCGCCCCCGGCGTGGTCGTCCTCGAGTTCAGCCAGAACCTCAACCCGCAGCTCTCCCACGCGACGGTGACCGACCCGACCGGTCACCGCTGGGCCGGTGCCGTGGACAGCGGCCCGGAGATCCGGATCCCGATGGCGACCAACGCCTCGGGCGTCTACGCGGTCGACTGGACGTCGGTCAGCGTCGTGGACGGCCACCTCATCACCGGCTCGTTCAGCTTCGATGTCGGCGTCACCGGCCCTGGTTCGAGCGCTTCCTCGGCGAACGGCGTGCCCGGGCCGCAGCCGTCTGACATCGCGATCGGCGCCGTGAAGTGGGTGGAGGCCCTGGCGCTCCTGTTCCTCACCGGTCAGGTGCTGCTGAGCCGGCTGGCGAGACGGGAGCCCTCGCTCGAATGGGTGCGCCCCGGGTTCCGGGCCGCGAGCATCACGCTGTCCGCGGGGCTGGTCGTCGTATGGGCGGAGGCCACCGTCGGGTCGGGCGGGCACACCATCGCCGGCTACCTGTCGTACTTCGGCTCGGGGCTCTCGGGGGCGGCGCTGCTCGCGCGTCTCGGCTTCGAGGCGCTCACCCTGGTCTCGGTCGTCCGAGGCTGGCGGTCGCTCCCGGTGTGGCTCGCCGGGGCGCTCGTGATGCTTGCCGCGGGCGGACACGCGGCCGGCGTGACGCCGGCCTGGATCGGGATCGGGCTGGATGCGGCGCACCTCGTCTCGGCGGGGCTCTGGGCGGGCGGGATCGCCGCGCTGGCCGCGGTGCGCCCTCCGGGAGGCTGGCGATCGCCACAGGCGAGGCAGCTCATCGGCCGGTTCACACCGATCGCCCTCGGCGCGTTCGGCGGCACCGTGGTCGCCGGGGGGCTCGAGGCGGTGGTGCAGCTCGGATCGATCCAGTCGCTGTTCGGCACGGACTACGGCCGCGTGTTGCTGGCCAAGATGGCGCTCGTCGCCCTCATGCTGCCGCTCTCGGTCATGGCGTGGCGGCTGCGGCGGCCGCACGTGCGGATCGAGGCGACGGTCGCGGCGTGCGTCGTGGCGGCGGCAGCGCTGCTCGCGTCGTTTCCCGCCCCGCCGACCGCCGCCGCACGCGAGGCGGCCGAGCTGGCGGCGTCCACGCCCGTCGCGGGGCTGCCGTCCGCCGGGAACCTGACGATGGCCGGGCCCGCCGGGAGCGTGCTCGTCGGCCTCAGCCTGTCGCCGGGCGCTCCGGGACCGAACCACGCGCTCGTGTACCTGGTGCCGGTGACCGGGACCGCGGATGCGAAGAGCGAGCTGGCGAACATCGCGGTGAACAACGTCTTCCACCAGCTCCGGAGCTGCGGGGACACCTGCCGCGAGGCGACGATCGACCTCGAGCCGGGCGAGAAGGTCGCCGTCGACGTCCTCGGCCCGGGTGGCGGCGAGGCGACGTTCACCATGCCGTCCCGGCTTCCCGCCCCGTCGGGCGCCTCGCTGCTCGCGCGGATGCAGACCGCGATGCACGCGCTCAGCGCGTATCAGGCGACCGAGGTGCTGTCGTCAGGGATCACGACGATCCGGAGCGTGTACGCGTCCGACGCTCCCGACAAGACCACATGGACGGTCGGCGGGAGCGGCCAGACGATCTGGATCGGCACGACCCAGTACACGCGGAGCGGTCCGGACGACGCGTGGCACGTCGAGGCCGGCCTCCCCGCGAACAGCGTCCCGTATTTCGTGTGGGACTACTTCGAGCCGCTGACGGACGCCCATGTCATCGGGCAGGCCGTGCTCGACGGAGTCCCGACCACCATCGTCTCGAGCTTCGGGAACAAGCAGTCGACCGCCATCTGGTTCACGTTCTGGATCGACGCGTCGGGCCGCGTCCGGCAGGTGGGGATGGACGCGCCCGGCCACTTCATGACCGACACATACACGACGTACAACCACCCGGTGGACATCGTGGCGCCTCCGGCCGGGTGATGCGGGCGGGCGTACCGCGCTGGCAGAATGGACTCCCACGCGGGACTTCTCCAGCGATCGATTCCACATGCGAGGCGAGAGATGGCGTTGCTGACCCAGAACCCATACAAGGCACGGACGTTCGACCTGTCCGGACTGACCGGTATCTCGGACAACACGCTCGAGGTGCACTTCGGACTTTATGGCGGTTATGTCAAAAACACCAACCTTCTCAACGAGCAGCTCGTGACGATGCAGCAGGCGGGCCAGTCGGCGGCGCCCGCGTATGCCGAGCTCACCCGCCGGCTCGGATTCGAGTACAACGGGATGGTGCTCCACGAGTGGTATTTCGGCAACCTGACCAAGGCGAGTGGGGGCGGCATCTCGTCGTCATCGCCGCTCGGCCGGGCCCTCGGCGAGTCGTTCGGTGACATCGACACGTGGCGCAAGGACTTCACCGCGATCGGTGGCATGCGCGGCGTCGGCTGGGCGGTGACCTATCTGGACACCGCGACGGGCCGTCTCAGCAATCACTGGATCACGCTGCACGAGGACGGCAACATCGCCGGCTTCAAGCCCATCGTCGTGATGGACGTGTGGGAGCACGCGTTCCTGCTCGACTACAAGCCGGCGGACCGTCCGAAGTACATCGAGGCCTTCCTCGCCAACTTCGACGCCGATGCTGCCGAGGCGCGTCTCACGGGAGCAGCAGACCGGCCGATCGGCTGATCCCGCAGCCCCCTGCGGGGCGTCAGAGCTGCGGGCCGCCCAGCCTCCGGTACAGCGCGTCCAGGTCCGAGTCGTCGGCCCAGTCGATGACGATTCTGCCGCCGCCACCCTTGCGGCGCTGCAGGCGGACCGGCAGTCCCAGGGCGTGCTCGAGGCCGCGGCGCAACGCGACGTCGTCCGGCGCCGGCGCCTCCACGACCGGCGCCGCCGGCCTGGGCCGCTCGGGTGCGGCGCCCGGGGTCAGGAGATCCTGGATGGCGCGCTCCGTCTCCCGAACGCTGAGGCCGTCCGCGATGACGGCGGCGGCCATCGTCTCCTGGTCCACGGCGTTCGGCAGGGCGAGCAGCGCCCGGGCATGACCGGCGGTGAGCCGGTCCGCCGCGACCGCCTCCTGGACCGGCGCCGGAAGGTTGAGGAGCCGGATGGCGTTGGTGATCCCGGAACGGCTGCGACCGAGCCGCAGCGCGATCGCCTCGTGCGTGAGGCCGAAGGCATCGGCGAGCCGTGCGTACGCGGCCGCCTCCTCCATCGGGTTGAGGTCGGTCCTGAGGAGGTTTTCGGTCAGGGCCATCTCGAGCGCGTGCCGGCCCGACTCGGCTGCTGGGCGGACGATCGCGGGGATGCTCGCCACCCCGGCGAGCTGTGCGGCGCGGAGGCGCCGCTCACCGGCGACGAGGCGGAAGGCAGCGCCCTCGCGCTGCACGACGATCGGATGGAGCAGGCCGTGCAGACGGATCGAGTCACCGAGCGCCGTGAGTGCCTCCGGGTCGAACGACCGGCGGGGCTGCTCCGGGTTGGGCGTGACGGTCCGCGGGTCGACGCTGATCAGCGGCGACCCTTCGCCGCCGCCCTCGGGTTCGCTGGACAGCAACGCCTCGAGGCCGCGCCCGAGCCCTCGGCGCCGGAAGGAGCGTGGCTGGCCGGCGTCGTCGGTCATGCGGGGCTCGGCACGCCCGCAGCGGGAAGGCTCGCGCCGCCGTGGAGCCGGGCGTCGAGGTTCGCGCTCAGCTGGCGGTAGGCGATCGCACCGCGGCAGGTCGGGTCGTACAGGGTGATCGGCAGCCCATGGCTGGGCGCCTCGCTGAGCCTGACGTTGCGAGGGATGAGCGGCGTGAGGAGTTGATCGCCGAACCGGGCGCGCACCTCGTCCACGACCTGGTGAGCCAGCGCCAGCCTCGCGTCGAAAAGGGTCATCACGATGCCCGCGACCCCGAGGGTGGGATTGAGCTCCCTGCGGAGCAGCGCCAGCGTGTGCATGAGCAGGCCGAGCCCCTCGAGCGCGTAGAACTCGCACTGGATGGGGATGAGCAGGGCCTGGGCGGCGACGACGGCGTTGACGGTGAGGAGTCCGAGGCTCGGCGGCGCGTCGATCAGCACGTAGTCGTCGTCGCTCACATGGGCTTCGAGGGCGTACTGGAGGCGGCGCTCGCGACGCGCGAGGTCGACCAGCTCGATCTCGGAGCCGGCCAACGCGATGTCGGAGGGCACGACATCGAGGCCCGGCACCGCGCTGGGAATCCTGGCGTCGGTGAGGGCGCGGCCGAGCACGACGACGTCGTAGATGCTCGTCTCGACGCGGCTGCGGTCGATCCCGAGGCCCGACGTCGCGTTTGCCTGTGGGTCGATGTCGATCAGGAGGACCTTCCGCCCAAGTTCAGCGAGGCACGCCCCGACGCTGACGGCTGTGGTCGTCTTGCCGACCCCGCCCTTCTGGTTGGCGACAGCGAGGATGGTTGGTGGCACGGTAAGCGGCTGATTATGGGCGGATGGCCGCACCCGTCCGGCCGACAGTGAGTTATCCCGTCTTTCCCCAGGGATGCGCACCGGCGTCGAGCGCTCATCCGAGTTGAGATAGGCGCCGCCCGCCGGCCCGCCTGTGGATAACTCACCTGGGGCGCACATAGTCATTTCGGCACTGTTTCACGCCGAACTTGACGGTGAAACACCTCTCCGAATACGGTTGAGGGCGTGAGCACCGAAACCGGGGGAGCCCGATCGGGACCCGATCCTTCCGATGCCCTCGTGGAGGCTTCCGACGACCTCTCGACAGGATTCCTCCTGGGCCTTCTCGTCGGCGAGGGCCACTTCGGCGGCGACGGCCGGCAGCCGCAGGTGACGCTGCGGATGCACATCCGCCACGAGCAGACCTTCGAGTGGCTGCGACGCACGTATCCCGGCAGCGCGCTCTACGGTCCGTACCATCACGGGGGACGCTCCTACTACCAGTGGTCGGCTCGAGGCAGGTATCTGAGGGACCGGATCGTCCCCCTGGTGGAGCGCCACCGCAGTCTCCTCGACGCCTACACCGCGGACCGCTTCGACACCATGTGCGAGCGCTACGCCATCGATCGCAGCGGTCCGGCTGCCTCTTCGGGTTGAGCCCCGCCCCGCCCTCGGGTGGTTCGAGGCCCGCCCGGCTACAATCCGGACGATGCTGGCTCCCTCCGCTCAGACCTGGCACGTCCTCGCCGCCGCCCCCCCGCGCGAGGTCTTCGCGACCATGGAGCAGATGATCGGCACGCCGCCGTACCGCTACGAGGTGGTCGGTGAGAGTGAGGCCCGGATCATCGAGCACCGCCGCCGCGGTCTCTTCGGGCAGTGGGGCAAGCCCAAGATCCGCACACGCTGGGTGCGCTGCCGTGCGGTCTCAGTCGCCGAAGGCACCTGGGTGGAGGTCGAAGCCAGCTCGGGGGGCGGCATGATCTCCAAAGCGATGGGCAAGGCCGATCGCGGCCCGACCACGCGGGCGCTCCAGGTGATCCGCCTGCTCAGCGCGGGTGCCGGTGACGCGCGGACGGTCTACCGCGACCGCCGGATGCCACCCGGCCCGGTGACGCTCGTCGCATCGTGGGCCGGCGTGCCCTATCGCCTCTTCACCGAACCCCGCCACGACGCCCCCCGAGGGCGTGAGCTCTTCACCGCCACCGAGGTCGTGGCGCTCGCCGAGCGCGAAGGAGCGTTCGTCAAGGTTCGCGTGGCAGACGGGGACGAGGGATGGGTGGAAACCGATCAGATCGTTCCATCGCCGGCCGTCTCGACCCGCGAAGCGCAGATCCAGACGGCGCGTTTCACCTGATGAAGCCGGTGACAGGCTCGAGCCGCGGCTGTGCCGCGGTTAGCGCGAGTGCGTGGAGAGACCGCCGGGTGCGGCGGTTTGCGCCTCTCTCCGAGTGGTGACCTGGGCCCCTTTGGTCAGCTCTCCACCACAGCGCTGGTCGGGAAGGAGGTGGTACTCGAACAATCGGTCATGGGCAAGGGTCCTCCTTTTGCCTGAGTGCCACGGCACCGTCTCCGCGTGCGTCGTAGTCATGGCGGGACGGGTCCGGGCCGAGAGACGCCTGGCAAGTGTATCCCGGTTCGGCGGTGCGGTGTGAACGGCGCGCCGGACGCCCGCGCGCACCGTCTCGAGGACTTCCATCTCGGTGCGTCCGTGCGCACCGCCGACGGACGTCATGCGGGCAGCCTCCAGCGGGTGGTCATCGACGGTGAGACCTGGGATCCCCGTGCGTTGATCGTCCGTGAGACGGAGTGGTTCTCGGGCAGGACGTTCGCGCCGGGCGCGGGCATGATGGTGGCGGAGGTGATCGTCCCGCTCGACGCGGTGGCGTCTGCGTCGCACGAGGAGATCCGGCTGAGCCTCGACGCGCGTGCGACGCGCCGCCTGCCGCCGTATCTCAGCTACGCCTACCGGCCGATGCAGCGGGGAAGCGGCGTGATGTACGCGGCGGCGCTCGCCGGCGGCTCACTCGGCGTCGGCCCCATGTTCCCGAACCTCGGCGAGACCGCGCACAAGGCCGAGGGAGAGCTCGAGATCCGCCATGGCGAGAACGTGATGATCGGCCACGGTGGACAGAAGCTCGGGACCGTGCAGGACGTGCTCTTCGACGAGGGCGAGCTGGTGGGAATCGTGGTGCGCCCCAACGGGTTCTTCCACCACGACGTCGTCGTGCAGGTCCGCTTTCTCGACCGCAGCGACGATCTCGCGCTGTTCGTGCGCATGACTCCGGAGGACGTCCAGCGGCTCGCGGAGTTCGACGCCGCGAGCTGACCGCGCCGATCAGAGTGGCTGGCGTCCCATGAAGCCCGTGTCGCGGGGGTGGAAATACGCGATGCGCTCCTCGCCGAGCCGCCAGCAGAGATAGATCTGCTCGCCCTCGCGCACCGAGGCGAAGTCCACCAGGCCGGTCTCCGGGTCGCGCAGGATCACCCCAAGGGCTTCGACCTCGCCGCCGAGGCGCTCGACCTCGAGCATCGGGCCCGACGCGGTCACCGCGGCTGCCGCCGATCCGTTGCTGGAGACCGTGTGGGTCGCCGCCGCACCACCGAGCTCGATTGCCATCCTGTGCGCATCACGCAGCGCGGCGAGCAGCTCGGTGAGCTGCGGCAGCAGCGCCGTGGCCTCCTCGAGTGTGAAGACGCGCTCCATGGCGCCAACGATGCCAGACCGCGCGTCCGGCGTCGAGGATCAGTAGATGCCGAGCTCGAGGCGGGCTTCGTCCGACGCCATCGTGCGCGGATCCCACGGAGGGGCCCAGACCAGGTTCACGTGCACGTCACGCACCCCCGGCAGCGGCGCGCAGACTGCGTGCGCCTGCGTCTCGATGATCGGCCCGAGCGGGCAGTACGGCGTGGTGAGCGTCATGTCGATCGTCAGCAGCCCGTCGTCGTCGATGTTCGTGCCGTAGATCAACCCGAGCGACACGATGTCGATGCCGATCTCGGGGTCGTACACCTCGCTGAGCGCGGCGCGGATCAGTTCATCCGACGCGCGTGCCTCTGGTTGCGCAGCAGGTTCCGCAGCGCTCATTCCGGTTCCCCCGTCGTGTTGTCGGTGAGGCCCTCGATGAGTGCGTTCCACACGAGGGTCGCGCATTTGACCCGAACCGGGTAGGCGCGCACGCCGCGCAGTGCCTCGAGATCGCCGATGTCGGCGGCGTCGGCCGGGGTGCCCCCGTCGCCGGTGAGCATGGCGCGGAAGCGCTCGGCGAGCCGTGCCGCCTCCTCGACCCGCATCCCGGTCACCGCCTCGCACAGCATGCTCGCCGACGCCTGGCTGATCGAGCAACCGCGACCGGTGAAGCCGATCGCGGCGACCCGGTCGCCGTCGAGCCGGTAGCTCAGGTCGATCTCGTCGCCGCAGAGCGGGTTGTTGGCCTCGATGACCTTGTCCGCGGGGACCACCGCCTCGCGGTGACGGGGGTTCCGATAGTGGTCGAGGATGATCTCGCGGTAGAGGTCGTCATCGACCGGGGTGTACCCGACTGCCATGCAGACATCGTAGTCCAACGGTTCGAGAGCAAAACCTGGGAAGCCACCGTGAGAATGGCCCGGATGGCTCGAATCCTCGTCCGCCGGCGCGACAGGGAACGCTCGCCGGACCCCGCGTTCTGGCTGCTGGTCGGGCAGTTGATCATGTTCACCGGCGTCGCGGCGGTGTTTCCGATCGCGCCGCTCTACGTCGCCAACCGCGGCGGGAACTCGGTTGCGGTCGCCGTGTTCATCGCCGGACCGCTCGTCGCGAACACGCTCGTCCAGGTGCCCGCCGGACGCCTCTGCGATCGATGGGGCCGCAAGCCCTTTCTGGTGGGCCCGCGCCTGGTGTACGCGTTCCTGTCGATCTTCCTGTTCTTCAACATCGGGTCACTCCCGGTGCTCACCGCCATCCGCATCGTGATGGGCGCGTGCGCGGGCGCCTACGTCCCTGCGCTGCGAGCCGCGCTGACCGATCTCAGCGCCCCTGAGCGGCGGGCGGAGCGCTTCTCGCAGCTCCAGGCCTACGAGATGGTCGGGCTCCTCGTCGGGCCGCTGATCGGCGGCGCAGCGGCGCTGTGGCAGGACTCCGCGGTGTTCGGAGTCACCGGAGCGGCGATGTTCATCGGGATCGGGCCGATGCTGCGCGTGCCGGAGACCCGCGCCGCGCCGGCTGCCACGGTCGTGAGGAAGGAGCGGTTCCGTTGGTGGCGGCTGCGCGGGATCATCGTGCCGATCGCGGCGCTGTTCGCCGTCGGCACGATCTGGTCGATGTATGACGTGGTCTGGCCGCAGTACCTCGCCGCGCGGGGCAACAGCCCGCTCATCATCGGGCTCTCGGTGAGCCTGTTCGCGCTGCCCATCCTCCTGCTGGCCCGCGCGGGTGGACGGCTGGCGGACCGAGCCGACCGGCGCAGGCTCGTCACCACCGGAATGCTCGTTGTAGCGGCCTGCGCGGCCACGTACCCATTCCTGCAGCTCCTCGCGGTGATCCTGACCGTCGGCGCGATCGAGGCCGTGGCGACGGTGATCCTCGAGCCGAGCCTCTTCGCGGTCATCGGTGACAGCACGCCCGAATCGCTCCGGGGGCGGACGATGGGCATCGGCGGCCTCTACCAGTTCTCGGGGATGGCGTTCGGCGCCGCGGTGCTCGGATCGCTCTATGGCGTCAACGTCGGGCTGCCCTTCTGGTGCGGCAGCGGGATCCTGCTCTGCGGCGCGCTCGTGTGTGCCGCATGGCTGCCGCGGCGCCCGGTCGCCGCCGCTCGCGTGGTGCAGCCCGTCGCGTTTCCGGTGCTCGAGCGTGAGCAGGGATAGACCGGCTGCGCCACCGCGGCTGCTCCTCGGCCATGGAGCCTCGGGGACCGCCGCCTCGATGCGACCGTGGGTGGAGGCCCTGGCGGCGCGCGGCGTGGGGGCTGAGGCGCTGGAGCTGCCGAGGTCGAGCCCCGACCGGGCCGTGGGCGTCTTCCGCGACGCGGTGACCGCCGAGCCCGGCGCGGCGATCGGCGGTCACTCGTTCGGCGGCCGGATGGCGAGCATGCTCGCCGCCGAGCAACACGTCACAGCGCTGGTCCTGTTGAGCTACCCGCTCCACCGGCCCGGGCACCCCGACGAGCTGCGCACCGCGCACTGGGCGCGCATCGACTGTCCTGTGCTCCTGCTCTCCGGTGAGCGCGATCCCTTCGCGAATATCGAATTGCTGCGCCGTGAGGTGCGCACCCTCAGGAATGCCGAGCTGGTGACATACCCGAAGCTCGGGCACGGGCTGCTCGCCGTCCGCGAGGATGCCACCGACCGCATCGCCGCCTTTCTCGGAGGTCTCTAGCGCCGGGGCGTCTCGACCGCCGGCATCGGCGAGTGGCGCATCGGCGTCAGAGCCGGAACACCCTCCGCACCTCGCCCAACCCCTCGCCGAGGGCGTCGATCTCCTCGTGGGTGGTGTACAGGTAGACCGACGCGCGAGCCATGGACGGCACGTCGTACCGCGCCATCAGCGGCTGGGCGCAGTGATGTCCTGCGCGCACCGCGATGCCGAGGCGGTCGAGGATGGTCCCCACGTCGTGGGCGTGCACGTCGGCAAGGTTGAAGCTCACCACTCCGCCCCGGGCCTCGAGATCGCGCGGTCCGAAGATCGTGATATCGCCAACTTCGTCCAGAACATCGAGAAGGTGGCGGGTCAGCGACATCTCGTGCGCATGGATGCGGTCACGCCCGATGCCGTCGATGTAGTCGCACGCCGCCGCGAGACCGACCGCGCCCGCGACGTCCGGCGTTCCGGCCTCGAACTTGTGGGGCACGGTGTTCCACGAGCTGTGCTCGAGCGTGACCCGGCTGATCATGCTGCCGCCACCGAGGAAGGGCGGCATGCGCTCCAGGAGCTCGGGCCTTGCCCACAGCGCGCCGATGCCCATCGGTCCGCACATCTTGTGGCCGCTGAACGCCATGAAGTCGCAGTCCAGCTCGCGCGCCGAGACGCGCATGTGGGGCACCGACTGCGCCGCGTCGACGCACACGAGCGCGCCCGCCGCGTGCGCGCGATCGGCGATGCCGCGGAGGTCGTTGACGGTCCCGAGGACGTTGGACTGATGGCCGATCGCCACAAGGCGCGTCGGCGGCGCGAGCAGCTCGTCGAGGTTGGTCAGGTCGAGCCGGCCGTCCGCGTCGATGTCGAGGGACGCGAGCTGGAGGCCGCGCCGCTCGGCCGCCAGCTGCCAGGGCACCAGGTTGCTGTGGTGCTCCATCACCGTGACGACGATGCGGTCACCGGGCTCGAGCAGCTGGGTCGCGTACGACGACGCGACGAGGTTGAGCGCCTCGGTCGTGTTGCGCAGCAGGACCAGGCCCTTCGCCGGAGCGTCGATGAACGCCGCGACGCGCTTGCGCGCATGCTCGAAGGCGTCGGTCGCCTCGTTGCCGAGCGTGTGCACGCCGCGATGCACGTTGGCGTTGCTCGACCCGTAGTAGGCGTCGACCGCCTCCACGACCGCTCGCGGCTTCTGCGATGTCGCCGCCGAGTCGAGGTACACGAGCGGGTGCGTGCCGACCGAACGTTCGAGGATCGGGAAGTCGGCGCGGATGCGCGCGACGTCGAGGGCGCTCTCCGTGGCGACGTGCGTGGTCACGGCGCCGCCACCCCGTCGGCGAGCGCCACCCGCACGATCCCGCTCTCGGTCGTCTCGACACGATGCGCTCGCACCGGTTCGACGGCCGGCAGCGAGAGCGGCTCACCGGTGCGCAGGTCGAAGCTCGAGCCGTGCAGCGGGCACTCGATGGCGCAGCGGTCGATGTCGAGGTCGCCTTCGCTCAGCGACGCCTCGGCGTGGCTGCAGGTGTCATCGAGGGCGTAGTACGTCCCCTCGACGTTGAAGATCGCGATGGGAACGTCGTCGATCTCCACGCGCGCGGCGCATCCCGGCGGGATGTCGCCGGCATGCGCGACGTCGACCCAGCCGTCACTCATGACCCCGCCTCGACCCCGGCCACGTACGAACCGGCGATCTCCTCGTCGAGCAGCGTGCCGGCAAGCTCGGCGAACCCACGGTGGGGGACACGATCGAGGACGTCGTCCATGAACCCCCGCACGATGAGCGAGCTCGCCTCCTCGGGCGGCACGCCGCGTGACATCAGGTAGAACCGCTGATCGGCGTCGATGTGTCCGGCGGTCGCTCCATGGCCGCACTTGACGTCGTTGGCGCGGATCTCGAGACGGGGGATCGAGTCCGCCTTGGCGCCCTGGCTCAGCAGGAGGTTGCGGTTGGCGACGTAGCCGTCGGCGTGCACCGCCGTCGGTGCCACGTCGATGAGCCCGGCGTACACCGACCGCGCCTGGTCGCGCACCGCGACCTTGAGCAGCAGGTTGCTGCGCGTCTCCGCGCCGGCGTGCGCCTGCAGGGACTGATGATCGATGTGCTGCGTGCCGTCACCGAAGCAGATGCCGTAGATATCGGCCTCACTGCCGACCCCGTCGAGCAGCACCTCCCACCACACCTTCTGCAGCCGCGAGCCGAGGGTGAGCCCGGTGAAGCGCAGCTTCGCGTTGGCATCCAGCCGCGCACGCTGCAGCCCGATGTGCCAGACGCCGGCGCCCCACTGCTGCACGGTGCAGTAGTCGAGGCGCGCGTCGCGGCCGGCCGCGAGGATCACCATCGCATCGCTGAACAGGGGCTCGGCGCCCGCCGGCGAGGTGTACGCGTCGATGACCGTGAGCGAGGCGCTCTCATCGAGCAGCACGACGGTGGTGGGGAAGACCGCAGCATCGGCGCCGCTCGCGGCGTGGGCGATCCAGACCGGGACGAGCGCGTCGACACCGCGGGGGACATAGACGAACGCGCCGCCACGCCACATCGCGTGCCAGAGCGCGGCGAACTTCGACTCGTCGGGGCGGACGTTCGCGAGCGCTCGTTCCACGAGCTCGGGATGAACCTTCGCCGCCTCCTCGAGCGTGGTGATGATGATCCCCTGCGCGAGCAGGGTGTCCGCCTGTTCGACGGTCGCCGGCACGGGCGCGTCGATCACCAGGGCGGCGTCCGGCGCGGCGGTGTCGCGCTGCGCCCGCATCGCGTCGAGCACCGACGCTTCGACGCGCTCCATGGGCGCGAAGCGCTCGGGGTGCAACCCCGAGATGTCGGTGCGGCGCCAGTCCTCGTCACGGTGCGACGACGGCATGGGGAGTGCCTCGAAGGCGTCCCAGGCGATCTGGCGGCGCGCCCCGAGCCACGCGGGGGATGCGGCGGAGCGAGCCGCCGCGACCGCAGGCCCCAGCGCCGTCGCAGGCGCATCGGCGAGCGGTGTCATCACGGCCGGGGCCCCCGCGAAATCGTGGATTTCGTGGGGTGACTCACCCGATCGCACCCTCCATGGAGAGTGCCAGCAACCGGTTGAGCTCGACCGCGTATTCCATCGGCAGCTCCTTGACGAAGGGCTCGAAGAAGCCGTTGACGATGAGCGCGGTCGCGTCCTGCTCGGTGATGCCGCGCGAGGTCAGGTAGAAGATCTGATCCTCGCCGACCTTGCTCACGCTCGCCTCGTGGCCGACCGTCACATCCGGGTTCTCGATGTCCATGTACGGATAGGTGTCGCTGCGCAACTCCTCGTCGAGGAGCAGCGCGTCGCAGCGCACGTTCACCTTGACGTCATGCGCCTTCGGGAGCACCTTGATGTGGCCGCGATAGGACGTCCGGCCGCTTCCCTTGCTGATGGAGCGGGACACGATGTTGCTCGTGGTGTTTGGGGCGACGTGGATCGCCTTGCTCCCCGCGTCCTGGTGCTGACCGTTGCCGGCGAAGGCGGCGCTCATCACCTCGGCGTGCGCGCGCTCGCCCATGAGGTACACGGACGGGTACTTCATGGTCACCTTCGACCCGAGGTTGCCGTCGATCCACTCGACCGTCGCGTCCTCGTTGGCGATGGCTCGTTTGGTGACCAGGTTGTAGACGTTGTCGGACCAGTTCTGGATCGTCGTGTAGCGGATCTTCGCGCCCTTGTGCGCGATCAGCTCGACGACCGCGCTGTGCAGCGAGTCGCTCGAGTAGTTGGGCGCGGTGCATCCCTCGATGTAATGGACCGACGAACCCTCGTCCGCGATGATGAGCGTCCGCTCGAACTGGCCCATGTTGTCGCTGTTGATCCGGAAGTACGCCTGGAGCGGGATCTCGACACGGACGCCCTTGGGCACGTAGACGAACGACCCGCCGGACCACACCGCGCTGTTGAGCGCGGCGAACTTGTTGTCGTTCGGCGGGATCACCGTGCCGAAGTACTTGCGGAAGAGGTCCTCGTGCTCGCGCAACCCGGTGTCGCAGTCGCTGAAGAGCACGCCCTGCTTCTCGAGGTCCTCACGGATGCTGTGGTAGACGACCTCGGAGTCGTACTGGGCGCTCACCCCGGCGAGGAACTTGCGCTCCGCCTGCGGGATGCCGAGACGGTCGAACGTCTGCTTGATGGAATCGGGCACGTCGTCCCACGAGCGGCTCATCTCCTCGACGGGCTTGACGTAGTAGTAGATGTTGTCGAAATCGAGGCCGGAGAGATCGGCGCCCCAGTTGGGCATCGGCCGTTTGCGGAAGTGGTCGAGCGCCTTGAGGCGGAACTTCAGCATCCACTCGGGCTCGTTCTTGTGCTGCGAGATCGATGCCACCACCTCGGGTGACAGGCCCTTCGCGGTGCGGAACACCGACACGTCCACGTCGGAGAAGCCGTACTGGTAGTCCTTGGTCAGCTCGCGTGCCTGAATCGCCATAGCGGAAACCTCCTAGGCCGTGGCGGCGGCCGCGGCCACCCCGAGTATCGGCTCATATCCCTCGCGCTCGATCCTCTGTGCCAGGTCGGCGCCGCCCGACGTCACGACGCGGCCCTCGCTGAGCACGTGCACGCGATCCGGCCGCATGTATTCGAGGATTCGCGGGTAGTGGGTGATGACGAGCACGCCCATGTCCGGCCCGCAGAGCCGGTTGACGCCCTCGGCCACGGTGCGCAGCGCATCGACGTCGAGCCCCGAGTCCGTCTCGTCGAGGATGGCGAGACGGGGGCGGAGCATCGCCAGCTGCAGGATCTCCGCGCGCTTCTTCTCACCGCCGGAGAAGCCGTCATTGATGTACCGGGCGCGGAAGCTCTCGTCGATCTTCAGCTCCGCCATCTCCGCGTTGAGCCGGCTGATGAACTCACGCGCGGGCATCTCCTTGCCCTGGGCCCGGAGCGCGGCGCGGAGGAAGTTCACGGTGGTCACGCCGGGAATGGCGGTGGGGTACTGGAAGCAGAGGAACAGCCCCAGGCGGGCGCGGGCGTCCGCGGTGAGCGGCAGCAGATCCTCGCCGTCGAAGTGCGCCGAGCCCGCGGTGACCGCGTACTTCGGGTGGCCCATGAGCGTGTAGGCGAGCGTGCTCTTGCCCGAGCCGTTCGGACCCATGAGCGCGTGCACCTCACCCTGCTTGACCTCGAGGTCGACGCCCTTGAGGATCTCCTTGCCCTCGACGGACGCGTGCAGGCCGGCGATCGACAGGGTTGCCTGGCTCACCGTCCGGCCTCCACGGGCACCGGCGCCATCGAGTCGATCAGCGACTGGTCGGCGACCAGCTCGGCGAGCGTCGTCTGGCTGAGCACCGCGTCGATGCTGCGCTTGAGGCGGAGCCAGAGCCCGCGCGAGGCACACTCCCCCTCGCGCTGGCAGGAGCCGGTCACATACCCGTGCGCGACGCACTCGACCGGCGCCACCTCCCCCTCGATGACGCTGACCACGTCGAGCACGCTGACCTGGTCCGCGGGCCGTGCCAGCGAGTAGCCGCCGTGCACGCCCCGGGTGCTCTCCACGAGGCCGCCGCGCCGGAGCTGCGAGGCGAGCTGCTCGAGGTAGGCGAGGGGCAGGTGCTCCACTCGGGCGACCTCGGCGATGCTCATCGGGCCCGTCCCGTACGCCTTGGCGAACTCGGTCATCATGCGCAACCCGTAGTGAGCCTTGGAGCTCACCCGCATCGAGAACGACGCCGCGGCGGGCGCGTTGGGGTCGGCGGCGTGCCGGTGTGAGGCCGGTCGCCCTGAGGTCAGCGGAATTCCGACTGTCATGGTCAGAATTATACCCGACGCGGCCGGGGGACGAGTGGATCCCGGGCCACTGCTGAGATACCCTCGGCTGGCCCGATGCCCCCCTGTCCCAACCGCTTCCCCAGCTCCCGACGGTCGCGTGCGTGTCTCAGCGCCGGCGCGGGGGTGATCGCGAGCCTCCTCGCCGCGTGCGGGGGATCCAACAGCGTCACGTCGCCGACGCCGACGCCGCTGACCCCCGCGCAGATCCAGACGAGGTACTCGGCCGCCGCGGCCCTCTACAACCGGACGGTGAGCCAGGTCGCGCTCGCGGAGAACGCCGCATGCGATGCGGCGAGCCCGGGTGTCTCGCTGAGCGCATGCCAGTCGGCGCTCAGCGAGCAGCGCCAGGCGACGATCGCGTACGACAACGCGCTTCGGGCCCTGACCTTCACCGGCACCGCGACGAACGACGCGAGCCACCTGCTCGGCGACGACGCGGCGATCGAATCGCTGCTCGAACAGGCGGCCACCGCCCCGAGCGTCGCCCTCGTCGCGACCCTGCAGAACCAGATCGTCCCGCTGCTCGCCACCGCCGCCAAGGACGCGGCCGCGCTTCGCACCGATATCGGGCTTCCGACCCCCGCCTGATCGCTCCGGGCGTCAGAGGGCGGCGGGGCCCATCGCGAGGCGAGCCCGGACCTGCGCCACGGCCTGAGCGATCAGATCCGCGGCTCGGTCCACGTCCTCTGACGTGGTGATCCGGCCGGTGGTGCAGCGCAGCGCCCCGGCGGCAAGATCGTCCGGGTAGCCCATCGCGCGCAGCACGTGCGACGGCATCGGCGCACCGCTCGCGCACGCCGAGCCCGCGGAGGCCTCGACACCGGCCATGTCGAGTGCCGCGAGCAGGACGTCGCTGCGCGCGCCGCGGAACGCGAAGGTGGCGAACCCCGGGGCACGTGGCGCCTCCGCCGCGGTGACCGTCGTGTCCGGGACCCGCGCGCTCACGGCGACCGCGAGGCGCCGGCAGAGCTCCGCCTGCCGCGCGGCCTCCGCGGCGCGGAGCTCCTGGGCCGTCACCGCGGCGGCGGCGAAGCCGACGATCCCGGCGACGTTCTCGGTGGCGCTCCGCCGGTTGCGCTCCTGGCCGCCTCCAGTGGACTGTGCGGCGACCAGGACCCCCTGACGCACCCAGAGCGCGCCGACCCCCTTGGGCCCGTAGAGCTTGTGCGACGACATCGAGAGCAGGTCGACCCCGAGCCCGGCCGGATGGACCGGGATCCGGCCGAGCGCCTGCACCGCATCGGTGTGGACCAGCGTCCTCGGGTTGCGCCGGTGCACGGCGTCGGCGATCGCCGCCACATCCTGGATCGCCCCCGTCTCGTTGTTGACGAACATGACTGAAACGAGCACGGTCTCCGGACCCACCGCGGCGGCCACCGCGTCGGGGGCAACGCACCCGGCCCGGTCGCATCCGACGATGGTGAGCGTGGCCGCGCCGGTCTCCTCGAGGCGCCGCCCGGTCTCGAGCACCGCCTCGTGCTCGATAGCGCTGACGACGACATGCCGGCCCCGCTCGTCGTGCCACCGCTCCACCACGCCCCGGATCGCGAGGTTGTCGGCCTCGGTCCCCGAGCCCGTGAAGACGATCTCACCCTGCGCGCACTCGAGCACGCCGGCAAGCCGGTCGCGGGCACGGTCGACGGCTGCTCGCGCGGCGCGTCCGGATTGGTGGACCGACGACGGATTGCCCTGTGTTGTGGTCAGGTACGGCAGCATCTCTTCGAGCACGCGGGGTGCCACCGGTGTCGTCGCCGCGTGGTCGAGATGGATGCGGGTCACGCCGTGGGGGACGGGTGCGCGCGGCCGAGCCCTGCGCGCACGTGCTCGATCACGGAGTCGGTGAAGGCGGTGGTCGACGCGCTGCCGCCGAGATCCGAGGTGCGGATCCCGGCGCGGAGCACCTCGAACACGGCGTCGCGGATGACGGTGGACGCGGTCACGCAGCCGGGGTCGGCGGCGAAGCCGAGCACCGCCGACGCTGCGAGGATCATCGCCATCGGGTTCGCGACGTTCTTCCCCTCGAGCCCAGGCGCGGTGCCGTGCGGCGCCTCGGCCATCACCACGCTCGGGACGAGCGGGTCGTGGTCGAAGCCGAGCAGCAGCGACTCCGCCCCCGCGATGCTCCCGAAGAGCGGGAGCACGAGGTCGCTGAGGCAGTCGCCGTCGCGGTTGAGCGCGGGGATCACCAGCGCGTCACCGGCGCGGCTGAAGAGCAGCGCGTAGGTGGCGTCGATGAGCTGCGGCTCGTAGTCGACACCGGGATGGCGTGCCGCCGCGGCGTCGAGCTCCTCCTTGAACATGCCCTCGTAGGTCCGGGACACGGTGAACTTGGGGCCGCCGAAGACCCGGGCGTGGGTCCGCTCCGCGTGTTTGAAGGCGAACTCGGCAACCGCCCTGCACGTCGCGCGCGAGATCTGCTCGGTGCGGTACGCCATCTCGTCGTCGCCGCGCCGCTCCCGCCACTCCTTCGCGTTGTAGGCGTCGTCGACGGCCATGCGCACGATGCTGATCGGCGCGCTCACCCCGGCGATGCCCGCGACACCGGGGAGGCGCTGGCCGGTTCGCAGGATGACCCGGCCCCCCACCCGTTCGCGCAGAAGCGCGTTGGGGCTGCCGACCGCGTCGCGGTCCTCGGGCGTCACCGTCGCGGCCTTGAGCCCGAAGCCCGCCGCCCGCATGGCGTCCGCCGCCTCCAGGACGACCTGGTTGTCGGTCGCACGGCGGTGAGCGAGGGAGAGGTCGAAGGTCTGGAGATCGAGATCGACGCCGAGCACGCCGGGGGCGATGACCCGCAGCGCCTCCTCGAGCAGCTCCTGGCCGGTCTGATCGCCTCGCAGGACGACGATGGTGGTCATCGCGACAGGGTACAAGCGGCAGGCGCCGGTCGCGATGGCATCATCGCGGGCGTGCCGAATTCGATCACGTCGCGCGAGGATGAGCAGGAACGCCGCCCGACGGCGGTGCTCTTCGTGTACACGTGGGACCTCGCGCTGGCGATCCTCGCGCTCTTCGGCACGCTGGCCCCGTTCGCCGGAGGCGTCGAGAGCAGCACGGGGGTCAAGGAGCTGCCCATCGCCGCGCAGGTGGTCGCCGCCGTGTCCTCCGCGTCGTACGCGGCAACGCTGATCATCATCGCCGCACTGCTCACCAGAAAGCGCGCCTGGGTCCGGCAGACCCAGGTCGGCACGCTCGGGGCGGCGATCGGGCTCGCCGCGATATCGGTGATCGTCGGAGCCGTCGACGGGAGCGGCATCGACGCTGTCGCGCTGCTCGTGACGCTCTTCTTCGTCATCCTCGACGCGCTCGCGATCATCGTGATGACCGAGCGTCGCGTCGTGAGCTGGTACGACGAGCGCGCGCGGATCCCCCTCTACGTGTGGGCGACGCTGGCGCTCTGGGTTGCCGGTAGTGCCGTGATCATCGTCGTCGGCGCCGTGCTCCGCTGAGACGGGCGGTCAGATGTAGGTGAGCAGATCCTCGACGATGTCGACCAGCTCGTCACCCCGCACCGGTTTCATCATCACGGCCGCCGCGCCGAGCTGCTGAGCGCGCTCCCGGGCCACGATGTCGCCGGGTGCCGTGAGGATCACCACCCCGCCGCGCGGGTGCTCGGGGGCGAAGCGGATCGCCTGGAAGAACTCGAGCCCGTCGGTGTCGAGCGTCGTGTCGAGGATCAGCACGTCGGGGTCGAACACCGGCAGCTCGGCACGAACCTCGCGCACCGCGCGCGCCCAGCGCACCTCGTGACCGATCAGCGTGAACCGGTTGATCACCTGCTGGGCGATCGCGCTCTCATCCTCTGCGATCAGGATGCGGGCGCGTGCTGGCGGCATCACCGCGCATCCTAGGCCTCGGGTGCATGCGCGTGCCACCGCGCTTCCAGAGCAGTTCGCCGCGCGCGTACACTTGCGCCGGCGATGCCGCTGCCTCCACACGTCCTGATCGGCACCGAGCGCAACCGTCGCAAGCCCTTTGACGGCGGGCGATTCGCGCGCTGGCTTCGCCGTCCCGTCCGCGAGCATGTCGACGCCGTCGGGGTCGCCGCGCCGGCGGAGGTTCCCACCCCGCGGACGTCCCAGGTGGACGCGGAGACCCGGGCGTTCTGGGCCGGCAGCGAGACGGCGACGATCACCTCGCGCCGCGCCGCCGCGCTCGTCGACGCGCACGAGCGTGGCCACCGGCGGGCGGGATCGCGGCCGCCCGGCAACCCGGCGTTCAGCGAGGCACTGTTCGTGGAGCTGATGCGCGCGAACCAGTTCCGGCGCGCGTTCTCGCTGCTGAGCGAGGACTGCCAGCTGAGCTGGGGCTCTCCCGAGGCGTTCGCCGAGGCCCAGGGAGCCTCGACGATGCGGCGCCTCCGTGGCGTCAACGTCAAGGAGGTGCGATATCTCCCCGAGTGGACGGACGCGCCGCGCGGCACGACCTACCAGGACGTGGCCGAGCTCGAGGTGGAGTACGAGGTCGGTGACCCGGAACCGGTCGCGAGGATCCACCGTGTCGTGCACCTCGTTCCCGGCGGCGGCCGCTGGCGATCGATCTGCTACCCCATGTAACAGGGATTTGCCGAGCCTCGCAGCCGGAGCCGGGCGTGTGACAATCCGTTGGTGCACGCTGCGGCGACGCCCTCGCAACCCGGTCCCATGGAACGGACCTGCCTCGAAATCGCACGCGTCGAACGAGAGGCGGCATTCCGGCGTGAACGCATCTCCCGGACGCGACTCCGGGTTCGTGAGGCGGACGCGCTCATCGACCTGATCGAGGAGTGCCGCGTCCGGTCGTTCCGGCTGATCCCCGCGTCCGTCTGGAGCGCGGTGGTGCGTGCGGTGGGAGCGGTCGACCCCGGTCTGCGTGACCGCCTCGGCATCGACCGCCAGCCCGACCATGTCGCGGACATCCTGTTCGAGGCGCAGGAGATCCTCCTGATGCGCGCGGTCGAATCGCGGCGACCGATGCTTGCTCCGATCATCCCGCTGTTCGGCGATCGGGACCGGACCGCCGCCGCCGGCTGACGCCTCTCCCGAGGTGACCTGGGAGGTCGCCGTCGCCGGCACGCTCCATCACGATGACATCACCACGCCTGCCGGCCGGCGCGACGTCCTCGGCGGCTCGGCGGTGTACTTCGCGCTGGCGGCGTCCCGGTTCGCGACCGTGCACGTCAACGGGATCGTCGGCGCGGACACCGATGCGCACCACCGGCGCATCCTCGCGAGCCCGCGGGTCGATCTCGATGGGGTGGTCGTCAGCGCGCGCCCGACATTCCGGTGGCACGCGGTCCACGACTTCGAGCGATGGGTCACCGCGCACGAGTTGTCCGAGCCCGGCTGTGACCCGGAATGGCGGCCGGTGCTCTCCGACGCGTCCCGGCGCGCCGAGGTGCTCTTCGTCGGCAGCATGGACCCGCGCCTGCAGCAGGAGGTGATCGACCAGTCGACGGCGGCGCTCATCGGCATGGATTCGATGACCGTGTTCATCAGGAACCGTGCGGCGGAGGTGCGCGCCGTGGTCGCGCGCGCCGACATCCTGTTCCTCAACGCCGCGGAGCTCGCGGCGCTCACAGGCAGCGATGACTGGCGCGGCTCGGCGGGGGCGCTGTGCGGGACCGGCCGGCTTCGCGCCGTTGTCGTCAAGCGCGGTCCGCTCGGGGCCGCGTGCGTCACCGCCGGCGGTGTCGTCGAACTGTCCGCGGTCCCGGTCCCCCGCGTCGTCGATCCCACAGGCGCCGGAGACGCGCTCGCCGGCGGTTTCCTGGGTTCGGCGGCGCGCAGCGAGCGCACGGACCGCGCCGCCTTCAGCGACGCCCTTGCCGAGGGGGTGCGTTGCGCGGCGGACGCGGTCGTCGAGTTCGGGACGGCTCGTCTCGAACGGGACACGCACCGTATGATCGGCGGCCAGTGACAACGCATCCCTCGCACGCTCGCGACCTCGGGACCCCGATCGACCGCAACCTCGCGCTCGAGCTCGTCCGCGTCACCGAGGGCGCCGCGATGGCCGCCGCGCGCCACATGGGCCGCAACCAGAAGGAGACCGCCGACGGGGCCGCGGTCGAACTCGATGCGGCGCAGCCTCGGGTTCGTCGACATGGACGGCGTCGTCGTCATCGGCGAGGGGGAGAAGGACGAGGCGCCGATGCTGTACATCGGCGAGCAGGTGGGCAACGGCAACCCCCCGGAGGTCGACGTCGCGGTCGATCCGATCGACGGCACCCGGCTCGTCGCACGCGGGATCCCGGGCGGGATCGCGACGGTGGCGCTGGCGGAGCGTGGCTCGATGTTCCACACCCACATCGCCTACATGGAGAAGCTGATCGTGGGGCCGGCGGCGGCGAAGGTCATCGACATCACGGCGAGCGTGAGCCAGAACCTGAAGCGGATCGCGCGTGCGGAGGACCGCCGCGTCGAGGACCTCACCGTCGTGGTGCTCGATCGCGAGCGGCACGAACCCCTCCTCGATGAGATCCGGTCGGCGGGTGCTCGCGTCAAGCTGATCATGGACGGCGATGTCGCGGCCGGGCTCATGGCGGCGATGGAGCACCGCACCGGCATCGACGTGCTCATGGGTATCGGGGGAGCGCCGGAGGCGGTGCTCGCCGCGTGCGCCATCAAGTGCGTCGGCGGGGGGATGCAGGCCCGCATCTGGCTGCGTGACGGAGAGCGGGCCGTGCTCGAGCGTGAGGGCAAGAACGAGGGGGACGTCCTCCAGCTGGACGACCTCGTCGCCGGCGACAACGTCTTCTTCGCAGCCACCGGGATCACCAGCGGCGAGCTGCTCGAGGGGGTGCGGTTCCTCGGCGAGGACCGCTGCCGGACCCAGAGCCTGGTGATGCGCTCCTACTCGGGCACCACGCGGTACATCGACGCGGAGCACAACCTCGACAAGCTGCGCAAGCGCCGTGATCCGGTCGAGCTCGCCTCGAAGGGCGAGGTGAGGGGCACTCCGCCCGTCTGAAGCGGGAAGGCCCCGGACCGGGCGGTGCCCGTTCGGCGTGCCAGAATCGGGACGCGGGTATGAAGGTACGAATTCGTCCGAGCGCGAACCTGGTTCGCTGGTTCACGCCGGGGCTCCACGTCAAGCGCTGGCTGCTGCTCCTGTTCATCGCGATCGTGATGATCAGCCTGGCGGTCGGCTACCTCCTCCGCGACCTCTACAGCGCCCCCTTCACGTTTCCGTCCTTCGTCGGCGAGCTGACGTTGCAGTTCCTGCCCCGCCTGGTCCGCGCGCTGCTCTTCGCGCTCGTCGGCATCGGGTTGATCGTCCTCTGCTTCTACAAGCTCGGCCAGTCGATCCTCGGGCCGTTCCTGCCCGGACGAGGCAGCACCGATCGTGGCATCGCCGAGCAGCTCTACACGTTCCGGCTGCTCGCCAAGGGACCGCGCGTGGTCGCGATCGGCGGCGGCACGGGTCTCTCGGCGCTGCTGCGCGGCGTGAAGAAGTACACCGGCAACATCGTGGCGATCGTGACGGTGGCGGACGACGGTGGGTCGAGCGGGCGCCTCCGCGAGGAGTACCGGGTCCTCCCGCCGGGGGACATCCGCCAGTGCCTCACGGCCCTCGCCGAGACCGAGCCGCTGATGACCGAGCTGTTCCAGCACCGGTTCGGCGGTGACGGAGCGCTCTCCGGGCACTCGTTCGGCAACCTCTTCATCACCGCGATGGCGGAGATCACCGGCGACTTCGAGCACGCCATCCGCGAGTCCGGGCGCGTCCTCGCCGTCCGGGGCCAGATCGTGCCGGCCACGCTCCGCGACGTCGTCCTGTGCGCCACCGCCGGCAGCGAGGTGCGGGTGGGCGAGTCCAAGGTTCCGCAGGGTGTGGAGCGCATCGACCGGGTGTTTCTCGATCCGCCCGACGCCGAGATCAACCCGGAGGCGGAGACAGCCATCCTCGCGGCCGAGATGGTCATCGTGGGACCTGGATCGCTGTACACGTCGATCCTGCCCAACCTCCTGATCGATGGCATGGTCGAGGCGCTGCGCGCGAGCCCGGCGGTGAAGGTGTACGTCTGCAACATCGCCGGGCAACCCGGCGAGACCATCGGTTTCTCGGTGAGCGAGCACCTCAGCACCATCGAGGATCACGTGGGAGCGAACCTCTTCGACTACGTCATCGTGAACAGCAACGTCGGGCTGCCCCTCCCGCCCTCCGCGGTGGAGGCGGGCGTCACCCGGGTCGGGTTCGACCGCGAGCAGGCGACCCGCCAGCCGGTGAACTACATCCTCGCCGACGTTGCGTCATCCCAGATCTCCACGCACCACGATCCCGAGAAGCTCTCCAAGGTGATCATGAAGCGGATCTGGCACTGATCAGTACAGCAGGTCGTGGCGCACCCGGTATGCCCACTGGTGTGCCGCGCGTTCGGCGATGGCATTCCACGCGGCGAATCGCCGCCGCTGCACCGGCAGATCCCAGGTGCCGACAAACTCCGTGATCCGGTCGCTGAACCCCGATTTGAAGCGATAGAGGCCGTAGAGGCTGTGCCGAGCATCGAGCTCGGCGCGCGGGGGAACGGCGACGAGGTCGTAGCTCTCGACGCCTCGTGCGCGGAGCCAGCGCATCACCTCCCACTGGAGCAGGTGCGGCGCCATCGCGTCGGAATGCTCCTTCGTCGACCCGCCGTCCTTGTACCAGGCCTTGTGCCCGACAAAGGTGGCGAACACCCCGGCGAGCACCTCGCCGTCCAGCGAGGCGAAGAAGAGCTGCCCCTGCCCGGCCGCCTCGTGCAGGCGCCAGTACCCCGAGAAGTACGCCCTGCTGCGCAGCGTGAACCCGGCGCGGTCGCGGGTTGACGACATCAGCGCGTACATCGTGTCGATGCTCGTGTCGTCGAGCGGGACGGGCGCAACCGTGACGCCTCGCCGCGCGGCGAGGCGGATGTTGTAACGGCACTTCGGTTTGAACGACGCGATGAGCGCGTCCTCGTCGGGACGGAGATCGACGATGATCGTCGCCCTGCTGATCTGCACGTCGTGACGCGACTTCTCGAGCCCCAGACGGCGCAGTGCCGCGGTGGCGGTGTCGCTCTCGTCGATCTCCGGCTCGATCTTCAGCGCGAACGCGCCGCCGGCGTTGGCGCGCAGGCCGTCGAGCACCGGCCCGAGCTGTTCGATGGTCGCGACTCCGGGCCCCTTGGGAACGTAGCCCAGCGTGCCGAGCCCGGGCACGGGGTGGCGGAGCACCAGCACCGCGACGGGGTTGCCGGCTTCCGAGACCAGGTACTGCGGCGTCCATCGGTGCGCGCGCTTGAACTCCCCCCAGGCGCGGGTCTGCAGGATCTGACCGCCGTCCGGGTTCGCGGCGACGAGCTCATCCCATCTGCCAAGGTCGCTGCGCGTCGCCGGTCTCACCGGCGCAACCGGACCATCGCGCGGTAGAGCCGGTGGCGCAGGGGCCGCGCTGCGATGTCCCAGGTGCCGGCGCGCTCGACGGCCTCCCCTCCGAAGCTGCGCTTGAACTGCGAGAACCCCTCCCACGCGCGGGCACCCGCCGCGCCGGGGGTGATCCCCCAGAAGTCGAAGCGACGCGCGCCGGCCTCGCGGGCGTCGAGGATCATCCGCCATACCAGCGGGGCGGCCGCCTGCAGCCGGCGGCCGCGATCCGGGTCCGACACAGCGTGCGCGTAGTACCTGGTCGTGGCGAAATCGAAGCAGAGTGCCGCGGCGACCGCCGCGCCGCCCGCCTCGGCGATGTACAGCGTCGCCGCGCGCTCGGGCATGAGCGTCCTCGCTTCAGCGCGGTGATAGGCGGCGGGCTGGCCGCGGAACCTGCCCGTTGCGGCGGAGCGTTCCTGAAGGCGCAGGAAAACGTCGATGTCGTCGGGGTCGTTCGTGATTCGGACGCTGAGGCCGCGTCGTGTCGCGGCATTGATCGCGCCGCGGTGGCCGGCGCTCAATCCCCTGCGCAGGGTGGCCTCGTCGGGGGTGAGGTCGAGCACCCAGGTCCACAGCGGCTGGATCGGCCTGCTCGGTTGTGCCTCGGTTGCCAGGAGCGAAGCCCGAGCCACGTCGCCTGCGGGTTCGACCCGCGCGAAATCGAGTGAACGCTCGCGCGCGGCCGTCACCGCGCTGCTGAGCGCATCGGTCATCGCCGCCACGGAGAGGGCGGTCGGGCCGTGCGGCAGATACACATATCGGGGAAACCGCCCCGCGCGAATCGCCCCGGCCCACAGCCACTGCTCGTCACGCGCCCAGATGACGTCATGCCCCAGCGCGCTCTGAACGCGTTGCCAGAGCGAGCTCTGCAGGAAATGGCCGCCCATGCGCTGCAGCGCGGAATCCCAGTCCGCACCTGCGACGCCGGCGTGCGCCACGGACACGCGTTGCGACGCTAGCACAGCGACAGACGCGTTCGAAGTTGAGAAACGGCTTCGGTTTTCCCTACAATCGCGCGCACTTCCCGTCAGACTCCTGGAGAGAACGCATGGCCACAGTCGTGACACGCGATGTGCTCGCGAAGCAACTCGCAGATCGTGCAGAAATCACCGTCACCGCCGCACGCGACGAGGTGCGCTGGTTCTTCGACACGATCGCGCAGTCGTTGGAAAAAGGCGACGAGGTTCGCATCCACGGCTTCGGCAACTTCAAGACGGCACAGCGTGCGGCTCGCCTTGGTCGCAATCCGCGCACCGGCGAGGCGGTCAAGGTCCCGGCCCGCCGCGTGGTCCGGTTCTCCGCGAGCACGTCGCTGTCGAGCGCGGTCAAGGGCGCACGGGTGTCGCGCCGGGCCAAGGCCTGAGCATCGAACGTTTGTGATGTGACGCCGCGTGCGCGGCGTCGGCGTCGGTAACCACGTTCGCATGCTACGGGCAGACATGCGAACGTGAGCCGGATGGCGGTTACTCGGCGTGCGCGGTGGCCGTGGTTCGTCTGGACCGCGGTGGTCGCGGTGATCCTGGTTGCAGCGGCCACGTTCAGCGCCGTGCGGCTCACCGCACCGCCGCCCGGCGCCACGATCACCATCGACGCGCCTGCCGTCCTCGCCCTGGGTGGGAGCCCGGCCCCCTCGATCCCCATGCCACGGCAGGGGAGCTTCGCGCTCGCCACGAGCATCGACGGCACCGTCGCGACACGGGCGGCCAGCACTGAGCGGCCCATCGGATCCGTGGCGAAGGCCATGACCGCGCTCGTGGTCGTTGCCGCGTTACCGCTGTCCCCCGGCGGGAACGGCCCGTCGCGGACCCTGACGCCGGCCGACGTCGCGCTGTACCGCCAGGCGGTCGCGGCAGGCGGATCGAACATCCCGGTCCGCTCCGGTGAGGTCCTCACGGAGCGGCAGCTCCTGCTCGCGTTGCTGCTGCCGTCGGCGGACAACATCGCGGAATCCCTTGCGGTCTGGGTGTCGGCCGATCGCACGGCGTTCATCGCCCGGCTCAACGCCACCGCGGGGACTCTGGGGATGACCCACACGCATTTCGCGGATCCGAGCGGGCTGAGCAGGCAGACGGTGTCGACAGCGGCGGATCTCGTGCTGCTCGCGCGCGCGGTGATGGCCAACCCCGCGCTCGCGCAACTCGTGGCGACCCGTCAGGCCGCCCTTCCCGGAGGCCCCGCCGTGACCAACCTCGACATCCTGCTGACGAAGCAGCCCGGCTGGCTCGGGATCAAGACCGGCTGGACCGGCGCGGCGGGCGGCTGCCTGCTCTTCGCGGCGAGCGACGCCTATGCGCCGGGTCTCGTGCTGACCGTCTGGGGCGCCGTCCTGGGACAGCCTCCGATGAGGGCAACCGACCCCGGGCATCCCGAGCTCGGCGCCGCGTTCGCGGCGGCACAGAGTGCTGTGGTGGCGGCGTTCAAGCGCTACGTGGCGGTTGATCTCGGAAGCCTCTCGCCGGTCGTGACCGGCAGCGTCACGACAGCCTGGGGAGACGCCACGCAGGTGGTCGTGGCCGGCCATGCGAGCGACATGGCGCTCGTGCGCCCGGGCTCGTCGCTGCGGCTGACCTTGATCCGGGTCACTCGTCCGGTGGCGCCGATCGGATCAGGGGCGACGCTCGCGCGGCTGACAGGGACAGCCGGCGCGAACACATCGGTCACGTGGCAGATCGTCAGCCGGGGTGCCGTCCCAGGACCATCGTTGTGGTGGAAGCTGCTGCACGGCTGACCGCTGCGGCGCGCTCACCAGCTGGCATCGGTCCGCTCCGCCGCGTCGCGCAAGGCCGCGGTCACCTCCGCGTCGTGTCCGGCGAGGTCGGGGGCGATCCTGAGGCTCTCGATCCGTTCCTTGGCTGTGACCATCTCGAGCTCGTGCAGCCCCAGATGCGTGCGCGTCGAGGGCTGGCCCTTGAAGGCGAGCAGCGGCTCCCGCCATTTCTGCCGCAGGGCGCGGGGCGAGAGCTCTCCCGCCTTCACGGTGTACCCGGCGCCGCCGCGGGCCGGGAACAGACGGAATCGAAAGGCGATGCGACCGGCTTTCACACATTGCTCGCAGCGCCCGTAGCGCTCGTCGGGGATCTCCGGTCGCTTGAGGCACACGCGGCACATGCTTCGAGAATACCGTGCGTGGTGGTGCCCAGCCCGGGGGACACTCCGACGTTTTCGGCCCACGTTGCAGGAACCCGCGTCGGAGGGCAAGATTTGGTGTGTGGCCGGAGGTCGTAACAGCATGCGAGCGACGACCTACAGATCGACTGATGTGGACGGGCTTTCGATCTTCTATCGCGAAGCCGGCGGCTCCGATGCGCCCACTTTGCTGCTCCTTCACGGGTTTCCGTCGTCCTCTCGGATGTATGAACCGCTCTTCGCCCGTCTGGCCGAGACCGTCCATCTGGTGGCCCCCGGACTCCAGATCGAGCCTTAGAGTTTGCAGGCAACATGCGCAGCGACATTCGTGAGGGCGAGACGTTTCCCGACTACGAGCTCGCCGATCAATCCGGCCGGCGACGGTCCCTGTCGAAGCTCCAGGGGGGCAACCCGATGGTGCTCCATCTGTCCCGTGGCGGCTTCGATCCCAAAGAGCATCAGTTCGTCGGTCAGCTGGTCGACGCATATCCCCAGTTCAGGAATGCTTACACGCGATTGGCCCTCATCTCGACCGACAATCAGCTGAACATCAATGAGTTCCGGGATGCGCTGGGCGCCACGTGGCCATTCCTGTCGGACCCCGATCGGGTCGTCCAGAAGGATCTGGACATCAAAGAGTTCACGGACGAGCCGCACGATCCGATGATCCCCCACACGTTCGTCCTCGAGCCCGAACTCAAGATCTTCAAGATCTACAACGGATACTGGTATTGGGGCCGGCCCACGATGGCAGAGCTCCACGTGGATCTGAGGGGCGTGTTCAAGAAGATCCGGCCCGACTTCGACTTGGCGGCTCCGGGGTTGAGGGAGGCGTGGGAACGCGGAGACCGGGATCGATTCCTGGTCGACACTCTGGAGGAGCCGATCCGCTACACCGAAGGCAAGAGCATCGGTATCAAACGCTGACCCCGGGGGGTCGGGTTACAGGTGCAACGCGTGAGCCTGGGTGTGATAATCCCCGCGGGACAGACGGAGGAGAGCCGGATGAGCACCGTCGATGGACAGAGCGCACCCGACGGGTCGCCGAGCAGCGAACCGGCCGATCTCAAGCTGGAGGCGATCGTCATCCCCGTGTCCGACGCCGATCGCTCCAAGGCGTTCTACGCCGGCCTCGGCTGGAGGCTTGACGCCGACTTCTCCTTCGACAACGGCTTCCGGGTCGTGCAATTCACCCCACCGGGATCGCAGTGCTCTGTGCAGTTCGGCACCCACATCACGGGGGCGCCACCCGGATCTGCCCATGGCCTGTACCTGATCGTGGCTGACATCGAAGCCGCGCGCGACGACCTTGTCAGCCGGGGAGCCACGGTCAGTGGGGTGTTCCATTCCGGAGCGCCCGGAGCCCAACTCGACCCTGAGGGGACGGGTGATCGGGTCAACGGACCGGATCCGCATCACAAGAGCTACAGCTCCTTCGCCACGTTCGAAGACCCCGACGGCAACAGCTGGCTGCTCCAGGAGGTGACCGACCGGCTCCCGGGCCGCCTCGATCCGACCACCACCTCGTTCAACTCCGTCGGCGACCTGGCTGCGGCCTTTCGCCGGGCCTCGTCGGCCCACGCTGAGCACGAGAAGCGCATCGGCCGTGCCGACTCGGACTGGCCCGACTGGTACGCCGAGCACATGGTGCGCGAACAGAGCGGCCGTGACCGTCGAAGGCCATAGGAGGTAACAGATGGCCGAGGTCCCACCACCCCAAGGGGAAATCCTGCTCACGAACTTCATCGTGTCGGACGACGTCGAGCGCTCCCGGCGCTTCTACACCGAAGTCCTCGGCGGCCGGGTCGCATTCTCCAGTCCCGGAGGGCCGACCAACGTCGCACTGTCCAATAGTTGGATCGTCATCAATGCCGGCGGAGGCCCGACCGACGACAAGCCGGAGGTCACCCTGGAGACTCCCGGCGACCCAAATCGCGTGAGCAGCTTCGTCAACATCCGGGTCAGGGACATGGAGACGGTGTACTCCGAGTGGAGCGCGCGGGGTGCTCGGTTCCTGACGCCCCCGAAGCAGCACCAGTACGAGATCCGTTGCTACATCCGCGATCCCGATGGTCACCTGATCGAAGTGGGGCAGACCACCGACCCGCAGGGGGACTGGGTGCCCGATCACTGGCCATCGAGCACGCCCGCCGGCGAGCGCTCAACGCCCGCCGACGGAATCGTGCTGGCCCACTTCATCGTGTCGGACGATGTCGAGCGCTCTCGCCGCTTCTACACCGATGTGCTCGGGGGCAGAGATGCGTTCTCCGGACCCGGAGGGCTCACGTATGTCCAACTGTCGAACAGCTGGATCATCATCAACGTCGGCGGAGGGCCGACCGACGACAAGCCCGAGGTCACCCTCGAGACGCCTGCCGATCCCAACCGGGTCAGCAGTTTCCTCAATGTACGAGTGACGGACATGAACGCGGTGTACACCGAATGGAGCGCGCGCGGCGCGGAATTCCTGACACCACCGAAGCGCCACCAGTACGAAATCCGTTGTTATATCCGCGATCCCGACGGTCATCTGATCGAAGTGGGACAAACGACGGACCCGGAGGGAGATTGGTTCCCCGATCGATGGGCAGCGAGCAAATCGGAGTGAGCTTCCTGATGGGGCCGAGGAGTCCATCGTGACCACGGCGATCATCGGCACCGGAGGCATCGGAGCCGCCATCGCGCGTCAGCTTGCCGCCGGTGGCGAGGCCCTCCGGCTCTCGAGCGCCGACAGGGAGTCGGCGCGAACGCTGGCCGCGGCAATCGGCGGAGCGGCGGTCGTAGCGCGCGACAACCGGAGCGCTTTGCATGGAGCCGATGCCGTCGTCCTCGCACTTCGGTTTTCTGTGTTGAAAGACGTCATCGACGAGATCGCCGACGTGCTGGGAGACACGTCTCTCGTCGTTCCGAGCAATCCGGTCGGACTCGACGTGCAGGGGAAGGTCGTGCGACTTCTACCGGAAGGGCTGTCATCGGGCCACGTTGTCGCCGGGTGGTTGCCGATCGGGACACGCTTTGCCATTGCGTTCGGCACCATGTCGGCCGATCTCCTCGAGTCCTCGAGCCACCGGTCGCCCGAGCCCGCGGTGTTGTTCTACGTGTCCGAGGACGAGCATGGGAGCCACGAAGTCGAGCACTTGATCCGAACGGCAGGGTTTGAGCCGATGAGGGTCGGCGGGGTCGAACAGTCGAGCCGGCTCGAGGTGGGCGGCGATCTTCACGATCTTGTGGTCGGCCCCGCAGCGGCGCGGTCCCTGGTCGTGGGGGCTCGATTGCCTTCGGATGCCGCCGGGGCTCGCAACGAGACGAGCGACTGAACCGAAGTCTGCCGCTACAGGTCGAGGTGGTGCGTGTACGCCGGAAAGCGGCCAAGCCCACCGTGCATGCCGCCTTCGAGAACACCGTCGCGCGTGAAACCGAGCCGCTGCGCCACTGCGAGGCTTCGGCGGTTCTCCATGCCGGCGTTGAGCACGATCCGGCGCGCTCCGACGGTGTCGCGCGCCCAGGCGATGAGCGTGAGCGCGGACTCGGTGGCGTAGCCCCGGCCGGTGCGGTCGGTGCGGAGCCAGTAGTGGATCTCGAACTGCGTGTCCCAGCGCCAGTCGATGCCGATCACCCCGATCGCCACCCCGTCCTCGGTGATGGCGAAGTGAAAGAGGCCGGCTTCGTCCCAGCCCGGAACGACGCGATCGGTGTACGCGGTCTGGGAATCAGGGTGATGTCGAGCGCCCACGGCATCCACGGCAGCAGTTCGGGACGCGACGCGAGGCGCGCGCGGAGCAGGTCGTCGTCGTGGTCGTGCGACACCGGCTCGAGCACGAGCCGGTCGGTCCGCAGGGGCAGCCGGGGGATGTCGCTCACAGAGAGGGTCTACCAGACAGGACCCCGTTGGGGTCCAGTTTGGATGCAGCAAGGCTGCGCTCAGGGAACGCCGGAGGCGGCAGGAAGGCGGATGGGTTCCCGCGCACCTGTTCACTCTCCCCGTACACCGCCGCGAGGCGGCGGTGTGGGTCAGGGTTGGATGCAGCAAGGCTGCGCTCAGGGAACGCAGGAGGCGGCAGGAGGCGGATGGGTTCCCGCGCACCTGTTCACTCTCCCCGTACACCGCCGCGAGGCGGCGGTGTGGGTCCGGCTTTGGATTCAGCAAGGCTGCGCCCAAGAGAACCGCGAAGCCGGGAGGCGGCAGGAGGCGGAGGGGTTCCCGCGCACCTGTTCACTCTCCCCGTACACCGCCGCGAGGCGGCGGTGTGGGTTGCGTTGACGAACACACTCACAGGTGCGTATATTTGTTCGTATGAACGTCGAGGTCAGAGCGGTCGGACTGCGTGCGATGCGGGACAAACACCACCTCACGCAGCGTGAGCTGGCGCGGAGGCTCGGCGTCACCCAGAACTACATTCCCGCGCTCGAAGCCGGGACCCGCAACCCGGGCCCGAAGCTCCGCCAGGCGCTCATGCAGCTGTTCGCATGTGACTTCGAGGATCTGTTCCAGGTGGTCATGGTCAATCCGATCGACCACCGCGAGCAGGTGCTGCGTCCTGAGGGCGAGGTTCGCGGGGTCTGACCGGTCCCTGGGCCGGTTCGGGAGGCACGGGACGCCTTCGTACAATCGATCGGTGTCCGCCGACGGCGACCTGCTCGTGCTCGAGGGAATGTCGTTCTACGGGTACCACGGCGAGACCGAGGCGGAGCGCACGCTGGGCAACCGGTTCCACGTTGACGTCGAGATCAGCATCGACCTGGCCGCGGCGGGCCGCAGCGACCACCTCGCCGACACGCTCGACTACGCGCACGCATTCACGCTGATTCGCGAGGTCGTCGAGAACGAGCGGTGCAACCTGCTCGAGGCGGTGGCCGATCGTGTCGCGCGCCGGCTGCTCGACGAGCCGCGTGTCGAGAGCGTGCGAGTCCGTGTCGGCAAGCGGCCGCCGATCGCCGGCGACATCGAGCAGTGCGCCGTCATCATCAACCGAAGCGCGGGGGGAACGGGGTGAGCGCACACATCATCGATGGCAAGGCGATCGCGGCGGAGATCCGCGCGGAGCTCACCGAGGAGATCGCGCGCATGACCGCTGCCGGTGACCCGCCACCGTCGCTCGCGGTGGTGCTCTGCGGTGACGACCCGGCGTCGGCGCTGTACGTGCGCAACAAGGGTCGCGCGGCCGAGAGCACCGGGGTGCGGTTCGCGCTGCACCGCCCCCCGGCGGACAGCACCACCGACGAGCTCATCGATCTCGTCCGGAGCCTTGATGCCGACGACGGCGTCGACGGCATCCTGGTGCAGCTCCCGCTGCCCGGGCACGTCGACGCCGCGGCCGTCACCGAGTGCGTCTCCCCCGCCAAGGACGCCGACGGGTTTCACCCGTACAACTTCGGACGGCTCGCCGAGGGACATCCCGGCGAGGTGGCGCCGTGCACGCCGCTCGGGTGCATGGAGCTGCTCCGTCGCAGCGGCGTCGCGCTGCGTGGCAGCCGCGCCGTGGTCGTCGGCCGCAGCACGATCGTCGGGCGTCCCATCGCGCTCCTGCTCACCAATGCCGACGCGACGGTGACCATCTGCCACTCGCGAACCCGCGACCTGGCGGCGATCTGCAGGGAGGCGGACATCCTCGTCGCCGCCGTGGGGCGGCCGCACATGGTCGATGCCTCGTACGTCAAACCGGGGGCGTTCGTCATCGACGTGGGGACGACGCCGCAGGACGGCGTCGTGGCCGGTGACGTCGACCGCGCCTCGGTCGAGCCCGTCGCCGGCTGGCTCACGCCGGTCCCGGGAGGTGTGGGTCCGATGACCGTGGCGATGCTGCTCCGGAACACCGTTGCGCTGGCGAGCGCGCGCCGCCGCCTCGCGCGGGTGTGAGCGATGGCCTCGCTGCGCATTCGCTGGAGCGAGTCCGAGGCCCGCAAGCCGTACGCGCGCCCGTTCATGGTCACCTTCGCGACCGATGACGGCACCGACGTGGGGAGCGTCGCGGTCAGCGGCGCCGATCTTCTCTACTACTCGCAATTCCAGGCAGCGGTGCTCGCCCTGACGGGCGAGCTCTTCACCGACTTCGCCGTCGAGGCGGGTCCCGACCCGCAGGGCGCATGGCTCAACTCCCTCGCCTCGCTGCTGCCGGCCCTGCCGGAGATCACCATCGCGCCGGCCTCCTCGTTCGATGAGCATCACGGCAGGGTGTTTCGCTTCACGGTCACCGCCGGCGCCGCCACGGCGAGTGTCGACGCGGCCGGGCTCCTCGAATACCAGGAGTTCCAGGCGGTGCTCGCCCACCAGACCGGCCGGATCTATCGCGACCTCGCGATCGAGGCCGTGGCCGATGCCGGATCGCGGCGGACCGCCTGGAACGCGGCGCTCACCAGGCTGGTGAGCCGCCCGGCGCCGGGTGAGGCGATGAGCGAGGTGTGGCCGTGGCGGTGAGCGGCGCGGCGTACGCGCGCGCGGTGGCGACGCTCGACGCGGTGGCCTGGCGCGGCATCATGCCCGGGCTCGAGCGCACGCGGGCGCTGCTCGCGTCGCTCGGCAACCCGCAGACCGGGCTCCGAGGCGCCCTGGTCGCCGGCACCAATGGCAAGGGCTCTGTCTGCGCGACCGTCGACGCCGTGTGCCGTTCGGCGGGGCTGCGGACGGTGCTGCTGACCAGCCCGCACCTCCAGTCGTACTGCGAGCGGATCGTCCGGGACGGCGTCGCGGTCACCGAGACCGAGTTCGGGGCGTTGGTCGCCACGGTGGTCGACGCCGCCGAGGCGCTGCCCGCGGAGCTGCAGCCGACCGGGTTCGAGGTCCTCACCGCCGCGGGGATCCTCGCGGCCCGCGAGGCCGGCGCCGAGGTGCTCGTCTGCGAGGTCGGGCTCGGCGGCCGGCTCGACAGCACCAACGTCCTCGACCTCGGGGTCGCGGTGGTGACCAACGTGGCGCTCGACCATCAGGACCTGCTCGGCGCGACCATCCCCGAGATCGCCCGGGAGAAAGCCGCGATCATCAAGCCGGGCAACCGGGCGGTGACCGGCGCCGCCGAGCCCGCGCTGGCGGTGGTGCGCGATCGCGCGACCGCCGTGGGCGCCGCCCTCACCGTGATCGGCGGCGATGTGCCGTTCAGCGGCCGGGCGGCGGGCATGAGCGGTGTCGACGTCGAGGCCCGGTTCGACGGCCGCCCGATCAGCGTGCACGCGCCGCTGCGCGGCGCCTTTCAGGTCGCCAATGTCGCGACTGCGGTGGGTGTCTCCGACGCGCTGCGCGAGGCGGGAATCGCCATCGACGCGGAGGCCGTCCGGCGCGGCTGTGCGAGCGTGCGCTGGCGCGGGAGGATGCAGTGGGTCGACGGGGCGCCTCCGGTCCTCCTGGACGGCGCCCACAACCCCGCTGGGATGGCGGCGATGGTGGCGGCGGCCCGCGACCTGATCGGCGGGCGCCGATGCGTCGCGGTCTTCGCGGCGATGCGCAACAAGGATGTCGCGTCGATGGCGGCCGGCCTGGCCGAGCTCACCCGGGAGATCGTGGTCACCGCCCCGGCGGTCGAGCGCGCCACGCCCCCGGAGGATCTGGCCGGTCTCTTCGACCCACGAGCCGTGATCGCCGCCGGCGTGGAGTCAGCGCTCGACGTGGCGCGCCGGCGCTGCGGGCGCGACGGCGTGGTGGTGGTGTGCGGCTCGCTCTACCTCGCCGGCGAGGCGCTCACGCTGCTCGGCGCCTGAGCGTCAGGCGGCGAGGACGGCCAGCAGCTTCGCCTCGAGCGACTGCTTGGGCTGGTAGCCGACGATGCGCTCCTCGGCCTTGCCGCCCCGGAAGATCATCAGCGTTGGGATGCTCATGATCCCGAACATCCCCGGCGTGATCGGATTGGCGTCCACGTCGACCTTGGCCACCTTGACCTGACCGTCGTACTGGGTCGCGAACTCCTCGACGATCGGGGCGATCATCTTGCACGGCGTGCACCAGGAGGCCCAGAAGTCGACCAGGACCGGTATGTCGGAATCCAACACCTCGTCCTTGAAAGTGGTGTCGGTGACGGTCACGGGGTGGGACATGTGGGTCTCCTGATATGGGGCAGGCGCTGATTCATCGTACTCAACGGGCGGTGTCGGTCGAGGCGGACGTCGTGTCGGAGGAGGCGGTCGATGTCGATGCGCTCGACGTGCCGGCGTCGCTCTTCGTGGCGGTTGAGGCCTTGTCTGAGCTCTTGTCCGAGCTCTTTCGCGACGCCGAATCCCCGCTGTCGGAGGTGATCGACGACGACGAGGCGCCGCGACTGTCGGTCTTGTAGAAGCCCGAGCCCTTGAACACGATGCCCGCGGGGAAGAACAGGCGCGACGACGGGCTCCCGCACGAAGGACACGCGGCCCCCGGCTCGTCGCGCATCGTCTGCCAGACCTCGAACTCGGTCGAGCAGCTCCGGCAGCGGTATCCGTATGTGGGCAAAGCGTGTGGTTCCCTGGTCGCGGGTGGTGATGCAACTCTACCCGGCGGGGGTCCCGCCCCAAACACGTCGAGCTGGGCCGGGGATCAGACCTCGTAGAGCACGAGACCGGTCGGCACCTTCGGGTAGAAGTAGGTGGATTTCTGCGGCAGGGTCTCCCGCGCGTCGGAGACGGCCATGACCTCCGCGGTGCTCACCGGCGCCACGCCGAATCCCAGGACCGCCTCGCCGCCGTGCACCGCTGCGTCGAGCCGGTCGGGGTCGCGCGTGTACGTCAGCGCCCCGGCGGTGATCGCGTCCGGCGAGACCCCCGCGGGACCGAGCACCTCGGTCTCGAGGACCATGACGTCGAGCCCCTGCCGGGGCGACTCGGTCGCCCGCCTCGGGCGGCTCAGCACCGCGGCGCCGTCCTGTGCCACCACCGCGAAAGCATGGTGCGAAGCCCGAAGCTCGGCGGCTCGAGCGAGCGCCGCACGGGCGCCCTGCGCAGGCTCGGTCTCGTACGCATCGTCGAGCCGCGCCCAGAGGTCGTCGAGGCTGAACGCGATCCCCGGCCCCGGGCGCACCAGCCGGTGGGTCGGCAGGATGGTGATCCCGGGGTCGTGCGCGGCGGTCAGATACACGAGGCTGCGCTCGAACGGCGCGCCCGGTGGCGCCGCCGGATCAGCCGAGCGTCGCTCCGCGGCGTAGGCCGCCGCGGTTTCGTAGCGATGGTGGCCGTCGGCCACGTAGAGCCGGGCATCGCTGAGCGCCGACACGATCGCCTCCACGTGCGCCGGGTCCGACAGCCGCCACAGGAGCAGCTTCTCGGAGCCGAACTCGCCATCGATCCGCCCACCGAGCAGGGCGTGCCCGGACGTGTCGTGCGCGAGCACCTCCTCGATGCCGTCTGCGCCGGACCACATCGCGAAGACGGGGCTCGTCTGCGCGTGCGTGGCATGCATGAGCGCGAGGCGGTCGGCCTTCGGGCCGCTCATCGTCAGCTCGTGCGGGCGGAGGTCGGAGCGCTCCCACGCGGTGGCGGCGACGGTGCCGAGCACACCGCGGCGGCGCCGCTCACCGCCCTCGGGGTTCGGAAAGTGATGATCGACGACGTAGAAGCTGGGCGAATCGTCACGCACGAGGACGCCGAGGTCGAGCCACGACTTGAGGAACGAGGCCGCCCGCGTGTACCGGTCCCGCTCGCCGTCGATGTCGTCCGCGAGGCGTTCGCCGTCGTCGATGCGCACGATGTTGCGCATGTCGCGGCCGTAGAGCTCCTCGCGTTTCGCCTCGCTGATGACGTCGTACGGAGGCGCGAGCACGCCGCCGAGGTGAACGTGCTCGGGGTTGTACCGCGTCCCCGCGAAGGGCTGGATGTCGGCCATGCGTGCTGCCGCCCCGGGCGGGACCTCAGCGCCTCAGAGCCGGACCTGGCGGAGCTGCTCGAGCTTGGCCGTCTCCCGGATCTCGTCGAGGAGCTCCGAGGGGACGGGGTCGTCGATCTCCATCAGCATCACGGCGCGTCCGCGGGGGCGGTCACGACCGAGCTCGATACCGGCGATGTTGACGTCCGCGCGCGCCAGCAGCGTCGAGATGGCCGCGATGACGCCCGGCCGGTCCTGGTGAGTCACGACGAGGAATGTGCCGGACGGCTGCATGTCGACGCGGAAGTCGTTGATGCGCGTGATGCGAGGGCCGTCGTCGAACTGCGCACCCGCGATGCGCAGCCGTTCCTCGCCGAAGACCTCGACCATGAGTGACCCCTCGGGGTCGACGCTGCGTGTCGTCTGCCGTTCCTCGACGTCGACGCCCATCGACATCGCCACGGCCTTCGCGTTGACGGGGTTGACGCGCGTCTCGGTGAAGTGCGCGAAGAGGCCGCGCAGGACGTGCGCGGTGATCATGGAGGTTTCGACGCCGGCGAGCTCGCCCGCGTAGCTGCACACGATGCGGCTGAGCTTGCGGCCCTCGAGCTGGGCGGCGAGCGAGCCGATCCTGCCGGCGAGCTCGAGGTACGGGCGGAGCCGGGCGAGCTCCTCCGGCAGGACCGTCGGAGCGTTCACCGCATATCGCGGCGTGCCGCCGGCGAGGTACTCGACGATCTGATCGGCGACGTCGAACGCGACGTTCACCTGTGCCTCGCGCGTGCTCGCGCCGAGGTGCGGCGTGACGACCACCTGCTCGAGCTGGAAGAGCGGGTGTCCCGGATCGGGCGGCTCCTTGGTGAAGACGTCGATCGCGGCGCCGGCGATGTGGCCGCCGCCGATCGCGGCCGCGAGTGCCTGCTCGTCGATGATGCCGCCACGGGCGACGTTGATGAGGCGCGCGCCGGTGCGCATCCGCGCCAGCTCCGCGGCCCCGATCACACCACGCGTTCCGTCGGTGAGCGGCACGTGGACGGTCAGGAAATCAGATTGGGTCAGGAGTGTCTCGAAGTCGCAGAGCTCTGCGCCGGCCTGCTGCGCCCGATCCGCGGTGACGAGCGGGTCGTGTGCGAGCACGCGCATGTGCAGCCCCTCTCGGGCGATGCGCGCGACCTCGAAGCCGATCTTGCCGAGGCCGAGGACGCCGAGCGTCTTGTCGCGCAGCTCGATGCCCATGAACCGGGACCGTTCCCACCGGCCCGCGCGGAGCGAGCGATCGGCGGCGGGAAGGTTGCGTGCCAGCGCGAGCATCATCGCGATCGCGTGCTCGGTCGCGGCGATGGTGTTCCCGGTCGGGGCGTTCAGCACGAGCACGCCGCGCTGCGTCGCCGCGTCGATGTCGATGTTGTCGACGCCGACACCGGCCCGGCCGACGACGCGAAGGCGCGGCGCCGCATCGAGCACCTCGGCCGTCACCTTGGTCTCGCTGCGCACCACCAGGGCGTCGTACTGCGCGATGCGCTCACGCAGCGCCGCCGGGTCGAGACCGACCGCGACATCGACCTCGCCCGCCGCGCGAAGACGAGCGACGCCGTCCTCGGCGATGGGGTCGGCGACCAGGATGCGCGTGGAGGTGCCGGTCGCGGTTCGCGGCTCGGCGATGATGCTCACCCGACGGTCACTGGCTCCGCGGCGGCGACGGTTCCGCGCGCCTCCGCCTGCGCTGCCGCCACCGCGAGTCCCGCGCGCGTACGCAGTCCGGTGTCGATGAGCCCCGCCTCGAGCAGCGACAGGATGGTGTACGCGTCGGCGTCGTCGATCCATCCGAGGTGGCCGATCCGGAAGATCTTGCCCTGGAGCGAGTCCTGGCCGCCGGCAAGCACGAGTCCGTGCTTGGTCCGCAGCGTCGTGAGCAGTTCCTTGAGCGATTCGGGCGTGTCGGCGGGGCTGTGCACCGCCGTCACCGTGTCACTGCGGTGACCCTCCGCCGCGAGCAGCTTCATGCCCATCGCCTCGACGCCCGCGCGGATCATGCGGCCCACCCGCGCGTGCCGCGCCCACACGTTCTCCAGTCCCTCCTCGCGGAGCATGGCGAGCCCTTCCTGGAGCGCGTACATCACTGACACTGCCGGCGTGGTGAACGTCTGCCGCCGGTCCTGGTACTTCTTCTCCTTGGCGAAGTCGAGGTAGAACCTCGGCGTCGACGTCGCCTCGGCGCGCGCGAACCCCGCGGCGCCGACCGCGACCATCGCGATGCCGGGAGGCGCCATCCAGCCCTTCTGCGAGCCGGTGACAAGCACATCGATGCCGAGCGCGTCGGTCTCCAGCGGAAGGCAGCCGGCGCCACTGACGCTGTCGACCGCGAGCAGCTTGCCGCGACCCTTCACGACCCCCGAGATGGCGGCGAGGTCGTTGGTGACGCCGGTGGAGGTCTCGTTGTGCGTGACGAACACGGTGGTGATGTCGGTGTGCTCGGCGAGGATGCGCTCGACGTCCTCCGGATCGATCGGCTCGCCCTGCGGCACCGCGAGACGCACGACGTGGGCGCCGAACGCGTCGCCCATGTTCGCCCAGCGATCGCCGAACGAACCCATCGTGCAGAACAGCGCCTGCTCGCCGGGGCTCAGGAGGTTGACGACGGCGGCTTCGAGGCCGCCGGTGCCGCTGCACGGGTACAGCAGCACGTCGTTGTCGGTGCGCAGCGTCCAGCGCAGTCCACCGACGACGTCGTCCATCACCGCGGCGAACTCCGGGCCGCGATGGTTGATCATGGGACGGCTCGCGGAGCGGACCACGCGAGCGGGGAGCGGGGTCGGACCGGGAACGCGGAGTTGTGGTTCACCCATGGGCCGAAGTCTACCGAAGGCCACTGCCGGAGCCGCCCTGCCCAGCAGCACCGTGAGACTCCGCCGCGAGTGAGACTCGTGGCGTCCAACTCTAAAGGGGTATGTCGTCGTACACGGAGCTGTGCGCCTGCGGCGATCGCGCCGCAACGGGGACGACAGCGGTGGTCGTACGCGTGCGCTGACGTCTGCGCCGCCTGCGAATCGCGGCCCGGCGCAGCCACATGAGGCCGCCGAATGCACGAAGGATCATCGCGGCGAGCACGACGAGCGCACGAGCGACAGCATCGTGCCAGAGCAGCACCGCGCCGACGAGCGCGATGCCGGCGAGCCACGCGATCAGCGGGCCGAACTGGAAGCCGCTGGATCCCGGGATCGCGGCCGATGCCGGTGCGAGCGTGCCCGGCGTGGCGCCCGCGTGGTGGCTCTGCCGCCAGGCACGGATGGCATCGCGCCGGGCGATGATCGACGGCATGTAGGCCTCGATCCCGTCGCGGACGCCGGTGGCGACGTCCTGGCGGAAGGCGGCCGTCGCCAGCAGCGCCGCCTCGGCGGGATTGCTGAGGTACGCCATCTCGAGGGTCGCGGCGGGCACGGGGTTGTGAAGCCAGTCGGCATCGCCCTGGGCGATCCCACCGTCGGGCACCCCGTCGCGCCCGATCTCGGCGGCGAGCGCGTCACTGAGGGTCCGGGCGAATGTCAGGCTCGACGCCGCCGGATAGGTCACCAGGGCCCCGGCCGCCTTCGCGTTGGTCGACGCGTTGCCGTGCAGGCTGACGACGAGCGCCGCGTGGTGGGCCGCCGAGATCCGCCGGCGCTGCGCTGCGGTGAGGTGGACATCCGACGTTCGGGTCATCACCACGTCGACGAGATCGGCCCGGAGCAGGGCGGCGAGCCGGGAGGCGACGTCGAGGTCGACGTCCTTTTCGAGGAGCCCGTTGGTGCCGATCGCCCCGGGGTCGAACGGTGTGGTGGGGTGCGCCGCCGAGGGCTGCCCGCCGTGGCCGGCATCGACGGTGACGACGATGGGAGCCGGTGCCTTCGGCGCCGCCGCCAGGGCGTGGGACGTCGGGCCGAGGACACCCGCGAAGATCGCGGCGACCGGGGCAAGGGCGAGGACGTGGAGAGAACGTGCCCGGTGGCGCATGCGCCTACCCGCGAGTATAGGCGCGGCGGACGTCAGCAAAACGACCTTCGTGAGCGTTAGGAAGGGTATGGACGCATCAGTGAGCGCGATGTCCCACGACCAACCACTTTCCGAGCGGGCTTTCGAGACCGCGGTGGTTCCAGACGTCCGCAGGCTGTATGCGCTCTCGCTCTCCATCCTCCGTGACCCCGGCGAATCCGAGGACGCGGTGCAGGAGACGTTGCTCAAGGCGTGGCGCTCGTGGCCGTCGCTCTCGCGCAGCGATCATGTTTCGCGTTGGCTGACCCGGGTGTGCGTCAACCACTGCATCAGCAGGCGCCGTCACCTTCGGTCTCGTGGCTGGCCGCCGATCCAGCTGTTCGAGGCAGCCGGGTCAACCGGCGATCGGGACGATGCCGCCGAGATCGTCGACATCGATCGCGCATATCGCCGCCTCTCGCTGCGACAGCGGGCGGCTGTAACCCTGAACTATCGGTACGGCTACTCCGTGGAGGAGTGCGCCGGACTCATGGGATGTCGGCCCGGGACCGTGCGCAGACACGTGGCGCGCGGTCTCGCCACCCTTCGAAAGGAGCTCGGCGATGCTTGATATCGATCCAGGCCTGGACACCAAGCTGCGGACGCTCTACGAGCACATCGAGGCGCAGCGCCCGTCCGATGCTCTTCGGAGCTTCGCGCCGCCGCCCTCCCGCGCTCGCAGGCGCGCACTCAATCGCACGGCGGCAGTCGTCGGGGTCGCGGTGCTCGCGGCGGCCATCGTCGTGTTCGCGACCGAGCTGGCCCATCGTGGGGCCGAACATCCGGCTCCGGCCGCCACGCCGTCAGCCTCCTACCACGGCCTTCCGGCGTCCGCAGCGCTGACGGCGCATCTCCCGGCAATCAGCCATGTCGCCATCCCGGTCACGCGTGGCGTCGGCTCAGCCTCCCTGCCGGCCTTCACGCCCACGGGGTTGATCTTCATCACGTCGTCGTGCACTGGCAGCGGCCCGTTCGGGATCCTGTCGACGAATCAAGTCGTCGCCACCTTCACGTCGGCGTGTAATAACGGCGGCATCGACGGCATCATCCCGGAGAACGCGGCCATCTACACCGGGAAGCCACTGAGCCTGAGGGTCAGCGCAGGATCGTCGGTCGCCTGGGAAGTCGTCGTCGTCGAGCTCGACTCGACGATGCCGCTGCCGGCCCTGGGGGGCGCGAGCCTCCCGCCCGGCGCGCATATCCTGGTCGATTCAACCCTCGGCACGGGGACAGGAGGTCTGCTGACGATCTTCCCCACGACGAAGTTCTACATCCAGTACGCCTGCACCGGCACCGGGACGATCGACTTCTCGTCGCCGAGCGGAACCGGTCCGTGGACGCGCGAAAACTGCCAGGACGGCGTCGTCGGCACGCAGGCGTCGGCGAAACCGGCGTTCCTCGGCCCCGTGAACGTCACCGTCGAGGCGGCGCCGAGGGCGCTGTGGGAGGCCTTGATCTACGAGGTGACCGGTCCGAAGACCTAGCGGATCTCCGCGAAGGGGAGCAGCGCGATGTGCCGGGCGCGCTTCAGCGCGACCGTCAGCGACCGCTGGTGGCGGGCGCACGTGCCGGTCATCCGGCGCGGCAGGATCTTGCCCCGCTCCGAGAGGTACCGGCGCAGCCGGGTGACCTCCTTGTAGTCGATGAAGTCGATGTGCTCCAGGCAGAAGCTGCACACCTTGCGGCGGCGGCGATCGAAATCAGGCATGGCTCTCCAGCTCAGAACGGAATGTCATCGGGATCGACGTCACCGCCGGGGGTCGCATCGGGCCCGGGCACCGGACGCGCCTCGCCGCCGGGCACCCCGGCGCCGTCCTGGCGCCCGCTGCTGTCGAGGAACTGGACGTCGTTGGCGTTGACCTCGGTCTTGTATCGCTTCTGGCCGCTCTGGGTGTCGTCCCACGAGCGGGTCTGCAGCCGCCCCTCGACGTACACGAGACGGCCCTTCTGCAGGTACTGCGCGCAGGTCTCGGCGAGCTTGCGCGTGCCCTGGTTCCAGACGACCACGTCGTGGTAGTCGGTGAACTCGCGGCGCTCTCCCGTCGCCTGATCGCTCCCGTAGCGATTGGTGGCGAGCGCGAGGTTGCAGACCGCGGTCCCGCTCGGTGTGAAGCGAAGCTCAGGATCGCGGGTCAGCCGTCCGATCAGCATCACTCGGTTGAGGGAACCCGCCATCAGATCTCTCCTTCGTCATCATCGCTTGCCGAGGGGACGTCCTCTGATTCCATATCGTCGTCGGCGTCGGCGGACGCCGTCGAGACGGTGGCGTCCTCGACCTGGTCGACATCGGGCACGGGCTCGATGGCGAGCGTCTCCTCCTCGATCTCCCCGTCGGGCTCGGGCATGGGCCCCTCATGGACCACCACGAGGTGCCGGAAGACGGTGTCGTGGATGCGGAGCGCGCGCTCGATCTCGGCGATCTTGCCGCCGTCGAGGTGGAAGACGACGAGGACGTAATGCCCCTCGCGGAGACGGCGAACCTCGTACGCGAGGCGGCGCTTTCCCCAGAGCGTGGTCTTGATGACCTCGCCGCCGAGGGACTCGATCAGCGTGCGCACCGACTTGACGGCGACACGCACGGCGTCATCCTCCAGCTCCGGCCGGACGATGTACATCAGTTCGTAGTCACGCACCATGCGTGGCTCACCTCCTTTCCTCTGGGCTTGCGGCGCCTGGGGTGCTGCGGCCGCCGAGGTGGTCAGGCGGTCGCGGTCCGGGCGCAGGAAAGCGTTGTGGGAATGCACTCCTCGATCAGGAGCGTCCGCAGTGTAGCAGCCGCCGCGTCAACCACCGCGGTAGCGGCGTGATCTCAATCGACATGGAAGACCTTGGGAAGCGTGGTGAGGTTGCGGGCTCCGTCCGCCGCGATAGCGGCGGTGTCTTCAGTCGAGATGAAAGACCTTGGGGAGCGTGGTGAGGTTGCGAAAACCCCGCCGCGACAGCGGCGGTGTCTTCAGTCGAGATGAAAGACCTTGGGAAGCGTGGTGAGGTTGCGGGCTCCGTCCGCCGCGATAGCGGCGGTGTCTTCAGTCGAGATGAAAGACCTTGGGGAGCGTGGTGAGGTTGCGAAAACCCCGCCGCGACAGCGGCGGTGTCTTCAGTCGAGATGAAAGACCTTGGGAAGCGTCGTGAGGTTGCGAAAACCGTCCGCAGTGACGACGACGAGGTCCTCGATGCGGATCCCGCCGAGGTTCGGGTCGTAGAGCCCGGGCTCCACGGTGACGACGTCGCCGACCTCGAGCACCACATCAGCCTCGCTGACCCGGGGGAACTCGTGGATCTCGAGGCCGAGTCCATGGCCGGTGCCGTGGATGAAGCGCGCCTCACTCTGGATATCGCGGTACGGCTTCGGCAGCGACCCGAACCCGTGCTTCTTGAACACGTCGCAGCACGCGTAATGGACGTCACGGCCGTTGATGCCAGGTTTGACCGTATCCAGGCCAGCCTGCTGCGCCTCGAGCACCGCTTCCCACATGCGCTCCACCGCCGGTGGCGGTGTGCCACGCACCACCGTGCGTGTCATGTCGCCCCAGTAGCGGCTGCGCTTGTCGAACGGGTAGATGTCGAGGACGATCGGCAGACCGGCACGGATCACGTCGCTCGAGGTTCGATGCGGGTCGGCGGACTCCGGCCCGCCGCAGCAGATCGAGTCCACCGTGCTGTACCCGCCCTTGAGCAGATCGCTCTCGACGGTGAAGATGAGGTCGTCGCTCGTCATCGGGCGACCCTCGTGCATGAGCAGCCCGTCGTGGATGTCGGCCGCCGCGATGACGTCGATGGCACGCTGCAGCGCGGCCATCCCTGCGTTCTCGGTCGCGGTGATCCACTCGATCTCCTGCGCCGTCTTGATGCGCCGCCGCTGCTGGTAGATGTCCGTGCGCGGCCGGACATCGACATCGTTGCTGCGCAGATGGTCGGCGAGCACGGTCGGAAAATCGGCGCCGACGTCGACTCCGCTGAGACCGTGCTCCTTGCAGACCGCCACCACGAGCGCCGCCCATCCGTCGAACTCGTTGCCGCCGGCGCGGGTCGGTGCGATGTCGAGCTCCGAGGTGCTGCGGACCTCACCGACCCGGGCCTGCTTGCGGGCCCGACCCTCCTCGAGCGGGCTTGTCCACAGCACGGTGTCGTCACCGCCCCTGTCGACCACGACCACGGGATCCGGCACGAGGAAACCGGTGCGGTACAGGATGTCGGGGTGGTGGTACGTCTCGCCGAAGAGGAGGACGGTGCGATCGTCAGTCATGTACCGGAGGGTACCAGCCGGGTGTCACGCTCTCACCGTGCGACGACCGGTTGACAGCGCCTCGCGCCGCTCGGGGGGCGCGTGGTTCCTCGCGGGCTACGCCGGCGTTGCCGGGTTCCTCGCACTCGACGCCGCGACGCGACGGCGCGGTCGCGCGTCCAGCCTCGATGCCTCGAATGACGACCGCGGTACGACGCGCATGATCGTCGCGGCGTATGTGACGGCGGCGTTGGTCGCACCGGCGCTGCGGCGAGCGCGGGCCCCGCGGTTGCCTCGCGGCGCGGGCCCCGCCGGCATCGCCTTTGAGGTGGCGGGGCTCGGCCTCCGCGCATGGTCGATGCGCACGCTCGGCGCTTCGTACACGCGGACGCTCCGCGCCGAGAGCGCGCAGGCTCTCGTGGAGACCGGGCCGTACCGCCTCGTGCGGCATCCGGGATACGCGGGGTCCCTGCTGGTGTGGACAGGATTCGCCCTGGCCTCGCGCAGCACGCCCGTGGTGGCGCTCGTGGGAACACTGCTCGGGACCGCGTACGCGCGGCGCATCGATGCCGAGGAGGCGCTGCTGCGCCGCGACCTTCCCGGGTACGCGGCCTATAGCCGGCGAACATGGCGGCTCATCCCGTACGGGTGGTGAGCCGCGGCTGACAGAGCCCCGCGACGCCACCGTTCGCTCCCATTCCGCGATGCTGTGAGTCCGCAGCCCTCAGGAGTACGCCATGGAACTCGGCATCCACTTCATGAACTTCACCCTTCCGGGCGGCAACGTCAGCCTCGGACCGACGCTCGCCGCCACCGCTGAGGCGGCCGACGAGGTCGGCTGCACCACCTTCACGATGATGGATCACTGGTTCCAGATGGAGGGGTTCGCCACCGCGCACGATCCGATGCTGGAGGGGTACACATCGCTCGGCTTCGTGGCCGGGCGGACGAAGCACATGACGCTCGGGCTCATGGTCACCGGCGTCACGTATCGCCACCCGGGTCTGCTGGCGAAGATCGTCACCACGCTCGATGTCGTGTCGGGCGGTCGCGCCATGCTCGGTCTCGGCGCCGCCTGGTACGAGCGCGAGCACCTCGCCCTCGGTGTGCCGTACCCGCCGATCGCGGAACGCTTCGAGCGGCTCGAGGAGACGCTGCAGATCTGCCGCCAGATGTGGAGCGACGACGAGGGGCCGTACGACGGCAAGCACTATCACCTCGCCGAGACGATCTGCGTCCCGCGGCCGATTCAGCAGCCGGGGCCGAAGATCCTGATCGGAGGCGGTGGCGAGCGCAAGACGCTGAGGTTGGTCGCCAGGTATGGGGACGCGTGCAACCTCTTCGCCATGGGGATCGACACGGTCAAGCACAAGCTCGACGTGCTCGCGGAGCATTGCGAGGCCGAGGGCCGGGACCTCGCGGAGATCAAGAAGACCATGCTGTACGCGGCGGATCCGACTCAGGACCTCGACTCGTTCTTCCGCGACATGGAGGAGTACGCGAAGCTCGGCATCGACCTCGTCGAGGTCAGGGACGCGGCGCCGGATCCGCCGGCGAAGGTCAGGGAGCTGGGCGAGAAGGTCATCCCGCGCCTCTCGGAGATCGCCACAGCCGGTCGCTGACGGCGGGGTGGAATCAGGGCCGTCAATGTGCTACAGCTTGGGCATGGTGAGAACGGGCATCCGCGAGCATCCGCTGCAGCGACTAAGGACGAGCGGCGAGATTCGTTCCGCGGAGTCTCCAAACGAAGAGCTGCCTGAGCCGGTGCGATCGGTGCCAGGAGTCGAACCACCATCCGTCGTGCTGCAACGCCTGCGACGCGATGAACGCTGAGCGGGTCGTGGTGGTCAGCGGGGGACTCGAACCCTCGACCTCGCGGATGTGAACCGCGCGCTCTAACCAGCTGAGCTAGCTGACCTCTCGGACGAGTCTAGTCAGGCGCCGACCTGCGCCGAGTACGCGCCTTCGTCCATCAGGCCGTCCGCAGCGCTCGGGTTGGCGAGCTTCAACATCCAGCCCTCGCCGTACGGGTCGGAGTTCACGAGCTCGGGATGGTCGGTCAGCGCGGCGTTGACCTCGGCCACGGTCCCTCCCACCGGTGCGTAGAGGTCCGACGCGGCCTTCACCGACTCGATGGCGCCGAACCTCGTGCCCGCGGTCAGGGTTGCCCCGACCGCGGGGAGCTCCAGGAAGATCACGTCGCCGAGCTGGGACTGGGCGTGATCGGTGATCCCCACGGTGGCCGCCGACCCGTCGACGTGCACCCACTCGTGGCTTGCGGTGAACCGGTAAGCGGAGAGATCGGCCACGTTCAAGCTCCTTTGGGGCGGCGATAGAAGGGAAGGGGCACGACCGCCGCCGCGGCGAAGGTGCCTCTGATGTCGATCGAGAGCTCGGCGTCGGGGGGGACGTCGCCGTCGAGCGACGCGGTGGCGATCGAGTGCCCGAGGGTGAAGCTGTAGGTGCCGCTGGTGATCTCGCCTGCCGGTCTGTCGCCGGCCAGCACGACCTGACCGTGGCGGGCGATCGCACGGCCCTCCGGGGCGAGGCCGACAAAGCGCCGCGGCGGGTGGGCGCGGTCGATGCCCGCCAGCGCAGCCCGGCCGATGAACTCCCCCTTGTCGGGCTTGACCGTCCAGGCGAGCGCGCAGCTGTACGGATCGGTGCTGTCGTCCATGTCCTGCCCATACAGACGAAGGCCGGCCTCGAGGCGGAGTGTGTCACGGGCGCCGAGCCCGCACGGCACCAGGCCCTCTCCCGCGCCGGCCTCCAGCAGGGCGTCCCAGAGCCCGGGCGCCTCGGGAGCATCCACGTAGAGCTCGAAGCCGTCCTCGCCCGTGTACCCGGTTCGCGAGACCGCGGCGTGCACGCCGGCGACGCTCGTGTCCTTGAAGTGGAACGGGGGGACATCACTGACGTCGTCTGCGGTCACGCCGCCGACGACGTCGACGGCGCGTGGTCCCTGCACGGCCAGCAGCGCAAGGTCGTCGCTGATGTCGGTGAACGACGCGTCGGTGGTGTGCCGGCGCATCCACGCGACATCCTTTGCCCTGCAGGCGGCATTGATCACGATCATGTAGCCGCCCGGGTCGCGATACACGATGACGTCGTCGACGATGCCGCCCGCCTCATTGCACATGACGGCGTAGAGGGCCCCGCCGACGTCGAGCCGGGACACGTCGTTGGTCACGAGGCGCTGCACCGCGTCGAGCGCCGCATCGCCCGTGATGCGCACCTCGCCCATGTGCGAGAGGTCGAAGAGACCGCACCGCGTGCGCACCGCGATGTGCTCGTCGCGGATGGTCGAATACTGCAGCGGCATGTCGAAACCGCCGAACTCGACCATGCGCGCCCCGGCGGCGACGTGCCTGTCGAAGAGCGAGGTTCGCGCGGCCATGGGCTCGCGAGTGTAGTACGTTCCCAGACCCCTTCCCATGATCATTGCCCTCATCGTGGTGGCGGCCGTCGTGGTCGTCCTCTGTGCCGCCCTGCTGGTCGCGCGCCATCGCCTCCTCGGCGTGTCCGCGCCGAGGGTCCGGGGCAGGCTCGTATTGACCGGTGTCGCCGCCCCGGTCATGATCGGCCGCGATCGCTGGGGAGTGCCCCATGTGTCCGCGACCTCGATGGAGGACGCGGCGTTCGCGATGGGCGTCGCCCACGCGCAGGATCGCCTCTGGCAGATGGAGGTCACCCGCCGCGTGGCCACCGGCCGGATCAGCGAGCTGGTCGGCCTGGAAGGGGTGAACATCGACCGTTTCGTCCGCAGGGTCGGCCTGCACCGCGTGGCCAGGGACGAGGAGCTCCGCCTCGGTCCGGAACCCCGCCGGATGCTCAAGGCGTACGCGGCCGGCGTCAACGGCATCGCGTCGTCGGGACGTCCGCTCCCGCTCGAGTTCCGGCTGCTCGGCGTGACGCCCGAGCCGTGGGAGCCGATGCACAGCCTCGCGGCGCTGAAGCTGCTCGCGCTCGGGCTGAGCATGAACTGGGACGCGGAGCTCCAGCGTCTCGAGCTGCTCCGCGCCATCGGTCCCGAGCACGCGGCCCGCCTCGACATCGTCTATCCCGACGCGAACCCGACGATCCTCGCCTCGACGCTCCGTGCTTCGGGGGGCGCCGACAGCCGTTCGCAGCTGCTCGGCATGTTCCGCGAGGCCGCTCGCTGGATACCCACCGCCGGCGGGATGAGCAACTCCTGGGTGGTGTCGGGCGAGCGCACGGTGACCGGCAGACCGATCCTCTGCAACGATCCGCATCTCGTGCCGGGGATGCCGTCCATCTGGTACGCGGCGCACGTCCAGGCGGGCGAGGACTTCGAGTCGACGGGCGTCACGATGCCCGGACTGCCGTTCGTGCTGATCGGCCACAACAAGCGGGTGGCATGGGGATTCACGAACTCCTTCGCGGACTGCCAGGACCTCGTGATCGAGGAGTTCGACACGCCGGCGGGTGAGCGGTTCCGGACCGAGCGCGGGTTCGAGCCGACCCGGCGGCTCCGAGAGATCATCCATGTCAAGAACTCCTCCGACGTGCTCGAGGAGGTGGTGATCACCCGGCACGGTCCCGTCGTCGAACGGATCGAGGATCCGGAACGCTCGATCTGGCGAGGCCTCGCCCTCCAGTGGACGGCGCTGCAGCCGGGCGGCGGGGCCGAGGGGCTGCTGCGTCTGCAGCGAGCCGGCGACTGGAAGAGCTTCCGGGAGGCGTTCGTGCCCTTCGACGCGCCGTCGCAGAACGTGGTCTACGCCGACGTCGACGGCCACATCGGCTACCTCCTCTCCGGGCGCGTTCCGGTGCGAAAGAACAAGCCGAGCGGGCTGCCCGTCCAGGGATGGACGGGCGACGCGGTGTGGAAGCGTTACCTCACCCCCGACGAGATGCCCCACGTGCTCGATCCACCGGAGCAACTGATCATCACCGCGAACAACCGCATCGCCGGCGACGGGTTTCCCTACTACATCGGGTCGGACTACATGTCGGGCTACCGCGCGCTCCGCCTGGGCGAGCTGCTGTCGGAGCGGGTGGTGGACCTCGCGTACATGGCACGCGCGCAGATGGACCTGGTCTGCCCGCCCGCTCGCGAGGTGGTCCGGTTGCTCGGCGCGATGCATTGCACGAACGCCGTCGCCGAGAGCGCGCGGCACCGTCTGGCGCAGTGGGACGCGGTGATGGATCCGCACCGCATCGAGCCGACCATCTACGAGGCGTTCATGGGCCGCCTGGCCGAGCACTCGTTGAGCCCGGTGTGCGGCAACGCCTGGCGGATCCTCGCCGGGGTCGACCTCACCCACCCGGTCTTCCAGTACCCCGGCAACCTGGTGGGCCGGCTCACACCGTCGCTCATCGAGCGGTGGGAGCTCGGCGACGACGGGCTGTTCGAGGGGCTGACGACATGGTCGGAGGTGATCAGCAAGTCGCTCGAGGATGCGATGAACGACCTGCGCAGCCGCCTCGGGCGCAGGTCACGACGCTGGTCGTGGGGTCGCGTCCACCGGCTCGAGCTCATCCACGCGTTCGGACGGCGCCGCGGCCTCGGCGTCCTGTTCAACGCCCGCTCCATCCGCGTGGGCGGGAACACCGACACCGTGCTCGCGACCTCCGAGGTGCCCGGGCGGGACTTCGAGACGCGCCTCTCGGCGCCGTCGTGGCGACAGGTGCTCGACGTGGGGAGGTGGGACGCGTGCGGGGGCATCCACGTGCCCGGTCAGTCCGGTCAGCCCGGCTCGCGGCATTACCGCGATCTCTCCCGCCGCTGGCGCACCAACCGGCAGTTCCCCCTCTACTGGAGCGCCCCGGAGTTGCGCCGCCACGCCCGCGCGCGCCTGACGATCTATCCGGCGCCGGGGGCGCACAGCGAACCGGGAGGGCGGGCATCAGGCGGATGAGCCGCGCGGGCGAGATCGGCATCGTCCGGGGCTGCTGCATCGGGCTGATCGTGCTCGTCGTGATCGTCGGCGGTTCGGCGTTCCTCGCCGACCGAGCGCTTGCCGCGCCGGAGCTCGGTGCTCCACCCGCCGGGCCGTCGCATGGCGACACCGAGATCGGGATCGCGGTCGCCCTGGGTGGTCAGATGGCCGAGCAGCTGCTGGTCAGCGCCCACGGCGTGGTCACCCTGAGCGAGCAGGACCTCACGGTGCTCGCGGTTGCGAACAACCCGCATCCGAACCAGTACCGCGACCTCCAGGTGCGGGTGCGCTCCGGTCTCGTGGTCGCCTCAGCCCGGATCGACGCGGGGCCGTTCACGCCGACGGTGGTCGCGCACATCGGCCTGACGCTGCGTCCGGGACCGCACGGGCCGGTGATCGCCGCGCAGGTTCCGGAGGTGGACGTGGGTCTCCTGGGGCTGCCGGGATTCGCGGGCGCGGGACTGGTGAGCGAGATCGACGCGGCGCTCTCCCTCGACCGGCTCTTCGCGTTCGACCCGCGGCTCAGCCCGCTGCGCGACGACATCGAGTGTGTCGCGGTCGTGCCCGGCGGCCTCGCGGTCGGAGTCCACGATCCGGGAGTGCCCGCGGTCGCCTCGTCGTGCGCGTGACAGGGGCGAGCTGACCTGTCAGCGCTTGGCTGCGCGTGCCGGCGGCGCCGCCGGCGGAGCGACCACCGCCAGAGCGAAGGCCGCGTGGCTCTGCACCTGCGGGTAGTTGCCGAGCGGCGTGTGCGTCGTCGGATCGGCGACCTCGCCGAAGAGCCCGAGTGGCCCGCGCGTCGCAAGGGCGGCGTCGAGCCAGCGCGACCCGTCCCGACCGGTTCCATTCAGTGCCCCGGCGAGCCAGAAGGTGGGGAACACGAATGGGGCGCACGGATCGCTGAGCGTGTCCGGCTGACCCTCGTACCGGTCGATGAGCCCGCCGCGGTCGAGGCGCTCGACGATCAGATCGAGCGTCGGCGGGACGAGCCGGCGAAGCGGCTCCAGGCCGCCGAGCAGCGTCAGCTGGGCCAGCGCCGCGTCGGCGCCGCCGCCGTCGATGCGGAGCTGCAGCGCGCCCCCGCTCGAGCCGAGGTCCTCGATGACCTCCGAAGCCGCACCGCGCCACCGGGCTGCGTCGCCGGCGACCAGCCCCGCCGCCGCAAGATCCGCCGCTCCACTGAGCCCGCTCGCTGCCGTGACCATCGAATGCGTGTAGCGGCGGCGTGCTCCGCGGATCTCCCAGATGCCGTTGTCGGGATCGTGAAGGTGCTCGGTCAGCCATCCCGCGAGGATGGGGACCGCCGCCCGCAATTCGCCGGGCACCGCCGAGAGCGTCGCGAGCGAGGTGGCGAGCTCGATCACCTCGCCCGGCACATCGAGCTGCGCCTGTCCGGCCGCGGCGTTGCCGATGCGGACCGGACGGGCTCCGCCGTAGCCGGCCAGCGCGGAAACCGCACGCTCCGCCGGGGGAGCGCTGCCGTCGACGCGGACCAGCGGCACCGGCCCGCGCTCGACAATGACCGCGCCGATGAAGGCGCCGAGCCCTCGGGCTGCGTCGACCATGCCGAGGCGGAGCATCGCGATCGCCGCGAGCGACGAGTCGCGGAGCCACGAGTACCGGTAGTCCCACGTGCGCGCCGATCCCGGCCACTGCGGGAGCGATGTCGTCGGTGCGGCGACGATGCCGCCGTCGCGGTGGCGCAACCCCGCGAGCACCGCCGCGGTGGTGCCGAGCAGCTCGCGCAGCGTGGACTCGCCGGTGCCCGACCGCGTCGCATCGATGAGCGAGAGTGACGCGAGCTCGGGGATGGTGCGCCGCCATCCGGCGAGCGCGCGTTCGATGCCCGCGGTGGTCGCATCGGTTTCTGGTGCGGCGAGCGTCAGCGTTGCATCGCGGCCCGGTTGCACGACGAACCTGCAGACGAGCCGACCCTGCTCCGATATCCACGTCGACGGTGCGCGGACCACCGCGCGATCCGCGCCGCCAAGCTCCAGGAGGCCGTCATCGGCATGCAGGTCGTACCGCCGGCCGGGCCACACGGGCGCACGGAACTCGGCTGCGACCTCGACCGCACCGCCCTCGGCGCGCAGCCGTCGCACGAGCGCCGGACGCTCACCGAGATCGAGCGCGTCATCGACGATGAGGCGAGCGCCGCCGTCCTGCCATGTCGTTTCGAGCACGAGGGATCGCGGGTGATAACGGCGCGAGACGACGGTCGCGATGGCGTGAGCCGGTCGTACAAAGAATCCGCCGCCGCGCTCATCGTCGAGGATCGAGAACAGCAGCGGTGTCGAATCGATGCGTGGCCAGCAGAGCCACGCGACGTTGCCGTCCGGATCGATGAGCGCTGCGGTCCTCGAGTCGGCGAGGAGAGCGTGCTCGCCGATCGGATGCTGCATCCGGTGAGCCTAGATCACGGATGCGGCGCGAGCGGCTACCCGATGAGGATGAACTCAGACGTCGCGATGTGGTCGCTGAACGAGGTGGTGCTGCTCCCGATCGCACGCACGGGGGTCAGGTACGGAGCGACCTGCTGATCGAACGTCGCCTGGACATCCGCCGGAAGGACCGCCCGCACGGCGGCGACCAGCGATTTCACATTGAGGTAGAACATCCCGTTGTTGCTCGTGCCGACCTTGCCGGCCACCGCCTGGTAGTCGGGACTGGTCGCGATGCTCGCGCCGTGCCTGGCATCGATGACCGCGCGAACCTCCGCGGGTGTTGACGCGATGATCGCCCATCCGTTGTCGACGGCCCACGCCGGGCTCAGCTGCGCGCCGTCGACGCCGTTGATCGTGATGCTCGAGATGGTCACGCCCTGGTATGTCTGCTGAGCCGGCGCCGACGAGCCGCAGTCCGATGTGCCGGAGCACAGGGTGGTCACCAGCTGGTCGAGGAAGTCCTGCACGGCGCTGGACGAATCCGTTTCCATGACGAGTGCGCCTGATGGCACCTGCGCGCCAGGCACCTGTTCGACCTCGATGCCCGCGTCACCGGTGAGATGGCTCAGCACGCCCGACGGCCCGGTGATCCCGAGCTGGTCGAGGGCCTGGCTCCCCGATGCGCCCAGGCTCGTGCCGGCGAGCGAGGTCAGGCTTTTCAGCATCTGCGGCAGCCCGACGAGCGTGATGAACCCGAAGGCTCGTTCAGGAACCAACGCGAGCGCCCCGTTCACATGCGCGGCGACACCGAGTGAGGCGATCGCGGACGCGCTGAGCTTGCTGCGGTCGAAGTCGACGGTCCCGGAGACGGTGATCCCAGAGGATGAGGCCACCACGGCTTCACCGATGCCCTTGTAACCGCCAAGCGCCGATGTGAGCGCCGCGGCCTCGGTGGACGGCACGAGCGCGGCGAGCCGGGGAACGTCGAGGTACAGGAATGCGACGCGGTCGGATGGGAGGTGTCCCTGGGCCGCGATGTAGTCGGCGGTCGAGGAGAGGCGCGCGTGCTTTCCCTGCGAGGTGTCGATGACCTCGTCGACCGCCGCCTCCGAGGTCCCGGCGATGACGGTGTCCGTGGTGATCGCCCACACCGACGTGCCGCCGGAGGAGTCCTGACCCACATGAACGGTCACGCCGTCGTAGGCCGCGGACGTCCAGCGCTGCGTCGTGCCGAGCGGCCCCGCCTTGTACTTCGCGAACATCGATTGCGCGGCAGTCTAACTCGTGCTGGCGAGCAGGGACACCTCCGCTGGTGCCGTGCCGTCGCCGCTCTTCAGCACGATCAGCGAAAGCTGAGCGCCGAGCCAGGAACGCACATCGGTGTGAGAGAGGTCCGACGAACGCAATCCGTTGTCGAGCCACTGGTTGATCGTGGCGTCACGCGACCCGCCCGAAAGCCCCGGGAACCTTCCGAGGATGCTGTTGAGGGCGAGCTGCTGGCCGCCCGACGGGTCGAGATCGATGTTGGCGTAGACGGCGGAGTCGCTCGGGGCGAACGACACCATCGTGTCGGCGCTGCCGCGAATGAAGCCGAAGGCGAGGACCGCCGCGGCGACCACCCCGGCGACCAGCACCGCGATGCCGCCACCTGCCGCTGCCCGGAACGCCCGCGAGTGCTGCCGTTCCTGCGCCTCGGCCGGCACGGGATCGTTGGACGGGCTCGTCGGGGGTTCGAACGGGGGCGGCGCAAATGGCGGCGGTTCGAACGGCGGTGGCCCGAACGGCGGCGGCCCCAAGGGCGGAGAGTTCCCTTCGCTCATCTGGCCGAAAGTCTGCCGGATGGGTGCCGACGCTCACCACCGTGCAACCGGATCGTTCCACCGCGGCCACGACCCGTTGCAGGACACACGATGTGGCCGGCAGCGATCCCAGCCGGGCATACCCGGCGGATTCAGCGTGTTCCAGCTTGGTTACCGGCCCCCCGGGCGTTGATCGGATGGCGACGATAACTCCGTGAGCATCCGGTCAAGACTCGCCGTGGCGTTGCCGGGAACGGTGTGCGCGGCCGGTGCAGCAACCATGTTCGTGGCGACGTTCCTGCCCTACACCGGCGGGAATTGGGGCGACGGCTTGGACGCTCCGACGCAGGTCACCATGAGCATCATCGGCGGCTCCGACGTCGGGTTTGTGCTCGGGACCGTCGTCACCCTCGGCATCGTCGCCGCCTGTCACCTCGGGGGAGTTCGCCGCCAGGCCGCGGGGTTCATCGCCCTGGCAGCATCGCTGCTGTCGATCGGGCTCGCGCTCAAACTTCCTGGGACATGGAAGCAGGACGGCGTGGTGTATGGCGAGCCCTATCTCCTCTTCGCCGGCTTCCACGTGTTTCTCGGCGGTGCGGTCGCAGCAGTCCTGGGCGCGCTGCTGATGGTCGTCACCGGTTTCCTGGGCTTGCGTCCCAAGGCCGCGGCACCGATGTCCCCGTCCCCTTCCTGATCAGCGCCGGCGGAGTTACGGAACGAAGACTGGAGGGATCGTGTCGGCGATGCTCGCGATCTTCTCCGCCCAGTTCGGATCACTCGCGTAATCAACGTTCATCCCGCGCAGCGTGGGGCCGTGGTAGAACGCGCCGGTGGGCGACAGGTAGTTGCTCGCGATGAACTGGGCGACGTACTGGATGCACGCGTCGAAGCTCGGGAAGGTCGTCGCGTCGCCGTAGGGGTTCGCGTCGTTGGCGTTGAACCCGAAGAGGTTGTGCTTGTCCTGGGCGATGGCGCTCGTGCCCCATCCCGACTCGAGGATGGCGTGCGCGACGAAGTACCGCGCACTGACGTGAAACGTGGCCTCGGCCTGCATGAACGACGCGCCAAGCCCGGCGAGCGCCGAGCCGGCGAGGAACTGGTTCAAGCTCGCCGCGGTTTCCCCGCTCGGGACGGTGAGATTGGTGTCGATCGTGAACAGGGGGCCCGGCACCGGCGGGTAGATCGCGTCACGCGCCCGTGCGGCAGCCAGCGCGGCGACGGCCGTGCTGAGCGCCTTCTGCGCCTGTGAAACCTGCCTGTGCGCCGCGATGTCGGCGACCAGCAGGTCCTGCTCCTGCACCTTGATCACCGCCTGGGCGGTGATGGCCTGCTCCTGCGCCGAGGCGAGCTGCGCGAGCGCCGCGTTGTTCTGGGCAAGCGTAGTCGCGGCCTTGGTCTGCTCGGTGCCGATGCGCGTGACCAGCTGCTGGCTCGCCGAGGCGATCTCGTTCACCTGCACATCGCGCTGGATCGCGCCGGCTATGGTGTTCGCCGAGATGATGTAGGCGAGCATCGCTTCGGAGCCACCGCTCTCGTAGGACTGGCGCAGATACGCGGCGAGGTGGGCTTGATCGTTCGCAAGCTCCGCCTCGACGGTGCGGAGCGTCGCGGTGTCCGACGCGATCGTGACGTGCAGTGCGCTGATCTGCGCATTGAGCACAGCGAGGTTCGCGTTCGCTGCGGCGAGCGCAGCTTTCGCCTGCGCGTAGGCGGTGTCCGCGTTGTTGGCGGCATCCCTGGCGTTCTGCGCGGCCTTCTTCGCGGCATTCGCCGCCTGCTGCGCCGCGCTCACCCCGTCCTGCGGATTCGCCGACGCCGGCGACGCGATCAGGCACAGCGCCAGCGCGCACGGCAGGGCGAGCACGAATCGGTGACGGGCGAACGGAAAACGGGGGCGACGCATCGCAGGCAGTCTCCCATCGGCCCCCCGATACGAATCTCGATGTCATCGCGACGTGACCCGCTGTCACCGCGTCGTCACAGCGCCGCGTGAAAACCATCCGAGGTACGCGACGCCCCCCAGACAAACCCGTGAAAGGCTAGGAGGCCTTGCGCTCCAGGAGGAGGCGGCGGAGCTCGTCCGAGCCGGCCCCGAGGTCGAGCACGGATCGCGGCCCGCAGTCCGGACAGATCCGGTGGCCGCCGACGGACTCTCCCTCAGCGCCGTAGTACAGCACCGAGAGCATCTCGCCCTTGCACAGTAGGCAGCGGTCGGACGTCTCGGGGGTCGTCTCCATCACTGGACGACATGATCGCACGGCCGGGGCATGTCGGGGAGGGAGTCGAATCACCGTCACCGAGCCGCAATGCCCTGCGGCCGGCGCTAGGCTCGGCCGCATGCAGCGGTCCCTCACCACAGCGACCGTCTCGTCACTCGACGAGTATTTCGACGAGCTCGCACGCTGGTCGGCGCGCCTGAATCTCACCTCGATCCCTCGCGAGCGGATGTGGTCGCGCAACGTCGGCGACGCGCAGGCCCTGCTCGACCTGGCGGCGCCCGATCCCGAGATGCGCGTGATCGACGTCGGATCCGGAGGCGGCGCGCCCGGGATGATCGTCGCGATCCTCGTTCCGGATCTGCGGGTCACGCTGCTCGAATCCGACCTGCGAAAGGGAGGATTCCTCATCCACGTCGCGGGGCTGCTCGGCCTGACGAACGTCGAGGTCGAGACGATCCGCGCCGAGGACGCCGGGCGACGGCCGGACCTGCGCGAGACGTTCGACCTGGCCACGTCCCGCGCGACGGCGCCACCGGCCGTGCTCTGCGAGCTGGCGCTGCCCTTGCTCCGAGTGGGCGGGACCCTCTACGCGCTCGTCACGGGGGCGCCGGACGCGCTGGAGTCGTGCGCCCGGGCCGCGGCGGCGTGCGGCGGCGGGCCACCCGAGGCCCCGGCGCCCGGGTTGCTCCGCGTCGGCAAGATCGCGCCGACGTCACTCGAATACCCGCGGCGAGCGGGCGTCCCGAGCAGGCGCCCGCTCAGCTGAGCCGGCTTCGGATCGCCGCCTCGGCGACCGCGCGCTCGTTCCACCCCAGGGCGCCGGCGGCGGTCTCGAGGGTCTTCTCGTGGCCCTTGCCGGCGCATACCACCGTGTCGCCAGGGGCCGCGTGCGCGATCGCGTAACCGATCGCCTCCTCGCGGTCCGGGATCACCAGCACGTTCTCGCCGCGGACGCCGCCCGCCGCCACCGCGCCGGCGGCGATCTGCTCGAGGATCAGACCGCGATCCTCGGCCCGCGGGTCCTCGTCGGTGATGACGCTGACGTCCGCGATGCGGGCGGCGACGGCCCCCATAGCCGGCCGCTTCTCGAGATCGCGCTGGCCGGCAGAGCCGAAGACCGCCCAGAGCCGGCCACGGGTCGTCTCGCGCAGCTCGAGGAGCACCGTCTCGAGGGCGTCCGCCGTGTGCGCGTAGTCGACGACGACCTCGAAGGGCTGCCCGAGCTCGATGCGCTCCATGCGCCCGATCACCGGGCCCGCGGCCTCGATCCCCCGCACTGCGTCGGCGAGGCCGGCTCCGGTCGAGCACGCCGTCGCAAGCGCGGCGAGCGCGTTGCGGACATTGAATCGCCCGGCCAGGCGGAGGCTGACGGGAACTGTTCCCCATGGCGTCGCGGCGGTGAACCGCACACCGGCAGCCCCCGCGACGATGTCCTGCGCGCGCAGATCGGCAACCGCGTCGGCGCTGTCGCTGTAGGTGAGCCGTGTTGCGACCGGGATCGCGGAGAGACGCGGGTAACCGAAGGGGTCGCCGGCGTCGAGCACCGCGATCCCGTCGGGGCGCGGCGAAACCCGCTCGAGCAGGCGCGCCTTGGCCGCCAGGTACGCGTCGCGGGTGCCGTGGAGCTCGAGGTGCTCGGTCGTGATGCGCGTGAACACCGCCGCCCGGAACTCGACGTCGTCGACACGGCGCATCTCGAGCCCGTGCGACGAGGTCTCCATGGCGACGTGGGTGCACCCGCCGTCACGGATGCGCGCCAGCTCCGCCTGCAGCTCCGGCGCCTCCGGGGTCGTCTGGCGCGACGGGTTGGGGGTCACCTCGTCGTTGAGCCGGCGATCGACGGTCGTGATCGATGCCGCGGCAAGTCCCGCCGCCCGCCAGGCGTGCCAGAGCAGGGTTGCCGTGGTGGTCTTCCCGTCGGTCCCGGTGATCCCGGCGACTGTGAGCCCACGGCTCGGCTGGTCGTGGAACGCGGCGGCGAGCGCGGAGAGCGAGCAGCGGCTGTCGCCGACGAGCACGAGCGGGACGGACGGGTCGATCGCAGGATCGGGAGGGCGCTCGGCGACGACCGCCACCGCGCCGCGGTCGACCGCCGCGCTGCAGAAGCGGTGCCCGTCGTCGCGCAGCCCGGTGATCGCCACGAAAAGGCTGCCAGGGCCGCACGCGCGGGAGTCCGATTCGATCGATGTGATCTCGACGCGTGGACCGTTCGCCGATCCTGCCTGGTCGATGCCCGCCGCTTCGAGCAGGTCTGGAAGGCGCCATGCCAACCCCGGGTGATGCACCGTGGCAGTCTATGGTAGGGTCGCTCCGATCATGGCCGGAAAGAAGCAAAAGCGGCAGCCGGGCGCAACGTCGCTCGCTGACGCGCTCTCGGCGACCCGCTCAGCGCGCCGCCGGGTCCTGGCCCTCGCCGCCCGCCTCGAGGCGACGGAGCGAACCATTCTTGCTGCCATGGCGTCCACGCCGGCACCTAGGCCCGCCTCCACAGCTGCGCCTGCGACCGCCGGGGTCGGACGCCCGCGGAGCACGCGGAAGGCCCCGCAGGCCGCGACGCCCGCGGTGAAGCGCCCGGTGGGACGTCCCCGGAAGACCCCGCAGGCCGCGGCGCCCGCGGTGAAGCGCCCGGTCGGCCGCCCGCGGAAGTCTCCGCAGGCCACGACGCCCACACGCTGAACGAATCTTGACCCGCAGCGCAGCGGCGGCAGGGAAGGTGAGCCGCTCAGCGAGCCGCGTGATGAATCATGACCCGCCGCGCAGCGGCGGATAACAGCTCCGATCCCGCGTTCGCCCTGAATCATGACCCGCCGCGCAGCGGCGGATAACAGCTCCGATCCCGCGTTCGCCCCTGAATCATGACCCTCCGCGCAGCGGCGGATAACAGCTCCGATCCCGCGTTCGCCCTGAATCATGACCCGCCGCGCAGCGGCGGATAACAGCTCCGATCCCGCGTTCGCCCTGAATCATGACCCCGTCAGTCGGGTTTTGGGTAGACTGGCCATATGGCCAAGTCATCCCGCGACCTCCTCGATGACGCTCGGCGCAGCGTCCCGGAGGTCACCCCCCAGCAGGTCCGCGCCGCCCGAGGCTCACGGATTCTGATCGACGTTCGCGAGCAGAACGAGTTCGACGAGGGGTACATCCCCGGCGCTCTCCATCTCAGCAAGGGGTTCATCGAGACCCGCATCGAGGACACGGTCCCCAATCACGATGCTCCGATCACGCTCTACTGCGCAGCCGGGGTCCGGTCGCTCCTCGCGGCGCGGGCGCTTCGCGAGCTGGGGTACAGCGACGTCGTGTCGATGAGCGGAGGCTACGGCGCCTGGAAGCAGGCCGGGTTCGGCTTCGTCATCCCGCGGGTGCTGACCGCGCAGCAGCAACAGCGGTACAGCCGCCACCTGCTGATCCCCGAGATCGGCGCCGAGGGTCAGGGCAAGCTCCTCGACGCTCGCGTGCTGCTCATCGGCGCCGGCGGGCTCGGCAGCCCCGCGGCCTTGTACCTCGCGGCAGCCGGCGTCGGGACCATCGGGTTCATCGACTTCGACACGGTCGACCGGAGCAATCTGCAGCGCCAGATCCTCCACACCGAGGACCGCATCGGCATGCTCAAGACCGCCTCGGCGAAGATCGCCCTCGAGGCGCTCAACACCGACGTCACGGTGATCGAGCACAACGTCGTCCTCAGCGGCGAGAACGCGCGCGAGATCTTCGATCAGTACGACATCGTCGTCAACGGCTGCGACAACTTCCCGACGCGCTACCTCGCCAACGATGTGGCCATCTTTGCCAAGAAGCCGATGGTCGATGGCGGGATCTTCCGTTTCGAAGGCCAGGTGACGACCGTCGTCCCCTTCCAGTCGCCCTGCTACCGCTGCCGCTACCCGTCCCCGCCGCCACCCGAGGAGGCGCCGTCGTGCGCCGAGGCGGGTGTGCTCGGCGTCCTGCCCGGGATCGTCGGCGTGCTCCAGGCGACCGAGGTGATCAAGCTCATCACGGGCGTCGGGGATCTGCTCACCGGACGGCTGCTCCACATCGACGCGCTCGACATGAAGTTCCGCGAGTTCCGGGTTCCGCGCGATCCGCAGTGCCCGGTCTGCGGCGAGAACCCGACGATCACCGAGCCGATCGACTACGAGGGCTTCTGCGCCGCGCCGGCATCGGTGGCGACCGAGTCGGTCGCAGCCGCCGTCGCCGTCTGACCGCTCCGGTCAGGGACCTTCGGGCGCGCCGCCCCCGGGGCCGAGCGGCTCGGCCTCGTGGATGAGCATCACCGGGATGCCGTGCTCGACGCGGTAGCGCAACCTGCAGGTGTCGCAGCGCAGCGACGCGGTCTCCACCTCGAGTGGACCGCGGCACTGGGGGCACGCGAGGATGTCGAGGAGGTCCTTGGGGAGGCTGCTCATGGTGCCGCCGCCACCGGCACGAGAAACTCGCCGAGCGCCGCGTTGAACGCACGCGGCTCCTCGAGATTGCTGAGGTGCCCGCAGTCGAGCTCGACCAACCGCGACCCGGAGATCGAGCCAGACATGGCGCGAACTTCGTCGCTTGGGATGATCGCGTCCTGCGTGCCCGCGATGACCAGGGTGGGCACGTCGATCGACGCGAGCAGCGCCGTGCTGTCGGGGCGAGCCGCCATCGCGCGCTGCGCGAACGCGATCCCCGCCGGTGAGCAGCGCCGGATCCGTCCGCGGACGGGATCGACGACGTGCGCCTCCATGCGTGCGCCCGGGCTGAGCAGCCGCTCCACCATCGGCTCGACGATGGACTCGACGGAGCCCTCCCGCTCGACTCGTCCGGCCATCGCGAGGCGGTCCGCGCGCGCGGCGTCGGTGTCGGCGGTCGCGCGCGTGTTGCAGAGCGCGAGGGCGCGCATGCGCTCCGGTGCGAGCCGCCACAACGCAAAGGCGACGTAGCCGCCCATCGAGAGGCCGACGACTGTGACGCGATCAATGCGCAGCGAGTCGAGCGTCGCGAGCACGCCGCGCGCAAACCCGTCGAGCGTGGCGTCACCCGCGGGTGGCGGCGGGGAGGTGCCGCACCCCCAGCAGTCGACACGGATGCAGCGGACGCCGCCCGACAGTGCGGCGACCTGATGATCCCACTGCGAGGCGTCGAGCGTGAACGCGTGCAGGAAGAGCACCGCGTCGCCGGATCCCGTGTCGTGCACCGCGAGCCGCGTCGCCGCGGGCGTGGTCACGGCCTCAGGCCTCGGCGCTGATCGCCGTGGCGGGGAAGTCCGCATCGAGGGTGGCGGGCTCGATGTGCGTCCGCGCGTGGCGCTCCACATCGCGGAGCTTGAGGATCTCGCTCGGCGTGATCAGGGTCACCGCGACGCCCGCGCGACCGGCGCGACCCGTCCGTCCGACTCGATGCAGGTACTCGTCGGGGGTGAGCGGCACGTCGTAGTTGATGACGTGCGAGATGTCGTCGATGTCGAGCCCTCGCGCCGCGACGTTGGTGGCGATGAGATACCGCACGTGCGTCGCGCGGAACTGCTGCATCGCCCGGTCGCGGTCGCGCTGCGTGAGATCGCCGTGCAGGAGCCCCACCTGGTACCCGCGCCCGCCGAGCTGCGCCTGCAGCACGTCCGCGGTGCGCTTGGTCTCGACGAAGATGAGCGCCATCACGACGTCGGGCTGATCGAGGATGCGCGCGAGCGCGTCCGTCTTGTCCGCCCAGGTCGTCTGCACGTAGAGCTGGCGAACCTCGGCGGGAATCTCGGGCCGAGTGCTGATCTCGACGGTCTCGGGGTCGTGCATGTGGCGCAGCGCGAGCCGGCGCACCCACTCCGGCATGGTCGCGCTGAACAGCAGCGTCTGTCGCTGGGGCGGGCATTGACGGAGGATGCGCTCCACGTCGGGCGCGAATCCCATGTCGAGCATGCGATCAGCCTCGTCGAGCACGCAGACGCGCACATTGGCCAGCGTCAGCGAACGCCGCTGGATGTGATCGCCGAGGCGGCCGGGCGTGGCGACGACGATGTGCGCACCCTGGCGCAGCTCCTCCATCTGGCGGCCGATCGAGTCTCCGCCGTAGATCGCGACGCTGCGCAGCTCGTGGCGCCGGCCGAGGCGCGTGAGCTCCTCGTGCACCTGGACCGCGAGCTCGCGGGTCGGACAGAGGACGAGCGCCTGCACCGGTCCGTCACGCGGATCGAGGCGCTCGATGATGGGGATCCCGAACGCGGCGGTCTTGCCACTGCCCGTCTGTGCCTGGCCGATGACGTCGCGCCCGGCCATGGCGAAGGGCAGCGACCCAGCTTGAATCGGCGTCGCGACGGTGAATCCCAGCTCCGCGATGGTGTGCTGCATCGCCAGGCTCAGTGAAAGCTCGTCGAAGCTCACCGGCTCGGGGGTTTCTGTACTCAAGGCCTCATCGACCGACGGCAGTGCGGCGGGACGGGGCCTTGCGGCGGGCGGTCTTCCAAACCGCGCGCGACTAGTCGAACGCAAGACAATTGCAGTGTACCGTGAATTGGCGCTTCGCCGTATGCACGAGATCGCACCCACCTCACCCATCGACATCCGTGATGCGGCCGCGCGGCCCGGTTCGTTCGTGCCTCGGGCGCTCGTGCTCGATCTCGACGGGACCACGATCGACCACGAGCTGCAGCTGCATCCGCGGGTGCGCGAGGCGGTGCGCACCGCGACGCGACGGCTGCCGGTGGTCGTGGCGACCGGCCGCATGTTCCGCTCGGCGCTCCCCTGGGCGCGGATGCTCGCGGTGACCGAGCCGATGGTGTGCTACCAGGGAGCGATGGTCCGCGGGATGCCGGGCGAAGACGGGTCGCCCGGGGAGCGCATCTTCGAGCAGCCGCTCCTGCCCCCTCCGGCGCTGCGCGCGCTGCACGTGGCACGCGACCACGGATGGCATTACCAGGCCTACCAGGACGAGGAGCTGCTGTGCGAGCAGGATCGTCCCGAGGCGTGGCTGTACTCACGCATCAGTGGCGTGCCGTTTCGTCTCGTCCCGGATCTGGCGCCGCTGCTCGAGCGTGGGACCACCAAGGCCGCGTGCGTGTTTGAGGATCTCGCCCTGGTGGACCGGGCGATCGGGATCATGAGCGGCGAGCTGGACGGCATGGCACGCGTCACGCGATCCAACCCGGAGTTCGTCGAGATGCTCGACAAGAACGTGAGCAAGGCGACGGCATGCGAGATCGTGTGCGAGCGGTTGGGCTGCTCGCTCGCCGACACGCTCGCGATCGGCGATGCCCCCAACGACGTCGAGATACTCGCCGCGGCGGGGTACGCGGTCGCGATCTCGTCCTCGCGTCCGGAGGTGCTCGGGGTGGCCGACGCGACGTGCGCACCGCCGCAGGACGCGGGGGTCGCGGACGTGCTCGAGGTGTTCGGACTCGCCTGAGGAGCGCTACGCTGCGCGCAATGAGCAGGGCTGCCGTCGTGGCGCTGTGCCGGGCGTTCTTCGCCGCGGTCGCGCTGGTCGCGATCGCCGTGCAGCTGACCGACCTCGCCGGCAAGGGGGTCCTCAACCCGGTGAGCTACTTCAGCTACTTCACGATCGACAGCAATCTCATCGCCGCGGCCATCCTGTTGACCGGCGCTGCGAAGGCGGGCCGGAGCAGCGCGCGCCTCGATCTGTTCCGCGGTGGAGCGGTCGTGTACATGAGCATCACGGGCATCGTGTTCACGCTCCTGCTGTCCAACACGGACGTGGACACCGCCATCCCCTGGGTCAACACGGTCGTCCACGAGCTCATGCCGCTCGTGGTCCTCGCGGACTGGCTGGTCACGCCGCCCGCGACGCGCATCCTCCTCCGGCAGGGGTTGCTGTGGCTGAGCTTTCCGCTCGTCTGGATCTTCTACACGCTGATCCGCGGCAGCATCGTCAACCTCTATCCGTACCCGTTCCTGAATCCCGCCAACGGCGGCTATGCGAGCGTCGCCGTCTACTCCGTCGGCATCCTCGTCGCGATGCTGGTGGTCTGCGGGCTCGTGGTCGTGCTCGCCAACGCGTCGGGCGGCGTGCAGCGCCGAGCCGAGCCGGCGTAGCGGCTGCCGTCGCCGTCTACGACTTGCTGAAGAAGCCGCTCCCGGTCTTGTTGCCGAGCTCGCCGCGCGCGACCCGGTCGCGCAGCAGGGCGAGCGGCTCCCACCGCCGGTCGCCGGTCTGCCGGGCGCCCTCCGCGAGGATCGCCTCGACGACGTCGAGGCCCACCAGGTCGGAGAGCTCGAACGGTCCCATCGGCCAGCCGAGCGCGTTGCGAACCGCGAGGTCGCAATCGCGAGCGGTGATGTACCCACCCTCGACGAGGTGCATCGCCTCCTGGATGGCGATGAACAGGATGCGGTTGGCGATGAACCCGTATTCCTCGCGAGCGAGCCGCACCGGTGTCTTGCCGATCGCGCGGGCGAACTCCATCGCGTGGTCGACCGCGGCGTCCGCGGTGTGCGGGCCCGGCACGACCTCGACCAGCGTCATGAGGAGCGCGGGGTTGAAGAAGTGGATGTTGAGGAAGCGCTCCGGGTGTGACACCGAGTCCTCGAGCAACGACGAGCCGAGGGTCGACGAGTTCGTGCCGATGATGGCATCTTCATCCGCGTGCTCGGAGATGCGTGCATAGACCTCACGCTTGACGTCGCGATCCTCCGCGACCGTCTCGATGATCGTGCTCATCCCGCTCAGCCCCGCGAAGGTCGTGCTCGTGGTGACTCGCGCGAGCGCCGCTTCGCACGCGTCCGCGGTGAGCTTCCCCTTGTCCACACGCCGCCGGAGCAGCGCTGACGTCGATGCGCAGGCGGACTGCAGCCGCTCCTCGCGCCGGCTGACCAGGTGCACGTCGAAGCCGTGCAGCGCCGCCTGATACGCGATCTGACCGCCCATGGTCCCGGCCCCGACGACGGCGAGGGTGTGACGCAGTGCCACGATCAGCCCGCCGCCGGGCCGGCTTCGCGCCCGGGATGGGTCATGGCCTCGGCGTCGAGCAGCCGGGTCAACTCCTCCTCGTCGAGGCCGCTGCGCTCGCGCGCTACCTCGCGCACCGTCCGGCCGGTCGCGAAGGCCTCCTTGGCGATCGCCGCAGCGGCGTCGTACCCGATCCGGGGCGCGAGCGCCGTGCACAGCATCAGGCCGCGCTCGACCAGCGCGGGGCCGTTCTCGGTCGCGGTGATGCCGTCGACGCACTGGACCGCGAGGTTGCGTGCCGACGCCGCGAGCAGCGACGACGACTGCAGGAGGTCGTACGCGGCGACCGGCATCATCACGTTGAGCTCGAGGAGCGAGCCGGCCGCGCCGCAGAACGCGACGGTCGCGTCGTTGCCGATCACCTGGGCGGCAACCATGGTCACCGACTCGCAGATGACCGGGTTCACCTTCGCGGGCATGATCGACGAGCCCGGTTGCACCGCGGGGATCGCGATCTCGGCGATGCCCGCCCGCGGGCCGCAGCCGAGAAGCCGGATGTCGCTCGCGATCTTGTACAGCGCGACGGCGGTGGCCCGGAGCGCGCCGCTCGCCGACACCACCGCGTCGAGCGCGGACTGCCCGCTGAAGTGGTTGCCGGTCTCGACGAAGGGGAGGCCGAGATCGGCGGCGAGCAGCGCGATCACGCGTCCCGGGAACTCCGGGTGGGTCCCGACGCCGGTTCCGACGGCGGTCCCGCCGAGGGGCAGCTCGACGAGGGTGGCGATCGCCTCCTCGCAGCGCCGCACCGCACGCTCCACCTGGCCGGCGTAGCCGCGGAACTCCTGACCGAGCCGGATGGGCGTCGCGTCCTGGAGGTGGGTCCTCCCGGTCTTGATCACCGGCCACAGCTCGTCCGACTTGCGGCGCAGCGACGCCTCGAGCACGCGCAGCGCCGGGATCGTGTCCTCGTGGATGGAGACCGCCGCGGCGACCTGGATCGCCGTCGGGATCACGTCGTTGCTGGACTGGCCGAGGTTGACGTGGTCGTTGGGGTGCACCGGGGTGCGCGCACCGCGCGTCCCGCCGAGGAGCTCGATCGCGCGGTTCGCCACCACCTCGTTGGCGTTCATGTTGGTGGACGTGCCGCTGCCGGTCTGGAAGACGTCGACGATGAACTCGCCGTCGAGCGCCCCGTCGACGACGTCCTGCGCGGCGCGGATGATCGCGCCCGCCAGGTGCTCGTCGAGCAGCCCGAGCTCGCGGTTCACCACCGCCGACTGCTGCTTGATCAAGCCGATCGCCCGGATGAACCCTCGGGGCAGGCGCAGGTCGCTGATCGGGAAGTTGACCTTCGCCCGCATGGTGTTGGCGCCGTAGTACGCGTCGGCGGGCACCTCGAACTCGCCCATCGAGTCGCGCTCGGTGCGTGTGGTCATGGTGCTGCGATCTCCTCCCGGAGCAAGGGGATGGTCATGTCGAACTCGGCGCCGTTCCCCGGCGCGCTTCGGGCCGCCACGGTTCCCCCGTGCCGTTCGGCGACGGTACGCACGATATACAGACCGAGGCCGCTCCCGGGCACCTTGCGCTGCCGCTCGGCGACCGACCGGAAGTACTTGTCGAACAGATGGGCGGTGTCCGCGACGGGGAAGCCGTCGCCGTGGTCGCGGACGGTGAAGCGCACGGAGCCCCCGTCGCGAACCGCCAGCACCTCGATGGGCGAACCGGGCGGTCCGTGCTTGACCGCGTTGCCGAGCAGGTTGGTGAGCGCCAGGATGAGCCGGCGCCGGTCGCCGCGCAGGATCAGCCCGTGCTCGCTCTCGCTCGTGATCGTCGACTCGCGCAGCTTGGCCTCCATCGCCACGTGCTCGATCGCCTCGCCGACCACCTCCTCGGCGTCGAGCACCTCGAGCGCCAGCTGATCGTCGGGGTCCTCGAGGCGAGCCAGCTCGGCGAGGGCGTTGACCATGCGGACCATCATCTCGGTGCTCGCCGTGATCCCCTCGATGGCGACGCTGGCCGTCTCCGGGAGGCTGCCGAGCATGCCCGCGCTCAGCAGCTGCCCGTAGCTGTTGAGGATCGTCAGCGGTCTGCGGAGCTCGTGCATGGTGATCGAGAGCGACGTGCCGCGCGCCGACGACTCGGAGGTCGCGCTGGCGAGGCGCTGCTCGAGCGATCCGACGCACGTCGTCGCGAGCCGGTGCCCGACCGCGTCGATGTCGTCGGCGGCGTCAGCGGCGAGGCTCACCGCCGTCTCGGCGTCGAGGCGCTCCTCCCGGGCGGCGTCCGCGGTCGCCTGGCGGAGCGCCGAGAGGTTGCGCAACGCCACGTCGAGGCGGCGCTCCACGCTCGAACTCGGCGTCGAGGTGGTGGTACGCGATGAGCGGGCGGAAGTCGTCCGCGCTCAGGGCGACGAGGACGGCGTTGACGAACTGACGCGGACCGCGAGCCCGGTCGGGTGGCTCGTCCGGCTCAGCCCGCGATGCCTGTCTCGCCCACAGGTCGGCGATCCGCGCCGCGTGGGCTGCCAGAAAGTCGCTGAACTGTCTGGTCACGCCGCTGAAGTCTAGGACCCGGCTCAGAGGCCGCGATCTCCTCGACGGTCGCGATCGCGGCGGTGAGGGCATCGGCCCGGCGCGAGCTCCGGCGGCGATGCATCCACAGACCGGCGCCGAGCACCGCGAAGGGGAGCATCTGGAGATCGATGAGCAGCGACAGCGCGCCGGCATGTGCGATCGAGACGCCGGTGCGCGAGAGCAGCGCCACGAGCACGCCTTCGCGCAGCCCGAGGCCGTTGATGCTGAAGGGTGCGAGCGCGACGAGGAGGGTGATCGGGATGCACACCGCGAGCACCGTCCAGCTCAGGTCGACGCCGATCGCGCGAGCGGCGAGGCTGAGCGCCAGGAGGTTGACGCCCCAGCCGGCGGCGCCGACCAGGAGCGACTGGGCGACCGCGTGCGGATGCTTGCGGTACCCGCCGAACGCTTCGAGGAAGGAGTGGACACCGCGGCTCAACGCTCCCGAGACCCGCGAGAGCAGCCGGTAGGGGACCAGCCGGTCGGCGCTGAGGGCGCAGAGCCAGATCACGATGACGGCGCAGGCGAGGGCGGCGATGCCGATCACCGTCCCGGTGCCGAGCAGGTCACGGAGCAGGACCGCCGCGGCGATGCCCCAGCACGTCATGCCCAGCATGCCTGCCATCCGGCTGCCCGCCAGCGAGGCGAGCAGGCGTCCGTGCCCGACCTGGCGGCCCATGTCGACGGTGCGCATGGCGTCACCCCCGACGCCGGCGGGAAGCATCTGGCTGAAGAAGAGGCTCTGGAGGTACGACGAGCTCAGGCGCCGCCAGGTCAGGAGGGAGTTCGCAACCGCCCCCGCCGGTCCACCGGCGGTGCGGATCAGGACGCCCCATTCGATGACGCTCGCGGCGACGGTGAGCACGGTCAGGCCGAGCGCGGCCGCGATCCAGCGCAGGTCGGCGTGGGCGAGGCTCGCGGCGGCCTTGGGGATGTCGATCGTGTGCGCGAGGACGGCGAGCCCGACGACCGTTCCGCTGACCCGGACCCACGGGGAGCCCATGAGGACCTGCGCGGTCCGGATGCTGCGTCTCACGGGTCTCATTGAACCAGTCTGCCCCCGGTCTCCTTGACCTGAATGTCCGGAACGTGACAGAGCGACAGACAAGCGTGACCCGGTGTCGCGCCGAATGTCACTCAGCGGCGAGGTACGGCTCCCGGAACGCCGTCTGCTCCGCGATGAAGACGAGTGGAAGGTCGTCGATCGGGCCATTGCGGTTCTTGGCCACGATCAGCTCGGTCTTCGCTCGATCGATCTCGCGGTTGTGCATCCCCTCACGGTAGAGGAACAGGACGACGTCTGCATCCTGCTCGATCGAACCGCTGTCGCGGAGGTCGCTCAGCTGGGGGCGTTTGTTCTCGCGGCGCTCGGATTCGCGCGAGAGCTGGGACAGGGCCAGGACGGGCACGTCGAGCTCCTTGGCGATGGCCTTGAGGCCCGACGAGATGTCGGAGACCTCCTGGACGCGGGAATCACGCCTGCCGCCCTGCATGAGCTGGAGGTAGTCGATGACGATCAGCTCGATCTTGTACTGCGCCTTCATCCGGCGCGCGCGAGCGCGCAAGCTGTTGATCGCCAGGGCGGGTGAATCGTCGATCCAGAGATCGGCGTGGGTGAGCGTGTCCATCGCCTTGGCGATCTGCTGAAAGGCCATCGAGTCCGCCTGGCCGGTGCGGAGCATGTAGGCGTCGACATGCGCCTCGCTGCAGATGAGGCGTTGCACCAGCGACTGGCGAGACATCTCGAGCGAGAACACGACGACCGGCCGGCCCGCGAGGACCGCCGCATTGCGGGCGATGTTGAGTGCCAGCGAGGTCTTGCCGACCGACGGGCGGGCGGCGAGGATGATCAGCTCGCCCGGCTGGAGCCCCTGGGTGAGCGCGTCGAGCTTCGAGAAGTTCGTCGGGACTCCGGTGACGAGTTGCTTGTGCTCGATGCGCTTCTCGAGTGTGTCCCACCACTCGCGGACGACGGGCGCGATGTTGCGCACCTCCGAGCCGCGCCGGTCCTCGCCGATGCGGAACACCGTCTGCTCGGCCTGGTCGATCGCCTCCTGCACCGGCGTCGTGTTGTCGAAGCCGAGCCGGCTCACGTCGCTGCCCGCCTGGATGAGACGGCGGCGCAGCGCGTGCGAGATGACGATCTCAGCGTAGTGACGGACGCTCGCCGCGCTGGGCACGACCAGCGTGAGCTCGGCGATGTAGTCCATCCCGCCGGCCCGCCCGATCCCCGGGCCTCGCTCGAGCTGGTCGCGCAGCGTCACCGTGTCGATCGCCTCCCCGCGATCGTCGAGCGCGAGGGCGGCGCGGAAGAGGACCGCGTGGCGCTCCGCGTAGAAGTCCTCCGGCACGAGCACCTCGCGCACCGCGGCCATCGCGTTGCGATCGATGAGGATGCCGCCGAGCACCGCCTGCTCGGCGTCGTTGTCGTGTGGCGGCACCCGCATCGCCGCTCCGGTCCCCGCCAACGACGCGTGGCCAACGAACTCGGCGTGCGGGATTGACGTCATTGAGCCGCGACGACGACCTTGAGTGTCTCCCTGACGTCGGGGTGGAGCTCGATGCTGGCCTCGTGCGGGCCGAGCGAGCGGATCGGCGGATCGATCTCGATCTTGCGCTTGTCGATGTCGATCCCCGCCTCACGCTTGAGCTGCTTGGCCACATCGGCGGTGGTGACGGTGCCGAAGAGCCGGCCCGCCTCGCCCGCCTTCGCATACACGGTCACCGTGAGCTTGCGCAGGCGCTGGGCGGTGTCCCGCGCGTCGGTGAGCGCCTTCTCGGCGCGACGCCTCGTGGCCTCCTCCCGGCGCCGGATCTGATCGACCGTGTTCTGATCGGCCACCACCGCGAGGTGCTTGGGGAAGAGGAAGTTGCGCGCGTACCCCGGGGTCACCTCGCGCACGTCGCCCGGCTTGGCAGTTCCTGCCACTTCCTTCAAGAACAGGACCTTCACGAGAATGCCTCCCGCTCCTCAGGGCGGAGCCTGCGATAGATCATCATGGCGATCCGTTCCCCGTTGCGGACGTCGTCGTCGAAACGGCTGCGCCGCAGCGTGATCAGCTGCTCCTGCTCCGCGACGACGTGACGCGGACATGCGGCGATGAACGCGCGGGTCGCGAGCAGGCTGAGCGCGAGGACATCGAGCTCGCCGACGACGGGCAGCAACTCCGGAAGATCGATGACCGGCAAGGCGATCAGCGCGAGTCCCCCTCCGAACGCGAGCTTCATGTACCGGGGCACCCGCGCGTCGAACATGAGGCAGTACGCGAGCCGCAGCATGCGCGGCAGGTCGACGAAGAGGCGTTTGGCGCCGCGGAGCTTGCTCAGCATCTCGAACCGCGAATTCTACGTCGGTTGGGGTTCACCTCGAACGGACACACCGCGCCAGGGGCGCGGTGATCTGATTCTGAGAGGCCGAGCCAGCAGCCGCCTCGATGACAACATCGGTGGCTCAATCTGACCTGCACCCTGCGCCGGGCGGCGCAGGGTGTGATCTGATTCTGATAGGCCGGACCAGCAGCCGCCTCGATGACAACAGGTTTGTGCTAGACCCTCCGGCATGACCCTTGCTGAGGCGTTCAGAGGATGGCGTCGCCGACGCGATCTGCGGACATGGTCGAAGCGCGGCTTTCCCGCCACGGTAGAGAGGAAGTATTGGAGCGAGCGCGAGTACAAGCGCGACGCGGCTCGCCTTGCGGCGTCTGGCTATGACGAGGTCACCGAGAGTGCCGCCGATGCCCAGGACGCTGCGGGAGTGGCGGCCGCAAGGGACGACAACGTCTATCTCGGCGGCGGGGGACGGCTGGGGCCGTTTGCGGCAGGAGCACCGAGCGGCCCACTGCTGCGGGTCACCTATCAGCGACGGGTCCGCTCAAACTGACCCACTGCCTCTGATTCTGAGAGGCCCAGGCAGCTGCCGCCGCGATGACAACATCGGTGGCTCAATCTGACCTACACGCTGCGCCGGGCGGCGCAGGGTGTGGTGTCAATCGGCGGCGAGCAGATCGCGGTGCGCATCGAGCCAGGCCCGCGCGGCGCGCTCGTCGCCCGGCGCGATGGTCCCGTCGAGCACCGCCTCCCGGAGCGCCGCCTTGACCCTCCCGACCCACGGGCCCGGCCCGCGCCCGGCGATCGCCATCAGGGCGTCGCCGCTGAGCGGATCCCGCATCGCCGAGACCGCGCCCCCCGCGTCGAGGGTGGCCATGCGCCCCTCGAGCTCGTCGATCTCCTCGAGCGTCGGATACGCCGAGGCGATCGTGTCCGCGCGGGCGACGTCGAGCATCCTCGTCCGGAGGTCGCCGGCGTCGCGGATGATCCTGCGCACCGCCGCGTCGCTGAACGTGTCGTGGTCGTACTGGATGGGGCGCAGGTGGAGGCGGACCAGTGCGGTGACCGCAGCGATCTCGTCGTTGCTGAACCGCCAGCGCGAGAGGATCGCGCGAGCCATCTCCGCGCCGATCTGCGCGTGGTCGTAGAAGGTGTGGCGGCCGTCGGCCCCGAGCGCGTGCGTGGGCGGCTTGCCGATGTCGTGGAGGAGGACCGCGGTCCTCGTGACGAGGTCGGGCGGCGCCGCCTCCACCGCCACGAGCGTGTGGTCGTAGACGTCGTACGTGTGGAATCCGCTCTGCTCGACCCCGATCGCGGCGAGCAGCTCGGGCAGCACCAGCTCGAGGAGGCCGGCATCGCGGAGCACCTCGATGCCCGCGCGCGGATGCGGGGCGACGAGGAGCCTCCGGAGCTCGTCGCTCACGCGCTCGACCGAGAGGATCGACGTCCTCGCCGCCTGGGCACGCATCGCCTCGATGGTCCCGGGAGCGAGCGCGAACCCGAGGCGGGCGACGAACCGGGCGGCCCGGAACATCCGCAGGGGATCCTCGGCGAAGGTCTCCGCCGGATCGAGCGGGGTGCGGAGCACGCCCGCGCGAAGGTCGGCAAGCCCCCTGCCGGTGATGTCGATCACCGCGCCGTCGAGCGTCTGGCAGAGCGCGTTCACGGTGAAATCGCGGCGCCGGATGTCCTCCTCGAGCGTGCCCGGACGGACGTCGGGGTTCCGCGAATCGGGGTCGTAGCGCTCCGCCCGAGCGCGAACGCCCTCGATGACGAAGCGGGCGCCCCGGATCTGTGCCGTGCCGAACCGCTCGAACCGCTCCGGCGGGTGCCAGCCGAACCGGGATGCGACGGCCGCGAGCAGCGGCATCGGGTCCATGCCCACGGTGACCAGATCGATGTCCTTCGTGAGCGTCCCCCCGAGCAGGCGGTCGCGGACGAAGCCACCGACGAGGTAGACCTCGGCGCCGAGCGTGCGGGCCGCGGCGGCGATCGCCTCGAGCACGTCCTCGAGCTCGAGCGCGCCGGGACGGATCTCCCGGACGGTGGCGCTCACGAGATCACGGGGCTCAGCCGCTGCGGGCGCCCGCGCAGGAGGCAGGCGGCGAGCACCGCCGCCAGGGCCGCGCACACCCCCGCGCCGAGGAACACTGTGCGCAACTCGGTGACGATGGCGCCGGTCACCTCGGTCTCGTAGGCCGGGCAGTTCAGCGGCGACGCCGGGCAGAGCGCCTCGGGGGTCGGCAGGGTGGCCGTCGTCGTGTAGAAGACGTGCAGGCTCACGGCGGTGAGGATGGAGATGCCCACGAGCATCCCGATCATGCGCGCCACGACCACCAGCGCCGAGGCGAGCCCGTGCATGCGCTCGCGAACCGACACCAGGATCGAGGCGTTGACGGGGGCGATCGCGAGGCCGAAGCCCAGCCCGCACACGAACAGGACCGGGTCGCTGGGGTGCAGCCAGCCCGGCCCGAACGGGTCGGCGAGGGTGGTGGCGGTCCAGTGGGTCATCACCTCGAACGCCACCGCCGTGAGCGCCATGCCGGCGGCCGCGACGGCGCGATTGCCGGCTCGCTGGGAGAGCCAGCCGCCGAGGACCGCCCCGATCGGCACGCCCACCAGGAGCCTGAGGAGCACGAGCGCCGCGCCGAGCTGTGAGTTGGGGAAGGCGGTCGCCCTCGCGAGGATGGGCACGTCGAGAAGGGCCGCCATGAGCGCGGCGCCGACCGCCAGGTTGGTCAGCAGCGCCCCGTAGGCGCCGCTCGACCGCAGCTCCCCGGCGGCGAGCAGCGGGTTCGGCGACCGCCGCTCGCGCAGGACGAAGGCCGCCCCCGACACCGCCCCGAGCGGCAGCAGCCACACCGCGGACGGTGCGATCGCCCCGCTGGTCGGATCCTCGGCGGAGAAGCTGATCACGATCGTGGCGAGCGCGAGCCCCAGCAGCGCGGCCCCGGGCCAGTCGATCGCCGCGGCCAGCGCTGGGAGCCGGCGCACCGCGATGAGCGCACGGGTGGACGGGCGCGCACGCGACTCCCAGATGAGCGAGCAGGACCGCCGCCAGGGCGGCGGTGATCACGAGCGGTGTCAGCCACAGCAATCCGCCGATCGCGGTGTAGGCGACGCCGATCGTCTCACTGTCGGCGAGCGGCTCGGGAGCGGCCACCGCAAGGCACCCCGCACCGAGCGCGATTGCGGCGAGCACGATCGACACGGCGCTGATCCGCCGGCGGGACGTCTCGGAGCGGGGCGGCGCGCCGGCACCCCGGCGCCCCGCGGCTGCCAGCCCGAGCGCAAGCGCCCCCGCGATCGGCACGTTCAGCCAGAAGATCGTCTGCCAGCTTGCGACGGTGAGGATCAACCCGCCGTAGAGCGGCCCGAGCACGCTCCCCAGCTCCTGAACGCCGCCGATCACCCCGAGGGGGAGGCCGCGACGGTCGGCGGGCCAGAGGTCGGCCACCAGGGCGAGGGTCACCGGCACCAGGCCGCCGCCACCGAGCCCCTGGAGGGCGCGGCCGGCCACCACCGAGCCGAGGTCGTGCGCGGATGCGGTCACGAGCGACCCGGCCGCGAAGGCGCCGAGACAGAGCAGGAGCAGCGGCCTGCGACCGTAGATGTCGGAGAGCCGCCCCAGCAGCGGCATGACGACGACATAGCCGAGCAGGAAGCCGCTCACGATCGGGGTCGCGGCCTGGAGCTGGTCGACACCGATGCCGACGTCGGCCATGATCGCGGGCAGCGCGAGCACGATCACGTACGTGTCGATCGCGGCGACGAGCACGGAGGCCGCCGCGATGCCGAGGGTCCAGCTCCGCCGGGTGTTCACCCCGTGGGCGGCGGCGTCACCGACACGTTTTCGCCGTAGTTGGCAAGAATAAGCGTATAGGTGCTGTCGTTCGTCTTGCTGACGAACGGGCCGGTGAGCACCACGCGGCGGAGCTGGCTCGACCCGGTGTCGATGCCGAAGGTCGACGCAACGGTCTTCGACGGGTCGGCGCTGGTGAGCAGCGCTGCGACGGCGCTGCCCGGGAGCGTGCAGCCGATCTCGTGGAGTGACTCACCGTTGTACCGGTCGTCACTCTCGACCTTCGGCGATCCGCAGCGGAGCAGGAGCGAGGACAGCCCGCTGTTTGGGTCGATGAGCTTCGCGGGGTCGGCGAAACCGTAGTCACCGGGATTCGCCGCGGTGAAGCGGGAATCGGTCGGCAGCCTGACCCAGAACGTGCCCCCGACCGAGACCACGGGAACGCCGAAGGCGATGCCGTCGATGGAGACGTGGAGTGTTCCGGACATGCTCGCCGGGCGTTTCATGTCACCGCTCCCGGCGGTGAGCAGCGGACCGGAGCCGCTCACGTTCGCGCTGCTGAGCGTGAAGTGAAACGACGAGGCCCGGTCGAGGACCTGCTTGGTCTGCTCGAGCTGACTGGTCGCGCTGATCGAAGGCGAGCCACAGCCGCTGAGCATCAGCAGCGATACCGTCGTGGCGACGGCGATGCGGCACCAGCGGGCGATGACCAAGCCTCCGTGTCGCGGGCGAGTATAGGTCTGTCGATACACTGCCACACGTGACCCGCCCGGAGAACGCCGCGCTGCCGGAGGTCGACGCGGCGCAGTTCTTCGGTGTCGACATCCGAGTCGGCAGGGTCGTGCGCTGCGAGGAGTTCCCCGAGGCGCGCCGGCCCGCATACAGGATGCTCATCGACTTCGGGCCGCTCGGCACGCGGAAATCGTCGGGGCGGCTCACCGACCACTACCGCCCGGAGGAGCTCACCGGGAGCACCGTTGTCGCGGTGGTGAACCTCCCGCCCCGCCAGGTCGGCCCGGTTCGGAGCGAGGTCCTCGTGCTCGGTGTCTACGAGGAGGGCTCTGACCGGATCGTGCTCCTCCGTCCCGATCGTCCCTGCGCACCCGGCGATCGGATCGGCTGAGATGCGCGCCACGTGGCTCGCGTGAAGCCGGCGACACTGATCGGGGAACCCGGCGCGCGCCGGGTGAGCCCGTTCCTGTTCCTGCTTGCGATCATCGGCTTCTTCCTCGTGTTCACCGGGGTGTCCTGCAACACCGATGCGACCAAGTCGGCGTTGCGATCGCTGGGCGGGTCGGCGGGCATCACCTCGGCGCAGAGCGCGGCGCTCAACTCGTGCCTCAACTCGCTCAAGGGTGTCGACTTCGTGACCTACAACGGCTGGGCGCTCGTGTTCGGCAAGGACCCGACCGTGGAGTCGCTGCCCGCGTCGTGCGAGGTGAGCACGGGACCGGTCACACAAGCTGACGCCGCGCAGGCGAACGTCGGACCGCAGTTGCTCGCGATCCTCGGCCTCGTCAGCGCGGGATTGGCGATGCTCACGGGACTGGCCGCGTTCCTGCGAGATACCGCAGGGCGGAGCCGCGCGATGGTCGCAGTGGTCTTCGGCGCCGGCAGCGGGGTGCTCCTCGTCCTCGACCAGCTGCACGTCCACGACATCGTGCTCAACAAGATCGCCGCGAGCGCCGGTTCGAGCGTCCCCGGATTCAGCCCCAGCGCCTACTTCAACGTCAATCCGGGGATCGGCCTGCTGGTCGTTCTCGCGATCCTCGCCGTCGCGGTCCTCTACAACCTCACAGCGCTCGTCGTCGGCGCCGGCCCGGTCGCGGTCCCGCTTCCGGAGCCGCAACCACCACCGTCACCCCCGTAGCCGGCCGGCCGCGATCGAGGTCAGCCGGCGCCGCCCAGGAAGGAGATGCCGTAGGTCTCGGGCTGCGCGCCCACCGAGCTGGACCAGATGTCCGCGATCGCATCGGCGGTCCATCCGCCTTCGCGAAACGCGACCGAGACCTCCTTGGGATGCGCCCAGAGTGACAGCTTGTCGCCGCCGAGGCCGATGCACTGGCCGGTGATCCCGGCGGCTGCATCGGAGCTGAGGAACACGAGCAGGGGGGCGACGTCCTCGGCGGTGCCCATGCCCATCTGCTGGCGAACCGTGGCAGGCAGCGGCTGCCCCTGCTCGGCGGCCTCGACGAGCGGCGCCATCCCCGGGATGGTCGAGATCATCCGCGTGATCGCGTTGGGAACGATGGCGTTGACGGTGATGCCGTGCTTGGCGCACTCCATCGCCCAGGTGCGCGCGAAGGCGGCGATCCCGGCCTTCGCCGCCGAATAGTTGGTCTGGCCGAAGTTGCCGCGCTGCCCGGCGATCGAGGAGACCACGACGATCCGTCCTCCCGATCCCTGCTCGCGCATCCGGCGCACCGCCGCGCGGGCGCACGTGAAGGTGCCGCGCAGATGTGTCGCGATCACCGCGTCGAAGTCCTCGTCGGTCATGTTCCAGAGCACGCGATCGCGGAGGATCCCCGCGTTCGTGCACATGATGTCGAGGCGCCCGAACAACTCGACCGCCCGGGCGACGAGCTGGTCGGCCGCCTCCGCCGATCCGACGCCGCACACCTCGGCGACGGCCCTGCCGCCGGCGTCGGTGATCTCCCCCGCCGTCGTCCGGGCGACGTCCGGATCGATGTCGTTGACGACGACGGCGCATCCCGCCGCCGCAAGCGCCCGCGCGTATGCACGGCCGATCCCGCGGCCGCTCCCGGTGACGATCGCAACCCTGCCTTCGAGATTCATGCAGCGGACACTACGCGAACTCGATCTCGACGTGCTCGCCGCGCACCTCGTAACCGGCCTGACGGTAGATCGAGTTCGAGACAGGATTGTCTGCATCGGTGTACAGCATCGATTGGTGCACATCCGGCCGCGCCATCCCGGTTGCGGTCACCTCGTAGGTCAGGCGCCTCCCGTACCCGCGGTTGCGGTGCTCGGGGGGCGTGTACACCGGGCCGACACGCAGCACGCCGGACGCGACACGGTGCCCGACGAGGCACACGCGGGCACCTCCGTCGATCCAGAGGTCGGCGTGCCCCGACGCGACCATGCGCTCCGCGACGGACGTGGGACCGGCGACGATGGCGACCTCGGCGGCAAACGCACCCAACCACTCCGCGACCAGCGCGACGTCGCTCGGTTGGGCGAGGCGGCGGCTCCCGGGCGGCGTCGGGACGTCGACGAGCTCGCGGAGCTCGTGGAGCAGCATGAGACGCTCTCGCTCGACCGCACCACCGCCGGCGTCCGTCAATGCGCGGGCAACCGCCCGTGCTGAGCCCAGCGGTCCGTTGACGCCGGGCGGGCGAATGCCGAGCGTGGCGGCGCGCCTGATCATCGCGGCCGCGAGGCCGGGCGCCGCGCCGTCCGGCATCGCTGAGACGAGCAACGGAAAGGGCGGCGTCCAGCTCGCGGCGCCGACGACGTCTCCCGAGTCGGTGACCCACCAGAAGCTCACGGGTGCCGGGTAGGTGTCCGGTGCATCGCGCAAGGCGACGATGATGCTGAGCAGCACGTTGCGCGCGCTCGGCTCCTCCTCGAGAAAGCTCAGCGCCGCGGCCGCGTACTCATCGACGTCGCCGGTGCTGTGGATGCGCATGAGCGTCCGATTGTGCACGGCTCAGAGTGTGAGGCGCCCCCCGGTCGCGAGTTGCGCGATGACGTATGCGATCCACGGCACGAGCGGGAGCATCAGCAGGACGCCGCGCGCGCGCCCGCGCCAGAGCAGTACGAGCAGGAAGATCGCGGTCGCGACCGTCAGCGCCGCGCTGAGATATCCGGACGTCCCGGGCTTCCAGGTCGTGAACATGATGCCGATGCTGGCGAGCACGCACGCCTGGAACGCAGCCGAGCCGGCGACGTTGCCGAAGGCGAGCATGTCGTCGTTGCTGCGCACCCACAGCACGCTGTTGAGCGTCTCGGGCAGCTCGGTCGCGACCGGCACGATCACCAGCGCGAGCACGAGCGCGGGCACCTGGAGCGCCGACGCCGTCTGATCGAGCGCGGTGACGAAGAGCTGCGAGCCGAGGATCAGGAGCGCGATGGCGATGGCGAGCTGCAGCATCACGAGGACCGGGTGCGGCGAGCCCGGCCGCCAGCGAACGATGTGCAGCGGTTCGGGCATCGCATCCGCGTGCCCGCTGCCCCGGAGCGTCGCCACCACGTAGACGGCGTAGGTGGCGAGCAGCGCGATGCCGACGACGATGCGCGGCCCGAGCGGCAGCAGGCTCGCCAGGACGGCCACCGAGAACGCGCCGATGAACACGCCCAGATCGCGTCGCGCCTGACCGGGATCGATGACGAGACGCCGCGTGCCGCCACGCATCAGCACGGCGATGCCCGTCGCGCCCGCGCCGACGCCGAGCAGGAGAAACGGCGATCCGAGCACGGCGCCCGTGGCGACGGAGTTCGCGTCGGGGGAGTGCGTCGCCAGCGCCACGATCGGCACCACGGTCTCGGGCAGCGACGTCCCGAGCGCCGCCAGCAGGCTGCCGGTCGCTCCGGTGCCGAGGTTGAGGTGATACCCCGCCCACTCGATCGCGTTCGTGAACAGCTCCGACGCGACGACGACGAGCAGCAGGCTCGCCACGAACAGGAGGGCGGTCATCGGCGCCGGAGGAGGCGGTCCACGGGCGCATTGAGCCAGGCGGTGGCGAACCCGAGCACGTGCCGGATGGTGACCGGTTGGACTCGGTGCACCGGGGGCGCGCCCGCCGTCGCGGCGACCGCGTCCTGGGCTCGCTCCCGGATCCACGGGAAGACGGTGCGCGGCAGACGGTCGGGAGCGGCCATGCGCATCGACCATGCCTCGAGGCTGCGGCGCGGGGCGCCGCCGACCACCTCGCCGAGAAAGACGACGTCTCCGGCGGTCCGGAGGCCGCGCCACGAGTACACGCCCACGGTGCCGACGACGCGCACCTGGTATCCGGTCTCCTCGAGGGTCTCACGGGTTGCGGTCGCGGCCGGATCCTCGTCGGGCTCACAGTGACCGCCCGGAAGCTCCCAGCCCGGGGGCCATGGGCGGAACTGGAGCAGCACCCTCCCGCGCTGGACGATCGCCATCTGGGCGCCCTCGACCTGCCATTCCACGCCGTCGATGCGGATCGAGCTCACTGGAACAGCGTGAAGAGGTTGGGCAACCCGAGGAAGATCGGGCTCACACCGGGAACGACCAGGTGCTCGAAGACCAGCGACGATGCCCCGACGGTGACCGCCGAGAAGGGATCGACGCTCCCACCCGTCAGCTGCGGCGGCAGGAGCGCCGCGAGCGCCACCAGCGCGTACAGCGCATAGCGGTACTGCTCGGCGTAGAGGAACACCCGCGGAACGCGCCCGAAGAGAAGGCTGCGGAGCGCCGCGTACCCGTCGAGGCCGGGCAGTGGCACCGCGTTGAAGATGAACAGGGCGATGTTCACCAGAAACCCCTGCAGCAGCACGCCGAAGATCACTCCCTGAAGGGTGAGCTGCGCGAGGATGTCGAAGCCCCCGGCGTCGAACCCCGATCCCAGGAGCTCGACGCGCAGCGCCAGCGCGAAGATGGCCGCGACGACGAGGTGCGCGAGCGGGCCCACCGCGGCCACCGCCGCACGACGTCGCGGATCGCGCAGGAACAGCGGATCGAGGGCCACCGGCCGGCCCCAGCCGATCCCCGCGATGAGCATCGCGGCGCAGCCGAAGGCGTCGATGTTGCGGCGCGGGTCGAGCGTCATACGCCCGTCGCGGCGCGGGGTGGGATCGCCGCAGCGCAGCGCGATGGCGCCGTGACTCAGCTCGTGGATCACCGATCCGATCACGAAGCCCGGCAGCGTGTAGAGGACGACTGCCAGGTAGGTTCCGGGACCCGTCACCCGGCGCGGCTACTCGAGCTCGACGCGCGCCGGTCGCCGCGAGCGTCCGGTGCCGCGTCGCGTCCGCTTCCCACCCCGGCCCGCGGGTTCACCCTCCTCCGGCTCGTCCTGATGGCTCCGCGCGTGGTGCTCGATCGTCGCCGCGAGCGCGAGCAGCAGCTCGCGCTGCGCGATGAGCAGATGGCGCTGCGCCTCGGGCGGCACCAGCTCGTTGAGGGACGAGCCGAGCAGCTTCGCCGCGTCGTCGACCAGGCGCGCCGGGCACGCGCGACAGGCGTCGCTCACGGCTTGGTGTCGGAGAACGTCACCGAGAGCATCCCCTCCTCGAGGCGTCCGCGCGTGACGTGCTTGCCGTTGAGGACGCGCGGCAGCGTGATCTCCCGCTTGTACGGGCCGACGCTGATGAAGAGGTCGCCCTCGCGATGCTTGATGTCGACGTCCTCCTTGCCGACGAACGGGAGGTGGAGCTGCAGCTCGTAGCTGTTGCCGAGCTTGCGGATCCGCTGCGGCACGGAGTGGTAGAAGATCTTCGACGGGTCCTCGTCGCCGTAGATGGACTCGGCCATCTCGGCGAGCGCGTCGAGGCCCACGATCTCGTGGTCGAAGAGCTTCGTCTGCAAGGTGGGGATCGGCGAGAACGCGCTGTCCACCATCAGCGCATAGCGCTGCTGCGCCTCGCGCCACGAGTCGAAGTAGCTGTCGGTGACCTCGGGCGGCAGCACCCGGTTCACCACGATGAGATCGGTGAGGTAGTCGTAGAGGCTGAGGTAGGTGAAGGCGCGCTGCGCCTCCTTGACCACCATCTTCTCGAGGTTGAGGACGATGCGCGTGGTGCACACCTTGGGATCGCCGAGGATCTTCTTCATCCCCTCGAGGTCGAGCAGCAGATCCTTGACGTTGCTGAAGATGTCGTCGCTCGGCAGCGGGATGCTGATGAACGGCTGCATCACCGGGCGCGCGACCTTGGTCATCATCCTGTGGATCGGGAAGATGCGGTTCAGGTACCACTTCGCGACGTCAGGGAACGCGAGCAGCTGCAGGGTCTCACCGGTGGGCGCGCAGTCGACGATGAGGATGTCGAACTTGCCATCGCGCTTGTGGTGCTTGATCCACATGAGGCTCGCCACCTCCTCCATCCCGGGGGGCGAGGCCATCTCCTCGGCGACGATGTCGTCGACACCCTGCGACGCGAAGAGCGATGTCAGATAGACGTGGATGCGGTCCCAGTGGTCCTCGAGCTCGTGGAGCGCGTTGACCTCCTGCCCCCAGAGATTCGGCGCGAGCTCGGTGGGGTGGTCGCCGATGTCGCGGTCCATGCTGTCGGCGAGGCTGTGCGCGGCGTCGGTACTGATCACGAGCGTCCGGTAGCCGAGGCTCGCGCACTTGACCGCGGTGGCCGCGGCGACCGTCGTCTTCCCGACCCCTCCCTTGCCGGTGTAGAGGATGACCCGCATCAGCGCGTCTCGGCGGTCACGGGTTGATTCGCGTGACGATGAACGCCGCGATCAGGATGAGCACGATCATGAGCGACGCGATGATCGCGACGCGACGCAGGTCCCGTGGCACATACGGGACTCGATCGAACGGGATTGCCGCATCCTCGGCGTCGAGGGGCTGGAACAGCGCTGCCGCGCTCGCCGTCGCACGCGTCTGAGTCCTGCCGGGACGAGGCGCAATCGACGGGTTGATGCGCTGGATCCGTCGCCGGCTCCCGTACTCGGCGGCATCGACGCCGGCGTCTGCGCCGGAGACGCTGAGTTGGGCTGCGTCGTCGTCGTCTTCCGCGGGCGTCGAGACGGCCGTCTCGGGTGCCACGCGGGTCATTGCGGGCCGCGCGAGCGGCGCCGGCGCCGGCGATGCCGGGCGGGCGCTTGCGCCGGGGGCCGGGGTGCGCCGGACGGCGGCGCGCTGCTTCTGCTTGCGGGTCTTCTTGGCCATGAACTCACCGAAGCGTATCAGGGGGCCACAGGACCCACTCGACCCGCCGGCGTGGAGGGCTTGGCGATGCGGCAAGGAGGGCAGGCAGCGGGCCACCGGATGGGAACGGCCACGATGGAGCCGTGGCCGGAGCGGTGGCAGAACCCGGCGCCCGCTGCCCGACGAGCCGCAGATGGAGGGGGTGCAGCCCTACATCTTGTGGCCTGGGCGCAACCCTAGCACATCATGCGGTGGTGTTCAATCACCTGTCGAGGTACGGGGCGAACCCGGCCGCGAGCGCGTCGACCAGTTCCTCCCAGGCGACCCGGCGGCCCACGAGCTCGCGCACACTCGTGCCGGTTGCGGCGGGCGCCTCGCCCGAGTTGAGGTAGGGCGCCGCCCTCGGCGGTTCGAGGAGGACCGACCCGTGCTGGAGCAGCGCGCCTCCGCGCCGTGCCTGGGCACTCCCGACGAGCTTCCGGCCCTGAAGGTCGAGCAGTTCATGGGCGGCGGGGCGGGCGAAGCAGTCCGCGACCGCCGCGCCTTCGCGCGCGTCGCGACGTAGGTCGGCAGGCAGCGCGCGGGGCGCGGTGGCCACCCCGAGCGTCGCGAGCCCTCCCGCGATCGCCTGATGGATCCGCGCGCACGACTCGAGCACCCGCCCCCCGAAGACGGCGTCGCTCGCCCGGCAGACCACGCAATAGGTGACCTCCTGGTCGTGGAGCACCGCTCTGCCACCACTCGGCCGGCGCACGACATCGACCCCGTCTCGCGCGCAGGCCTCGAGGTTCACGTCGCTGAGCGGCTGCATGCGTCCAAGGCTGAGGCACGCCGGGCGGAACCCATAGAGGCGCACGGCGCCGGCGATCGCGCCCCGGGCGCAGTCGTCGAGCAGCGCCACATCGCGGCGCATGTTGTCCGCACCCGGCGCCGGGGCGTCGATGATGAGCTCGAGCCACGATCCTGCGGCCGGCGCCGGATCAGACATTGAAGCGCACGTGGATGACATCGCCGTCGTGCATCACGTACTCACGTCCTTCGAGACGCTGCTTGCCGCGCTCACGCACCACCGCATAGGAACCGGCGTCGAGCAACTCCTCCGCGCCGGTGACCTCGGCCCGGATGAAGCCGCGGGCGAGGTCGGTGTGGATGCTCGCCGCGGCGTCGAGCGCGGTCTCACCCTCACGCAGCGTCCACGCGCGAACCTCGGTCTCGCCCGCGGTGAAGAACGTGATCAACCGGAGCAGGCGGTATGCGGCCCGAGCAACGCGGTGCAGCCCGGGCTCCTCGAGCCCGAGGTCACGCAGGAAGGCGAGGCGATCCTCCGGATCCAGCTCCGCGAGCTCGTTCTCGATGCGCGCGGAGACGGCGATGGCGGCGCCGCCGGCCTGCGCCGCGCGCTCGACGATGCCGCCGGCGACCGCCTTCGACGCGGATCGCTCGTCCACGTTCACGATGACCACCAGCGGCTTGCCGGTGAGCAGCCACAGCTCGCGCAGCGCCGACTGTTCCTCGACATTCAGGGACATGGTGCGCACCGGTCTGCCCTGGTCGAGATGGGCCTGCACGCGCTGCAGCAGCCCGATCAGCTCGGGCTCCTTGTCCTTCTGCAGCCGCGAGCTCCGCTCGGTGCGCTCGAGCCTGCGCGTGATGGTGTCGAGGTCGGCGAGCTGGAGCTCCAGCTCCAGCACGTCGATGTCGCGGACGGGGTCGACACCTCCCTCGACGTGGGTGACGTCGGGGTCGTCGAACGCGCGCACGACGATCGCGGTGGCGTCGGCCTCACGGATGTGTCCGAGGAAGCGGTTCCCGAGCCCCTCGCCACGGCTTGCGCCCCGCACGAGCCCCGCGATGTCGGTGAACGTCACCGTCGCGGGGATCACCTTGGGCGGCTGGAAGAGCGCCGCGAGCCGGTCGAGGCGATCGTCGGGAACGGGGACGACGCCGGTGTTGGGCTCGATGGTCGTGAACGGATAGTTGCCGACCGCCGCGCCCGCCTGGGTCATCGCGTTGAAGAGCGTGGACTTCCCCGCATTCGGCAGCCCCACGATGCCGACATTGAGGGTCAAATCCTTTCCAGCTCGAACGCGGTGTGCAGGGCGCGCACCGCGTCGCGCACGCGCGGGCGTTCGATGATGCAGGTCACGTGGATCTCGCCCGTCGCGATCATCTGGATGTTGATGCCCTTGTCTGCCAATGCCCGGAAGATCTTCGCGTAGATGCCGGGCGCGCCCTTGAGCCCGCTGCCGATCACGCTGACCTTGGCGATGCCCGCGGTCGCGAGATATCCCTGGGCGTGCACGCTGCGGGCGACGCCCGCGAGCATGCGGCGCGCGCGTGGCAGGTTGGACTCGGCGATGGTGAAGCTCACGTCGGTCGTCCCGTCGTGCGAGACGTTCTGCAGGACGATGTCGACGTCGATGCCGGCGTCGCCGAACGGTCCGAAGATCGATGCAGCAACGCCCGGCTGATCCGGGACACGGAGCAGCGTCACCTTCGCCACGTCGGTCTCGTGCGCGATGGCGCGCACCTTCTGTCGTGTCTCCATCTCGCTCGTTCTCGCGATGATTGTCCCTGGTTCGTCGTCGAAGGTGGATCGGACCCTGATCTCCATGCCGTAGGCCTCGCCGATCTCGACCGCGCGCGGGTGCATGACGCGGGCTCCCGCGGACGCGAGCTCGAGCATCTCGTCGTAATCGATCGCGTGGATCACCCGCGCGTCGGGAACGACCCGTGGGTCGGCGGTGTGCACACCGGGCACGTCCGTGAAGATCTCGCAGTGGTGAGCGTGGATCGCCACGGCAAGCGCGACCGCCGTCGTGTCGGAGCCGCCGCGTCCGAGCGTGGTGACGTCCATGTCCTCGGTCGCCCCCTGGAACCCGGCCACCACCACGACGTTGCCCGCCGCGAGCTCGTCGAGCACGCGCTGCGGAACGATGTCGACGATCCGCGCGGTCCGGTGCGCGCCGCTCGTCCGGATCCCCGCCTGCGCGCCGGTGAGCGAGATCGCCGGTGTCCCCCCTGCGTGCAGAGCCATCGCCAGCAGTGGCGCGGTGATCGTCTCGCCGCTGCTCAGCAGCATGTCCATCTCGCGGGACGGGGGATCGCCGGTCACCCGATGCGCGAGCGCGATCAGCTCGTCGGTGGTGTCGCCCATGGCGCTCACCACGACGACCACCTCGGTGCTCGACCCGAGGGACTCGCGGATGCGCCGTGCGACACGGCGCAGCTTGAGCGGGGTGGCCACGCTCGAGCCGCCGTACTTCTGCACCACGCGCGTCACGGCGAGACGTCCACTCGTGTGCCGAAGTTGCGTGGTGCGAGGACCATGGTCGAGCCGGCGACTCCCGCGGCCGTGGCGGCGCCACGCATCGCGGTTTCGACGGCAGGCGCGTGAAGCTCGGTGAGCGCGACGATCGACGGTCCCGCCCCCGCGAGCGCCGCACCCGAGGCGCCCGCCGCGAGCGCGGCATCGAGGATCGACCGGCCGCCGGGGATGAGCGCGAACCGGGCGTCCTGGTGCCAGCGATCGTCCATCGCGACGCCCAGTGCCGCGTGGTCCCCGACGGCGAGCGCGCGGACCAGCAGCGCGCACCGCGCCGCGTTGTAGATCGCGTCCTCGCGGCTGAACTCCATCGGGACGGCGAGCCGTGACTCGTTGGTGGCGAAGGGACGATCCGGGATGAAGAGCACGGCGCGCAGCTCGTCGCGCACCACCATGCGCTCCGCCGCCGCGCCCGGCGCGCAGATGGCGAGCCCGCCGAGCAACGCGGCCGCGGCGTTGTCGCGGTGACCCTCGAGCACGGTCACGCAGTCGAGCACGTCCGTCTCGTCCCACGGGGCCTGGTGCAGCGCGGTCGCCACGAGGACCCCGGCGAGCGACGCCGCCGCGCTCGATCCGAGGCCACGGCCGATCGGGATCCGGCTGACGCAGCTGAAGTGCACGCCGCCGGTCCCGACCCGGAGGCGCGCGCACGCGTGCGCGTACGCGCGGGTGATCAGGTTGGTATCGGGGTCGTGCAGCTCGGGAGCGGCGTCGGGACCCGGGTCGATGCTGAGGCTGCCGGGGCGCTGCTCGGCCCTGACGTCGTTCTGGAGCTGCAGCGCGAGCGCGAGAATGTCGAAGCCGGGACCGAGGTTTGCGACGCTGGCGGGGACGGCGACGCGGACACGCACGGGGCGGTCAGACCCCGATGGCGCGTGCCAGCGCGCCGCTGTCGGCAGGGATCTCCATGATCGGCCCGAGCGCCCCCTCGACCGCCGCGGGATCCTTGAGACCGTTCCCGGTGAGGACGCACACCGCGTGCGCGCCCGGCGCCACCAGCCCCTGATCGACCGCGAGCTCGAGCACGGCGAGCGCGGTCGCCGACGCCGGTTCGCAGAAGATCCCCTCGAGCCGCGCGAGGCGGCGCTGGGCGTCGAGGATCGCCTCGTCGGGGACCGCCGCGATCATCCCCTCCGACTGGTCGCGGGCGTCGATCGCCCCCTGCCAGGACGCCGGGTTGCCGATCCGGATCGCCGTCGCGACGGTCTGCGGGTCGTCGACCGGCCGGCCGATGACCAGCGGCGCGGCGCCCGCGGCCTGGCCGCCGATGAGTCGCGGAAGCCGGCTCGCGCGACCGTCGCGGTGATCCTCGCGAAAGCCGCGCCAGTACGCGGTGATGTTGCCCGCGTTGCCCACCGGGAGCGCGAGCACGTCGGGCGCGTCGCCGAGCTCGTCGACGATCTCGAATGCGGCGGTCTTCTGCCCGTCGATGCGGCTCGGGTTGACGCTGTTCACGAGCGTCACCGGATGCTCCTCGCACACCTCCCGAACCATGCGCAGCGCAACGTCGAACCCGGCGCCCACGCTGATCACGGTGGCGCCGTGCACGCGCGCCTGGAGCAGCTTTCCCGAGGCGATGCGACCCGCGGGCACGACGACGAACGTGCGAAGCCCGAAGCGTCCGCCGTACGCCGCGGCCGACGCGCTGGTGTTCCCGGTCGACGCGCAGATGATCGCCCGGGTGCCGGTGTGGAGCGCCGCGGCGACCGCGACCGCCATGCCGCGGTCCTTGAACGACCCGCTCGGGTTGAGGCCCTCGAGCTTGAAGTGCAGCGAGCCGAGGCGGAGTCCCGGCCCGATGTGGAGCGATTCCACGCACGGCGTGTCGCCCTCGCCGAGGCTCACCCTTGGAGCGCCCGCGGGCAGATCGAGGCGCTCGCCCCAGCGGGCGATGACGCCGCGCCCGCCGCTGCTCACGAGGCGCCGCCGGGAGGCTCGACGCGGTCGAGCGCGCACTCGATCGCATCGACGGCCGACAGCGTGTCGAGCGTCACGAGCGCTCCGTCGTGCACGGCGCGGGGGGCGACGCCGGTGAGCACGACCAGTTGCGACCCGGGCAGGTCGACCGCCGCGTCGACCGCGAGGCCGCGGTCCTCGAGCGCCTGGATGACGAGCGCACGCTCGTCCCCGGCGCCGCTCAGACGGAGCCGGACGTACCCTGCGACCTCGACCTCCTCATCGCTGAGCATGACGGCGTCGCCGGGCGCCGGCGGAGCGGCATGCGGCGCACCGCGCTCGCGCACGGCCTCCACCACGTTGCTCACGACCGCGCTCGCCGTCGACGCGCCCCCGGCGCCGAGCCCGCGCAGCATCACGGTCGCGGCGAGATCGCTCGAGATGATGACAGCATTGTCAGCATCATCGACGTCGGCCAGCAGGTGACCGGCTCCCACCGCGGTCGGGCGGACTCGAAGGTGCACCGCCCGGCTCGGTGCGCGCTCCGCGTGCGCGAGCAGACGCACCCGGTATCCCAGCTCGGAGAGCGCGACGACGTCATCCCCGTGCACCGCCCGGATGCCCACGCGATCCACCGCGTCCGCGGGAACGTGGGCGCCGAGGCCGAGCCAGGCGAGGATGACGAGCTTGTGCGCCGCATCCCAGCCGTCGACGTCCAGCGTGGGGTCCATCTCGGCGAAGCCACGGCGCTGCGCATCGGCGAGCGCTTCGGCAAAGCCCGTCCCGGGGCTGCGCAGGCGGGTGAGGATGACGTTGGTGGTCCCGTTGATCACGCAGTCGATCGCGCTGATGCGGTCACCCAGCAGACTTCGCTCCAGCAACGAAACAACCGGCAGCCCGGCGCCGACCGCGGCTTCGAAGTACAGGCCGGCGCCGTGCTCGTGCCCCAGCGCGGCGAGCCGAGGGCCGGCTGCCGCGATGACCGCCTTGTTCGCGGTGACGACGCTCTTGCCGGCGCGCAGCGCCGACTCGATGAGCCCGGTCGCGGGATCGGTGCCGCCGATCGCCTCGACGACGACCGCCACCGCCGGGTCGGCGATCACCGCCGGCGCGTCCGCGAGCACGCGGACGTTCTTGAGATCGAGGTTGCGAGCCCGCGCGACGTCCCGGACTGCCGCGCAGCGCAACACCGGGATCGCACCGGCACGCTCGCCGAGCAGCTCCCACTCCGCGATCAGACGTCTCGCGACGGCGCTTCCCACCGTCCCGAGCCCGAGCAACCCCACGCCCACCGATTCCATTGGCGGGCAGTGTATTGGGGCTCAGATGATGTGCCGCCTCCACGCCAGGAGCACGGCAGCCGCACGATCCTTGCAGCCCAGCTTCTCGAGGATGTTGCTCACGTGAGTCTTCACCGTGTTCTCGCTCAGGAACAAGTGCACCGCGATCTCGGCGTTGTTCTTGCCGTCGGCCATGAGCCGGAGCACGTCACGCTCGCGACGGGTGATGCTCGGCATGCCCTGGGCGGCGTTGCTGACCAGCTGCGGGTCGAGCAGCGACTCCCCCGCCGCGACGGCGCGGATCGCGCCCGCAAGCTCCTCGCGGGTCGTGTCCTTGAGCAGGTAGCCGAGCGCACCGGCCTTGAGCGACGGAAAGATGTAGTCCTCGTTCCGGTACGTCGTCAGGACGATCACCCGCGCCTCGGGATCGTGCGACCGGATCTTCTTCAGGGCCTCGATGCCGTCCATCACGGGCATCTGCACGTCCATGAGGATGACGTCGGGGTGGGTCCGCCGGGCCTGCTCGACCGCCTCGGCGCCGTCCGCGGCCCGTCCGACCACCTGGATGTCGGCCTCGAGCTCGAGCATGGTGCAGAGCCCGTCACGAACGACCGGATGGTCGTCGGCGACCAGCACGGTGATCATGCCGTGTCGGCTTCGACGCCGGCCTCGGTGAGCGGAAGCCGCGTGGTCACCGTGGTGCCGTGGCCGGGAGTGCTCATCACCGTGAGCGTGCCGCCCGCGTTGCGAGCGCGCTCGGCCATGCCCTCCAGCCCGTAGCAGTCCTCGCGAGGCGTGCTCGCGGCCGGATCGAAGCCGATCCCGTCGTCACGGACCGAGAGCACCAGCTCCTGACGCTGCGCTCGGAGCTCGACCTCGACGTGCTCCGGCCGGCCGTGCCGAGCCGCGTTGGAGAGCGCCTCCTGGCCGATGCGGAGCAGCGCCACCTCGGCGGTGGGCGTCAGCGAGGGGTGACGCGGCACCGCTCGAGCCTTGAACCGCGCCGGGATCCCGGTCCGCTCCTCCCACGCCTCGACCTCATGGCCGATCGCGGCCACGAGACCGGTCGCCGCGAGCGGCGCCGGACGGAGGTTCCACACCGAGCGCCGGGCCTCCTGAAGGGCGCCGCGCGCGAGCTCGCGCGCCTTCTCCACCGAGGTCCTGCCGCGCTCGGACCCGCGGTCGAGCAGAGTGTCCGCCGCCTCGAGCTCGAGGACGATGCCGGTGAGCTGCTGCGCGAGGGTGTCGTGGATCTCTCTCGCGAGCCGGTTGCGCTCCTCGAGCACGGCGTGGTCGGTCAGCGCCTGCACCGGCAGGTACATGCGGCGGGAGAGCAGCGTCGTCGCGATGAACGCGAGGCCCACGAGGAGGACGAGCACCGGCAGGACCATCACGGGGAAGAGGCGGTGCACGCTGTCGTTCACCCCGAGGGTCAGCGAGCTGAGATTGGGCTCGAGGTCGCTCACGGCGACGGGTGAGGCCAGCACCCAGTGCGAGCCGAAGATCGGAGCGGTGAACACGTCCTGCGCCGCGTGGTTGAGGTTCGCCGTGATCGGGGTTCGCGGGGGCTCCGCGGTGGTCTCGACGCGACGCAGTGCGCTCGCGAGGTGGGGCTGTCCGGGGACGCTCAGGACCGTGCCGACACCGTTGTCCGGACCGTACGTCCCGACGAGGTCGGTGCCGGCCCACATGACCATGCCCGACGCGCTGACGACGAGCGACGATCCGGCGAGGTCCGACCCGCTGGCGAGGGATCTCCCGATCAGCGCGGCCGGTGAGATGTCGACGCCGACGAGCGTCCGGCCGTCCGCGAGCTTGAACCAGGCGCTGACGCCGGAGGCACCATCCTTGAGGAGCGGGTAGGCGTCGGTCCAGTACGGCCCGGAGGCGCTGCCACCCGGTGCGCTCGCCGAGTTCGACAGCACCGGTATCTCGTCGCGGAGCCCGGGCCGGGAGGGATCGTAGCGGGGCACCTTGGTGTCGATCGCCTCGGTCACGTCGAACCCCGGGAAGGCCCGCAGTGCGCTGGTGGTCTCGTCCTCGAACCACACCGCGCTGACCTCCGGGTCGCCCTTCAGCACCGCCTCGGCCTGGCTCTGGACCTGCGCCGATCCGCTGGCGGCGGCGAACCGTCCGTCCGTCGCGCCGGGACGGCTGCTGATCGCCAGCGAGCTCTGACTGCCCCGTCCCCCCAGGAACGTGACCGCGCCACCCGGAGCTGCGGTGAGCCCCTTGGGGAGCGGGGTCGACGCGCCGGCGCTCTCCAGCTGGCGGCTGAGCTCGGTCGCCAGCGCCAGAATCTGGGTGTCGATGCGATCGACCCGGGTGCCGATCTGAGCCGCCCGTGAGCTCAGCGCCGCCTGCTGGCGAGCCTGCTCCCGCTGGAGGATCGCCGACTCGGTGGCGTTGGCGGTGCTCCGCGCGACGGTGTCGAGCTCGAAGATCGCGAGCACTGCGAAGGCGACGAGCGGCAGCAGTGCCACACCGACCATGCCGATGAGCAGACGGTTGCGAAACCGCCTGCGCGGATCCCTTCTGCGCGGACGGCTCCGGAGGCTGATCCTCATCGCGCACCTCCGGATGTCGCCATTGCCTCGAATCGCCCCATCGTCGCGTCGACCACTCCGGCTCCACTATACGGTCGGGGCACAATGAGCGCTCGTGGATTGTGCAGACCCTCGACTCATGCCCTCGGCGCCGCCGAGGTGGCGGCGGATGGTTCCCTCCGCCGCAGGGCTTGCCGTCGTCCTCGCGGCGTGCAGCTCGTCGCCCGCCCCCACCGCCAGTCCGCCGACCACCGCCCCGATCGCGTCCGGCGGGACGCTGACGGTCGGCGTCTGGCAGTCGCCTTCGACGCTGCTCGACGCGGGCATCGTCGGCAATCTCGCCTTCGCGGACGTCATCGCCGCCCCCGTCGAGGAGGGGCTGCTCTGGTACCGCTCGACGGCTGCCACCACGAGCACGGCTTCACCGGCGGACTACTGGAGCCCCGACCTCGCGACCCAGGCGCCGACCGTCGCGAACGGCGGCGTGCAGACCACCGGATGCGCGAACACCGCGGCGGTGATGTGCGTCACGTGGCACCTCCGGCAGGGCGTGCACTGGGATGACGGCAGCGAGCTCACCTCGCACGACGTCTGCGACACGTTCGAGCTCCACTGGCTGGCGTACGGCGCGCTCGGCAAACCGAGCCCCACGCCCCTCGCCTCGACGGCCGGGTGGAACCTGGTGATCAAGTGCACCGAGGTGGACCGGTACACGGCGCTCGTCGACTTCAAGAGCCAGTACGGGCCGTACCTCGCGCTCGGCAGCGGTGTGGACGGCCTCCTGCCGGCATCGGTGGTCGATCCGATCCTCGCCTCCGGTGGCAGCCTCGCCTCGACCCCGCGGACCTTCGACCTCACGACGGGATCGGGCAACGCCGCCGCGTTCCGCGGCTCGGCCGATCTCGGACACGTGCTCGACGGCACCGGACCGTTTGTGATGTCGAGCTACAAGCCCGGCTCCGAGGTCGTGCTCGTCCGCAATCCCGACTACTGGAACACCGCGGGCCTGGCGCACCTCGACAAGCTCATCTTCAGGATCGAACCCGATCTCGCGATCGAGGAGCAGGACGTGCGCTCCGGGGCGGTGCAGGTGGGCCTCGACCTCGGGCTCTCGGCGCTCCCCGGCCTCGCCGCCGCGGCGAAGAAGGGAACGATCCCCCTCAGTGTCGAGCCCGTCGCGGGCTCCGGAGCCGAGGTGCTCATGTTCAACCTCTGCGCGACCGACGGCGGGCTCTGTGCGAACCCGTCGGCGACGGAGAACGAGGACACGGCGGACTCCACCATCCGCCACGCCGTCCTCCTCGGCATCGACCGGCAGGCGATCGTCGCCGCGGTCGCCCCCGGCAGCACGGCGGTGCCCCCGGACTCGTGGCTCAGCCTCGGGGCGAGCTACCTCGGCGGCTCCGGGGTGGCGACGACCGCGTACGACGAGGCCCAGGCGAACACGCTGCTCGACGGCGCGGGCGACGCGCGCAACGCGAAATGCGGGAGTGCCCCCGACGGGCAGGACTTCCGCGCGTTCAAGGACGGGACCTGCATCGTCATCAACCTCGGCACCACCAGCGACGACCCGGAGCGGGTCGCCGTCGAGTTGATGATCAGAGGTGATCTTGCCAAGATCGGCATCAACGTGCCGATGCCCTTCGATCCCAACCTTCCGGCGGCACGCTTCTTCGACACCTTCGCCGCCTCCGGACCGCTTGCGACCCACGCGTTCGACATGGCCCTCTACTCGGTGAGCCTCGGCCTTCCCGGCGAGCCGGACACCTACTCTGCGACCTGGCACGGTGACTGCGGGGGCGCCTGTCCGGGCGAGGACGAGATCCCGTCGAGCGCCGACCTGGGAGCCGGCATGAATTTCAGCGGGCTCAACGACACCCAGCTCGACGGCGATCTCGACCAGGGCCGGTCCACAGCCGATCCCGCCCAGCGGACGCACGACTACATGCTCGCCGACCAGCAGCTCGCGACCCTGCTGCCCGCCGTCCCGTTGTACCGCCAGGTCATCGTCAACACGTACTCGACGAGCCTGTTCGGCGTCGTGCAGAACGATTTCGTCCCGGACTTCGACACGGCGGCGTGGTACTGCGCCGCGGGGACCTGCGCGAGGTAGCCGCGGAGGCCCTCGGGCCGGGCCGTCGACGGCGAGCCTATACTCGGCCATCGTGCGCCAGGTCAGCGAGCGAGCGCTCGATGCGGCGTCCGCCGCGGGCGCCTCGTATGCCGACTGCCGCGTCATCAATCGCGCGGTGCAGAAGCTCACCGTCAAGAACGGTGTCGTCGCATCCGTGGAGCTGCTCGACGACGAGGGTGTCGGCATTCGCGTGATCGCAGGCGGCGCCTGGGGTTTCGCCGCCGTCGACGTGCTCGATGCGGCGGCGGTGGAGGATGCGGCGCGCCACGCGGTCCGTATCGCGCGGGCATCGTCGCGGGTCAACCGCGCCGCCGTGCGTCTCGCCCCCGCGCCCGCGCTGACGGGCGAGTACCGGACGCCCGTCCTGCGCGATCCGTTCGCCGTCTCGCTCGACGACAAGGTCGACCTGCTGCTGCGCACGGATGCGGCGATGGCATTCCTTCCCCAGGTCCGCATCCGCGAGTGCTCGCTCGAGTTCGTGCGCGAGCAGCGCCATTTCGCGAGCAGCGAGGGCGCCGTGCTCGACCAGACGATCATCGAGTCCGGAGGCGGGCTCGATGCCACCGCGACGAGCGACGACGAGGTCCAGACCCGCAGCTTTCCGAACAGCTTCGGCAGGCATCAGATCTGCGCGGGATGGGAGGCGATCGAAGCCTTCGATCTTCCCGGCAACGCGGGGAGGATCGCCGAGGAGGCGGTCGCGCTCCTCACGGCGGATCCCTGTCCGGCAGGCACCATGACCGTGATCCTCGACGCGACCCAGGCGGCCATGCAGGTGCACGAGTTGTGCGGGCACCCGACCGAGCTGGACCGCGTGCTCGGGCACGAGGCCGCCTACGCCGGCACGTCGTTCCTGACCCCCGACCTGCTCGGCACGTTCCGCTACGGCAGCGAGCACGTGACGCTGACTGCGGACTCCACGCGCGCTCCCGGTCTCGGCACCTTCGGTTGGGACGACGAGGGGGTTGCGGCGCAGCGTTCCGTGCTCGTCGATCAGGGTGTCTTCTCCGGCTACCTGTCGTCGCGCGAGACCGCGGCGTCGATCGGCCAGCTCAGCAACGGCACGATGCGTGCCGACGGCTGGTCCCGCCTTCCGATCATCCGCATGACGAACATCAATCTCGAACCGGGGACCTCGTCGCTGGAGGAGATGATCGCGACCACCGAGCACGGGGTGTTCCTCGAGACCAACCGCTCGTGGAGCATCGACGACCGCCGTCTCAACTTCCAGTTCGGCACGCAGAACGGCTGGGAGATCGTCGACGGCAAGCGGACCCGGCTGGTCCGCAACCCCATCTACAGCGGGCAGACCCCCGAGTTCTGGCGGTCGTGCGACGCCGTCGCGGGGCCGTCCGAATGGAGCATGTGGGGCGTCGTCAACTGCGGGAAGGGCCAGCCCTCGCAGCTGATGCACGTCGGCCACGGCGCGGCGCCGTGCCGATTCCGCAACGTCCGGGTCGAGCCCGCGCGGTGAGCGGCACCGAGCTGCTCGCCATCGGCGACAGGGCGCTTGGCCGGCTCGAGCACGGCGAGGCGGAGATCATGCTCATCGACGACCACAGCGAGCTGACGCGGTTCGCGGGCAACGAGATTCATCAGAGCGTCGCCGAACGCTCGCGGCTGGTCCGGGTCCGTCTCATCCATGAGGGCCGGTGCGGCGTCGGTGAGGTGCGGGGCCACGGCGAGCACGCGGTGGAGCAGGCGATCGCCGCGGCCGATCAGAGCCGTCGCGTGACCTCGGTCTCCGAGATCTCACCACTGCCGCGTCCGGACGGCGGGGAGGACGGCCCCGTCGCGTACGCCGCCGCGACCGCCGCCGCAACGCCGCAGCAACGCGCCGACCGCGTATCCATCGTCACGAACGCGGCCGCGCGCCGCGGTCTCGACGCCTACGGCGCGCTCAGCACGACGACGACGACGACCGCCATCGTCAGCAGCGCCGGCGTGCGCCGCGCGGCGGCGACGACCCAGGCGAGCCTCGTCACCGTCGTGCGCGGCTCGGACGGCGGCGGGTACGCGTCGCGGCATTCGGCCGACATCGACGCGCTCGAGGTGACCGACCTCGCCGCCGAGGTGGTCGACACCTGCGAGCGGAACCAGCACGCGACGGCGATCGATCCGGGCGACTATGAGGTGGTTCTCTCACCGTACGCGGTGACCGACATGCTCGAGCACCTCGCCTGGGTGGGGTTCAGCGCGCTCGCCACGCAGGAGCACCGCAGCTTCATGAGGATGGGCGAGCGGCTGATGAACGAGCGGGTGACGATCCGCGACGACGCCTCCGCGCGCGACGTGTTCCCGTTTCCCTTCGACGACGAGGGGGTGTCGACCCGTCCCGTGACACTGGTCGACCGCGGAGTCTGCGCCGGCCTGGTCTACGACACGCCCACCGCGCTCCGTGACGGCGTGCCCTCGACCGGGCACTCGCTGCCACAGCCCAACACGTGGGGGCCGATCGCCCGCCACATGACGATGGACTCGGGCGACACGGCCTGGCGGGACCTGGTCGCCTCGGTGTCGCGCGGGCTGTACGTGACAAGGTTCTGGTACGTCCGCGACGTCCACCCGCTGCGTACCGTGATCACCGGCATGACTCGTGAGGGGACGTTCCTGATCGAGAACGGGAAGCTCACCCGTCCGGTGAAGGACCTTCGCTTCACTCAGAGCATCGTCGGCGCCCTCGACTCCGTGGTCGGCGCCAGCCGCGAGCGGCGGCTCGAGCTCGGCGAAGGCGCCTCGGGGGTGCTCGCGCCCTGGTTGCAGATCGGTCGCTTCACCTTCACGTCGTAGAAGGCCCGGGTAGGATCCCTGCCCATGACACCGTCTCCGATCATCGGGATCACCCTCTTCGATCTCTGCGACGGGTTGTGCCTGCCCGGCGGTCCCGACGTCGAGCCGGCGCTGTACGGCGAATCGATGCGGGCCGACTGCGAGGTCCAGGTGGACGCCGAGCTCGATCGCGCGGAGATGAGGCTCGCAGCCTGGGTGCTCGACGCTGACAAGCCGCTGCTGGCGATCTGTCGCGGCGCCCAGGTGCTCAACGTCGCGCTATGCGGGACGCTCTGGCAGGACGTCGGGACCCTCGGCGCCACCGAACACGACCACTACCCGGAGGCATCGCGCGACGACGTGACCCACCCCATCGAGGTCGACCCGGGCTCGCGGCTGCACGCCATCGCGGGCGAGGGGGTCGTCGACGTCAACAGCATGCACCACCAGGCGGTGCGCGACCTCGGACGCGACCTCGTGGTCACCGCTCGCGCGCACGACGGGTTGGTCGAGGCGGTCGAGCATCCGGGACGGCGCTTCGTCGTCGGCGTCCAGTGCCACCCCGAGGAGCTGTATCTCGAGCGGGCCTGGGCCCGCCGGCTCTTCGTCGACTTCGTCGCCGCGTCGCGTGGGTGACGAGGAGGCGGACCCAGGCCGGTGGCGCCGCCGGATCTGGATCGGCGCCATCGCCGTCGTCGCGGCCCTCGCGGTGGTCCGCAACCTGGTCGATCTCGCCGCGGCCCCACCCGGCCTGTACGTCGACGAGGCGTCGATCGGCTACAACGCCTGGACGATGGCCCACTTCGGGGTCGACGAGCATGGGATCCACATCCCGCTCTTCTTCGAAGCGTTTGGCGAGTACAAGAACCCGGTCTACGTGTACTCGCTCGCGGCGCTGCTCCGCTTCCTGCCGCTGACGGTCGCCGTCGAGCGGCTCCCGGCCGCGATCTTCGGGCTCGTGGCGGTGGGGTTTCTCACCGCGAGCGCCTGGCGGCTCACCGGGTCGCGGGTGATCACCCTCGGCTTCCTGGCGCTCTGCGCGCTCACCCCCTGGCTGGTCATCGAGAGCCGGGTCGGCTTCGAGACGATCTCGATGGTCGCGCTCCTGGCGGCGGCACTCTGGTGCCTCGCCGGCCGGCCGCCGTCGCCGCGCCAGTTCGGCGCCGCCGGTGTGCTCCTCGCATTCTCGATCTACGCGTACACCACCGCCCGCCTCGAGATCCTGCTGCTCGCGATCGCGCTCGGCTGCGCCTGGGGCATCGCCCGTTCCGCTGGGTGGTGGCGGGCGATGGTTCCGGTCGTCGCGGGCTACGGCGTCCTCGGCCTCTACATGCTGCTCAACCCGGGGGCGCTGACCGGGCGGTTCGCCCTCATCAGCATCTGGGCCGACGGCGCACCGCTCGGCGTGGTCATCAATCGCTTCCTGGTCAACTACTACTCGTACTTCGGTCCCGGGTTTCTGTTCATACAGGGCGACGCCGACCCGCGCCAGAACACGGAGATCTTCGGCATGTTGCTCTGGGTGACGCTGCCCGTACTCCTGGCGGGGTTGGTCGTCTGCTGGCAGCGCCGCCGCGAACCGCTTGTGCAGTTCCTCATCGCCTCGATCCTCCTGGCGCCGATCGCGGCAGCACTCACGAACAACGGGACCCCGCACGCGCTGCGATCCTCGTTGATGCTGCCGTTCCTTGTCGTGCTCGCGGTCCTTGGCGCCGACGGCATCCGCCGGATCATCGGCAGCCGCTCCGGCCTCGGCCTCCTCGCCGCCGGGGTGCTCGGGGCGGGCATGCTCGCCCAGGGCGCGATCTACACGATCGACCTCTACTCGGCGTACCCGAACCGCGTGGCGCCGTTCTTCGACACCGGTGAGGCCGCCGCGATCGAGACGGCCCGTGCCGACGCGGACGGCCACGCCGTCTATCTCTCGGAGTCGCTCGATCAGCCGTACATCGAGGCCTTCTTCGCGCTCCTCCCGCCGCCCCCGTCGCAGCCGGTCACCGACGACGCCACGCCCGGGCTGGCGGCGCTCGGCATGCAGGTGGCCCCACCGGCGATCGCGGAGCAGCAAGCCTCGGTGGGTGATCTGCTGGTGCTGGCGTCCTTCGATGCCGCCCCGCCGGGCGGGTGGTCGCTGGTCGCCACCGAGCGCGCGCCGGCGAACACGCTCGACTCTTCGGCGCCTCGGCCCATACTGGTGAGTGTCTACCGGATGGACGGCTAGGGCGCTCGTCCGCTGGTATGGTTGGCTATCCGACCAAGCGCCCTGAGAGGGAGATGAGGAGACCCATGACTGACGTCGTGATCGTCGAAGCCGTGCGCACCCCGATGGGTCGAGGCAATCAGAAGAATGGGGACCTCCGCGACGTCCATCCGGTGATCCTCGCCGCGCACGTCCTCCGCGAGGTCACGAGCCGCGCGGGCATCGAGCCGGCGATGGTCGATGACGTGGTGTTCGGGTGTGTCATGCAGACCGGCGAGCAGGCGATCAACGTGGGGCGTCAGGCGGTGCTGGCAGCCGGGTTCCCCGTCGAGGTGCCCGCGACCACGGTGGACCGGCAATGCGGCTCCTCGCAGCAGGCGATCCACTTCGCCGCGAACCTCATCCAGTCGGGCGTGTGCGACATCACGATCGCCGCCGGCGTCGAGAGCATGAGCCGGGTCCCGCTGGGGAGCACGATCATCCAGGGACCCGGCGCGCCGTTCCCCCCTGAGCTGCTCGAGGTGTACAACCTCGTGAATCAGGGGATTGCCTGCGAGATGATCGCGGAGCAGTGGCACATCACTCGCGAGCAGGCCGACGAGTTCGCCGCCCGCTCGCAGCGCCTCGCCGGTATGGCGCAGGCTGCCGGCCACTTCGACCGGGAGATCGCGCCGGTCGTGGTCGGCGCCAACGGCGACGGGCACGTGGTGAGCCAGGACCAGGGCATCCGGCCGCAGACGACCGCGGAGACCCTCGCCGCCCTTCAGCCCTCGTTCAAGCCGGACGGCATCCTGCACGCCGGCAACAGCTCGCAGATCACCGACGGTGCCGCGGCGGTGCTGCTGATGTCACTCGAGCGCGCCAACGCCCTCGGCGTGACGCCGCGCGCTCGCATCGCCGGCCAGACCGTCGTCGGGGTGGACCCGGTCACGATGCTCACGGGGCCGATTCCCGCAACCGCGAGGCTCCTCGATCGCGCCGGTCTGACGATCGACGACATCAACCTGTTCGAGATCAACGAGGCGTTCGCGCCCGTCGTGCTCGCGTGGGAGCGGGAGCACCACCCCGACATGGACCGGGTCAACGTCAACGGCGGCGCGATCGCGCTCGGTCATCCACTCGGCGCGAGCGGCGCCCGGCTCATGACGACCATGCTCCACGAGCTCGAGCGACGCGACGCCCGCTTCGGGCTGCAGGCGATGTGCTGTGGCGGCGGGATCGGCACGGGCACGCTGATCGACCGGTCGATGTGAGGTGATCGCGGCGCGCGACCGGCTGATTCCGGGCTGGATGCCGCAGGGTGACGGGTTGGTCACGCCTCTCCGGAGCGGCCAAAACCCCGCGCTATATTCAGCCGGCTTCCGGCATGACCCCAGCGACAACTACCGCCATGAAAAGAGTCCTGATCATCGAGGACTACTTTGCGCTCGCCGACATCGAATCTCTGCTCTGCAAGATGGAGGGCTATGAGGTGAAGGTGGCGAAGAGCGGAGACGAAGGCCTCACCGCGTTCGGCGAGTTCCAGCCGGACCTCGTCCTGCTCGACCTGATGCTCCCGGGTGACCTCTCGGGGCACCAGGTGCTCGAGCGGATCCGCGCGGACCACGGGAACGACCCGAAGGTGCTCGTGGTCAGCGCGCTCGTCAACGCTTCGACCACTCCGAGCCTCGAGGCATACGGCAACGTCCAGACCCTGGCCAAGCCGTTCAAGATCGCGGAGCTGTCTTCGCGCATCCACTCGATGCTCGCTCCGTAGGAGCACTACACTCAGGGGGGTCGATGCGAGCAGAACCACCGCCGCCCCAGCGTGGGCGGCCAGAACCGCAGCGCCAGTCGGCGCCGTCGCATGCGCGCGGGCGCCGGTGCCCCTACCTGGAGCAGATCATCAAGGAGAGCGTCGGGCCCTTCGGTCTGCTCACGCGGTTCAAGGCCGACTGCCACGTCGATCGCCAGACCCACAAGTTCACCGGGCGCCACCCGGTGCCACCGTGCGTCTCCTCTCCAGAGTCCTGCGCCCTGTACAACCACGAGCACGGGGCCGAGGACGACCGGATCCGCCGCTACACCGAATAGTCGGAGCGGCCAGCGGGGCTCTCGCATTCGGGTCCGCGACGCTGTTGCTCTTGAGCGACACATGTCGCTCCGTCGGAGCGCCCAGCAGCGGCACTGTCACATCTGCGCCGCGACGCGGGAACCGACGGGAAGCCGCGATAGGCTCCGACGCGTGTCGGAAACCCGGACGGTCGACCTGGTTTCCAAGGTCAGCCTGAGGTGCTCTTCGGCGACGTCGGTCAGTGCCGTCGTCGCCGTGGTGGCCGCACTAATCTCCTTCGCCGTAACGCTGGCACGATTGCCGGCGCTGCTCGCAGCCGTTTTCCGTTTCAGCGACGCTCCCGAGCTCAGCTACATCGCGCAAGGCCTCGCAACCGGCCACGGTCCGCAGCTGCTTCCAACGCAGACGTCGATCGGTGTGATCTGGTTCGACGAACTCCTACAGCCAGTGCCCTTCCATGCGGGCATCGAGTACTGGACAGGCCCCTTCCTTGCGCTTGTCATGGCCGCCGTGATGGTGCGGACGGCGCACTTGGTTCTGGGACGGCGGGGCGCGATGTGGACGTGCGTGATGCTGATGGTCCTGCCCGCGGTGGTGCTGTGGCCGCTGCTGTTCCCGGACAACCACATCACCACTTATGTGGCATCCGCACTTCTCGCCTGGCATCTCGTCCTCGACCTGGGAGGCCGGCGCAACATAGGGCGTTCCATCGCCGTCGGCGTCATCGCCGGTGTCGGCCTGGTCACCGATCCCCAGCTGCTGGCCTTCGCGGTCGTGCCCTACATCGCGACCGTGGCCGTGCTGCGGCGCGGAATGACGGCGCAGCAGGCACGCTCCGTGCTGTTCACGGCGGCGGCCGCTGTGGTGGCCGTTGGACTGTCGTATGTCGCGATGCACGCCCAGGGGATACAGACCGTCGCGCTCCTTCCCGGCGGCGGCGGAGTCGGTGGCGTCGGTCGAGGTCTCGTGCTGGCTGTGCAGACGCTCGCCTGGACCATCGGCGGCGGGTGGTACGGCGACGCGATCTCCGGACTGGCCATTGGGCTGTCCATCGCGGTTGTGGTCGTCATCGCGGCAATCGTCATCAAGGGCCTTCGCGAGCGCTTTGTAAACCGGCCTGCGGAGGGCCTGCATGACATGGCACTTGCCGGATACGGAATGTACTGGGGACTGGCATTCGCGTGCCTTCTCGGGGCCTTCGTCCTGCTTGGTTACGGCGCGGGCGGTGCCCCCGCCCAGGGACACTATCTCGTCGGCTGCTATTTCGCCGCCGCTGCGCTGCTGCCTCCAATGGCAGCCGGGTTCGTCGGCAGATCGGTAACGACACGCCGGTTCCATGCCGGCATCACCGGCCTCGTCGCCGCCGCAGTCTTCACGCTAATAGCGGTCGACAACGCCGTCGCCATTGCAACATTCGATGCCTCACAGTACTTCGATCGGCTGCAGGTGCCAGTGTCCGACGACCCATTGCCGGTGCTCTTGCAGCATGGCCTGCTTCACGGGTACGCGGGGTACTGGGAGTCCTACGACCTCGACTGGCGCTCCGGAGGGGCCGTGTCCGTGTGGCCGCTGCTTGGCGGCGCGCAGGCATGCACCGGCGGGGCGGCGAGCCTCTGCCCCTACGCTTTCGCACCTCGTGGCGAATACAAGCCCACCGGCGGGCAGACGTTCATCATCACTCCGTGGACGGCCGAGACCTGCGGCCGCTCCGCGCCGGCGGCGTCGATCTTTGGAAACCCGGAGGCGGTGTACACCCGCGGTCCGTACACGATCTCCGTATACGGCTACGACGTGGCTTCTCGGCTCTCGGGGGATACCGGTCTCTTCTGCTGAGGCGAAGGACAGCTGGATTCGTCAGGCGTGTTGCGGCTGGCCGGGACCGAACGGTGCCCCAAGTTCGGCACTACCTCACAGGACGACCGCGACGGCGAGAACGACGGTAGTCACCGCCAGGCATCGGGAGGACTCGTGGGAGCGGCGGCGTCCAAATTGCGAGCGTGGTCATGCACCCGCCGTTGTGAGCACGGTTTCCGGAGCCCCCGGTGCGTCCTCCTCGACCGCCACACCGCCGTAGACGGCGAAGTAACGGGCCTCGGGATGGTGCATCACGATCGCCCCCGTCGATTGCTCCGGCACGAACTGGTACCCCTCGGTCAGGCTCACCCCGATGTCGCCGGCCGGCACGATCTTGAGGAGCGTCTGGTGGTCCTCGAGGTCCGGGCAGGACGGGTAGCCCCATGAGTAGCGCCGCCCCTGGTCCTCACCGAGCCGCAGCTCGCGGCGGATCCGGCTGTGCACGTACTCGGCGGTGGCCTCCGCCATCTGCGTGGCGAAGCCGTGGATGCGGAGCATGTCGTCGTACAGGCCGTCGACCTGCAGGCGGTTGGACAGCTCCGATGCGGCGGGTCCGGTGGTCACCACCTGGAGCGCGATGACGTCGCGCTCGCCGTCCGCGGCGTCCTCCGCGGGACGCACGTAATCGGCGAGGCAGAGCCGGTGCTGCTCGGCCTGGCGCGGGAACGTGAACCGGCCGAGCTCGCGGTCGATGTCACCCGGGTCGTAGACGACCACGGTGTCGCCGTCGGCGAGCGCCGGCCAGTACCCGTACACTGCCTCGAGGCGCAACCAGCCCTCGCGGGACGCCTCATCCATCGAGCGTTGCAACCGGGGTTCGAGCTCGGTGCGGAGCAGCTCCTCCCAGCGCTCGGCGTCTCGAACGCCCCGGAACTGCCAGCTCATCTTGAAGAGCGAGTTGCGGTCGATGAACGGGTACACGTCCCAGATGGGGATGTCGCGCAGCACGCGCGCACCCCAGAAGGGCACCGCCGGGATGGGCGCGTCGCGGCGCGCGGCGCTCCGAGCCGGCATCGCTGCGGCGCCACTTGCCGCGGCGCTGCGACGCTCGACCTTCTCGCGCTCGCGTTCGCGGTGCACCAGAGCCTCCTCGCGCACGCGCGTCACCAGTGCATCACGCCGATCCGGATCGAGCAGCTGATCCACGGTGTCGAGACCCTCGAAGGCGTCCTTGCAATAGAAGACACCCGGCTCGTAGGCGCGCTGCTGGTCGAGGAACAGGATCCGCCTGCCGAAGCCGCGGTTGATCGCCGCCCCGCCGATGATCAGCGGATAGGTGAGCCCGCGTTCGTCGAGCTCCTTGACGCACGCCGGCATCTGCTTGCTGGTGCTGACGAGGAGCGCTGAAAGGCCGATCGCGTCCGCGTCGACCTCCTGCGCCTTGTCGATGATCGTGTTCAGCGGGACCTGCTTGCCGAGGTCGAACACGGTGTAGCCGTTGTTGCTGAGGATGGTGTTGACGAGGTTCTTGCCGATGTCGTGCACGTCGCCGTACACGGTCGCGAGCACGACCTTGCCCTTGGTGTAGCCCTCACGCTTCTCCAGGTACTGCTCGAGGTGGGCGACCGCGCGCTTCATCACCTCGGCGCTCTGCAGAACGAAGGGAAGGATCAGCTCGCCGGCGCCGAAACGATCACCGACGTCCTTCATCGCCGGCAGCAGCACGTTGTTGAGCAGCGACACCGGGTCCTGGCCGGCAAGCGCCAGGTCGATCTGCTCCTCGATGCCGTCCTTGCGGCGGTGGAGGATCTGCGCGTGGATGCGCTCGACCGTGCTCATCCCCTCGTAGGGATCGGCGGTCTCGGGCAGCCCTGCGCTGCCCTTCCCCGAGTCGGCATCGAAGTGCGCGATGAATCGCGTGAGCGCGTCGGGCGCGCTGTTGAACACCAGCTCCTCGGCGAGACGCCTCGCCTGCGGGTCGATCTCGCCATATGGCACGACGTGCGTCGGGTTGATGATCGCCGCGTCGAGCCCCGCCTCGACGCAGTGGTGCAGAAACACGCTGTTGAGCACCGGCCGCGTGTGCGGGGCGAGGCCGAACGAGACGTTGGACACGCCGAGCACGGTGAGCACGCCGGGCAGCTCGCGCTTGATGGCGCGGATGCCCTCGATCGTCTCGCGCGCCGAGTTGATCCACTCGGCCTCGCCGGTCGCGAGCGTGAACGTGAGTGCGTCGAAGATCAACTGGTGCGGCTCGATCGCGTAGTCGTCACGGGCGAGGTCGTGGATCCGCCGGGCGACCTCGAGCTTTCGCTCCGCGGTGCGCGCCATGCCCTCCTCGTCGATGGTGAGCGCGATGACGCACGCACCGTGGTCCCGCACGTGCGGCAGCACCGCGTCGCAGCGGAGGCGACCGTTCTCCAGGTTCACGCTGTTGACGATCCCGCGTCCCGGATACGCCTCGAGCGCGGCCTCGATCACGTCGGCGTCGGTGCTGTCGATGACGAGCGGCGCGTCGATGCTCATCTGCAGCGTCTTCACGACGGCGCGCATCTGCTCGGCCTCGTCGCTGCGCTCGGTGACCGCCACGCACACGTCGAGCGCGTGCGCGCCACCCTCGACCTGGGTGCGGGCGACTCCGAGCACGCCGTCGTAGTCGTCGGCGAGGAGCAACCGCTTCACCGCGCGTGATCCCTGCGCGTTGACGCGCTCACCGATGAGCAGCGGCGGCGGCTGCTGGCGAAGCTCGATGGCGTGCATGCTGCTGGCCAGCCGAGGCTCGCCGTCGACGGTGGTGCGCGACCCGCGGGGTGCGGAGCGGACCTGCGCGACCAGCTCGCGGATGTGCTCGGGTGTCGAGCCGCAGCAGCCGCCGACGATGTCCACGCCGTACTCGTGCACGAAGCTCGCCAGCTCCTGCGCCATCGGTGCGGGCTCGAGCGGGTAGTGCGCGCGTCCGTCGACGTTCACCGGCAGCCCGGCATTCGGGATGCACGCCACCGGCACCGTGGTGTGCGACGTGATGTACCGGATCGGCTCGCGCATGTGCTCCGGACCGGTGGAGCAGTTGAAGCCGATGACATCGACGTGCAGCGACTCGAGGATGGCGAGCACCGCGGCGGCGTCGGTGCCGAGCAGCATGCGGCCGGTGACGTCGAGCGACACCGACGCGATGATCGGCACCGCGCGGCCCGCCGCCGCCACCGCGGCGCGCGCGCCGAAGACCGCGGCCTTGGTCTCCAGGATGTCCTGCTGCGTCTCGATGATGAGCACGTCGGCGCCGCCCTCGAGGAGCAACTCGGCCTGCTCACGGAAGACGGGCACGAGGTCGCGAAACCCGAGCCGGCTCATCGACGGATCGCTCGAGGCGGGCAGGAACCCGCTGGGACCGATGCTCCCGGCGACGAAGCGCGGCCGCCCGTCGGCGGCATACTCGTCGGCGATCCGCCGCGCGAGTGCCGCAGCCGCGACGTTCAGGTCCGTGGTCACGCTGCCCTGCCCCCACTCCTCGAGGCGCGGCCGCGTGGACTGGAAGGTGGAGGTCTCGATGACATCGCAGCCCGCGTCGAGAAAGCCTCGATGCACCCGCTCGACGATCTGCGGGGCGTGGAGCACCAGGCCGTCCATCCATCCTTCGAGCGCCGCGCCACCGAAGTCGTCGATGGACGGGTTCTCGGACTGCAGGCTCGTGCCCATCGCGCCGTCGAACACGAGCACGCGTTCGTGGAGCGCGTCGATGAATGGAGATCGATCTCGGCCCGGCATGCTCACGACGTTACCAGGGAACGCCTCCGTGATACGCTCGCCAACCGCCCGTTCCGCTTCGAGGAGACCCTGTTTGGCACGACGCCCACCCCGGCCCGGCAGCACCCGCCGTCGCGGTCCCGTCCGTCGACGGGACGTCACCGACGGCACCGCTCAGGTCGAGGTCAAGGAAGAGACGATCGAGATGGACGCCACGGTCGTCGAGCCGTTGCCCAACGCGATGTTCAAGGTGCGCCTTCAGACGGGACAGGACGTCCTCGCCTACACGTCGGGCAAGATGCGCAAGTTCTACATCCGCATCCTCATCGGCGATCGTGTGCGGGTGGAGCTGAGCCCCTACGACCTGTCGCGCGGGCGCATCACCTTCCGCTACAAGTAGCGGCGGGGAGCCGGTGTGCCGGCCATCTACATCGTCGTCGCCCTCCTTGTGGTGCTCTTCCTCATCGGTGCGTATCGCGCCATGGGAGCGGGCGCGACCACCGAGCACGATCCGAACGCCGTGCTGAGCGCGGTGCTCGAGACCACCGGGGAGGCGGCACGCGCGCTGGGCCCGGCGCCGGCCTCCGATGACGCGGGCAACGCGGCACGAGCCGCCCGGCGACGCCTCGAGGGATGTGCACAGGCACTCGAACGGATCGCCGGTCTCCCCGTCGACCAGCACCTCGATGAAGCGCGCTCGCTGCTCGAGCACGCCGTCGACGAACTGTCCTGGGCTGCGCGGCTCACCGAAGCCCCCGGACACGCGCGGGACGGCGCGGTGCAGGACGCGGCGACGTCACTGCGCGACGCCGCGAGCGCGAAGCTCGAGCGCGCACGGGCACTGCTCGCTGGCTAACGCGCCGTTCTGAAGTAGTCGAGGGTGGTCCGCACCCCGCCGTCGAGCGCGGTGACCGGAACCCAGCCGAGTTGCTCGCGCGCGAGAGTCACGTCGAGACACGAGCGCCGCTGCTCACCGGGCTTGGCGGGTCCGTGGCTCGCCTCGTCGCCGGTACCGGCGGCTGCGGCGAGCATCCGGTAGATCGTGTTGACGTCCGCCTCGACCCCGGTTCCGATGTTGTACACGCCCGGCGGACCGTCGACCGCGGCGAGGTTGGCACGCACGACGTCGTCGACGTGGACGTAGTCGCGGGTCTGCTCGCCGTCGCCGTTGATCACGACGACATCGCGGTCGATGAGACGGTTCGCGAAGATCGCGACGACGCCCGCCTCCCCGTGTGGGTCCTGGCGCGGGCCGTAGACGTTGGCGTAGCGCAGCGCCACGAACTCCAGACCCGCCTGGCGGCTGAAGGTGCCGCCGTACGCCTCGGCGCACAGCTTGGCGGTCCCGTACGGCGACGCGGGCTCGCACGGGTGCGTCTCAGGAGTTGGGATCACGCTCGTGTCGCCATAGATCGCCCCGCCGCTCGACGCGAAGATCACGCGGCGCGCCCCCGCGTCCACCGCCGCGCGCAGCACGTTCACCGTCCCGACGACGTTCACCGCGGCGTCGTGCAGCGGATCGCGGACCGACTCGCGAACGTCGATCTGCGCGGCGTGGTGGAACACGACGTCGGGGTGCGCCGCCGCCATCGCGGCGGCGAGGTCCGGTCCAGTGATGTCGAGCTCGACGAAGGTTGCGCTTGCGTTGACCTGCTCCCGGCGGCCGCGCGAGAGGTCGTCGATCACCGTCACGTCATGTCCGGCCCGGACGAGCGCATCGCTGATGTGCGAGCCGATGAACCCGGCGCCGCCCGTGACGAGGGCTCTCACGCCTCGGTCGCGATCGGCCGCGCTCGCGGCGCGTGCACCTGGGTGAACATGAAGACCACGAAGCCCAGGATGACAAGGCTCGCGTAGCTGATGCTCCGGTCGAGGAGCGTGATCGAGACGGCGACCGGGTTGCTGACACCGCCCACCGTGATGAGGACTCCGACCATTCCCGCCTCGACGAGACCGAGGCCGCCGGGAAGGAACGGGACGGTGGTGAGCAGCGCAGCGATGAGCGCGATGAGCAGGAACTGCGAGGGTCCGAGGTGCACGCCGGCGAGGTGCAGCGAGAGCACCACGAGACCGAGGCGGGCGCCCTCCGCTGCCCAGACCAGCCCGGTCAGCGCCAGCAGGGTCGGCAGCCGCGCGAAGGAGTCGACCGTGCCGACGCGGAGGCTCTCGTACCGGTGGAACACGGCCTCGGGGAGCAGGCGGAGGACCCGCCGGCCGCGGCCGGCGCGCATCACGAGGATGACGCCGACCCCGGCGAGGCACACCACCACGCCGATCACGACGTAGGGGATGAGGATGCCGGGGGCCTTGGTCCGGAACACCACGGCGCCGGCGGCGATGAGCAGCGCCATGAGCACGCAGAGGTCGATGAGGCGCTCGGCGATGATCGTTCCGAGCGCCTTGCTCACCTGGATGTTGAGCTTGGCCTTCGCGAGATAGGCGCGATAGACGTCGCCCATCTTCGCCGGCACCACGCAATTCACGAAGAAGGACGTGACCACGATGGCGATCAGCGAGCGAGCCGGCCGTTCCTCACCGGCGTTGCTCAGCAGGACCTGCCAGCGCACCGACCGCACCACGAACGAGGCGTAGTACACGGCGAGCGCCGCGACATAGAGGAGCAGGTTGGCCTGACGGATGTTGTCCCATGCGGCGCCCCAGTTGATCTGGGCGCGCCAGACGGCGACGCCGACGATCACCACGGCGGCGGCGAGGGACGCGACGGTTCGGAGGGTGAAGAGGCGGCTCGACAGCGAGGGGGGGACTTCGCTTGCTTCCGGCTCGCCACGCACGAGCGTGGAGGTCACGCGGGGAAGGTATCACGCGATCGGAAAACGCTCTCTGCTCTCGACAGGCGCGCGACAGGTCCGAGATCAGGCCGAGCCGGGCGGGCGCCGCATCCGCGACAGGAGCGGACGCCGCTGGGGCGCGGCACCGCCGCCGGCGATGTTGCGCTCTCGCTCGGCGAGCACCCTCGCGAGCTGATCAAGCTCGGCGTGCTCGTCGCGCTCGCCGGCCGGACGGCTGTCCCACTGGCGGATCTGATAGACGCCCTTGAGGGCGGCATAGGGGACCGCGATCGTGCGCAGCTCGGTCGACTCGGGCTCAACGATGTGCCAGACCCCGCCGTAGCGGCCGAGGTGGACGTCCGAACGAATCGAGGCGCGGAGCACCATGCCGTCGATGAAGTGGAAGGCCGCGCGATCCCACTCCTTCACCTCGGCATCGGGGGGAGCCGGCTCCGGGTCACCGACCAGGATCTGACGGATCGCGGTCACCGGAAAGAGGGCTCGCTCGCTGTTCTGATTGATGGAGCGAAGCTCGGCGTCGAGGATGGCGAGATCGAATGTGATCTCGGGGGCCTCCGCGAGGACGACCTCCCCGTCGACGAAGTTGATCACGACGATCGGCACGCGAAAAGTGTCACATTTCGGTCACAAGTCGCACCTGCGTCCGGCCGTACCATCGTGCAAGGAGGCGACTTGCACATGAGGGCTCGGCCAGTTCCGTATGCGCTCGACCGGACGCGCCGCCATGACATCGGGCGCAGACGCCCGCTGGTGATGCTGCTGGCGGGGGTGTCGCTGCTGTGCATCGTCATCGGGACGAGCGCCACCGCCGTCGCCGCGGGATCGTGTCCGGGATCACATCGTCGTGGTCCTGATCGAGCCACGGGCTTCGAGCGCCGCGTTCGGAGCGACGACTGCGACCGCGACGACCTCCGCGAGGTGCGCGCGTGGCGGGGTCGTGGCAGCGTCGAGGGAGATCGCACCTGCGCGGTGCCGGGGCCGTACTCGGTCACGCCTCCTCCACCGCCACCACCATCGACTCCGCCGTCGCCACCGGCGGCTCCCGCGCCCGCGGTGTCGCCGCCACGTCCGGCGCACGTCGACACCACGGGGCGAGCGCCGGTGATTCCCGCGCCGAAGCCGTCTCCGTCATCACACCCATCTCCGGTGGCGACGGGCAGTGAACCACCGGTGCTCGCTCCACCGGCACTGACGGTGCCGCCGACCACGGCGATCGCGACCCCGGCAACGGTCCCGGTGTCGATCTATGTCATCACGATCGCGACGCTGCTGGCAGCGGCGGCAATCGCGGCCGCGGCGCTCGTGCTCATGCGCCGCGCCGACTGACGGGCGCGGATGCGTCAAGTCCGCCGCCTGACCGGCATCTGGCGTGGAGCGTCCTTCTCACTGAAGTTCGCGGCGGTGATCCTCATCGCCGGAGCGATCATCGCCGCGGTGCCCCTCCTGCTCGCGGAGGCCAGCACGCGCAGTCAGGCCGAGGCCGGCGCGGCGGACAAGGTGGGAATAGCGACCAACCTCATCGAAGGCCAGCGCGGGTCGCTCGACGCGTTCACCGCGGGGGTCGCACGTCAGATCACCGCGGCGAACGCCATCTCGTCGCCGGTCGCGGCACTCGCGACGCTCACCGAGGATGCGCAGGTGATCGGAACGGCGGATGTCCTCGGCATCGTGGAGTCCGGCGGCAGCGTTGTCGCGGTGCAGGGATCCACGTCGCTCATCGCGACCGACCCCCTGATCCCGACATTGCGCACCGCGCTGAGCGAAGGGGCGCGAACCGCTGCGACCCCCGGAGACGGTGCGTGGCTGATCGCGTCGGCACCGCTGCCGGGTACCGGGGCGACCGTCTTCGTCGCCCGGCCGATGACCGCCGCCTTTGTCGCCGCCATCGATCGCAACATCGCCACGGCAGCCGATCCGGTCGACGTGCTGCTCGTCGGGGCCGATCGACGCTACGCGCTCGCGGGGACGGTGGGTGGCATCGCGGTCGCCGCGGGCGATATGACGAGCGGGCCGTTGACCGCTGCCATTGTCGCGCGCGCGCCCACGATCGTGTCCCTCGCGGGGCGCCAGGTCGCTGTGGCATCGGCACGGATCGGTGCCGGAGTCACGCTGGTGGTGATCACCCCGGTGATCGGTGCGCCGTTTGGATGGCAGTCGGTGCTGCTGCTGCTCGCCGTGATCCTCGTGGCGATGCTGTTCATCGTCGTCGTGGTGCAGATCGATCTGCGCATGCCGCTTCGACGGCTCGACAGGGCGGTCGCGGCGGTGGGCGCCGGCGACTTCGACGTCCCGGTCACGGTCGACACCGTCGACGAGGTGGGCCGCCTGAGCGCCAGCTTCGAAGCGATGCGACTGCGGGTGCGCTCGACGATGCGCGCAACGGCGGCACGGGCGTCGGTGGCAACCGAGCTGAGCTTCGCGCAGCCGCTCGAGACCGCGTTGAGCAAGGTGTGCGACGAACTGCGCTCATCGATGGGAGTCGAGATGGCGCTGATCCTCGTGAACGGGTCCGAGATGAGCAACCCCTTCGCGGTGGCCGGCGAGGGACGGCATATCGCCGTCGACGGGTTGCTCGAGGGAAACGGTCCCCTCGGCGAGGGATATCGTCTCGGCCGCATCGGATCGGTCGTCCTGTGCGCAACCGCCGAGAGCGCCGAGGCACGCCTTGGACTGCGCGAGTTCTGCGTCGCGCCGCTGCGCCTTGCCGGTCACGTCCACGGCGTGCTTGCGGTCGCGGGGTGGGATGTCACGTTCTCGGGCAGCGACACCGATCTGATCGCTTCGGCCGCGGAGCAGATCTCGCTCGCTCTCGAGCGCTACCGGTTCCTCGCCGCAGTGCAGCGCCAGGCGAGCGTCGACGACCTCACCGGTCTGTACAACCATCGATTCCTCGTCGACTCACTCGGACAGCAGATCGCGCTCGCCGAGCGGCTCGAAGCGCCGCTCGCGATCCTCATGCTCGATATCGATCACTTCAAGGTCCTGAACGACACCCACGGGCATCACGCCGGTGACGTTGCGCTCACCACCTTCGCGCAGACGCTGCTCGGCACCGTGCGACGCGCCGATCTGGCGGCGCGCTACGGCGGCGAGGAGTTCGTCGTGGTGATGCCGGACACCTCGGCAAGCGAGGCGTTCATCGTGGCCGAGAAGATCCGCGCCGCCGTTGCCACCACCGCCGTGCGCCTGCGCGATCAGCCTCCGGTGCAGATGACGGTGAGCATCGGCGTCGCCGCGTATCCGGAGGACACGACGAGCGCCGCGGAGCTCATCAGCCTCGCGGATGAGGCGCTCTACCGCGCGAAGCGCTCCGGCAGGCACCGCACCTGCATGGCGGGTTCAATGGAAGGCCGGCTCACGGGACATGCGACGGCGCGCATGGTTCAGGATGCGCAGGTGACGCAGAGTGAGTCCCATGCCGGTGCCGGGAACAGTCGATCTCAGGAGTGACACCCTGACGGTTCCCGACGCGGGGATGCGCGCCGCGATGGCGCGCGCCGAGGTCGGCGATGACGTCTGGGGTGAGGATCCGACGGTGCGCCGGCTCGAGGAGGAGATGGCGCGCCGGCTCGGCAAGCAGGCCGGCGTCTTCGTCCCGAGCGGCACGATGGGGAACCTGACGTGCGTCGCCGCACAGACGAGGCCCGGTGATGAGGTGATCGCCGACAAGGAGGCGCACGTCGTCATCTACGAGGCCGGCGGCACGGCGATCGTCGCGGGTGTGCAGTTGCGCCTCCTCGACGGCGTCGACGGCATCGCCGACGCTCAGACGATCACCGCGGCAGTTCGCGAGACCGACATCCATCAGCCGGTTTCCACCCTCCTGTGCATCGAGAACACCCACAACCGCAGGGGCGGCGCCGCAATCGACGCCGCGAGGATCCACAGCGCGGCACGGGCGGCCCACGTGCTCGGACTGCGCGTGCACTGCGATGGAGCGCGCCTCTTCAACGCGGCGGTGGCCCAGGGGGTCAGCCCGGCGGACCTGGTCGATGAGTGCGACACGGTCTCGGTCTGCATCAGCAAAGGTCTCGGAGCGCCGGTCGGGTCGGTGGTCGCCGGCGACGCACCGGTCATCGCCGGTGTCCGCCGGTGGCGCAAGCGGCTCGGCGGAGGCATGCGCCAGGCAGGGGTCATCGCCGCGGCCGGTCTGTATGCCCTCGAGCACAACGTGGAGCGGCTCGCCCAGGATCACGCCAACGCGACGTTGATCAGGGACGTGCTTGGGGACACGCCCGGCACGACCGTCCGCGCACCGGCTCTGCCGACCAACATCGTCATCTTCGAAGTCCCGGGGTCCGCGCCCGAGCTCGCCGCCGTGCTCGCGGCGAAGGGTGTGCTGGTCACCGTGATGGGGCCGCATCAGCTGCGCTGCGTGACGCATCTCGACGTCGACGAGGTGGCGGTCCGGCAGGCCGCCGGCGTGATCGCCCGCGCGCTCGCCGCATGAGCGCTGAGGACGAGGAAGGCCCCCGGCACCGGCCGGAGGCCTTCGAACAACGAATGGGCTGCTGAGCTAGCTCGTCGTCGTGGTCGGTGCCGCGGCGGGCGGTGCCGCCACGGGCTTGCGCGCGACGCGACGCCGGGTCGCCGGCTTGCGTGCGGTGGTTGCGCGCGGTGCCGCCGGCTTGCGGGCCGTGGTCTTGCGCGCCGTGGTCTTGCGGGCCGCGGTCTTGCGCGCGGTGGTCTTGCGTGCGGTGGTCTTGCGAGCCGCCGGCTTACGCGCGGTGGTCTTGCGTGCGGTGGTCTTGCGAGCCGCCGGCTTACGCGCGGCGGTCTTGCGGGCCGTGGTCTTGCGGGCCGTGGTCTTGCGTGCCGCGGGCTTGCGCGCGGTGGTCTTGCGAGCCGTGGTCTTGCGCGCTGTCGTCTTCTTCGCGCCGGCGCGCTTCGCGGTCGCCCGCTTGGCGGTCGTCCGCTTCGCTGTCGAGCGTTTTGCGGTTGCGCGCTTGGTGCCGCGGACGGCGGTACCGGCGCGACGCGCCGCACCACGCAGGCTCGTCTCAAGCCGCGCGACAGTCTTCTCGAGGCCCGCAAGTCTCTTTTCCAACTCGCCGACGGGCAACGCCTTCACGAGGTTCTGCACCGCCTTCACGAGATCGCCACCAGCGGCGGGTGCGCGGCGGCGAGCTGTCGTCCCTACGCGCCTCACGGTGCGTTTGACGGCCTTCTCGACGCCGCCTCTCCTACGTCTGGTCCTGGCCATATCCTATGGGCCTCCGTGTTGTTTGTGACAGGAGGTGTCCAAAACCTCCCATCGATTGCGCATAGCATGCTGGTTACGGTCGCGATTGTCAATGATTGCGCGTGCGGTTGCTGCCAGGGCAGACATCTACGCACCCAGTCCGCGGTCTCAATCCCCGAGCTCCCGACCGCGCATACCGGCGCCCATTTGCGTATAGTGCGGCCTGCGCATGTCCGGGATCAATGAGCGCTCCGCCCTGAGCATTGCTCAGCGGCAGTTCGACGCAGCCGCCGACGCCATCGGGCTCGACGATGCCCTCCGGGTGGTGCTCCGTGAAGTCAAACGCGAGCTGGTGGTGCACTTCCCGGTCGAGATGGATGACGGTTCCTTCGAGGTGTTCACCGGCTTTCGCGTTCAGCACAACATCGCTCGGGGTCCTGCGAAAGGCGGATTGCGCTACCACCCGGCGATGACGCTCGACGACGCGCGGGCGCTGGCGATGTACATGACCTGGAAGACGGCGGTGGCGGATGTCCCGTTCGGAGGCGCCAAGGGCGGGGTGGTGTGCGATCCGCACACGCTCAGCATCACCGAGCTGGAGCGGCTGACGCGGCGATTCACGACCGAGATCTCGCTGATCGTGGGGGCGGACCGTGACATTCCCGCGCCCGACGTCGGCACCGGTCCGCAGGTGATGGCGTGGATCATGGACACGCTGTCGATGCACGCCGGCTTCTCGGTGCCGGCGTCCGTGACGGGCAAGCCGACCGCGATCGGCGGCTCGGAGGGACGCTTCACCGGCCCGGGGCGCGGGTTGACGATGGTGACGGTGCTCGCCATGCGAGACGCGGGGATGGATCCATCCGGTGCGACCGTGGCCATCCAGGGCTTCGGGAAAGTGGGGAGCGTCAGCGCCGAGCTGCTCACGGCCGAGGGCATGCGCGTGGTCGCCGCGTCCGACAGCACGTGCGGTCTGTACCGCGGCGATGGGCTCGATCTCATGGCGCTGCGCCATCTCAAGGAGGAGGGCGGCAGCTTCAGCGACTTCGGAGGAGCGGATCGCCTCGACCGTGACGACGTGCTGACGCTCGACGTCGATGTGCTCGTCCCGGCGGCACTCGAGGCGCAGGTGAGCGCGCGCAACGTCGACCAGGTGCGCGCCAGGGTGGTCGCGGAGGGCGCCAACGCCGCGCTCACCACCGAGGCCGATGCCACGCTGAACAGCCGTGGTGTCCTCGTCCTCCCGGACATCCTCGTCAACGCGGGTGGGGTGATCGTGTCGTATTTCGAATGGGTGCAGGACGTCCAGGCGTACTTCTGGGGCTCGGGCGAGGTGAACGCCCGGCTGCGCGAGGTGATGACCCGGAGCTATCAGCATGTCAAGACGGAGTCGGAGACGCACAACGTCACCCTGCGCGACGCGGCATTCCGGATCGCCGTGACCAAGGTCGCTGAGGCCACGCGAGTCCGAGGCATCTATCCCTGACGCGATAGCATCGGGCGCGTGCCGGACACCCGCCGCGTCCTGATCACCGGCGTCTCTCGATTCCTCGGCGCTCATCTCGCCGCCGCGCTCGAGACCGACCCATCGATCGAACGGATCGTCGCCGTCGGCACACGGACGCCGTCGGTGCGCCTGCAGCGGACCGACTTCCTGCGCGCCGACATCCGCCACGGCTCGATCGGGCGGCTGGTGCGCACCCTCGAGCTCGACACCGTCGTGCACGCCGGGCTGGTCGTCGATCCGCTGGGGGCGACCGCGCACGAGGCCCACGAAAGCAATGTGATCGGCACCATGAATCTCCTCGCGGCGTGCGGAGGCTCCGGCAGCCCGGTTCGAAAGTTGGTCGTCGCGGCGAGCACGGCGATCTACGGTGCGGAGTCCGCCGACCCTGCGATGTGGTCGGAGTCGATGCATCGGACGGCGCCCGCGCGCGATGCGTTCACGCGCGACCTCGACGAAGTCGAGAGCTACGTCGCGGCCTTCGCGCAGCGCAGCCCGGGGACCGTCGTCACCGTGCTCCGCTTCGCCGACATGCTCGGAAGGACACGAACCACGCCGTTCGCGAGGCTCTTCGACCTGCCGGTGGTTCCCACCGTGCTCGGGTTCGACCCGCGCCTTCAATTCGTCCACGAGGACGACTGCGTGGCTGTGCTCGAGCACGCGGTGCGCCACGACCGCACGGGCACGTTCAACGTCGCGGGTGACGGTATCGTCGTGCTGAGTCAGGCCGTCTCGATGCTGCGAAAGCGCAGCGCGCCCGTCATCCCGTTCGCCCTGGGCGGGCCGACGATGCTCGCGCTCAACCGCATGCGACCGTCAGGCTCGCCACCACTCGGCCTCCAGCCGCACCTGGTCCGCCTGCTCCGGTTCGGCCGCGGTGTCGACACGACCGCACTTCGTGACGACTTCGGCGTGACGCTCCGATACAGCACCGCCGCGGCGGTCCTCGACCGTGCCGCTCACCGGACCGCGCCGGACCGTCTCGGATCGGTGCGGGAAAGCGATAGCGAGGAGGCGGAGCTCGACCGGTTCATCGAAAGCCGCACCGCCGCGTGGAATGGTCACCGGCCGGCGGCCAAGCGCCGCGCCGCGGCGTCGCGCGTGTGAGCGGGGCGGCGCCGGCGAGCGCCGGCACGGCGAAGGCGAACGGATTGCCCGGGCGTCAGCTGCTCGACGACCTGCGCACCCAGCTCCCGATGGCGGCGATGAGCGCCACCGGCACGCTGGCGATGCGCCTTCGCGACCTGACGGGTCGCGATGTCATCGACCTCGAGAGCCTCCAGGAGGTGGTGTCGCTCGCGTATCGCGTCAGCGAGGTGCGCGCCGCCCACCGGGCCGGCCGCTACACCATCGACGACTTCGGTTTCGACCCCGAGTTCACCGAGGCCCTGCTCCCGATCTTCCGCCTCATCTCCCGGAAGTACTGGCGCGTCGAGACCTTCGGCGCGGAGGTGCTCCCCAGCCGCGGTGGCGCGCTGCTGGTGTCCAATCACGCCGGGGTTCTCCCATGGGACGGGGCGATGATCAAGGTGGCAGTGTTCGACGCCGTCGAGCGCCACGCTCGCGCGCTCGTCGCGTCGTGGTTCGGCACGCTGCCGGCGCTCTCCTGGCTGCTCCGCCGCACGGGTCAGACCAACGGCCATCCCGACAACTCGCTCCGCCTGCTCCGCGGGCACGAGCTCGTCCTCGTCTTCCCGGAGGGCGTGCGTGGCACCGGGAAGCCGTACGCGCAGCGCTACAAGCTGCGGCGCTTCGGACGCGGTGGTTTCGTCGAGACCGCGCTCCGCGCCGGCGTGCCGATCATCCCGATCTCCGTCGTCGGCTCCGAGGAGATCCACCCGATGCTCGCCGACGTCCGGCCCGTCGCGCGGATGCTCCGGCTCCCGTACTTCCCGATCACACCGACGTGGCCGCTGCTCGGTCCCCTTGGGCTCGTGCCGCTGCCCAGCCGGTGGCGGATCCGCTTCCATCCGATGGTGCGAACCGACGAGCTCGAAGCCGAGGCCGCGGGCGATCCGGCCGCGGTCATGCGGATCAGCGACCAGGTGCGTGACGTGATCCAGGACGGGCTCACTCTCGACCTCGCCGAGCGCGGAGGGGCGTTCCGCGGCTGACCACACCAGATATGGTGGTATGGCTCTCAGGTGTCCACAAGATGGTGCGCTCTGAGGGCGGGACTCCCCACCCACTCCTGTAGAATCTGAAGATGGAGTTCGAATTGGGCAGAGGGAAGCGGGCTCGTCGGGCCTACGGCTTCGATGAGGTTGCCCTGGTCCCCGGTCGTGTGACCGTCAATCCCGACGAGATCGACGTGTCCTTCGCTGTCAACGGCACCACGCTGCAGATCCCGTTCATGGCCGCGGCGATGGACGGGGTGGTCGACACGGGGTTCGCGGCCGAGATGGGCCGGCTCGGGGGCCTTGCGGTGCTCAATCTCGACGGGGTCCAGACGCGCTACGAGGATCCCGCCGAAGTCCTGCAGGCGATCGCCGATTCCCCGGTCGATCAGATCAACACCCTGCTCCAGAGGATCTACACCGCCCCGGTGCAGGACGGCCTCATCGGCCAGCGAATCGAGGAGATCACCGCCGCCGGGGTCCCCTGCGCGGTCTCCACCGTTCCCGCGCACGCCGAGCGACGTGCCCCGATCGTCCAGGAGGCGGGCGCGCACATGCTGGTGGTCCAGGGGACGGTGCTCACCGCGCGCCATGTGAGCAAGTCGTACCGGCACCTGTCCTTCTCGGAGTTGACCCATTCCGTCGACATCCCCGTGGTCGCCGGCAACTGCGTCGACTACGCCACCGCGCTCGAGCTGATGGACACCGGGATCAAGGGCCTGCTCGTCGGGGTGGGGCCCGGTGCCGCGTGCACGACGCGCGCGGTGCTCGGGGTCGGGGTTCCCCAGGTCACGGCGACCAGTGATTGCGCGGCCGCGCGTGACGACCACCTCCGGCGCAGCGGAGAGCGCGTCGCGATCATCACCGACGGGGGAATGCGCCTCGGCGGCGACGTCGCCAAGGCGTTTGCCAGTGGCGCCGACGCGGTGATGATCGGCTCGATCTTCGCGTCCGCCGCCGAGGCGGCGGGCCACGGCAATCACTGGGGCATGGCGACACCCGACCCCAACCTCCCGCGGGGGACGCGTATCCGGACGGGCATCAAAGGGACGTTGCGCGAGATCCTCTTCGGACCCGCGCACGTCGACGACGGGAGCATGAACCTGGTCGGCGCGTTGAAGGCGGCGATGGGCGTCTGCGGCGCGCGGACGATCGCCGAGTTCCAGGAGACCGAGATGGTGATCGCGCCGTCGATCAAGACCGAGGGCAAGGTGCAGCAGCGCGAGCAGCGCGTGGGCATGGGAGTCTGAGCACGAAGGTGGGCGAACGGCGATGACGGTCGCGACCGGCGCAGGCGCGGTGGCGCGCACGCCTGCGCCGGTCGCCCAGGACACGATCCTCGTCCTCGACTTCGGCAGCCAGTACAGCCAGTTGATCGCGCGTCGCGTGCGCGAGGCGCAGGTGTACTGCGAGCTGGTCCCCGGCAGCATCAGCGCGGATGAGATCCGTCTCCGCAATCCCCGGGGCATCATCTTCAGCGGCGGACCCGCGTCGGTGTACGAACCCGGTGCCCCGCAGCCGGATCCGGCGCTCTACGACCTCGACATCCCCATCCTCGGCATCTGCTACGGGATGCAACTGCTCGCGGTCAACTTCGGTGGCGCGGTCGCGCCGGCGCTGCGGCGTGAGTACGGGAGCGCCTCGGTGACGGTTGACGAGCCGTCAGGCCTCTTCGCGAAGATGCCCGGCGAGCTCGCCGTCTGGATGTCGCACGGCGACGTCGTCACCGAGCTTCCGGCGGGATTCCATCCCATCGCGCATTCGCTCAACTCGTCCTGCGCCGCGTTCGTCGGTCCGGGAGAGCGCTACGGGATCCAGTTCCACCCCGAGGTCGCGCACACGCCGCTCGGGCGGGACCTGCTGCGCAACTTCCTCATCGACGTGTGCGGATGCGCGGGCACGTGGGAGCCGGCATCGTTCATCGAGATGACGGTGGGCGCGCTCCGCCGTCAGATCGGTGACGGTCAGGTGATCTGCGCGCTCAGCGGCGGCGTCAACTCCGCGGTCGCGGCGACCCTGGTGCATCGTGCCGTCGGCGACCAGCTGACGTGCGTCTTCGTCGACAACGGTCTGCTGCGCCGCGGCGAGGGTGACCGGGTCGTCGACGTCATGCGCACCCAGCGCCATATCAAGCTCATCCACGTCGACGCCGGCGACCAGTTCCTCGACGCCCTCGCCGGTGTGATCGATCCGGAGGAGAAGCGCCGCCGCATCGGGGCGACCTTCATCCGCGTCTTCGAGGAGCAGGCGACGCGGCTGGGCGAGATCGACTTCCTCGCGCAGGGCACGCTCTACCCGGACGTCATCGAGTCGACGTCGCACGACACGCACAACGCGACCAAGATCAAGACGCATCACAACGTCGGCGGGCTCCCGGAGAACCTTCGCTTCGAGCTCGTCGAGCCCCTCCGCTATCTGTTCAAGGACGAGGTCCGCCACGTCGGGCTCGCGCTCGGGCTTCCCGAGGACATGGTGTTCCGCCAGCCGTTTCCCGGTCCCGGGCTCGCGATCCGCATCATCGGCGCGGTCACTCGTGAGCGGCTCGAAACGCTTCGTGCCGCGGACTGGGTCGTCATCGACGAGATCAAGCGCAGCGGCCTGTATCGCAAGGTCTGGCAGTCGTTCGCGATCCTCACGCCGATATCGTCGGTGGGCGTGATGGGCGACTTCCGCACGTACGGCAACGTCGTCGCGGTGCGCATCGTCGAGAGCGAGGACGGGATGACCGCCGACTGGGCTCGGGTCCCGTACGACGTGCTGGGGCTGATCAGCCGGCGCATCGTCAACGAGGTGCCGGGTGTGAACCGCGTGGTCTACGACATCTCGAGCAAGCCGCCGTCGACCATCGAATGGGAGTAGTGCGTGTCCTGATCGCCGGCGGCGGCGGACGTGAGCACGCGCTGGCGTGGGCGTGCCGGCGTGACGCGCGGGATATGGAGCTGATCGTCGCGCCCGGCAATGCGGGGACGGCGGACATTGCGGAGAACATCGCTGTCGACGTCACCGACTCGCGCGCGGTGGCACGCCTCGCGGCCGAGCGCGCGGTCGACCTCGTCGTCATCGGCCCGGACGCCGCCGCCGCCGCGGGCGTCGCGGACGCGTGCGCTGAGCGTGGCGTGGCCGTCTTCGGCCCGACGGCGAGCGCGGCGCGCATCGAGTTGTCGAAGACGTTCGCCAAGCAGCTCATGGACGGCGCCGGGATCCCGACGGCGCGCTGGATCTCGGGCACGGTCGAGGATCGCCGGCGTCTCTCGGCATTCATCCACGACGTGGACGGCACGTGCGTCGTCAAGGCCGACGGGCTCGCGCTCGGCAAGGGCGTGCTCGTCTGCCATGGGATCGCCGAGGCCGAGCAGGCGCTCGATGCGTGTCTGCGCGAGCAGCGTTTCGGTGACGCCGGGCGCCAGGTGGTCATCGAGGAGCTGCTCACCGGCGTGGAGGTGAGCGTCTTCGGCCTCAGCGATGGCGTGCGCGTGCGCAGCCTCGTGCCCGCGCGCGACCACAAACGCATCTTCGACGGGGATCGCGGGCCGAACACGGGCGGGATGGGGGCGGTCGCGCCGCCGGCCGACGCCACCGGTGATGCCTTCGCCGAGGAGGTCGCGCGCACGGTGCTGGACCCCTGCGTGAACGCCCTGAGAGAGCGCGGAACGCCCTTTGTGGGCTGCCTGTACGCGGGGCTGATGCTGACGCCCGGCGGCATGCGGGTGCTCGAGTTCAACGCGCGCTTCGGCGATCCCGAGGCGCAGGTGATCCTGCCGCTGCTCGACGAATCGGTGCTGGAGCTGTTCACGGCGTGCGCGCACGGGGCGGTGGAACCCGGCATCGCGCGCGCCATCCCCGGCGCGGCCGTCGGCGTGGTCGCCGCCGCCGCCGGCTACCCCGGCGACGTCCGCCGCGGCGACCTCGTCACCGGGATCGACTCGCTCGATGACGGCGTGCTCTGCTTCCAGGCGGGCACGGCGCGGGACCTCGGCGGGACGCTGCGCACGGCGGGCGGGCGCGTGCTCTGCGTGACCGCGATCGCACGTGACACGGAAGCCGCGCGCGACCTCGCGTATGCAAACCTTGCGCGCGTGCACTTCGAGGGAATGCAGGCTCGCAGCGACATCGGGCTCCCGGTGACCGTGGCAGCATCATCGTGACCGCCGCCGTCCGGGTCGGCATCGTGGTCGGCAGTGAGTCCGATCTCCCCGTCATGGGCGCCTGCGGTGACGTCCTGTCCGAGTACGGGATCGGCTGGGAGATCGGCGTCATGTCGGCGCACCGCGCCGGTGACGTCGTGCGCGCGTACGCGCTCGCGGCACACGAGCGGGGCCTCCGGGTGCTCGTGGCCGGCGCCGGGGCGGCGGCGCACCTGCCGGGTGTGCTCGCATCGCTCACCACGATCCCCGTGATCGGCGTTCCACTCGCGGCGACACCGCTGGCGGGGTTCGACTCACTCCTCTCGATCGTGCAGATGCCCCCCGGCATCCCGGTCGCGACCGTTGCGGTCGGCCCGATGGGGGCCCGGAACGCCGGGCATCTCGCCGCCGAGATCATCGGGCTCTTCGACTCCGACGTCGCCGCGCGCATCAGGGATCAGCGCGCGACGATGCGCACCAAGGTGCAGCTCCCCGAGGGATTCACGGTCGAGTAGGAGCGGCGGTGGAGCGGACCACTAGAATGGCCCGCGATGCCCCGCCTCGAGTTGGTGGAGACGTCGCTCCGCCATGGGCAGCAGTCACTCCTCGTCAGCAGACTGCGCCTCCGCCACGCCCTTCCGGTCGCCGAGACCCTCGACCACTGCGGGTTCGCAGCCCTCGACGTCTTCGGCGGCTCGACGTTTGAGGCGTCCCTGCGATTCCTCGCCGAGGATCCCTTCGAGCGCCTGCGTGCCATCCGCGCCGCGGCGCCGATCACGCCGCTCCTGGCGATGATCGGCGGCCAGTCGCTCGTCGGACATCGTCAGGTCCCCGACGACCTCGTCGATGCCTTCATCGAGACCGCCGCCGCGGCGGGCGTCGACATCTTCCGCTGCTACGACCCGCTCAACGACGTGCGCAACCTCGAACGGTGCGCGAAGGCGGTCCGGCGCACGCGCAAGCAGGCGGAGGGCGTCATCGTCTACAACGAGGTGCCGGGCCACGGGCTGGACGGCCTCGGCGAGGTGGCGAAGCGGCTCGTCGACGCCGGCTACCCGACGATCTGCCTGCACGACCCACTCGGGGTGCTCGGCTCGGCGGCGGCCGCGCATGCCGTGCGCGTGATTCGCGAGGCGGCCGGGGTGCCCGTTGCGGTGTCGATCTCGGCACAGACCGGACAGGGAGCGCTCGCCTGCCACGCGGCCGCGATCGCGGGCGCCTACCGCGCCGACTGCGCGCTGTCCCCACTGGCCGGGGGAGCATCGATGCCGGCGGCCGAGGCGCTGATCGCCGGGTTCGCGGGCACGGACGTGGACAGCGGGCTCGAGCTGGAACGGGTTGCCGAGGCGGCGCTGGTCCTCGAGCACGAGCTGCTCCACTACGCCGACGTGGTGGATCCGCTCGCCGCCCGTCTCGACACCTCCGCGCTCCGCGGGCTCCTGCCCCCGTCGGCGATGGGCCACGCCATGGCCGAGTTGCGCGAGCGCAATGCCCTGGGCCGCCTCGCCGAGGTTGAGACGGAGGTGAGCCAGGTCCGCGCCGAGCTCGGCTACCCGCCGCTCGTCACCCCGCTGACGGAGATCATGGCCACCCAGGCGGTCTACAACGTCGTCGAGGGCGACCGGTACGCGACGATCAGCCAGGAGATCAAGGACTACTGCCTCGGCCTCTACGGCGAGCCACCCGCCCCGGTGGATCGCGACGTTCGCCGGCTGGTGAACGGCCGCGAGGAGCCGATCACCTGCCGGCCCGCGGACCTGCTCGAGCCGGTCATGCCGGCCACCCGACGCGAGCTGGTGCGCGAGGGATACGCGAAGCCGGATGCCGCGGCGACGGTTACGTACGCGCTGTTCCCCGCGCAGTACCTCGCCGTCGAGCGGGGCGAGGCGGTCGCCGAGCGGCTCGGCGACGAGCCCGAAGAGGAAGCCGCCGCGGATGCGGCGGAGCCGGCGGACGTCGCTGACTCGGCCGCCGAACCGGCTGGCGACGACGCGCCCGCGCTGCCGGTCCGGGAGCTCACCGTCGAGGTCGACGGGCAGAGCTACGCGGTGCGCATCATCGGCGGGCTCGAGGGGGCCACCGGCTCCGCCACCGCATCCGGACCCTCCCTTCCCACGGTGCGTGACGGCACGGTCGTATCGCCGATGCAGGGCCTGCTCCTCAAGGTGAACGTGAAGGTCGGCGACCGCGTCGCGCTCGGGGACGTGGTGTGCGTGCTCGAGGCGATGAAGATGCAGAACGACATCGAGGCGACGCGCGCCGGCACGATCACCGACGTCTACGTCAAGGAGGGTGTGGTGGTCGGCCCCCGCGCACCGCTGGTCCAGATCGGCGCATGAGCGCAGCCTGAGGAGCGGCGCAGACGTGTTCGAGAAGGTGCTCGTCGCCAACCGCGGAGAGATCGCGCTGCGCGTCATTCGCAGCTGCCGCGACATGGGCGTGCGCACGGTGGCCGTCCACAGTGAGGCCGATCGCGCCGCGGCGTTCGTGCTGCTCGCCGACGAGGCGGTGGAGATCGGGCCGGCGCCCTCGGCGCAGTCCTATCTCGTGATCGACCGCATCATCGAGGCGGCTCGATCGACCGGGGCCCAGGCGGTCCATCCCGGCTATGGATTCCTCAGCGAGAACCAGCGTTTTGCGCGCGCGTGCGCGGAGAGCGGCATCGTCTTCATCGGCCCGCCTCCGGAGGCGATGGCCGCGATGGGCGAGAAGGTTCCGTCGCGCGAGCGCATGCGCGACTCCGGCGTTCCCGTGGTGCCGGGGTCCGGCGCCCTCGGCGACATGGAGGAGACCGTGAGCGAGGCGGCGCGCATCGGGTACCCGGTGCTCATCAAGGCAAGCGCCGGCGGTGGCGGCATCGGCATGCGCGTCGCGCGTGACGAGGATGAGCTGCGCTCGTCGCTCGACACCGCGCGGAGCACCGCGCAGCGCGCCTTCGGCAACGACACGGTCTTCCTCGAGCGCTACCTCGAGGAGCCACGGCACATCGAGATCCAGGTGCTCGCCGACGGCCACGGCAACGTCATCCACCTCGGCGAGCGGGAATGCTCGATCCAGCGCCGGCACCAGAAGATCATCGAGGAGTCGCCCTCGCCGGTCATCGACGCGGCGACGCGAGCCCGCATGGGTGAGGCCGCCGTCACCGCTGCGCGCTCGGTCGGGTACGTGAACGCGGGAACCGTGGAGTTCATCTACAGGGAGGGCGAGTTCTACTTCCTGGAGATGAACACCCGCCTGCAGGTCGAGCACCCCGTCACCGAGCTCGTGTACGGGATCGACCTCGTGTCCGAGCAGTTGCGCATCGCCGCCGGCGAGCGGCTGACCCTGACACAGGACGACGTCGTGCCGCGCGGGCACGCGGTCGAATGCCGTATCAACGCCGAGAACTACGCCCGCGGCTTCCTGCCGTCGCCGGGTCAGGTCACGGGGTATCACGAACCGTCGGGCCCCGGCGTGCGCGTCGACAGCTCGCTGGTCGGACCCGGCCTCGTGTCACCCAACTACGACCCGATGATCGCCAAGCTGATCACGTACGCCAGGTCGCGCGATGAGGCGCTCGATCGTATGCACCGCGCGCTCTTCGAGTACGTGATCACCGGGATCCGCACCAACATCCCGTACCACATGGCCGTGATCGCCGAAGCGCACTTCCGCGCCGGGAACTACAGCACCGCGTTCATCGAACAGCACCCCGAGCTCATCGCGGTCGCCGACGAATGGGCCAAGGAGCAGGAGTCGCTGCGCAGGCTGGTGCGCGATCCGGCCCGCGCCGCGGCGATCGCGGCGGCCGTCGTCGTCTCCGGATAGAGCTGCCATGCCGCGCTACGGGCGGCTGTATGCGAACGCGGTGCTGCGCCCGCTTGCGGAGCAGCTCGTCGACGCGCTCGGTGTGCTGCCGGGCGAGACCGTCTGCGACCTGATGTGCGACGGTGGCACCCTGGGTGCGGCGCTCGCCGGCAGCGTGGGGGCGCAGGGTCGCGTGGTGCTCGTCGACGGCGATGCGTCGTCGGTGGAGATCGCGAGGCGCGAGGTGGCCTCCGCCGGATGTGTGGTGTCTGCGGTGGTCGCGGAGACGCGGGAGATCCCCGTGCCGGATTCCTCGTGCGCCCGCGTCGGATCGCTCTGCACAATCGGCTTCTGGGACGGGGCCTCGCTGTTCGACACCGCGGAGCGCATCGCCGGCCCGAACGGGATCGCGGCGCTGGTCACCTGGGACCACGCCGCGCGGCCGCTCCATGAAGCGGCGATCGACGACGCGCTGCGCGGCCTGACCGGCGTCGCGTCGCCGTTCCTCTCGAGGTGCCTGACGGGTACGCTGCCCACGAACGCATCGCGGTGGGATTCGGCGACGCTGCGCGACGTCGTGTGCTTCGACGGCATGGCCCACTTCTGGGCGGCGATGGTGGCGGAGCGCCCGCTTGCGGCCGAGCTGAGCGGGCTCGACGACGCGGCGCTGAGCGACGTACGACACGCGTGTGAGCGCAGCCTGCGACGCTGCACCGCCGCGGACGGAACGATGCGCATCCCGGTCTCGGCGACCCTCTGGCGCCACCCGCCGCGCTGATCGCAGCCGGGGCGGTCCGCCCGATTACCTGGCGCTGGTCCCCACGCGGATCGGGGCCGTGCGCTCGAAGGACTGCCCGTTCACGTCGCTGAGCGCCGCCGAGATCTCGAGCGTCAGGACGCCGGCCGGAGCCCGCGCGATCGTGACGGTCGCCGTCCGGGAATCCGCGTCGTACACCGCGGTCGACTGCAGCGTCGTGCCCGACGCGTCCATCACGGTGATCGCGGCGGCGACGGTGAGCGGATCCAGGTCGCTGTCGAAGCTCACCTGCAGCGTGCTCACACCACCCTCGGTGCTCGAGTCCACCGCGACCACATGCGGTCCGGACAACTCGTCACGCAGAGGCTGGACGCTGAGCGCGGACACGATGTAGCCGTCGCCGTCCACGCGGCTGAGCGTCAGCGCCTCACCCGCCACTCTGGCGGTCGCATGGGCCGCGTTGGGGTCGACGATGAGCTCGATGTTCGCGGAGACCGCGCCCTGCGCTCCGAGATAGGTGCTGATCACGTATGCGCGGCTGAGGTTCTGCGGTGTGTTCGACGCCGCGTCGACGCCGGGACCGCTCAACGCCGCGAGCGATGCGATGTCGCCGCGCACCTGCGCTTCGACGAATGCGTGCAACGCCGAGTTGGCGGCGGCCGGCAGCTGCGCCGCAGTCCGCGCGGAGGTCGCCCCCGGAACGGTCGCCCGATCCACCTCGGCACCGGCCGGGTCGTTCGCGATGTACGCGACCTGGTCTCCGGCGGGCGACAGGGCGAGCGCGGAGGCGTTCGCCGGTATCCCGGTCGCGAGCGCGGAACCGCTCGGGAGCTGGGCGACGATCAGCTGTGCGGTCGCGCCGGCGCCCGCGCTGAGATATGCGGCCTCGCCGCCGTCCTGATCGAGCGTCACGTCGCTGAGCGTCGCGGACGGATCGATGGTCGCCACGGAGGCGGGGGCGTTCTGGCCCACGGCCTCGACGAGCAGGCGGTTCGGGCTGCCGGACTCGTCGACCCAGGCGATGGTCGTGCCGTCACCGCTGAATGCGACATCGTTCACCGCACCCTGCAGCACCTGATCGCTGCCCGCGGCGATGTCGAGCAGGTCACCACCGGTGCCGCTCGAGGGGGCGATGTACGCGTACGTCCCGCCGGGGTCGAGCGCGGTGATGGTGCCGCCGGCGGCGACCGTGTACAGCGAGGTCACCTTGCCGGACAGGTCGACCGCGTTGATCGCCGCGCCGTCGGTGTAGACGAGACGGCCGTTCGACGACCAGGTCAGGTCCGTCACCGGCGTGGGTGAATCGGCGAGCGTCGACGGCTGGCTGCCGTCGGTCATGGCGACGATGATCTTCGAGCCGCCGTTGCCGTCATCAACCGCCATGGCGAGTGTGCGGCCGTTCGGCGAGTACGCGGCGGCCGATGCCGCGGGCCCGAGCTGGACAGGGGCGCCGCCCACCGGGAACGCGACGAGCGAGCCGGTGAGGGACGGCTCCTGTGTGATCACGCCTTCCGGTGTGGGCGTGGGAATGGGGGTCGGGGTCGACCGGCCCCGCGTGGTGGGGGTCGGAACCGGCGTCGCCGGCGCACCCGCCGTGGGGAGCATGCCCGCGGTGCTGACCACCGAGCCGTCGGGCGCGAAGAGCAATGAGCCGCCGACGCCGTTCGCGCCGGCGACCGAAGGTGCCAGGGTCGGCGTGACGGACTGCGGGCCCGCTGCGGGGGACGGCGCGGTGCCGAAGGTGATGGCGATCGGCTTGGTCGCGGACACACCGGAGGTCGAGCGAATGGCGCTCTTGACGATCGTGACCGTGTACGGGGTGTTCCCCGTCAGGTGGTGCAGCGGGGAGATCACGAGGCTGTTGCCGTTCCATGAGAACGAGACCTTGGTGGCGGGCTGGATGTGCACGCCGCTCTCCACCGCCTGCTTGTCCATCGGCTGGTTGAACGCGACGGTGATGACGTTGTCGGTGCTGACCGCGTGCTGGGCGGAGATCGGCGAGATGGCGACGATCGTCTGATCCGTGGGGTGGTTCGAGAGGAAGGTGAGCACGGTCGCGCCGATCAGGACCGCGCCGACCGCGGCCCCGCCCCAGGCGACGTGCGTCGGGCCGAGCTGCCACCAGCGGTGTGCCCCGCGACGGCCGCGGCTGCGCGACGCCTCCGCGAGCAGCTGCCCGCGGAGCCGGTTCCGGAACCTCGGGTCGGCCTCCGCCGCCGGACGGGAGGCGCGGACGCGCTGTGCCGTCTGGAGCAGCTCGGGCTCGTCGCGGAAGAGCTGCTCGAGCTCCGGATCGAACCAGCCGCCGAGCCAGGACATCAGCCGGTCTCCTCGATGCCGGCAACGACGCCGAGGCGCGTGCGCACACCGATCATGCCGCGGTGGATCAGGAGCTTCACCGCGCCCTCGCTCTTGCCCATGATCTCGCCGATCTGAGCGAGCTTGAGGTCCTCACCGAGCTTCAGCGTCATCGCGGCCCTCTGCTGGGGCGGCAGGTCGTCGATGGCCTCCCAGATGCGCGCGGCCTCGGCGCTGTCGACAACTCGGTCGTCGACCGAACGAGCCGGGTCGGCGACGGCGATCGCCGTGTCGAGGCTCGAGGTCGGTTTGCGGCTTCTGTAGTGGTCATTGATCGCATTGACACTGATCTGATAGAGCCAGGCGCTGAACGGATGGCCCGCTGGTTTGTATCGCCCGATTGCCCGAAGGGCTTTGAAGAAGACCTCTGACGTGACGTCCTCCGCGGCGTCCTGGTCGCGGAGCCGGCTGAAGACGAAGCGGTAGATCTGCCCGAAGTAGTGGTCGTAAAGCTCCCCAAAGGCGTCGGCGTCCGATTTGGCACGCTCGACAAGCTGATCCTCATACGCCCGAGGCAAAGTCATCTCGGGATCACCGGGCGCACTCGACTGGGAAACGGCTGACGCGTTGGTACGGTTACGTCCGGCCGTTCAGGATCGAGCGGCGCGCCGGCTCCGAAGCCGGATCCTGGTGACGGATCCCCGCGGGTGCTCGATGAAGGGTCGCTTCGGGTGTCCATGGAGCGTTCCGGGCTCACCTCCGCTGAAAGGTCCCGGCGTGCCGCGACGGCGGGACCGGGGAGATCGGTGATTATCCCCGCCACGCGCCCGTCTGCGAGATATGCGCGCAATCGCAGCGGTCCGTTGACCGTCCAGACCATGACAGGGGTTCCCCGCCGGCGCGCCTCCTCGAGCAGGCTGCTGGCGCGCGACCGCCGCGTCCGCCCGCGCGGCGCGGCGAGCCACTGATGGACGACGAGGAGGTCGGCTCCGCAGCGTTCGGCGAGGTCGAACGGGAGCGATTCGTAGCGCTGAGCGCGGGTGTGCAGCCGCCCGGGGCCGAGCAGGAGGCCGCAGCGGGCAGCCGGATCCAGCCGCTTGACGGTGCTGATCACCAACTCCTCGAACGACGTGAAGAGGAGCTGATCGCGAGTGAACCTGCCCGACACCAGCTCGAGGACCTCCGCCTCATGCCCCGGGTCCTTGATCTCCACGTCGAGCGCGATCCGGCCGGCGCACTGATCGAGCACGGCGTCGAGCCGGGGCGGCTCGTACCGGCTTCGCCGGAGAAGGGCCGGGTACGTCTGCATCGACACCTGCACCCCCCGCCGGGACGCGTTGTGGTGCACGACCAGGACTCCGTCGGAGGTCCGTCGCACGTCGAGCTCGATCGCATCCGCGCCCGCCGCGATCGCGGCTTCAAACGCGGCGGGGGTGTTGCCCGGGGCTTCGCGGGAGGCGCCACGGTGTGCGATCACGAGGGGCAGGGAGGCGCCGTCGGTCACCCCGATAGAATGACCGTACGTGATCCCCCGGTACGCCCCGCCTCAGATCGCGAAGATCTTCAGTGACACATCGCGGCTGCAGCGCTGGCTGGATGTCGAGCTGCTGGCGTGCGAGGGATGGGCGGAGATCGGTCGGATCCCCGTCGAAGCGCTCACCACCCTGCGGGGGGCGAGCATCGATGCCGATCGGATCGCCCAGCTCGAAGCCGAGCAGGGGCACGACGTCGCCGCATTCGTCGCCGCGGTGCAGGAGACGGTCGGCGACGCCGGAAGGTTCTTTCATCTCGGGCTGACGTCGTCCGACGTCGTGGACACGGCGCTGGCGACGCAGCTTCGCGACGCGGCCGGGGTCATCGATGGGGACGTCGAGTCGCTGATCGCCGCACTCGTCGAGCAGGCGGAGCGTCACCGGCTCACGGTGATGATGGGGCGGACCCACGGAGTCCACGCCGAGCCGCTGACGCTGGGGATCAAGCTCGCCAACTTCGTCGACGAGGTCCGGCGCGCGCGAACGCGATTCGCCGTCGCCACCGCCGAGATCGCCGCCGGGCAGATCACGGGCGCCGTCGGCACCCATGCGAGCGTGCCGCCGGAGGTGGAGCAGCACGTGTGCGAGGGGCTCGAGCTCACCACCGCGCCCGTGGCGACCCAGGTGCTCGCGCGAGACCGGCACGCGTCATTCGTGACCGCGATGGCGCTGCTCGGTGCGGTGCTCGAGCGGCTCGCGACGACGATCCGCCTGCTCCAGATCACCGAGGTCGACGAGCTCGAGGAGCCCTTCGGCCGGCGTCAGAAGGGCTCGTCCGCCATGCCCCACAAGCGCAATCCAATCCTCTGCGAGCGCGTGTGCGGCCTGGCGCGGGTGCTCCGCGGGTACGCGCTGACGGCGATGGAGGATGTCGCCCTCTGGCATGAGCGCGACATCTCGCATTCGTCCGCGGAGCGCGTGATCCTCCCGGACGCGTGTGCCCTCACCGACTACATCGTTCGTCTCTCGACGCGCATCGTCGAGGGGCTGCGGGTCAAGCCGGAGCACATGATGGAGAACATCGAGCGCCACGGCGGGGTCGTGTTCTCGCAGCAGGTGCTCACCGCGCTGATCGTCGAGGCTGAATGGCCGCGTGAGCGCGCATACCGCGCGGTGCAGGCGCTCGCGGGCCGCGCTCGTGACGATGAGGGCGCGTTTCGTGACCTGGTGGCCAACGATCCCGACATCACGGGAGCGCTGTCCGAATCGACCATCGCGCACTGTTTCGACGTGGACCCGTACCTGGCGCACATCGACGAGACTTACCGGCGCCTCGGGCTGTCCACGTCACCACCGGAATCGCGCACGGCGTCTGCGCCGTCGCAGTTCGCTGTCGAGGCCGGCATCGCCGGCGGGAGGATGAGCTGAATGCAGGTGTTGAACGCGGCTGACATCGGAGACCTGAACCTGTTCCGGCGCGGCAAGGTGCGTGACACCTTCCAGCTCGCCGACGGGACGCTGCTGATGATCGCGACCGACCGGCTCAGCGCCTTCGACGTCGTGCTGCCGACGCCGATCCCGGGCAAGGGCACGGTCCTCACGCAGATGTCGCGCTGGTGGTTCGCGCAGACCGCCGGGATCATGCCGAACCACCTCCTCCCCGACGCCGACGATGCGATCCCCGAGGGAGTGCGGGACGACTGGTTGCCACGGTCGATGCACGTCGCCCGCGCGCAGCGCATCGACGTCGAGTGCGTGGTGCGTGGCTTCATCAGTGGATCGGGATGGAAGGAGTATCGCGACCACGGCACGCTCGCCGGAGAGACGCTGGCCCCAGGGCTCCGCGATTCGTCACGGCTCCCCGCGCCACGGTTCACGCCGGCGATCAAGAAGGACGACGGTCACGACGTCAACATCTCCCGCGAGGACCTGCGCGGGCTGGTCGGCCCGGCGCTCGCGGAGCAGCTGGAGTCGGCGTCGCTGCGCCTCTTCGATTACGCCACCGCGCGCTGCCAGAGCGTGGGCATCTATCTCGCCGACACGAAGTTCGAGTTCGGGTTCATCAACGGCACGCTGACGCTGATCGACGAGATCTTCACGCCCAACTCGTCGCGATTCTGGGAGATGTCGGAGTGGCGCGAGGGTGAGCCCGCGGTCTCGTTCGACAAGCAGTTCGTGCGCGACTATCTCGAGACCCTCAACTGGGACAAGACCCCCCCCGGACCGGAGCTCCCCGAGGACGTCGTGCGCGGCACGACGCAGCGGTACGTCGAGGCGGCGCGCCGCATCTGCGGCATCGATCTCAGCGGGATCGTGGCAGGATGACCTTCGCGGTCGAGGTGATCGTCGCGCTGAAGCCCGTCGTCAACGACCCGCAGGGCCTCGTCGTCCGCGACGGGTTGCACCGGCTCGGATTCAGCGGCGTGCGTGCGGTCCGCGTCGGCAAGCACATCGACCTCGAGCTCGAGGCCGGCAGCGAGTCCGAGGCGCGGGATCAGGTCGAGCGCATGTGCGAGCAGCTGCTGCGCAATCCCGTGATCGAGGACTCGCGGATCGGCTCTTTACGGGTTTTGACGGAGAGCGTTCCGCAGTGACGGCGTGGCGGGCGGGGAGGGCACGGCCCACATATTCGCTTGCTCAGACAGCCCTCCGCGGTTCGGCTTCTCGCATGCAGATTGTCGCGCTCAGCCGAACTGCTGCGGGAACTCGCCGCGAATATGTGGGCCGTGCCCTCCCCGCCCGAGGTTGTCCGTAGTATGCGGTTCGGTATTGCTGTCTTTCCCGGAACGTGGTCCGATCGCGATTGTGCGCACGCTGTTGCTCTGAGCGGCAACGAGCCCGTGATGCTGTGGCACAAGGATCACGATATTCGCGGTGTCGACTGCGTGATCCTCCCGGGCGGTTTTGCTTACGGGGACTACCTGCGTGCCGGGGCTGTCGCGCGCTTTGCGCCGCTGATGGAGTCGGTGACCGAGTTCGCGCGTGGTGGCGGCCTTGTGTGGGGGATCTGCAACGGGTTTCAGATTCTGTGCGAGGCACATCTGCTGCCTGGGGCGCTGACGCGCAACAGCTCGCTGCAGTTTCGATGTGAGGCGGCGTGGCTTCGCGTTGAGAGCACTGACACCGTGTTCACCGCGGGCTGCGGGCGCGGGGATGTGCTGCAGGTGCCCGTGTCGCACGGGGAGGGGCGGTACGTTGCCGATGAGGCGACGCTCGATGCGCTGGAAGCCGGGGGGCGTGTCGTGTTCCGCTACGTCCGGCGCGACGGAGGTCCGGCGGGCGATGCGTCTCCCAACGGATCGATGCGCGACATCGCGGGTATCGTCAACGCCGGGGGCAACGTGCTCGGGATGATGCCGCATCCGGAGCGCGCATGCGAGCCGATGCTCGGGTCGTCGGACGGCGCGGTGCTGTTCGCGAACGTCGCGAATGCGTTGCGCCGCAACGGCACATTGGAGGCAGCCGCGGCGTCGTGACCGGGGTCGAGCTCGTCGCGCCGACCGACGCGGAGCTCGCAGAGGTCGCGCTCACCCGGACCGAGTACCTGCATCTCGCGACCTCGCTCGGACGCGAGCCCAACCGGCTCGAGCTCGGCATCGTCGGCGCGCTGTGGAGCGAGCACTGCAGCTACAAGACGAGCAAGCCGCTGCTCCGCTCGCTGCCCACCGAAGGCCCGGGCGTGCTGCAGGGTCCGGGAGAGAACGCGGGCGCCGTCGACATCGGCAACGGCCTCGCGTGTGTGTTCAAGATCGAGTCCCACAATCATCCGAGCGCCATCGAGCCGTACCAGGGCGCCGCGACGGGAGTCGGCGGCATCCTGCGCGACATCTTCACCATGGGCGCACGCCCCGTCGCGCTGCTCGACTCGCTTCGCTTCGGTCCGCTCGAGGAGCCGCATCAACGGCACCTGTTCGACGGTGTGGTCGCTGGGATCGGTGGGTACGGCAACTGTATCGGCGTGCCGACCGTGGGCGGCGAGCTGTACTTCGACGAGTCGTATCGAACCAACTGCCTCGTCAATGCGATGTGCGTCGGCGTTGTCGAGCAGCGGCGGATGATGCTCGCCACGGCACGCGGACCGGGCAACCTGGTGTTGCTCGTCGGCGCGGACACTGGACGGGACGGCATCCACGGCGCGAGCTTCGCATCGGTCGTGCTCGACGCGAGCAGCGCCGCGCGCCGCCCGGCGGTGCAGGTCGGCAACCCGTTTCTCGAGAAGTGCCTGATGGAAGCCTGCCTCGAGCTGGCCGGTGATCCGCGGGTGATCGCGATGCAGGATCTCGGCGCGGCCGGGCTGTGCGGCAGCTCCGCGGAGCTCGCCCACCGCGGCGGTTGCGGCATCGAGATCGACGTGGCGCGCGCATCGCGACGTGAGACGGGCATGACACCGTATGAGGTGATGCTCAGCGAGTCGCAGGAGCGCATGCTGATCGTCGCCGAGCCCGGCGATATCCCCGCGCTGCAGGCGGTGTTCGAGCGCTGGGACCTGCACTCCGACGTGGTGGGCGTGATCCGATCGGATCCGCGATTCATCGTTCGCGACGGGAGCGAGCAGGAGTGCGACCTGCCGCTCGATCTGCTCGTCGACGGCGCCCCTCCTCGGGAAGCGCCGGGCCCACGTCCGGTCCGCGTCAGGGCAGACGGGGCAACGCCGGCGGGCGCCGCCGCCGAGCCATGGACCGCCGAGGAAGCGCTGCTCCGCCTGCTCGGGAGCCCGAATCTGGGAAGCCGCGCGCCCGTCTACCGCCGCTACGACCACCAGGTCGGTGATGCGACCGTCGTCCTTCCCGGCGGTGACGCGGCGATGGTTCGCGTCGACGGCACCTCGATCGGGCTCGCCCTCGCTACCGACGGCAACGCGCGCTACGTCGCGCTCGACGCGCGCCACGGCGCGATGATCGCGGTGTGCGAGGCCGCTCGCAACGTCGTCGCGACCGGGGCGCGGCCGGTTGCGATCACCAATTGCCTCAACTTCGCCAACCCCGAGCAGGCGCCGGTCTGGTGGGACCTGCACGATGCCGTCGAGGGCGTCGGGGACGCATGCCGCGGGCTCGGCATCCCGGTGGTGAGCGGCAACGTGAGCCTCTACAACGACACGGGCGGCACCGGTATCGATCCCACGGTCGTGATCGGCATGGTGGGCGTCATCGACGATGTCGCCCTGCGCTGCACCGCCGGATTCGGTGCCGAGGGTGACGTCATCGCCCTCGTCGGACCGATCGGCAGCGAGCTGGGCGGCAGCGAGTACCAGCGGCTCGCCTACGGGGTCAACGAGGGTCCCCCGCCGGTGCTCGATATCGACCTCGAGCGTCGCGTTCATGGCTTCGTGCTCGATGCCCTCGCGGGGCGCCTGCTGACCTCCGCGCACGACTGCGCGGAGGGTGGCCTCGCAGTTGCGATCGCCGAATCGTGCCTGCTGGGCGATATCGGCGCTGAAATCGCCCTCGGCGACGCCTCCGGCCGTGAGGGGTTCATTCCGAGGGAGGCCGGTATACTGTTCGGTGAGAGCCAATCTCGGTTCCTCATCAGCTGCGCCAGGGAGGCACTTGTGCGACTGCACGAGCTGGCAGGCCGGTACTCGGTCCCGCTTCGCAATATCGGTTCCGTGGGGGGAAAGCAGTTGCGCGTGACCGGACTTATCGATCTTCCGCTCAGCGACTTGCGGCGCGTGCATGAGGGGGCCTTGACCGAGCGTGGGTGAGCAGGCCGGCATGAGACAGAGCGGTGGTGCGTGATGCCCCCTGATGTCGCCGGTCCATCCGATGTTCGAACCACCGAGCCGGAATGGCGCGACGACGATCATTTCCACGAGGAGTGCGGTCTGTTCGGGGTGTTCCATCCCGGAGAGGACGTCGCAAACCTCACCTACTTCGGTCTGTACTCCCTGCAGCATCGCGGGCAGGAATCCGCGGGGATCGCGGTCAGCGATGGTCGGGAGATCCGCATCCGGAAGGAGATGGGTCTTGTCTCGCAGGTGTTCGACCAGGAGGCGATCGACGAGCTCAAGGGCAACATCGCGATCGGACACACGCGATACAGCACCACCGGCAGCACGCGGCTCGTCAATGCGCAGCCGATGCAGGTCGACCATCCGACGCTCGGACCGATCCTCATCGCACACAACGGCAACCTCGTCAATGCGAGCAAGCTCCGCGACGAGCTCGCTGCGAAGGGCGTCGCGTTCGAGACCACGAGCGATACCGAGGTGCTCGGTGCACTGCTGGCGCAGACGCCCGCGGACTCACTGGAGCACGCGCTCGCCGAGGCGCTGCCGCGTATCGAAGGTGCGTACTGCCTCGTCTTCCTGACCAGGGATTCGCTGGTCGCCGCGCGCGATCCGCTCGGCATCCGTCCGCTCTGCCTCGGCCGTTTCGGCGACGTCGACGCACCGGGCGGCATCGGGTACGTCATGGCGAGTGAGACCTGCGCGCTCGACGTCATCGGCGCCTCGTTCATCTGCGAGATCGAACCGGGTGAGATCGTGACCGTCGACGCGACCGGGATGCGCAGCACCAAGATCCAGCGCGCTTCAGCACACCGGGCGATGTGCTCGTTCGAGTTCATCTACTTCGCACGGCCGGACAGCGTGATGATGGGCAAGTCGCTGTACGAGGCGCGGCGCCAGATGGGGCGCGAGCTCGCCCGCGAGGCGCCGGCGGACGCCGATATCGTGATCACGCTTCCGGACAGCGGGACGCCCGCTGCGATCGGCTACGCGGAGCAGGCCGGGCTCCATTTCGCCGAGGGTATGATCAAGTCGCGCTACATCACGCGCACGTTCATCCAGCCGACGCAGCGTCTGCGCGAGGCCGGGATCCGGCTCAAGTTCAACCCGATGCGCCATGTGCTCGAGGGCCGGCGCGTCGTCCTCGTCGACAACTCGATCGTGCGCGGCACGACGTCGCGCCGCATCATCGACGAGCTCCGTCGCGCGGGCGCCAGCGAAGTGCACATGCGCATCGCGTCCCCACCGATCGCGTGGCCGTGCTTCATGGGAATCGACATCGCATCGCGGCGTGAGCTGATCGCCGCGGGGCACACCGAGCGTGAGATCGGGCAGATGCTCGGCGCCGATTCGCTGCGCTACCTCAGCCTCGCCGGCCTGCGCCGCGCCATGGGACAGCCCGACGGCAATGGTTTCTGCTTTGCCTGTTTCACCGGTTCGTACCCCGTTGACGTTCCCGCGCAGCTCGAGATGGACAAGCTCGCACTGGAGATTCCGGTAGCGGTCTCGTCCTGACCGGCGCGGTGGTCGATCGACCCTGGGGTGACGAGCACCTCACACAGATCAGCGCCGCGGCCGGCCGGATCCGCGGCCACGTCCGCCGCACCCCGATCGTCCGGACCGACATCTCGCCGGGGTTGCTGGTGAAACCGGAGTCACTGCAGCTCACCGGATCGTTCAAGGCTCGCGGCGCGTTCAACGCCGTGCTCAGCCTCGTCGAACGTGAGCCGGGCGTCGTGGGCGTGGTGACGCACAGCTCCGGGAATCACGGACAGGCGTTGGCCTGCGCCGCTCAGATGGTGGGATTGCCTGCGACGATCGTGGTGCCGGAAGGCGTGACCCCGGCCAAGGTCGAGGGCATCCGCTCCTACGGCGCCACCGTCGTCAGCGAGGGCGTGACGTATAACAACCGCGAGGACGTTGCGGAGGGCATCGCGCGATCAGAGGGGCTGCAACTCATCCATCCCTTCGACGATTGGGACGTCATCCACGGCGCGGGAACGGTCGGGCTCGAGATCCTCGAGGACATCCCGGCGCCCGCCGCGGTGGTCGTGCCGATCGGCGGCGGCGGTCAGATCTCGGGTGTTGCCCTCGCCTGCTCCGCGCTGGCTCCGGAGACAGTCGTCATCGGGGTCGAGCCCGAATCAGCCGACGACGCGGCGCGCAGCCTGCACACCCACACGCTGCAGCGGCTCGCGGCGGATCCGGTCACGCTTGCCGAGGGTGTGAAGAGCAAATCCGTCGGCGGGCGGAACTTCGAGGTGATCGTCGGCCGGGGGCTGGTGCGCGACGTCGTCACCGTGTCCGAGTCCGAGCTCAGGGATGCGCTGCGTGTCGCCTGGAAGACGTTGAAGCTCGCCGTCGAGCCGACCGCAGCGCTGGCCCTCGCCGCGTACCTCACCGGCAAGGTGCCGGCAGGGAGCACCGAGCATCCGACGGTGATCATCCTCAGCGGCGGCAACTTCGACCCGGCGACCGTCGCGGCGATACTGACCGCCTGATGAGGGACCGCAGTCAGTCCGTCGCGGCAGCCTAGGCCGGCTCGCTGTCACTGACGATCCTCCCGTCGGTCAGGACGATCGCTCGGTCGCAGCGCGCAGCGATCGTCGTGTCATGCGTGGCAACGAGCAGTGTCAACGGATGCTCGTCGCGGAGACTGAGGAGCAGATCGATGATCCCGGCACCGGTCTGGGTGTCGAGGTTGCCGGTTGGTTCGTCAGCAAGCACCAGGCCCGGGTGATTGATCAACGCTCGCGCGATAGCGACACGCTGCTGCTCCCCGCCCGACAGCTGGGACGGGAGATGACGTTCGCGATCGCCGAGGCCGACAGCGCGGAGCAGCTCGCGGGCGCGAGCCGTCTTGTCGAAGTCGGTCCGGTACGGGATCACCGGGGCGAGGATGTTGTCGAGTGCCGTCAGCGCGGGTAGAAGGTGGAACCGTTGAAACACGAAGCCGATGCCCCGGCGGAGCAATGCGCGCGCCAACTCCCGCAGCCGCGTGACATCGATGCCGTCATGAGTGATCCGGCCCGAGTCGGGCAGATCCATGGCGCCGATCAGGTGCAGCAAGGTTGATTTGCCCGAACCCGATCGTCCCGTCAGTGCGACGCTCTGCCCGGCCGGGAGATCCACCGTCACGCCGCACACCGCGGTGACCGGCTCACCCCCGCCGGAGCGGTATGTCTTGCTCACGCCCGAGAGCGCGACCGCCACTCCCGCGCGCGCGTCGACGGTCCCCGATGAATCGCTGTCGGTCATGTCATGCTCCCTGCTATTCCTCGGCGAGTGATGCCACGAGCGGCAGACGCCTGATGCTCGCTGCCACGAGGCCTGCCGCGATGACCGTCACGACGATCCCGGCGGCGAACGCCGCCACCGCAGGGAGCGCAAGGAGCGAAAGGTCGGGCCCGAGGACGAGTGCGGCGGCGCCAACGCCGATCGCCGCACCGGCGAAGCTGCCGGCGATACCGATGCAGGCGCCCTCGCCGAGGGCGACGCGCGCCACGTGCCCGCGCTGCCAACCGACCGCGCTCAGGACCGCGAACTCCGACGCTCGTTCACGAAGGTTGATGTAGAGGACGTCTGCAACCGAAGCAGCGCCCAGCGTGATAGCGAGCGCCGCCGACAGGTAGTCGACAGCACGCACCTGGTTCGCCACGAACCCGCCGAGCTCGCTGCCGACGATGCCCTGCGCGAACGCCAGGTTGAGCGCGAGCAGCACGGTGAGCGCCGCGATCCCCACGGCAAGCGCGGTGGCGGCGAGGGCCGCGCGTCCAGGGGTGCGCCGCAGATTCGACCAGGCGAGGCCTGTGAGGTGGCGCACGGGTCGCGACCGCCGTGGTGTGCGCACGGCCGGCGCGACGGCGTCGAGGGGCTGGCCCCGCGCTGCGAGCAGCGCGGGCACCAATCCGGCGAACCCCGAGAGCACGACAGCGACGGGTGTCACTAATCCCACCCGCCACCAGGGCACGTCGAGGCGCAGCAGCGCGATCAGCGCCGCGGAGAGCCCCGTTCCCATCGCTCCCGCGGCGAGTCCGGTGAGCATCACCTCTCCAAGGATGAATGCGAAGACCATCCTCCGCGGCCAGCCCAGACATCGCAGCACGCCGAGCTCTCGCCGGCGCACGCGCACCGCCGCGAACGCTGCGTTGCCGATGAAGAAGGCACAGACGACCAGGATCAGCACGAACAGGGCCGCGCTCTTGCCGTCGACCGCGTTCAGGATCACGAGCGCAACGGCTTTGCGGACCCACGACTCGTCCAGCGTCAGCGCGGGACGGCCATAACGACCCGCGGGCAGTGCGATCGTCTCGGTGGTCGGCGAGGAGCCAGCCGTGACGTCGACGTCGAGCCCGGTTGCGCGCCGGATTGCCGCGGCCACATCACCGATCTGCGCGAGCTCCTGGCGCACGCTGCCGTGCACGTTGGCGACGCGGACGCGGACCACGCTGATCGGCGCCGTCGTATTCGCGTTGGGGAAGCCGTTCTCGAACGCGGAGAGCGAATTGAGCGTGGTCAGGATCAACGGCGGTTCCTGCTGGTATCCGGCCATGTTCGCGTCCGGCAGCAGTGGTTGACCGCCCAGCGCCTTCAGGCTCGCGACATCGGCGCCTGTGACCTGCGGCGGGTTGTACGTCTCCAACGGCACCTGCGAGAGCGAGCTGAACCCGGGGAGCTCGGCGGGGTCGAAGTCGCCCACCGCGTGCAGCGTCAAGAGTGGAACGTCCGCGCTATTGGATCGGAGCTGCTCGTTCAACTTTCGGAACGCGACATCCGTGTTGTCGATCGGCGGCTGCTCGTAACCGCCAAACAATCCGGAGACCCAGATGCTGTCCGGGTTGGTCACCGTGACCGGCGCAAGCTCGCCATCGGGCCCCTGTCGATACGTGACGGGGTCTGCTGTCCAGTACGCGTCGATGAGCACCCCATTGGAGAGGGTGTGCAGCAGTTGTTGATAGGCGTCCTGCGAGGTGATCGTTACGCTCGACGTCGGCGTTGCCGGGAGCTTGGCGAGCGCCGCCGCGAGTTGGTCAGGGAGCTGGCCATCACGTACCGTGGCCACGGCTGACGCCGGCAGCCGGCTGATCGTGATCTGGTCCGAGCCCTCGACAAATGGATCGGTCGTTGCCAGCACAGGCACCTGCAGGTTCCGCGCCTCTGCCGACGCGCCCCCGCCAACCAGCTTCGGCGCGTCGGACGTGTGGAGATACCGTCCGTCCACGACTGCATGGTCGAGTCCGACGAGCTGATTCTCCGCCACCGGGTCGATCGCGGCGACCAGAATGGGGATCGTCTCGGCGATGTAACCGTACACTCCAGCGCGCCCGACGTCACTCGACCCATTGCCGTAGTAGCCGTCCCGGCTTGACCAGCACGTGGCGTTCGCGGCATTCGTGTTGATGAAGGGCGAGTGCGGCGGTGTCTCGATATTCTGTTGGCAGATGACGATATGCCGGCCGTTCGGCAGCGTCTCGCTCTCCGCGGTTACCTGCGTCCCATGGATTCTGGTGAGCCCGCCAAGGGGGTTGTTGATGGCGTCGCCGGTGACATACACGTAGCCCTCGGGCTGAGCCGGGATTCGCGTGAGGCCGTTGTCAGTGGTGGGAACATCGGTTACCGACAGTACCTGAGAGGTTGCCGACGTCAAGGCGCCACCGACACTGACATCCAGGTAAATGGTTTCCAGGACGTAACCGATCATCGCGATCGGCGCGGCGAGTTGGACGCCCGGGACCTTCTTCACCTCCGCGTATTGCTGCAATGTGATGCCGCCGAAGATCCCTGACAGATAGTTGTCGCGGACGAGCCCTTCCCTCGCCTCGAGAGACGTCGTGGAGCCGGGCGGCCGCACGAGGATGTCGTACGCGGGACGCAGGTTCCGAGCCACCGTGCCCTCCACCTGTGCGGTGCTCGTCGCGGTCGCCGCGGTCAGCAGGGAGAAGCTGACGGAGGCGACGAGGATTCCCGCTGCGACCGCCGCCGCGCGCCGCCGGCGATGCCGCAGTTGGGACCAGAGCGCCCGGAACATCGGGGGGCTGACACCTCCTTGGGAAGAATTCGATCGGGACCCTCGGCACTACCCTACCGGCATTAGTCGGTGTCCGGCGTACGGTCACGAGAACCAGCCGCAGTCCAAGTTCTGCTCGGAGCGCGGCACGCCGATTCTCGAATCGGCGATCGCGCCACGGGAGGAGCGGAAGGTCGTCACCGTGCTCTTCGCCGATCTCGTCGGGTTCACGTCGCCACGCCGCCGACATGTGCCGGGCGATCGGTGCGCTGACTGAAGAGGCTCGCGACCGGCTCTGGCTCGCCAGTTCGCTCGTCGACCTGAACCGCAGAGCAGAGGCGGAGGTCGCGCTGGAAAGCGCGCTGGCCTTCTACCGCTCCGTCGGAGCGACGCGGTACGTTCGGGAGGGCGAGGCGCTGCTCGGCAGGTCGAGAGTCGTCGCTCGCCCGGCCGGCGCCTGGGGACGCGCATCAGCGCCGCACCGGTACAGTACGAGCGGGCTGAGCGGTCTTCGCCGGGCGTGGCACCCGGAACCGGCCTCAGCGCGCACAGCACCATGGCACGTGAGGAGAACCAGGATGAGTCTCTCGCTCGGCGACATCGCCCCGGACTTCGAGGCCGACACCACCCAGGGGAGGATCTCCTTCCATGACTGGATCGGCAACTCCTGGGCGGTCCTCTTCTCGCATCCCAAGGACTTCACGCCCGTCTGCACCACCGAGCTCGGCTACATGGCGAAGATCCAGCCCGAGTTCGAGCGCCGCGGCGTCAAGATCATCGGGCTCTCGGTGGACCCGGTCGGGAAGCACGAGCAGTGGGCCGACGACATCGAGGAGACCCAGGGCTCCCGCCCCACCTACCCGATCATCGGTGACTCGGACTTCAACGTCTCGAAGCTCTACGGCATGCTGCCGGCCGCGGTCTCGGGCGACCCCGCGCAGCGGACCCCCGCCGACAATCAGACCGTCCGCAACGTCTTCGTGATCGGGCCGGACAAGAAGGTGAAGCTGATCCTGGTCTACCCGATGACCACGGGCCGCAATTTCGACGAGGTCCTCCGGGTGATCGATTCGCTGCAATTGACCGCCAAGCATCGCGTGTCGACGCCGGTGAACTGGCAGCAGGGCGATGACGTGATCATCGCGGGGTCGGTGACGGATGCCGAGGCGGAGCAGATCTTCCCCGGCTACCGGGCGCCGAAGCCGTACCTGCGCATCACCGCTCAGCCTCGGTAGGTCCAACAAAGCCGTCACACTGGCGGCGATGAGCTACCAGAGCACCGTGCTTGGTTGGCACGACTTCTACGTGATCGCGGGGACGGCGGCGGCGAGCCTGGTCGGGCTGCTGTTCGTCGGCCTGTCGCTGCATCTTCGCGTCGTGGTGACGCGCCCTGAGGTGAAGGGGCTGGCGAGGGTCACGCTCACCGGATTCACCGTGACCCTCGTCATGGCTCTGTTCATGGTGATTCCCAGCGGCACCGATCCGTCGTCGATCGGCTGGGACCTCGTCGGGCTGGGCGGCGTCGGGTTCCTTCTCGTCGCTCGCAACGTCGTCTCGGGGATACGCAGCGACTTCCGGACGCTCAGCTTCCGTCATCTCCTCCTGCGGTTCGGATCGAGCATCGTCTCCGTCCTCGGCGTGATCGCGGTAGGCGGGCTTTTCGTCGGCAAGGACTACCAGCATGGGTTCGGATCACTGGCCGGCGTCGCCATCTTTCTGCTGCTCTCCTCGCTGCGCAACTCCTGGGATCTGCTCGTGAGCGTCGGCGCCGCGATCCAGGCGCCGGCGCGGTCATGATGGTGTCCCTCGTCCGCGCTCGCTGGACGCTGTTATAGGTCGCGCGCTCTCCGTCGCCTCGCAGCGATCCAGGTGAACGGCTGCGTGTCATCTGCAGGCGTGACGTGCATTTCGCGGAGGGACTCGACCACGATGAAACCGTCGAGGAGTCCCGCGAGCTCGGCGGGGCCATAGCGTGCAACCGGCAGGCCGGAGCAATGCTCGGGCCCATCCGCGGCGAACGCCGCCATGATCAGCATCCCATCGTCAGCGAGTGCCGCATTCATGACGTCGAGGTAGGCCGTCCGCTCCGCAGCGTCGGTCAGGAAGTGGAAGACCGCGCGGTCGTGCCACAAGACGTACCGACGCTCCGGCTGCCACGTCGTGATGTCCTCGCAGCACCAATGCACCGAAGCGGCGTTGTCGAGGCGGAGCTGTGCGATCTCCAGTGCCGTCGCCGACACGTCGAGGACGGAGACGTCGGTGTAGCCCCGAAGAAGCAGCTCGTCCACGAGGAACGATGCGCCCCCGCCGACATCGACGACCGGTGCTGATGCCGGGATGCCGAGCCGCTCGATGAGCGCGAGAGACGTCGTCGGTGTGCGCTGGTACCAACTGACACCGGTCGGCCCGACGTCCGCATACCGCCGATCCCAGTGCCGGCGGCGCACGCTCAAGGCAACCCCAGTCGGCGCTGACCGATCATCAGCCAAGCCTCCCCACGCCGCGGCTCCTCCACTTCACTCCGAGCATACCGGCACACGAAACGCCACCGGCGATTGGACCGGGTCACGGCGCGGCCGAGAGCGGGCGATATCCTTGCGCTGTGGACGCAAACCGCACGTGGGCCTTTGCCGGTGTGGCCTTCCTGGTGATCCTCTTCCCCGGACCGAGCGTGCTCTTCATCATCAGCCGCTCGCTGTCCCTCGGCCGCGTGCCGGCGCTCATCACGGTCGGGGGCAACGCACTCGGTGAGTTCGTTCAGGTGGCCGCGGTCGCATTCGGAATCGGCGCGCTCGTCGCGGCATCGACCGTCGCATTCATCGCGATCAAGCTCATCGGCGCCGCATATCTCGTGTACCTGGGCGTCCAGACGATCCGCCGCGCCCGGCACGGCATCATCGAGCCCGCCGTTACACCACCAGCACCGAAACGCCGGCAACGGGTCCTCTGGCAGGGGATCGTCGTCGGCATCACCAATCCCAAGACGATGGTGTTCTTCGTGGCGGTGCTGCCGCAGTTCATCGTCGTGAAGCTCGGGCACGTGCCGCTGCAGCTCGTCATCCTCGGCTTGGTGTGGGTGGCGATCGCGCTGGTTTCCGACACGGCGTGGGCGCTTGCCGCCAGCGCCGCTCGAACCGGCGTGATCACGACGCAGCGCCGCCTTCGGAGGCTTCAGATCGCAAGCGGCGCGGTGATCGTGGGCCTCGGGGTCGGCGTGGCGTTCACGAGCCGCTCAGTGTCGTAGCGTTCGTAGCCTCAAGCGGCGCGTAGGGTCGGGCGCTCGTCGCTGATCAGATGCCCGTCGCGCAGCCGGATCACACGGTCGGTGCGGGCGGCAAGGTCAAGGTCGTGCGTCACGATCACGAAGGACACGCCACTCTCGGCGTTGATGCGCCGCATCAATCCGAGCAGCGTGTTGGCGGTGTCGGTGTCGACCTCGCCCATGGGCTCGTCGCCCAGCACGAGAGTCGGTTCGTTGATCAGAGAGCGAGCGATGGCCACGCGCTGCTGCTCGCCGCCGGACATCTGCGTCGGTCGATGATGCGAGCGCTTCCCCAGCCCGACCTCGCCGGCGCGACGACGATCCAGGTCACGACAGCTGAGGGCAAGACGCAGACCGCATCGCTCGTGGGCGCGTTTCCGGTCGGTGATCTCGCGGTCATCCGGGTCGCCGGCCCGCTGCAGCCCGCGGTGTTCGCAGAACTCCAGCACGCTCGAGGTCGGGATGATCGTCCTGGCCGTCGGCAAACCCCTCGGCCTGCAGAGCAGCGTGACGCAGGGCATCGTGAGCGCGGTCGATCGCACCGTATCCGAGTCCGGCGGCATCACCCTTCCGGACAGCATCCAGACCAGTGCCGCGATCAACCCCGGGAACAGCGGCGGCGCGCTGGTCGACCTCGCAGGTCGTGTCGTCGGTATCCCGACACTCGGTGCGGTCGATCCTGGTCTCGGCGCGGCCAACGGGATCGGGTTCGCGATTCCGGCAAACACCGTCAAGGACATCGCGGCGCAGATCATCGCCAATGGACACGTCGTGAACTCCCACCGCGCGGATCTCGGCATCCGGTCCACCACGGTGGTCGACGACTCCGGCAGCCCGCTCGGAGTCCTGGTCACCGGCGTGACTCCCGGCGGGCCATCTGATCAGGCCGGTATCACGACCGGGGACATCATCATCCACCTCGGCACGACGAGGGTCGGCACGACGTCGGAGTTGACGACGCTGCTGGCCGACCTGAAACCGGGCGATCAAGTCTCCATCCGGCTAGTGACCCCCTCCGGCGCGGAGCGGAGCGTGACGGTGACGCTCGCGGAGATTCCAAGCGGCTAGCGTCGCGCGAACCGCGCCGCCACGACGGCGCTGACCCGCAGGGCGACAACCATCACGACGATGCCGATCGTTGTGATGACCGCGCACTCGAGCCACTCGCGGCCGTCGAGCAGGTGCAAGCCGTAGACAGTGCGGCCCAGCGACAGGGCGAATGCAAGGACCGCACCGCCAACCATCGCCACGATCAACCCCAGCTTCCACAACCGGAGCGGTCGCGCCACCTGGCCCACGATCCACAGCCCGATGCCGAGCAGGACAACGGTCGCGACCGTGCGTGATTCCTCCAGAGGGGTGCCGGTGGCGAGCGCGATCTCGAAGGCGCCGTAGGAGGCCAAACCCGCCACGAGGCCGGCGGGAATTGCGAACGTCAGTGTTCGCGAGACGAATCCCGGCCGCGCACGCTCAGCGCTCGGCGCGAACGACAGGACGAACGCGGGGACACCGATCGCCAGCAGCCCGATGAGCGAGAGCTGTCGAGGGAGCAGGGGAAACGGCATGGTCCGCAGCGCCACCGCAGCCGCGAGCACCATCGCATACACCGTCTTCGTGAGGAAGAACGCCGCGACACGCTCGAGGTTGGCGATGACGCGGCGACCTTCGCGAATTGCGAAAGGAACACTCGCGAATGAATCATTCATCAGTGTGAGCTGTGCAACCGCTCGCGCAGCCGAGCTGCCCGAACCCATCGCCACACCGATGTCCGCAGCCTTGAGCGCGAGCACATCGTTGACACCATCGCCGGTCATGGCCACGACGTGGCCGCGCGCCTGCAACGCTCGCACGAGGTCACGCTTCTGGTGAGGGCTCACCCGACCGAAGACGGAGGTTGACTCGGCGACGTCCGACAGCTGACCGGCGTCCTCCGGCAGGCCGGTGCCGGCCGCGGGGTGGTCGGCACCTGGAAGCCCCACGGCTGCAGCGAGGGCCGCGACGGTTGCCGGGCTGTCGCCCGAGATCAATTTGAGGGTCAACCCCTGCTCCCGGTAGTACGCGATCACCCTCGCGGCATCAGGGCGGAGCCGTTCACGGAGCACGATGAGCGCTGCCGGTTCCACGGCCGGGCGGACGTCCTCGGTCGCCGGTAGCGCATCGACACGTCCAAGCATGACGACACGGGCTCCATCAGCAGCCAGGTCCGCAGCGTTGCGAAACGCCGCCGTGCCATCGTCGCTCGAGGCGAACATCTCAGGTGCCCCGAGCACCCACGACCCGCGACCGTCGAACGCCGATGCGCTCCATTTTCGAGCGGATGAAAACGGGATCGTCGTCGTCGCAGTCCACTGCACGGGCGCTGGGACGGCCGCAACGATGGCGGCGAGCGTTGCGTTCGGGTGAGGATCGGTAGCCGCGACAGCGCCCAGCGCCGCCGCAACGGTTCCGTCGTCAGCGCCGAGCACGATGACCTGTTCGACCGTCATGTGACCGTCCGTCAACGTGCCGGTCTTGTCGAGGCAGATCACGTCGGCCCGGGCGAGCATCTCGACGCTCGCGAGCTCCTGGGCGATCACTCCGCGCTGCGCGAAGCGCACGGCCGCGATGGCGAAGACCACGCTCGTGAGGAGCACGAGTCCCTCGGGAATCATGGTGACCAGACCCGCCACGGATGCCCGAACCGCCTCGACCGGTGTGTCGTTTGCGTTGATCTGGCTGATGACCAGCGCCGCACCGAAGGGTCCCATGAAGACCGCGATGATCAGGAGGAATCGATCGACGCCGCGCCGTACCTCGGATCGGACCGGGACGAAACGCCGCGCCTCAGCGGCGAGTGTGTTGCCGTACGCGTTCAACCCGACTCGGGTGGTCCGCACAATCCCGTTCCCGGCCACCACGAAACTCCCTGACAGGACTTCGGATTCCTGATCCTTCACGACGGGCGCGGACTCCCCGGTGACCAGCGACTCGTCGATCTCCAGTCCCGAAGCGCTGATCACCACCGCGTCCACCGGGACCTGGTCGCCGGTGCGAAGCTCGAGGAGGTCGTCCACCACCAACTCCGCGATGGGCACCTGCTGCTCGGCGCCGTCTCGAAGGACGCGAGACGTCGGTGTCGTCAGCACCGCGAGCCGATCGAGGGTCCGCTTGGCACGGATCTCCTGGACGATCCCGATCGGGGTGTTGACGATCAACACGAGGCCGAACAGTGCGTCCTGGATCGGCCCGATCACGAGAATTGCGATGAGCAGCAATCCGAGCAACACATTGAACCGGGTGAAGAGGTTGCTGATCAGGATCCGGCGCACAGTCCGGCTCGTCATCGCGGGTACCACGTTGACCTCGCCGCACGCGACCCGCGCCGCGACTTCCTCCGACGTCAGGCCGCTCACCACCGTCGAGCCGGGCGCCGAGGTTCGCACGCGCCGGTGACCCGGATCAGCCGTCAGCCGGCCAGGCGGATCGGGACGTCCTCGTGCACCCCGACAACCCGGCTCAGCCGTTCCTCCTCTCCCGATCGGTGCAGGCTCAGGACGGCGTCCAGGCTGTACAGAACCCGCCGCAACCCGACCACCTCGTCGTCGGTGGGTCCGGCCGGTTCGAGTGTCTCGATCATCCCGTTGAGAACTCGAACAAGGTGCGCCACTTCTGCGTGCTCACGTCGCGCCACACTGACCGCTTCCTCACCGCCGATGTACGGACCGACTGCGGGATAGAGTGTCCGCTCCTCCTCCGCCTCGTGGGGCAGCAGGTCATCGAGGAGGAAGCGGCGCGCGACCTCCAGACGCGCTCGGGCAGCTGCGGGCGGGATGCGCCCGAGTTCGTCGGCGATGCGTCGCAGCTCACCCGTCCCCCGACGGATCGCGGCATGTGCATCAAGCACACGCTGTCCCGCCACGAGCGCGGCCTCGGGCGGACGTGGCTGGTGCGGGCCGCCATGCGCGCGCAGCGCATTGAGGATGACGGCCACGTCGATCACCTCCTGGACAACGGCTCCCACCACGGGCACGAGGCCTCCCAGCGCGGCGATGCACATCGCGGCGAACGAGAGTCCCATCCCCACCGCGATGCTCTGCAGCGCTATGGAGTGCGAGCGGCGGGCGATCTGGACCGCCTCTGCCAGCCGGTCGATACGATCGACCATCAGGACGACGTCGGCTGCTTCAGAGGATGCCGTCGCGCCACGGACACCCATCGCCACGCCGACGTCGGCCGCAGCGAGCGCCGGTGCATCGTTGATGCCATCGCCCACCATCACCACCACGCCGTGCTGTCGCTCCATCCGGACGATGTCCACCTTGTCCGCGGGGCTGCGCTCCGCGTAGACCGCGTCGACGCCGATGGCCGAGGCAACCGCCTGCGCCACGTCCGGGTGGTCCCCGGTAACCATCACGAGGCGACGCATCCCGGCTTTGCGGAGGCGAATCACCGTTCGTCCGGCATCAGCACGAAGGGGGTCCTCGAGCACGATCGCGGCGACGAGCACCCCGTCGACGCCGATGAACACGTTGGCCAGGCCTTCGTACGATGTGCGCCGGCGCACGCGTTGCGCCCAGGCAGGCACCGCGCCGCCACCGACCACGTAGGTGGCGCGACCGATCTGCACGTGCCGGCCGTCCACCAGACCGCGCACGCCTTTGCCGGCGTCCTCATGGACGTCCTCCGGGATCGACAGCTCGAGTTGCCGCTGCCGTGCCGCCTGAACGATCGGCCGTGCGAGCGCATGAGTTGAGACCTGGTCGAGCGACGCCCCGAGGCGCAACGCCTCATCCGCGTCGGTGGCCGTGTCGGTGTCGATGTCGATCACCCGAGCGTGTCCCTCCGTGAGCGTCCCCGTCTTGTCAAAGAGCAGCACGTCGGCGCGACCCAGCACCTCGAGCGCGGCACCTCCCTTGACGACGACACCACGCCGGGCAGCGCGCGACATGCCCCCGACCAGTGCCACCGGGGCGGCGAGGATGAGCGGACACGGCGTCGCCACCACCAGCACCGCAACGGCGCGAATCGGATCCTGGGTGAGTCCCCATGCCAGGGCGGCGAGCGCGACCGTCAGTGGTACGAACCAGAGGGCGAATCGATCGGCAACCCGCACCAACGGCGCACGCGCCTCCTGCGCCGCTCGGACGAGTCGGACGATGCCGGCATACGTGCTCTGTGCAGCGGACGCGGTCGCGCGAAGGCGGAACGCCGCACCTGCGTTGACCACACCGCTCCGGATAGGGTCGCTGATCGATCGATCGATCAGTGCTGCCTCGCCGGTGAGGGCGGATTCGTCGAGCACCGCGGAGTCGCTCGCAAGCTGTCCGTCGACCGGGACGACCTCGCCCGGCGCGACCAGAAGCACATCGCCACGCCGGACGCTCTCGATGGGCGGCGTCGTGATCGTCTCGCCTTCGAGGCGGTGCACGACTGTGGGCGAGCGATCGAGGAGTGCCGTCAGCTCGCGACGAGCGCGCGCCGATGCTCGCGCCTCGAGCTCGCGACCGGTGGCGAGCATGAGGGCGATGACGGCGCCGGCGAGATACTCGCCGACCAGCAGCGTGCCGAGCAGTGCGAGCACGGCGACGATATCCACTCCGGCACGACGATGGCGGATGCCTTCCAGGACAGAGAGGAGTGAGGGCACCATCGCAGCGCCTGCGGTGGCCCCCCAGACCACGTCGGCAGCATCGGTGGAGCCGAGAAGCCGGCACGCGCCTCCCGCAACAAGGCCTGCGATGGCTATCGCCAGCAGGAGCGTGTGCGATCGCGACATGAGCGAGGCGTGACCGGACATGCTCAGGCCGCGTTGCGGCCCTGTTCGGCCAGCGTGTGACGGATGGCGCCGAGCGCACGGTCGGGGTCCGAGACGTCGACGACGATGTGAAGGAAGCGTTCGTCGCGGAGCGAGATCGTGATGGCTCGATCCGGGTCGCTGACGTTCCAGAACACGCGCCCGCCGTGATGCCGCGCCCTTCCCGCGGTGATCGAACTCGGAAGCCAGTGGCCGAGGGAGAACCGGAGCCAGGGCTCGGCGTCATCCTCCCTTGCACGCTGAGCGCCGACGATATGGTGGAGCGGAATATCCAGCGGCCTTCTGAACGCCAGGAAGGCGGACGCACCCGGAAAGCTGACGATCAGCCGGCCGCCCTCCACAACCAGGTCCGCAGGCGCCATCGGGCCGGCGAGGCGTAAGGACAGCGCTATCAGGATGAGTCCGATCAATGTGATGAGCGCCTGCTGCGCGTTGTAGCCGATCAGCGCCTCCTCGACCAGCTCGAAGAGGACCAGCATCACACCACTGATCAGCACGATCTCCGCGGCCTCGCGGGCGCGTCGAAGCACTGACGCGGCAGCTGCGAGTGTCCCACCCCCGATCGCGACGATCAGCAGGATGCCGGGCACGGTGTAGTCACTGAACGGCGTCCTTGACAGCGACGACGTCGACATCCCCATGAGGGCGCCGTTGGGCCGGGCGATGCACAGGGAACCGGCGACCAATGCGGCGACGCCGACAACGCTCTCGATCGCGATGATGGCACGCCGCGTTCCCTTCGTAGAAGCTGCGATGCTCATCGGTGTTCCTCCTGGTCACATGGGGCCGGCCGCTGGTTGTCCACCATCCAGTCAACGCTTCCGTGACGCCTTCGGTCGAGGGCTTGAGGTCATGAGTGCTGCGGGTACTTCGACCCTCGCTGCCGCGGTGCACGCGTCAGAGGAGGCCGTGAACCGCGCGTGACCTTCGGCCCACCGATCGGGCCGTTCAGCCCTGGTGATCCGTCCGATTCCGGCGGGATAGTGAGCCTGGATCATTGGCTATGGCCAGGAGGCAGACCATGTCCGTCCAACCCCATCGACATCTGGAACGACCCCAGGAGCGGATGATCGCCGGCGTCTGCAGCGGCCTTGGCGAGTACTTCGACATCGACCCCGTCCTGGTACGCATCGCATTCGTCGTGCTCACCGTGCTCGGCGGCGCGGGAATCCTCGCGTATCTCATCCTCTGGGTCATCATGCCCGCGGCCGGGTCGACCGTGGCGTTCGGCGCGGCCGGTGTCGGCGAGGGCTTCCGGACCATGGCGACCGAGATGAAGGGTGTCGGGCGCGATATCCGCGACTCGATGGCCGGATCCAGCCCACCGCCGCCCCCGCCACCGCCACCACCCTACGGCGCTTCACCGGCCGGCGCGGGCGCGCATCGAGCCGCTCATCGGCGCGAGCATGGCCTGCCGATCCTCGGATTGCTCTTCATCGTGCTGGGCGTCTGGCTGCTGCTTGGCAATCTCGGTCTGCTGGACTGGGCCAGCGCTCGCTACGTCTGGCCGGCATTTCTCGTTGCTCTGGGCCTGTTCCTCCTGGTGCGGCGCCTGCAATGAGGGCCTCGTCGCGCCGGCGATACCGTGTCTTCTGGCCGTTGACGTTCGTGTTTGTCGGCGTCGGTTTGATCCTCGCCCAGACAGGCTGGCTTGGGCCGCCGGCACTGTGGCGGCTCGGAGCGACCTGGCCGCTGTTCTTCGTCATCCTCGGGACCAGCCTGGTTCTTCGACGGTACATCGCGCCCGCGGCAGCAGCGCTCGTGGTGACGGCGACGTTCATCATCTTCGGCGGCGCGGCGGTTGCCTATGCTGTGGCCGGACCTGATCTGGGCACCGGGGCAACGGTGAGCGGGTCAGCACCTGGCGGCAGCATCAGTGCCGCATCGCTCGAGGTCAACGCTTCCTCCGCGACGCTCGACGTCAAGGTTGGGGACACCGGGGAAAACCTGTACGAGGCTCACGTCACGGGCGGCTCAGAAGCGAAGCCGAGCATCAGCTTTGACCGGAGCGCCGCGAAGGTCACCATCACCACCGACCGGTGGGACTGGTGGCCGTTCGCGTCATCGAGACCGATGAACGTGTCGGTGACCTTGAGCAGCGGCGTGCGGTGGGCGGTCACGGTCAACGGAGCCGCGGTGGACGGCACACTCGATCTGCAGGACGGCGCGAGCACCGTGCAGGTGAATGCCGCGGCCGGCAGCCTGGTCATGACGCTCGCCTCTCCTCAGGGATCGGTGCCGATCGAGCTCAACGGTGCTGCGGTCAACGCGGATATCACCGTCCCACCGGGTGTGCCGGTTCGTGTGACGAGCAGTGGTGTCGCGGCATCGGTCACGGTCGACGGACATAACTCGTCCGGGATCGGGCAGAAGGCATGGACCGACGCAGGATTCGCCGGCGCCGCAGACCGCTATGACATCACCGCCAACGGCGCGTCAGCGCAGGTCAGCGTGACCCACGCATGAGCTGACCTGCTCGAGGACGAGGTGCTGTTCGGTGCGGACTACAGGGCCCGACGGCGTCGTCATCGACCCCCGCGCGGGCCATCTCCCAGCCGTCGCCGTGACTATCGAGGGGCCGGTGCTCGAGTCCCGGCACCGTTGGCGTCGAGGGCAGCGATGAGCCACTCGTAGGCCGGCGTCATGCTGGCTTGCTGCGGCCAGCCGTTGATGGCGGCGATGAGTTGCCAGTAGCGCTCGACGCGGGTGTCGCTGAAGGTTTCAAGCTGGGTGCGGAGTTCGGCACGGTAGGCAGCGTCGTCCGTCCGGCCGGCGGCGCCGGCGAACAGGGCAACCAAGGCGTCGACGATCGGCGCCGCCGCCGCCGCACCCGGATCGATACCCGACGCCACCGCTGCGCCCGCCTTGTCGAGAACGGCCTGACCGGCCGCCTGAGTTGCGGCATCGGTGTCGCTCAAGCCTGTTGCGTTGCGCTGCCGCTCTCCTTCGACCACCATCTGTCGAACGCGCTCGCGGAACGATGCATCGCGAACGAGCGATGCGAGCTCGATCCATGCGTCGACCTGGCCATCTGTCGGGTTGTCGGGAAGCGCCGGGAGGGCGGCCCGCATGCGCTCGGCGAACGGATTGTCCTCGTGCTCCGCGAACACAGCGTCCACGAACTCGTCCATGACGCGCCGCGCCTCCTCGGCTGACGCGTGTGCGAACTCGGTCATCCGTCGTACCTCCTCTGGGCTCGAGATTCCACCGGTGATGGCTCGGAGCACCCCCAGGCGCAACCTCAACTGGCGGATGTGCGCCTCAGTTGCGCCGGCCTGGGTGGTGGCGACTTCCTCGACGGTCACCTGCCGTTCGGCGATCCGGCGAGCGGTCGGGATGCTCAGGCCGAGCTCGCGCAGGGTGATGACGAGCTCCAGACGGGCCAATGAGGTCTCGTCGTACTTGCGATAGCCGGCCTCAGTACGACCGGATTCCGGGACCAGGCCGATTTCGGAATAGAACCGGACCGTCCGGATCGGCACCCCCGCCAGCTTCGCGAGCCGGCCGATCGAGAACTCCATTGCCCGAGGATGAACCCTCCAGTAGCTGGAGAGTCAACCCTCTCGGAGATAGTCGGTGAGGAACGCCCGAAGCCTCAAGTGCTTCGAACCTCCCTCACGCCAAGGTGGCTAGGTCGTCAGCGGCGGGACCAGGCGTCCGCGGGAGTCCGAGATTCGAGCGAGGACGTCGCGTCAAGCTGATCGTCAGCAGGGCCCCAGGCGGAGCCGCGCGATGCCGCCCGCTCGGCGAGCGGCGTCCGCTCGGCTGCCGGCACCGCAGCCCGCTCGCGGGGGACCGGCGCCGGCCGCGCCTCTTCGACCCTCACCGCGTCCCGCCGCGGCGCGCTCAGGCCGGCGATGCCGCCGAGGAACCCGACAACGGCTCCGCCGGCGACGAGGAAGTACCCGACCTGGAGATGCCGCACCAGCGATATGGCGGGAACCAGGTGATCGATATCGTGGTTCACGCTGCTCACGAGCAGCACGATCGCCGCCGCCCAGACGATCGCCAGAATCGAGCAGAGGAACCCGAGGACGCGCGAGATCGCGCCGCCGCTAAGGACGATCCCCAGGCCGGTGAGCACGAGAAGGCCGGCCACGGCGAAGCTCACCACCGCGTCGATGGACGTGCTCCCCATCGTGAAGCCGTCCAGGTTCTGTCCGGTGGCCGGGAGCGTTGCCCAATTCTCGAAGACACCGACCGCGATCGCGGCCGCTCCCACGAGCAGCAGGAACCCAGCGAGGGAACGTCTGATCATTTCCGTCACCTCCGTGTCCTTTTCACCCTAGCACCGCGTACCGCACGGGATCGGCCGGCCGCCGGTGGGGCGCCTCACGTCGTCGCGAGGGCCGCGATGTCTTCAAGGGCGTCCACCACCTCGCGCAGCGGCGCTCGAGTGTCGATCTCCGCGGTCGCACTCGCGCGCAGGAGCGGTTCGATCGTCGCCAGGTCGTGAAGGATCCGATCCCGCTCCGCATCGCGCTTACCGAACGCGTTCGACTCCCGACTCGCCACACGATCGAGGATCACGGTCGCGGGAGCACGCAACAGCACCACGGCGTCGAAGCGCGGGTAGAACGTTCCCTGGTTCGCAACACAGCCGGCGATGAACAGCACGCCCTCGCGATGTCCGTCGAGCAGCGCTTTGATCCGATCCTCGCGCCAGAGCTGCTCTCGACCGCCTGGGTCGGAGCTCGGCACCTCTTCGGCATACCCGCCGTGGTCCGTTTCCACGACTCGATGTCCTCTGCGCTCGAGCTCGGCGAGAGCGGCGGACTTGCCCGTCCCGGACATGCCCGTCACCAGCACCACGGTCACGCTGCCACCACAGCGGCGTCAGCGACGCGGCTGATCCTTCTCGTCACCGGCTCCATCTCGTGGCAGGAGGGACTTCTGCACCTTGCCGGAGCCCGTGTGCGGCAAGGCGTCGACGAAGACGAACGACCGGGGGATCTTGTATCCGGCGAGCCGCCCGCGCAGATACGCCGCCAGCTGTGCGGCATCGACAGGCTGACCGGGAGTCAGCACGACGAACGCTCTGCCCACCTCGCCCCAGGTGCCGTCCGGGACGCCGATGACCGCAGCCTCGGAGACCAGAGGATGGTCGCAGAGCGCCTTCTCCACCTCCGCCGGGTAGACGTTCTCACCACCGGAGATGTAGATGTCCTTGAGACGGTCGACGATCGTGATCACGCGATCGTGATCCGCGACCGCGACGTCTCCCGACAGGAACCATTCGTCGCCGAGAAAGGCGTTCCTGGTCGCGTCCGGACGCTCCCAGTACCCGGACATCACGTTCGGCCCTGCAATGACGACCTCACCCGGTTCGCCGGGCGCCGCTTCGACGAGATCGTCGCGGACGATCCGCACGTCGGTGAAGAAGTGCGCGACTCCGGCGGCGCCGGCCATCTTGCGCCCGAGCGCTGGATCGACCAGCAGCGCTCCGGGCGCCGTCTCCGTCATCCCGTATCCCTGCACGAACGCGAGCCCGCGATTCTGATACGTCGTGATCAGCGACGCCGGTACCGGCGCACCGCCACAGAGGAGGAGCCGAAGCGACGACAGGTCCGCGCTCGCCCACCGCGGCGCTTCCGTGAGCGCGGCGAACATGGTCGGGACGCCGAAGAGCAGCGTCACCCGCTGTCGCTCGATGACGTCGATCACGTCCGCGGCAGCGAAGTGCGGCTCGATCACGAGCCTGCCGCCTTTCAGCAGCGTCGGCAGGCACGTCATGTTGAGCGCGGCGGTGTGGAACATCGGCGCGGAGACCAGCGTCACCTCGTCGCTCCGCACGTCAACGTCGACGAGCACGTTGATGCAGTTCCAGATGATGTTGCCGTGGGTGAGGACCGCACCTTTGGGACGGCCGGTCGTGCCGGACGTGTACATGATCATGCACGGCGCGTCGGTATCGATGAGCACGTCGATCGGCTCCTCGCCCGCCTGTGCGATCGCTGCCTGGTAATCGAGCGCAGCCGGATGTTCGCCGTCCACAACGATGAGCGGTGGACGCGTCGCGGCGTCGAGCGCGTCCACGATGCCCGCGCAGCTCGCGCCGAAGATCAGGATGGACGCACCCGAGTCGCCGAGCATGTAGTCGATCTCGGGCCCGGAGAGCCTCGCATTGAGCGGCACGAAGATCGCGCCGAGGAGGGCTGTGGCGAAGAGAGTCTCGAGGAATGCCGGATGGTTGGCGCCGAGGTAGGCAACTCGCGCGCCGTCGTGCACACCGCTTGCACGCAGCACGTGCGCGAGTCGTGTCACACGCGACGCGAGCACGCCGTAGGTTGTGGTGCGGTCGCCAAAGGTCATCGCAGGTCGGGACGATGCCTTCCGTGCCGCGCGCTGTGGCCAGGACCCGAGACCCGTCGAGCGTGCCGGCCCCGTCACGTGAGCCCGAGCAGCGCCATTGCGTTCTGCTTGAGGATGCGTGGACGAACGTCAGGCTTGATGTCCAGCCCCTCGAAGTCCTTGAGCCATCGATCGGGGGTTATCAGCGGGTAGTCCGAACCGAACAGCACCTTGTCCTTGAGCAGGGTGTTGGCGTAGCTGACCAGCTGCGGCGGGAAGTATTTGGGTGACCAACCCGAGAGATCGATGTAGACGTTGGGTTTGTGGGTTGCCACCGCGAGCGCCTCGTCCTGCCACGGGAACGCGGGATGCGCCATGACGATGCGGAGGTCGGGGAAGTCGACCGCGACATCGTCGATGCACATCGGATTCGAGTATTTCAGGCGGATGCCGCCGCCACCGCGGATGCGCGCGCCGATCCCCGTCTGCCCGGTATGGAAGATGGCCGGGACTCCGAGTTCCTGGGCCACCTCGTACAGCGGAAAGGCGAGACGGTCGTTGGGATAGAAGCCCTGCAGGCTGGGGTGGAATTTGAGACCCCGGATGCCGAACTGCTCCACAAGCCGTCGCGCCTCACTAGCGCCGGGCACACCCTTGGCCGGGTCGATGCTCGCAAACGGGATGAGCACGTCCGCGTGCTCGGCGCATGAAAGCGCGATCTCCTCGTTCGATATCGGAGGATGCCCGGTGGCTTCCTCGGCGTCGACCGTGAAGACGACGGCTGCGATCCGTCGCTCGCGATAGTAGGAGGCGATCTCCGGCACCGTGGGTATGCGGTGGTCCGAGCCGAAGTAGGCCGCCGCGCCCTCACCGAGAAGCGCCGGCAGCGCGGGATGGCCCGACGCGGACACCTCGGCGTGGACGTGGACGTCGATCGCGATCAGCGCGTCGAGGTCAATCGCCCCCGAGCTCATGTGGCACCCCACTTTGGACAATTTCCGTCGATGCCGCTTGGCATCCGGGATTCTACGAAGAGAGCCTCGGGGTCCGAGACATCGGGTCAAGCTACGGCGTCACCACCCGCAACGGCGCGGACCCGCCCGGCAGGTAGTAGCCGGGACCACCCGGACCGTTGGGATCCCAGTCGCCGTACGGCACCTCGTAGGGCACACCGGTAGTGGGGTCGAGCGCGATGTCGACGCCGTTCAGCGCGTCGTCGAAGCCGGCCACCTGGTTGTCGAAGTTCTGCCACTGCTGACTCACGTTTGCGATCTGCCCCAGATCCTGCACGAAGCTGTGCTGGATGCCGCCCGCCATCTGCTCCACGGCACCGGCGAGCGCGTTCCAGAGTTCGGTCTTGGTGAGCGCCAGTCGCACCACGCCGGTGGTGTTCCCGCCACCGGTCACAGCTGTCGACGACGCGAGGCCGTGCACGGCGGCACCGTCGAGACGCCCGGTGAATTCCTCGTACAGCGTCTGCTGCACTGCGCCGGTCACCGTGGTGCTGTTCGGCGACGAGACGGTGCTGATGGAGGTGACTGCGCTGATACCGACGTGCGACAGCAGGTACTGCAGGAGGCTCCGCGCGTCGGTCACGCCCTGCGATGGTGTCAGCGTCTCGAGGAAGAAGTAGTTCGCGGATGCGTCTTTGCCGTCGTTCAGCTCGAGGATGTTGAACTGCTCGCTCGGCGTCCAGTTGGGCGGCAGCGCGTACGTGAACTGCTGGTCGCGATAGACGCGCAGGAGCTGCCCCGACGTCAGCTGGTAGCAGGAGCCGATCGCCGCCAGCGTCGACTGCTCGCCGGTGAGCTGCGACGACGGCGCCCAGTAGCCGGCGAAGGTGAGCAGCTGCGAAGCGTGCTTGGTCGAGAGTGGCTGCACAGTCACGGTTGCAACGCCACTGATAGGCGCGCCGTTGAGGTCTCCGCCCACCGTCGCCTGCACCCCGCCATTGGCGGTCCCTGTCTGGCTGAAGGTGATGCTCTTGGAGCTCCCATCGACGAGCTTCTCAATCCCTGACGTGACCTGTGTGTAAAAGCTCGACGCGGTGAGGCCGCCGGCGGAGAGTGCAGGAACGATGTCGGCTTCCGTGCTGCCACTGGCGTCCTTGGCCACCACCAGGCTGCCGCGGGTGCGTGTGAGCGTCCACCCCGACGGCACGCCGATGCGGAAGCCCTCGTACTGATCGGTCACGATGGGCAGCGTGCACGGCTGCTGGGTGCCGCCAGGATTCTGACCGCCGCCACCACCACCCGGCTGTGAGCCACCGGTGGGGGTGCCGTTCCCAGTGGGCTGGATGACCTGCTGTCCACCACATGCGGCCATCAGTGCGGCGAGCCCCGCGATGCAGGTGAACGCGACGCTGCTCCGGTGGCTGAACGTCTGCCGCATCCGGTGGCCCCCCTGGCAGGCTGGTTGCTTGACTCAGGCGTGCATTCTGCCGAGTTCCGAAGGATTCTGCATGGCGGAGGGCTAGGTTCCTGAACCATCCAGGGTCCGCCAATGTCCTTTCCCGTGGCGGAAGGTTGAGGTTGCCGGACGGCTTCGGCCCGTAACCGAGCGGTGACAAGCGAACTCCAACCAGAAATCTCCGCGGGGAGCGGTCTGTAGCGTGCGAGGGGTGAGGTTCTCGGCTCGAAGGACGGCGTCGCTGGCGGCCCCTGTGACGGTGGCGTGTGGTGGGAACGCGGTCGGCACAGTCTCGAAGTCGACGCACCCGCCAACCTTCCGCGGGCGCGCGACGTTTGCGACGGCAACAGCGGTGGTGCGTGCATGGGAAGCCGATGTGCTGACGGGCGACTGCGGAGTCGGCGGGAGTGTCTACCCCATTGGCTCTCAGGGATGCGCAGCTGCCCTTTCCGGCCATCGCCGACAAACGCTACAAGGCGATGAACGTGATGAGTTCGTCCCGCGGCGCGGAAACTCCTGCCGGGATTCGCTACATCGTCGATGGCGTTCCAACTGATGCTCAGCCCAGCGACAAGTACGCACTCAACGTGGAACCCGTGGCTTCGGCGTGGTACCTCTCATCGGTCTTTGAGGATTTGAGCGTCGGCGCGTAGGCCCGGTACCTGCCGTGGCGTCACGAGACCAGTTGCAATGACCGTCGAGAGGCAGGGCAGCCTTGATGCGGATCAGCCCGAGGGATATGCGAGCGGGCGTTTTCGGCTGGCCCCGCGCGTCTTCTGGCTTCTGGTTTTGGCGACTCTTGTCGGAGGGCTTGGCGTGGTTGGCGCCGCATACGCGCCGGTTCTCTTGATCCCGGAAGCGCTTGTCGTGGCGGTGGTTGCCGATGGGCTGGAGCCGTTCACCGGTAGATGGCAAGGCTGGCGCCGGCGACTGGATTGGACGCGGGTCGGAATGTTTGTGGGCTGGTTTGTCGTCGCGCTGCTTGGGCTATCGATCATGAGCTTCGTGATCGGCAATCGGATCGTTTTCTGAGCTTAACCGCAGGAGCATCGAGTGACTGCTGCGCTGTACGCGTCAGGGTTCGTGAATGTGGTCACTGTGACGCTCCAGCGCGAAGGCTGACTTCCCCAACACATGCAAGTCATATCCGGCGAACGGCCCTGATCGCTAGCGTAGCGTGCTAGCATTAGCATATGGCGTCAGTTCGCACGACCTTCACGATCGACGAGGAGCTGGCGGAACGCGCTCGCCAGCTCGGCGTCAACGTGTCGGCGGCGGCTCGTCAGGGAATCGCGAACGCTGTCCGGGCGGCACTGGTGAATGCAGACCGCGAGGCGTACCGGCGGCACCCCGAGCGCCCGGATCCCTTCTGGTCCGAAACCGAAGCATGGAGCGACGGTGGAGCGAGGTGAGCTCTGGCTCGCGGAGGTCGGTCGCAAGCGCCGGCCCGTGCTCGTCCTCACCCGGTCGGAGGTTCTGGCGGTGCGCGCGCTCGTGACGGTGGCCGAGGTCACGACCGCGATCCGCGGCCTGGCTGTCGAGGTCAATGTCGATCACGCCCGTGTCGGTCTCGCTCGCCCATCTGTCATCAACTGCGACGGCCTTCACACCGTCGAGCAGTCATCGCTGACGGCGCGGGTCGGTCAAGTCGATGACAACGTCATGCGCAGGGTCTGCTCTGCACTGAGCTATGCGCTCGGCTGCTGACGGCGGCCACGCCGGTCAGCATCACAGGCAACCTCAAGGAAGCCAGGCCCCGTACAGCTCAGCATCCCAGCACCCCGGGTTCAGCTACTGACGCTCCGCCAAATGAAGCCGCGAGCGCAACCAGATCGCAAACTCTGAGCCCTTGATTCGCCGCGTGGTCAGTCCGGTCATCTGCGCGACAACGTCATCGACATTCGGTGAGTGGAGCCAGCGAAGGCTGTTTACGTCGAGGAACGTTCGCACGGCCACCCATGTCGTGCGTTTGTTCCCGTCTACCCACGCGTGGCTCGCTACCAGACCCTCCGCGAGTACAGCGGCCTGATCGACCAGATCGGCCTTGCGGTAGTGGGCATGCCAGCGTGGTCGATCGAGGGCTGAAAGAAGCCCATCTCGGTGCAATACATGATGGCGCGCGGTCGATTCAGCGATTTCCAAGGCCGCCGCATGGCAGCGCACCAAGTCCGCCGGCGTGAGGTAGTAGACCGGCTCAGGCGGCTGGACGCTCGCCACGGTCGAAGGCAGCGAGCGCCTTGAGTATGCGGCGGTCCTCACGTGCGACGCGGCGGATCGTAGCGGCTACGCGCTTCCGGTCGCGCGCTGCCCCGGCTGCGGCAGCCTCGCCACGCTGGGGAGTTGCTTGACGGTCAAGTTCGCGCATCACGACGTCATCGTACTACTGCCTCCCCAAAAGCGCGGTGAGCAGCCGGGAACAACGTTCTTGCACAGACCAGTGTCCGCCAATGTCTCTTGAGGAGAGGGGGCGCTCGTCCGTTGAATCGATTGAAACGGTGCCATCCGCAGGCCGGTTGGCGATGAGGGACCGGTGACCAAGGAGGGCGTCATGCCCCACCAACAAAGTATTCCCGAGTCGCACGACGAGCGGCAGATCCATACATCGAGCAGGGTCGATGCACAGCTATTCCTTAGTTATCCTCGATGCGGAGAACATCGCCGACGCTACTGACCACGAGTAGACCGTCGCAGGCGGTTATCTCGATAGTAGCCATCGCGGACACCCCGCGCCCGTAAAACGTGGGTTCGTCGAGATGCAACCGGCCACTGCCCCGGCGAAGAGCATCGACGAGCGTGGACAATCCTGTTGGATTGCCGACGATCTCGACGGAGTCCGAGCCGACGTAGGCCCGGAGCTGTGAAGATTGTTGCTCCATACGGTGCCGAAGGACGCCAGCTTAGCTCGATACCGCACTTGGAACCGAGCGCAATGTTCCTAGTGCAGGCGAGCATTCGCGAATGTACCCACCGAAAGGTTGCCAGGGGTTGACTATTGAGCCGCCGCGGCGACAGTGGTCCGATCCGTCGTCGGGTTGCTCCTCAACGTTACGAGGACGCCCATCGCGGCGACTACGGCAACTATCGCGGAAAGCAGGAACGCGTAGAACCCGAAATTGGTGTAGACGGGAGGGGGAATGCCCTGGACTTGCGCCCCGGGGTTACCAAGCTCAACCGGCGGAGGGACCGCGTCCAAACCAATCACTCGCCCAGCGGCGTCAACTCTTTCGAAGATGCAGAGTGCTACGGCAGCGGCCGCAAGGCCAAGGCAGGCGACAGCGGTGGTGTGCCGATGACGGTTCATGAGGAAGGCCACGCTCAAGAGTGCGAGGCCGACGGCCACAACGAGAACGATCCAGCTGTCGAGACCCTGAAACAGGCTTCGCGCCGGGATGGTGTAATCGACGGGGCAGAAGATGCAGCCCTGGGTGACGAACGGCGTGAAGGTCGCGCCAACCATGATCACCGCGGCACCAAGGACGGTCACGCCCAAGATCAGCCCGGCGTTTGGATGGTCAAGCACGGCTCTAAGCCTGTCGAGCATAGGTCAGTCTATGCGCTTCTCGCCCTACGGCTCGGGCCTCGTTCGGTAGCGACAAGGTTGGGTCTTGGGCCAGGGGGAGGCCGGGCCCTTCTTTCGCCTCATCTCGAACGAGCGACAGCAGGCTTCCGCAGTCGAGGGTCCGTCAATGTACCCGGGGCGCCGGGCAGCCTGGCTGAACATTGAGGGCCAAGCCCGAAACACAGCGTCTCCTTGAGGGCGCGCCCGATACCGAACGCCAGGCCGGCTCTCGGGCGACGATGTACGTCGACGGACTGAAGCCCCTGTCGGTGAGGAGAACGACTGCTAGGCTTCCGATAGTCGCTGCGCCACCTCGTGAACCGCCCCGCGAACGACGAGTGGCGACGAGACGTCATGCCGCAGCGTGATCGACGTCTGGTTCTCACCAGCGGGGTCCACGCGGACGACATAAATGGGGTTCACGTAGACCGGCTCGCTGTCGCCAGCAGCCTCCCCGGCGCGCTCGAAGAGCACGAGGCGATACCGACTCGGGCCGGAGCTGTGTGCGACGACCCTTGAGGTCGTCGACCGGGTAATTCCGGGCTCTTCGACGATCTTGCCGGCCTTCCGCACGACATCGATCGCCGCCCTGACGCTATCGAGGTTGGCACCGAGGTCGTTGAGCACGTGCGCACCGATACCCTCGCCCTCGATGAGCAGTCCGAGCAGGATGTGCTCCGTACCCACGAAACTGTCGCCCATCCGGCGCGCCTCGGTGAACGAGATCTCGATGAGCGTCTTAACGCGCGATGTGGGGATGATCTGCTGGATGACGATCCGCTCGTGAGCCCCAAGTATCGTGTCGATGGAGCGTCGAACATCGGCGATGTCGACGTTGAAACGGTCCAGGACGGTGCTCGCGATGGTGTCGCGCTCGCGAAGGAGTCCGAGCAGGATGTGCTCAGTCCCGATGTAGCTGTGATGCGAGCGTTCGGCTTCCTCTTGCGCCAGCGTCAACACTCGCTGGGTTGCCTGATTGAAGCGCTCGAACGGATACACGCCTGCCCAACCTCATCAAGAATCCTGGCTACGGTGCCGCCAGTATGCCTAGGCCCGCCTCCGATTGACGGGCACGTTCAGTGCCGAGACCCGGCGTCGCGATCCACGTGGCGCCCGCCGAGTGCACTCATACCCGGTCGGGGGAGAGTTCTGAGGTTCACGCCATTAGGGTCCGCGAATGTCTACCTGAGCACGGCTGGCCGCTGCTGGATCGGCTGAAGCACTGCTTCAGCGTCCAGCGTCACCAACCAGCCAAGCGCTTTCGGCGTGATACTTTCGCGGTGGACGAGGACGCGTCCCGCGACGGCGACCGGCTCGCGGCGCTGTTCACTATCTGGGCCGAGGCGGTCTGGAACCATCACGCGAGCGCCGCCGCCCCGGCGCTGCACGAGGACGTCGTCTTCGTCAACGAGCCGACGGGGGAGCAAACGCGTGGACGCGAGCGAGTGCTCGACCTGCTCCTCAGCTTCGACCGGCCGCCGCGTCTCACGCGAGTCGAGGCATTCGAGCGTGGCGACCGCGCGTACCTGTTCTCTGAGGGAGCCGACCTGCACGCCGGGGGGCATCACGGGCCGCCAGGACGCAGCTACCTAGTGTTCGCCTTCGAGGGCTCGGTGATCAGAGAAATCCGGAGCTTCGCCAGCCCGAGCGATGCCCTCGATGGCTGAGCGTGCCTCGCTCAGCGCGCAGCGGCGCCGATCTCAGGGTCGAAAGTCAACACCGTGGCCGGGTGACAGAACGTCGGCTCACCCTGGCGTAACACTTTCACCAGAGCCTGAAGGCCCCCCATTTAGAGCTTGCACCGATAGGCCTATCTGACCGATTCGAACGACTCGGTTGATTCGGTGGAATTCGTCGGCTACCATGGGACCGCTCCCTTGTCGTCGAAGAAGCCGCCCGAGGGGCCGTCGTCATCCAGGGTGGCGAGGCGGACCGACGCCGCGGCGCCCTGTTGGGCGCTTCGGTGGCCCTGGTGGCCGTTGAGGTCGGTGGCGCAGTAGCCGGGGTCGGCGGCATTGACCTTGATGGGGGTGGAGCGCAGCTCCTTGGCGTACTCCAGGGTCACGGCATTGAGGGCCGCCTTGGAGGAGTTGTAGCCGAGCAGGTTGAGGCCCGCGTACGGCGAGGCCGGGTCGGCGGCCAGGGTGAGAGAACCCATGGAGCTGGACTGGTTGACGATGCGAGCGGCGGGCGCCTTGCGCAGCAGGTCCAGCATGGCGTTGGTGACTGATACGACGGCGAACACGTTGGTCTCGAAGGTCTCGCGCAGTGCGTCCAGGGGGTAGTCACTCGGCCGGTGGCGGGCTTGTTCGCGTGAGATGCCGGCGTTGTTCACCAGGATGTCGAGCCGCCCGAAGCGGTCGTCGATCTCGGCAGCGGCACGAGTCGCCGATGCAGGATCGGTGACGTCGATCTGGATCGGATGGGCGTCTGCGCCCTGCTCACGCAGCCGGGCGACGGCGTCCTCGCCTCGCTGGGCATCGCGCGCGCCGACCAGGACGGTGATGCCGCGTTCGCCGAGCTGGCGAGCGACCTCATAGCCGATCCCCTTGTTGGCGCCGGTGATAAGCGCCACGTTCGTCGCGGTGGTCACGTCCGGAAGCTCCTTCTTCTGCTGGTGCACCAGGTCGGCGCCATGAGATCCGATCGTGGAGGTCATCCGAGCGCGAAGGGAAATACCCGATCTGCGATCATCTATATTCGGATGGTATGAATGATCTCGAAGTCCGCCAACTGCGGTACTTCACGGCGGTCGCGGAGGAGCTCAACTTCACGACGGCGGCGAGGCGGCTGGGCATCGCCCAGCCACCGCTGTCACGGGCAATCCGCAGCCTGGAGGCCCGGCTGGGCACCCGCCTCCTAGAGCGGACCACGCGTCAGGTAATGCTTACCCCTGCCGGGGAGGTCCTGCTGTCCCACGCGCGACCGGCGCTCGACGCCGTCGCGGCCGCTGAGCGGCGCACGCGCCGCGCGGGCGCGACCGAGCCCAGGCTCCTGGTGGTGACCAAGGCGGGTGGCGACGCCGGCTTGCTTCCGGCGATCCTCGAGGCCTATGCCCAAGAGCCAGATCAGATCCCTGCGGAGGTGGTGTTCAGCCCCATCGGTGAGCAGCTTCCGATGCTGTGCGATGGGCGCGCCGACGTGGGCCTCCTCCACGGCCCTTGGGACACGGATGACCCACGCGCTGTGATGCTCGACATGGAGACTTTGCGAACGGAGCCGCTGGTCGCGGTGCTGCCCATCGGACACCGGCTCGCACGCCGCCAGCAGCTCAGCTTCGCCGAGCTATCGGACGAGCCTTTGGCTCGCTGGCCTGGCCAGCCGGGCTCAGTGTCCGGTCCCTTGGTGCGAGACGGCACCCAGCTCCTCGAGGCCGTGGCACTCGGTCAGACAGTGGCTCTCCTCCCGGGATCGATCCGCCGCCACCGGCGCAGCGACCTCGCCTATGTCCTCGTCAGCGACGCACCTCTGACCAGTCTGGTCGTTGCGTGGCCGGAGGTGTCGACGTCGCGGGCGGTGGCTGCGTTCATTCGTGCAGCGGTCTCTGTGGCCGATGAGCCCGAGGAGCGCGCCTTTGAACGCATGCGATCGACCAGGTGAATACGAGTGTGCAAGCGCTGACGACATTTGCTGCCACGTCGGCTGAGACGGTGTTCGTGCCGCTCAGCACCCCTGCGGTCATGGCCGCGTCCACACAGATGTCCGAGTACGTCAAGACGTCCTGCGGCTAGCATCCCGGGGCGGTAGGTGCGGCTGCCCTGATCGACGGCGGCGCGGACCTTGCGGCCCGGCTATACCGAACCTTCCAGCTCGTTGGTAGTGCAGCAGCACTCTGAACCTCGGCCGGGCCTGGGATAGGAGGGGCGGGTCGGTAGGTGGATCCTTCACCATGTGAGCGAGTTCTCGAGCAGGCGAGCATCCGCAAATATTCCCAGAAGAGGTCTGGCTCGTCGACGGAGGCGAGGGGCGGCCAACCCGGTCCGCGTGCGACCATCCGTCGATGGAAGAACAAACCGTTTGGAGGCTCATCCAGCGGCTCCACTGCGAAGGAATCAGCGAGGATGAGCGTGTGGCGGATCTTGGAGAGGTATTCGCTCGACGAGTGGGGACATAGAGGTGCGCGATTTCCGTCGGGATTCACACTCCGTCTTTCAGCCATTCGAGTATTCGTATGGCGGTAACTGGAATGTGTGTTTCCCTGTCTGGTGCCTGATGGCAGATGGTTTACGCGTGAGTCCCTTCGACCAGCACGCCGAAGGTAACGGGCGATTGCGAGAGCTTGGCTTGGATGCGAGCTCGTGGCGACGCTGGATTACGACGATAGTTCGTCGCTGGGCTGCTCTCGATGACGCCGTGAAGGCAGGCATGTCGCGAGGATGTCTTCCGCTGCCGTTTCCCCGGATTCGCTACCCCCGGGACTTGGGGAATCCAAAGGACATAGTGGGAGCTTTCGGCGCAAGCCGTCCACTAGAGAGAGAACTTAGAGCCCTGTATAAGCAATGGCGTTCCCGCAAAGCGCCCAGCAATCCCAGCCTAAACGGAGATGCAACCCTCTTTCGGGAATTCTCGCAGATGCCTGCGCGACCGAACCGGCTGCGAGTTCATTTTGTCGAGTATGCGACGGTAGTGTCGGACGCGTTTCCTCCATCGGACGTCATCGTTGGTGTACCGCTCAGTGCGTCTCGCGAAGTCTATGTCCAGGGGATCCGGGAGGGGGTTCTCAAGCTATGTGCAGCCGCCGAAGGTGGCGAGTAACGCTTCAAGGGCAACGCCTCCGTCAGGGTGATCGGCGGGCGCACACGTGGAGAGAGGGGAGGCGAGGCTCGCCCATGCCAGCATCCGCCAATGTCGCCAGAGTTTTCGCGTGAGTCCTGGGTGCTCTCATGCGAAGGGACAGCCGACACACAGGCAAGCTAGCTGACCAGGCCCGCTCCTCTAATAGCCATGGAATTGGCGCCGGTGTTCGCGTCGACGAAGGTGACGAAGTCACAGGTCACGTCGCTTACCAGCGGATCGGGGTGCGTATGCGCGGGGCCGATCAGGCCGCATCCCACGCTCGCCCAACTCATTACCCACATCAGTCGCCGGTGCATGCCCATCCCAGCATCGGTAACGAGCGCGAGCGCGATTGACATAGGCTGGCCAGGCTCACACGTGACGCCGCTGTGAGGGTTCGAGCACAACGTCACCGCGTCTGTTGCGGACAGGGACGGGGCTGCTTGGCCTGGGGGATCGAGCCTAGTGCCGAATTGAGGGTAGTCCACCGCTTGCGACAGATCCCCGACCATTCGGTTCGCCGGCGAGGGTGGGATCGTTTGTTGCGGCGCACTCAGGTGCGACGTCGTCAGTTCACCAGTCGCAGCAGCCGCGCCAGTGGGGTTCGAGGTACCGCTGACGGCTCCACAACCAGTCAGGAGTACGGCGCTGCAGACAACGACCACATTTGCGGCCCGCGCCTTACCCACACGCAGGGTCCAGGGTGTCACCTATGACCTCCACAGGGCGCGAGTAGAAGCGCGCATGCAGCGTCCTGCTGCGACGATGTCGCAAGCTCAGCCTACTCCGTTTCCACTTGCGGTGACCCGCTAAGTGCGAACCGCATCCAGAACCGGATCGCCCGATCGTCGAGGTGGACCCGGTCAGCGTGAGGCAGGGCGAATACCGGGGCACAGACCCGTCTCCCAGGCCAGCATCCGGGAATGATGCTCCTATGCCTTGTCAAGCGCTGCTGCGCGTCAACGCCGGGGCCGTCGCCAGGAGCGCGTGGAACACCTCGCGAGCGACGTAGCGTTTGAGACAACGCACGATGTCACGCTTGGCCATGCCCTCGGCGGTACGGCGAGCGACGTAGGTCTTGGTGCGCTGATCGCAAGTGAGGCGCACCATGACGATGCGCCAGAGTGCGTTGTTGGCGATGCGATCGCCACCGCGGTTGAGGCGATGGCGGTTGGTCTTCCCTGAGGAAGCGGGCACTGGTGACACGCCACACAAGCTGGCGAACGCAGCGTCGGAACGGAGGCGCTCGGGATTGTCGCCGGCGGCGACCAGGAGCGCCCCTGCAACGTCCGGACCAACGCCAGTGAGGTCGCAGAGCTTGGGTGCGGCTTCCAAGGTCAGGCGGGCGAGCTCACGGTCCAAGACGACTAGCTCGGTGTCAATCCCTGATGGCGGATCGCCAGCGAGCGGAGCGCCAGCTTGCTCGCCGCGCTCGGGGTCGTGACGGTGCCGGGTCGCACAGCTGCGGTGACGGAGCCACGCCGGCGCCGTATGCACCGGTTCCTTCGACACCGAACGTTGTGGTTGGACTGAAGGTGTGCGCCCACTTGTGCAACTGCGTATATCCGCGCATGCTCGTTCCGACCTCGAGACGGCCCAGCATGCGGCCGAGCGGGTCGAGCGCGGCGGCGACGTGAAGATCGGCGTGGGTGTCTACTCCCACGACCACGCGCTCGGTTCTCTGTGCCATCCTGGCGCCTGTCATCCTCGTCCTCGTGATGCGGTGAATGAGGTTGGTGCGTCAGCGGCAGGTGGACGGACAGTACTGGGACGGGCCCCTTGCACAGGCTCCTATCAGGTCACGTTCGCCCCGCTGATCGCCCCAACAAGGGCCCCCGGTCACGGACGACGAATCATCGGGAAGGCAATGCGCCGGTACCTAGAAGAGTCAGTCCGTGCCCGAGAGGTCCTCGGCGACATCATCCCAGTACCTTGAGCGAGGCCGGTAGCCTCTCAGCCGACCCGCCTTGCCACGAGAACTCGGTAGCCCGTATCAGACTGGCTCACCCGAGCGTACAACTTTGTTCACTGAGCCAAAGTCGAGACCATTCAGAGTTAAGCTTCCTGCCATGGCAATCGGACTGGACCGAACGAGGACTGAAGCCTTCCTCGTAGAGAGGGGTGTGGAAGGGATTCCACATCCGGGAGGGACACTCTTCGCCCATCTGAAGCGGGTTGCTGGGTTGTTGAAGGCATGGTCGGCGCCTGAGTATCTGGAGATCGCTGGGTTGTGCCATGCGGTATACGGGACGGATGGCTTCGCCACATCTCTAGTCAATGTTGCACACCGCGAAAGTGTTCAGGAGGTAGTTGGATCGAAGTCAGAGTCAATCATCTACCTGTATTCAAGCGCCGATCGCGGATTCGTTTACCCGCAAATCGGAACCGCCACTCCCGTCGTGCTGCGTGACAGATTCACGGACACGGCGCGAGAGTTGTCAGAGACCGAGTTGCGAGACTTCATGGAGCTCACCGCCGCAAATGAACTGGACGTGATTACGCACAGCGCCGACATTGATGCGCGGTATCGAAGCGAGCTGAAGGAGCTCATGCGCCGGGCGGGCCATATGCTGAGTTCCGAAGCATCAGCATCCTGGATGCACTAAGCCTCTGCGATCAGTAGGTCTGCCCCAGCGGCAGTTCGATAAGGGCGTCAGCTTCTGTCAGGCACCCAGTACCCCGTCGCCCTCGAGCTCGTCCTGAGGACAGTGCGCAACGACCTCCTCTGGTTTCCTACGCGGGAGGGACGCTCATGACCGATTGCAGTGAGGTGGGTGCCCGCGCACTCACCCGTGACCTCGCGATCCCCATTGGAGAATGATCGTGCGAGCCCAGCCTCGCGCAGGCGATGGTGCTGTCACCAGAACGCGGCTCTCGACGTGGGAACCGGCGGCCGACTAGCGGAATCCGATCCCTGCGAGTGCCGCCGACCCAGGGCACAGCTTCTCGTACGGTACCTGCACCAGCGGCTCCATCGCGGTGTTGCCAAGCTCGTGCAGGTCGGACGTGTGCTCGTCGATGTAGAGCAACCCGGTGACGATCTCACCGCGGCCACGCGAGGCCATCAGGTGCTCGAGCACGGCGGTCCGGTCCGTGGGGTCGTAGCCCTCCGGCACGTTGCGGAAGCGCAACGTCGCACCGTCGTGCATGTTGATGCTGATGACCCCATCCGCCGGGATCGTTGCGGCGATCTCGTGCTCCGGCGGGACAAAGTCGGTCACGGTCATCTGCACGTCGTGCTGTCGCGTGAAGAGGTAACTCTTCGTCGAACCCTCGTGGTCGTTGAACGTGACACACGGCGAGATCACGTCGACGATCGCCAGCCCGTGATGCGCCATCGCCGCACGGAAGATCGGCACCAGCTGGCGCTTGTCACCTGAGAAGCCGCGCGCCAGGAAGGTCGCGCCGAGCGAGAGTCCGAGCAGGATCGGATCGATGGGCTGCAGCCGGTTGGCGTCGCCGCGCTTGGTCGTGGATCCATAGTCCGCCGACGCCGAGAACTGGCCCTTCGTCAATCCGTACACGCCGTTGTTCTCGAGCACGTACAGCATCCGCACGTTGCGCCGCACCAGGTGTCCGAGGTGACCGAGTCCGATCGACAGCGAGTCGCCGTCGCCGCTGATGCCGATGCACAGAAGATCGCGGTTCGCGGCACTCGCGCCGGTGGCGATCGGTGGCATGCGGCCGTGCGCGCCGTTGAAACCGTGCGCGCCACGGGCAAAGTACGCGGCAGTCTTGGCGGAGCAGCCGATCCCGCTCAGCTTGGCGATCATGTGCAGGGGCGTCGCCGTCTCCCAGAGTGCCTGGGTGATCGCGGCCGTCACGGAATCATGCCCGCATCCGGCGCAGAGCGTCGACATCCCGCCCTCGTAATCGCGAATCGTCAGTCCGAGTGCGTTGCGTGCGAGACCGGGATGTGTGACACGGGGCTTGAGGATCGACGGCATCTCGGTCAGGCCTCCACGAGCGGCATCACGCCGTCGACGACATCCTCGGCGCTCATGGGATAGCCGCCGTACACGAGCACCGAGTGCAGCTTCTCCTTGGGCACCGGCGTCTCAATGGTGAGCAGCGTGCGCAACTGCGCATCGCGGTTCAGCTCCACGACGACGATCGTCTCGTGCGCATCGAGGAACGATCGCACCGCCGCGCCGAAGGGGAACCCACGCACGCGCATGTAATCGACGGTGACGCCGCGCTCCTTGAGCGCATCGATCGCCTCGAGCACGGCGAGCTCGCAGCTGCCGACCGTCACGATGCCGAGACGCGCATGCGCAGCGTCATCCACCGCGGGCGCTGGGACGTGCTCCGCGGCGGCAGCGTGCTTGCGCAGCAGACGATCGACCACCTCCTGGTACTCGCCGGGGCGCTCGGTGTACCCGCCATCGCTGCCGTGGCCCGATCCGCGCGTGAAGTACGCGCCAAGCTCGCTCACACCGGGAAGCGTCCGCGCGGCGACGGAATCGGCATCCGCGGGCTCGAAGCGGTGGAACACACCCAGCTCGCGCAGCTCGTCAGCGTCGAGCACGCGACCGCGATCGGGGACGTACGAGTCGTCCCACTCCAGCGCGGGGCAGACCCAGTCGTTCATGCCGATGTCGAGGTCGGAGAGCACGAAGACGGGCGTCTGGAAGCGCTCGGCGAGGTCGAACGCGTTCACCGCCATCGTGAAACACTCGGCGGGGCTCGAGGGGAACAGCAGGATGTGCTTGGTATCGCCGTGCGACGCGTATGCGCAGCTGAGGATGTCCGCCTGCTGCACGCGTGTCGGCATCCCGGTCGACGGGCCGGTCCGTTGGACATCGAACACCACTGCGGGGACCTCGGCGTAGTACCCGAGCCCGATCAATTCCTGCATCAACGAGATCCCAGGTCCCGACGTCGACGTGAACGCGCGTGCGCCCGCCCATGACGCGCCCAGCACCATCCCGATCGCGGCGAGCTCGTCCTCGGCCTGGAGCACGAGATAGTTGTTGCGCCCCGTCTCCGGGTCACGCCGGAACTTCGCGCAGTACTTGGCGAACGCGTCCATCAGCGACGTCGACGGCGTGATCGGATACCACGCAGCGACGGTCGCGCCCGCGTAGACGCAGCCGAGCGCGGCGGCGGTGTTGCCGTCGATGAGCATCGAACCGCGCGTCGCGTCCATGGTCTCGACGCGGCAGGCCAGCGGGTGGTCGAAGTGCTCCAGGGCGAAATCGTGGCCGAGCCGCAGCGCCAGCTGGTTGGAGGCGCGGAGCCGCTCCTTGCCGGCGAACTGCTCGGTGAGGAGCTGCGCGATCACGTCCATGTCGATGCCGAGCAATGCGACGAGCGCGCCGGCGCACGCGATGTTCTTCATGAGGATCCGCTCGCGCGGGCCTTTGAACTTGTCGTTGCACATCTCCGCGAGCGGCACGCCGAAGTAGGTGACGTCCTCGCGGATCAGCGCCCTGTCGAGCGGCCATGACGAGTTGTACATGAGGTAGCCGCCGGCGCCGACCTCCGCGATGTCCTGCGCGTAGGTCTGCCCGTTCATCGCCACCATGACGTCGTACTCACGTGCGCGCGCCACGTGCCCGTCCTTGTTGACCCTGATCTCGTACCACGTGGGCAGGCCCTGGATGTTCGATGGGAACAGGTTCTTCCCGGAGACCGGCACGCCCATCCGGAAGATCGCGCGCATCAGCAGGTTGTTGGCGCTCGACGATCCGGTGCCGTTCACGTTGGCGAGCTTCATCGTGAAGTCGTTCACCTTGGAGCGCGGTTTGGCGACGATCTCGGCAACCATGACCTAGGTCGCCACCGGGAGCGGCGTGGAGAGCGCGAGCGGGATCAGCAGCTCGAACTTCTGCATGTCCCACGCGGCCGTCGGGCACCGTTCCGCGCAGAGCCCGCAGTGCACGCACAGGTCCTCGTCCTTGACCATCACGCGTCCCGTCTGGGGCAGCCCCGCAGAGACGAACAGCGCCTGCTCGAGGTTCTTCGCCGGCGCGGACAGGCGGGTCCGGAGGTCGGCCTCCTCACCGTTCTCGGTGATCGTCAGGCACTGTACCGGGCAGATGTCGATGCACGCGTCGCACTCGATGCAGAGCGGCGCCGCGAACACCGTCTGGATGTCGCAGTTGAGGCAGCGCTGCACCTCGCGCGCGGTCTGCTCGGCGGAGAAGCCCATCTCCACCTCGGTCCCGATGCTCTGGAACCTCCGGGTCAGCTCGACGTGCGCCATCCGCTGGCGGGCGGACGGGTTGTAGTCGTTGTGGTAGCTCCACTCGGTGAGCCCCATCTTCTGGCTGACGATGTTGGTCCCCTGCGCCGGGCGCTCCGTCACCGGGATGCCCTGGCAGTGGTTGTGGATCGAGATCGCCGCCTGATGACCGTGCTCGACCGCCCAGATGATGTTCTTGGGCCCCATCGCGGAGTCGCCGCCGAAGAAGACGCCCGGGAGCGATGACTGGAAGGTCACGGGATCGACGACCGGCAGGTCCCAGTCGCCCATCTCGAGCCCGAGGTCGCGCTCGATCCAGGGGAACGCGTTCTCCTGGCCGATCGCGAGGATCACGTCGTCGCACGGGATCACGACGGTGTCGATCACCGTCGAGTGCCGCGCGTGCTCGTCCCACTCCAGGCGCTGGAACTCCATGGCGGTGAGGCGGCCGTCCTCGATCACGAAGCGCGTCGGCGCGTGGTTGACGAGGATCTCGACCCCCTCCTCCTCCGCGTCGTCGAGCTCCCACGCGGAGGCCTTGAAGAAGTTGCGCGGCCGCCGGGCCATCACCTTGATGTCCTTCCCGCCGAGGCGGAGCGACGAGCGGCAGCAGTCCATCGCCGTGTTGCCGACGCCGATGATCAGCACGCGCTCGCCGATCTTGTCGATGTGCCCGAAGGCGACCGACTCGAGCCAGTCGATGCCGATGTGGATCCGATCGCTCTCGTGGCGGCCGGGCACATCGAGGTCCTTGCCGCGCGGAGCCCCCGTTCCCACGAAGACGGCGTCGAAGTCCTGCTGGAGCAGGCCGCGCAGGCTCGTCACCGGGGTGTTGAGCCGCAGGTCCACACCCATGTCGACGATCGTGGCGATCTCCTCGTCGAGCACCTCGGCGGGGAGGCGGAATGCCGGGATGTTCGTGCGCATGAGGCCGCCGGGCTGATCGTGCTGCTCGAGGATGACCACCTCGTACCCGACCGGCATGAGGTCGTTCGCCACCGTGAGCGAGGCGGGCCCCGCGCCGATGCAGACCACGCGCCGCCCGTTCTTCTCGCTCGGGATGAGCGGGAGCCGTCCGGTGAAATCGTCGCGGAGGTCGGAGGCGACCCGCTTCAGCCGGCAGATCGCGACCGGCGACCCATCGACCCGCGAGCGCCGGCACGCCGGCTCGCAGGGGCGGTCGCAAGTGCGCCCGAGGATCCCGGGAAAGACGTTGGACTCCCGGTTGGACATGTACGCGTCCGTATACCGACCCTGGGCGATCAGCCGGATGTACTCAGGCACGTTGGTGTGGGCCGGGCAGGCCCACTGGCAGTCCACGACCCGATGGAAGTAGTTCGGGTCCGAGGTATCAGTGGGGTTCACTAGGTGGCTATGGAGTCCTGGACACGGTGTGCTCGCTTACATGGTGACACCTCCCGGCCACGGCGGACCCTCATTGGCCGCTCCGCGCCCGGCAAGGGGCCGCCGATACACTCTTTCCGATGGGTGACCTTCGCTACGCGGACGCCGGTGTCGACATCGACGAGGGCAACCGCGCCGTCAGCCTGATCCGGCGCACGATCGCCTCGACCCACACGCCCCAGGTGCTCGGTGGGATCGGCGCATTCAGCGGCCTCTTCGCCCTCGATCCCGGGTCGGCGCAGGGCACGGTCCTGGCATCGAGCACCGACTCGGTCGGCACCAAGGTCAAGGTCGCGATCGCCACCGGACGCCATCGCGGCATCGGCATCGACCTCGTCAACCACTGCGTGAACGACATCGCGTGCTGCGGGGCCGAGCCGCTCTTCTTCCTCGACTACTACGCGACGGGGCGCCTGGTCCCCGAGCAGCTCGCCGAGCTCATCGACGGGATCGCGGAGGCCTGCCGGGATGCCGGCTGCGCGCTCATCGGCGGCGAGACCGCTGAGATGCCGGGGGTGTACGCGCTCGGTGACTACGACATCGCCGGGTTCATCGTCGGGTCCGTGCAGGCCGGCGCGATCATCGACGGGAGCCGGGTGACCGCCGGCGACACCCTGCTGGCGCTGCCGAGCAGCGGGCTGCACACCAACGGGTACTCGCTGGTCCGCCACATCGCCGCCGAGCACGAGCTCCAGTGGTCGGACGTGCTGCCCGGCACCGACCGGCCGCTGGTCGATCTCCTCCTCGAGCCGCACCGCTCGTATCTCGCCGCGATCCGTGAGCTGCGCAAGCGGACCGACGTGCGCGGGCTTGCGCACATCACCGGCGGGGGCCTCATCGACAACGTGCCCCGGGTGCTCCCCGAGGGGCTCGCCGCGACCATCGACCGCGCCACCTGGACGGTGCCCGCGATCTTCGACGCGCTCCAGCGGGTCGGCGGCGTGCATCTCGAGGAGATGTGGCGGACCTTCAACATGGGCGTCGGAATGGTGGTGATCGTCCCCGCCGATGCTCCGCCGATCGATTCGGCCGCCGGGATCCCGGTGTGGAAGATCGGCGAGGTGGTGACCCAGTCCGGCACGCAGCGGGTCGTGCTCCGGTGACCGTCCGCACGCCGATCGCGGTGCTGGTCTCGGGCGCCGGCACCAATCTCGAGGCGCTCCTCCAGGCGTGCAAGGATCCGGCGTTCCCCGCACGGGTGGCGCTCGTGATCTCCAACCGGCGGAGTGCCCGTGCCCTCGACCTGGCCCGAGGATGGGAGGTGCCCGCGATGGCGCTGCCCCAGGCGGATTTCGGTGGTGACGTCGCGGCGCGCGACCGCGAGATGCTGGCGCGCTGCCGGAGCGCGGGCGTCGGGCTCGTGGTGTGCGCCGGGTACGACCGCATCCTCAGCGACGAGTTCCTGGACGCGTATCCGGACGCGATCCTCAACGTCCATCCGTCGCTGCTGCCGGCCTTTGGCGGCGGCATGGACGCCGTCGAGCGGGCACTCGACCGCGGCGTGCGCGTGACCGGGTGCACCATTCAGCTCCTCGAGCGGGGCGAGGCCGACGGTGGGCCGATCGTCCTCCAGGCGGCGGTGCCGGTCGAGCCGGACGACGACGCGTCGACGCTCCGGCAGCGCATCCACGAGCGCGAGTGGGAGCTGCTCCCCCAGGCGGTCGCGCTCTGGTGCGGCGGCCGCATCGTGAGGCGCGGCCGCCACGTGCGCGTGCTCACCCACGCCGCGCCGGCAACGGTGTAGGCATGCGGGCGCTCCTCTCGGTCAGCGACAAGACCGGCCTGCTCGACTTCGCGCGCGGCCTGCGCGACTGCGGCGTCGATCTCATCGCCACGAGCAGCACCGGGCGGACGCTCGCGGAGGCGGGGATCGACGTGCAGTCGGTGGCCGACATCACGGGATTTCCCGAGATGCTCGACGGCCGGGTCCGCACGCTGCACCCGGCGATCCACGCGGGCATCCTCGCCCGGCGCGACAACGCCGAGCACATGCGCCAGCTCGCGGAGAACCGGTTCGAACCCATCGACCTCGTGGTGTCGTCGCTGTACCCCTTCGCGGAGACGCTCGCCGGCGGCGCAGATGACGACACGATTGTCGAAAACATCGACATCGGCGGTCCGACGCTCATCCGTGCCGCAGCCAAGAACCGCGACTCGGTCGCGGTGGTGGTGTCGCCTGGTCAGTATCAGACGGTGCTCGACGAGCTGCGCGAACACGGTTCGGTCTCGGTCGAGACGCGGCATCGCCTCGCCGCTGAAGCGTTCTCCCACGTCGCCGCGTACGACACGCAGGTCGCCTCATGGCTGCGCGACAGCTCCGGGGCCGCTGCGCTGCCCGCGGAGCTCACCGTCGGCGGCCGGCGATTGCACGAGCTCCGCTACGGTGAGAACCCGCACCAGCAGGGTGCGCTCTACGCGATCCCCGGCCCTCCCGGCGGGGCCGCGCATGCGCGGCAGGTGCAGGGCTCAGCGCTGTCGTTCACCAACTGGCTCGACGTCGACGCCGCCCGCGCCCTGACCGCGGAGTTCGCGGAGCCGGCCGCCTGCGTCATCAAGCACACGAATCCGTGCGGGTTCGCCGTGGGCGATACGGCGGTGGATGCGTATCGCCGCGCCTACGAGTGCGATCCGCGCGCCGCGTACGGCGGCATCGTCGGGATCAACCGGCCGCTCGACGTGGCGACCGCAACCGAGCTGAGCCGCACGTTCCTCGAGGCGGTGATCTGTCCGGCGATCGACGACGATGCTGCGGCGCTCCTCGCCGCGAAGCAGCGACTCCGGGTGCTCGTCGCCGACCATCCATCGTGCGCCGGCCAGCTCGACGTGCGCAGCATCGACGGCGGCCTGCTCGTGCAGACGCGGGATCGCGTCATCACCGATCGCGCGACGATGACCGTCGCGGGGCGGCGTCAGCCCACCGAAGTCGGAATGGCGCGACCTTCTCGTCGCGTGGCGGGTGTGCCGGCACGTCAAATCGAACGCGGTGGTGATCGTCCGCGACGGCATGGCGGTCGGCGTCGGAGCCGGGCAGATGTCACGGGTGGAGTCGTCGGAGCTCGCCGTCGCGCGTGCCGGCGATCGCTGTGCCGGCGCGGTGTCGGCATCCGACGCCTTCTTCCCGATGCCGGACGGCCTCGAGACGCTGGGGAAGGCGGGCGTCACCGCGGTGATCCACCCGGGTGGCAGCAAGCAGGACCAGCCGGTGACGGAAGCCGCCGAAGCCCTCGGGATGGCGGTCGTGCTCGCAGGGGAGCGTCACTTCCGCCACTGAATGGCATGTCGCCAGGGCCGCGAACGGCATGGCAGGTGGGGACGTCGTGGCGTATACCCATCGAGTGGCAACCGCGATCCGGCTCGACGGCCTGTCCGGCCAGCCCCGGTTGGCGCGCTTTGCCGCGATGCCGGTCGACTGGTGGCTGATACGGGCTGATCCGCCAGCGGCGCCCGGAGGTTCGGATCGCACCGTCGCCCGCGTGACGAGCCGGCTCACGGCGAGCGGCGATGCTCCATCCGGCGCATGGGTCGCCCGGATCGAGGGAGATCGCGGGGCGATGCAGTACGCGGTGGCGGTCATCCCCGGCACCGTTCAGCAACTCGACATCGGCCGACGCGCGGGCCACCGCGTCCTCGTCGGCCTTGACGATCTGCAAGCGCGCTCACTGCTGGACGCAGCTGAAACCGTGCCGGTGAGCGTCGCGCTGCTGCGGACCGGCACCCGCGAGGCGCCTGCCCTCGGCGAAGCCCTTGCGAGCGATGCCGTGATTCCAGCGTCGATCCCGTGCGCGGCGGCCGTCATCAAGCGGGCCGGGAGCGGATGGTCGGTGGTCGGCACGCGCCCCGGCACACTCCCGCCCTCGGTCTCCGGTCTGTACATCCATGGGGATGGGACAGACGGCGTCCCGGCGCAACCGGACACCGGCAGCGACCACCCGCGCGGCGGTTTGCAGATTCGCAGAGTCGCGCTCAGCGGCGCCGCGCTCATCGTCGTGCTTGCGGCGACGGCGGGGATCTGGCGGCTGGAGCACAGCACGTCCGCGGCGTTGCCGGCACGAGCCGACTTCCCCGGCGCGGCGGCACAATCCTGTGGCGTCTGGACGACCGAGACCGCGGGGACCCCGTCGACCTCCGGGGGAGCGGCGATCGCCCAGGACGTGTCCGAGGCAGGGAATCCCGTGGTGCTCTTCGGTGGCACCGGGAATGAGTCGAAGACGTGGCTCTGGTTCGGGTTGGGTCAGCGATGGGCCCTGGCGCAACCCTCGATGTCGCCTCCCGGGCGAAGCGATGCGTCCCTCGCCTACGACCCGACCACCCACGACCTCCTGCTGTTTGGCGGGGTCCTCACGAACGGCCATCCGGCAAACGACACGTGGTCGTGGAACGGCTGCACGTGGAAGCGCACCGGCCGGCAGGCCGGCGGAGCACCGGGCGGCCGGACCGCCGGCATGGTCTGGGACGACGCGCTGAACCGGATGGTGTTGCTGACGTACGACACCGCTGCGGGCCCCGAGGCCACGGAGACCTGGACGTGGAACGGCTCGGGCTGGTCACTGAGTGCTTCCCCGAGCGCGTCCCCCGGAGCACGGGCGCTGGTGGTTGCCGAGGACCCGGTCACCGAGTGGCCGATCGCGGTGAGCCTGGAGCCCGACGCGCCCAGCACGACGTGGACCTGGGACGGAACGACCTGGCAGAAGGTCGCGACCGTGCATTCGCCGCAGGCAACCGCGCCCGCTGCGATGGCGATCGATCCCAGGACGAATCAGCTGGTGCTCACCGGCCCTTCGCGTCAACCGGGGATCTCGACGAATCAGACGTGGACCTGGAGCGGAGAGGACTGGACGCTCCTGTACGGGAACTTCGGGCCCATCCCGGCGGCAGCGGTTGACGACGAGATCGACGGCATCATGGAAGCCTTCGGCTGGGCGGCCGATCCCACCGCGTCGCGCCCGCTCGGTGTCTGGGCATGGACATTCCCCTCCTGGGTCCGCCTCGCTGATGGGATGGATGCCGCCATGATCACCGGGTCCGATCCCCCACCCGGTGAGCTCGCCTCCACCGCATACGACGGAGCCCACCATCAGCTGGTCGCCTTCGGCGGCGTGGATGACTCGGGCCGGCCGCTGCTCGACACCTGGACCTTCGACGGCACCAGCTGGACACGTCACGCAACCGCGACGCATCCACCGGCGACCGGATCGATGGTGTACGACCCGTTCAACGGCACCGTGATGCTGGTCACGGTCACCCAAAGCGGCACCAACCAGACTTGGGTCTGGAACGGCTCGACATGGCGCCTCCTGCGGCCTCGATCCGAGATCACGCTTCTCGGATCTGCCGTCCGCTTCGGCGCGCTGTCCGCGGTGGACCTGGTGGCCGATCCGGAGGACCAGACCATCGTCGCGCTCGCTTCCTGTTGCGGCGCCGGACCACCGAGGAGCCTGCAAACCTGGACGTGGGACGGATCGACGTGGAGCCTGCAGCATCCGAGGACCGACCTTTCCGCCGCCGTCGAGTTCGTCGCCGCATACGATCCTGTGTCAAAAGAGGTCATCGCGGTCGGCAACGAAGGGACCATTGGGCCGGCGCTCACGTGGGCGTGGGACGGCAGCACCTGGACGCAGCTCAATCCGAAGTCCGGCGCGACCTTCGACCCGCTGACGAGTCAGATGACCACCGATCCGCAGGACCAGACCGTCGTGCTCGTGGGCACCGCGGTGGGGAATGCGGGGACGGACGTCTGGAGCGGCAGCATCTGGACCAACAATCAAGAGCTGGTGCCGATCGGCGCCGGCACCGGACGTACGGTCGCAGCCATGTACTACGACGACACGATCGGCGAGGTGGTGCTCGTCGGCGGCGCCCGCGACCCCCTCACCGAAGAGTGGATGTGGACCTCGCGGACCTGGCTCCAGCTCGACCCGACGCCGCTCGCCGGCGGGTCAGGCTAGCGCCCGTTGCGCCGTCCGCGGTCCTGCTTGGCCTGATCCTCGATGCAGTAGCGGGCGGTGGGGATCGCCTCCAGCCGCGCCTCGCTGATCGGCTGCCCGCACGCCTCGCAGCGCCCGTACACGCCGCTGTCCACCCGCTTGACCGCGGCCTCGAGCTCGGCGAGCTCCAGCTCCGCATGCTGCAGGACGCTGTGGTCCAGCTCGAGGCCGATCGTCTCGCTCGCGAGCTCCGCGGGATGCTGCTCGGCCGACGACAGCTCGCGCTCGGTCGCGTCCTGGGCGTCAGCGGTGAGCCGGTTCGCCGCCTGACGGAGCTCCTCGATGCGAGCCCGCTCGCTCAGCAGGCGGGCGCGGGCCTCGTCGGTGTTCATGGTCGTGGGGAACCCCTGTGTCTGGTAATGGTCTCGTGGGCGCGGTGTGCGCGTGATGGCATCCGCTGCTTTCATCGCCACGCGTCCACTCTCGCCCCGCAGGTTGTCCACCCATTCTCACGGGTGCGCAACCGTTAAGCAATGCCCTGAGGGGCGAGCCACACCACCGCGAGCGGCGGGAGGGTCAGCCGGGCCGAGTGCTTGAAGACGTGCCAGGGCTCGGCGAGCGCCTCGACGGCGCCCAGGTTGCCCACCCCACTGCCGCCGTAGTGCTCCGAGTCGGTGTTGAGGATCTCGCCCCACCGGCCCGCCAGGGGAAGCCCGACCTTGAAGTCGTAGCGGACGACCGGGGCGAAGTTGGCGATGCACGCGATGCCGGGCGAACCGTGGTCATCGCGCCGGACGAAGCTGAGCACGTTCTGGTCCGCATTGCCGGCGTCGATCCACTGGAAGCCGTTGGGGCTCTCGTCGAGCTCCCACAGCGCGGGTGTCGCCGCGTACAGCGACCCGAGGTCGGCGATGAGCCGGTGGACGCCGGCGTGCGCGGGGTCCTCGAGGAGCGTCCAGTCGAGGGCAGAGTCGTGCGCCCACTCGTGCTCGTCACCGAGCTCGCCGCCCATGAAGAGCAGCTTCTTGCCCGGGTGGGCCCACATCCAGCCGAACAGCGCCCGGAGATTGGCGAAACGCCGCCAAGGATCGCCCGACATCTTGCCGAGCAGGGATCCCTTGAGGTGCACGACCTCGTCGTGCGACAGCGGGAGGACGAACCGCTCGGACCATGCGTACATCAGCCCGAAGGTCATCTGGTGGTGCGCATACCGGCGAAACACCGGGTCCTTGTGCAGGTAGTCGAGGGTGTCGTGCATCCACCCCATGTTCCATTTGAAGTCGAACCCGAGACCGCCGCTCGCGATCGATCGGGTCACGCCGGGCCAGGTTGTCGACTCCTCCGCGATGGTGATGACGCCCTGCCTGAGCGCGTGCAGCGAGTCGTTGACCTCGCGCAGGAGCGCGATCGCCTCGAGGTTCTCCTTGCCACCGTAGATGTTCGGCACCCACGCGCCGGGCTGGCGCGAGTAGTCGAGGTAGAGCATCGAGGCCACGGCGTCGACCCGCAGGCCGTCGACGTGAAACTCCTCCGCCCAGTAGTGGGCATTGGCGACCAGGAAGTTGCGCACCTCGTTGCGGCCGTAGTTGAAGACGTAGGTCCCCCAGTCCGGGTGCTCACCGCGACGCGGGTCGGCGTGCTCGTACAGGGCCGTGCCGTCGAACCGGGCGAGCGCCCAGCCGTCACGCGGGAAGTGCGCGGGAACCCAGTCGAGGATCACGCCGATGCCGTTGCGGTGCATGACGTCGACGAACCGCCGGAAGTCGTCGGGGGTGCCGTGACGGGCGGTCGGCGCGTAGTACCCGGTGACCTGGTACCCCCAGGATCCGCCGAAGGGGTGCTCCATGATGGGGAGCAGCTCGATGTGGGTGAATCCCAGCTCGCGGCAGTGGGCGGCGAGCGGCTCGGCGATCTCCCGGTAGGTGAGCAGGCGTCCGTCCGGCGCCCGACGCCACGAGCCGAGATGCACCTCGTACGCCGCGAACGGCGCGCGGCTGATCGCCGCGTCTTCGCGCCGGCGCATCCACGCGCCGTCCCGCCAGCGGAACGAGCTCTGCTCGACGATGCTGGCGGTGCCCGGTGGCAGCTCGGCGGCTCGCGCCAGCGGGTCCGCTTTGAAAGTGCGCATCCCGTCGTTGCGGGTGACCAGGAACTTGTAGCGGACACCGCGGCCGACCCCGGGACAGAACAGCTCCCAGACCCCCGAGCGGCCGAGCATGCGCATCGGCCATGTGCGCGCGTCCCAGAAGTTGGCGTCGCTGACGAGGCTCACGCCGAGGGCGTTCGGCGCCCAGACGGCGAACGCCGTCCCGCTCACGCCCTGGTGCTCGACGACCCGTGCGCCGAGGACCCGCCAGAGCTGCGAGTGGGTTCCCTCCCCGATGAGATGGAGGTCGAGCTCGCCGACCGTGGGTGCGAAGGCATACGGATCCTCCTGCTCCCACTCGCGCTCGCGATTGCTGAAGCGGATGCGATACCCGGGAGACCCGCCAGCGGGGACGCTCACCTCGAAGAGTCCCGCGGCGTTGAGCCGGCGCATGGGTGTGACGCCGTCGGTTCGGGCGATGCTCGCGGCGGCCGCGTCGGGATGGAACGCCCGGATGCGTGTGGCGCCGTCGACCTCGCGTGGGCCGAGCAGGTCGTGCGGCACCGCGAGACGCCCGGCGAGGAGCCGTTCCACCGTGGCCTCGAGCTCCGCGGCCGTCTCAGCCACCGCCATCACCCACGCCGTCCTTCGCCCGGAGGAGGAAGCGGAGCGGGATCGGCACCCAGGTTGGGCGGTGCCCCAGCTCGTACCCGATCTCGTACACGGCCTTCTGGACCTCGAAGGCGCGCCGGATGACGAGCGCGTGTGCCGGCGCGGGAAGCACGCCGTGGGTGCCGATCGTTTCGAGGTAGGAGGTCCAGAAGGCGTCGCGGTTGGCCTCGGCCCATGCGTCGCCGTAGCCGAGCAGCAGGTCCGCCTCGGAGGTGTCCGGCGCGGCACGCTCGTAGATGGCGGCCGCGGCGGCGTAATCGAACGACCGCAGCATCCCCGCGACGTCGCACAGCGGGCTGTTCAGCTCGCGGCGCTGCTGCGGGCTGCGGTCGGGCTCGCCCTCGAAGTCGAGCACCACCCAGCCGGTGTCGACCCGGAGCAGCTGGCCGAGGTGGAGATCGCCGTGGATACGGGTCAGCAGACCACCGCCCGGCAGCTCCCGCAGGTGATCGTAGGCCGCGACAACGGCCGCGCGGGCCTCGCGCACAGGATCGAGCGATGCGTCGCTGCGAGCGAGCAGGGCATCGAGCTCGGCGGTCATGCCGGACGCCCACCGATCGAGCGCCGCCTCCGTGAGCGGCGCCGGGGCCATCCCCGGATCAGGGAGCGGGCTCGCGAGCGCACGGTGCAGCTCCGCGACCACCTTGCCGAGGCGGATGGATTCGGTGAGGAAGGAGGCGTCCTGCGCCGCGACCGCGGCGCGCCGTTCCCCGGGGTCGCGAGATCCCAGGCTCTCCGCGTCGGCGTACAGCGCGCGCAGTGACGTGAGCGCGAGCGCCCAGCCCTCACTGCTGTTATGCAGGAAGCGCTGCACCAGCACGAGGAGCGATGGGGCACCGCCCGTCGCCGCCCAGACAGCGCGGCCGAGCATTGGCGCCACGTGCGTGAACCCCGCCGCCGCGAGCGCTTCCGACATCTCGAGCTCATGCGACGGTCCCGCCTCGACGCGTCGCAGGTGTTTGAAGAAGATCGCGTCGCCGACCTCGACCGAGGTGTTGCTCTGCTCGACCCTGAGATACCGCACCGAGGAGAGCGTGCCGGGGTCGAGTGAGGCCGGATCCGGGCAGCTGCAGCGAACCTCGCCGGCGGAGGTGGCGAAGACCCGGCGTTCGCGGATGGCCTCCAGGAGCCATTCGATGTAGGCGGGGTCGCCGACCGCGTCATACAGCAGGAGCGGCCTCGGCGCCTCGGCCCACGGGATGAGGTAGTCCGGCGCGCGTTCCGCGAGCGGGTCGTCCACGCCGCGGACACCGAGTGGGAGCGCATAGCGGACGGTGGCGCCGTCGGCGTAGGTGACGGCGGTCAGCGTGTGCAGCAGGACCGGCGCCTGCTCGTTGATGACGGCGGCGTCGACGACGTCGATCGATTCGATGGTGCGTCCCTGGGCGCCGGCCCATCGCTGCCGGCTGATATAGGCGCCGAGCGCCTGCTCGCAGCCCTCGATGCCGTGGTCGCGCAGCAGCGCGGCAGCAGCGCTCGGGGAGGCGCTCATGACCCGTCGGGGTCGAGGGTGAACCAGTAGAAGCCGTGGGGTCCCATCGTGAGGAGGTACGGCAGCTCGCCGATGCGCGGGAAGTGCACGCGGCCGAGCAGCTCGACCGGCGTCATCCCCGCGTACCTGCGCAGGTCCAGCTCGACCGGCTGCGCGAAACGCGAGAGATTGTTGACGCAGAGCACCACGTGGCGGTCGCCGCTGCGCACGAATGCGAAGACCGACGGGTTGGCGGCGTCCAGCGGTTCGAATTCCCCCTCGCCGAAGACCGGCCAGCGCTTGCGCACCGCGATGAAACGGCGAAGCCAGTGCAGCATCGACAACTCGTTGCGGCGCTGCGCGCTCACGTTGCACGCCTGGAAGCCGTACACCGGGTCCATGAGCGGGGGCAGGTAGAGCTGTGCGAAGTCCGCCTGGCTGAAACCACCGTTGCGGTCGGCGTTCCACTGCATGGGCGTCCGCACTCCGTCGCGATCCCCGAGATAGACGTTGTCGCCCATGCCGATCTCGTCGCCGTAGTACAGGATCGGCGAGCCGGGCAGCGAGAGGATCAGACCGTGGAACAGCTCCATCTGCCGCCGGCCGTTGTTGAGCAACGGCGCGAGCCGGCGCCGGATGCCGAGATTGAGCTTGGCGCGAGGATCCTGGGCGTACTCGTCCCACATGTAGTCGCGCTCCTCGTCGGTCACCATCTCGAGGGTGAGCTCGTCGTGGTTGCGCAGGAAGATGCCCCACTGGCTGTTCGGCGGCACGGCCGGTGTGCGCTCGAGGATCTCGGTGATCGGGTAGCGCTGCTCACGGCGGAGGCCCATGAACATCCGCGGCATCAGCGGGAAGTTGAAGCACATGTGGCACTCCGGTCGCTGCGGTGACCCGAAGTAGTCGACCACGTCCTCGGGCCACTGGTTGGCCTCCGCGAGGAGCACCTTGTCGGGATACTCGGCATCGATCGCGGCGCGCACGTCGGCGAGAAACGCGTGCGTCTCGGGGAGGTTCTCGCAGTTGGTGCCCTCGCGCTTGAAGAGGTACGGCACCGCGTCGAGCCGGAACCCGTCCATCCCGAGGTCGAGCCAGAACCGGCAGACGTCGATGATCTCCGCGCGGACTCGCGGGTTGTCGTAGTTGAGGTCGGGCTGATGGCTGAAGAACCGGTGGAAGTAGTACGCGCCCGACTGCTCGTCCCACGTCCAGTTCGACGTCTCCGTGTCGACGAAGATGATCCGGGCTTCGCTGAAGAGATTCTTGGTGTTCGACCACATGTACCAGTTCCGGTACTCGCTGTCGACCGACGACCGGGCGTTCTTGAACCACGGATGCTGATCGCTGGTGTGGTTGATGACCAGGTCCATGATCACGCGGATGCCGCGACGGTGCGCCTCCTCGACGAGACGGGCGACGTCGTCCACGTTGCCGTAATCGGACAGCACCGTCCGGTAGTCGGAGATGTCGTAGCCGCCGTCGCGCAGCGGGCTCTGCTGGAAGGGGAGCAACCAGATGCAGTCGACCCCGAGCCACTCGAGGTAGTCGAGCTTGCTGATGAGTCCGACGAAATCGCCGATGCCGTCGTTGTTGCCGTCCATGAACGCGCGCACGGAGAGTTCGTAGAACACCGCCTTGCGGAACCACAGCGGTCCCTGATCGAGCTTGGTAACGACGGTCACGGCAGCGGGCGCACGTGGAACACGTGGGCCGGCTGCACCGCCGGGTCGAGGCGCACGTAGTTCACCGGGCCCTGCCACGTGTAGCTCGCGCCGCCGAGCTCGTCGCGCACCTCGAAAGGACGATCGGCGGGGACGCCGAGCGCGCCGAGGTCGAGCCACGTCGTGGCCTCATGCGTGTGCTGCGGATCGAGATTGATCACGAGCAGCACCACGTCGGTCTTGTCAGGGGTCGCCCTCGAGACGCAGAGCATCGATTCATCGGTCATATGGTGCAGACGGAGGGTGCTCAGCTGCGCGATCGCCCCGCGGTGCGCGGCGCGGATCCCGTTGAGCCGGGTGATCAGTGGCGCGATCGAGCCGGCGCAGGACCAGTCGCGGGGCCGGAGCTGGTACTTCTCGGAGTCCCGGTACTCCTCGCTGCCGTCGCGCAGCGGCGTGCCCTCGCAGAGCTCGTAGCCGCTGTACATGCCCCACGAGGGCCCGGTGATGGCGGCGAGCGCGGCACGCAGCCGGAAGGCAGGCGGGCCGCCCTGCTGCAGGGTGGCGTGGAGGATGTCCGGGGTGTTGACCCAGAAGTTGGGTCTGAACCAGTCCACCAGCTCGGTCTGCGACAGCTCTGTCAAATACTCGGAGAGCTCCCAGGCGCTGTTGCGCCAGGTGAAGTACGTGTACGACTGCGAGAAGCCGATCTTGGCGAGACGCTGCATCACCGCGGGACGCGTGAACGCCTCGGCGAGCATGATGACGTCCGGGTTGGTCGTCCGGATGTCGGCGATGAGCCACTCCCAGAAGGCGAACGGTTTGGTGTGCGGGTTGTCCACCCGGAAGATGCGGACGCCGTGATCGATCCAGTACCGCATCACGTCACGAAGCGCGGTCCACAGCGCCGCTGAATCGGCGCTGTCGAAGTCGATGGGGTAGATGTCCTGGTACCGCTTCGGTGGGTTCTCCGCAAAACGGATCGAGCCGTCGGAGCGGTGCCGGAACCACTCTGGGTGCTCGGTCACCCAGGGGTGGTCGGGGCTGCACTGGAGGGCGTAGTCGAGCGCGACCTCGAGGCCCGCGGCGCCGGCCGCCGCGACGAAGTGGTCGAAGTCATCGATCGTGCCGAGGTCCGGGTGGACGGCGGTGTGCCCGCCCGCGGGCGAGCCGATCGCCCACGGGCTCCCCGGATCGGCCGGTGAGCACTCGGTGACGTTGTTCGGCCCCTTGCGGTGGGTGGTGCCGATGGGGTGGATCGGCGGCAGGTACACGACCGTGAATCCCATCGCCGCGATCGCCGGCAGGCGCCGCTCGGCCAGGCGCAGCGTTCCGCTCCGGGGCGGCACCGCGCCCTCGGACCTCGGGAACATCTCGTACCAGGCCGAGCACCCCGCCTCCTCGCGCTCGACCCAGAGATCGAACGGTCCGGCGACTGTGGCATGGGTGCGATCGGCCGTTCGCCGCATCAGCGCGATGGTCGAGGCACGGGTGGCCATTTCGATCCGCTTGGCCGGGTCGGTCGCGCGACGGAGCGTCGTGATCAGGGTGCCGAGGGCCCGCAGGTCTGCCTTGGTGATCCCCGGCCGTGCGGTGCGCGCCTCGGCGATCGCCGCGCCGTCGGCGAGATCGAGCTCGACGTCCTGGCCCGCCTGGTGGCGGATCACCAGGTCGCGAGCCCAGCCTCCCCAGGCATCCGGGAGGCCGGCGACGGCGAAGCTGCAGCCGCCGAGACGCGCCGGGGTGACCCAGCCGCTGTACCAGTCCTGTGGCTCGGCGTCCATCGCCACCTCGACGGCGCCCCGAGGTGGCGCGTCACCGCTGACGGCGGCGTCCGATCCCGGCCACAGCCAGGCCCACGTGAAGATCGGATCGTGCCCGTCGGCAAAGGCCCGAGCCGAGACCCGCAGCGGCAGGTCGATCGTGGCTTTCGCGGGGAACGCGCCGGCGTCGACGGTGGGCCGGACATGCTCGATGACCACCCGGCTCCGATCGCCGAGGGTCCGATCGGGTGTGGACACACATCTGCGACTGGACGTCCGGCAAACGCTAGCAGAGCGGGCCCGATTCGTAATAGTTCCTCAACGTGGACTGCGTAGAGTGCGTTCACTCAGATGACCCGATACCGCGTCGCCCTGGCCACCATCGCCGTGGTGATCGTTGCCGCGATCCTCGTGACGGTGGTGCGCAACCCACCGCCACCCGCTACCGCCTCGACCACGGGAGGGATGGTCCTGCCGGTCGCCTCGCGCCACCCGGCCCCGGACTTCACCGGCATCGACAGCTGGCTCAACAGTCAACCGCTCACGCTCGCCGGCCTCCGCGGGAACGTGGTGCTCGTCGACTTCTGGACCTTCTCGTGCGTCAACTGCGTGCGCACGATCCCGCACCTCAAGGTGCTCTACGACGACTACAAGTCCGACGGGCTCGTCATCGTCGGCGTCCACTCCCCCGAGTTCGACTTCGAGAAGGTCCCGGCAAACGTCGCCGCGGCCGTCACCCGGCTCGGGGTCACGTGGCCGGTCGCGATCGACAGCCAGATGGCCACGTGGAACGCCTACCAGAACCAGTACTGGCCCGCCGAGTATCTGCTCGACAAGCAGGGGCGCGTCGCGTACACGAACTTCGGGGAGGGCGGGTACGCGCAGACCGACGCCGCGGTGGCCAACCTGCTCGGGAGTCCACCAGCGTGGCGGCGCCGTCCTCGACGCCGGTACCGCAGAACACCAGCCCCGAGCTGTACGCGGGCAGCGAGCGCGGCCAGCTTGCCGACAACGAGCAGTACGGCGGCCTCGGACAGCCGACGAGCTACCCGGACCCCGGGCCACCGCAGACGCAGGACGCCATCCAGGTCACCGGCAGATGGACGGACGAGGGGCAGTACCTCCAGGCCGATTCCTCCGGCCACGTGCGCCTCGAATTCCAGGGTGACACCGTCTATGTCGTCGCCGGGACGCCCGGCGCGGCGCTCCAAGTTTCAGTCAAACTTGACGGTAAATCGGTGTCCGCGGGCAACAGCGGATCTGCGCTGAGCCAGTCGATGTTCACCGTGACGCGGCAGGATCTGTTCCAGCTGCTCACCGGTGTCTCCTCCGGCTATCACCTCATCGATCTGACCGTGCCCGCCGGGTTCCGCATCTACACGTTCACGTTCGGCTGATGCTGTCGATCGCGACGGTGCTCGCGACCTTCGTCGCGGGACTCGGGTCCTTTCTCGCACCGTGCACGGTGCCGCTGCTCCCGGCCTACCTCACCTGCGTCTCCGGCGTCGGCGCCGCGGAGCTCACCAACCCCGACCGGCACAGCTTCCGGCTGCGCCTCCTCGCGGGATCGCTGCTCTACGTTGCCGGGTTCACGGTTGTGTTCGTGCTCCTCGGGCTCTCCGCGGGCGGCATCGCGCGGGTGGCCAACGGCGCCGTGAGCGGGCGCATCGTCGAGATCGCCGGCGGGATCGCGGTGATCCTGTTCGGCCTGGCGATCATCGGCGTGGTGCGGATCGGTGTGCTCGAGCGGAGCGCCGGCTTCCAGCTGCCGGAGCGGCTGCGCCGCCGCGGCGTGCTGGGTGCGTTCCTCGTCGGCATCGTCTTCGGGCTCGGCTGGACGCCGTGCGTCGGCCCGTATCTCGCGGCCGCGCTGACGCTGGCGGCGCTCAGCGCCCACGCCGCGGCCGGCGCGCTGCTCCTCGTCGTGTACTCGCTCGGGCTGGGTGTCCCCTTCGTCGCCGTCGCGCTCATCTGGGCGTCCCTCCCCGACCTTCCCCGCCGGATCGCGCGCCTCGCGCGTCCGCTCACGCTTGCGGGCGGCGTGCTCACGGTGGCACTCGGCGTCCTCCTGGCAACGGGCGCCTACACCCACCTCACGTCATATCTCGCGCAGCTCTCCACGCCGAGCTGACCGAGCCGGAGCCGCCTTCGATCAGGCGGGCTTGCGGTTGACGACGACGTCGAGCGTGACGTTGCGCTGGATGTGGCGTGCGAGCCTGAGGTACATCCGGAAATCGCGGTAGTGCTGGTCGCCGACGAGCTCCTTGAGCTGGTCGGCGTGCTTGTGCATGTTGGCCAGCCAGTGATCGATCGTCACCTCGTAGTGGCGCCGCTCGATGTGGTGGACGCGCTCGATGTCGAAGCCCGCGTCGTTGGAGAGGCGCAGCTCCTCGGCGAGCGTGCGGTAGTTGCCGGTGTCACCGTAGATCTGGCTCACGAACTCGCCGCCCCGCTCGAGCTTGGCGTGGCGCGGGTGCTTGAGGTGGAGCTCCTTGTTGATCATCACGCCGCCCGGCTTCAGCCACTCGTGGCACTTCGTGAAGAACCCCGAGAGGTTGAAGAAGTGAACGATCACCTCGTCGGTGTAGATGGCGTCGACCTGCTCCGGGGGCGTGTAGTCCTCCCAGTGGCTGAGGACGATCTTCGCGTCGCTGCTGCGGCGTGCGATCCGCTCCTCGGCGTAGCCCTTCTGGGTCGGCGACAGCGTCAGCCCGGTGCCGGTGAGCCCGTACGTGTCGCACAGGTAGGTGAGCGGCCCCGCCCAGCCGCACCCCACGTCGATGAGGCGCATGCCCTTCTCCAGCCCGGCGAGCCGCGCGATCAGGTCGAGCTTGGCCTCCTGTGAGGCGGTGTCGTCCTCGGTGCCCGGCTCCCAGACGTTGGCCGAGTAGACGTTCCACTCGCCGCCGGTGATGAGCAGGAAGAACTCGGGCGGCTGCTCGTAGTGGACGTTGGTCCGCGTCTGGTCGACGTCGGTCGAATACTGGTGATAGAGCTGGTGCTCGGGACGGATCTCGGTCTTCTGGCTGCTGGCCACGCGTGTCACTCCCACAGGCGCCCTGATCAGGCCGCAAGCTTACACACGGGCTCTCAGCCCGTGAGAGAGTCCGGGCAGCCGTGGGCGCGCGGTTTGGTAGGCCCCAGGCCGAGGGAGTCGCGAGGTGTCGGCGGCGCGCTCTTGAAGGCATCGGGTGCGAAGATGCACCTCATGGTGGCCACGGATCGCTACGGAACGAGCGCGCAGCTCGTCCAGGGCGTGGCGTACCACCGCCTTGCAGCCCTCGGCGAGCGGGGCCTCGGGGACGCCTCCCGTCTGCCCGTGACGGTGAAGATCATGCTCGAGAACAGCGTGCGCAACGCCGCCGCGTCCTGGGTGCGGGACGGTGACGTCGAGGCGATCGCCGCGTGGAACGGGACCGTCTCGAGCACGGATCGCGAGCGCGCGTTCATGCCCGCGCGGGTGCTCCTCCAGGACTTCACCGGCGTGCCCGCGGTCGTCGATCTCGCTGCGATGCGCGCCGCCGTCGCCCGCGCCGGCGGTGATCCGATGCGCGTCGACCCGCTGGTGCCGGTCGACCTCGTGATCGACCACTCCGTGCAGGTGGATGCCTTCGGCAACCGCGAGGCGTACGAGCGCAACATCGTGCGCGAGTACGAGCGCAATCGCGAGCGCTACTCCCTGCTGCGGTGGGCGCAGCAGGCGTTCCGCGACTTCCGCGTCGTCCCGCCCGGCATGGGCATCGTGCATCAGATCAACCTCGAGTACCTCGCGCAGGTGGTGCAGGTGCGCGAGACGGACGGTGTCCGCACGGCCCTCCCGGACACGCTCGTCGGCACCGATTCCCACACGCCGATGGTCAACGGCATCGGCGTGCTCGGATGGGGCGTCGGGGGCATCGAGGCCGAGGCGTGCATGCTCGGCCAGCCGCTCTTCCTCCTCGCACCCGTGGTCGTCGGCGTGCGGTTTCAGAACGCGCTGCCGGCGGGCACGACCGCCACCGACCTCGTGCTCACCCTCACCGAGCTGCTGCGGCGGCACGGCGTCGTCAACAAGTTCGTCGAGTTCTGCGGCAGCGGCCTCTCGTCGATGTCGGTGCCTGACCGCGCGACGCTCTCCAACATGTCGCCGGAGTTCGGCGCCACCGCATCGCTGTTCCCCGTCGACGATCGGACCCTCGAGTACCTCCGCGGATCCGGCCGAGACCCGGAGCACATCGACCTGGTCGAGCGCTACACCAAGGAACAGGGCATGTTCCGTACCGACGAGTCCGAGATACCGCGCTTCAGCGAGATGGTCGAGCTCGACCTCGCGACCGTCGTGCCAAGCCTCGCGGGACCCAAGCGCCCGCAGGACCGTGTCGCGCTGCCGAACGTCTGGAAGTCCTTCACCAACGTCTGGGAGGAGCGCGCGCCGCGAGGCGGTGAGGTCACCGCGGAAGGCGAGGTGCCGAGGCTTGTCGAGGAAGGCGGCATCGATCCCGACGGCAACGTCGTCACCGCGGCGCCGAACGGACCGCGGGACGCGGACCTGGTTCGCGACGGATCCGTCGTCATCGCCGCGATCACGTCCTGCACCAACACGTCCAACCCCGCCGTGATGATCGCCGCGGGGTTGCTCGCGCGCAACGCGGTGGCTCGCGGGTTGATGCCGCCGGACTGGGTGAAGACGTCGCTCGCGCCTGGGTCGCGCGTGGTCACCGACTACCTCGAGCGCGCGAACCTGCTCGGCTCGCTCGAGCAGCTCCGCTTCAACCTGGTCGGTTACGGCTGCACCACGTGCATCGGGAACAGCGGCCCGCTTCCCGAAACGGTTGCGGAGCGCATCGATGCCGAGGATCTCACGGTCGCCGCGGTGCTCAGCGGCAACCGCAACTTCGAGGGGCGGATCCATCCGCAGGTCAGGGCGGCGTACCTGGCCTCGCCGCCGCTCGTGGTCGCGTACGCGCTTGCGGGCCGCCTCGACATCGACCTCACGAGCGACCCGCTCGGCACCGACCGGCAGGGTAATGCCGTGTACCTGCGCGACCTCTGGCCGAGCACGGACGAGGTGAGCACCACCGTCCTCAGCGCGATCGGCAGCGACCTCTACACACGCGAGTACGCGCGCATCTTCGCCGGCGACGAGCACTGGCAGCAGCTGCCCTCACCGACCGGCGGGCTCTTCGACTGGGACGCGGATTCGACGTACGTGCGCGAGCCACCGTACTTCGTGGGCATGTCTCCCGAACCGCACCCGCCGGCGGACATCGTCGATGCGCGCGTGCTGGCGCTGCTCGGTGACTCGATCACGACCGATCACATCTCGCCCGCGGGCAGCATCGCGGGAACGAGCCCCGCGGCGGCGCTCCTCCGCGACCACGGCGTCGAGCCGCGCGACTTCAACACGTATGGCGCGCGTCGCGGCAACCACGAGGTGATGGTCCGCGGCACCTTCGCCAACATCCGCCTGCGCAACCAGCTCGCCGACAACAAGGAGGGCGGGTTCACCACGTACCTTCCCGACGGCGCGGTGATGACCATCTTCGACGCCTCAGCCCGCTACCAGGCGGACGGGACCCCGCTCATCGTCATCGCGGGCCGCGAGTACGGCTCCGGGTCATCACGTGACTGGGCCGCGAAGGGTCCGCTGCTCCAGGGGGTGCGCGCGGTGATCGCGCAGTCGTACGAACGGATCCACCGGAGCAACCTCGTCGGCATGGGCATCCTCCCGCTCCAGTTCCGTGACGGCGAGAGCGCCGAGACGCTCGGGCTCGACGGCACCGAGGTGTACACGATCCGCGACGTCGCCGGCGCCAGGCCGGGGTCTGCGGTCCGTGTCAGCGCGCGACGGAGCGACGGGCCCGCCATCGACTTCGACACGGTGTGCCGCCTCGACAGCGACACCGACGTGGAGTACCTGCGCAATGGGGGCATCCTGCCGCTCGTGCTCCGCCAGCTGATGCGTGACTGACTGAGCGGCGTGGACCCCCGCGACTGAATGATCCTCGTCTTCGGCATCGGATTCTTCGCGGTGCTGCTCGGGGCGGTGGCGTACCTGCGCACACAGCAGCGCGCGCGGGCGTTCAAGATGTTCGCGTCACTCAACAGCCTGGTGCTGATGGGCAGCAGCTGGGATCTCGGTGACTGCGACTTCACGCTGTTCAGTCAAGGGAACCGTCGCTACTGGCGCAACGTCCTGCGCGGTCACTGGGGTGGGCTGCCCGTCACGTACTGCGATTACAGCTATGTCGTGTCTGAGGGCAGGTCGGAGAACACGTACTCGTTCTCCAACGTCGTCACCGACCTCGGGATGCAGATCCCATCCGTGACCGTGTCGCCGCGGAGCGTCATCGGCGCGTTCGCGGAACGCACCGTCGGCGCTCCCGGGATCAGGTTCGAGTCGATCGTGTTCAACGATCGCTTCGACGTCCACTCGAGCGACGCGAGCTTTGCGGTCGAGCTGATCGACGCACAGATGATCGAGCTGCTGCTCGCCCTCGACCACGGCTATCACGTCGTCTTCGGGCCCGAGTACCTGATGGTCTACGCGCATCGCAGGCCGGTCGAGGAGATCCGCGGGGTGTTCGACGCGACGATCGCGGTCTCGCGCCGCATCCCCGACCTTGTGCGCGAACGCTTCGCCGCGCAGCAACGGGCGCTCGAGGAGCCTCCGACGGGGCAGCCGTCGTCACCGCCGGGCTGATCCTGATGCCCCACATCGGGACTGGAGGATGCGCCGCCCTCGCGCACTGCGCTCGCGATGCCGCTAGGATCTGAGGTCGTGACCATCGGCAGCTGGTTCGAGGATTGCGTTAATCGGGTCGACGCGCGACGTATGCGTCACCGCAAGCGTCTCCCGGGCTCGATCGAGAAACCCTATTGGCACAGCGACGCCTTCGTCAGGGACTCCGCGCGCCTCGAAGCGCTGGGCTACGCGGTCGACTCCGAGGTCGACAACAGTGCCTTTGTCAATGCAACGTACCCGGCGAACACCGGCGGCGGCTTTGGTCAACTGAGCCGGACCGTCACCCGGCGTGTGCCGTCCATGCACGTGACGTACCGGCGGGATCCGTAGGCGCGCTGAGCCGATGTCGGCGCCCGACTCGACCACGTAACGGATGCCGGTGCCCCGCCGTCTCGCCGCCCAGACTCGGCCCGGCGTTTGGTCGCCACTTGCCGCGCGGTACCCTTAGCCCCGCAGCAGATCGCCGCTCCGAAGGAGACGTCCGTGATAGCCCTGATCATCGTCATCGTCGTCATCGTGGTCCTCGCCCTCGCGGTGGTGGCCTCGTACAACCGGTTCGTCTCTCAGCGCAACGCCGTGCAGAACGCGTGGGCCGACATCGACACCGAGCTCAAGCGCCGGTACGACCTGATCCCGAACCTCGTCTCGACCGTCCAGGGGTATGCCGCCCATGAGCGCGGCGTGTTCGAGGAGGTCGCGCACGCGCGATCCGTCGGCATGTCGGCGCAGGGACCCGCCGCCGCGTCTGCTGCGGAAGGTCCGTTCCAGATGGCCCTCGGCCACCTCTTCGCGGTGGCGGAGAACTATCCGGAGCTGAAGGCGAATCAGAACTTCCTCCAGCTCCAGGCGACCCTCTCCGACACCGAGGATCGTGTCCAGGCATCGCGGCAGATCTACAACTCCAACGTGCAGCAGTTCAACCGGCGTGTCCAGGCGTTCCCGTCCAACGTGATCGCGAACATGTTCCACTTCCAGAACGCCGAGTTCTTCCAGATCGACGCCGCGCAGCGCGCGACCGTCGGCGAGGCGCCGAAGGTCGATTTCAGCGCCATCACCAATGCGACCTACGGGCAAGCGCCCGCGGGGTACGGGCAGGCGCCCGGTCCCGCTCCGACGTCGCCCACCCCGGGTGCCCCGGCGCCGCCTCCCCCCAGCTCGGGCGCCTGAGGCTCGCCGTTGCAGCCGGCGCCGCGTCGCTGGCGGCTGAGTGACGCCGAGCCGCTCCCCGGCCTGCATCCCGTCGTCGGGCAGGTCCTGGCCGCACGCGGCTTCGATTCCGCTGCCGCCGCCCGCTTCCTCGAGGTCGAGGGCGGGTATCACGACCCCCTCGCGCTGCCGGCGATGGATGCGGCGGTCGCCACCGTGCGCAGCGCGATGCGCGAAGGCAGCACGATCGCCATCTACGGCGACTACGACGCGGACGGTGTCACCGCCTGCGCGATGCTCACACGCTCGCTGCGCGCCGCCGGGGCGACGGTCATCCCCTACATCCCCAACCGGATGACCGAGGGGTACGGGCTCCACGCGGCGGCGCTCGCCGACCTGGCCGCCCAGGGCGCGCGGTGCGTCATCACCGTGGACTGCGGGACCAGCAGCGTCGAGGTCGCGCGCGGCCGCCCGGCGGGCATGACCCTCGTCGTCACCGACCATCACCTCGCGCTCGCCCCCGGTGGTTCCCCGCCGCAACTCGCCCCTGCCGACGCGCTCGTCAATCCCAAGCTCCCCGGATCGAGCTATCCGTTCGACGGGCTCGCCGGCGCCGGCGTGGCGTTCAAGCTCGTCCAGGCGCTCGAGGCCGCCGGCGCCGTGCCGCCGGGCAGCGCCGACGCCTCGCTGGGGCTCGCGGCGCTCGGCACGATCGCCGACATGATGCCGCTGCGGGGCGAGAACCGTGTCATCGTCCGCGACGGGCTGCCGAGGATCCCCGACCTTCCCGGGCTCCGTGCACTCTGCGAGGCGGCCGGGACCGCGCTGCCGCCCCGGGGCACCGACGTCGCATTTGCCGTCGGTCCGCGCATCAACGCGGCCGGGCGGATGGAGGACGCGCGGCTCGCGCTCGAGCTCTGCCTCAGCGATGATCCGGAGCAAGCGGCGCAGCTCGCCGCCGACCTCGACACCCAGAACCGCCTCCGCCAGCAGGCCGTGGCGGTTGCCCTCGCGCAGGCCGAGGAACAGGTCGCCGCCATCGACGATGCCGCGCCGGCGATCGTGCTCGGCGATCCGGGCTGGCCGATGGGGATCGTGGGCCTGGTGGCCGGCCGCCTCGCCGAGCGCTACGCGAGGCCCGCGTTCATCGCCTGCCTCGATCCGATCGAGGCGAAGGGCTCGGCACGCTCGGCAGGGGGCGTGCACATCGTCCGTGCTCTCGACGGCGCGGCGCCCGCGCTGCTCCGCTACGGCGGGCACGCCGCCGCCGCCGGATTCAGCCTCGATGCCTCACAGTTCGAGGAGTTTCGCGAGCTGATCACCGCGGCGGTCGGCGAGCAGAACGCCGGGGTCGAGCGGCGTCGCGACTTCGTGATCGACTGCGAGATCTCGGGGCTCGAGATGACGCCGGAGCTGTGCCGCGCGCTCGATCGGCTGGAGCCGTGCGGTCAGGGCAACCCGGCGCCGCTCCTCGCGGTGCGCGGCGCGCGTGTCCTCGGCACGACCACCTTCGGATCGGAGGGGCAGCACGTGCGGGTGGCGCTCGCGACGGGATCGGGGATCGTCGAGGCGACCGCGTTCAACAAGCCGAACCTTGCGGACCACCTGCCCCGCGGGCGGCTCATCGATGCCTGCTTCGGCCTCGAACTCGACAGCTTCCAGGGATTCGAGCGGGTCCGTGCTCGCCTGCGTGACCTCCGCCCCGCCCAGGTCCCGGCACTCAGCGTCCCGGGCTGACGCCGTTCAAGTCCCGCCGGGCCCGGCTCCCCGGGTCCAGTCGATGTCGATTGCTCGACTCCCGGCCACGTTTCGGCCGTGCCGCGGAACTGTACGGCGCCCCGCGTAACGGATCACACGCCGCGCTTGCCTGCGTCACCGCGCGGTGCTAGCGTCCCTGGTGGCGGGCTCCGTCGCCGGCGACGGCAATGCCTGGCGAGAGAACATCAAGGCGCCCTCAACCTGGCGGTGAGGCAGGGCCCCATCCGGAGGCACCTCATGCTCGAGGAGGTCGGGATTCCTCGGCTCGTGGTCGGCGGCCTGGGCTCGGGTTCCGGGAAGACGTCGATCAGCCTGGGCCTGACTTCCGCGCTGGGCGCGCGAGGACGCACCGTGCAGACCTTCAAGGTCGGACCGGATTTCATCGACACGGCGTACCTCGCGCACACCAGCCGCCGCCCCTGCCGCAACCTCGATTCGTGGCTGCTCGGCGTGGACGGTGTGCGCCGATCGCTCGCACACGGTTCGGTCGGCGCGGACTGCGTCATCGTCGAGGGTGCGATGGGCGTGCTCGACGGCCACGGCATGGCGGCCGAGACCATGCCGGGCACCGCGCCGGAGTTCCCGGGCAGCACGCTCGAGGTCGCGCGCATCATCGGCGCGCCGATCGTGCTCGTGGTCGACGCGTGGGCGATGGGCGAGACGGCCGCCGCGGCGGCGTTGGGGATCAAGCAGCTCGATCGTGCCGGGACGGTGATCGGGATGATCCTCACCAACGTCCCCAATGACTACCGGCGCAGGGTCATCGAGGATGCGGTGTGGTCGCTGGCACGGATGCCGGTGCTCGGCGCGTTGCCGCACATCCCCTCGGTTCGCATCCCGGAGCTGCGCACCGGGTTGCTCCCGCTGCTCCAGAACCCCCATGTGGACACGGCGATTTCCGAGCTTGGCGACGCGGTGTCGCGACACTGCGACCTCAACCTCATCGAGCGGCTGATGGCGCAGGCGCGGCCGGTCGCTCCCGCCGCTCGCGGCCGTCGCACGGCGATGCCCGGCGCCGATCCGGTGCGCATCGGGGTGGCATTCGACGATGCGTTCTGCTTCTACTACCCGGAGAACCTCGAGCTGCTCGAGGACGCCGGCGCGGAGATCGTGACGTTCTCTCCGCTGGAGGATGCCACGCTGCCCCGCGACCTCGGGTTGATCTACATGGGCGGCGGCATCTCCGAGGCGTACGTTCCGAGGCTCGCGAGCAACCATTCGATGCTCGAGTCCTTCCGGCGCGCGCATGCGCACGGTGTGCCCGTCTACGCGGAGGGCTGCGGGCTGCAGTACTGCGCGCGGTCCCTGCGCACCAGTGCCGGGGAGACGTACCGGATGGCGGGGCTCGTTCCCGTCGACATCGCGCTCGAGGCGGGCACGCTTCACAGCGGGTATCGCGACCTTCGCATCGCGACGTCGTCGATGCTCGGGCCGGCCGGAACCCGGCTGCGCGGCCACGAGTTCCATTTCAGCCGGCTCCTCTCGGGCGGAGACTGCCTCAACCCTGCCTACTCGATGCACGACTGCGACGGCGAACCGCTGGGGTGCGAGGGGTGGACCGACCCACTCGTGCTCGCGTCGTTCCTGCACCTTCATTTCGGGCAGGAGCAGGAGCTCGCCGGGCGGCTGGTCGCGACTGCGCGGGAGGCCCTGCGCCGGACGCCCGACACAACGATCGCAGGCCGCGGTAGCCGATTCGTCGCCCCGGTGTAGGCTTGGGACTCGATGTCCCAGATCCCCTCCACCATCGGTGAGCTGCGCCGCGCGGAATATCGCGTCCTGCCGGTCAGGAACGAGCTGCGCCGAAACCTGATCCGCAAGCTGGGCAACCGCGAGGCGCTGTTCAGTGGGATCCGCGGCTACGACAACTCCGTCATCCCGCAGATGGAGAACGCGATCCTCGCGGGGCAGGACATGGTGCTGCTCGGCGAGCGCGGCCAGGCGAAGTCACGCCTCATCCGCTCCCTCACGACCTTGCTCGACGACGCGGTGCCGGCGATCGCCGGCTGCGAGATCAACGACGATCCGTACGCGCCCATCTGCCGGCGGTGCCGCGACCTCGTCGCGGAGCACGGTGACGCGACACAGCTCATGTGGCTCACCCCCGACCAGCGGTACTCGGAGAAGCTGGCCACGCCCGACACGTCGATCGCCGACCTCATCGGCGAGGTGGATCCGATCAGGGTGGCGGAGGGTCGGTACCTCAGCGACGAGCTGACCATCCACTACGGGCTCATCCCGCGCACCAACCGCGGCATCTTCGCGATCAACGAGCTTCCCGACCTGGCGGAGCGGATCCAGGTGGGTCTGCTCAACATCATCGAGGAGCGCGACGTGCAGATCCGGGGATACCGGCTGCGCCTGCCGCTCGACGTGTTCGTCGTCGCGACGGCCAACCCCGAGGACTACACGAACCGCGGGCGCATCATCACGCCGCTCAAGGACCGCTTCGGCGCGCAGGTCCGGACCCACTACCCGCGCACGCTCGACGACGAGATCGCGATCGCGGAGCAGGAGCGCACCACCTTCGACGACACGCCGGTCCCGGTCACGGTGCCGGCGTTCATGCAGGAGATCGTCGCCGAGCTCTCGCATGTGGCACGCCGGCATCCCCAGGTGAACCAGCGCAGCGGCGTGTCGGTGCGCCTGACGACCGCCAACTACGAGAACCTCGCCGCCGGTGCGTTGCGCCGCGCGCTGCGAACGGGTGAGCGCGAAGCCGTGGCGCGTATCAGCGATCTGCCGGCGCTCAGCGCGTCGACCGCGGGGAAGATCGAGCTGGAGACCTGGGAGGACTCGGACGACGGCGCGGTGATCGAGAAGCTGCTGCGCACGGCGTGCAACAACGTCTTCCGGCGTCACTTCACGGTCCAGGAGTTCAGCGATCTCGTGCAGCGCTTCGACCGTGGCGGCTTCACCGTCGAGGTCGGCGACGAGCACCCGGTGAGCCAGTACGCGCAGGCGCTTGCGGAGCTGCCCGGAGTCGAACGCGCACGGCAGCGACTCGGCGAGCCGGACTCGGATGCGATGCGTGTCGCCGTGCTCGAGTTCCTGCTCGAGGGGCTGCACCTCGGCAAGCGTCTCAACAAGACGGCACTCGACGGAAGCGCCGTCTATGGCGGATAGCATGCGGGGGAGAGCCCCCGCAAACCCCCCGGTGCTGCGCGGTGGACCGGTGCAGAGTGGCCGCTGACGCTGACATGCCGGGGGAGGAATCCGCACGCGACGTCATGGCACCATCGGACGCGCGGGGGGACCACCCCCGCGTGTCCAGGCGACACCGATTCGCGGTGTGGGACGGCACCCAGGACCCGCTCGGCGATGACGCCGACGCGCTCTTCGACCGACTGAGCGAGGACGTCTTCCACGGCTGGGACTTCGAGACCGCGCTGCGGCGCCTCCTCAGCCAGGGTTGGCGCGACCGCGATGGGCGGAAGTTCGCGGGCCTCGAGGAGTTGATGGAGCGGCTGCGCAAACAGCGTCAGAAGCAGCTCGAGCGGTACAGCCTCGACAACGTCTTCAAGGACATCGAGGAGAAGCTCGACAACGTGCTCCGGCTCGAGCGCGAGGGCATCGATGAGCGGATGCGCGGCGCGACCGACGAGCGCGCGCAGCGGATCCTCGAACGCGTGGCGAAGAAGCGGCGCGAGCAGCTCGACCACCTCCCCCAGGAGCCGGGCGGCGCGATCCGTGAGCTCCAGGGCTACGAGTTCATGGATCAGCGCGCCGAGCAGGCGTTCCAGCGGCTCCTCGAGGAGATCAAGCAGAACGTCGTCAACACCTACTTCAAGCAGATGGCCGAGCAGATGGGCCAGATGTCACAGCAGGACCTGAGCGCGCTGCGCGAGATGGCTCGCGACCTCAACTCGCTGGTGCGCCAGAAGCTGGAGGGTGTTCCCGAGGCGCAGCTGCAGCACAACTACGAGGATTTCCTCAAGAAGTGGGGCGCGATGTTCCCGGACGCGCCGGCGACGTTCGACGAGTTCCTCGCCCAGCTCGCCGCGCAGATGGCCCGCATGGACTCGCTGATGCAGTCGCTGTCGCCCGAGATGCGCCACCAACTCGAGGAGATGATCTCGTCGACGTTCAACGATCCCGAGCTCCAGGCGCAGCTTGCCGAGCTCATGGGCGGTCTCGAGCTGCTCTCCGACCGCCGCCATCTCGGGCAGCGGTACTCGTTCTTCGGTAACGAACAGCTGCCGTTCGACGAGGCGATGGGGGTGATGGACCGCCTCCAGTCGATCGAGGAGCTGGAGCGCGGCCTGCGCGGCATGTACCGCGGTGAGCCACTCGACAGCGTGACCGAGGAGGCCCTGCGTGACGTCCTCGGTGACAACGCCGCCCGCGATCTCGCCCGGCTGCAGCGCATGACCGACCGCCTCGAGCAGCGCGGGCTCATCGAGCGTGACGAGGAGGGCATGAAGCTCACCGCGCGCGGTCTGCGGCGCATCGGGCAGAAGGCGCTCGGTGATCTCTTCGCGCGATTGCGCCACGATCGCTTCGGGGACCATCCCGTGTCAAGGCGCGGACAGGGAGGGGAGCGCGAGGAGGACACCAAGCCCTACGAATTCGGGGACGTGTTCGACCTCGACGTGCGCGAGACGCTGATGAACGCAGTGCGGCGGGACGCCGATATGGAGTCTGCGGTCGAGGGCACGGGGAGGGGGACGCCGGCTCCGGCGACTCCACCCGCTATGTCGCCTACGCCGCCATCCCCCTCCCCTTCGCACTCGCTCGATACGTCCACATCGCCTCCTCACTCGCTCGATGCGTCCCCGTCTCCTCCGTCGGCGTCGTCATCGCCTCCGCGCGTGCTGGACACAGCGTCCTCCTCGAGCCGGCGGAGGGTGCCTCGACTCTCGCCGGACGATTTCGTCGTGCATCGCTCGGATACGCTGACGCGGTCGGCGACGGTTCTGATGCTGGACATGAGCCGGTCGATGCCGCTGCGGGGGTATTTCTATGCGGCGAAGAAGGTTGCGCTCGCGCTCAACTCGCTGATTCGCAGCTCGTATCCGCGCGACACGCTGCACATCATCGGGTTCAGCGATCTCGCGAGGGAGATCAGTCCGGCGGCACTGCCGCATCTCTCGGTGAACGAGTACGTGTACGGCACCAACATGCAGCACGGCCTGATGCTCGCGCGGCGGCTGCTGGCGCGCGATCCCGGTGAGAACAAGCAGATCATCATCGTCAGCGACGGCGAGCCGACGGCGCACATCGAGAACGGGCGTCCGGTGTTCTTCTATCCGCCGCTTCCGGAGACGTTCCACAAGACGCTGCTGGAGGTGAAGCGCTGCACGCGGGAGCACATCGTGATCAACACGTTCATGCTCGAGTTCGAACCATCACCTCGTGCAGTTCGTGAATCAGATGACGCGGCTCAACCGGGGGCGCGCGTTCTTCATCAGCCCCGATCGCCTCGGTGACTACGTGCTCGTGGACTATGTGAGCTCGAAACGGGGGGCGGCATAGGCGGCGTGGACGCCGAGCACATCGATCGGAAGGCCTTTGCCGAGCGGGTCCGTCTGCAGCTGACCGCGCGCTATCACGCCGCTCATGTCGCCGTGGACAGCGCGCGGTTCAGCCTGCACGTCACCGGGTCCGGCATCGATCTGTCGCTGCCGCTTGCGCCGCTCCACCACGCGTGCGAGCGCGCCCCCGGCCGGGTGCCGGCATTGATCGGTGAGTACGTGGCGTCGATCGAGCACCAGCTCACGCCGCGACCCGCCGCGAAGCTCTCGACGTCGAGGCTGCTGTGGTGCGTCCGCAACGACCGCTCGATCGCCGGTCACGGTCGTGCCGGCGACCTGCTGCGCGCACACGTCGGCGCCGACATGACCGCGTTCGTCGCCGAGGAGTTGCCGGGGTCGGTCATGCGTGGCGTCCCGCGCGACGAGTGGATCGCAGCCGGGCTGAGCGACCACGACGTGCAGCACGTCGCGACCGAGAACACCGCGGTGCGGTTCGAACCCCTGGTCGCGCGGATCGCGCGCACCGACCGGATACCCGCGGACGGCTGGCGGGTTGCGTCGGAGCCGCTCTTTCAAGGGAGCCTGCTGATGGCGCCGGCCGTGCTCGCGGCATTCGCGGAGCGTGCGGGTGGCGACGTCGTGCTCGCGGTGCCGGATCGATCCGTCGTCCTGGCGCTCCCGGCCGGCCTGCCCTCGGAGGAACGATTCGAGCGCCGGGCGCTCCGGGAGTGGCGTGAGGCGCTGAACCCGTGCTCGCGTGAGTTGCTCGTCACCGATGGCCGATCCCTGCGCGCGCTGTCGCGCCGATCGAAGGTGTCAGGCCCGGTGGTGCTGCCCTGGCTCGCGGAGTAGGAGCGAGCTCCCGGACTCGAGCCGCCTCGCCTCCTGGCTCGCGACGAAGGCGCCCGCCGCACCGATCGCGACCGCGGCAGCGAAGCCGACGAGCGTGCGGACCGCGGTTCTGCTCGCGTGACCGCGAGTGGGGAGTCCCGGGAGCCCGGGGCCCTCTCCGAACCAGAACGTCATCGCAGTCTGGTCCGCCACGACGCCGTCGCCGGCACGCACCCGGCTTCGCTCCACGCGCACGGCGGCCGGTCGCGGGCCGCGCCAGCGTCGCCCATCGAGGAGGCCGGGCGCCCCGCGGAGCGCGCCGCTGGCCGCGATTGCGCGCGCCACAGCCACCGCACGCTCCGACGTCGGCACGAGACGAGACGTCGGCATGGCACGACAGGATAGCGTTGCCGGCGATGACCCTGAACGACGACCTTCCCGGCCGCATCGAGGCGAGCTTCATCGGCGCGCTCGCGGGCGAGCAGGCGTCCGGGACGGCAGCCGGGACGGCCGACCTGGTCGGCGTTGCGGAGTCCGCGGCGGCGTGCGGCGGCTTTGACGACGCGGATCTGCGCCATCGCGGGCTCGAACGGCCCTCGCGCGCCGGTGCCGCCGGGCTGCTCCTGCGCGCGCTCCCCTTCGGCCTGCTCAGCCCCCTCGATCGCCCCAGGTTGCGTCGCGACGCCTATCGGTGCGTGGCGCTTGCCGGAGCGGACGAGGGAACGGCGGTCACGGCGGTGGCGGCGGCGCTGCTCATCGCGGACCTGCTCCGGTTCGACCTGGAGACGTCACTCGTCCGGGTCCGGCAGTCGCTCCTCGAGGATGCGCCGATGGCGCTCCTCGATCGGCTGCGCGTGATCGAGCCAGGGGCGGCCGCCGGCGATGCGTCAGACCCCGACCCCGGGCTGACCCTCCAGCGCGCCATCTCCGCCTTGGCCGCCGCGAACCCGTTCGGCGGGGTCCTCGCCGCTGCGGCGGGTGGCACAGCAGTCGCGGCGAGCCTTGCCGGCGCCCTGGTCGGGGCTCGCGACGGCGTTGACGCCGTCTCCGGTGTCGATCGGGACCATCTCCCGCACGCGGAGCGCGCGCTCGGCGTCGCGCACCGCCTCGCGGACGCCGCGGTGGGTTCGCTGCCCGCCGGGTAGGCGCAATCGCGAACGGCGGTCGGATCGCCCGCGGGACTTACCCTGCGGCCGACGGCGGACACACGCCGATGCTGAACAGGCCGTCAATCGTCGGCGTACCGCCCGGGACGACGTAGGCGTACTCATACGAGCCGGCTGCAAATGAGCCATCGCCACCGGTGCCGTCGTCTGCCGTGGTGATCGCCTCGTCAGAGGGGAATGAGCCATGGGTTTCAGGCCCGTACACATCGAACACCATGCCCTGGACCCCACCCGCGAAGAACGCTCCGCCGTCAGGCAGGGACCCGGCGTACGCGCAGTCGGTGGTGATGAGGAGTACCGGCGTGACGCACGGGTAGGGGTCGGAGTTGGCGCCACTGGTCGCTCCGACTTCCGGATCGTCATGCCAGCGTCCGATCACCACCTGTCCATTTGATGACCCGGTGCCGCCGGGGCGCTGCGTGTAGAACGTGTAGCGCTGCGTCGCGCCGGTTTCCTCGACGGGAAAGGTCGCACCCGCGTTGAGACTCACATCCACGTTGTAGTTACCGAGGGTTTCGGTGGTGCTCACTTGCCAGGCGAACTCCGAGGTGTTCGGAGCACACACCGCCGTCACCGTCGGGGGCATCGTGGCTGCGGCGGCCACTGAGGGAGTTGGCGTCGGCACCGCGGTGGGCGTCGGAACTGCCGTCGCTGTTGGCACCGGCGTTCCGACCGATGTGGGCGACGGCGACGCGGTCTCGGCCGGCGGGGGAGTTGCCGCCAGCGTCGCGGTTGCGGACTGTGACCGGCTCGGCGTCGGCGAAGCGGTACCCGGCGATGCCGAGCACCCAGCAAGCAGCAAGGCGGCGCCCCCGCAGGCTGTCGCGAACCGCATCGAGATCTTCATTTGCGTCAGCACACGGGTGAAACGCCGTGCGGGGCGGCGGGGTTATGAACCCCGACTTCCTGACGCTCGAAGCCGGAGACATCACTGATTGAGCGATAGCGGATCGATCAGGGAGAATCGGGAGTCATGGAGACGAGCAGCTATCTCCCCGCGGCCGACCGCTATGGATCGATGAGCTACCGCCGCTGCGGGCGCAGCGGCCTCATGCTCCCCGCCGTGTCACTGGGGCTGTGGCACAACTTCGGGGACGACCGCCGATTCGAAGGCCAGCGCGCGATCGTCCGCCGTGCCTTCGACCTCGGCATCACCCATTTCGACCTCGCCAACAACTACGGGCCGCCGTACGGCAGCGCCGAGGCCAACTTCGGACGCATCCTGCGCACCGACCTTCGCGCGCACCGCGACGAGCTGGTGATCTCGACGAAAGCCGGCTGGGACATGTGGCCGGGGCCCTACGGCGACCTGGGCTCCCGCAAGCACCTGCTCGCGAGCCTGGATCAGAGCCTGCAGCGTCTGGGCGTCGACTACGTCGACATCTTCTACCACCACCGCTTCGACCCGACCACCCCGATCGAGGAGACGCTCGGTGCGCTGCATACGGCCGTGCAGCAGGGGAAGGCACTCTACGTCGGGATCTCGTCGTACTCCGACCGCCGGACATCTGAAGCCATCGCCATCCTTCGTCAGCTCGGCACACCGCTGCTCATCCATCAGCCGTCGTACTCGATGTTCAACCGCTGGATCGAGCACGGCGTGCTCGATGTCCTCGGGGCCGAGGGCGTGGGATGCATCGCGTTCTCGCCGCTCGCACAGGGGCTGCTCACCGACCGATATCTCCACGGTATCCCGGAGGATTCCCGCGCTCGGGACAACTCGTCACTCAGCGAGGACATGCTGAGCGAGACGAACCTCGCGCACGTGCGGGCGTTGAACGCCATCGCACAGCGGCGCGGGCAGCGCCTGGCGCAGATGGCGCTGGCCTGGGCACTGCGCGACCCGCGGGTCACGTCCGTGGTCATCGGCGCCAGCAGCGTCGGCCAGCTCGAGCAGAACGTCGCCGCCCTCGACCATGTGGACTTCTCGGCCGAGGAGCTCGCAGAGATCGACCAACACGCGGTCGAGAGCGGCATCGACCTGTGGCGGGAACCCGCCACCTCCTGAACGCTCTCCCTTACGAGAAATCGCGCAGCCGTCCCCACACGTCCGGAAGCGGTGCCCTGAGGCTGCAGAACGTGACTGGGGCTCCCTGCTCGAAGCTGACGACATGGTATGGGACCACGAGGTGCGCCACCACGTGCGCCGATGTGCACATCCAGCCGACATCGGATGGCGCATATCCGACCATCAGGACATTGGTGGCAGCAACATGGGACGGGAGCCAGTAGAAGTCGCTCAACTGAGGGCTGTAGCTCGCCGGGAGCAGCGTCGAGTTGCCGAAGATCTTCAGCGCACCGGTGACGCCGTAGTCGGATGACACGATCACCGTCGTCGCGCGCTGCGCTGCGGAGAGCCCGCCGAATATTGTGGTCATCTGCTGGGTGATGGCGACCCACCCGACCGTGGATGCGAAATCGGTGTTCGACACATCGAGGCCGGTCGCATGCAACCTGTCGGGCGGTGTGGTGGGAACGGTGATCTTCAGGAGGGCAGCGCCGTCGAGCAGGCTCGCAACGACGATTGCGATCGCGAGGCCCGTGCGCAGTCGCTGCCGCTCGACCTGGGACAGCGCGATGAGTTCCGCGGCCATCACGAACGGGATCGTGGGCGCCGGATAGTAGAACTTCCCGACGACGAGATAGATGACGATCGGCACGGCGCATGCGATGCCCATCGGCCGCAGCGTGGCGTTGCGGAAGAGCGAGATGAAGCCGGCGATCCACAGTGGGATCAGGAGCAGGAGCAGGAGGAGAAACAGCGCGACGAAATCGACGATCCCGCCGCCCGATTGGATGCTTCCCTGGTGGTTGAGCACGTAGGTCAGAGTCGGGAAGCCGTTGGCGATCTGCCATGCGATGTTCGGTGACCAGATCAGGAGCATCAGCAATCCCGCAATCCACGGCGCAGGTGTGCGCAGATCCTTGCGCAGCGACGGCGTGACGAGGACCGCGGCCACGACACCCGCGATGAGCGCCAGGATGAGGAACTTGATCTCGAGACCGATGCCGAGCGTCACGCCCAGAAGGATCCACGTCCGCGGCTTGCGATCGACGACGAGTGCGAGCAACCAGTAGAGCGACAGCATCCACGCGAGCTGATCGAACACCACGGTCTGGAAGAGCCAGGTGCCGAGGAGGATCGGCTCGGTGATCCCGATGAGCAGCGCAAGCGCCTGCAATCGCAGCGAGCCCCCGAGCTTGCGAACGTACGCGCCGCAGAGGATGACGTTGACACCGCCGACGAGTGCGGGAAGCACGCGAAGCGTCCACGGCGTGACGCCGAGGAGTCCTGTCTCGAGCCGTGACAGCAGGGGGACGATGGGAGGGAAGTCGACGTAGCCGAACGCCGGGTGCCGGCCGCTGTCGAGGTAATACAGCTCGTCGATGTGGAACCCGAGCACGCCGTTGGTCGCGAGATGGATCGCGATGAGGCACGCCGCCCCGGCGGCGTAGAGCAGGAGGGCCGCAGGACGGCGATAGCGCTGCGCGAAGGGCGCCGTCACCCTCGGCCGACCGGCTGCCACCGCTGCGGGCTCACGCGGCCAGCATGACCGAAACGGGGCCGCCCGCCATGCGGATCGCCACCATGCGGACATCGGCGGGCACCGCGGCAAGCACTAACATCAGGTTCGTATGGAGGCGACCGCCGTCCCCGCGACGGGGCGAAAGATCAGGATCCTGACCGCCAAAGTGGGCCTGGACGGCCACGACCGCGGGGTCAAGGTGATCTCCCGCGCGCTTCGCGACGCGGGCGTCGAGGTCATCTACACGGGGCTGCACCAGACCCCGGCGATGGTCGTCGAAGCAGCGATCCAGGAAGACGTGGACGGGATCGGCATCAGCCTCCTCAGCGGCGCGCACATGACGCTCTTCCCGGAGATCCTCCGCCTGCTCAGGGAACGCGGCGCCGATGACATCGTCGTCTTCGGTGGCGGGATCATTCCCGATTCCGACGTTGCCGAGCTCGAGAAGATCGGGGTCGACAAGGTGTTCACGCCCGGAACGTCGCTCGACGAGGCGGTCTCGTACGTCAAGGAGCGCTTCGGGCCGGAGGCGGCCGGCTGACACCCGCGCTGCTCTGCCTTGCCACCGCGGCGGCTCGCGCGGCACGCTTCCTCGATGCTCCCGACGATACGAGCGCGAGCTCGGCACCGCCCCACCCCGCATTCGTGACCTTTCGCGCGATGTCGTACGTCTGGGTCGACGGGCGCGCACTCGAGCCGATCGGTGACAGCCTCGATCTCTGGCTGGCGTTCCTGCGCGAGAGGGGCGCCCGCCAGGCGCGCCTCGAGGTGAGCGGAGGGAGCGAGGTCTGCCGGGTGATCAGGGATGGCGGCGAGGACACATGGCGCCCGGTATGGGGCGGCGGGATCTTCACCCTGAACGGCAGCGAGGCGCCGGCCGGGGCCTCCGCGACGTCCACGGAGGCGGCCATCGATCTCGCGAGCGCATCGACGCGACTGGAGCGGGCTGTCCGGGCAGAGCTGCAAAGTGGCCCGGATGACGTCCGGCGCTCGGCGCTCGAACGCGCCCTTGCGGTCCTCGCCTCGGCAGGCGACGGCGAGGAGGTGTCCGACGTCGCCTGGCCGTATTTCATCCTCCCGGAGGGTGCGGACCCGGCCGCCCGGCGGCTCATCGCGGCTGCCTGCGCGGCATGGAAGGAGACCGGGGCGGTGCCCGACCCGGCGGCAGCGCTGGAACGCGGCGCCGAAGCAGTCGAGGCTCCGCTCGAGGCGATCGTGGCGGCCGTGAACTCTTCGGGGGGCGCCGAGCCGGTAGAGTAGCCAGCTGAGATGGCAGGATCGCTCGAGCTCAACGCCTCCATCCGGTCCGAGACCGGACGTCACGTTCATGCCGTCCGTCGTCGTGGTGAGGTGCCTGCGGTGCTGTACGGGCACAACGTCGAGCCGCAGGCACTCGCCATCGACGCGCGGAACCTCAAGCGGGTGTGGCGCCGCGCCGGCCACAGCAACCTGGTCGATCTCGCGCTCGATGGGGGTCGCGCCCGCAAGGTGCTCATCCGCGAGCTGCAGGTCAACCCGCGCAGCGCGGAGTTGATGCACGTCGATCTCTTCGCGGTGAACCTCCGCGAGAAGCTCGTCGTGGAGATCCCGCTCATCCCCGTCGGCGAGTCCCCCGCTGTCAGCGAGTTCAAGCTCGGTGTGCTGCAGCAGATCCTCACGGCGGTCAAGGTCGAGTGCATGCCGGGAGACATCCCCTCGCAGCTCAACGTCGACATCTCCGGGCTCGTGGAGGTGGATCAGGGCATCCGGCTCGCTGAGGTGCCGATGCCCGATCGGGTGACCCTCGCCACCGGCGTCGATCCCGACGAGCTCGTCCTCAAGGTCGCCCAGGTGCGCGTCGCCGCCGAAGCCGAGGAGGCCGAGGCTGCCCCGGCCGAGGCCGAAGCCGAGGGCGAGGCCGCCGAGGACGAGACCGAGCCGGGCTCGTAGCACCACTCCTGGTCCCGACACCCGTGTCCTGTGACACTGAGGGCGGGCGACGGTGATCGCCGACCTCGCGTGCAACCCGGGGAACTGGTTCGACTTCGTCTGCAGGGCGATCCAGCCGGCCGGTTTCAGCGGTCCGGTGGGGCCGTTCGTCGAGGCGCTGATCAGCGCGGTCTCGATCTTCGTCGTCATCTACGTGGTGGGCCGAGTGATCCGGCTCCTCGTCCTGTGGGGGATGCGGCGGGGCAAGGCGGATCGCCAGGTCCGAACCCTGGTCCGCAACCTGATCACCGTCACGACGTACGCGGTCGCGCTCGTCAGCGCCCTTGTCGCCGCGGGTGTGAACGTCGCCGTGATCGTGACCGCCGCGGGCGTCGGCACGGTCGCGATCGGTCTCGCGTTCCAGGACCTGCTGCGCAATGTGCTCGCCGGCATCTGGCTTCTCATCGAGCAGCCGTTTCGCCTCGGCGACACGATCACCGTGCTCGATCAGACGGGCACCGTGCAGAACATCACGCTGCGGACCACGACGCTGCGCACCGGAGTGGGTGAGCTCGCGATCCTGCCCAACCTCACGGTCTTCACTGGCATCGTCATCAACACCACGCACTACGACACTCGCCGTCTGAGCGTCAGCGTTCGCCTGCCGGCCGGCACCGACCTTGCCTCGCTGATGCAGCGCGCTCGTGCTCTGATCCAGCAGACGCCGGGAGTCGCGGCGAAACCCGCCGTACAGCTGGAGCCGGTGCTCGACGGCGAGGCGCCCGTGTTGCGATGCAGCTTCTGGGTGGATCAGCGCTCCGAGGACCCCGACGCATTGACAGCCGACATCGCGGAGCGATTGTGGGAGCTCATGGGGACGAACGCCAAGCCCGCGACAACCGTCGTCGCGAACGACGATCAGCACCCCGAGTCCGAACCAACGTCGAAGCCTCGGCCGAGACGTCCGAAGGCCGCCGGATAATAAACGCCTTCCGTGGACGCTCGCGCCGACGACACAGCGCAACGGATCGTCATCGTTCGTCATGGCGATACCGAATGGAGCCGTGAAAAACGGCACACGGGGCGCAGTGACATCCCGCTCGATCCCGGCGGCCGCGAGCAGGCGCGCGACCTTGCGCCGGTGCTTGCCGGATCGACGTTCGCTGCAGTGTTCGTGAGTCCGTTGCAGCGTGCGCGCGAGACGTGTGCGCTCGCGGGTTTCGGTGCGCGCGCGATCGTCGATCCCGACCTGATCGAGTGGGATTACGGTGACTACGAGGGAAAGACGAGCAGCGAGATTCGCGAGCACCGGCCGGGTTGGATCCTCTTTCGCGACGGCGCGCCGGGCGGCGAGACGATCGACGACGTTGCCGCCCGCGCGGCGCGCGTGATCGAGCGCATGCGCACGGTCGAGGGTGATGTGCTCGTCTTCGGGCACGGCCACCAGCTGCGCATCCTCACCGCGCTCTGGCTCGAGCTGCCACCGGCCGCGGGACAGCGCCTGCAGCTTCGCAATGCAGCGCCCTCGACCCTCGGATGGGAGAACGACTGGACGGCGTTGCTGACTTGGAACACACGGGCCCTCGGCCCGTGAGTGAGTCACGCGGAGTCGGGGCGTGCGGAGGGGAAAGGTTGACGGGTCTTCGGCTCGTGCCTGAGTCATTCGACACACGGCTCCTCGGCCAGTAAGGAAGTCGGGCCACACGGGCCCTCGGCCCGTGAGTGAGTCACTCGGGTCGGGACGTGCGGAGGGACAAGGAGAAGTGTGGTTCTGAGGGAATGAGGCACACGCGCCACAACCTCGTTGAGTGAGTCACGGCGCATACCAGAGCGATAGAACACACACGCTCACCTTTCCCCTCCAGCCCGACCCGACTCACGTGACTCACTCACGGGCCGAGGGCCCGTGTGGCGCGCACTGCCTTACTGGCCGAGGGACCCGTGTGTCGAGTGACTCAGCGCACGAGCCGAAGACCCGTCAACCTTTTCGCGTCCAGCCGCCCCGACTCAGCGTGACTCACTCACGGGCCGAGGGCCCGTGTGGTCTAGAGGCGGACGTGCTCGATGTCGACGGCGGCGAGCTCGGGGGGCCTGGGGATGCCGTGGGCGTCGAGGAGCTGCAGGCACTTGATGACGTAGCGCGCACCGGCGATGTTGAGGCCGTGCTGGCGGGTGAGGCGCTGGATGGCGCTGAGGGTGAGGATGTCGCGCTGGGAATAACGGCGGCGATTGGTGGCAGTGCGCTCGGGAACGCCGAGGCCCATGGTCTCGTACATCATCAGGGTGCGGGGATGGCTGGCGAGGATCTCGGCGGCGACGCTGATCGTGTAGAGCGGTTTGTCAAGGTCGAGCATGCGCGCCGACGTGAGTGCTGCTGTCTCAGTTGGCATCTGCGATACCTCCAGGACCAGCGCACCCACTCGATACGAGCAGGCAATGGGAATCGGTCCGCCCTTCTACCATGCCTCCCAGTCTAATCGCACGCACCGGGAATGTGACATGTCGATATGCATGAGTCGTGTGTACGCCACATGACATAAGACGCAGTCGCGTACTTGATGTTCGGCAAATGTCCGCCAGTCTTCGACATCTGGATTGCCGCGCGTCGACCGCACTGAGCGCCGCGCACGCTGATCCGCATCACGGTTGCTGGTCAATATCGTGGGATCGCGATCGTGGGATCGCGTGTCAACGTCAGCGCCGGGGGACCGCGGGCCGGGACCAGCCATCACAGGACCACCCTTAAACCTGGTATCGGGGCTATAGGGTTTTCCACAGCATCGTCCACAGCTGTGCATTCCTCGCTCGCTGTGTCCCGATCGGGCTGGCCGGCCCCCGAATCGATCGGAGCTCGGCCTCGCGGCCAGACGCGGATCTTGTGGGCCTTGCGATTGGCGGTACAGATCAGCAATCATGTCTAGTTATACGAGCACTATCACCTTGAGGCGAGCGGAAAGGAGGTACCGATGGCCACCCAGCGGCAGAAGACCGCGGCACGCCGCAACATCAAGGCCGCTCAGAAAGCGAGTCACTCCGGGGCGGCACCGCGGCGCGGGAACGAGTTGCGCGAGCGAGATCGCAACGATCTCAGCTCGGAGCGCTTCGCATTCCCGAAGGAGCGCAAGGAACCGCTCAATGACGCATCGCACGTACGCAACGCCATCGCCAGGTTCGACCAGGTGGAAGGTGTGAGCGATGCCGAACGGGACCGGGCATGGCGCCGGATCCGCGCAGCCGCCAGGCGTCATGGCGTGGAGATCGAGGTCAGAGGCTGGCGCCGGCTCATGGACAACGGGAGGTCGAAACGATGATTGCCTTGCTGCTGTTTCTGGTGCTGATCGCACTCCTCTTCGGCTTCGGCGTCGCCGTGCACGCACTGTGGTGGATCGCGATCATCGCGCTCGTCGTCTGGCTCGTCGGATTCATGCTCCGGCCGAGCGGCGGGCGCTGGTACTACTGGTAAGGACGAGGGGGACGGAGCCGGGCCGAGCTGTCGGCCCGGCTCACCGTCGCCCACTCGCTGAGAGGAGAAAACCTGCTCGGGAGAACGGACAAAACCGCCCGAGAGTCGCCCGGGTCAGTGCCCTTTGGCGTGTCCCTTCTCGGCGTGCTCCTTGAGCACGGTCCGCGCGGCCACCTCCTTGACCCGCCCTTTGTACCGGCCTGACTCTTTCGCCAACTCGACGATGTGCTCGTACTGACGTTGTTCCTTCGGACCAACCCCGCGGACATGGCGTTTGGCTGGCATGGTCAGTGACCTCCGATGGGATTGGTGGAGAGCCTAGATGATAGCAACACTATCGCATCAACTGATAGCACTCCAGCAGGTCGCAATCGGGTGGCCGCCGCCACCTCGCGGACCTCCCCCGGTGACGGCCACGAGATCGGCGGGCCGCCACGAGAGCGCTTGACTTGCCATCCGGCCTTTGGCAGAATCGAGTTGGTGCGCTACCGTACCTAAAGATGGTTACCTTGCTATCACGTCAGGGGTGCAGCGGCAATCACTAGTCAAGGAGCGAGATCGGTGGAGGAGGATGTCAAGGTCCTGCTGATCGAGGACGACGAGTTCACGGCGGAGATGTACCGCCTTCGTCTGGCGGGCGACGGCTATGAGGTGGTGATCGCGCGGAACGGCCGCGAGGGGCTCGATCTGGCGACCAGTGTGCTGCCGGACTTCGTGTACCTCGACGTGCGTCTTCCGATTCTGGACGGGTTCGAGGTGCTCGAGCAGCTGCGCGCGAATCCGATGACGGCCAATATCCCCGTCATCATCCTGACCAACTACGGTGAGGAAGAGTTCCGCGAACGCGGGCTGAAGCTCGGTGCGCTCGAATTCCTCGTCAAGTCCGACACGACGCCGGCGCGACTCTCCGCGACGGTCGAGCGCGTGACGGGACCTCGGTCACTCCCGACCGCCTGACGATCCTCGTCGTCACCGCGGGATCAGGGTGACGAGCAGGCTCGCTGCCGCGACCGACATCACGCCGGCGGCCGCCCACCCGAGGTACCGGCTCAGCCTGCCGCTGACATGCCGGCCCATGATCTGCTTGTCGCAGGCGACGATGTTGATCAACACGAGCAGCGGTGGCGCGACCAGTCCATTGATGACCGCCGTGATGAAGAGTGCCTTGATCGGGTCGAAACCGATGACGTTCAACGCCACGCCGATGGCGGTCGCGGCCACGATGACGCCGTAGAACGTCGGGCGGAACCGCGCGCGTATCCCGTACCCGCCGCCGAAGCGGGCGACCTCACGCACCGCATACGCCGCGGATCCGCTGAGGACCGGAACGGCAAGCAGGCCTGCCCCGATCATGCCGACCGCGAAGAGCATTGATGCGAAACGCCCGGCGAGCGGTTGCAACGCAGTGGCCGCCTGGCTCGCCGTCTGCACCTGAGTGATGCCATGACTGTTGAGCACTGCGGCGCTGCTCGCGATGATGCAGAACATCACGGCCTGGCTGAAGACCATCCCGGTCGTCACGTCGACACGCGTCGACACCAGCTCCTCATCCTTCATCCGGGTACGGAGCCGTCCCTCCGCGCGCAGCACGTCGACCTCGGATGATGCCTGCCAGAAGAAGAGATACGGGGAGATGGTCGTTCCGAGGATCGCAACCACAGCGGCGAGCCACGCCGAGCTGAGCTCGACGCGCGGAACCACGGCGCCCATCAGCAGCCGCGCGCCGTCGGGATGCGCGAAGACGAGCGTGATCACATAGGCGAACAGCGCCAGCGTCAACCACTTGAAGATGGACGACAGACGCTCGTAGCTGGAGAAGAGCTGGAAGCCGAGCACCAGCACCGCCGCACCGATCACGTAGACGACGTTCGGCACCTGGCCGGCGAGCAGGCCCGCCCCGGAGGCGATCGCGCCGAGATCGGCCCCGACGTTGATGGTGTTCGCGATCACCAGGGCGATGACCGCGGCGCTGACGAGCGGCGTGGGGAAGCGCCGGCGCAGGCTCGCGCCGAGGCCCACGCGGGTGTGCAAGCCGATGCGCGCGCACATCTCCTGGACGGCGATCATCAACGGCAGGGTGAGCAGGGAAGTCCAGAGCAGCCCATAGCCGAACTGGCTCCCCACCTGGGAGTAGGTGCCGATCCCCGAGGGGTCGTCGTCGCTGGCGCCGGTGACGATACCGGGACCGAGAAGCCGGAGAAAACCCGCCGGACCCCGGCGCAATGCCTCGCCGAAGGTTTTCGGCCCGGCGACCGGAGCGGCTCCGGACTGCTTCGCCGCGCCCTTGAGCAACTCCTCCTTCGGGGGATCGGCGTCCGAGACCCCTGGGAGAGCACGGCGGATCGGGTCGCGGGTGCGACCCGAGGCGCGAGGTGACGGCACCCGGCTGCTACCGGCGCCCGAGTTCGCGGTCGCCTGCGCAGCACATGGACATCATCGTTATAGATGTTAGTGGCACTGTACTATTAGCGGTGCATGGAAGAGGTCGCTTCGCGCGATGCACCGGCTTCTGCGGACACCTGGGGGGTCGATGAAGCGATCGGCAGGGTGGTCGGCCGCCTGCTCGAAGTCCTCGACGCGCAGGGCGACGACCCCTTCGAGGCGCTGATCCACACCATGGCCGTCGAGGGCAGGCGAATCGTGCCCGAGACACAGTGCGTCATCTCGGTCGTCCCGGCGACGCGGCCTCACGTGTTCCGGGTGGTGGCGGCGTCGGGTCAGTGGGGCGAGGCGCTGATCGGACAGGAGTGGCCGCTGCACGCCGGAATGCTCCACGGGCGCGCGATGCTCCATGGGGTCCCGGTCGAGACCACGGACGCGCCGGGCGACAGCGCCGCCCCCGAGGTCTTCGCCGGCGAGATCCGCACCGGGCGACTGGTGCCGATGAGCGCCGGCACCGCACTCCCCGACGGACGAATCGGCATGGGTGTGGTGGGGTTCTGGCGGGCCGGGCCCCAGCCGTTCACCGACGTGGAGCGGGAGATCATGGACCGGTTCACGCGCCTCGTCAGCGTGATCCTCGGCAATGACGAGGCGAGGAAGTCGACGCAGCGCCTCGTCGATCGATCGAAGCTCACCGCACAGGTCACCCGGGAGCTCTCCTCATCCCTCGAGCCCGCGCGTGTCATGCAGGCGATCATCGAGCGCGTCGCAGATCTTGTCGAAGTTGACCGGATCACCCTCACGCGGTTCACGGGTGATGAGGCCGAATCCATCGCGGGGTATGACAGCAGCAGGCCCCCTGCTCGGGACGGAACGCGGTGGCCGTTGACCGCAGGACTGCGCGCGGCGATCGAACGTGGTGATCCCGTCTTTGAAGGGGAGTCCGACATTCCGGGCATGCCGTACGAGATGCAGGATCAGCTTTCGGACGTCCGTAGTCGCGTCCTCGTACCCCTCCGCACGGGGAACCAGGTGCTCGGCATGCTCGCCGTGAGCCGGCGCACTGACCACGTCTTCGGCCGCCTCGATCTCGAGAACCTCGAGCAGGTTGCGCTGAGCTCGGCGCTGGCGCTGCACAACGCGCGGCTGTTCGCGGAATCGAAGGAAGCAAAGGAGAAGGCCCTCCACGCCCTGCTCAGCGTCTCGGATCATCTCGACGCACGCGCTTCCGACGGCGAGCTCTTCAAGCGGCTCACCCAGACCGTCGCCGAGCTGGTCGCCGCGCAACGGGTCACCCTCTGGCGTCTCGACAGTGATCGGAGGTCCTGCACGCCCGTGATGGGCGCGTTCGGCCTGAACGATGCCGAGTTCGCGGCGCTCCGTCCACTCCCCTGCCGCGTCTCGGGACGCGAGATCTGCGATGGGATCATCTTCAACGATGCCGCGTTTCGCGGCCGCGCGGAGGATCTCGGCATCGACATGCCGGCGAACCCGCGGACCGCTGATTCGCCTGACATCGCAGACGCGATCGCCGTGGCATGGCGCGCCGGGGCGATCCGGCTCGGACTGCTCGCGGCGCACGTCCCGGACCGCTCCGGCGGGTTCAGTGACGAGGATCTCTGGATCCTGCGCCTGGCTGCGTTCGCGGCGGGCCTCGCCTGGCAGATCCAGGCCGCCGAGGAGCATATCCGTGAGCTCGGTGACGCGGAAGCGCGCAGGCTCCACGAGCACATCGAGCGGATGCACTCGATGGAGCAGATGAAGTCCGACTTCCTCAAGCTCGCATCACACGAGTTGCGCGGCCCGCTCGCGGTGGTCCGCGGCTATTACTCGATGATGGCCGACGGCACGCTCGACGGCCCCGCGCTCGAGCGCGCGATGCCGGTCATCGAGCGCAAGTTGAGCGAGATGAATGCGCTCGTCAACGAGATGCTCGAGACGGCGCGCCTCGACGAGGGCGTCACCCGGCTCGAGCGCCGGCCGCAGGACCTGCGAGCGATCCTCGAGGCGGCGATGGCGGCCGTCGCGCCCTTGCAGGGCGCCTCGCACGTGCTCGAGACCCGTCTCCCTCGCGAAGCCGTGATGGTGAACGTCGACGCGGGCAGGGTGGAGACCATCCTCCGCAACCTGCTCGACAACGCCATCAAGTTCTCCCCGGCCGGTGGCAGGGTCCGATGCCATCTCAGCGTTGGTGGCGGCAGCGCGCGCGTGCATGTTGTGGATGAGGGCCTCGGGATCCCACCTGAGCAGATGCACCGGCTGTTCACTCGATTCAGCCGGCTCGTCACGTCGGAGAACAGCCACATCTCGGGCACGGGGCTCGGCCTGTACCTGTCGCGTGAGCTGGCGCGGCTCCACGGAGGCGACATCACCGCCCGCTCGCCGGCGGGCCGGGGAGCCAGGTTCATGCTCAGCCTCCCGCTCTACGAGCCTTCCTTGACGGAACCGAGCTGAGATACTGTTAGCGGCACTATAAGCTTGCTTGACATTATCGGTACCAGCCGGTAGCCTCTGAAGCAGATGGCATCCAGGCCATCCACCACATTCGAATCCCTCTCCCCAAAGCCCACCTCGCCGGGGGTCGATCCCCCCGGCCGGGGTGGCCAATGCTCGGCCCGGAGGGGGCGATGGAGGCTCATCATGGGCATAGGTGCCGGTATCGTCCTGATCGCGATCGGCGCGATCCTCGCGTTCGCCACGCACGTGAGCGGCGGCGGCTTCGTGAACATCCATCTGGTGGGATGGATCCTCATGGGCGCCGGCGCGCTCGGCGTGTTGCTCTCGCTGGCCTTCTGGTCCTCCTGGGGCGGTGGCGGTGTCGTCCGCCGCGACGTGGCGCCGCCGTCCAACCCGCCCGGAACCGGCCCGCCCGCCTACTGACGGAGCCTGCCGGGGCGCGGTGCGTGTCCGTGGCCGCCGAGGTTCGGCGGCCACCGGACACGATATAGAATCACTATCATGTTCGACGGGCCGGTTGATGGCGCCTGCTGATGGCGCCGCAGGCCGTCGACGACCAGACCTTGAAGCCCGGCGAGGGGTGCTCCGCTTCTCGGAGGAGTGAGCTCAAAGCCGAACGCCGCCGTTAGATATCAGGTAATCGTACAGTTGTAGTATAAGATTGACGTGCTCTTCGAGCTCGTCGTCTACTTCAGCCTGGCGGTCGGCACCACGAGCCTGGTGGCGATGCCCGGTCGCATGGTCCGAGTCCGGTGGTGGCTGGCGGTGCCCGTGATGCTTGCTGCCGTCGCCGGCGCGGCCGCGGCCGCCTGGGCGATCCTTCGCGATCCGTCCGCGTCCGAGGCGTTCAGCGTCCTGCTCGTGGTGGCCACCGTCATCGCGCGAGTTGGGCTCGGCCACCGCCGCTGGAGCTGGCTCGCCTCGCAGCTCTTTGTCGCAGTCGTCCTCGCGTCGCTCAGCTACCTCGCCTACGCTGCATTTCAGACCTACTCGCGTGGTCTCCCGCCGGCCGTCGTGGTGCTCTCGACACTCCTGCTGCTCCTCGAGGTGTGCGCGCTCGCGCTCGCCATCTCGTATGCGTTCGAGGTGGTGGACGTCCTGGGCCGGCGCGATGGTGTCCCGGCGCAACCGGAGCCGACCGTCGCGCCGTGGGTGGCGCTCCAGGTTGCGACGTACAACGAGCCCGTCGAGCTCCTCAGCGAGACGCTCACCTCGCTCGCGAATCTCGAGTACCCGAACTTCCTGGTTCAGGTGGTCGACAACAACACCACCGATCCCGCGCTGTGGCGCCCGCTCGAGGAGCTGTGCAGGCGGCTCGGCCCCCGTTTCCAATTCATGCATCTCGAGCCCTGGCCGGGCTTCAAGGCGGGTGCGCTCAACGAGGCGACGAGAAGGCTCCCACCGGAGATCGAGATCATCAGCATCATCGACGCCGACTACATCGTCAGGCCTGACTTTCTGCGGCACATGGTCGGGCATTTCGACGATCCGCAGGTTGCGTTCGCGCAGAGCTCGCAGAACTACCGGGACTGGCGCGACAGCTCCTATCTTCGCGGCCTCTTCTACAGCTTTCGGTATTTCTTCGACGTCACCATGACCGCGCGTGCGCACCGCAACGCGATCATCTTCTGCGGGACGATGGGGCTCATCCGACGCTCGGTGCTGGATGAGATCGGTGGTTGGGACGAGACCTGCATCACCGAGGACGCCGAGGCAAGTCTGCGCATGCTTGGTCGCGGCTACAGCGGTGTCTACGATCGGCGCGCGTACGGCGCCGGCATCATGCCGCTCGACTTCAGTGGCCTGAAGAAGCAGCGCTTCCGATGGGCGTTCGGCGGGATGCAGATCCTGCGCATGTGGTGGCGCGAGTTGCTGCCGTTCGCGCCGCATCGCCTGCGCCTCACACGTGCGCAGCGGGCCCATTACCTGCTCGGCTCGCTGCAGTGGTTCGCGGAGCCGCTGACCTGGATCTTCACCATCCTGCTGCTCGCGACGGCGCTCGCGTCGTCGCTGCATCATGCGCTGCCGATCCGCCAGCTGACCGCAGGCGTGCTCGCGGTCCCGATCGTGTTCGCGGTCACCGGTCTCGCCCGCGCAATGTGGGCGATGCGGCGCATGTCGGGATGCAGCTGGAAGGATGCCCTCGGTGCGCTGCGCGCCTGGTTCGCGCTCAGCTGGGTCGTGACCCTGGCGTGCATGCGCGGGTTCGTGCGCAAGAGCGCGACGTTCCTGCGGACGCCAAAGCACAAGGAGGGCACGGCGCTCCTGCGGGCGCTCTGGTCGTCGAGCGCCGAGTCGGTCATCGCCCTCTGCGCAACCGCGGGCGCCGTGGCCATGGTGGTGCGATCCCCGTCGTTCGCAACGGGCGCGCTCGGTGCGCTGCTGCTCTTCGAGGCGTACGTCTACGCATCGGCGCCGGTCGCCAGCGTCGCCGCGGAGCGTGTCCCGCTCAACCATGAGCGCCGCCTCTGGCTCGCCTCGGCGCAGAACACGGGCGATCGCCCGCCGCGCGCGGGCCGCCGCGCCGCCGTCGGATTCGCTGGGGTCCTCGCGCTCGCGGGAGTGGCGGGTGTGACGGCGCTCGTCTTGACCGCCCCGGCTCAACCGAACCCCTTTGCCGGACAGGGTACGGGAGACCTGCCGCGCCTCAACGCCCTCGCCCCCGCGATCCCCACCGTCTCGGCACCCACGCCGTCCCCATCGGTGACGGCTTCGCCCTCGCCCTCGAGCGTCACCTCGCCGACCGCATCGCCGACATCCCAACCGACGTCGACGCCCACGCCGACCACAGCCCCGACTCCGACGCCGGCACCGACCCCGTCAGCCCCACCCGCGCCGACGCCGACCTGAGCAGACCATCCCCACCGCGAGCGGGGCAGCGGTGGTCGCGATCAGCCGCGAACGGTGGCGCTGATCAGATGAAGCGCGCGCCCACCGGCTTCGGATGCCGGAAGAAGCGCACGCGGCACCGCTCACACCGGAAGAGCAGACGGAGACCCATACGCCCCAGCACCTCGGTGATGCGCGAATCGCACTGCGGGCACTGCGCTGCCTCGTGCAGCATGGCCTGGGGAACCGGTTTGGCGTCGAGATGAACCGGCTTGTATCGGCGTGGCACCAGGCACCTCCTCTGTCGCTCGGGTGGCGGCTTTCCTGCCGTCATCTTAAGACATGGTTATCAACTAACCTGATAGCGATGATACAGCATTTGGCAGGGGTTCGTCATGCCACGAGCGCGCGACCCCGCCAGACCGGTTCCAGGGAACCCGTTGACGGCGCTCTGTCACTCTGTTATAGTCCTGCTATAATGTTTACCTACAGGCATGAGGTCTGGTTCAGATGACCATCGCAAGCGCCATCGCTGAAAAGCGCAGAGCACTGGCCATAGCCCGCAGCGCGGAAGATGCTCGGGCCGAGCGGCAGCGTCAGCTGGCGGACATGGAAGCCCTGATCGAGACCGTCGAGGCCCGGAACCTCGAACGGCTCCGGCCCGTGCCGGCCGAGCTGCTCGCCGACATCAGCGCCCTCGCTCGCAGGATGCCGGTGCCGGCACCGAAGGCGATCTGGAGCGCGCGCACCGGCGCGAGGCTGCACGAGGTGCTGCTCTCCTGGGAGGGAGCGCTGCTCGACACGCTCCGGCCCGAGCGTCTCGCCTACGCGGACCGGTTCGACTGACCGCGGTCGCGGCACCCGACGGGTGCACGCGATCGCCCCTCAGGCGTTCCCCGGTCGCGGTGTGAGCACCCGGACGCGGTCGCCCCAGAAGTCGAGCCGTCGCGCGAACCGCTCTGCCTCGGCCCGAAGGATCTTGAGATCGGTTTCCTCGACCTCCGACGCGGCTGCGTCGTGCATCGACTGGACTCGCTCATGCGCGAGGGCGAGGAGCGCCCGCTTGAAATCGAGGAGCTCCGCGTAGACCCTCACCCAGTGCTCGGCGTCATCCAGGTACGGCGTGTCCTCACGCTCACCGCCCAGCAGGCGCTCCGGCTCGACGGCATCGAGGGCGGCGTCCACCGCCTCGCCATCGTCGGATTCCGCCCCGGCCTCCCCCGTGGAACCCTGATCGCTCACTGGGCCTGCGGCGCCAGAACCCACTGACGGGTCACCGCCGCGAGCGCTGCGGGTGGCGTATGGGCTTTGACCAGATAGTCGTGCGCCCCGAGCGCCCTGCTTCGCTCGATCAACTCGGGCTCGCTGAAGTTGGAGAGGATCACGACCGGGACGTGCGCGGTCTCCGGCTCAGCACGGAGGTGTGTCAGCACCTCGAGTCCGTGCATCTCCGGCAGTCCGAGGTCGAGGTAGATGAGGTGCGGTCTGGCGATCCGCGCCATGTCGATCGCCTCGGCGCCGGTATGCGCCGTGTTCACCAGGAATCCGTGTGCGGACAGTTGCAGCTGATACATCTCGGCGACATCGGCGTCGTCGTCGACGAGCAGCAGTCGGATCTCCCCTGACGAGTCAAGCATGTACTCTCCCCGCTTGCCGGGCGCCGCGGATCGGCAGGCGAAGCGTGAATGTACTCCCTTCACCGTGCCGGGATGTCACCTCGATGTCCCCGCCGTGCGCGACGGCGAGGCTCCGCGAGAGATGGAGCCCGAGACCGGTCCCCTCGATGCCGGCGCTGACGGCGCTCTGCAGGCGGCCAAACGGTTGGAAGAGCTTGGGCAGATCCTCGTCCGCGATGCCGGAGCCCTGGTCGATGACATCGACCACGGCCCACCCCGGCTCCTCGCGGACAACGACACGGATCTCGCTCCCCGCCGGCGAGTACTTCACCGCGTTGGAGACGAGGTTGCTGAGGATGGTCTCCACCTGCTCCGGATCGGCGCGGATGCGGATGCGACCCGAGGAGTGGACGGCGATGTTGCGCCGGGAGCCCTCGACGGTCGATGACGCGGTGTCCGCCACCTCACGTGCCAGAGCGTCGAGGTCGATGTCGCGAATCTCCTGGGTCCCGGCGCGGAGCTCCATCCGGCTCGTTGTCAGCATCCGATCCACCAGCTGGCCCATCTGGCGCATGCGCGCGGTCATCAGCGGCACGACCTTCGCCGCCTGCTCCGGCAGCACGCCGAGCGAGCCCTCTTCCAGCATCGAAAGGTAGCCGCTGACGAGCGTCATCGGCGCGCGGAGCTCGTGCGACGCCAGCTGAAGGAACTCGGACTTCTGGCGCTCGAGGTCGGCCATGCGAGTCGCGTGCGCCTCGAGCCTGTCCACCTCGGCGGACTGCAGCTCGGCGGCGCGGTGCTCCGCCTCGTATCCCTGCCAGACAAGCGCGGATGCCCGCGCCGCGAGACGCATGATCCACTCGTCCTGGTCGGTGAAGCCGGACTCCGAGTTCCATGCGGCGAGGATCCCGAGCGGCACGGCCGCGGTGCGCCAGGGGACCGCCAGTGCGTCAGTCGCGTCCATGCGCGAGAGCACGGCCCTGAGGTGCGCATCCGCTGCCGCCTCCGGCGGCGAGATCCGCAGCGCTTCGCCCGAGTAGATGACCCGTGACAAACCCTGGGCGCTGCCGGGCGGGGGCGCCTCGAGGCGCATCGCGGACGGTTGGGCATCCTGGCCCGCCGGCTGGTGCATCGCGACCAGTTCGCCACCGGCGAGCTGCCAGAACGCGGCATGACCCGCGTGCGCGAGCCCGGCGACGGTCTCGCTCATCTTCTCGAAGAACGCCGACGGCTCCATGCTCGACGCCACGTGGCGCGACATCAGCGTCAGCGACTCCAGCCCGCGACTCTGTGAGGTGCGGAGGTCGTCGACGACTCGCGCGTTGCGGAGTGCGAGCACGGCGAGCAGGCCGAGCTGCTGAAGGCCCTCCAACTCCGACGCCGTGAACGGCCGGTCGGTCTTCCTGCTGAGGATGAACACGGCGCCGACGGTGTCACCGAGCGACAGCGGCACGATGGCCGTGTGCTGCACGTCGAGGAGCGCCGGCCTGAGGGCAGGTTCGGCGGCCGCGTGGAATCCGCCTCCCGTCACGATCGCTCCGGTCGTCACCGCCTGGAGCAGCAACGGTTGCCGCTCCAGCCATGTCATCTCGTACTCGTGACCGACGAAGTCGGGCTCGCCCCCGCGCTCGTAGCTTGCTTCGACGCGAAGGACGTGCTGATCGAGGCTCGTGAGGGTGCACCGGTCGACGTCGAGATTCTCGGCTGCGTACCTCACCAGCCGGCCCATGATCTGATGAGCGTCGCCATGGGACACGAGGTCGACCTCGACGGTGCGCGCAAGCCTGGTCATCTGCGCGTGCGGGAGGGCGTCAGAGCCGGACGTGCTCGATGTCGATGCCGGCGAGCTCGGGGGGCCTGGGGATGCCGTGGGCGTCGAGGAGCTGCAGGCACTTGATGACGTAGCGCGCACCGGCGATGTTGAGGCCGTGCTGGCGGGTGAGGCGCTGAATGGCGCTGAGGGTGAGGATGTCGCGCTGGGAATAACGGCGGCGATTGGTGGCGGTGCGCTCGGGAACGCCGAGGCCCATGGTCTCGTACATCATCAGGGTGCGGGGATGGCTGGCGAGGATCTCGGCGGCGACACTGATCGTGTAGAGCGGTTTGTCGAGGTCGAGCATGCGCGCCGACGTGGGTGCAATCGGCTCAACGGGCATGTGCGATGCCTCGACACTGCGTCAGCTCACCCGCAGTGCCCGACCTGGATCGTCCCAGTGTCATCTGTGCGGGTTTCATGACAGCGATTCTATATGCTGCGCGGTCAGCGTTCCTCCTTCCGATCGGCCGCCAGCATCTCCTGACGGAAGATACGGCGCCACTCGACGCTCGAACGTCCGACGAGCCGCTCCGGACCGGCGCCGCAGGCGGGACAGAAGTCGGGTCGATGGGTGCCCTGACGGAGGTACCCGCACCCCTCGCACCGCCAGACGAGCTCGACGGGCCAGACCGGCAGGAGGTCGGTGCGGATCGGGGGCCGGGGACGGGCGGGCCGCAACGGGGCCGTCAACGATCCCGGGATCACCGGTTGATCGTCGCCGCCCTCATCACGCGGATCTGACATGTCCGTCTCGAAGCCGGTCGCCGCCATGCGCTGCTCAAACGAGCCCGGATACGGTCCAACGACGTCGAATGTCAGCGACATGGTCGGTCTCCTTCGATGGCGCCCCGGCGATCGTCAAAGCGTCGTGCGGTGCCGCGACCCTCATATTGAGGTATCAGTTGACAATACAGTGATGCTATCATGTTTGCCATGTCTGATACGTATCCCGCCAGGCGGGACAGCCGGACGACGGCACTCCTCGAGTCGCGATCGCGCGAACTTCGACGTCGCCGCCGGCCCCAGCTGCGGACCATGGCCACACGGCTGGCGCTCGCGATCGCCGCCGTCTGGACGATCGCCTTCGGCATCGGGGTCGTCCTGCACTGACCCGGCGTCGAACGGTCGCTCATCAATGACCCGCCCGACCAACCACCTCGACGATTCAACGAAGGAGATTGCCATGAGCGAGCCCACCACCGACGCCGAGCGCCGTGTCGCGTCCGGATTCCCGCGGCCCGACGACGTGCCCGGACCCACCGAGCGGCTGCGCCGGCTCCACGGCGACGCGGCGACCGAGCCGGGCAGCCCGCGCTTCGGACGTACGTCCGTGGAGCACGCGGCGACTGATGACGTCGCCTCCATGGACGAGATGCTGAAGGCGCAGGGCCCCGGGTCGCGAGCCGCTGACGCCATCGAATCGATCGCCCTTCGTGTCGCCGAGGAGACCGCCACCCGGCTGCGCAGCGAGCTCGAGCGGCGCGGACTCTCCCAAAGCCTCAAGAGCGCCGGGTTCGGTGCCGTCGAAGTCGGCGGCGCCGCTCTCCTCGGCGTGGTGGTCGTCGGCACGATCACCGGTGCGGCGGTCGATGCGCTGTCCACGGTGATGCCTCGTTGGGCGGCTGGACTCACGACCGTCGGGCTGTGTTCCGTGCCCGCAGCCGTCCTTGCCCTCTCCGGGCGCAGGCAGCTGGCTCAGGCGCTCCGCACCGCGACGGTCCAAGCCTCGAGCTGACTCGCCGTCTCTTGGCGCTCGGTCTCCGAGCGCGGGGATGGGAATGCCGTCTCCGGCGACTCCACCCGCTATGTCGCCTACGCCGGCATGCCCATCCCCTCCGTCTCGCGGTCGATGCGGTGATTCCTCCACCTCGATCGTGCCTCGACGCGTCACGCCAGTGCCTGCTACCGTACAGAGCAGCGCTAGACTTATCCGCCGGTAAGAGGAGAGCGGTCAAGGCTTTTCGCGTCCGGTTGGTTCGCGATCCGCGAAGGAGGACCCGCTCGTGGATGAAGACGTCAAGGTCCTGCTGATCGAGGACGATGTCGCCGCAGCCGAGATGTACCGCATGCGGCTCGCCGCCGACGGCTACGCGGTGGTCGTCGGGCGCGACGGCCAGGAAGGCCTCCGCCTCGCCGCTGATGAATCACCGGATTTCATCTACCTCGACCTCCGGCTTCCCGGGCTGGACGGATTCGAGGTCCTGGAGCGGCTGCGCGCCGACGCCGTCACACGTCATATCCCCGTGATCATCCTCACCAACTTCGGGGAGCCCGAGCTGCGCGAGCGCGGATTGAAGCTGGGCGCGCTCGAGTTTCTCGTCAAGGCCGACACCACGCCGAAGCAACTCTCCCAAAGCGTCGAGCGAGTGACCGGCCCGCGCGCGCTCCCCTCCACCTGACGGTGATCCGGGCGTTGCCATGGAGCGCTCGACAGATGAGCTCCGGGGCACGCCCGATGCCGATCCGCAGCCGGATCGCACGATAGCCAGACGCTCCGCTGCCACCGGGTTCAACCTGCCGTCGCCCGCGAACCGACCGAGCAGCGCTCGGGGCGCCCATGACGTCGCCGCACTCGGCGCCCAGTCGCCGGCCTACTACGCGGAGGCCGCGCGGCTCGCCTCGCGGATCGGACCCTCGCGCCGCGCGACGATTCTCCTGGTGCAGGCCGGCGCCGTCACGCGGGTGGCGACATCGGCCGGCAACGGTGCCGCACCCGCTGATCCAGACCTGCTCTCAAATCATCCCCATGTCGCGAGGGCGGTCACGAGCGGCGCGATCGTGATCGACGGGTCACCCGGGCGGGCAGACGGTTCGAAAGCGCCTGGAGGCATGGTGGCGGCGATCCCGGTCCGGACTGACGGGAACGTGGTCGGAGTGCTCGAGGTCGAGGGCGGCGCGGAGGGCTTCGATGAAGCTCACATCGAGCAGCTCGCCGCGCTGGCCAACATCATCGGGTTCGGGTTCGATCATGACGCGATGGTCAGCGACCTCACCGAGGAAGCGGGCCGGAGCCGCAACCTCGAGAAGCTGAAGAGCGAGTTCCTCAACATCGCCGCCCACGAGCTGCGAAGCCCGCTCGGGATCATCCGGGGATACGCGTCGCTCCTGAGTGAGGTCGCGCTGTCGCCCGAGGAACGCGCGTCGGCGCTCGAGCGGATCACCCAGAAGTCCGAGGAGATGGCACAGCTCATCACCGACATGCTGGAAACCGCGCGGCTCGAGACGATGGGCCTCGATCTCTCGCTCGTGCCGGTCGACCTCACGGGCGTGATCAGCGAGGCGGTCGCCGCGATGCGCCCGCTGCTGGGCGCGAATCATCGGTTTGCCCTGGATGCAACAGGTGAGGCGATCGCCGTCGTCGCCGACCGCCGCCGGCTGGTCACGATGCTCAGCAACCTCATCGACAACGCGATCAAGTACTCACCGCGGGGAGGCGAGATCGAGGTTCGCGTCGCCAGCGATGGACGCGTCGCGAGCGTCATGGTTCGGGATCAGGGCATCGGCATCAGCGCGGAGCAGATCCCGTTTCTCTTCACCCGATTCGGCAGGCTGGTAACGCCGGAGACGAGCCACATCCGCGGCACCGGGCTGGGCCTCTACCTCGCGCGCGAGACCGCGCGTCTCCATGGCGGCGACATCGTGCTCACGTCGGAAGCGGGACGCGGGAGCACCTTCACCATCCTCCTGCCGGTCGTGTAGCGGCCGACTTCCGCCACCTATCGCAGGTGTTCGGTGACGTATCGGGTGGGGTCCTGATCCTCCTCGCTGATGCCGCGTCCACCGGCGTGGCTCGTTTCGAAGGTCGCGAACGCGTCCGCAAGCTCGGCCTGCTCGGCGGCGGAGGCGACCGCATCGAATTCCTTGAGCGGACCGTCCTCCTCCTCCTCCATGTGTTCGTTGTTCGCGTTGCACGCGTCGTGGACGGCGGCCCACCAACGGACGTCGCCGATCTCGTGCCGCTCCGCCTCCCGGATCGCGTCGCGGATGTCGTTGTGATCACGGATCGCGTCTATGGTGTCGTCCGCGGCCTCGGCGTCGTCCTTGAGGAGCCGCGGGTAGAAGAGCGCCTCCTCGGCCGCGGCGTGGACCTCGAGGCGGGCGCTCAGCTCGTCCCAGAGCAGGCTGAGCTCGAGCACGTTGTCGCGGGCGTTCTCGACGGCGCCGAAGTGGCGGCGAAACCAGTCGTGATCGAGCCGGATGCGGTCGGTGATGCGGGGTGCGTCAGCCATGGTGTCAGCTTGCCAGCGCGACCGGTTCCGGAGCCGCGGCGCCTCGTGGCGCCGCGGAGAGCGGCGTGGCGATGTCCTCCAGCGGTCTGCGCTCCGCGTTCACACCGAAGAACCATGCGATGAGCCCGCCCGCGAACATGATGGCGGCGCCCGCGTAATACCCGATCGTCAGCGGGCCCGGGTCCTTGCCCTGCCCGATCAGCGCGCCGAAGATCGCCGGTGCCGCAACGCCGCCGGCAAGCTGCGAGATCGCGAAGAAGAACGAGATCGCCTGCGCCCGCAACTCGAGAGGAAAGATCTCGCTGACCGTGAGGTAGGCGGACGATGCCCCCGCCGATGCGAGGAAGAAGATCAGGCACCACAGGCCCGTCTGCGTTGCGGCGTTCAGCACGCCCTGATGGAAGAGGAAGCCTGAGACGGCGAGCAGCACCGCCGAGATGCAGTAGGTCGCGAGGATCATCCTGCGCCGCCCGATCGTGTCGAAGAGATGTCCGATGGTCAATGGACCGAGCAGATTACCGAGGGCGAACGGGAAGAAGTACAGACCGGTCTCCGACGCGGGGACGTGATAGAAGTTCGTCAGGACGAGCGCATACGTGAAGAAGATCGCGTTGTAGAGGAAGGCCTGCGTGACCATCATCGAGAAGCCGAGGAACGAACGGCTCGGGTAGTCGCGCAGCATGGTCCTGGCGATCTGGACATACGAGACGGTGCCCACGCCGGTGACGTCGATCGCCTTGTCCTCCGAGACGGGCTCGAGGTGGATGCCCTGGCGTTCGACGCGTGCCTCGATCTCGTCGACGATGCGCTCCGCCTCCTCCTCGCGGCCGTGCGTCATCAGCCACCGCGGGCTCTCAGGAATGGTTCGGCGCAGGTAGATGATCACCAGGCCCGCGATCGGTCCGATGAAGAACGCGAGGCGCCAGCCGAGATTGACGGGGAGGAGCTGCGGGTTCAGCAGCAGGATCGATGCGGCAGCGCCCACCATCGCGCCGGCCCAGTAGGTGCCGTTGACCGCGATGTCGACCCTGCCGCGGTAGTGCGACGGGATCAACTCGTCGATCGCCGAGTTGATGGCCGTGTACTCACCGCCGATCCCCATCCCGGCGACGAAGCGGCAGAAGAGGAGCGACCAGAGGTTGAACGAGAAGGCGCCGAGCCCGCTGAAGCAGAGGTACAGGCCCAGACACGCGATGAACATCTTCTTGCGGCCGATGTGATCGGTGATGCGGCCGAAGACGAGGGCCCCGACCACCTCGCCGAGCAGGTAGATCGATCCGAGGAGTCCGACGTCGCCGGCGCTCAGGTGCAGCGTCGCGCGGTCCTGCAGGACGGTGCCGACCAGCGCGACGATCTGGATCTCGAGACCGTCGAGGATCCATGAGACGCCGAGCCCGGTGATGACGAGCCAGTGGAAACGGCTCCAGGGCAGCCGATCGAGTCGCGCCGGAACGAGGCTGCGAATGGACTTGGTTGGTTTTGCGGATGCCTCGGCGATGCTCAACGTCAATCCTCCTTCGGCTACCTGGCGAGCAGCACGGAGCAACCGGCGTCGCGCACGATCTTGTGCGCGACACTGCCGAGCAGCAGGTCGGTGACACGCGACCCGCGGTCGCCGACCACGATCACCGTTGCTCCGAAGTCGTGTGCGATGCGCAGCAACTCCCGTGCGGTCGAGCCTTCGGCAGGTTCGACGACGCCCTCGGCGACGATCCCCGTCGCGCGCAGCCGCTCGACGGTCGTGTCGACCATCACCTTCGCCTCGTGAGCCGTCCCGAAGGGAGCGGCCGGCGCGAGCGCCCCGGGCCGTGGGGTGCCGGCGATGACGGCTGGCCGTTCGAGCTCCTGAACATGGACGACCAGGACGTCCCCACCGGTCGCTCGGGCAAGCTGCTCCGTCGCGCGGACGACGACCTCCGAGCGGACTGGATCGATGTCCAGGGCCGCGACGATCCGTTGGAAGGCTGGCACCGGGGCGGCGAGAGCCTCGCGAGCAACCGCCCCTCTAGCGGTGTCGGTCTTCATGATAGGGAGACTATCATGTGATCCCCTACCACAGGGTACAGGTCAGTAGAGTGGAAGCAGGGAGGGGCCAAGACATCAGCTGTCAGGCGCCGGCGTCGCCCCGGTGCGATCACCCGGCATGACAGAGGAGGCACAACCATGGGTGGCAGCCCCAACGAAGCACGATCTCGGTCGATGGTGTCGCGCGCGCCTGACACGGGCCAGGAGGAGCCGGGATCGATGGTGTCGCGTGCGCCGGAGACCGGTGACGAGGAGCCCGGATCCATGAGGTCGCGCGCCAGTGAAACTGGCGAGAAGGAGCCGGGATCGATGGTGTCACGCGCGCCGGAAACCGGTGACGAGGAGCCGGGATCGATGGTGTCACGCGCGCCGGAAACCGGTGAGGAGGAGCCCGGATCCATGGTGCCGCGCACCAACGGATCAGACCCCGAGCACGACCCCTCGCGCCACTGACCGCATCGGCGTCAGAGGAGGGTCTCCTCCTGCTCGACCCGCGCGCTCCGACGGCGCAGCGGGGCTTCCACGGTGTCGGCGGCCGGGTGCTCGACGATCGCGATCACCCGCGCCGCCATGAACCGGCCGACGCGCACCGGCTGCCCCGTGCGGGTCAGTTCGGCCACCTCGACCATGCCGCGCGTGGTGCTCACCTCGACACGCCGGCCCGCACGCGTGGCGGAGATCTCGAAGGTGCGTGCGTTGCCGGTCCCGGTGTCGATGACGACCTCGACGCTGTCCCCGATCACGCGCCAACTGTAGACGAGCGCGACCTCCGAACACACAGGGATGCGCGTTGTGTGATGCGGGCTTGGACGCGCCGACCCCGGGCAGTCGCGTGCGTTAGGGTGTGAGCGAGGGACCGACAACACAAGACCGCGCTGGAGATCGCCGATGCTCGCACTCGCCACAACCGGCAACGCCGACCTGCTCAGCCTCATCGAGGTTCCCGACCCCGAGCCGGCAGCGAATGAGGCGGTGGTGCGTCTCACGACGACGAGCATCAACCGGGGCGAGATCTCCGGCATCGGCAGCGGGCCTGCCGGGCAGCGGCCCGGCTGGGACATCGTCGGCGTGGTCGAGCAGGAGGCGGCGCGCGGCGGTGGGCCGGCGGTCGGATCCACCGTGGTGGGGCTCGTCAACGGTGGCGCCTGGGCAGAACGTGTCGCGGTGCCGGTCGACTACCTTGCGCTGATTCCGGAAGGCGTCACTCAGGTCGAGGCGGCGTGCCTCCCCGTCGCGGGGATGACCGCGTTCCGCGCGCTCGCCCTGGGCGGCTTCCCAGTCGGGAAGCGCGTGCTCGTCACCGGCGCGTCCGGTGGTGTCGGACACCTCGCCGTGCAGTTGGCGCGGTCAGCGCAGATGATCGTCACGGGCTTGATTCGCAATCCCGATGCGGATGCCGGAGCGGCCGCCGCATGTCATCACGTGATCCGCGACATCAACGACGCCACCGGTCCCTACGACCACATCCTCGAAGGAGTCGGCGGTGCCGTGCTCACCAAGTGCCTCGACGTGGTCACCCCTCACGGGTTGGTCGTGACGTTCGCGTCCACGCTGATGGAACCGGCCACATTGGGACCGCGCTGGTTCGGCGCTCACGTCGGCGCAACGCTGCGCTCCATGCGGCTCTTCGACGAGCTGCATTACACGCAGAGCGCGGTGTCGGATCTCACCGCGCTGTGCGCGCTCATCGCCGCGGGGACGCTGCGTCCGCACGTCGACATCGAGGCGGACTGGTCGCGAGCCGGTGAGCTGGCGCGCGATGTGCTCGACCGGCGCGTGACGGGGAAGGTCGTGCTGCATATCGGCGCTCGCTGAATCAATCGCCGGGGCACCGGCGCGGGCCTCCCGGCGGCGCACCTCACGCTGCCTCACGAACGCGTTCTGACAGGTGGCCGTGGTCACCCGGATACTTCCCGAGTGGCCCGGATTCTCTGTCCCTCGCTCATCGGCCGTGATTCAGAACGCGCCCAGCTCGCCGCGATGCTCGATGCCGCCCGGCGCGGGCGGGGTGGCGTGGTCTTCGTCACCGGACCGCCGGGGATCGGCAAATCACGCCTGATCGGCGACCTGGTCTCCACCGCCGCCGGTCTCGGTGTCACCGTGCTCTCCGGTCGCAGTGTGCCGGCGCGCATCCCGGTGCCCTATCGCCCCATCGCCGAGGCGCTGATCGCAACACCACCGGCGGCCTCCATTCTCGATTCGCATGACCTGGTGGGATTTCGCGCAGCGCTCGCCTGGGTCGTTCCCGCCTGGCGCGAGGATGCCTCGTCAGCGCGCGTCGAGTCGCCCGTGGTGGTGGCCGAAGCGCTGCTCCGGGTGCTGCATGCCATGGCTCGGAGCACCGGCTGCGTCCTCGTCGTCGAGGATCTTCACTGGGCGGATCCCGAGACGCTGCATGCGGTGGAATATCTTGCGGATCACGCTGCCACGTCATCGGTTCTGTGCCTCTGCACGCTGCGCGACGACGCCGGGACGGATGCGATGGAGGTGGCGACCCGGCTCGACGCGCGCCGCGCTGTCGAGGTCATCCGGCTCGGGCCCCTCTCCGCCGATCAGGTTGGCGAGATGGCGAAGCTGAGCCTGGGGACATCCGCAATGGCGCCCGAGATCGCCGAGCTGCTGCGCGACGGCGCGGAGGGGATGCCCTTCCTCGTCGAGGAGTTGCTGGCGGCTGCGGCGACGAGCGGAGAGCTGGTGCGGACCGACGATGGATGGCATGTGGCGGCACCGCTCCGGCGGTTCGTGCCGGAGAGCTTCGCGGCAACAGTCCGCACGCGCATGGACGCGATGGAACCGGTGGGCCGTCGCCTGCTCGGTGCCGCGGCGCTCCTTGGACGGAGCTTCGACTGGCCCGTCGCGGCACGCGCTGCGGATTGCTCGCCACGCGCCGCAGACGCCTTCCTCGAGCAGGCCGTCGGCCTCCAGCTGCTCGCAAGGATCGACGGGGTCTTCAGCTTCCGCCATGCCCTGACCCGCGATGCGATCCTCGGCGAGTTGCCTGCCGGAGCGCGGTCTGTCCTCGCCGCGCGCTGCCTCGACGCGCTCGAGGCGACGGCCGGGCCGGCGGAGGAGTGGCATCATCTCGCCGCCGACCTGGCAGAGCAGGCCGGCGATGCGGATCGTGCGGCAGTGCTCCTGCTCCGAGCCGGCCGCACGTCACTCGCGCGAGGCGCCCTCGACACCACCATGGCCGCGCTCGAACGCGCGGCCCGGATCGTGGTGGACGGCGCCGTTCGCGCCGGCATCTTCGAGGCGCTTGCTGAAGCATGCTCGGCGGCCGGCGACGTCAAGGGCACGCAGGGCGCTGTGCACTCGCTGCTCGACGCCCTGGCGGTCATCGATGCTCCACCTGCGCGGCGCGCGCAAGCGCGACTGCTGCTGGCGCGATGCGCCGTGACCGCGGCACACTTCGACCTCGCGCGTGAGGAGATCGATCGTGTTCCGCACCGGGTCGGCGCAGATGACCCGGCGCTGGCAGCTCGGGTGAGCGCCGTGGGCGCACAGCTGGCAATGGGGGAGGCTCGGCTGGACGAGGCTGAGGCGCTCGCCGATCAGGCGGCCGCCGCCGCGGCTCAGACGCAGCAACCCGAGGTCGTGTGTGAGGCGCTCGAGGTCGCCGCGCGCTGCGCGCGCACCCGCGACCTCGACGAGGCCGAGGCCATCGGCACGCGTGCGCTGCGGGTCGCAGAGGACGCGAGGCTTCCGTTGTGGCGCATGCGCGCCCTCTATCAGCTCGGGGTGGTCGACCTCTTCCGGTCCGGGGGGGTCGAGACGCTCCGCCGCGCCCGCGACGACGCGCAGCGCCTCGGTGCCGTGGCCACGGCGACCAGTCTCGCGGTGGAGATCAGCGCCGGTCTCGAAGCCCAGTATCGGATCGACGAAGCCCGCGCGCTGCTCGCCGAATGCATCGAGACCGCGCGCACCCTCGAGCTGCGTTCACTGGAAGCGATGGCCCACGCGTTTGTCGCGATTGTCGAAGCTGGACGGGGCAGCCGCCGTGCGATGGGTGAGGCGATCGGGCGAGCGCTGGCGATCGCGGGCGAGGAGCCCGAGCTTGTCGGCGCGTTGTGGGGCGACGCGCGTGCGGTTGCGTCGCTGGTCGACGAGGATCGCGTGCGGGCGCGGCACGAGCTGGAATACGCGGTGACGGCGTACGGCGAGGCACCGGCGGTGGTGCCGCGCCTGGCCGCGGGGCTGCTGCCGCTCGTCGTCGCGGTCGACGGCGGCGACCCCGACTTCAGGGCGGCCGAGGGCGTCACCTTGCTCAACGGCCAGGCTGCGGGGTATCTCGCCTATGCGCGCGCGGTGCTCCTCGGCCGCACCGGTCACGCGCTCGAAGCCGGCGACGCCGCGCGCCGGGGCGACCGGCATCTGGCCCAGATGCCGTGGTACCGGCACCTCGTTCGCAGGCTGGCGGCTGAAGCCGCAATCGTCGACGGCTGGGGCGAGCCCACGTCCTGGCTGGCTGAGGCCGCCGGGTTCTTCGATGAGGCAGGAAACAACCGGCTGGCATCCGCGTGCCGCGGGTTGCTGCGCCGGACGGGCGCGCGCGTCGCGCGGCCAACTCGCGCCACGAGAACGCTCGCGCCGGACCTCCGGCAGGCAGGTGTCACGCGGCGCGAGGCCGAGGTGCTGGCGCTGATCGGCGAGGGCCATTCGAACCGCGAAGTGGCCGCTCGTCTCTTCCTCTCGGAGCGAACGGTGGAGCAGCACGTCGCTGCCCTGAAGCAGAAGCTCGGGTGCCACACGCGCGCTCAGCTCGCCGTGTCAGCGGCAGCCAGGAGCGGCACCGCGCGCTGAAGCAGCTCGCGAAAGCACGTGGTTTCCCGGATGCCGCCGCATCCGTGTCGCGGGATGCTCATGACCTCGAGCGCGTCCCTGAGCCGGCCGGCAGCGGTCGGAGGGTGCGCAGCATGACACGGAGACGCAGATGACCCAGACCGTCACGTATCAAACGGACACGTCGGACATGCTCATTCCCCACGGCGCGTTTCGCACCGCATTCACGAGCGCGCCCGCAATCATCGATGCCGTACGCGCGGGAGATGCGGAGCGTGCGGCGCTGGTGGGTTCATACCTCGACAACGTGCTGCGATTCCTCGACGCCCACCACGGCGGCGAGGACGCCCTCCTGTGGCCGAAGCTCGCCGACCGGTGTGCCGATGCGAGCGCGCTGCTCGGACGCATGGAGACGGAGCACGAAGGGATTCACGACGCAAGGGAGCGGGTCGGCGCCCTCCTCGCCGATTGGATGGATTCCGCGGACACCGCGACGGCTCGGCGACTGGTGGATGCGTTCGCGACGCTGAACGCCACGATCGATGTGCACTTTCGCGAGGAGGAAGCCGAGATACTGCCGCTCGCCTCCCGTCATATGTCGGATGACGAATGGGGCCAGCTGCCGGGCCATGCCATGGCGCATTTCACGGGCGACAAGGTCTGGCTGGTCCTCGGGCTCGTATTCGAACAGATGACACCGGAGCAGCGTGTCATGACGCTGCGCCACATGCCACCTCCCGTCGTCGAGATGTGGACGGGCAGCGGCAGCGCGGCGTTTGACGAGTTCATCAGCAGCGTGCGTGGCAGTGCCGCATGAAGGCGGGTCGCGCGGGTGCTATCGGGGAGGCGAACCCCGGCGGAACCGGAGAGTCTTCGGCAGCCGCGCTCCCCGCGTGACCGCCACGCCCGCAAGACAGAGGACGCCGCCGACGAACGCGAGCCACGGCGGCACGTCGCCGAGGAACAACCATCCGAGCACGATGGCGATGGGTGGGACCGCGTAGGTCGTCGCACCCATGCGTCCTGCCTTGGTGCGGGCGAGCGCGTACGCCCAGCAGCTGAACCCGATCGCGGTGGGGAACACACCGAGGTATACCGCCCAGGCGATGCTCCCGGCGTCAGCGTGGCTCACCTCGTGGACCAACTGCGGGGCGAATGGCAGGCACGCGGCCGCCCCGACGGTGCACGCGAGCCAGGTGATCGTGAAGGCCGAGTTGTGGTCCAGCAGCGGCTTCTCGGCGGTGACGCCACCCGCGTATGCCGCGGCCGCGACGATGCAGAGCAGCGCGCCGAGACCGGACTGCACCCCGTGGGTCGACGTCGCGAGCCCGATCACCACCGTGCCCATGAGCGCGATCGCCGATCCGAGCATCAGGCGGCGCGGAAAGCCTTCGCCAAGCAGGAGACCGCTGAGGACGGCGAGGATCACAGGCCCGACGCCCACGAGCATGGCGGCGGTGCCCGCGTCGACGAGGCGCTCGCCCTGGTTGAGCAGCACGTTGTACGCGCCAAACCACAGCAGCCCGCAGGCCAGCAGGCCGATCACGTCCCGGCGTCGCGGCAGTGGGTCGCGCCGAGCCAGGACGAAGGCGCCGAGCGTGAGACTGCCGACGAGGAGGCGCGCGAGGGAGAGCGAGCCCGGTGACAGCACGCGGCCGGCGGCGCGGATTCCGACGAACGCCGAAGCCCAGAGAAGCACCGTGACAATCGTCGCGATGATGGCGATGCGCCGTTCCCGCGGCGGGACGTTCGACGTGCCGATGGCGGCACGCTCCCGCGCCGGCGCCGTGGTCATTTGCGAAGCCCATCCCTGTATCCGGCTGCTGACGGATCCGGAGATTACTATGCATCCCGACCCCGGGACCGCTGCCGATCGCCTGCCGGCGCACCGTCTGTCACTCCACAAGGCCATGCGCAGTACACAACGATCCGCGACGAGCGTTTGTGAGATCACCATCCGCCCGGCCCCTGATGAACGCTGATCAGGCGGCGGCGCCCGCGGTGCTGCGCTATGCCGCGTTCGCAGCCACGCCGGATGGCGGGAACCCCGCGGGCGTGGTGCTCGATGCGACCGGACTGACCGCGGAGCGGATGCTGTCGATCGCCGCCGAGGTGGGCTACTCCGAGACCGCGTTCCTGTGGGCGCGCGGCGTCGATCCCGGCGGTGTGCGGGTGTTCGACGTCCGCTATTTCAGCCCGGCGATCGAGGTGGCGTTCTGCGGTCACGCGACGATCGCGTCCGGCGTTGCCCTGGCTGCGCGCGATGGCCCCGGGATGCTGGCCTTTCACACAGCGTCAGGGGTCGTCCCGGTGGAGACGTCGGTCCTGGAGGATGGCACGGTCGCCGCGACGCTGACGAGCGTCGAGCCGTACGTGGCCGGCGTCGGACGTGACGACGTGGCCGAGGCGCTCGCGGCGCTGCACTGGAACGAGGATGAGCTCGATCCTCGACTGCCGCCGCGCATCGCCTACGCGGGCGTGCGACACCTCATCCTCGGAGCGGCGACGCGGGCCCGCCTCGCGGATCTCGCCTACGACTTCGAGGCGTTGAAGCGTTTCATGACCGCGCGTGACCTCACCACGGTCGACCTGGTCTGGCGCGAGTCGGAGAGCCGCGTTCATGCGCGCAATCCATTTCCTGTGGGTGGGGTCGTGGAGGACCCCGCGACCGGCGCGGCTGCGGCGGCGCTGGGCGCGTACCTCCGCGCTCTCGAGCTGGTCAGCCTCCCAGCGCGTCTCACGATCCTTCAGGGTGAGGACATGGGGCGGCCGAGCGAGCTCATCGTCGACATCAGCGCCGAGCAGGCGGCGATCCGCGTGACAGGACGAGCAGTCGAGATCCCGTGATGGCCGCGTCCGGCGCGGAGGGATCCGTGCTTGGCCGCAGGGTGACAAGGAGGTTTCGCTCGCACCAAGCGACCAAGCGCTGACCACGCTGGAGCACGGGTCGGGAAATGTTAAGTACCAATTGCGCCGCGCCCTCCCTCGCCACTCGCATGCCATTCACAGCGTGTCAACCGAACCATTTCCCGATGCGGGGTGCGGAAGATGTCCGCGGGAGCGTCCGTATCGCCATGCAGAACATCACTCACCAGGGTGATTCTTCGCCGGTGCCGATTTGCCGGGCAGGTCCGGTGGATATCGTGCTCGCGGTGAGGCCGCTCTCGTCCTAGACACTCCCCAGCTGGTCGCGCCAGTGGAGATGCCCGCCGCGCGAGTGGCGGGCATCTTCCGGCGCGTTATACGTCGACTGTGACGCGTCGACCACACGCGGCCGACTCAGTCCGGGATGCCGGTACATGCTCTCGAGGATCCCGTCAGCGCGGAACGCGAGGTCGGGACGAGGCGAAGCACTTGCAGTGGTGGGCCCGCCGAGCCCCTGGTCAACTTCAAGGTGATGAGCGGCAAGGCCAAGGACACCCGGGTCCAGGAGCTGCTCCGCACCGTCGGCCTCAACCCCTACTTCAACAACCGCTATCCACACGAGTTCAGCGGCGGGCCGCCTGCCACTTCTCCGAGCAGGTGCGCACCAGGATCCCGGTGACCGCCTGACGTCAGGCCGCGGACCTGAGACGGATCAGGTCGGCCAGCTCGCGCACCGCATTGGTGAGGGCGCACTCATCCGAGCCACCGAAACCCAGGATCAGGCCGCTGCGTGTGTCGCTGCCGCTGTAGCAGGGCGAGAGCGCCTGCGGATAGAGACCCCGGCGCGCCGCGCGACGAACGACGTCCCGGTCATCGATGTCGTTGCGAAGGAAGGCGACGAGGCAGAGGCCCGCATCGGTGTTGCCGAGGGTGAGCAGGTCGGCGGCGTGTTCGCGAACGGCCGCGATGAGCGCGTTCCTGCGGGCGAGGTACACCGCGCGCATGCGAAGCAGGTGGCGGGCGAAGTGGCCGTCCTTCAGGAAGTCGGTGAGCACGAGCTGATACAGGAGCGGCGAGAAGATGTCGAGGCCCTCCCGGATGCGAGCGAACCTCGCGACGAGCTCCTGCGGGACCACCATGTAGCCGACGCGCAGGGCCGGAAACAGCACCTTGCTGAAGGTGCCGATGTAGATGACGCGGCTGTGCGTGTCCATGCCCTGCAGCGCGCCGAGCGGTCTGCTCGCGTAGCGGTACTCGCTGTCGTAGTCATCCTCGACGATCCATGCGTCATTGCGCGCCGCCCAGTTCAGCAGCTCGAGCCGGCGCGTCATCTCGAGTGACACCCCGAGCGGATACTGGTGTGACGGCGTGACATACACCATCTTCACCGGCGACGAGATGCGTTTGATCGTCGCCACATCGATGCCGTGCTGGTCCACCGGCACCGTGATGATGCTCGCGTTGGCGATCCCCAGCGCCTGCTTGGTTCCTGAGTACCCGGGCTCCTCGATGCAGACGGAGGAGTCCGGGGTTGACAGGGCCAGCGCGCTGATGAGCAAGCCCATCTGCGAGCCGGTCACGATGAGCACCTGGTCGGGGTCGCAGTCGACGGCGCGCGCGGTGCGCAGGTACTCCGTGATCGCCTCGCGCAGCGGGTAATATCCGGCTGGGTCGCTGTACGCGAGGAGCTCGTCGGGAAGCGCACCGGCGTGGTGGCGAAGGATGCGCGAGAAGGTCTCGTGCGGGAATCGATCGAGCGCAGGAAGGCTGACCCGGAACGGTCCGAGACCCTCGTGCGGGATGGCGCCGGATTTGAACGAGGGCAGTGGCGACGGGGGACTCGCCGGTCGCGACGTCGGCTTGCGCACGGTGATCGGTCGCGACAGCTCGTCGGGGATCCGGTCGCGAACGAAGGTGCCCGATCCCACCTTGCCCTCGAGGTATCCGTCGTGCAGGAGTTGCTCGAATGCGGTGAGAACCGGGAACCGCGAGATCTGCAGCTGGTCGGCGAGCGTCCGTGTCGAGGGAAGCCGCTGCCCGGGAGCGAGCCGGCCGGCAACGATCGCCGCGCGGTAGCCGTCGTAGATCTGCATGTAGAAGGGGACGGCGGCGGCGCGATCGAAGGGGATGTACGGGATCAGCCCATCGCTCGGCATCCTGTTCATCGGCCTGTGATGGGTGATGGCCTCATCGGAGATTGACGGTGCGCCCCGTGAGACCTCGCGCAACATCCCCCATCAGAATGAAAAGCCTCCACGCGTATCCCTCGCTGGAATGACTTTTCCGCCGGCGGATCGTTGTGCCAGGATGCGTGATCCATGGAGTGGACGGGCCCGGGCTTTGTCGATCACCACGCGCACCTGCTGCGCGCGGCAGGGTTGATCGCTGAGAGCTGGGGAAGCACCGAGGCCATTCGCGCCCTGCACGAGTTCCTGTGCGCGACGTGGCGACAGCCCGGTCGACGCGATCGAGCCGCCTGAACGCGACGATCTGCCTGCGGTCCTGAGCGCCGCGTTGCAGCGGGCGGCGTCGGTCGGGCTGGTGGAGCTCTGGGAGGCAGGGGTTCGCCATCCGTCCTACTGGGAAACGCTGCTCTCGTTACGCGAGGCGGGGCCGCTGCCACTTCGAGTCCGGCTGCTGGTGGCGGCCGGATTGGCCGAGCGGCAGATGCCCGCGCGCACCGGTGACGCGTGGCTCGACGTCGTGGGTGTGAAGTTCTATGCGGACGGCTGGCTCGGGCCGCGCACGTGCGCCGTCTCGACGGGCTTTCGTGATCAGCCGGGCAACGAAGGGCTCCTGTTCGAACCGCCCGAGCACCTCGCGCGACGGATCGAGCCCTTCGCCGATGGGGGGTGGCTCATTGCGACGCACGCGATCGGCGACCGTGCGATCGAGGCCGTGCTGGACGCGTATGAGCACGTGTTCGGCGATGAATGCCGGGCTGCGGCCCCGCGCATCGAGCACGCGCAACTCCTCCGTCCCGACCTCGTCGCGCGGATGGCCGCAATGGGGGTCGTGGCCTGTATCCAACCGGGATTCGCGCTTGACGACAGCCACGATGCGCACGCCGCGCTTGACGGTGACTGGCCGTTGGCGTACCGCTGGAGCGCGCTGCTCGCGGCCGGCGTTCCGGTGGTCACGGGCAGCGACTACCCGATCGATCAACTCGAACCGCTCCACGGACTTGCGAAGTTGATGAACAACCCGTTCGATCACCTCCCTTGCGACACCGCGCTGCGCCTGATGTCGTGCGCTGAGGCGGGCTCGGTCACGCTGACCGCTGACCCCGCCAAGGTCGACGTGGACGGCATCGCCGATATCGAGGTGGTGCGAGCGGTCGCGGGACCTCGTGGATAGACAGCCGATCACCCGCGGGTTCCGGGTTGCGCTGTATGCGGCGCTGCCCTTCGCGCTGCTGATCCTGCTCTACGCCGACCGCCGTCAATGGTTCTTCTACGACGACTGGGAGTTTCTCGCCACGAGGGGTATCGGCGGTCAGCCGCTCGATCTGTTCCGGCCGCACAACGCGCACTGGTCCACCATCCCGATTCTCGTGTATCGCGCGCTGTACGAAGTGGTGGGACTCCGCAGCTACGTCCCGTACGTGCTCGTGCTGCTGGCGCTGCATGTTGCGACGGCATACGTGCTGTGGCGGGTGATGGTTCGACTTGGTGCCGACGGCTGGGTGGCAACGTCGCTCGCGATCGTGTTTCTGTTCCTCGGCGCCGGATACCAGAACCTCACCTGGGCGTTTCAGATCGGGTACATCGCGCCACTGCTCTTCGGATTGATCGCGGGGCTGCAGGTGGATCGCGGCGGCGCGTCCTTCAACCGGCGGGACGTGCTGGTGTGGGTGCTGGCCGTCGCCGGCCTGATGTGCTCAGCGGTCGGAATTGCGATGGTGGCGTTCCTCGCCGGCGTCGCACTCCTGCGCCGCGGCTGGCGCGCCGCGCTCATCACGCTCTCGGTACCGACTGTGGTGTACGTGATCTGGCTGGGAGTGATCGGCCGTCACTACGTCCTCGCCGGGGGCACGGTGAACGGCCAGACCCTGCTGGCGATCCCCGATTTCGTGTGGGCCGGCCTCACCGGCACCGTGGAGCAGACGACCGGGCTGATCGGTATCGGTGCCATTGCGGTCCTCGGTCTCGGTGTCTGGCTCGTGCTCAAGCGCAATGAGGCCGAGCGGTACGCACTCGCCGTTGCCGGCGCCATCACGGCGGTCCTGTTCTTCGCGCTCGACGGTTTCGAGCGCACCGCGGGCGGCCTCGCTGTGGCGTCAAACTCGCGATATCTGTACGTGGGCGCCACGCTGCTGCTTCCGGTCACAGCGGTCATCGTGTCGTCGATCGCGAGGCGGACGCTCCTCTATCAGGTTGCGGCGCTCGGCCTCGCGACATTCGCGCTCATCCACGGCGTCAAGGTGCTGTTCGATGAGGCGCCGGCGCTGGGGCTCATCAAGCAACAGGAGGAGCAGCAGATCCTCGCGGGTGCGGCACTCATCGATGCCGGAGCGCCGGTGATCGGCACGCACCCCGACGTCGTGTGGGCCCCCGATCTGACGACGCGAGACCTCACGATCATGGTGCGCGCCGGCAAGGTGCCGAAGGGTACGGACGTGTCAGCGGTGAACCGTCTCGACGCGGAGCTCGCACTCCAGGTCGAGACCGGACCGACGTCGCAGGTGAGCCAGGGCGCGCAGGTCACCGTGACGGCGCCGGGAGGATCGCTCACCCCGGCCGGCTGCTTCAGCACGGATGCAGGCGCCGGCGCGACGATCACGCTGACGTTCCAGGGCGAGGGGTGGGTGTCGGTGGAATCCTCCAACGGTGGCGCGCTGGTCGCACGTCTTGTGAGTCAGGGTGCGTGGTCCGATGCAACTGTCCTCGGCACCCTCGCGAGCGATGGAACGGTCGACGTGAGCGACGTCGTGCCGGAGGCTCAACTCGTGCTCGCGCCGCCTGCCGGCACCACCACAGTGTGCGGAAACATCGCGGCCGGGTAGGAAAACGGTTGCTCGCGCTGCTCACTCCATCGGCGATCCGAAACGGATGAGGTTGCCGTCCGGGTCGATGTGCGCCCCCTCACGGAAACCGTAGTCGGTCGGCCGCACCGGGTGCGTGTCGCCGCCGATGCCAGGCCGGCTCCACTCCTCGTAGAGGGCGTCGGCGTCGCGAACGTAGAGGTAGGTCGATCCGACGTGCACATGGTCGTGCTCGTGCTCTCCCTGCGCTTCGAGGTGCAGCCCGATGCCATCGCGGTTGGCGAAGCCGTACCCGTCGCCGTCGGCGTAGGGAAGGCAGTTGAATCCGAGCGCCGAGTAGTGCTCGAGTGCCGCAGCGAGGTCACGCACCGGGAATATGGGGTTGAACTGCCGGAGCTGGCGCGGCTTCCCGGCACCCGTGGCGACCGCGGCGGTCTTGATCGTTGCGAGTGAATGGAGCGCGGCGCGCATGGCGCCGACCTGCTCAGGCGACACGCGCTCAAGCAGCTGGCGGTCGACCGCATCCACACCGTTGATCACGGCTGTGACGACCTCGCGCCCGCGGTCGGTCAGCTCGAGCGCGACGCGGCGGCGGTCATCGGCATCGGGGCGGCGCACCAGGTATCCCCGGGACTCCAGGGTGTCGATCACCTGGCTCACCGCCTGTTTGGTGACCCCCAGGTAGGCGGGGAGGTCCTGCCGCGGTCCGCCGCTCGAGTCGATGCCGGCGAGCACGAACGCGCCGTTCCTGGGCAGGTCGTCGATGCCGATGGCGTCGAGGTGCGCCCGGATGGATTGGGCATAGGCGCCGCGGGCGGCGCGCATCAGGGTCGGCGTTGCCAGTTCGATCGGGTCTGCTGCTGCCATCGCCTTACCATACTGGTCAATGAGCTGGATAGTCAAGCTTGTTGACCGACCGCGGGCTCGATCCAGCGCCGCCGGAAATGCCCGGTGAGAACTTCGCTCGCGCCCTAGCGGCTGAGGTTCGAGCGCAACGCGCTCGCCTCGGTCTCCGCCTGCTCGGCCGCGTCTTCGGCGGCTGACGCCTCCTGGCCGGCCTGGCGCGCCTCTTCAGCGAGCGTGTCCGCATGGAGACGCTTCGCGTTCGCGAGGTCACGCAGCCGCTCGGCCACCTCGGCCTGTTTCTTCGCGGCACGTTCGGCTGCTGCTCGTTGTTGCTCGCGATCGTCCTCGGCCGGCGCTCGGGTCACCTCCCCCGCACGCTTCGCCGCCGGCTGCGTTCGTCGCAGTCGTCCAAGGATGCCGGCCAGCTCGGGAGGGTCACCGTCCGGAGCGTCAAGGGCACCAAAACCAGTCGATTCGACCTCACGGTCCAGCGACCCGTGCCACAGGGCAAGCCGGTCAGCCGCCGCGCCCGTGGCGGCGGATTGCAGGGTCGTCCGGATTTGGCGTGCCGTCTGTTCGCTGCGCGAGTGGCCTGCGGTCTCGAGGACTCGATCAGCCGCGGTGGCTGCCGTCTCGACTGCGTCACGAAGGCGGCGTGAGGCAGCGAGGAGGCTCTCACGCGTCTCGATCTGCGCAGCCACCGCTCGCTGCGCAGCGCTCGCGTCCGCTCCCGCCGCCAGGAGCTCGGCAATGAGGTCCCGCTGTTCGATGGCGACCTGGTCGATCGCCCACACCGAGACGGGCGGTTTGCGGAGCTTCCTGATGGCCGCACCTTCAGCCGGGTCAGCGCTCGCAGCTTCGCGAGCCAGCCTGGCCCGGCGCTCGATGAACTCGCCGAGCGAACCTCGGTAGAGGTCAGTCAGGTCCACGGCAATTCCGTGCAAGGTTTCCCATCGGCCCCGCCGATATTGCGCGTTGCGGGCTTGCGGATGCGGCGGCATCGTCTGGTCCCGGATGGGCACAATGACGAGGGGTCCAGAATGCGAGCAGCGATCTTCAACGGCCCTCAGTCCATCACCGTCGGCGCTCGCCCCGCCTGAGTTGTCGCATCGTTCGCTGACGAGAGACGCCTCGACTGAAGCGCGGGCGGAAAGGAGGAGCAAGGATGGCAGGCGTGCTGACGGTCGACCTCTTCGTCTTGATCGCCGGCCCGCCGGGCCGCGAGTGGGCCTTCACCGAGATGGCGTCGGCAGATCTCGAGTTGATTGGTCACCGAGTTCTGGACAGTCGTGTCCTCGTGCTGGAATATCGACCCACCGGAAGGGACATCCCTCGAGCCTGAGCTCGAATCCCAACCCGCACAGCGACGCGTTGGTGCTGCTCGGCGTTCGTCTATCCAGGGCGATGCAGAGCAGGTGACGTCGGTGTCTCTCGCTAGACAGGTACGGGACTGACCGGTGCTTGGATAACCAATTCTGCGTGCATCACGCCATGCCACTCTTGCCATTCTTCCGTTCTTCGCCTGCCACTTTACGGCGCCAGCTCAGCCGATTCTCTGCCGAACGCTCGATTCGGTGTGGCGGTGCATCACCCGTTGGGGTGATCTTCGGACTCTTCGCTTGCCCGCAGTTGGACGGTGCGTATGGTGAGCGACGTCATGAGGTGAGTCGTCAGAAGTCTGCGTATGCGCGGAGCGAAACAGAGGCAGCGAGGAGAATTCGGCGAAATGAAAGCCATTGCCATTGCACTTCCGGGCGGTGAACGCGCTCGTTCCATCATCGTGAGGCGAGCGAGCGTGGTCGCGTTCGCCGCGATGACGATCGCGGCATGCGGCAGCGCATCGTCGTCGCCGCCAAGCGGCTCGTCGAGCCAGACCGACCTCTTCAATCCGGCCACCTTCAACACCGCCAACGTCACGTGGCTGAAAGCGAACAACAACGGTACGGGCGCTCCGGTCAGGGGCGGCACGCTGCTCATCGAAGGCAGCACCGACCTGTCGGCGGCCATGGATCCACAGGGTGAGTACGAGACGATCGGGTCGACCCTCGAGCGTGCGTACACGCGCCAGCTGGTGTCGTATCCGGCATCGACCGATCTGACCAAGGCAGAGGCGATCGTCCCGGACGCAGCGACGAGCCTGCCGACCGTCAGTCCCGACGGGCTCACGTACACCTTCACGTTACGTCCGGGGATGATGTGGAACACGAACCCGCCGCGGCCGGTCACGTCCCAGGACTTCCAGCGCGGCATTCTGCGCAACTGCGATCCGACACTCGCGCCGAACGGGAACCCCGGGTACTACATCGCGACGATCGCGGACTTCAAGTCGTTCTGCACCGCGTTCGAAACCTCGAGCCCGGCCGAGAGCGCCTCAGCTCGTGCCAGGTTCATCAACAACGGTATGGCCAGCGTCTCGGGCATCAAGACCCCTGACGCGAACACGATCGTGTTCACGCTCACCGAGCCGACAACGGACTTCGACAACCTCCTCGCCGAGCCGTTCGCCTCGGCAGCCCCGGTCGAGTACCTCAGGGACGTGCCGCTGACCCCGGGCAACGTGCTGTATTCCGACGGCCCATACAAGATCGCGAGCTACAACATCGGGCATGAGATCCTCCTGACCCGCAACGCCGAGTGGAGTCAGAGCACCGACCCGATCCGGCACGACTACGTGAACGAGATCGACGTCAAGCTGGACCTCGCCGGCGCGGCCGCCGCCACCGAGGTGCAGCAGGACCTGGCAGCCGGAACCGCCGACCTCCAGTGGAACACGATCGTGCCCACCGAGGACATCGCGGGTCTCGAAAGCCCCACGTGGAACCCGCAGCTCGGTGTCTTCCCGGCACCGGGAAACACCAACCCATACCTGGTCTTCAACATCAAGAGCCCGAACAACAACGGGGCGCTTGCGAAGGTGAAGGTTCGCCAGGCATTGGAATACGCGATCGACAAGGTCGCGATCAACAAGATCTACGGTGGGGCGAGCATCAACCAGCCCCTCAACCAGGTGATCGCGCCGGGCGCCGAGGGCTACCAGGAGATCAACGACTACCCGACCAAGAACAGCGCGGGCGATCCCGCCAAGTGCAAGTCGCTCCTCAAGGCCGCCGGATACCCGAACGGGCTGACGCTCAAGGACTACTACCGGAACAACGGCAACCACCCGGGCGTCTTCGAGGTGGTGCAGACAGACTTCGGCAAGTGCGGCGTCACCGTGGTCGGCGTGCCGATCGCGAGCGGCTACTACGGTTCCTCGGGCATCAACGTCACCCCCACCGCGAACGGGTTCACACCCGGCAAGTGGGACATCACCGAGCCCGGGTGGGTCCCCGACTGGTTCGGTCCCGCCAACGGTCGTGCCATCCTTCCTGACCTGTTCGACGGGGCGCTCAACTACCCGGGCTCCGACTGGGGCGGGTATGACAGCGCGGCGGTGGATCAGTTGGTGACCGAGGCGGAGTCGGCGACGACGGTCGGCGCGGCGGCGAGCCTCTGGCACCAGGCCGACGAGAAGGTCATGGCGGACGCGGCGTTCATCCCCTTCCAGACCCAGCTCACACCACTGTTCCGCTCAACACGGCTGCACAACGCCATCTACATCCCGTTCACCGAGCAGTACGACATCACCCAGGTCTGGCTTTCGTAACGACCGAAACGGATAGCGAATCTCTCCAAAGGTGAGGGATGCCCGCCGCACGCGCGGCGGGCATCCTCTTTGGAGGACTTGGAGTGCTGACCACAGATGCTGACGAGCCTCGAGATTCGTGATCTGCGCAAGCCGGCGCGCGGGGTCCCCCACGAGCCGCGAACGCGGCGCTCAGACGAACGGCCGAACACGGCAGGCGACGTCACCCATACGGTGGAAGCGTATTCCGTCGCCCGATTGCTCACCATCGTCGCAACGGTCGAGCGTCGCGTTGAGGTGCTCCGTCGCTCCGTCGAGAAGATGCACGACGAACTCCGGACTCTCCGGCACGATGTTGACGCGCTGACGAGACACGCAGCGCGCCCCGATGTCCCAGGGCGGATCTCACTGACGACTTTGACTCGGCAGGAGCAGCGCATCGCCGTGCTGGTTGCGGATGGCATGAGCAACGTCGAGGTTGGGGCGGACCTCAGCATCACGGCCGAAACCGTCAGGGGTCACCTGAAGAACGTGTTTCGCAAATTCGGGATCCACTCTCGCTGGGAGCTCGCATACCTGCTGAGTGCCGGGAGTCGGAGATCGACATCGTCGTTGCTGACGGAAGCAACCGCTGTCGAGCGTGGTGGAGAACCACCGCTCGATCTGATGTGAATGACGCTGAGCGGGTCGCCCGATCTAGGCTGCGGATGTCCGCTGCAGGCCGCGGACGACATCGGCGAGGACCCGCACACCGGCGGCGAGCGCACCCTCGTCGGATCCACCAAAGCCGAGCAGCAGGCCGGTGCGGGACTCGGTGCCGGCATAGCAGGCAGAGAGCGGCTTGGGAGACATCCGGTGTCCGGCTGCTCGGCGGACCACCTCCCGGTCGTCCACCCCGTGCGGAAGCAGCGCCACGACGTGCGTCCCCGCACTGACATCCCTGATCGTGAGCACGTCCGGCGCGTGCTCACGTGCCGCGGCGATGAGCGCATCCCGACGTGCGCGATAGACGAATCGCATGCGATGGAGATGCCGCGCGAAGTGGCCTTGCGCGAGGAAGTCGGTGAGGGCGAGCTGGTAGAGCGTGGGCGAACAGATGTCAAGCCCCTCACGCACGCGGACAAGGTCGCGGGACAGGGCGCGTGGTACCACCATGTACCCGAGGCGCAGCGCGGGAAAGAGCGCCTGACTGAAGGTTCCGACATAGATCACGCGGGCGTTGACGTCCATCCCCTGGAGGGCGCCGAGTGGCCGGCTCGCATAGTGGTACTCGCTGTCGTAGTCGTTCTCCACGACCCACACATCGTGGCGCGCGGCCCAACTCAGGAGTTCCATGCGACGGACGATGTCGAGGGAGGCCCCGAGCGGATACTGACGCGAGGGGGTCACGAAGACCGCCTTGATGGGAACGGGGATCCGGCGGATGGCCGCCACATCGATGCCGTCGTCATCGACTGCGACCGGGACCGCGGTGACTCCGGCGAGAGCCAGCGCCTGCCGGACGCCGGGATAGCCCGGCTCTTCGATACAGACGCACGACTCGGGCGTCGTCAGTGCGAGTGCGCTGATGACCAGCCCCATCTGCGAGCCGTTGACGACGAGCACCTGGTCGGCATCGCAGTCGACCGCCCTCACCGTCCGCAGGTAGTCGGCGATCGCCCGGCGCAGAGGGGGGTATCCGGCGGGGTCGCCGTACCCGAGGAGTTCGGCCTCGGGAGGTGATCGCATGATGACGGAGCAGGCGCGAGAAGATCCGGCGAGGAAACCGATCGACAGCGGGAACGCCGACAGCGAAGAGCCCGAGCCCTTCGCGGGCGGAGCGCTCATCCTCGACTGACGCGTCTGGCGATGCGTCGACCACCGCTCGCGGACGCCGCCCGCTCGCGGTGACGGGCGCACTGAGCTCATCAGGGATGGGCGCGCGAACGAAGGTGCCCGAACCCACCACCCCAACGAGATACCCGTCCTCGCGGAGTTGCTCGAACGCAGCAATGACCGGGAAACGCGAAACCTGCAACTCCTCGGCGAGGGTGCGACTCGACGGCAGGCGCTGCCCAGGTGCCAGCCGGCCCGAGACGATCGCATCGCGATACCCGTTGTAGATCTGTGTGTAGTAGGGGATACCCGAGCGCAGTTCGAACGGAAAGAGCGGAGTGATTCCGATGCCTGACACCCTCCGCATCGCCACCCATCCTCCTCGTCATGGCTTGACAAGAAGTTGGACTGTGGCGGGGACCGGAATGCATCGGTCGCCACGGGTTCAGACCCGTCACGGTCAAGCGGTTGAGCGAATTCCTCCCGCCGCGCCGTTGGAATCGAGCCGAGGCGGCAAGCCGAACAGCGGGAAGAGCCGCTGCGTGTCCAGGAAGAATGTGAGCTCGGAGATGCCCGTACCGTTCCAGTCGAGGACCTGGAGTGCCCATGGATCGAAGCCGCTGCCGGACGCGGCCGGCTTGTACTGACCGAAGGTGACGCTTCCGTTGGCGGCGGGCGCCGGGAGGAGGCGCGATCCCTTGCACACGATGCCGGGACCAAACCACCAAGCCAGGATGTCGTCGCGACCGGACAGCCACAAGTCGTACGGCGGCATCGACTGCTTCGCGTCGTGGTGAATCAGCGCCATCAGCCCTTCGAGATCGTAGGACTCGAACGCGCACACGTAGCGTGACAGCAACTCACGCTGGGCAACCTCGGTCGTCGGCGGGGTGGTAGCGGCGTCCAGCCGGGCGGCGGCGATGGTTGCCCGGGCACGCTGGAGTGCACTCCTGACCGACGCGACGGAGGTGTCCAGGAACTCGGCGACCTCGGTCGTGCTCGAGCGGAGGACATCACAGAGGATGAGGGCTGCGCGTTGACGGGGTGGAAGATGCTGGAGCGCGGCAACGAACGCAAGCCGGATCGTCTCGTGGGCCACCGCCAGGTCGGCCGGATCGGCCGCAGAGGCCGGGGACATCGCCGGTATCGGCTCGATCCACCGCACCTCCGGGCGGAGGTGCAGGTTGGTTTCCAACGGCGCCTGCGCCGGCGTGAGATCCATTGGTGTGGCGCGGCGCTCCCGCCCCTTCAGGAGATCGAGGCAGACATTCGTTGCGATGCGATACAGCCAGGAACGGACGGCGGCACGGCCCTCAAAGTGCTCATACCCGCGCCAAGCGCGGAGCAGCGTCTCCTGCACCGCGTCCTCCGCTTCGAACGGCGATGCCAGCATCCGATAGCAGTAGCTCGTGAGTGGCGCGCGGTGCCGCTCGAGCTCGCCCTCGAGCTCATGGAGTTCGACGCCAAACGTGGTCTGCCGCAAGGCACTCATAACGCGCGCGGCCATCATACGGCGCAGCGCAGGACGCCGGAGCCGGTATTCGCAATGAGGTGCGTCACGGCCGTCAGTCGCGACCGCCGCCGCGAACGCGGTGATTGCATTGGCGAGCGGTCCAGGCAAGTACCGCCCTGCGAGATCAGCCTCGGCAGCTGTCTCGCGGTTTCGCTGCGCCTACGCGCCGAATGAGAGGGCCGCCTCCAAACGCGTTTTTCGAAGGCGGCCCGGGCGAGAGGGGAGGAGGTTCTAGAGGATCAGCTGCAGCCGCTCGTCGCGCCGCAGTTGTGGCACTTGTAGCAGGCGCCGTTGCGCACCATGAGGCTGCCGCAGTCGCTGCACGTCGGCGCGTCCTCCTGGTTGATGAACGCGCCGGGGCTGCTCATCGGGATCGCGGCGACCGGCTTGCGTGCCGGTGCTGCCTGCGCAGATGCAGCGGCCGGTGTCACCGCCGGGGCCGCGGCCGTTGCGGGCGCGGTGCCGAAATCGGCGTGGTCGGTGTCGGTCACGCTGCCATCGGGCTCGCGCCGGATGATGCCGAGCCGGTCACGCTCCTCCTGCGGCAGGAAGCGCGATGCGAGCCAGCGGAAGATGTAATCCATCACCGACTTGGCGATCGGGATCTCAGGATTCCGCGTGAAGCCCTGCGGGTCGAAGCGCGTGTGCGAGAACTTGTCGACGAGCGCGGGTAGCGGCACGCCGTACTGCAAAGCCAGCGACACCGCCGTCGCGAACGAGTCCATGAGGCCGCTGACCGTCGAGCCTTCCTTGGCCATCCGCAGGAAGATCTCGCCGGGCGTCCCGTCCTCGTAGAGGCCGACGGTGATGTATCCCTCGTGGCCACCGACCTCGAACTTGTGCGTGATCGCGGTGCGCTCGGCGGGGAGGCGCTTGCGCAGCGGACGCTCCACCACCTGGACGCGCTGCCCCGTGGTCTTGTCCATGCTCGTCGCGAGCGGCTGGCTGCGCTTGCTGCCGTCGCGGTAGATCGCCACCGCCTTGAGGCCCAGCTTCCATCCATCGATGTACGCGCGCTCGATGTCCTCGACGGTGGACTCGTTCGGCATGTTCACCGTCTTGGAGATGGCGCCGCTGATGAAGGGCTGCACCGCGGCCATCATCCGCAGGTGCCCCTGCCACGTGATCGAGCGCTTCCCGTTCTGCGGGGTGAACGCGCAGTCGAAGACGGCGACATCCTCGTCGCGCAGGTTCGGCGCGCCCTCGATGGTGTCGTTCGCGTCGATGTAGGCGATGATCTCTGCGTTCGCGGTCTCGCCGTAGCCGAGGCGGCGCAGCGCCGCCGGCACGGTGCCGTTGACCATCTTCAGCATCCCGCCGCCGACGAGCTTCTTGTACTTGACGAGCGCGATGTCCGGTTCGACGCCGGTCGTGTCGCAATCGAGCATGAAGCTGATCGTGCCGGTGGGCGCGAGGACGGTCGCCTGGGAGTTGCGATACCCGTGCCGCGCACCGAGCTCGTGCGCCTCGTCCCACGCGTGCCGGGCGGCCCCGACGAGGTCGGCCTCGACGTTGTCGGTGGGGATGTTGTACGCCGCCTCGCGATGCTTGCCGATGACGCGCAGCATCGGCTGGCGGTTCGCCGCGTAGCCGTTGAACGGTCCGATCTCGCGAGCGATCCGCGCGGACTGCGCGTACGCCTCGCCGGTGAGCATCGAGGTGAGGCAGGCGGCGAGGTCGCGACCCTGCGGGGAGTCGTACGGGACGCCGCGCGCCATGAGCAGCGCGCCGAGGTTGGCGTAGCCGAGGCCGAGCGGCCGGAAGTTCTCGCTGTTGACGGTGATCTTCTCGGTGGGATACGACGCGTTGCTGACCAGGATCTCCTGGGCGGTGATCGTGATGTGGATCGCGTGCTTGTAGGCCTCGATGTCGATCGAGCCGTCGTCGTTGAGGAACCGCGTGAGGTTGATCGAGGCGAGGTTGCAGCTCGTGTCGTCGAGGAACATGAACTCGCTGCAGGGGTTGCTGGCGTTGATGCGGCCGGTGACCGCGGAGGTGTGCCAGTCGTTGATGGTGGTGTCGTACTGGACGCCTGGATCGCCGCACTGCCACGCCGACTCGGCCATGAGGCGCATCAGCTCGCGCGCCTTCACCGTCTTGATGATGCGGTTGGAATCGGTCACGGCGCGAAGGTGCCAGTCGCGGTCGTCCTGGACGGCGCGCATGAACTCGTCGGTCACGCGCACGGAGTTGTTGCTGTTCTGGAAGAAGACCGACGCGTACGCCTCACCTGTGAACGAGGCTTCGTAGCCGCCCTCGATGAGCGTCCACGCCTTGCGCTCCTCGTTCACCTTGCAGGTGACGAACTCCTCGACGTCGGGATGATCGGCGTTGAGGATCACCATCTTGGCGGCGCGCCGCGTGGTGCCACCGCTCTTGATGACGCCCGCGAAGGCGTCGAACCCCTTCATGAAGGACACCGGCCCGCTCGCGGTGCCGCCGCCGGCGAGCGACTCGGTCGACGAGCGGATCGTGGAGAGATTGGTCCCCGTGCCGCTGCCGTACTTGAAGAGCATGCCCTCGGTCTTGGCCAGCGTGAGGATCGATTCCATCGTGTCCTCGACGCTGTTGATAAAACAAGCTGAGGCCTGGTTCTTGCTGCCGGGCACGCCGATGTTGAACCAGACCGGGCTGTTGAAGCTCATCTTCTGATGGAGGAGCAGATGGGTGAGCTCGTCCTGGAACGCCTGCGCGTCGGTCTCGGTGGCGAAGTAGCCGCCCTCGCGGCCCCACTTCGCGATGGTGTCCGCGACCCGCGAGATCATCTGCTTGACGCTCGTCTCGCGGCGCGACGTGCCGAGCGGCCCGCGGAAGTACTTGCTGACCACGACGTTTGTGGCCATCTGTGACCAGAACGAGGGAATCTCGACGTCCTTCTGCTCGAAGACCGTCTCGCCCTTCTCGTTGCCGATCGCCGCGGTCCGCTTCTCCCAGGTCACCTCGTCGAACGGATGGACACCCTCGCGGGTGAACCGGCGCTCGACGTTGATCCCGCCGCCCTCGACCTCAACCTTCGCGCTCACCCGCGGGCGTTCCGCCCCCTGTCGGCGTGATCCTCGACGGGTCGAGAGCGACTCGGCGGCGGTGCTGATGGGGTCGTGAGATGGGGGTTTGGAGGCGGAGCGATCCACGGTATTTCCTCTTCTATCGGTTGGGCGCTTCATTGTGCAAAGACGTGTGCAAGACGGCGCCCTGGCGGGCGGAGCCCCAAACTCCGCGCTGTGGGACGTCAATTATCCCACATGTTGGGGTCCCGCCGTCCGGGAGCCCCCATATCTTGAGAGTCGGCACGCCGGACGTCAAGGGGGTCCGCGCCCTCAGTGTGGGCCGTCAGGACCGCTCGATGCAGGTCCGGGACCTCCACCCGCATCGAGACGCGGCGGTCCCCGGCAAGGAGCAGGAACTCGCCTCGCGCGGCGGTCTCGAGGGTCGCCCGCTGGGCCTCGGTGAGCCCGAACGCGCGCTCCATCCGAGCGGTCTCGGCGGCGCGGTGACCGCCCAGGAGGACGAGCGCGCAGTTGGTGGCGATCACGCTGCCCTCGTCGCTGCTCAGCAGGTCCTGCGCGTTCTGCGTCGCGACGACCAGTGACGCGCCGTACTTCCGGCATCGCCGGGCCAGCTGGACGAGCAGCTCGCGCAATGGACGGTGGACGCAGAGCGCACCGACCTCGTCGAACACGATGTGCCGGCGGCGGCGGTCATGGCGCACCAGCTCCCACAGCCATCGAGCGACGATGAGCGTCGCCGCGGCGACGTGCTCCGGCGGCATGTCGCGCAGCGATATCGCGCACACGCCGGAGTCGACCGCGAGCGACGTGGGCCGGTTGAAGAGGGCGCCGAGTCCGCCGGTGCAGAAGCGCCGGACGACGATCGCCACCGGACGTGCTTCGGCGTCGAGCATCGCGAGGCAATCCTCGAGCAGGGGCACGCGCTGTTCGCTGTGCGCACGCCGGATCGCGTCACGCGCCGCCGCGTCCACCACCGCTCGTTCGACGTCGCCGAGGCGGTCCCCGCAGAGCACGGTCACGAGGTCGACGACCGCGGCGACGACCTCCTCGGTGTCGTCGTCCGCGCCCTCGAACACGTTGACCGCGGCGTCGGTGCCCGGCGCCAGCTCGAGGTAGCGTCCGCCGAGCGCGTCGACGAGACCGCGGTACTCCCCCTCCGGATCGATGATCACCGAGTTGACGCCGGCGACGGCCGCCTCGAGGACCAGCGTGCCGATGGCAAAGCTCTTGCCGTGGCCCGACGCCGCAAAGACGGCGATGTTGGGGTTCGGATGGCGCGTGGTGTCGAAGGGAGCGACGCGCACCGGCAGGCCGGATCGTGTTGCCGCGCCGAGCCGGTAGCCGCCGGGGTCCGAGCACCCGGCCTCGATCCACGGGACGCACGTCGACGCCGCGGTCGAATCGACGAGCTTGCCCGGTCCCGAGCGCGTTGACGCAGAGCGGCAGGGTGCTCACGAGCGCGGCCATGTGCCGGAAGTGGGTGACCTCCATGCCGATCAGCGCTGATGCGAATCCCAGGCGGAGCACGTCGCTCCGGGCGGCGACCTCATCCAGGGTCCGGCCGCGGACCGTCGCCACGAGCGACAGATGCAGCGGGCGGCCGAGGTTGCGCGCGAGCCGCTCGCGCAACGCCGTCGCCGAGTCGAGCCCGATGTCGACGTTCACGTCCCCAAGGGCGCCGCGCTCGAGTTCGAGCATGCGATGCGCCGAGAAGTCGCGCAGGCGCCGGCTCAGCCTGCCGAGTGCCTCGCCGAGCGGCGCGGGGATGAGGTGGATGGCGATGTCGCACTCGGTCTGCACGCTGAGCAGCGGTGCGAGCCATCCGGGCGCGACGGGATGACCCGGCAGCCGGCGAAGCGCGTGTCCGCGGACGATGATGTCACCGAGGGTCGCGTACTGCGGGTGCTCAAACCATGCGACATCGGCGTTGTGGTCAAAACCGTCAGCAACGACCTCGAAGAGCGCGTCGCCGGTGAGCCGCTGAGCGGTGATGCCGAGCGCCGCGAGGCGATCGCCCGCGCGGGCGCATGCGGAGTCCAGCGCCGCCGGCGTCTCCAGCGCGAAGGACGACGAGGACGCGACGTTCGTGGCGTCTGCCGTCGCTGAGTTGCTCGGTCCAGTACTGACGCATCGCTGCGTCGAGCCGCGCGTGCGGGCCCGCAACGGGAGCACTTTCCGGAGCGACCACCGCACGAACCCGCACGAGCAGCTGGAGCGGGCTCTCGAGCGTATGGCACATGCGCGCGAACGCGGCAGAGGCGGCGGCCATCCGTGCCGGGTCGAGGGAGCCGATGTCGAGGTCGCTGGTCGCGAGGATCGCCGAGGTGCCGCCGGCGAATTCGCAGTGGTCGTCCCGCGCGAGGAGCCGATCGGCGAGGGGAGATCGACCCAGGCCGACTCCGCGGACAGTATCGAGGCTCAGGCGGGCCATGGCGCACGCAGCTCGCTGCCGAACCTTCGCGCCAGACGCCGCAGCGCGACCGCGGCAGGGCCCGCGTCATCGAGACCCACCAGGCGGTGGGCGTTCTCGGCGGTGACCACCGAGTCGTCGTCGGGGATGTCGGCGATCAGCTGGCCGCCGAGGTCCGCCATCGGCTCGCTGAGGTCGGTGCCCGGCCGCGAGCGGTTGACGATGTAGCGGAGCTGATGCCGCAACCCGAGGCGCCGCAACGCCTCGGTGCTGCGATAGGCGTCCTGCACGCCGCCTGCGGTCGGCACGACCACCACGAAGACGTCGTCGCATGCGCAGAGCGCGCACGTGGTGAGCGGCGAGAGCTCCGGCGAGACGTCGAGGACGGCGAGGTCGAAGGCCTCCATGTCGAGCTCGCGGAGCACCTCGCGAAGGAGCGCGGGTGTGATGGGCCACTCCGGGTTCACCGCGCTCTGCGGGCCGAGCAGCACGCGCGCACCGGACGCGTGCGTGACCATGAAGTCGGTGACGCGGCGATCCTCGGGTGGGGCGAGCGCGTAGTCGAGGAGCGTCTGCTCGGGGGCGCCGAGCCGGACGGCGACGGTCGGGCTGCGCAGGTCGAGGTCGACGAGCGCCACCTTGGGCGCCGGGGCGCCTTCGCCGTGGCTGGCGGCGAGGAGGCAGGCCAGCTCGGTGGCGAGCGTGCTGCGGCCGGTGCCCCCGCGCAGGGAGAAGAAGGTGATGCGGCGGGCCCCGTCTCGGCGGCGCGGCGCTGAGGGTTCCGCGGGCGTCGAGGTGGTTCGCAACGGGGCCGCCTGCCTCGTGCCGAACAGGTGAAGGATCGGCGCCGACGGCTCGGCCTCGGCCTCGTCATCGACGGCCAGCGCCGGCTCCATCTCGGGGTCGCGACTGATCGGAGCCTGCCGACCGGACACCGACGGACGCTCACCTGGTCTCGGCGGCAGCGCCGAGCCGTTGTGTCCCTCGCCCTCCGGCTCGGCCGCATCGAACCACGCCGGCACAGCGGCCGCCGCGGCCTCGCACCGCGTGACCCCCCGCCGCGGCCGGAGCCAGAACAACCCCGCGAACACCGCCCAGTCGAGCGCGGGACGCCCCGCCACCCGCAGCCATCCGAGCCCCGCCGCCACCGCGGCGATCAGGGCCGCCGCCGGCCCCGAGATCGCAGGGGGGAGCGACGACCGCAGCAGCGAGTACGCCGCGAGCGCCCCCACCATCACCACCGCCAGCTGCCCGGCGCCGAGCCCGAAGGCGAGCTGATCGGGTGCATCGAAGCCGTCGGCGAACTCGATCTGGTCCATCCGCCACCCCACTTGTGTGCGCTCGCAGAATTACAGTATCGTAGGAGCGACAGGCCGCTCGGCAGCGGACAAAGGGTCGCGGCACGGGGCCCAAAACGGCGGGCCGCTTGCCCGGACGCCGCATAATTGACATCGGGGTCAATTCCCGCCCTGGGTGGCGGTGGAGGTGGTCATGGCAACGATCGTCAAGCCCGAGGTGGCGACCTACCAGCAGTACATCGACGGGGAGTGGACCGGCGCCGAGGAAGGGCGAACCTACGACGTCATCAACCCCTCCACCGAGGAGGTGATGGCGACCGCCCCGGCGAGCACCCGCGCCGACTCCCGGCGCGCCGTCGAGGCAGCCCGCCGCTCCTTCGAGGCGGGCGAGTGGCGCCTCAAGTCGCAGCTGCAGCGCACCCAGATCATGTTCCAGATCGTCCAGCACCTCCAGGAGGTCTCGGACCACTGGGGGATGCTCGAGTCCCAGAACGCCGGCGCGGTGCTGCGCAAGACCGCGGTGGTCGACGTGCCGCTCGCCATCGAGTGGTTCCGCAGCATGGCGGAGCAGGCGCTCGGGCATCTCCTGGTACGAGCCGCTGCCCTGGATCGATTCGCCGTACGTGTCCTGGAACTTCGTGCAGCGCGAGCCGATCGGCGTGTGCGCCGGGATCATCCCGTGGAACTACCCGCTCATCTTCACCATGTGGAAGATCGCGCCCGCGCTCGCGATGGGCAACTCGGTCATCCTCAAGCCCGCGCCGCAGACGCCGCTCTCCGCGCTCGAGGTGGCCAGGGCGATCGATGAGACCGGGCTCCTGCCCAAGGGCGTGCTCAACGTCGTCACCGGGGACAGCGTCGAGGTCGGCCTCGAGCTGGTCGAGCATCCCGACGTCGACAAGGTCGCCTTCACCGGCTCGACGGCCACGGGACGCAAGATCCTCGCCGCGGCGGCGCCCACCATCAAGAAGGTCACCCTCGAGCTCGGCGGCAAGTCCGCCAACATCGTCTGCCCCGACGCGGACCTCGATATCGCGATCGACGGCGCGCTCTTCGGCACCTTCTTCCATCAGGGGCAGATGTGCGAATCCGGCACGCGCCTCTTCGTGCATGACGACATCTATGACGAGTTCACCGAGCGCCTCGTCGCCGGCGCTGCGGCGCTGCGAGTCGGCGATGCCACCGACTTCGAGAGCCAGGTGGGCCCGGTGATCAACAGGTCGCAGTACGACATGGTCCTCGGCGCGATCGAGCGGGCGCGCGCTGAAGGCGCGACGGTCGCGTGCGGCGGCGGACGGGCGACCGGAGTTGGGGATCGCGGCTTCTTCGTGCAGCCGACCGTGCTCACCGAAGTGCCGCACGGGTCGCACGCCGCCACCGAGGAGATCTTCGGCCCCGTGCTCGCGGTGCAGCGCTGGAACGATCTCCACGAGGTGGTGCAGCGAGCGAACCGCACGATCTACGGGCTCGCCGGCGGCGTCTGGTCGAAGGACACGCGCGGGGCGATCGAGATCGCCAAGCAGCTGCGCACCGGGACCGTCTGGATCAACGACTGGCACCTGCTCAACCCGCTCGCTCCGTTTGGCGGCTACAAGCACAGCGGCATCGGCCGCGAGCACGGCCGCGCCGGGCTGCTCGAGTACACCGAGGTGAAGCACATCCACGTCGACCAGGGCGTGCCCCGGCGCGAGCGCTACTTCTGGGACGTGCTCCTCGGCTGAGCCGCGATCCCGTCGAGGAACCCGGCGATCGCGCCGGCAACCTCGACGGGTCGCTGTACGGGGAGGTCGTGGACCCCGTCGATCCACGTGAACTGGGCGCGCCCGCCGGTGACCTCCTGTGCGTGCGCGACGGCGCGCACCTTCGGCGTGTCCTCGTGGTCGGGGTGGCCGGCGGGGATGAAGAGCATCGGGCAGCGCACCTTCGCCATCAGCTCGAAGCCGTTGCTGTCGAAGAGGTGGTGGGCGATCTCCATGTGATGCTCGAGCGTGAGCCTCGGGCGGAGCGTGCCCGCGCCGCTGCCGTCGTCCTCGAAGTTGCCACCGAGGATCTCGGCGGCGGTGTCCGGGTCGGAGCCGTCACGGAGCGGCGATGACTCCATCCAGGCGCGGAGCATCGCCCTGGTGACACCGTGGAGCGCGGGCGGCCGCATCGTCTCCTGGGCCATCTCCCAGCTCGGGCCGAAGTAGGCCTTGAGGTCGCCGGCGCCGCCGTCGACGCAGACGACGCCCAGCGCCATGTCGGGATGGTTGACCGCGAAGGTGAGCGCGACCGTCGCGCCCCAGCTGTGGCCGACCACGACGACGGGATCGGGATGGATCGCGGCAAGGAGTCCGTCGAGATCGCGGCACACGGTCTCGAAGTCGTACCCGGTGTCGGGGCGATCGCTCTTCCCGTGCCCGGGGAGGTCGACGGCGATCACGCGGTGCAACGGGGCGAGGCGGGCGGCGACGAGATCCCACCAGCGCGCGTTGCTGGCGAGCCCGTGGAGCGCGAGGACGGTGGGCTCACCGCCCGCGTGATCGCGGACCGACAGCGCCAGGCGCGGGGTGTCGACGCGGTACTCGGCGATGGGCGCGCTCACTGCGCGAGGGATTGTCGCCGACGCGGACCGGCGACCGGCCCGGTAGCATGGCTCTGGCGGTCAGGCCCCGCTCTGGCCTGTGGAGGAGATCGAGCCTTTGTCGGCGATCGAGCCGTACACGCGCCGGATGCTCGGGAGCGTCCAGCCGATCATCGTGGCGAACCGGGCACCGCTGGTCCTGCATGCGGCGGACCCGTATCGCGGCACGCCCGAGCGGCTGGTGAAGGGTGCGGGAGGTCTCGTGACCGCGATGACGTCGCTCGCGTCGGCGACCGGCGCCGTCTGGGTGGCGATCGCGCGTGACGCCGCGGACCGCACGCTGGCGGCGAAGGGCGATCCCGCCGAGCTGACCACCGACGACGGGACCTGCCTCAAGGTCGCCTTCGTCGAGCCGCGGTCGGACGCCTACGACCTCTACTACAACGTCATCGCGAACCCACTGCTGTGGTTCATCCAGCACTACCTGTGGGACCTCGCGCGGGAGCCGGTCGTCGACGAGACGATCAAGCAGGCGTGGGTGGACGGCTACGTGAAGGTGAACCAGATGCTCGCCGACCGCGTCGTCGCCGAGGCGTACCGCACGGAGAAGCCGGCACTGGTGTTCGTGCAGGACTACCAGCTGTACTGCGTGCCGGCGATGATCCGCGAGCAGCGGCCCGACATCCGTATCCAGCATTTCGTGCACATCCCCTGGCCGACGCCCCAGTACTGGACGATCCTGCCCAAGCACATCCGCGACGCCATCGTGCGCGGACTCCTCGGCGCCGACATCATCGGCTTCCAGACGATGCGCGACGTGCGCAACTTCCTGATGACGTGCGAGCAGAACCTCGGGCTCACCGTCGACGAACGGGAGTGCACCGTGTTCTTCGAGGGACGCGCGGTGTGGGTGCGCAACTACCCGATCAGCGTCGACCCGAAGACGTTCATCGAGCATGCGGAGCGGCCCAAGGTGCATGCGGAGGAGGAGCAGATCGAGCAGTGGCGGCCGAAGCACCTCATCCTGCGCGTCGACCGGACCGACCTCAGCAAGAACATCGTGCGCGGCTTTCTCGCGTATGAGCGATTGCTCGCCGCGCATCCGGAGTTGCTCGGCAGCGTGCTCTTCTGGGCGTTCCTGCAACCGAGCCGGCAGGACATCGACGATTACCGCGCGTATCTCGGCCACGTGCTCGGCGTCGCCGCGCGGATCAATCGGGAATACAGTCGCCGCGGGTGGACGCCGATCCGCGTGGAGGTCGAGGACAACATGGAGCGCGCGATCGCCGGCTACCGCAACTTCGACGTGCTGCTGGTGAACCCGATCTACGACGGGATGAACCTCGTCGCGAAGGAGGGACCGCTCGTCAACAAGCGCGACGGTGTGCTCATCCTCAGTGAGAACGCGGGATCACACGAGGAGCTGGGCGATTTCGCGCTCACGGTCAATCCATTCGACATCGAGGAGACCGCGGAGGCGCTCTACACCGCGCTGATGATGGATCTGCCGCAGCGAAAGGTGCGGCAGAAGAAGATCCGCGACACGGTGATGGTGAACGACATCACGCGCTGGATCGCGAATCAACTGCAGGATCTGCGCGAGCTGATCGGGTAGCCGGCCGCCCGCGCTCTGGGTGGGGCGGCGAGCTACCCGGGGGAGGGAGGAATCAGTGGTTGAGGCCGGCGAAGCCGGCGATGAAGAGCCAGCCGACGACGGCGAAGACGACGATCCAGCTGGTGAGCCACACGCGCCCCAGGGCGAGGCGGCGGCTGCGGCGAAGGTAGCGGACCCGGACCTCGAGGTCGGCGGACCCGTCGGGCGAATTCGTGGGGAGTCGGTGGGTAGGAGAGAGATCCGCCATCTGAGGGTGCAACGGGGCGACCCCGACCGGGGTTACGCCTGCCGCCGTACGCGCAAGTATCATGCAGACCAGCCGAATTGTGGGCGAGCTTGCGGGCGAGGCGCCGCGCTGGTGCCTGTCCCACGCCTGGAGGAATCGTGGACGGCAACGCGCCCGACAGCACCGACCCGATCGCGCTTGCGCGTCAGGTGGTCGATGACGCGCTCAAGCTGCTGCGTGCGGACATCGCCGTGGTCGTGTCCGAGCTGCAGCGCGCGGCCATCCGGCTGGCGATCGCGGCGGCGCTGATCATGGTGGCGTTGACCTTCCTGTTGATCGGCGTGATCGAGGCGTTGGGCGCGCTGCCGTCGGGCCTGGGGATCCTCGGGAGCGAGTGGGCCAGGTGGGCGGCGCTCGGCGGGATCTTCCTGATCCTCGCGGTGGTGCTCATCTTCTTCGGGCAGCTGCAGGCGAGGCGGGCGATCAAGCGGGGGTCGAAACACGTGCGAGAGACGTTGAAGGAGGATGCCGAGTGGCTCCAGGAACTGACGAAGCGCAGCGTCAAAGGGAGCTGAGCAAGCAGGCGCTCGCGCAGAGCGCCGGCAGGCTGGAGCAGCGGGTGCGCGCCGAGCTCGACTGGAAGGCGCGTCTGCGCCGCGACGGCCCGCGGATCGCGGCGATCACCGGGGTGGCGATCGTGCTCGTCGGGACGATGGTGATCGTGCGCCGGCGGCTGCGGCACCCGGAGGCGGAGGCCGAGCCGGCGCCGGCGACGTTGGAGGATCTCGCTGCCGAGCTGCGCGCGCTGCGCAAGGACTTCGAGAAGGGCAAGGACAAGTCGCCGATCTGGCAGAAGGCGCTGCTGCGCGGGGTGGGGGCGGCCGGGGCTGCGGGTGGCGCCTACGCCGCCAAGCAGTTCACGGCGCGGCAGGAGGCTGCGGCTGGGGCCGAACCGCGATCGTGAGGCGGCCGATGGCGCAGAGCGCGCCGTCGTCGTTGGTCATCTCGACGTCCCAGATCCAGGAGGTCCGCCCGCGGTGGCGCGGGGTCGCCACGGCGTGGATGGTGCCTGTGGAGATGGGGCGCAGGAAGTTCGTGTGGTTGGACTGGCCGATCGAGATGTTGCCCGCGTCCCTGACGCCGAGGTAGGTCCCGATCGAGGCGATGGTCTCGCCGATCGAGCAGAAGATCCCGCCGTGGACGATCCCGAAGGGCTGCATGATCTCGGGCGTGACCGGGACCTGGGCGCGCATGCGGTCGGGGCTGGTTTCGAGGAGCTCGAGGCCGTAGAGCTTGTCGAAGACGACGGGGCGCTGTTCCTCAGCCATACGGCCGGGAAGTGTCGCACCGAGCGCCCGGCGGGCGCGGTCAGTGCTTGACGAGGAGCTCGGTGAGGGCGCCTTCGTGGGAGGAGAGGAGGCTGTGGAGCTCGAGCATCTCGTCGCCGGTGATGGGGGCGGCGACGTCCGGGACCCCCTCATCGATGGCGGGGACCTTGGTCTCCTCGCCCTCGGTCTGGAAGATGATCTGGAGGAGGTTCTCGTCGTTGCAGGACGCGCAGGTGACCCGGACCAGGGCGCGGTTGCCCTGCTGGGCGAGGACGTTGATCCCGCAGTCGGCCATGTTCTCGCCACACGCCGAGCAGCGGTAGCGACGGGCCTGGAAGCGGAGCAACTCGAGCAGATCCATCACGGTCCAGTATATGCCGCCTTCCCGGGTGGCAAACGGGGGGTCGAATTGGGCGGGAGGTACACTCGACGGCCTCCGCTGGGGAGTGGCCAAGTGGTAAGGCAGCTGACTCTGGATCAGCCAATCAGAGGTTCGAATCCTCTCTCCCCA
>CAWKDT010000004.1:0-111154 GCA_963848445.1 Candidatus Dormiibacterota bacterium
CGTGCGTGATTCGCCCCGGCTTCCCGAGCGTCTTGGCTTGGAAGGGATCAAGCATGTGGGTGAGGAGAAGCCTGCCGTCGACATCCGTGACCTCATAACGGACACCCAGCCGCTGGTACACCCCGACGTACCTGGAGCGCGGGAGCCTCAGGCTCAGATCGGGCCTCGGTAGCTCGGGGATCCTCACGGCGCCAAGCTCGGTGAGGATGGCGTTGAACATCTCTCGATAAAAGCTGTCGCGCGGTCCTCCATTGGCCAGCATGACGATCGCCAGGTTGGAGTCCGGGAAGATGCGCAGCCGGGATTGCTGACCGACGAGGCCACCATCGTGCCCATAGACGGTCTCACCGTTCCAATGAAACACCGTGAGCCCCAGTGCCCATTCGGAGCCGAGCAGGTAGGGGTCTGGGATCGGGAATCGAGACATGGTCATCTCGTGGATGGCCTCGGTCGAAAGGAGACGTCGTCGCCCCAGCAGCTCGCCCTCGCTGAGGACTATGTGGGCCATGGCCAGCACTTCTCGCGCAGTAGACGTGATGTTGCCCCCGGGACCATATGAACGCGGTAAGAAGGCGACGGGCGACGGTGTCGGCCCTTCCTCGAGCGACCGAATGATGTACGGCGTGGCGGCACCGGAGGGATCGACCTGCTCACGCCGGCTGCTCGTGCGCGCCAGGCCCAGCGGGAGGAAGAGACGCTCCTCCATGATCGTGTCCCACGGCTTGCCGTCGACCACCTCCATGATCCGCGCGAGGATCGCGTAGCCCAGCGCCGCGCTGTATGAGTGGGTGTACCCCAGGGGATGTATCTGCGCCGCGTTGCGGATGTTCTCGACCATCCGCTCGTAGACGTCGTCCCTGTCACCGGGATCGCCGAACAACTCCTCGATCCCGTTGGTGTGGTTGAGCAGGTGCCTGGGCGTGAGGTCGGCGCTGACCGTGGGGTCGGCGACCATGAAGGCGGTGAGGCTATTCCGAACCGGCTCGTCAAGGCCGACCTTCCCCTCGTCGACGAGCTGCATAAACGCGAGTGCCGTCCAAGCCTTGGTCATCGACCCGATTCCATATGTCGTGTCCGTCGTCGCCGGTTGGCGGGTCGAGATGTTCTTCAGCCCGACAGCCAGATCGGTGATCATCCCGTCCTGGAGCACTCCGATCGAGGCACTCGGGATCTGGTATTCGGCAAGCAGCTCTGACACGCGAGCCTCAATCCGTTTGGCGCTCGACGGCCCAAAGGTGCGGGTCGTCCCGATCCTCACGTCGCGAGTCCGACGGCTTGCATTCGTCTGCTCCCTTCTGTGGACGACGTGCCGAACATCGTCAGTCGCGCAGACTTCGACGCACTTCCTCACGCCACTGCTTCTTGCTCATCGAAGTCTTGATGCCGACGGCCCATTCGGTGCCGAACCGCTGAAAGACCGCCTGCTTGGTCACCCCCAGTGCCTCGCCGATCTCACGCCACGAGTGGTGTGGGAGTGCAGAGCGGACGGCCTCACGCTCCCGCTCTGCGACCGCCGCTTTGATCGCGGCGATCTCGGCCAGGGCAACGAGGGGGTCGTTTGCTGTTGCCTCCCGGAGGTGCAGATGGAGTGCCTCGGTGATGTCCATGGCGTCAGGATACCTTGACGCTGGGTGGTCGTCAAGGCTTCTTGACGACGCCAGCCAAGCAGCAACTCACTCGGCTCGTTGAGGAGCCTCACCCCGACGCGAAGCGGATCATGTGAGCGCCCTTGCACGTGAATGTGTAGGTCACCCCTCCAGCCGTGATGGCACCGGACGATTGCTGCGGCGTGGACGACGAGCTCGAGGCACCGCTGTGCCCGCTGGTTGACTGAAACGCCGTCCAGATCGGCGGCGCTACTGACACCCCTCCGGCAAAGCACTCCACGATGGGTTGATCGAAGAGCGCCAGCAGACCAAGCGGAACGAGTCCCAAGCTAAGCAGCACGGCTGCTCCGGCTTTCAACCTGGCGTCTTCACGTCGGCGGCTGGACTGCGTCCGCCCGGATACCACCACGATGAGCACGATCGCCGGAAGAAGGATCAAGGTGCCCGCGACAAGGAACCCGTATACGATGATCGCGGTCGCAACCGGTGCGAGCCATGGCGTCAGCTGGCCGGAGCGAACCGAGAGAAGACCTCCGATCACGGTGAACGCCGCGCAAACTCCGGCGACGATCACCACCGTGATGGGCATGGCGTACACGGGTTGATGCTGGTGGGCTTCGAGGACCACCGTGACGTCGATCGCCGCACAGCCGGCGGTCGCCGACAGCGCAACCGCGACGGTCTTCCTCGTCACTCGACGGCCACCGTTGTGGCCGGACGCCGCCGCGCAGGCGTTGCCTTACCAAGAAGCTGATCGATCCAGGGTGCCGCTTGCACCAGCGTCGTCATCAACGCGCTCGATCCGCTGCTGTCGCCACCGCGCATCCGTGCAACGATTTCGAGTCCCATATACAGGGCGATCACTGCGGAGCCGATGACGGCAGGGTCGACGAAACCCGCGAGTGGCGAGCCAGCGATGATCCGGGCTGTGAGCTGCTCGGCAAAGGTCACCCAGGGCTGCATCCTTCGGCCGATCTCGTCGCCGAGCACAGCGTCGAACGCCATCGCCCCGACAATTTCCTGTACGGCTGTTAGCTGGCCGAGACGGAGATCCTCCGAGTACAGCGCCTCCATTGCGGCTCCCAGCGTGCGCAGGTCCGAGACATTTGCGAGCCGCGTCTCGTAGCGGGCGAGTCGATCGGCGCTGACCCGATCGAGCACCGCCAGGAGGAGCGCATCGACGCTGCCGAAGTGATAGAAGACGAGCGCGGGACTGAATCCACCAATGGTGGCGATCGAGCGCACCGATGTCGAGGCATAGCCCCCGCTGACCACGGCGCGCAATGCCGCGTCCACCATGCGCGACCGCATCTCGTCACCCGCCTCGTTGCGCCGCTGACGCCGCTTGTGGACGCCGGCGCTGAGCGGGTGCTCGCCATATGTCGCCGTGGATGCGCGCGGGGTACTCGCGCCGGAATCTCCGGGTCGACGTCGCTCGCCCATTGGCTTCGATACAGGAGTAATCTGATCATTTGACTTGATCATTCGATCAGTATAAGACGGTCACGCTCGGTTCGGCGATGATTCGCAAACGGCACTCGAGGTGGTCCTGCCGAACCGCCGGGGGGCGAAGCGCGCAATCGATGCGGTCCACCGCGCGCGCCACCCTTTCGTGGTCGGCGTCGTCGGACATGCCCATCTCACCCAGCCGGCCTTCCACCCTCGTCGTAGGCGCTGAGCCACCAGTCGGCGACCGTCTACACCGGGAATCGAATTCAAAACTGGCCCTGGAAGGCGGGTGGTGGAGCGGAGGGGATTCGAACCCCTGACCTCTGCCGTGCGAGGGCGCGGGTAGGAATTCGAATACGAGGCGGCCCAAAAGTGGCCGTTTGATCGGTTCCCTCGCGATGGTGGACACGGCGAGACACCCGCAGGCAACGAGTGACTGACCTAGTGTTGAACGCCACACTCGTTACGCGTAAACACGTCCCGCTGAAAGTTGCGGGAATACTCAGGCGTCGCGGGTCGCGAACCTGAGAGCGGCCACCAAGAGTGCTAACGCCAGGATCACGAAGATCCCGGCCTCGATCCCCTGCATCGGCCAAAAGTGAGCGGCTGGCTGGTAGACGAGGCTGATCGGAGTATTCGTGCCGACGGGGCTGCCCGGCGGTAGCGGACTCAGATGCGAATCGAGGAAGGTCGCGTCGACGTAGCCGGCGCCCGGCGGCACGACAGAATTTGCGCCCGTGCCGCCGACGACCACCCGGGTAATGGTTGGTAGCAGGTGCGGTCTCGCCAGCTCGACAAAGGCAACCCGTACAGCGATGAAGATCCCGAGGGTGGCGGCCATTGCGGGAACAGTGCGGCGGAGCGCAGCGCCCGCCGCAGCGCCAAGGGTCACCGCGAAGAGCACGTATGAGAAGACGACTGGCGCCTGGAGGTCGTACATCCCCCACGTCGAGTCGAAGGTGTTCGGCAGGTGCGCGATCCAGATCTGAGCACCAAACGACATGACTGCAGCCGCGATCGCAGAGAGCGCTATCAGCAGCGAGAGGTTGGCGGCAGCCCAGTGTCGGCGCGTCATCCCTTGCGTCCAGGTCAGCAGGTAGGTGCCGCGTTCGAAGTCAGCGGACAGGAGGGGGGCGCCTATGAATACCCCCGCCACCGCCGGAGCGCTGAGCAGAACTGCACGGAACGCGGTACTCATGCTGTGTACCGATCCTGTCGGCTCGCCGATCTCCAGGATCGCCACCAGCACCAGCGCCGCGGCGGCGCCCAAAGCGAGAACGCCGCCGATCACAGCCGCCTGACGATTGTTTCGCCAAGCAAGCCACGCAGGGCCGGACAACACGGTCACGCCGGGACGGCCTCGGGCTGCGCGAGGGCGCTTTCATCCGGCTTGCCCAGGTACGCGAGGACCAGGTCTTCGAGGGTCACCGGCTCCGCCGCCCACCCGCGCGGGACAGTCGGGGCGCGGACAAGCATCCGGCACTGCCGCTCGCCGGTGCCAGCCTGAACGACGGTGCCCCCAACCCGACCGATCTCGTCCGTGGGCCCGACCAACCAACGGTGGTTCTCCAACAACGGCTCCAGATCCCCGGCTACCTGGAGACGTCCGCCCGCGAGAATCACGAGATGGTCTGCCAGGCGTTCCAGATCAGCTATGAGATGGGAGGAGAGGACGACGGTCAGGCCTTCGGCAGCTACGGACTCCATCAGTTCCGCGAGAAACTGCCGGCGGGCGAGTGGGTCCAGATTTGCCACGGGTTCGTCCAGCAGCAGGAGCTCTGGACGCTTGCCCAGCGCCAGCGCTAAAGCGACCTGCGCCTGCTGGCCGCCGGAGAGCTTGCCAACTCGACGATTCAGAGGTATTTCGAGCCGGCGCATCCGCGCCTCAGCCAGCGCCTGGTCCCACTTTGGGTTCAACTCACGCCCCATCCGCAATGTCTCGGCAACTGTGAAGCCCTTGTACAGCGGACGGTCCTGCGCCAGGAAACCCACCCTGGCAAGCACGAGGGTGGGGTTGTGCCTCGGCGACCAGCCGAAGACCAGAGGGTCGCCGGCATCCGGTGTCAGGAGGCCAACGGCAAGCTGAAGAAGGGTGGTCTTGCCGGCTCCGTTGGGGCCGACCAGGGCTACGACCCGGCCAGCGGGGATGGAGATGCAGAGATCTCGGACCGCCCAGCTTGAGCCATACCGCTTACCGAGGCCGGACGCCTCCAAAGCGATCGCCACTACGCCACCAGTTCCTTGGCAGTCGCATCCACGGTGAGGGTGAATAGCGCCTCGATTGCACCCTGATCGAGGCCCTCCCTCCTCGCCTCCGAGAGCCAGTCCCGGAGTGAACGCACAAGACGGTCGTGGACGTCCGCAGCGACAGCACGACGCGCGGTATCAGCCACGAAGGTGCCCACCCCGGCGCGGCTGGTCACCCAGCCTCCGCTCTCCAGCTCGGCATATGCCTTGAGAACCGTGTTCGGATTGATGGCGAGCGCTGCCACAACCTCACGCGCCGCCGGCAGTCGGTCACCTGGCGTGAGAAGCCCGCAGCGGATGGCGCGCTCGACCTGGTGGACGATCTGCATATACACGGACACCCCAGAGCGGGCATCGAGATAGAAGTCGAGCATTCGTGCTCCGCATCATTTCAGTAGTGATTTAGTGAATTGATGAATCCTATCTCCTGAGCAGCGACGCCGTCAAGGCCGAGGTGGCCTCGGGAAAGGGATCGCAGCGAGTAGCCGCGACCTCGACCTGACCGAGACGGCGGTTCGTGAGTGGGTCTTCCGCCAGCCAAGGGCGCCTGCCAAGCGTCCGATCGGGTATGCGAACATATGTACGGTCGCCGCCGCAAGTCACGCACGCGGTGCCCTCAGGAGGCAGACTTCGGCCGTAGGATCTTGGATACGACTAAGAAGACAGACGCTCCGCTGAAGCTCAATCCTCTCCCGAAGGCAGATCCGCGCCTCAGCACGGCGCTCTTCACCTTCCGGGAGGCAGGCGCATACCTCGACGTCCCTACGAGCACCCTCCAATACTGGTCCCGTCGGACACACCGAGGCGAGCAACTCGTGACCGCATTCGCCGGCGAACACGCTGTTCCTGCACTGTCGTTTGTGAGCCTCGCTGAGGCCTATGTGCTCTCAGTTTTCCGTCAGGCAAAAGTGCCGATGCAGCGGATTCGGCCGGCGCTGGAGAAGCTCAAGTCGGACTTGGGCGTCGATTACGCCTTGGCCAGCGGCCACCTGTACACCGATGGACGCGAGGTCCTCTTCGACTATGCCTTCCAAGCGGGCGAGGAGGTACGCCGTCAGCTAACCGAGGTGCGCAACGGACAGACAGTCCTTCGCCAGGTTATTCAAAGTGATCTGAAACGGATCACTTGGGATAACGAGCGCTGGCCAACGCGTCTGCGCCTGCCGGGATTCGCCGTAGCCGACGTGATCGTGGACGTCAGGCGAGCATACGGACGTCCAGTTGTTCTGAGCGGCGACGCCCGCGTGGAGGACGTGGTTGGCCGCTTCTTTGGAGGAGACCCTATAGATGAGGTCGCCCGAGACTTCGGACTCTCGCCGGAGGAAGTCGAGGACACGATCCGCGTCTCCTACCGCGCCAAAGCCGCCTGAATTCTTCGTAGATCGGAGCCTCGGTCGCCATCAGATTGCTGCGGGCCTCCGGGCCCTGGGCTGGACCGTAATCACGATGGCGGAGCGTTACGGGGAATCGACCGCGGCCACCCTGGATGACCCTCCCTGGCTCGAGGACTGCGGAAAGAACGGGTGGGTTGCGATGACTAAGGATGTATCGATGATCCGGAGGCAGCCCGGCAGCGCGTTGACGCCGCAGCTTGGGGTCATCAACGCGCGAGGTGTCCGAGTCTTCATGTTGATGTCACAGACACTCACGGCCACCGAGCAGATCGAAAGGTTCCGGCAGCACGGGCGAGCGATTCAGAACATCTTGCAGAGTCGGCCGGGTCCGTTTGTCTATGGCATTTTCAGCGATGGGATGCGAGAGGTGTGGCCCAATAAGTCTCAAACAACTCGCCGACCACAAGCGCGGCCGCGATGATGGCGCCGAAGAGGAGCGGACCGTGCGACTCTGGGCAGCGGGTTTGAGAGCCCCGTTTGAGCGTTTTCGCGTGCCGGCGCGGGCCAATTTGGGTCGTCGCGTATTCGGCGGACCCGTTGACCGTGACGCCGGATGCTAGGGCGGGGTGCGGGCTGACAGTCCTGTAGGGGCACGCGTAGGGGTCCTCCAGATCCGCGGCAGCGAGCCGGACGACCGTACTCAACTCCGACGAAACGCGGCCGTTGCGACGCCCGGCACTAACGTTAGGCAATGGATATAGTCAACTCACCGGCCCGGTCGAATCGACCGGGCCGACGCGTGAGATAGGGAGGGAGCGAGGCGAATGGGGGATCAGCCGCCCAGCCTTGGCGGGCTGCCTGATTCGTATACGCGACACCCCTCGCCCAAGGTGTTGGGGTGGGTCGCCGCCGCGGCCAGCGTGGCGCTCGTCATTCTCATCGGCATCACGGCCGGTGTTCCAGCTGCCGGATATGCAACCGGCGTCGTCGTCTTGCTGTATGGCCTGACGCTCTTGGTCATGGGGACCGCAGCCCCGTTGGCACCGAGGTGGCGCCGCTCGGGGTCTGCGAGCGCCGTCCGCGTTGCCGGGCTCGGTTGCGTCTTGCTGACCCCGTACTTCTTCATCCTCGCTGTGGAGTATCAGTCGCTCAACCCCGTTTCGGAGGACCTGTCCCTTGTTGAGTACGTCGCCTTCTTTGGGTGCCTGACACTGGCGTCCTACCTCGCATGGCGGGCTGTGCGCCGGAATCCTTTGCACCCCGAGCACGGCAAGCGACCGTACTTCTGGGGTGGGACCGTTCCCGTCAGTCGGCTTGGCGCCGCCGCCGCGATCCTCGGCATCGCCGGCCTGCTCGTCACCGCGCTCGTCGCGTTCTCCTTGAACAGTCTGCCCGCGGTCACACTCCCGCTTGCGGTCGCCACTGTTCTCCTGGGTGTGGCCGCGTTCGTTCGCGCCTGGATGCGGCGCCCGTCTTCGAGACTGGTCCCAGCTGGAGCCATCGTCGCGGGGTTGCTCGCCGGCGCGATGACCACGGCGGTAGCCTCGAGCGCAGACGAGATCCTCGGTATGGCCTGCGCATCGCCATCGCGCTGCGTCGCCGTCGGGGTGGAGGGGTCCGTCGCCACAGTCGACGACGGCGTGCACGGGGCTGTCGAGACCATCGCGGGCGCCGGCACCCTCAACGGCGTGGCGTGTATGAGCGCAACAACGTGCGTCGCGGTGGGGTACGGTGCGGATGGGACCGGCGGGATCGTGGTGACCCTCGCCCGTCGCGGCGCTGCGCCGTGGACAGCCACGTCGATCCAGAACGTCACCCGTGTGCTGAACGGAGTCGCGTGCCCGTCCACGTCCGGTTGCGTCGCTGTGGGTAACGGCGTCGTCGTCATCAGCAACGGCACGCCAGGCGCGGTCCAGGAACTTCCAGCGGGTGTCACCCTGAATGGAGTCGCCTGCGCGACGCCGGACGCCTGCGAAGCTGTTGGGAGTGTTGATGTAGCAGATGGCAACGGTCCGGCAGTCTGGGCGCCCATCACGAACGGCGTCACCGGCGCCATGCAGCACGTCAACGGCTCCGAGGTGCTCGAGGCGATCGCCTGTCCGACCCTGACGACATGCCTGGCGGTCGGGGAAGCCAACGGCTACGCAGGCCTCGTGGCGATTACCAACGGGAGCGCGGGCGCCCTCCAGGTTTTTGCAGACATCTACGACGCCTATTCCATTTCATGCCCCACTACGGACCTCTGTGCCGTTGCGGGCTACGCAACCGGAGGTATCGGGCCCGCTCAAGCGGTAGTGGCGCTGCACCAGGGCAGGATCGGTGCTTCGCGAATTCTGGAAGGCGGCACAACGTACCCTGAAGTGGTCTGCACCGCCGCCGATACGTGCTTGGTTGCGGGGTCGCCCACCGCCGATAGTGTGACCAGCGTGTCGATCCCCTGAGTGGACCTCTACGTGTTGGTGACATGGCGCGTCCGAGAGAGCGCGCGCTCGAGAAACGTCAGCACTACCACGCCGTGAGCTCGGGTGACAGACTCCGCTCGCGCTCGAACTCCACCTGCGCGGCTTCCAGCTGCTCATCGATCTCGGGGGTGAGCCAACCGGCGGGGGCCCTGTCCTCGAGGTGGTTGTGTGGCCCGCCGGCGGCGTCCTCCGCGTCGATGCGGTCCACCGCACGGTCCAGCAGTTCGTGCGCGGCATCCTCGGAGATGCCCATCTCACGCAACCAACCTTCCAACTGGTCGTAGGCACGCTGAGCCACCAGGCGGTCGATCTCCTCCCCGGCTCCCACCCGGGTTGCCTCCTGGGCCAGCGAAGATCCGCCGAGCATCTCGACCAGGGCGCGCTGTCGATCGGTGGCCAGCGCCGGGAGGTCGTCCTCGACGGTGATCCGCTCGGAAGTGGAGCGGAGGGGATTCGAACCCCTGACCTCTGCCGTGCGAGGGCAGCGCTCTCCCAGCTGAGCTACCGCCCCGAGACCAGGGTCACACCGAGGCGTTCTGCAGTATAGGGCGGGCGCTCCGGCCGTCTAGGACGGGGTGGTGCGCTTGGCGAAGAAGGTCTTCACCGCCTCGGCCAGTGCCGGCAGGTTGAACGGCTTGGGAAGCATGCCGTCGGCCCCGGCGAGCCTGGCCGCCTCGGCCTCCTCGGAGAGGGCGCTGAACATGAGCACCGGCGTCTGTGCGGTGGCCTCGTTCGCCCGGATCCGCCGGCAGGCCTCGATGCCGTCGATGCCCGGCATCATGATGTCGAGGATGATCAGATCGGGGTGATCCGCCGTCGCGGTGGCGACCGCGGCCTCCCCGTCCGAGACGGTCGACATCTCGTAGCCTTCGAGATCGAGGTAGCGAGACACGACCGAGAGCACGCGCGGGTCGTCGTCGGCGAGCAGGACGCGCGGCCGGGACATCGCCCCCATGGTACGGAGGCCGCCATGAAAGGGGGAGCCCCGCGTTCATTCCTTTACAGGTGTTCGCATCGCCGTCGCCGCGCGGGTCTCCGGTCGTCGCTGGCTATACTCGCCCGCAGGCATGTCGAGCACCCCGGCGTCCCTGGTCCTGTTCGGGATTGCAGTCGGCGCGTACACCCTCGCGGTCGTGGCGTTCGTGCTCCATCTCGGGTTCCGGAAGCGCCTCCTCGGCGACCTCGGCATGGCACTGGTGCTCGTCGGGTGGCCCATCCATTTCGCGTCGATCTTCACCCGCTCCCTCGAGGCCGGTCACTGGCCGCTCGGCAACATGTACGAGTACTCGACCGGGATCGCGTTCGTTCTTGTCACCGTCTGCGTGGTGCTGATGATCCGCGCAAAGATGCGTCTCATCGGCTTGCCGGCGATGATCGCGGCGGTCGCGCTGATGGGCGTGGCGTACATGCTCTACGTCCCGCCCGGCCAGCTGGTCCCGGCGCTGCACAGCTACTGGCTCACGATCCACGTCACGGCGATGGCGACATCCTCTGCCGTCCTCAGCTTTTCGTTCTTCTTCGGGGTGGCGTATCTGGCCAAGCGGTGGGCCGAGAATCGAGTGCTCGCCGTGGCGCCGGCCGCAGCGCCGGCAGGTGTGAGCGGCACCAGTGGTGCCGCCACGATGACCATGGGTGGGGGAGGCTCAGGAGCAGGGTTCTCGTCGGGTGGCGTCCGGGGCCCGCTCGCCTCCTGGATCCAGCGTGCGCTGCCCCGGTCCGGCGTGCTCGACAGCTGGAGCTACCGCTTCGTGATGATCGGTTTCCCCATCTGGACCTTCGGCGTCATCTGCGGCGCCATCTGGGGCGAGCACGCGTGGGGCCGCTACTGGGGGTGGGATCCGAAGGAGACGTTCGCGTTCATCACGTGGGTGATCTTCGCGATCTATCTGCACGCCCGCGTCACGTACGGCTGGAAGGAGAAGCGCGCGGCCATCATCACCGCGTTCGGATTCGCCGCGATCCTGTTCACGCTCTACGCCGTCAATCTCTGGATCGCCGGCCTGCACTCGTACGCTCGCGCCTGACCCGGAGAGTCGCGCAGCATCATCCGATCGTGGATTCCGCGCGCGCTGGACCGGCGAGAGATCGCACCTGTCGTGACAACGCCATCGGGCGCGTGCGCACGCTCGCTGTCACCAATCGGGTCGCGTCGAAGCGGATGAGACAGATGCCGCGGCTAGCCGCGACGCTGCCACCTCGTCTTCTTGAGCATCTTCTTATGCTTATGCTTGCGCATTTTCTTGCGCCGCTTCTTGATAACCGAACCCATCTCGAATGGACTATACCGGTCCGAGGCGAGCGAAGGCGTCGCGCAGATGCGCAGCGGTCGTCTCGAGCAACTCGGGGAGCACCTTGACGTCGCCGAGCACCGGCATGAAATTGGTGTCGCCACCCCATCGCGGCACCACGTGGAGATGAACGTGCTCCGTGCTCGCTCCCGCAGCGCTGCCCTGGTTGATCCCGATGTTGAACCCGCCCGGGTGCATCGCCTCCGTCAGCCCTCGGAGGGCCCGCTGCGTGGTGGCGAAGAGTGCGGCGCCTTCCGCCGCCGTCATCGAGAGCAGGTCCGGGGTGTGCCGGTACGGCACCACCATGACGTGGCCGCTGCTGTACGGATAGCGATTCATGAGCGTGAAGCACAGGTCGCTCCGATCGACCACCAGTGACGCCTCCGCAGGGCTTTCGGCCGCTGCGGCACACAGGAAGCAACCATGGTCGCTCGTGCCGGGTCCGCTCGAGACGTATGCCATGCGCCAGGGTGCCCAGAGCCTCCTCACGGAGGAGACGTTAGCCGACCGCCGCTGCCGCCGGCCGCCCAGGCAGTGAAGACACGGGGCCGGGCTCGGTGAACCGCGGTCTCCAGGCCTGGAGGCACGCCAGGGCGGCGGTGAGGAGCAGGGCCCACGGAGCGAGTTGCCCGGGGGGGAAGGCTCCCGCGTCAACGAAATCGATGAAGGCGGTAACCGTGATGAGCGCCCAGAGCCCGAGCACGGCGATCCCGCGCTCCCGGGCGATGGCGACGCCCCAGACCAGCGCCGGCGCGAGCATGACGAGGTCCTGCGCGTACGCGTGCGGTGCGCCGAGCAGCGAGAGAACGGCCGCGGCGCTGAGCGCAGGCGCGAGCCGCTCGGGGTGGCGGCGCGCCAGGACCCCGAGGCGCCACGCCACCACGCATGCGGCCGCAGTGCCGGTGAGCCCGATCACCTCGCTGATCGTGCCGTTGCCGGCGATCGACCCGGGGATGGCGATGAAGGAGAGCATCCGGCGGAGGTCCCAGGCGCCACCCTGAGCGGTGGCCAGGGTCGCGAAGGCGATCACACCCGCGGCGCCGACCGCGGCGAGGCTCGCCGCGGCGAGGGTGCCGACCCCCGCCACCGCCCCGAGCAACACCTTGCGCCGGCTCCACCCGAGCATGAAGGCGGCAAGCCCGAGCGCCAGGTGTGGCTTTGCCACGCCGGCGGCGATCACGAGGATGAGCGCCCCGCGGAACTGGTTGCCGAGACGCCAGTCTCGATAGGCGAGCGCAAGACCCAGGGCCGTGAGCGAGCCCCACTGCCCTTGGAGCAGCAGCGTCCACGTGCCCATCGATCCGAGCGCCGCGACCCCTGCCGCGATCCGCCAGGACCTCCCGGCGCCGGGCGACCAGGGGGCGCTGCGGACTGCGACAACCACAGCGAGGACGAGGATGAGCAGCGAGCACAGCGTCCAGAGGCGGTATGCCCACGCCAGGCTGAGCAGCGTGACCGGCGCGACCAGGACGGCCGCCGGAGGCGCGTCGACGAACGGGACGGCGCCATTGCTGACCGGCGCGATCAACTGGTCGCGCAGGGCCGTCTGCGTCGCCGCGTCGTAGACGGCGGCCCCGCCGGGATGGCGCAGCAGCACGCCGGCCGCGTACGAGGAGGTGAAGTCCGACCGATCGATGCCCGTTGCCGAGAGCTGCGCCCAGGTCAGGACATAGGCGAGGAGGAGGGCAGCCGCGATCGCGATGACGACGCGAGCCTGCCGGGCTTGCGCACTCACGCCCCGACGCTATCAGCCGGATACGCGCCCCGACCCGGGTGCGACCGGAGCGTGACCCATCTGTTGGCCGTCGCCGGTCAGCGCAGGGTGAGAGTCACCTCGACATTGCCCCGCACCGCGTTGGAATACGGGCAGCGCTGCTCCGCCTCGGCGATGAGCGCTTCAGCGGCCTCGCGGTCCGTGAGCGAGGGAAGCGTGATGATCAGCTCCACCGCGAGGCCGAGACGGCCGTTCCCGACCGGTCCGATGCCGACTCGAGCGGTGACGATCGAGTCCGTGACGTCGAGGCCCTTGCGGCGGGCGATCCCGATCATCGCGTTCTGCCAGCAGGCGCCGTAGCCGAGTGCGAAGAGCTGCTCGGGATTGGTGCCCGGAGCACCGTCACCGCCCAGCTCGGCGGGCGAGGTGAACGTGACCTCGAGACTGCCGTTCGACGTCGCCCCGTGACCGCGCCGTCCCCCAGTGACGGTGGCCTCGGCGGTGTAGAGAATCCGCGGTCGCTGCTCGCTGTCGCTCATGGCTCCTCCAGATGGCTGCGCTGCCATGGTATGAGCGACGTACGTTCAGGCGGTCACCTGGATCCTGGTGCGCACCTGCTCGGAGAAATGGCAGGCGGCGAGGTGGCCGTCGGCCTTGAGCTCGAGCTGGGGCTCGACGTCGGCGCAGATCCCGGGCACCTGGGCGATCGGGCAGCGGGTGTGGAACCGGCATCCCGAGGGGGGATGCAGCGGCGAGGGGATCTCCCCGGACAGCTCCACCAATCGCCGCTTCGACTCGATGCGCGGGTCCGGCACCGGGATCGAGGAGAGCAGCGCCCGCGTGTAGGGGTGCTCCTGGGAGTGGTAGAGGTCCTCGGCCGGGGCCACCTCGCAGATCCGCCCCAGGTACATGACCATCACCCGGTTGCTGATGTGGCGCACCACCGAGAGGTCGTGGGCGATGAACAGGTAGGTGAGGTGGAACTCGCGCTGCAGGTCCTCGAGCAGGTTGATGATCTGCGCCTGGATGGAGACGTCGAGCGCAGACACCGGCTCGTCGCAGATGATCACCTTGGGGTTGAGCGCCAGGGCCCGGGCGATGCCGATGCGCTGGCGCTGCCCGCCGCTGAACTCGTGGGGATAGCGGTTGTTGAAGTAGGGGTTGAGGCCGACGGTGCGGAGCAGCTCCTGGACCCGGGTGTCCTTGGCCTTGCCGCTCATCACCTTGAAGTTGACCAGGGGCTCGGCGATGATGTCGCCGACGGTCATGCGCGGATCCAGGGACGCGTAGGGGTCCTGGAAGATCATCTGCAGCTGCTTGCGCTGCTGGCGCAGCTTCTCGCCGCGCAGCTTGGTGATGTCGACGCCGTCGAGGATGACCTCGCCGGCGGTCACCGGGATGAGCTGGGTGATCAGCCGGCCCAGGGTCGACTTGCCGCACCCGGACTCGCCGACCAGGCCGACCGTCTCCCCGGGAAGGATGTCGAAGCTCACACCGTCGACCGCCTTCACCGACGCGCCAACCCCGGCGCTGAAGTATTTGACAACGTTGACCACACGCAGCAGCGGTTCCACCGCCGGTGCGGTCACGGGTCGTGGCGCCATGGCAGCGTCAGTCACCGACCCACTCGGCGGGAACCGGCTCGGCTTCTTCCGCGACGGACGCGGCGGTGACAGGCTTCCATCCCTTGGGATGCACGCCACTCGCCGCACCGGGGCTCGTATCGATGATGCCGGCGGCGCCCATCTCCGCGTACGCGCGCTCCATCTTCACCCAGCATGCGGCGCGTTGCGACAGCGCGACGTCCTCGATGGGGGGCGACTCGGTGAAGCAGCGCTCGATGCGGAACGGACAGCGGGGGTTGAACTTGCAGCCGGCGGGAAGATCGATGAGGTCCGGCGGCAATCCCTCGATGGAGAGGAGGCGATCGCGCTTGCGCGAGTCGATGCGCGGCACCGACCGCAGCAGCGACCACGTGTACGGATGCTGCGGCGACTCGAAGATCTGCTCGACCGTGCCTTCCTCGACGATCTCGCCCGCGTACATGACGAGCACCCGCTTGCACAGCCCGGCCACCACACCGAGGTTGTGCGTGATGAGGATGATGGCGGTGCCGGTCTGCTCGTTGAGGTCGCGCAGCAGCTCGAGGATCTGCGCCTGCACGGTGACGTCGAGCGCCGTGGTGGGCTCATCCGCGATCAGCAGATCCGGGCGGTTGGAGACGCCCATCGCGATCATGGCGCGCTGGCGCATGCCACCGCTGAACTGATGTGGGTAGTCTTTGATCCGCCGAGCCGCGTCGGAGACGCGGACCTCCTTGAGCAGATCGATGGCACGTTGCTCGACCTTCGCGCGCTCGATCTTGTCGTGCGCGTACATCGCCTCGTCGATCTGATACCCGACCCGCAGCACGGGATTCAGCGAGCTGAGCGGGTCCTGGAAGATCATCGCGATGTCGCGGCCGCGGATGTTGCGCAATTCCTCACTGCTCACCTTGAGCAGGTCCTTGTCCTTGAAGACGATCTCACCGTTGACGACCCTTCCTGGTCGCTGCACAAGGCCGAGCACCGACATCGCCGTGACGCTCTTGCCGCAGCCCAACTCGCCAACGATGCCGAGCGTCTCGCCTGGCGCGACCGTGAAGTTGACGTGGCGGACCGCCTTGACCTCGCCGTCGTCGGTGAAGAAGTGCGTGCTGAGATCGCGCACCTCTAGGATGTTCGAGGTCACCGCCGCTGCCGTGGATCGAGAGCGTCGCGCAGACCGTCTCCAAGGAAGTTGAAGGCGAGCAGCGTGATGGAGAGCATGGCGGCCGGCCAGAGCATCATGTACGGCTCCAACGGGAGCGCACCATACCCCTCCGAGGCGATGGATCCCCACGACGCGAGCGGCTCGGGGACCCCCAGACCGAGGTAGCTTAGGAAGGCTTCCGTGAGGATCGCGATCGGGATCACGAAGGTCGCCTGCACGATGATCGGGCCGAGCGCGTTGGGCAGGATGTGCCCGAAGAGGATCCGGCCCGCCTTGGCGCCGCTGGCTCGCGCGGCCTCGATGAACTCTCGCTCTCGAATACTGAACGCCTGCCCGCGCACTAGGCGGGCCATGTCCATCCAGACGGTGGCGGAGATGGCGATCATGATGTTCCCGAGCCCGCGTCCCAGGACCAGATACAGGACGATGGCGATGAGGACGCCGGGGATGCCGTAGAAGACGTTGATGAACACGCTGATGAGAGTGTCCACCCAGCCTCTGAAGTAGCCGGCGACCAGGCCCACGACGACGCCCACCGTCAGTACCACCAACGACGTGCCCACACCGACGATCAGCGAGATCTGCGCACCCTGCATCATCCGGCTCAAGAGGTCACGACCGAGCTCGTCGGTGCCGAGAACATGGCCAGGAGAGGGGCCGAGGTACGTGAGCGTGTCGGGGACGATGGTCGCGGGGTTGTAGGGGGTCCAGAAGATCGCGACGATCGCGACGAGGACCAGCAGCGTGAGATAGACCAATGCGATCAGCGCAAGTTTGTTGCGCCGGAGCCTCCGGAAACCGTCGCGCCACAGACCCACCTGGGCGCGGGCAATCGTGCCACCCGAGTACTCCTCGAGTGCTGGGACGGAAATGGTGGCCATCAGTACCTGATCCTCGGGTCGACGACCGTATACAGTAGATCAACGATGAGGTTTGCGATACCGATCAGCAGCGCATATACGGTGAATACCGCCACGGTGATGTTGTAGTCCGCTGACGTGATGCTTTCGACGAATTCCTTTCCCAGGCCCGGGATGCCGAAGATGTTCTCGATGATGACGCTGCCCGTGATGATGCTGATGACCAGCGGTCCCAGGATGCTGATCACTGGGATGAGGGCGTTCCGGAAGGCGTGACGGAGCGTGACAACCCTTCTCTTCAGCCCCTTCGCCCTCGCCGTGCGGATGTAGTCCTGCTGGAGCACCTCGAGCATCGACGCGCGGGTGATCCGGGTGACCTGCCCGGACGTGTAGAAGCCGAGGATCACCGCCGGCAACGAGAGCTCGACCAGCGTCCCATAGGTGCCGGTCCATTCCGCCGGGTACGAGATCGCGCCGTTGGTAATCGTGGGAAGGAAGTAGCTGAAGATGAGCACGCCGAGACCGGCGAGCACGAAGCTCGGCACGCTGTAGCCGATCACCGCGATCGACGTCAGCGTGTAGTCGACCCAGCTGTTCTGGCGCATGGCGGCAATAACGCCGAAGGTGGTGCCGACACCGATGGTGATGAGCAGCGCGGTGCCACCCAGCTCAGCGCTGACGCTGAGTTCGCGCATCACCAAGGGCGTGATAGGAAGCCCTCGAATCTGGAATGAGACTCCGAAGTCGCCGCGGATCGCATTGGTCAGGAAGCTCCAGTACTGAACGAGGATCGGCCGGTCGAGACCGTACTCGTGGAGGAGTAGTCGCAGCGCCTGTCCATGGACGCGCTCGCTTTCGAAGGCGTTTCCAGGGAGGCTGTGGACGGTGATGAAAACGAGGAAGGATACGGCGACCAGTGTGAACAGGATCAGCGCCAGACGCTGGGCGATGTAGATCAGAGTCCCCCGGGTCAGCATCTACGTTGCTCCTCACCTTCGAAGGGGAAGGCAAAGGCGCCCGGCTCGGTGCCGGGCGCCTTTGCAGTGGTACTGGTTGGGTTCCGCTAGTGGGCGAGGATCTTGACCTCGTCCCAGTAATAGTCGGCTTGGGTGTTCGAGCCCGCACCCTTCACATACGGTTGGATGAGGAAGTTGCCGACCTGGTAGTAGAGGGGAATGTAAACGACGTCGTCCTGAAGGATCTTTGAAAGCTGGTTGTAGAGCGGCAGCGCCTGGCTCAGCGGCTCCTGGTCCGCCTGGGTCAGCGTGCTGTCATAGGTCGGGTCGTCGAACCCGCTTGTGCTTGCCTGCTCGGACAAGGGGATGGATCCCCAGAGGTTGTCGTACCAGTCCTGCGGATGGTTGTAGTCGAACTGCCAGCCGTCTCGCGACAGCACGTACTTGCCTGCGAGCCGGTTGTTGATGAAGATCGACGCATCCGAGACGGTGTTGATGTTCACATGCACGCCGAGGTTCGTTTGCCATTCGTTCTGCAGGTACTGGGCCACGCTTGAGTAGAGATCGCTGGCGTTGGTCGAGTACGTGAGGTTGCTGGTCAATGCGCCTGTCGGGTCGTACTGCTTCAACAGCGACTTCGCCATGATCGGGTCGTACTTGGCGAGCGGGTCACTGCCTGCACCACCGTTGCCGGCCAGACCGGCGGTGATGAGGCCGCCGGTCGCGGCGGTGCAGATCACGTTGTGGCACACCGTCGTGGCCAGGCCCTTCTTGTCGACCGCGAGGTCGAAGGCCATCCGTAGTCCCTTCGCCGCAGCAGTCTCTCCGACGAACGGTCCACCGGTCGATGGGTAGCCGATGTTGAAGCTCACCCACGTAGTACGACCCTTGGGCTGAGTCAGCAGGTCCGGCTTCTCCCTCGAGTTGCTCTGAATCGCCAGGATGTTGGCCAGGGGAAGGTTGCCGCTATCGCCGCCATACCCGATGATGTCGTAGCTCTTCTGGAAGAACGCATCGACCGTGGTCGGCGTCGTCGACGGATCCTTGATGTCGATGTTGACGGTCTTGACCGTGGGCTTCGGCGTACCCCACCAATTCGACACCGCGGAGAACGTGATCGACTGCTTGGGTACGTATGCGGTGATCTTGTAGGCACCGGTGCCGATCAGATTGGCGGGGGTCTGCCACCAGTTCACGGGGTCGACGCCGGGGGCGTCGATGACCTTCTCGTCAACGATTGTGGCGGGATCGCCCTGGAGGGTCCACGCGCTCAGGCACCAGCCGCAGCTCGTATTCAGCTTGATCTGTACCGTCTCGCCGGTCGGACCGTCCGGTGCCGTCACGCCACTCATCTCGAACGCCGGATTGTTGGCGGCAAGCTGTGCCTCGATGGTCGCCTGGTAGCTCGTCGGAGTTCCCGACGATGGCGGCGCCCCGGCAGCGTCCTGCACGGCCTTGAAGCCCTGGATGTCGGAGAAGACCGAAGCGTATCCACCGTGAAGAGCAGCGCCGCGATTCCAGGAGTACATCACGTCTTTGGCGGTCACCGGATCGCCGTTGGAGAATTTCGCGGCTGGGTTCAGGTGGATCGTGTAGGTGGTGCCGTCTGATGAGATACCACCATTGGCAACGGTGGGGACGACCATTGCGATGTCTGGAATGAGGTTGAGGTGATCGTCGTACCGCCAGAGGCCGTCGAACACGTTCTGCATGAGCTCGGTGTCGACCTCGGCGTCCATCTCGCCGGGATCCCACGTCCCCGGATCCTGAAAGACAGGGAAGTGCAGCGTCTGGGAGCTCGCCAGGCTGTTCGAGTTGTTGCCATTGCCCGAACTGGTGCTCCCGCATGCAGCGGCGGCCAGGACGCCGAGCACGGCCAGCCCGATGCCACCGGTTGTGAGTTTGTTAGGTCGCAACTCGTGAACCTCCCGTGATCGCTGAACGCCGCCCAGATTCATGATGTGCGGTGGTCCCAAACCGGCGGTTGTCGGGCGAGACGTGCGGGATCATATCGACTTGGTGGACGGCCTGCGGGCCAGCTGTCCGGAATTCATCCTGTTGAGGGACACCCACCGTCGAATTCGTCCCGATGAGGGATGCGCCTCACTCCCCGACGGTCGTGGCGCTGGACGTCGGCACCGGAACCGGCTGCAAGGGATCGTGGTGGAGCCAGGGAGGATCGAACTCCCGACCTCTTGCATGCCATGCAAGCGCTCTCCCAGCTGAGCTATGGCCCCAGGGCGCCGGTTCATGGTACCGGGACGCGAGCCCACCGGCGCCCCGCCGGCAGATCCCGGGATTGCAATGCGTCGATGCGCTGATTGCGGCTCCGCCGCCGCTTGTCGGACAATGCCCGCGTCAGCATCACGCGGGCGATTGGGCTCGCCGCGACTGCGCCAGCATCCCGCGCTTCAGGAGATCTCATGCCCGACGCCGCCACCGATCGGGACGCAGCAAGCGCCGCATCGCCGATCGTTCAGGCCGCGGAACGTCTGGTGTCCCGTATCGAGGGTCTGGTCAATCAGGTGGCGGAGTTGAAGGCTGACAACGCCGCACTTCGGCGCGAGGTGCGAGCGGCGGTGGCCCTCATCGAGCGCGCCGGTGATGCCGCGGCGCCGCCGCGGGCCGTGAAGCGAGCGGTACCGGCGGCGGCGCGGCGGCCGAAGAGCCGCCGGCGGGGCAAGGGTCCGAAGGGCCGCGCGACGCCCGCGTCGGTGACGCCCGACATCGTGCTCGCGACCATCGGGAAGCTCGGCTCGGCGACGGCTTCAGAGATCGCGAAGGAGCTCAGTGTGCTCGGAGACCAGGTGTCCGGGCGCGCCGTGCGCTGGCTCGCCGAGCGCGCCGGCGCGGCGACGGTCGTCGGCGAGGACGGCCAGCTCCGGTACCGGCTGCCGGCCTCGGCCCCGCGCTCGTACTGATCACCCGCTGACGCGGGCCCGGTGGTCCGAGATTCAAGGGTCCCTGCATCCGATTGCGTTTCGGCGATCTGCAGATTACACTTCCATGAATGTCGTCGACCACAAACAAACTATCGAGCATCAGCCAACGCAGGATCATCCTTGCGGCCACCGGAGCCCTTGCCCTCACCGGAGTAGGGGGCTGGTACGTTCTGCATCAGCCGGCGATGGCCGCCCCGATTCCGGCCGGCGAGACGGTCGATCCGCCGGCGCCGCCCACCGTGCTGGTGTTCGTCAGCGGGGCGGTCGATCACCCGGGCCTCTACGAGCTCAGCCCGGACGCGCGGGTCGCGGACGCGATCGCCGCCGCGGGAGGCGTCACCACCCTCGCGGACCCCGGTCACATGCCGAACATGGCCGAGCGCGTCCACGACGGCCGCCAGATCAATGTCCCGTTCCTGAAGAGCGGGACCACCGCGGCGAAGCTCGACGTCAACACCGCCGCGGAGGACGAGCTCGATGCCGTTCCGGGGATGCCTCCGGGGCTTGGGGGCGAGATCGTCGCGTATCGCGATGAGTGGGGCCCCTTCACCTCCATGAGCCAGCTCCACGCCGAGTTGGGAGTCAACTCGGCGACCGTGGCCGGTCTCGAGCACTATCTGCGCGTGGTCCTCCCGACCCAGTGAACCGCCTCGCCGGCTCGACCTCCGGTCGCTGGGCCACCCTGACGTGGGGCGCGTTCGCGTTCGGTTGTGGCGGTGCATTCGCCGCCTCGCCGTCGACGTCGATCGTGGTGACGTTGGCGATCGTGGCTTCAGGCGGCGCCCTCATCGCAGCCGCGGTGTGTCCCGGGCATGTCGTGGCGGTCGTGATCGTGAGTGGCGCGCTGGTGCTCGGCGTGCTGCGTGGTGCCACGGCGGCCAGCACGCCGGGACCCGGGTCGGTCGACGGCAACTTCGGCACCCGATCTGTCGTGGTCCTCGGCACGGTGCGGAGCGCGGACCCCGGCAGCGGTTCCTCGGCGATCGTCGATGCCACCCGGTTGTCCGACTCGGACACCGACCGCGCGGTCTCCGGTGGTGTGCTGGTGAGCGGTCCGCTGATCCCGGCGCTCTCGCCGGGTGACGCGGTCGAGATCGACGCGTCAGGCCTCCGGCCGCTCGATCGCCGACCCGGGCCCGATTCGGAGGCCACGCTCGAACGCGACGGCGTCGAGGGGATTGCCACAGCACCGCAGGTGTTCGTGCTCGCCGGTGGCGGAGCCTCGCTTGCTCGTTGCGTCGCCTGGGCCCAGGGTCTGCTCGTCGCGGCGGTCGACCGGTCGCTGCCCGAGCCCGCCGCGGCACTGGTCGTCGGCGTTGCCTTCGGCATCCATCAACCGCTGTCGAGCGACGTGCGGACGCCGCTGCAGGACGCCGGACTGATTCATATCGTGGTGGTCAGCGGGTTGAAGGTCGTGCTCGTCCTTGGCCTCGTGAGCGCGCTCGGCCGTGTGTTCGAGTGGTCGCGGCGGCGAACGGTGCTGACGGCGGTGCCGCTCGTGGCCGGCTACGTCCTGGTGAGCGGCGCCGGCCCTGCGGCGATCAGAAGCGCGCTGATGGCCGGCGCGGCCCTGCTCGCGAGCACGGGCGCGCGCCGTACGGATCCGCTGCCGATGCTGGCGCTCTCGGCCGCCCTCATGCTCGGGCTCGCACCGAACCTGGTGGGGGACCCGGGATTCCAGCTCTCGTTTCTCGGGACGGCCGGCATCCTGGTGCTCGCGTCGCCGATCGCCACGCGGCTGCCCGGCCCGCGCATGCTCGTGGAGCCCTTTGCGGTGACCGTGGCCGCGCAGCTCGCGACGCTGCCGGTGATGGCCGGCACGTTCGGAGTCGTCGCGCTCGCCGGCCCGATCGCCAACGCCCTCGTGCTGCCGCTGCTGCCGGCGATGATCGTCGCCGGCGGGTCCGGAGCGATCCTGAGCGCGATCCATCCCGCGATCGGCTGGCTTCCGCTGCAGTTGGCCGGCCTGGGTACGGCGGCGATCACAGCCGTCGCCAGGCTCGTCACCGCGGTTCCGGGGGCAGCGATTCAGGTGGGCAGCTGGCCCGCATCTTGGTCGATCGCCGAGCTCGCCGGGCTACTCGCAGCAGCGCTGGTGGTGGCAGTCGCCGCGCGCGGGGCCCACCCGGCTGTGGGATGAACCTTCGGACGGTCGCGGCTGCGGCGCTCGCCGGCGTGACTGCCGCCGGCGCCGCGTGGGCCGTCTCGACGCGTCCGGACGGGCGGCTGCACGTCACCGTCCTGGACACCGGGTCCGCACCCGCGGTGCTGATACGCACGGGAGACGGTGCCACAGTGCTCGTCGACGGTGGGGCTTCACCGACGTTGCTGCTCGGAGCGCTGGGGCGTGTGCTGCCACCCGCGACGAGCCGACTCGACATGGTCGTGGTCACCGGCGGCGAGGAGGCCGCGGTCAACGGTCTGAACGGGCTGCTCGGCCACTTCACGGTGGGAACGGTCGTCACGCCCGGCGGCCTGAACCCCGGTGGCAATGACGTCGTGGCAGGGATCGAGAACGGGGGCGCGAACGTGCTCGACGTGGCGGGAGGTGAGTGGTCGTTCGGCGGCGCCACCTGGCGCTGCCTCGGGTTCATCGCGCTGGCGACGGCCCGAACCATGTGCGCCCTGGCCGTCGCCGACCCCACGGGCCGAGTGCTCGTGCTCGGCGACGCGGGCACGGCCGACCAGGACGACCTGTGCGCTGTCTACGGGAGTGCGATGGAGGCCGACCTCGTCGTGACGCCGCCGGGAGGCGCGGTGTCATCCGTGCTCCTGACCACCGCACGTCCCGACGCGATCGCCGTGCCGATCGCGCAGGGTGTCCCGTCCGCGCCGGCGCCAGCGGGCTATCAACTCGACCGGACCAGCACCGACGGGGACCTGAGCTATGTCGGGGGCCCCGTCGGCCTCCGAGAGACACCATGAGGTGACTGCGATACTGGATCGGTGGCCGCGATTCCGCTGCTGAACCAGCTGACCCTGATCCACGGTGAGGAGCGCTTCCTGGTGGATCGCTCGGTGCGGGAATGGCGGGAGAGCGCGCGCCCCGCGCAGCTCGGCGTCGAGGTGTTCGACTCGCCGGGACGTCTCGACGAGCTTCGGCTCGCGGTCGCGGAGATCCCGCTGTTCGACCCCGAAAGAGCCGTCCTCGTCCGCGATCCGCCGCAGCTCACGGGGTCGAGCAAGCGAGGGGGCGCGGACCCACCCGAGCGCCTTGTCTCGATCCTCGCGGAACGCGCTCCGACCACCGTGCTCTGCCTGGTCGCGCATGCCAAGGTTCCCGACCGCAATGAGGTCCTCGCCGCCGTGAAGCAGCGGGGCGGTGCGGTGATCTACCACCCGGCGATCAGAGGTCGCGAGCTGCGCGCCTGGGTGGAGCGGGAGGTCGCCGCCCGGAAGCTCAGGCTCGGTCCGGGATCGGTCGATCACCTGATCCGGGTGGCCGGACCTGACCTCGGCAGCATCGCGTCCGAGCTCGACAAGCTCGTCGAGTTCGCCGGCGGGCGCGCCCTGTCGGTCACCGACCTTCGAGCCGCGGTTGCCGGCGATGAGTCGGCAGGTCTGTACGAAACCCTCAACGACCTGCTCGGAGCCACCCCCGCGAAGGGAGCGGAGTCGATCGATCGCCTGCTCTCCGAAGGACGCGCGGGTCAATACCTGCTCGCCATCCTCGCGGGGCAGATCCGCGACCTCGTGCTTGCCCAGGCGCACCTGCAGACCCACGGCTCGACGTCGGGTCTCGCTGCCGCGCTCGGCACGCCGGAGTGGCGAGCCGAACGGCTGGGCCGTCAAGCACGGGCGGTCCCGCCGGCACTGCCTGCCGGCTGGCTCGACGCGCTGCATGACGTCGACCGCAAGGTCAAGATCGGCGAGATCGCCGAATCCGACGGACTCCGGCTCGTGGTCCTTCGCGCCGCGGCCGAGCTCACCTCGGCGCGAGACCGCCGGCGCCGTTAGGCGCTCGGCGTCACGACTTGGCTTTGGAAGCTCGGGCGGGGGACTTTGCGCCGGTGGTCGTGGCCGGCGCCGCCTTCGAAGCCGCGGCCTTCACCGTGGTCGCCTTCGCAGCCGGGGCCTTGCCGGCCGGCTTCGACGCGGTCTTCGTCGCGGCCGCGCGGGAGGGTTGCTTCGCGCTCCGGCCCTTCGCGCCACCGGCGGCGGCGGAACGCGCCGCGGCGCCCTCGGCTCCCTCGGCGATGCCGGCGAGGCGGGCGGCCATGGTGGCCAGCCGCGACTTGCGGCGACGCGCGTTGTTGCGATGCAGCACGCCCTTCTCCGCGGCCCGATCGAGCGCGCGTATGGCCGCCTGCAACTCGACCTCGCCGGAGGCCCCGCCGCCTTCGAGCAGCGCGTGGCGCGCCTTGATCACCTTGGTGCGCACCGCGGATTTCACCGCGCGGTTGCGCACATGCTTGCGCTCGCTGGATCTGATGCGCTTGCGCGCCGATCGGCTATTGGCCATGTCTACTCTTCTACGTCACTCGATGTCTGGGCGCGCCGCCCGGGCACACTGACCAGCCAGGGACGCACGAAGTGCGCAGTATATCAGCCGCCGTGTCCCACTCCTCCTCGCGCATCGTGCCCGCATACGCGAAGCTGAATCTCGCGCTGTCCGTCGTGGCGCGTCGCGCAGACGGCTGGCACGACATCGACAGCGTGCTCGTGCCCGTCAACTGGCATGACCTGGTGGGGCTCACGCTCGCGCCGGCGGACGCGGACAGCGTCTCGCTGACGGTCAGCGGGCCCGCCGCCGAGGGGGTTCCGGTGGGTGACGCCAACCTCACCGTCCGTGCCGCCCACGCCCTGCAGTCCCTCGCTGGGCGGCCTCTCACCATCCATCTGTGGCTGTGCAAAGCCGTGCCGCACGGCGCCGGGCTTGGCGGTGGCTCGGCCGACGCGGCCGCCGTGCTGCGCACGGGCACGGAGATGCTTGCGGCGCTCGGCGTGCGCATCGATCCCGCGCAGGTCGCCGCGGCCGCGTTGGAGGTCGGCAGCGACGTTCCGGCCCTCCTCATGGTGCGGGCGCAGCGAGTCCGGGGGCGAGGCGACCGCCTCGAGCCGCTTGCAACCCCGTCGCTGCACGTCGCCATCGCCTCGACGGTCCCGAGCGCGACCGCCGACACGTATGCCGCGCTGGTCCGCGATGAGCTCGGTGACGACGGCCGGCCGTCGCGGCTGGCGAGCCTGCTCGAACGTGGAATGGCACCGGACACCCATCTGATGGGAAGTGCGCTCGAAGCCGCCGCGTGCCGCGCCAATCCAACGCTAGCGGCGGCGCTGCGCCGCGCTCGGGCGGTGCTGCCCGCGATCGGCTGGCACCTCACCGGGAGCGGAGGGGCCGTCTTCGCCGTCGCCTCGGGACCTCGCGAGGCGGAAATCCTCGCCGCCGAGATGCGCGGCGCCGGCTTCCGCGCCCGGGCCTGCCGGACCGTCGGCTGAGGCTCCCCGCACTACAATCCGATCCTCAGTGGCCGTTGCAGACACGACTTATGTCCCGCCGTCACCCGAAGCCTGCGACCACCCCGCCCCAGTCACGGGCGTCATGGCGCACGAGTTCGGCCACTACGAGGGCGCGATCGGACCCGAGGGCCTTCGCCGGACGGTGACCTTCTACGGCCCGATCGTCGGCGGCCTGCCGATTCGCGCTTGGCACTGCGAGGTGTGCGGATTGCTGCGTCTCGACTACCCGGACGGTCGGAAGGAGGAGCGATGCCTCTTCCCTGGTCCGCAGCCCGGACTCCTCGCTGCGGCGAGCCCGGTCGCCACCGAGCGGGTGCACTACGGGATGCAGGCGCGCGTCTCGGGGTTGAGCGGCCAGCCGGCGTTCATGGAGCAGATCGGCGGCGGCACCGCGGTCGTCCCGCTGTTCCAGTTGCCCTCGGTCAACCTTCCCGCGTGGGACGCGATCACCTGGCTCACCGTCCTGGGGATGGTCTCGGTGCTCGCCGGCCTGTTGCTGGCAGGCCTTTTCGCCTCGCTGTCGTACACCACGCCAGGCATCGAGCTGCCGCTGGTGCTGGTGATCGTGTTCATCTTCGTCGGCATCGTGGCCCTGCGGCTGGGCGTTGCGGCGATCCGTCACTTCGCGCCGGCGCAGCAGCTCAGTCCGAGCGTCGCCGAGACGATGCGAGGCAAGCCCGAGCTCGACGGGACGACCAGGACGGTCATCTTCCTGCTCGTGCTCTGCGTCATGGGACTCTTCACCAGCGCCGTGCTGGCGACGTACACGTATGCGACGCCGGGCGCGGAAGGCCCGGTGGTGCTGTTCAGCTTTGCGTGCGCGATCGTCGCCGCGATCATCAAGCTCATCGACGTCACCGTGCGTCACTTCGGCGGCAAGTAAACAGGCCGCAGCCTGGCGCTCATGCCGCTTCACGCGCCGCCCGAGCAGGACATCGTCATCGTCGGCGCGACCGGTGACCTCGCTCAGCGGAAGCTCATCCCCGCGCTGTACAACCTCCATCTCCAGAAGCTCCTGCCGGTCGACGGCGACATCATCGGCGCGGCTCCGTTCGACTGGGACGACGAGCGGTTCCGGGATCTCGCGCGGTCCGCTATCAAGGAGTACTCGCGAACGCCGTTGCAGCAGAGGGCATTCGCGAGCTTCGCACGGCGACTGCGGTTCGTTCCGCTGCCTCCCGACGACAACCTCGCCGCACTCCGCGCGGCAACCAGCCGCGACCGCCGGATCGCGTATCTCGCGGTGCCGCCATCCGCGTTCACCGCGCTCATCGGGGGGATCAAAGCCGCCGGGCTCGCCGACGGCACGTCCATCATCATCGAGAAGCCCTTCGGTCACGACCTGAGGTCCGCGGCCGACCTCAACCGGGCTCTCCACGACGTCGTGCCGGAACACCGCATCTTCCGGATCGACCACTACCTCGGCAAGGAGACGGTGCAGAACCTGCTCGTCTTCCGCTTCGGCAACGCCCTGTTCGAGCGGATCTGGAGCCGCGACGCGATCTCACGCGTCGAGATCACGGTCGCCGAGTCGCTCGGCGTCGAGCAGCGGGGAAAGCTCTACGAGGAGATCGGCGCGATTCGCGACATCGTCCAGAACCACATGTTCCAGGTGCTCTCGCTCGTCGCGATGGAACCGCCGCTCTCGTTCGATGCGGAGGCGATCCGCAACGAGAAGGTCAAGGTGCTCCAGTCCGTCCGGCCGGTCCACCCGCGCGACGTGGTGCGCGGGCAGTACACGGCGGGCACGGTCGACGGCGAGCAGGCGGCCGCCTACCGTAAGGAGCCCGGTGTGTCGAGCACCTCCACGACGGAGACGTTCGCGGCGCTTCGGCTCCATCTCGAGTCATGGCGCTGGTCCGGTGTTCCATTCCTGCTACGCACCGGCAAGCGGCTCCCGACGCGCGACACTCGTGTCGTCATCACCTTTCACGACGTGCCGCTGCATCTCTTCAAGACCGCGGGGGTGCACACCCTCCACCGCAACCGTCTCGTGGTCCGCATCCAACCCGACGAGGGCATCGCGCTCTCGTTCGTCGCCAAGCAACCCGGCCCGGAGGTGACCGCGCGCGCGGTCGACATGAACTTCAGCTACGGGGACTCCTTCAAGACATCGCCGCCCGAGGCGTACGAGCGACTGCTCCACGATGCGCTCGAGGGTGACCACACGCTGTTCATCCGCGAGGACGAGGTGGAGCAGGGGTGGGCCGCGGTCGAGCCGGTCATCGACGCGCCGCCACCGATCACGTTCTACCCGGCCGGCACCTGGGGGCCGGGGGACGCGGCGCGCATCGCGAGCCCGAGTGGTTGGGACGATTCGGTGGCCGCCGTATGACCGCCGCGCTGATCGGCGTCGACCTCGGCGGCACGAGCATTCGCGCCGCCGTCGCGACCGGCGACGTGACTCACGGCGAGCCCGTGCTCCGTGACACGCCGTCCAAGGACGGGCCCGGCGCCGTGCTCGACGCCGTGGCCGAATGCGCCCGGCAGGCCACCGGAGGGGGCGCGATCAGCGGACTGGCCATCGGCATCCCCGGTCCCGTGGATCCGCGCGCCGGTGTGGTCCACGACACCCCGAACATGGTGGGTTGGAAGGAGGTTCCGGCTGCGGCGATGCTGTCGGCCCGGGTCGGCTGTCCAGTTGTCATCTGTCACGACGCCGCCGCGGCGGGCTACGCGGAGCTGATGGCCGGCGCCGGACGAGGCGCCCGCCATCTGCTGTTCATCACCGTGAGCACCGGGATCGGCGGGGCGCTGTTCATCGAGGGCGACCTGTACAACGGGACGACCGGCTCGGCCGGAGAGGTCGGCCATACCCCCATCAGCGATGACGGACCCCGCTGCGGGCAAGGTCACCCCGGGTGTCTCGAGGGAACCTCGTCGGGCACGGCGATCGCCGCGCGCGCCCGGGCGGAGCTGGCCGCCGGTGCCGCGTCGACGCTCCGGGGCGCCGACCCGGCCACGCTCGATGCTCGCGCGATCGCCGCCGCCGCGAATGGCGGCGACGCGCTGTCGCTCCGCCTGTTCAACGACGCGGGCCACGCGCTGGGCCGCGCGATCGGCGGCTTCATCAACGTCCTCGCGCCCGATGTGATCGTCATCGGCGGCGGGCTGATCCACGCCGGCGATCTCCTGCTCGGCCCGGCGCGCCACGCCGCGACCCAGATCGCGTTCGAGATCCCCGCCCGCCGCTGCAAGATCGTGACCGCGGCGCTCGGGACGGACGCGGGCCTCATCGGGGCAGTCGCGTGGGCGGTGCGCAGCTTCGGTGGCCGGCCCATCGAGGTGCTCTAGGCCGCGGACCCGATGTCGAGACGGAGGATGTGATGGCCGATGCGACACCGATGAAGGACGCGGTCCGCTGGATGTGGTCGCTGGGGGATTACGGCGCGCTGGCCGAATATCTCGAGCCGCACGCCATCGAGCTCGCCCACCGATGCGGGATTCACCCCGGGACGGAGGTGCTCGACGTTGCTGCCGGGAATGGCAATTTCGCGATCGCGGCGGCCCGCCTCGGAGCGACGGTGGTCGCCACCGACCTCACCCCCGCGATGGTGGAGCTCGGCCGGGCGCGCACGCGCGACCTCGGTCTCGCGATCGAGTGGCACGAGGCGGATGCCGAGGAGTTGCCCTTCCCCGAAGCGCGCTTCGACGTCGTCGCATCGGTGTTCGGTGCGATGTTCGCGCCGCGGCCGGAGCAGGTTGCCGCGGAGCTCTTCCGCGTGGCGAGGACCGGCGGCCGCGTCGTGATGGCGAACTACGGTCCGAACGGATTCCTCGCACGTTTCACGGGATTGCTTGCCGCGTACGGCCCCGCCCCGCCCCCGGGGATGCCATCCGCGTTCGACTGGGGCGATCGCGACGAGGTGCATCGCCGCTTCGCGGGCCGCACCTCAGCGATCGAGGTCTACCCGCAGACGCTGAGCTTCCAGTTCGAACTCGGTCGAGGCCGGGTGGAAGTTCTGGCAGGAGACGAGCCCGCCGCTCATCGCGCTGCTCACGATGCTCACTCCCGAGCAGGGCGCCGAGCTGACCGACCACGTGCAGCGCCTGTTCGCGGAGCTGAACCGTTCAGCCCGCGGCCTCACGCTCGAATCCGATTACCTCCAGGTGCTCGCCCGCAAGGGCTGACCGGTCGCGCGCCGCGATGATCGCGTACTCGAACGCGTCCGCAAGGGCGCTCCACGAGGCCTCGATGATGTTGGTGCTGCTGCCCACCGTGCTCCACCGCCGATGGTGGTCGCCACTCTCGACGAGCACGCGGACTCCCGCGGCGGTGCCGTCGCGCCCATCGAGCACGCGCACCTTGTAGTCGAACAGCTGCGTCGTCCCGATCTCGGGATGGCTCGGCGTGAGCGCCTTCCTCAGCGCCGCGTCGAGCGCGTTCACGGGCCCGTTCCCCTCGGCGGCCGTGTGCACCACGGTATCGCCGACCTGCACCTTGATCGTCGCCTCGCACACGAGCGAGCGTCCCTCGCGCTGCTCGACGAGCGTGATGAAGTCGATGAGCGTGAATGGGGCGGGATTTCCCCGCGCCCGGTGCACGAGCAGCTCGAAGGACGCCTCGGCGCCCTCGAACGAATGGCCGCGATGTTCCAGTTGCTTGACCTGCTCGGCGACGCGCCGGGCCAGCGCATGGTCGTTGCTCAGGTCGACCCCGAATGCCGCGGCCTTCTCCAGCACCGTGCCGCGTCCCGACTGCTCGCTGACCACCGAGCGCCGGCTGTTGCCGACCAAGGTGGGATCGATGTGCTGGTAGGTGTAGGCGGCCTTGGTCATCGCGTCGATGTGCTGGCCGCCCTTGTGGGTGAACGCGGCCTGACCGATGTACGGAGCGGAGAGCGGTGGCGACACGTTCGCGATCTCGGCGACGTCGCGAGCCACGATCGTCAGCCGGCGCAGCTGCTCGTCGTCGATGACCCGCATCCCCATCTTCAGCTGCAGCGTGGGGATGAGCGTGCACAGGTTGGCGTTGCCGGTCCGCTCCCCGTACCCGTTGATGCAGCCCTGGACCTGGACGGCGCCGGCACGGACCGCGGCCAGGGTGTTGGCGACCGCGCAGCCCGAATCATCGTGGCAATGAATGCCGGCGACGTCGCCGAACTGCGCCGTGACATCGCGGACGACCGATTCGATGCGATCCGGCAGCGTGCCGCCGTTGGTGTCGCAGAGGGTCACGCGTTCCGCGCCGGCCTCGATCGCGGCGGCGACGCACCGGATCGCGTAGTCGGGGTCGCTGATCTGCCCGTCGAAGAAGTGCTCCGCGTCGAACATGACCCGCCGGCCCTCGCCGGTGAGCCACCGCACCGACTCCGCGATCATCGCGAGGTTCTCCTCGCGCGTCGTTCGCAGCACGTCGGCGACGTGGCGGTCCCACGTCTTGCCCACGAGCGTGACGATCGGCGCCATCGAGTTGAGCAGCGTGCGCACCTGCAGGTCGTCCTGCGGCCGCGTGCCCGGGCGCCGCGTCGCTCCGAACGCTGCCAGCGTCGCGGTGCGCAGCGGGTGCGTCCGCATCGCCGCGAAGAACTCGGTGTCGGTGGGGTTCGCGCCCGGCCATCCGCCCTCGATGACGGCGACACCGAGCGTGTCGAGGTGCTCGGCGATGCGCAGCTTGTCGGACACCGAGAAGCTGATGCCGACTCCCTGCGCGCCGTCGCGCAGTGTCGTGTCGTAGATCTCGAGGGTCACGACGCCGACCCCAGCGGCATGCCGGCCCGGCGCACCGCCTCGCGTGATACGGCATCAGCGATCGCCGCGCTGCCGCTGCTGCCGCCGAGGTCGACGGGAAGCACGTCCTCGGCGATGCAGGCGTCGACCGCGCTCTCGATGGCGGCGGCGAGATCGTCGCGATGGAGCGAGTGACGGAGGAGCATCGCGGTGGAGAGGATGGCACCGTAGGGGTCGGCGATCCCGCGACCGGCGATCGACGGCGCGCTGCCGTGAATCGGCTCGTACAGCCCGGCGTCCGTGGCGCCGAGGCTCGCCGACGGGAGCAGGCCGAGCGAGCCCGCGAGCACCGCCGCCTCGTCACTGAGGATGTCGCCCATGAGGTTCTCGGTGACCACCACGTCGACCGTCGCCGGTTCGCGGATCAGCCGCATCGCGAACGAGTCGACGAGCTCGTGCGTCAGCGTGACGCCCGGATACTCCGAGGCGAGGTCGCTCACGACGTCGCGCCAGAGCTGGCTCGTGATCAGGACGTTGGCCTTGTCGACCGATACGAGCCCGCCGCGGCGCGCTGCGGCGAGCCGGAACGCCACTCTTGCGACGCGCTCGATCTCCGCCGTGGTGTACACGATGCTGTCCAGTGCCGTCACCTCGGCGCCGGTGCCGGTGCGCCCGCGCGGCCGGCCGAAGTACGCCCCGCCCGTGAGCTCGCGCACGATGATGAGATCGACGCCCCGGGTGACCTCGGGGCGCAGCGACGTCCGATCGGCGAGATGGGGATGCACGCGCACCGGGCGAAGGTTCGCGAACACCCCCATCCCCTGGCGCAGACCGAGCAGGCCCGCCTCGCAGCGCTGCTCGCCGCGAAGGTGGTCCCAGGCCGGGCCGCCGACCGCGCCGAGCAGGACGGCATCGGCGGAGCGGCACGCCTGCAGCGTCTCGGCGGGAAGCGGCGTGCCGAGCGTGTCGACGGCGGTGCCACCGATCGGTCTCTCGTCGACCTCGAGGTCGAGCTCGCCGGCGGCGCAGACCGCCTCGAGCACCTGGAGCGAGGCGGCGACCACCTCCGGCCCGATCCCGTCGCCGGGCAGGACCACGAGGCGCGCCATCAGGCGGTCTCCGCGGACCGGGTCAGATCCGGCATCCACGCGGGCCGGCCGCGCTCGAACGCGGCGATCTCGGGCTCGTGCTCGAGGGTGAGCCCGATGTCGTCGAGCCCTTCGAGCAAACGCCGGCGCTCGAACGGATCGATCCTGAAGGAGAACCGGAGGTCACCGCAGGTCACCGACTGCGACTCGAGGTCGACCGTCACGGGGATCCCAGGCTGTTCGGCGGCGAGGTCGAGCAGCGCGCGCACCTCGTGCTCCGGCAGCGTTACAGGCAGGAGCCCGCTGCCGAGCGCGTTGGTCCGGAAGATGTCCGCGAACAACTCCGAGATGACCGCGCGGATGCCGTGATCGGCGAGCGCCCACACCGCGTGCTCGCGCGATGAGCCGCAACCGAAGTTGCGCCCCGCGACCAGCACGGTGCCGTCCGCATACGCGGGCTGGTTGAAGACGAAGTCTGCATTCGTCGTGCCGTCCGCGCCGTTGCGCCAGTCGTTGAACAGGAACTCGCCGTACCCGGTCCGCTCGATCCGCTTCAGGAACTGTTTCGGGATGATCTGGTCGGTGTCGACGTCGGCGCGGTCGAGCGGGATCAGGACACCCTCCTCGCGGCGGAATGGCCTCATCAGCGTGCCCCTGCCGTCGCGGACATGCTGCGCACGTCGACGAACCGGCCCGCGATCGCCGCGGCCGCCGCCATCACCGGCGAGACGAGGTGAGTGCGTCCGCCGCGGCCCTGCCTGCCCTCGAAGTTGCGGTTGCTCGTGCTCGCGCAGCGCTCGCCGGGCTGGAGGATGTCGGGGTTCATGCCGAGGCACATCGAGCACCCCGGGTTTCGCCACTCGGCGCCCGATCTCGTGAAGATCGCGTCGAGCCCCTCGCGCTCGGCCGCCGCCTTCACCTGCGCCGATCCCGGTACCACGAGGACGCGAAGACCGCTGCGCACCCGGTGTCCGTCGAGCACCGCCGCGGCGGCGCGCAGGTCCTCGATGCGGCTGTTGGTGCATGAACCGATGAAGACGGTGTCGAGCGCGATGTCCTCGATGCGCGTGCCGGGCTCCAGGCCCATGTACGCGAGTGCGCGGACCGCCGATTCGCGCTCCGCGGCGTCCCCGAACGAGTCGGGATCGGGGACGCGCCCGGTGACGGGGACCGACTGCGCCGGCGTCGTGCCCCAGGTCACCGTGGGCTCGAGGTTGGCCGCATCGATGGTCACCGCCCGGTCGTAGGTGGCGCCGTCATCGCTGCGCAACTCGTGCCACGCTGCGACCGCCTCATCCCATGCGGCGCCCGCGGGCGCGTACCGCCTGCCATCGATGTAGGCGATCGTGGTCTCGTCCGGCGCGATCATCCCCGCGCGGCCGCCACCCTCGATGGTGAGGTTGCAGAGCGTCATGCGCTGTTCCATCGAGAACCCGCGAACGAGCGATCCCGTGTACTCGACCACATGACCGGCCGCCCCTGCCGTGCCGATGACGTTGAGGACACCGAGGGCAGCGTCCTTGGCGGTGACCCCCAGCGGGAGCTCGCCGTCGATGCGCACCTCCATCGTGAGCGGCCGCGTCTGGCGCAGGCATTGCGTGGCGAGCACGTGCTCGACCTCGGAGGTGCCGATCCCGAGTGCGAACGCGCCGAAGGCGCCGTGCGTCGCCGTGTGCGAATCGCCGCAGACGATGATGCTGCCCGGGACAGTGAGGCCGAGCTCCGGCCCGATCACGTGCACGATGCCCTGGAAGCGATGTCCGGCGCCGAAGCAGGCGATGCCGCTGTCGTCGCAGTTGCGGCGCAGCGCCTCCATCTGCGCCCTGCTCATTGCGTCCGCACCCGAGACCCCGTCGCCCGTGGTCGGGACGTTATGGTCCATGGTGGCGACAACCTGACCAGGCCTGCGCACGGTGCGGCCCTCGAGGCGCAGCCCCTCGAACGCCTGCGGCGAGGTGACCTCGTGGACGAGATGGAGATCGACGTACAGGAGCGCCGGGCCGCCGGGCTCCTGCATGACGACATGAGCATCCCAGATCTTGTCGAAGAGGGTGCGCGGCGTCATTCGCCCCCCGGCACGACCGCCGCCGCCATCCGCTCGGGTGTCACCCTCGGTCCCGCGGCGACCCGCGTGGTGAGGCGGTTGAGGGCGTGCACGTATGCCTTCGCCGCTGCGACGAGAATGTCGGTGTCGGCGCCGTGGCCCGCGCAGAGCGCGCCGTCCTGACGCAGCCTGACGCTCACCTCACCGACCGCGTCCATCCCCTCGGTGATCGCCTGGATGGCGAACTCCTCGAGCTCGGCCTTCACCTGCACCAGCTGGTCGATCGCGCGGTACGTCGCGTCGACGGGGCCGTCCCCGGTCGAGACCGCCTCGCGGCTCACGCCGTCGCTGAGGAGCATGCGCACCGTCGCGGTGGGGCGAAGATTCGTGCCGCAGCTCACCTGCAGATGCTCGAGGCGGAAGGTCTCCTCGCCACCCTGCCGCTCGTCGGCCACGATGGCCTCGAGGTCGCGATCGGTCACGTCACGCTTGCGGTCCGCGAGCGCCTTGAACCGCACGAACGCCCGCTGCAGCTCCTCGCCGTCGAGCCGGTAGCCGAGCTGCTCGAGCCGATCGTTGAGCGCGTGACGCCCGCTGAGCTTGCCGAGCACGAGGCTCGACCCCGCCCCGACCTGCCCCGGCTCCATGATCTCGAAGGTCCGGCGGTCCTTGAGCATGCCGTCCTGATGGATCCCGGAGTGGTGCGCGAACGCGTTGGCGCCCACCACCGACTTGTTGGGTTGCACGAGCATCCCCGTGAGCTGCGAGACCAGCCGCGACGTGCGGTACAGCTGCGAGTGGTCGAGCTGCGTCGCCACGCCGTACACCTCGGGGTGCAGGCGCGTGGCCATCGCCACCTCCTCGAGCGCGGCGTTTCCGGCGCGCTCGCCGATGCCGTTGACGCAGGTCTCGATCTGCCGCGCTCCGCCGAGCACGCTCACCAGCGAGTTGGCCGTGGCGAGGCCGAGGTCGTTGTGGCAGTGCACCGAGAGCACGACGTCGCGGAGCGCGGGCACCTGCTCGTACATCCAGGCGATGAGGCCGCGCCACTCGTCCGGGGTGGCGTACCCGACGGTGTCGGGAAGGTTGATCGTCGTCGCGCCCGCCTCGATGCAGCTGTTCACCACCTCCGCGAGGTACTCGCGCTCGGTTCGAACTCGCGTCCATCGGCGAGAACTCGACGTCCTCGCGGAACGACTTCGCGAGCGCGGTCATCGCGACGGCACGGTCGTGCACCTCGCGCTGCGACATGCGCAGCTGACCCTCACGATGGATCGGGGATGTCCCAATGAAGACGTGGATGCGAGCGCGCTTCGCCGGCTCGAGCGCGGCGGCGCAGGCGCGCACGTCATCCTCGAAGCAGCGTGACAGGCCGGCGATCACCGGACCCTCGACCTGCTCGGCGATCGCCTTGACCGCCGCGAAATCCCCGGGGGAGCTGTGCGGGAATCCCGCCTCGACGATGTCGACCTTGAGACGCGCGAGCTGATGGGCGATCTGCAGCTTGTCCTCGGCGTTGAGCGCGACGCCCGGTGATTGCTCCCCGTCGCGGAGCGTGGTGTCGAGGATCACCAGCTGCTCGCTCATACCGTCGCCTCCTCGCGCGCACCGTCGTGCAGCGCCGCGTCCATCCCCGGAGCCGTCTTGGCGCCGAGCCATCCCATCTTCGAGCGCAGCTCCGCGCCGACCCGCTCGATCGGCAGGTGCATCTCCTCGTCGCGGTACTCGACGAAGTTGGGTCGTCCCGCCTCGTTCTCCTCGATCCAGCGCTGCGCGAAGCTGCCGTCGCGAATGTCGCTGAGCAGCTTGCGCATCGTCTCGCGCGTGCGCTGGTCGACCACCTTCGGGCCGCTGACGTAGTCGCCGTATTCCGCGGTGTCGCTCACCGAGTAGCGCATCCACGAGAGGCCACCCTGGTACATGAGGTCGACGATGAGCTTGAGCTCGTGCATCACTTCGAAGTAGGCGAGCTCGGGCTGGTACCCCGCCTCGGTGAGCGTGTCGAATCCCGCCTTCACGAGCGAGGTGATGCCGCCGCAGAGCACGGCCTGCTCGCCGAAGAGGTCGGTCTCCGTCTCCTCCGCGAACGTCGTCTCCAGCACACCCGCGCGAGTCCCACCGATCCCGCGAGCATACGCGAGGGTGCGTGCCCGCGCCTGGCCGGTCGCATCCTGGTGCACCGCGAAGAGGCAGGGCACGCCCTGGCCGGCGGCGTAGGTGCTGCGCACGAGATGCCCGGGTCCCTTGGGCGCGACCATGCTCACGTCCACGCCGGCAGGCGGGTCGATGAGGTCGTAGCGGATGTTGAACCCGTGCGCGAACATCAGCATCTTGCCGGGGGTGAGGTTCCCGGCGATGGCGGAGTCGTAGAGCGCCCGCTGCCCGGTGTCGGGCGTGAGCACCATGATCACGTCCGCCTCGGCGCACGCCTCCTCCGGCGTCAGGACGCGCAGACCCTCGCCGGCGGCTGCGGCCCGGCTCTGACTGTGCTCGGGCAGCCCGACCCGCACGTCGTGGCCCGAGTCGCGCAGGTTGAGCGCGTGCGCGTGCCCCTGCGAGCCGTAGCCGAGCACCGCGATGCGCTGTCCCGCGAGTGCTGCCGGATCGGCGTCGGCGTCGTAGTACATCCGAGCGGTCATGAAGGGTTGCCTCCTCTGCGGGTCATCACACGGTGCCGGTGGTGTCGCCCGCGGCGCCGGTGGCGCGCGCGGCGTCGGACTCCTGCTCGCCGTCCACGGCGAAGTCGATGAGACGGATGCGGGCCTGATCACCACGCACCAGCGCGACGACGCCGCTGCGCGCCAGCTCCTTGATGCCGTAGGGCCGCATGAGCTCGATGAAGTTGTCGATCTTCTCGGGGCTGCCGGTGACCTCGATGATCACCGAGCTCGCCGCGACGTCGACGACCCGTCCCCTGAAGATGTCGACCAGGTTCAGCAGCTCGGTCCGCTCGCCCGGGGGCGCGTGCATCCTGAGGAGCACCAGCTCGTGCGCGACGTTGCGCAACCCCGTGATGTCGTCGATGGTGATGACGTCGATGAGCTTGGCGAGCTGCTTGGTCGCCTGCTCGGCCTGCTGGCGGCCGACGTGCACCGTGATCGTCATCCGCGACACGGTGTCGTCGTCGGTTGGGCCCACCGACAGGGAATCGATGTTGAAGCCACGCCGCCGGATCATCGAGGCCACCCGCTGCAGCACACCCGGCTTGTTGTCGACGAGGACTGAGAGCAGGCGGCTCTGGCTCATCAGCTCGCCTCGACGAAGTCGAGCATGCCCATGCCGAGCGGGACGATGGGGTAGACGTTGGCGTCGGGGTCGATGTCGAAGTTGATCAGCACGGGACCCTGGTGCGCCATCGCCTCGTCGAGCAGGCGCCCGACGTCCTCGCGCCGGTTGGTCGACATCGCCTTCATCCCGAAGGCCTCGCCGAGCTTGACAAAGTCGGGGGTGTACGTGAGGTCCACCGCGGAGCGGACCCCGCCGTAGAAGTCGTCCTGGAACTGCCGGACCATGCCGAGCGACGAGTTGTTCAGGATGATGACGTTGACGTCGATGTTGTTCTCGACCATCGTCGCCATCTCCTGCATGTTCATGACGAACCCGCCCTCGCCGGTGACGCAGAACACGGTCTTGTGCGGGTTGGCGAGCTTCACGCCCATCGACGCGGGGAACGCGTAGCCCATCGTCCCCGTCCCTCCGGAGTTGAGGAACAGGCCCGGCTTTCGATAGTTGAACCACAGCGCCGCCCAGATCTGGTTCTGGCCGACGTCGGCGAGCACGATCGCCTCGTCCTCGCAGCGCGCGTACATCTCCTCGAGGACCTCCTGCGGCTGGAGCAGCCCCGTGTGGTTCGTGTACCGCACCGGGTGCTCCTCCTTCCACTGGTCGATCTGCGTGAGCCACTCGTGCTCGCGCTTCGGCTCGACGAGGAGGTTGAGCTCGCGCAACGCGACCTTGGCGTCGGCGACCACGCTGACGTGGGGGACGACGTTCTTCCCGATCTCCGCGGGATCGATGTCGATGTGCACGAGGTGCTCGACGCGCGGTGCGAACGAGTCGAGCCGGGTGGTCACCCGGTCGTCGCAGCGCATCCCGATCATGATCAGGACGTCGGCGTCGCAGACGGCCTTGTTGGTGTAGCCCGCGCCCATGAAGCCGACCATCTGCAGGGCCATGGGGTCGGTGACCGGGAAGGCTCCGGTGCCGAGCAGCGTCCATCCCACCGGGATGTGGGCACGGTGCGACAGCTCGAGGAGCTCGTGCTCCGCTCCGGCGATGAGCACACCCCGACCCGCGAGGATCACCGGCCGCTTCGCGCCCTCGATGAGGTGGGCGATCCGCCGCAGCTTGGCCGGGTCTGGTTGGGGCGGTGCGGGGTACGAGCGCCGCCGGACCGGCGCGTCCGGGTAGTTGAAGGCGGTGACCGCGGCCTGCAGGTCCTTGGGGAAGTCGATGAGCACCGGGCCGGGGCGCCCGGTGCGCGCGACGTGGAACGCCTCCTTGATCGTCGGGGCGATGTCCTCGGCGCGCGTGATCAGATACGAGTGCTTGACAACCGACATCGTCGACCCGATGACGTCGGACTCCTGGAAGCTGTCGGTCCCGATCGCGGTGGTCGGCACCTGGCCCGTGATGGCGACCACCGGGACCGAGTCCATGTACGCGGTGGCCAGGCCGGTGACGAGGTTGAGCGCTCCTGGGCCGCTGGTGGCGAAGACGACGCCGACCGAGCCCCGCTTGCTGCGGGCGTACCCGTCGGCGGCATGGGCGCCCCCCTGCTCATGGCGCACCAGGATGTGGTGGAGCTCGGGGTATTCCGGCAGGTAGCGATACAGCCAGAGGTTGGCGCCTCCCGGATACCCGAAGATGGTGTCGACACCCTCGCGGATGAGCGACTCGAGCGCGATCTGCGCGCCGGTCAGCAGGCGAGCGGGCTCGATCGAGCGGCCGCGCTCGGCGGGAGCGGCAGCGGCGGCGCCCGAGCGTTGATCCGTCCGGGTGCCGATCACTGGTAGTAGCGGCGGAGCGAGCGGCGAACGAAGTCGTCGCCCTCTTCGTGACGTTGCGTCGTCCCCGGTGCGAAGCGCTCCGATCGCACGGGGTCAAGGCGCTCCGCAGCTGCGCTGTCGTCCTGGGTCCGGGCGTCCCAATGCGCCGGTGTTCCCATGCCCTCGTACGGGGTGGGTGCCTGTCCCGAGCCGCTCATGACGGTTCCTCCAGTCGCGTGGTGCCGGGTACAAAAAAAGGCCCCCTCTGGGAGGGGGCCTTTTGCTTCGTTCCGGCTTGGTCTGTGTGCCTACCTGCGCACGCGCCTGGCCTGAAGCTTCAGGGCCCCGCTCCTAATCAGGAGCAGGCCGACCAGCAGGACCAGGACGTAGCCGTACGACATCTCGGCGCGAAGAATACGGCCTGGTCGATCATCCAGTCAACCACGGGCGTGTGACAGGGTTTCCATCACGGGTCGCGGCGCGCGCTTCCCAATCGTTGCATTCCGGGGCCTGATCCGAATCTGGGGAGCCTTCCGCCCCCTCGGGGCGGGGGCCGTATGCTTCCGCGCATGTCCGAATCCAGTTCGACGCGACGGAGCGCGGTGATGCTCCACGGTCCCGACCGGGCGCCGGCGCGCGCGATGCTCCGCGCGGTCGGTTTCAGCCGTGAGGACCTCGAGCGACCGATCATCGGCGTCGGTCACTCCTGGATCGAGACCATGCCGTGCAACTGGAACCACCGTGAGCTGGCGGAGCGCGTGAAGGCGGGGGTCCGGGCGTCCGGTGGGACGCCGATGGAGTTCAACACGATCGCCGTGAGCGATGGGGTGACGATGGGCACGCAGGGGATGAAGGCGTCCCTCGTCTCGCGCGAGGTCATCGCCGACTCGATCGAGCTGGTGACCCGGGGGCACAGCTTCGACGGGCTCGTCCTCATCGTCGGCTGCGACAAGACGATCCCCGCCGCCGCGATGGCGCTCTCCCGGATGGACATCCCCGGGCTCGTCCTCTACAGCGGGACGATCCAGCCAGGACGGTGGCGCGATCGCGATCTCACGGTCCAGGACGTCTTTGAGGCGGTGGGCGCCTACAACGCCGGTCGCATCGACGCCGCGGAGCTTCGCGCCGTCGAAGAGCACGCGTGTCCCGGGGCGGGCGCCTGCGCCGGCCAGTTCACGGCCAACACGATGAGCACCGCGCTCGAGTTCCTCGGGCTGTCACCGCCAGGGGCCAACGCGGTGCCGGCCACCCATGCCGACAAGCCGATGGTCGCCGAGGCGGCGGGACGTCTTGCCGTGGGACTCGTCGAGCAGGGGATCGGGGCCCGCGCGATCGTCACGCGGACCGCGTTGGAGAACGCGGTCGCGTCCTTCTCTGCCACCGGCGGTTCGACCAACGCGGTGCTCCATCTGCTCGCCATCGCCGCCGAGGCCGGCGTGGCGATGGACATCGACGAGGTGGACGCGATCTGCGCGCGCACGCCGATCCTCGCGGATCTCCGGCCGGGCGGCCGCTTCGTGGCGACCGACCTCTTCGCCGCCGGCGGGCTGGGGGTCCTGATGCAGCGCATGCTCGAGCTCGGGCTCCTCCACGGAGACGCGCGGACGGTGGACGGCCGCACGCTCGCCGAGGTCGCCGCCGCGGCGGTCGAGACGCCCGGCCAGGAGGTGGTCCGGGCGGCGGCGAATCCACTCCGTGCCCACGGCGGCATCGCGGTGCTGCGCGGCAACCTCGCGCCCGAAGGATGCGTCGTGAAGCTCGCCGGCAACGACCGTCCCTCCCACCACGGCCCGGCGCGGGTGTTCGATTCCGAGGAGGCGGCGTTCGCCGCGGTTCGCGACGGCGCGATCCACGCGGGCGATGTGGTGGTGATCCGCTACGAGGGTCCCGTGGGCGGCCCAGGGATGCGCGAGATGCTGGGCGTCACCGGCGCCATCGTCGGCGCGGGGCTCAGCGACTCCGTCGCGCTCATCACCGATGGCCGCTTCTCCGGCGCCACCCACGGGTTCATGGTCGCCCACATCGCGCCGGAGGCCGCGCTCAAGGGCCCCCTTGCGGCGGTGCGCGACGGTGATGTCATCCGCATCGAGGTCGAGGGACGGCGGATCGACGTCGAACTGGACGATGCGGTGATCGCGGAACGGCTCGCCGGATGGGAGGCGCCGGTCCCGCGCTATGCGACGGGTGTCTTCGCCAAGTACGCCGCGACCGTCTCCTCGGCGAGCCGCGGCGCCGTCACGGTGCGCTGACTCCGACCCGTCCGACGGCGCCGTGCAACCCGCGACAGCCCACACATCCGGTGCAGTCGGTGCAGTCGGAGCAGGCGACGCACGCGATGCAGCCCTCGCATCGGAGGCAGGCGACGGTCAGGGCGCAGCGGCGGATCGCGACGCTGAGCAGCGTGGCGATGCTCCGCACGACGCCGGCGCTCGCAAACGTCAACGCGCTGCCGGCGACGGCGGCGCTCATCGAGGTTGCCGCGCTCCCGGCGACGGCGGTCGACCCAAAGGTCAGCGTTGAGCCCGCGACCGCGGCGGAGTATGCGGTCGCGGCCGATCCCGCGACGGCGGTCGAGCGAGTCGTGGCGACGCTGCCCGCGACGGCGGAGCTCTCGACGGTCAGCGCGCTCCCCACGACCGCAAGGCTCCTCCCTGTCGCAACCGACCGTCCGTGCTGGTCGTCAGCCTCGGGCTCAGCCGGAAAATCGCGCTGCACCGCCAACACCCGCCGGATCGTGGCGGCGAGGATGACACCCGCGACGGCGGCGACGGCGATGCGCTGTGTTCTGCCGGCGAGCATGCATGAAGTCTACGGTCGACGCACCGCACCGGTTCGGTAAGACTCGGGTGCCATGACCACCGACCCGACGCCGCTCGGCGAAGCTCTGCCGGCACCGGCGCCTGGGATTCGGGCGCGCGGTCGACTCTCCGTGCTCGTCGTCGAGGACTGGCTGCTGGCGGGCTGGGTCGCCCTCGCGACGCCCGCGCTGTTCCGGATTCAGGGTGGGGCCGGGCCGTTCGATTCGGGCGCGCCGCTCGAGGGGACACTCCGGCTTGCGGCGGTCGTCGCCGCGCTCATCTGCCTCGCGGCGCGCCGCCCGAAGACCGACACCGGCGATGCCGGAGCGTCGATCCTGGAGCGCGGCGCCGTGGGCCCCCTTTGCGGCGGGCTGCTGCTCGTGGGGATCAGCGGGTTCACCGCGCTCGACGTCCCCTCGGGGCTGGCCGTCGCGCTGGTGATCGCCGCCCTCGTCGCGATGATCGCGGTGCACCTTGCCGCTCCGCCGCTGAGCCTGATGGTCCGGCGCGCGCTCGTCACGCCCTTCGTGATGGTGGCGGGGGGCCTGTTCTGGAGCCTGATCGCGGCGGTCATCGGGGAGCCGGGAGGGACGACCGCCGCGGCGGTGGTCGCGAATCCGCAGGCTGCGGCTGCCGCCGTCGCATTCCTGCTCGCGTTCTCCGCCGTGTACTACGCGATGCTCGTGTACGCGCCGCGACAGGTTGCGGAGCGCGACGGCGGTGTCGTGACCTGGCTGTCCCGCTACGCGCTGTTCGTCGCCGGCGTGGTCGCCGGCCTCGCGTGGCCCCGGCTCTTCGGCGCCTAGCGACTCCGGACTACCCCGATGTCGCTCGGCCCGAGCCCTCGCCGGTGACCGCTGCGACGGAGTCCGCTCCGATCCCGGCCTCGACGGGGATCGGACCGCCGGTATCGGTCTCCAACTCGACACCGACCGGCTCGTGCGCGGCGGGGATGCCTCGCGCGCGTGTGCGGAGCGGAACCTCGCGGAGCAGCAGGGTGAGCAGGAACGCGATCACGAGGATCGGGACGGCGGCGAGAAAGACGACGTGGAGGGATTCCGAGACGGCGTTGATGAGCCCCGTGTGGATCGCCGGTGGCAGGTGGGCGAGCGACGCCGGGTTGCCTTCGAGCGACGACGGGTTGATGCCGCTGTGCAGCGCGCTCGCAGGGAGATTCTTGGTGAGGTTCGAGGCGAGCTGGTTGCTGAAGATGGCGCCGAAGATGGCGACGCCGAACGACGCGCCCATCGAGCGCAGGAACGTGGCGGAGCTCGTCCCCACGCCGAGATCACGCTGCTCGACGGCGTTCTGCACGGCGATCACCAGCACCTGCATGACGCAACCCAGGCCGAGGCCGAGCACCACCATATACATCGAGATCACCAGCCGTGACGTCTGCGGGTCGAGGGTGGAGAGCAGGAAGACACCGGTCGCGGAGAGCGCGGTGCCGACGACCGGGAAGATCTTGTAGCGACCCCAGCGGCTGATGAGCTGACCGCTCGTGATCGACGCGACGAGCAGGCCCGCCATGAGCGGCAGGATGTTGAGGCCCGAGTTCGTCGCGCTCGCCCCGTCCACCAGCTGGAGGAAGACCGGGAGGAAGGTGATGGCTCCGAACATCGCGAACCCGATCACGAAGCCGATCCCGCCGGCGACGTTGAAGACCTGAATGCGGAAGAGCCGGAACGGCAGGATGGGCTCGGAGGCGCGCCGTTCGACGACGACGAAGCCGGCGAGCATCACGACACCCACCACCGCGAGTCCCACGATCGGCAGCGACGCCCACGCGTACTCCGTGCCGCCCCATGTCGTCAGCAGGATGAGCGCCGAGGCGCCTGCGGCGAGGAAGAACGCGCCGAGCCAGTCGATGCTGTGCGAGATCCGCCCGGTGTGCGTCTTGAGCACGGTCGCCGTGACGAAGAGCGCGATGGCGGCGATGGGGACGTTGATGTAGAAGATCCAGCGCCACGAGACGTCGTCGGTGAGGAAGCCGCCGATGAGCGGTCCGGCCACGCTGGCGAGCGCGAACACCCCACCCATCCATCCCTGGTAGCGACCCCGCTCGCGGGGCGGGACGACGTCGCCGATGATCGCCTGCGCGCCGACCATCAGCCCGCCGGCGCCGATCCCCTGAATCGCGCGGAAGCTGATGAGCTCGAGCATGTTCTGGGACAGACCCGAGAGCATCGAGCCGGCGATGAAGATGACGATCGCAAGCTGGAAGAGCGACTTACGCCCGTACAGGTCGCCGAGCTTCCCGTAGAGCGGTGTCGACACCGTGGACGCCAGCAGGTAGGAGGTCACCACCCACGAGAGCTGGTTGAGGCCGCCGAGGTCTCCGACGATGGTGGGCAGCGAGGTTGCGACGATCGTCTGGTCGAGCGCCGCGAGCAGCATGCCGAGCATGAGGGCGCCGAGCACCGCGAGGATCTGCCGATGGGTCATGCGGTCGCCCTCCGTAGGTCTGGGTCAGCGGTCTCCTTCGCACCAGCGGCGATGCGCTCCGTGAGTTCCACATAGGTCTGCAGCTCCCGGTCGTCCAGCGCCGCGAACACCACCTCCGACGCGTGCCGCATGCCGGTCTTGAACCGCGTCGCCAGCTCGCGGGCACGATCGGTGGGGACCACGTGCTGGACCCTCCGGTCGTGCTCGTCCCGGACGCGGACCACCAGCTCCCGGCGCTCGAGGCGATCGACGAGCTGGGTGGCACCGCTCAGCCCGATGCCCTGGGCGGCGGCGACGTCGCGCATCGTCATCGCGTCTCCGAGCAGCAGGCGGCGCACGACCTCCATCTGGTGGATCGTGATACCCCGGAACTCCTCGAGCTCAACCCTCAGGGTCGGCGAGGCGACGTCGAGGAGACGGCGCCGCAGCTCGGACTGAGCGGCCTGGAGCCGTTCGAGGAGCATCGCGCGCTGCTGCATGAGTAGAGATAGTACATCACGTGAAGTATTCCGGCCGCGGGATGGCGTCAGCTGCGGCGGGATGCGCGCAGGATCGAGTCACGGTCGGCGGCGTCGAGGTACTTGACCGCCTCACGCAGCGTCACCCCCGAGGCGCGGTTCGCGCGCGGCAGCAGCCATTGGTAGACCTCGGCGGGTCGCCGCTTGCTCGTCTCCCGAAGCACCCAGCCGATCGCCTTGCGGATGAAGAACTCCTTCTCGTCGAGCATCGCGTCGGCGTAGGCGCCGAAGCGTTCGAAGTCAGCGCCCTGCCGGAGCGGTTCCATCATCGCGAGGAGCGCCGAGCGCCGGACCCAGAAGTTCGGGTCGGTCGACCAGCAATCGAGGCGGGACACGGCGTCCGGGTGCAGGATCACCAGCGACCCGGCAAGGTCGCCGGCGAGCGGGTCGACATACGCCCAGGTGAGCGATCCGCGGATCATCGACTCGATCAGCGCGAGGTCGCGCGCTCCGAGCAGGCGCCGGTGCTGCTCGAGCAGCATGATCGCCGCCATCCGGCACTCGTGGACGGGTCTCGACCAGAGCGCCTTCACGAGATCGGTCAGCTCGTTGTGAGTCATGTCGCGGTGCGTGGCCGTGAAGGCCTTGACGATGCCGCGGAGGTTCGGGAGGCCGACCCCGAGGTGTTCGAGATCGCTCTTGAGATATGCCCGTTCGCCGGCGGCGCGCTCCGGAGAGCCGGTGTCGCGCGCAGCGCGCTCGATCCGGTCGGCGGCGGCGCCGGCGTCGATCATGCCGTCACGATGACCGATCGGCTATAAGTGCTGACCGTTCTGTGATTCAGCATCCGTCCGCAAGCTTCGCATTCACCGCGCGGTGCCGGATCGTCAACCGCCCCGGCATGCTTGGCCAGCTCACGTCGGCAATCGGAAGCGTCGGCGGCGACATCCGCGCGCTCGACATCGTCCGCGTCGATCGCGAGGGCATCGTCCGCGACATCACCGTCCTCGCGGCGGACGCCGCGCACGCCGACGCGCTCATCCGGCGGATGAGCGAGGTCCAGGGCGTCCAGGTCCTCGAGTATTCGGACCGCACGTTTCTCGCGCACGTCGGCGGGAAGATCGAGGTCACGCCGCGCCAGCCGATCCGCACGCGCGACGACCTCTCGATGGTGTACACGCCCGGCGTCGCGCGCATCTCGCTGGCGATCGCCGAGGACCCGCGCCGGGTGCGCAATCTCACCATCAAGCGCAACGCGGTGGCAATCGTCACCGACGGGAGCGCCGTGCTCGGCCTCGGCAACATCGGACCCGAGGCGGCGATCCCGGTGATGGAGGGCAAGGCGATGCTCTTCAAGGAGTTCGGTGGTGTGGACGCGTTCCCGCTGTGCCTCGCCACCCAGGACGTCGACGAGATCGTGGCGACGATCGTCAACATCGCACCGATCTTCGGCGGCATCAATCTCGAGGACATTGCCGCGCCACGCTGCTTCGAGATCGAGCGGCGCGTCACCGCCGCCGTCGACATCCCGGTCTTCCACGACGACCAGCACGGCACGGCGATCGTCGTGACCGCCGCGCTCATCAACGCCCTCGAGGTCGCGGGCAAACGCCTCGAGGATGTGCGCGTCGTCTGCCTGGGTATCGGCGCGGCCGGAACCGCGGTCGCGCAACTGCTCATCGCGGCGGGGGCCGGCGACGTCGTCGGGGTCGACCGCGGAGGCATTCTCGACCCGGCGATGCCGGAGCTGAGCGCTGCGCAGCGCGATTTCGCCGCGGCGACGAACCGGCACCGGCTGAGGGGTGGCCTCGCCGACGCGCTGCGCGGAGCCGATGTATTCATCGGAACCAGTGCCGGCGGAGTGCTCGATGCCGGGCTCGTGCGGCTCATGGCTCGGCAGCCGATCGTGTTCGCGCTGGCGAATCCCGAGCCCGAGGTGCAGCCGGAGGCGATTGAGGAGGTGGCGGCGGTGATCGCAACGGGGCGGAGCGACTACCCCAACCAGATCAACAACGTGCTCTGCTTCCCGGGCTTCTTCCGAGGTTTGCTGGACAGCGGCGCGGCGCAGATCACCGATTCCATGCAGCTCGCCGCCGCCCGCGCCATCGCGAACGTCGTCGGTGGCGATCTTCAGGCGGAATACATCATCCCCTCGGTCTTCAATCGCGACGTCGCGCCGGCCGTCGCCGCCGCGGTGATCGGCGAGGCTCGGAAGAGCGGGTTGGCGCGCGACTTCACCGACCTCATCGATCCGCTCCATGTCGCGGGGTCGGGCACCGACCGCTCCTAGCTCGCCGGCTGCGACGCCGGGAATGCGCCGCCGCGCCTACGGCATCGGGACCGTGACGTCACCGTTCTGCTGGAGGAGCTGATCCCACGTGTCGAACGCCATGCAGAAGCGTCCACCGACGCCATAGCTCGTGCCCCAGCTGTTCCAGAACCAGACGAGCTTGTTCTCCGCGTCGATCTGGTCGGCGACGACCTCGTGGCCACCCCGGATGGTTGCCCCGGACGCGATGGCGACGAGCCCGGTCGCCGCGGGTAAGTCGAAGCTCGTGAACCAGCTGATCCCGGTGATCACCGGTCGAAGCACCAGCGCGCGCAGGGCATTCTCGACGCCGAAGGCGTGCTTGTACGCCGATATCCACCCCAGCTCCTTCGCCGCCTTGCAGACCTCGAGGCCACTGCCGCCCGGGTCGTTCGGCGGGTACGGCTGCCCTTCGAGTTGGGTCTCGAGCTCGTAAAGCTTGATCGCGTCCTGCTCGGTGCGGGGCGCACCACCCGCGTAGTCGGGAGCGGAGTTCAGAGCGCCGCAGAGGGCGTTGGCGGTGCACGACCCGATCTCCCCCTGGTTGAGCGGCAGCGCGATCGCCTTGTGCGTCACGCTCGTGATCGCCGGAGCCGCGTCCGCCGGGTAGTCCCGTGAGCGGGGGTCGTGCACGATGTGGCGGCCCAGACGCCTGCCGGCGATGAGCTGCTCCAGTATCGTCGATCGAAACACTTCGCCGTTCACGTCACAGCTCCTCCTTGACGACGGGTGCCGAAGCCGTCGACGCTCGGCGCGCGACCCGGGGGCCCATCTTCCGGCCCTCCCCGAAGGGTGTCAATTCGTGTCGCATGACTTGTCACGGGAGCGCGCCCCAAACCATCAGCGCAGGGGAGGCTGCGATCATCGGGCGTGATGCAAGACTTGCCGCGCTTGGACATCGAAGACCAGATCGCGCGGATCGAGCGCGATGGCGAAACCCTCGCGCTCGCCGCCGCGGCGGGACCCCTCGGCGCCGGCGTGCCCGGTTGTCCGGACTGGGACGTCGAGCAGCTGTTGCGCCATATCGGGGACGTGCATCGGTGGGCGGGGACGATCGTCCGCGATCGCGTCGCGGCCCGCCTGCAGCGTGACTTCGAGGGTCCGGCCGGCGGTGACGAGCTGCTTGCCTGGTATCGCGAGGGCTGTGCCGCCCTGATCGACGCACTCCGGCACTCATCGCCGGAGGACGACTTCTGGTTCTGGGGGCCTGCACCGAATGCCCTGGGCTTCTGGGCGAGACGCCAGGCGAACGAGACCGCCATTCATCGCTGCGACGCCGAGGCGGCCCGGGGGACGATCGGCCCGCTCACGACCACCGATGCGGTCGACGCGATCGACGAGTGGTTCGGACTCGCGCCGCGCCGGACGAGTGCCCCCGACGGCAACGGCCGCATCCTGCGCGTCGCCCCCACTGACGCCGGCGTGAGCTGGAGCCTCATCCTCGGCGACCGGCTCGAGCTCACCAGCGACCGCGGCAGGGGCCACTGCGAGCTTCGCGGAAGCGCGTCGGATCTCTACCTGTGGGCGATGAACCGGCGCGGCACCGACGGCATCGCAGTGACCGGCGACACCGATCTGCTCAGGGTTTGGGCCAACAACGTCCGATTCTGAGGACGGCTCTAGGCCGGGATGGCACCGTCCGGGACGGGCAACTCGTAGAGGCTGAAACGCATGCCATCGATGGTGGTCTCGCCACGCTCCTGGAATCCACACGCCTCGTAGTAGTGGCGGATGTCGGGGTTGTCGGCGAGGCAGTCAAGGCGCAGAGACGAGCGCCCGCGACGCCGCACCTCACCGACCATCCACTCGACGGCGCGCCGTCCAATCCCCGCGCCGTGACGGCGGACGCCGAAACGATGGAGGTACAGCGCATCGTCTCCGGCATCCGGCCAGAACCGCGTGTCGATGGTGGGCAGGGAGAACGTCGCGGCGGGCTCGTCGTCGACCCACACGATGTACAGGCTGTTGCTCCCGGCGTCCTGGCGAAGACGCGCGATGCCCGCGCCCTCCGGCCCGGTGAACCATCCCTGTGGCCACGACGTGCGTCCCTGCGATTTCGCCCACGCCGCAGCTTCGCCGAGAATCGCTGCTGAGACATGGAGCTTGTCGATGCTCGCCGGTCGGATCACCAGGTTCGGAGCGCCCTCGGCGGCGACTGGAGCGGCGCCGTCGATGTGCCTTGTCACGACCGGGAGCGTAGCCCGTGAGGCGAACAGCACGGCGCCCGGCCGGCTATCCGGTCTCGGCTTTCCGGTCGGCCACGGCCTGAATCTCCTCGAGCCCGTACAGGAAGTGAGCCCTGCGAACCTCGTCGAGCGCGGCCTCGTTCACGTCCACCCGTGCGCTGGACGCTGACACGGTGCTGCCCGCGCCGGCGGCTCGCGCCAGGAGTTGCGCATCCGCCTCGCCGTGACCGCCACCGGCGGGGATGTAGCCCAGGTCGTTGTCCTCCGCGGCCTGGACCATCCAGCGGTGCACGGCGGTGGCGATGGGGGTGAGCACCTCCTGCTCCAGCCACTGCATGTCGGCGGCGGTCGGCGTCGCGAGCTCGCGGTTCCAGGGCGGAGGGACGACGTTGACGTCGTGCCCGTTGACACGGATGTGGATCGCAGTGGGCCGGTTCTCGTCGGCAGAGACCGACACGCGCATCGACACATTGGTGGGGGAGAGCGTCTTCCACTGTTTCTCCCACACCCTGCTGCGCGAGTCCGGGTTGTAGCGCCGGCGCACGGGTTCCGCGACCAGCATCTCGCCGTTGAGCGCGCAGAACACGTTGAGGATCGCGATGATCTCATCGGCGGCAGCGGAGGAGATCCACTGGATGATCGGCACCGTCCTGCTGTCGATATCCGGGTGGGAGGCAGAGCCGAACTCCCACTCGATGCCCTGCATGGCGTGGGCGTGCAGCGCGCAGTAGATGCGGCCCTTGACGACGTTGCGATCCGCCGGGCACCAGGCGGTCTTGCATCGCCTTCCGCGCCGGTCGACGTAGCTGCAGGGCATCCCGGCGAGCGACGAGCAACGCAATGCCGAGCACGGCTGATTGCCGAGAACCGCCTCGGGCGCGGCTCGCTCGGCGACGCGCGCAGGCGACCCGCTCCCGCCGTCGGACGGGTGCCTGTGCACCGCGCCTGAGCGCCAGATGCTCATGTCTTCACCCACGTGGTCCCGCCCCGCTCTGCAACGCATACATGCTATGTGCCGCCGGACGTCGCTTGTGACGAGCGCGTAACGAGCGGTATCCTCGACACGATGTCGATGGCGGCGACTCCGCGCGCGCTGGAGATTCGAGCGGCGACCGCAGCCGACGTCGGCGCGGTGCTCGACCTCTGGGAGCGATCCGGCACGCACCGCACCGTCACGGATGATGTGGCGGGGGTGACCCTCCTCCTCGAGGATGCCCCGGGGTCGCTGCTCATGGCGCTCGAGTCCGGCGTGGTGGTCGGCACGGTCATCGCCGGTTGGAATGGCTGGCGGGGCGGCATCTACCGAATCGCCGTTGCACCGGCACACCGGCGGGTCGGGGTTGCGCGTGCGTTGCTCTCCGCGGCGGTCGAGCGTCTCGAGGCGCTGGGCGCGCGACGAATCGACGCACTCGTGGTCAAGGACGACGACCTCGCGCGTTCCTTCTGGGAGGCACTCGCACCGGAGTGGATGCACGATCCGATGGAGAAGCTTCGATACATTCGCATCGGCTGAGCACCGGCGGGACCCGGGTCAGGATTCGGGGGAAGGACCCGCGGGCTCGGTCGCGCGGCTGGAACGGCGTTTCTCGGTGAGTTTGCGAATGATTTTCGCCTCCGCCGACGGCTCGCGATGCGGCGGGCGGTCCGGGGGCTGCAGCCTCGCCGGCAGGTTGCTGCGTGGCCCGGCCCACAGCGCCGGCGGAGCGTTGACGGCATCGGCGAGCCGGTACGCGAGCGCCTCGTAGTTCACCCGCCACCCGCGAAAGTGAATCCATGACTGCTTGGCGTCGCGTTCCATGGGCCAGTTCACCCGTGCGAGATGATCGAGCGCATCCTGGAAGTTGCTCTCGGTGAGCTGGATCGGATCCTCGGGTTTGGGGTCGGTGTCGTAGGGAATCCCGATCACCTTCGCGAGCTCTCGCAGGCAAACGTAGCCCATGCGAAGGAACGACCGTGCCTCCGACGGCGCGGTCAGCGGCTGGGTCGCGAGCTGGAGGGCGGCCGCATCGAGCACCGACAACAACCCGAGGACCCACGAGCGGTAGGGATTGGGCGACCGGAACCACAGCATCACGGGGTATGACGTGTGCGTCTCCGCGACATCGGCGGCCCACTCCTCCCAGCGCTGGTACAGGGCGCCCAGGTTATGGACATTGTCGACCAATTCATGCCGGGCGAGGAGCTCGGGTCCCCACGCCGGTGATCCCGCGCGGCTGTCCAGCATGGTGACGAGCACCTCGCGGCGGTTGAACGCGCCATACAGCACCGGCAGGTATGCGATCTGCAACGCGACGATCGTCAGCCCGGCGGCGGCGGCGCAGAAGATCAGGAACCGCGGCGCGGCGCCCGGCTCCGCCGCGAAACCGAGGGTGAACAGCGACGAACCGCTCACGGTGAATGCGTGCGTCAGGCCACCGGTGGACATGAAGGGCCAGAGCAGCAGCGCGAATCCGACCATCGCCGCCGCCAGCCACGTTGCCAGGACGACGATGAGGAACAGCGGCGCCTGCATGGCCAGAAAGCGATCACGTGCCTCGTAGGTGTCGAAACGGTGCGAGACCCGTGAGAAGACCTGGATCATCGCCCTTCCGACGAGGAGCTGAATCCTCGAGGAACCGAGCCGCGGCAGCACCAGCGCTGTCACCACGCTCATCAGCGTGGACAGCACGATGGCCAGTCCGAGCACCGCGCCGAGCCACTCCACCGCCGTCATCCGGGCATCATCGCTGAACGCCCGCACTTGCGGCGAGCCGGGAGTGCAGGTATCGACCGACACCAGACGATCGCTGCTCTCCGGGGGACGGAGAGGGAGGGGACGTATGTCCGCTTGCTCAGACAGCCCTCCGCGATGCCCCGGGGACGGAGAGGGAGGGGACGTATGTCCGCTTGCTCAGACAGCCCTCCGCGATGCCCGGGGGACGGAGAGGGATGGGACGTATATCCGCTTGCTCAGACAGCCCTCCGCTACGGAATCGTGCGCATGGCCTCGGGCCATTGTTGCGCACGATTCCTCCGCTGCGGGAACTCGCCGCGGATATACGTCCCATCCCTCTCCGGCGCTCGTTGTCAGGATCGCTTGGTCGCCGTGCACGCGACACCGCCCGCGCACGGGATACTTGGCGATTCCCGGTGATGAACGGAGGGACCACTATGGCCGACGGCAGCGGAACGAAAGAGGACCCGTGGCGGCTGACGACGCCGAGCGGTTCGTCCGCCTATGAGATGTACCGGGACGAGTCGCTGGACCCTCCGGCGATCGTTTGCACGGTGGGGACCACGCAGCTGAGGTACGACCTGCGGAGCATCGATGACCTTCATCAGATGCTTGAGGAGCGCGCGGACTGGGTGCCGCTCGGCAGCGCGGATGAGCAGAAGCCCGCGGCAGAGGGCACGGTCGAGGCGTGGGCGCGCTCTCCCGAGAACCCGCTCGGTGGTTGGTACGGTCTCAAGAAGGGGCTGCGCGGCAGGTTCGGGATGTACATGCCGCCGCTCATGGAGGCTCTCGGGCTCGCCGAGGTCGAGCACAACCCGCGCAACAACCGGATGCGCGCGATCTAGCACTCAGGGAGGCGGTGCGCCGCCCCGCCGGCGTCAGGCGATCTTGGTGATGTAGGAGCCGACGAGCGTCGCCTTGTGCTGGTCAACGCCGCCAGAGCGCCGCTCCTCGTGTCCATCCTGGAAGTGAGCGAACGCCGCGGTCGACGATATCGGGTTGACCTCGTCATCACCGTGGTCATGAAATGACACGTGCACGAACGACCCGTCGTCGAGGCGGAGCACGATGTAGCTGACGTTGTCCGGCTTGTTCGCGGCGAGCTCCGCGAAGACACCTTCCACCCGGCGCTGATTCTCATCCGCGGCGTCGGCTGACTGCGTCGCGTAGCGTGTGACCAACCGCTTCTGCATCGGCGAGCTCCTTTCGTCGGGTCGTGGGCGGGTACCCGTCACTAGACTACAGACATGAGTTGGAAGATCGAATTGGTTGCGATCCCGGTGACCGACGTCGACCGAGCCAAGGCGTTCTACGTTGATCAGATCGGCTTCAACGCGGACCACGATGCTCAGGTCAACGATGACCTGCGCTTCGTCCAGCTGACGCCCCCAGGATCGGCATGCTCCATCGTCATGGGCACGGGGATCACGGACATGGTCCCGGGATCGCAGCGTGGCATTCAGGTGGTCGTCGAGGATGTCGCCGCTGTCCGGCAGGAGCTGCTGAGCCGGGGCGTCGACGCGAGCGAGGTCGACGTGCTGCCATGGGGCTCGTTCGTCAGGTTCAGCGACCCCGACGGCAACACCTGGGCGCTGCAGCAGCTCCCGCCTCGACCCTGATCCTCCGGCCGCGGCGATCGCGACGCTCGCCGGCGGCGAATCGATCTTGCGTTTCCTCGACGCCTGCTGTCGATTCGGGCCCGCCTGCTCCGTATAGGAGGTGATTGGCCGAGCGATCAAGCCGGCTACAGCACGCAACAGGCAAGATCTCTTGCCGAGGAGACACCGATGAAGGAGTACCTGCTCAGCGTCTGTTTCGTCGACGGCGAACCCGCGCCAACCGACGAGGCGACCCAGAAGGCCTACCGTGACGTGGATGCGCTCAACGCGGAGATGAAGTCCGCGGGCGCGTGGGTCTTTGCCGGCGGGTTGCATCCCCGCACCTCCGCGACCGTGCTCAGAGTGAAGGGCGACGCGGTCCTCACCACCGACGGCCCGTTCGCGGAAGGCAAGGAGTACGTCGGCGGATTCTGGGTGATCACGGCCGAGGACCTCGATGCCGCGCTCGCCTGGGCCGCGAAGGCGACGCGGGCATGCGGTGCTCCCATCGAGGTGCGTCCGTTCGAACCTGCCCCCGAGGCCTGATCCGGAGGTTGCCGGCGATCGAGGCCTCCGATGTCGAGCGTGTCTTTCGCGAGCAGTACGGCCGCGCCGTCGCGGTCCTGGCTCGGACGTTCGGTGACATCGACATCGCGGAGGAGGCAGTCCAGGACGCATTCACCGTTGCGGTGCAACGGTGGCCCGACACCGGACTGCCTCCCAGCCCCGCCGGCTGGATCATCACCACCGCCCGTAACCGCGCGATCGACGGCCTCCGCAGCGATGCGTCCCGCCGACGGCGCCACGCGCAGGCCGCCCTGTCACAAGCAGACGACGAGCCCTTCGAGGACGGGCCGGTGCGCGACGAACGTCTTCGCCTGATCTTCACCTGCTGCCATCCCGCGCTCGCCACCGACATCCAGGTGGCGCTGACGCTCCGGCTCCTTGGCGGACTCACCACACCGGAAGTCGCGCGAGCCTTCCTCGTTCCGGAGGCGACGATGGCGCAGCGTCTCGTCCGCGCGAAGAACAAGATTCGCGATGCCGGGATCCCGTACCGCGTGCCGGACTCCGCCGCGCTTCCCGAGCGGCTCAGGTCGGTGCTCGCCGTCGTCTACCTGATCTTCAACGAGGGCTACGCGGCCAGCTCGGGCGACGACCTGATACGCGCGGATCTGTGCATCGAGGCAATCGGCCTCGGGCGATTGCTCGCCGAGCTGCTTCCCGACGAGCCCGAGGTCCACGGGCTCCTCGCGCTCATGCTGCTCATCGAGTCGCGACGCCATGCCCGGGTCGCACCGGCCGGTGAGCTCGTGCTGCTCGGTGAGCAGGATCGAGCGCTCTGGGATCGCGACCTGATCGCCGAGGGCCAGGCGATCGTTCGCGCATCCGTGCTGCGCAACGAGCCGGGGCCGTACCAGATCCAGGCCGCGATCAACGCGGTTCACAGCGACGCCGTCTCCGCGGAAGCCACCGACTGGGGCCAGATCCTCCAGCTCTATGACCAGCTCCTCGCATTGATGCCGACCCCGATCGTCACGCTCAATCGCGCGGTTGCGCTCGCCGAGGTGAACGGGGCTGCGGCCGCCCTCGCGTCCGTCAACGGTCTCGACCTCGAGGGCTACTACCTCTTCCACGCGATCAGGGCGGATCTGCTCAGCAGGCTCGGCCGGGACCGGGAGGCGCGCGACGCGTATTCGGCCGCGCTCGCACTCGCGACCAACGCCGTTGAGCGCGATTTCCTCGAGCGCGCGCGGCGCGCGCTGCCCTCGACGGTGCCGCAGCCCGAGTGACCTTCGGCTCTGTCGCTTCACCTCGCTGTCGAGGCACGCTCATCTCATCTGAAGCACACATCCGCATGCCTTACTGGAGGATGAGCATGAGCCGCGGTTCGCCCCGCCGAGCGCTGCTCGGGTTGAATCTGTTCCTTGGTATCACCGCTGCCGGCGGCGGGCTCGCGCTGCTCCTCGGTTGGATCAGCCTCCCGTTGAGCTCGCTCGCGGGGAGCCCGTTCACCGACTACACCATTCCCGCGTGGCTGCTCACCGTCGTTATCGGCGGGACCGCGCTTGCCGCGGCTTGGCTGCTCGCGGTTCGTGTCGAGCGTGGCATCGTCGCGTCGCTCGTTTCGGGCATTGCGATCATCACCTACGAGATCGTCGAATGGAATGTCTTCGGCTTCTCGGGATTGCTCGCTCTGTACATCGCCATCGGCGTCGCGATCCTGGCGTCCGCGGCCTACGCGGAATTCGATGAGCGCGCGGCGCATCCGCCGCATTTCGGGCTGCCCTCGCACTCTCGGCGCTGACCTCGTGTCATAGCATCGAGGCGTGATCGGCGGCGTCCAACGGCTCACTATGGACGATCTGCCGGGTTGCCTGGCGCTCGCGCAGGATCGCGACTGGCCGGCGGAGGAACGCAAGTGGCGCTTGCTCTTCGAGGTGGGCACGGTCTTCGGATTGCGCGATGACGCCGGCGGTGTCATCGGGACAACCGTGCTGACCCGATACGGCAGCGGACTTGCGGCCATCAGCATGGTGCTCGTCGCCGCTCGGCACGGGGGCCACGGCCTCGGTCGCCGGCTCATGACCGAGGCGCTCTCCGACGCCGGCGACGCGGTCGTCTTCCTCAACGCCACCGAGCACGGCCGGCCGCTCTATGAACGTATGGGATTCGTGCCCGTCGGCACCACGTACACCTTGCGGGGCGAATTCGTCCTGGAAGGCGGCGCGGTGAGATCCCGGCCCGCGACGCCCGACGACCTTCCGCTGATCGCCGCGCTCGACACCGCCGTGGTGGGCGCCGACCGAGGACGGCTCATCTCGCGCCTCCCGGACTTCGCCGAGCACCTGAGGGTGATCGAGCGGAACGGTGTCATCACCGGGTACGCGGGTGCGTGGCGCAACGTCGCCTACGCGGTCATCGGTCCGGTCATCGCGGCGAGCGCCGCTGATGCCAGGACACTCATCGCCGACACCGCCGGCGCGGTGGCCGGCACGGTTCGCGTCGATCTCGATGAATGCCGGCCGCGGTTGCGGGCGTGGGCAACATCACGCGGACTCCCAGTTCGATACTCGGAGCCGCTCATGACCCTGCACGGGCATCCGATCCCCGGTGATCGCAGCCGCTGGTTTGCGCCGATGTCGATGTCGCTCGGCTGATGCCGTCTACCGGTCGAGCTGCTCGTCCCACGTGGAGACCGCGCTGACGATCCCGCGCACCAGCCGCTCATAGCTGCGGTCGATGTCGACCGGCAGTCCGAAGCCGCCCGCGGCCTCGAGGCTGATGAAGCCGTGCAGTGCCGATCGCAGGGCCCGGATGGCGTCGATGGCGTCGTCGCCGGCAAGGTTGAAGCCGGCCAGCACGTCGGCAACGACCTGCACCACGGCCGTGCTCGCGGCCTCGTCGTCAGCATCGCCTGCGCTCGGCGCGCGCTGTGCGGCGGCGTAGCGACCGGGGTGCTGGTGCGCCCACGTCCGGTACGCCGTGGCGATGGCCGCGATGGCGTCGCCCCGTGACCTGCCCACGGCGGCGCGCCCAAGGACCGACGCCAGCTCGGTCTTCGCCCTGATCGAGATGCGGCGCTGCAGCTCGCCCATGCCCTCGATGTGCTTGTAGAGGGAGGGCTGGCGGACCCCGACCCGGTCCGCGAGCGCTGCCAGCGTCAGGCGATGCAGGCCGACACTGTCGGCGATCTGCTCCGCCTCCGCCACCACCCGGTCCTGCGTCAGCCCGGCTCTAGGCACCCTCGCGCACCTTGCGCAGAAAGGCCAGGATCGCATCGGTCGCGATCGCCGGCTGCTGGGACTGGGGGTAGTGCCCGGCTTCCGGGACGAGCACGACATCGGCATTGAGTGCCTGCGAGATCCAGGTGGCCTCGGCGGACGGGTCCGCAAAGTCAGGGTCCTTGTCGCCCATCAGCACGAGGGCCGGGGCGGTGATATCGGCGAGCCGAGCCTCGGCAGGTGCATGGCTGGTGCGTGTGGTCCGCGAGAACGCCGCGGCGTACCCGGGCCGGCGGAGGTTCGCGACGACCGCCTTGCGGTAGCTGTCGAAGTCGTCCGGACGCCGGCCGGCGTAGAGCTTGGGGAGGTACATCTTCCACACGGTGGGCGCCCACGGACGGGCCATCGCCGCGCGCATGAGGATTCGCTGCGCGGCGCTGACCCGGGGGTTGCGGACAAACGGGCCCATGAGGACCAGGCCGGCGATGAGCTCCGGGTGCTCGGCCGCGACGATCGCAGCCGCGGCGGCGCCCATCGAGTTGCCCACCACGACGGCGGGGCCCCCAAGCTCGGTGACCAGCGCGGCGATGTCGCCCGCAGTCTCGACGTCTCCGTAGGAGGCGAATGTGGCGTCGCTCTCGCCATGGCCGCGGAGGTCGGCGGATGCGACGCGGTTGCCGGCATCCCGGAGCGCCGGGGCGAGGAATCGGAAGGTTGCGCGCAGGTCACCCATCCCTGGAACGAGGACGACAAGTGGTCCGCTGCCGGCGACGTCGTAGGCGATGCGGCCACCCGGACGGGTGAGGTACTCGGCGCCCTGGAGGAGATCGGTGGGAGGGGATGTGCTCATGCGCGGCTATGCTACATAGCCAAATGGCTAATGTCAAGAGCCTCCATGCTCATCCTCGAGGGTCTCGAGCGTCTCCGAAGCGGCGCATGATGAGGTCGTGAGAGCCGCCGTCCACGATCGGTACGGCCCACCGGACGTCCTGCGTCTTGAGGATGTCGACCAGCCGGTTCCTGTGGATGGTGAGGTTGGCATTCGCATCCGCGCGGCGACCGTCAGCCGCACCGACACCGCCCTTCGGGCCGGCGAGCCATTCTTCTCGCGCTTCATCACCGGCATTCGCAAGCCGAAGCGCAGGGTGCTCGGCAGCGACTTTGCCGGCGAGGTGGAGATGGTCGGCGCCGGCGTCATCGAGTTCGCGGTCGGCGACCGCGTCTTCGGCATCAACCCATGGAAGTTCGGAACGCACGCGGAATTCGTGTGCGTCCCGGCGAAAGGAGCGGTCGCGCTGATGCCCGACGGCGCGACGTTCGAGGATGCCGCGGCAGTGTGCGATGGGGCAATCCTGGCGCTCAACGCGATCAGGCCGGCACCGCTGCGGAAGGGTCAGCGGATCCTGGTCTACGGCGCCTCGGGCTCGATCGGCACCGCCGCGGTGCAGCTCGCCAGGCACTTCGGCGCCGATGTCAGCGCGGTGTGCGGCACAAAGAGCATCGAACTGGTGAGGTCGCTCGGGGCCGGCGAGATCATCGACTACACGCACCAGGACTTCACGAAGAGCGGCCAGCGGTATGACGCCATCCTCGACGCTGTCGGGACGCTGACCTTCCGGGACTGCCGAGGCTCACTCAGACCAGGCGGCGTCTATCTCGCAACCGACGGTTTGCGGAACCTGGTGCTCTCTCCCTGGACGGCGGTCGTCGGTGACAAGCGGGTGCGGTTCTCGATACCCCCGCGATTCACGAAGCAGGACGTCCTGTTTCTGAAAGGACTGATGGAGGCGGGGGAGTACCACGCCGTCATCGATCGTCGATATCCGCTCGATCAGGTGGTCGACGCAACCCGATACGTCGAGACGAAGCAGAAGACCGGCAATGTGGTGTTGACGATCGGCAACGACGTCTGAGCCGTGTCGAGCATTGACCTTTTCTGGATCCCGCTCGGCGCGGGTGGGCACTCGGTGCGATGGAACGGGCGCCTGTACGAGGCGCTCCTGGGTGGAAGGCGGGTCTGCAAGCGGCCGGTGGAGGCGTCCGCACCAAGGGCAGCGGTGACCCGTGCCCACTGAAGGTCGAGGGGTGCGGCGCTGGCCCCGCGGCGTCCCTCCGCGTATGACGGACGGATGGTGAGCACGCATCGAAATGCCGATGTGCGTCGGAATGGGGCTTTGGTCCTTCCGGCCGGCGCGATTTCGGGTCAAGTGACCCTTGTCCGATCGCACCACTCGCGCCACGCTGTCGATCGAGCAGCAAGACGTCTCAGAGGTCGACCATGGAGCTCCCGGGTCCCCGAACATCGTCACCGGCCCATGGAGGCGCGAACCTCGAGGCCGGCCCGTCATTCCTTGAAATCCTCGCCGCCCAGCGCGAGGCGCGACGTGCCTCCGGCGAGGTGGTGGGTGCCGGGGTTGAGGCGCGCGAGCGGTCGTTCGCGGCCGAAGGGAGCGCGGGAGTCGATTACGGCGGCGGGGATGTCTCGGACTTCAGTCTCGACGAGGAGTCAGCGTCTGTCGAAGCGAGGGCGCGCCGCCTGCCCCGCGGTTTCGGCCAGGGCCTGGTCGAGTACGCGCTGCTCCTGGTTTTGATCGCGCTCGTGGTCACTGTCGTGCTCGGCACGGTCGGCCACCAAGCACAGGACATCTTCTCGAACCTGAGCCACGGGCTGGCCACCTGAGCGAGGTCCGGCTTGGGGAGTGACCCCGGTTCCCTCATGTGAGGGAATGTCAAGCGTCAACCGGAACCGGTGTAAGGCATCACCCGGAACTCTGTAAAGGATCAGCCGGATACGTCTTGTCGCGTATCAGCCGGATCTGTACACGATATGGCTGGGGAGGAAGGACTCGAACCTTCGAATGGCGGATCCAGAGTTTCCTTCCTTATTGACGCCCTCCTATTTCGTCGATTTTGATCTCAGTAGCCACAACAGACACTCGATCTCTTTTGCACTGGGTCAGCAGATTCGGTGCGTCGAAGAGTCTCGAAAATCCTTGAATCTGCCAGGGCGATTATACCGAGACGGCGCCCACCTATTGCGCGCAAGTCACGTAGCCGGGTTCTGTGACCATCCCGCCGCTGCGGTCCGCTGACCTTCGGCCAAATGCAGGGGCTTGCTTGCGGTGGAGGATATGTTATACTGAGTTACTAGAAGGCTAAAGATTACCGGAGACCCTCAAATGGTAGAGAAGACCCAGGCTGGCAAACCGCCCTCGACGGAGACTCGTCGTCGCGGGACGGGCTTTCCCGTGGTTCCTCTGCCTGAGGCAGCCCGGACGTTGCGCAGGGTCGCGAAGCACGGCCCCGAGCACAGCCTCGGGGCATTCGCTCAGTACCTAGGCCATGGCACCAGCAATAGCGGACCGTTCAGGGCGAAGCTCGCCGCGTTCCGGGATTGGAAGTTGGTCACCACCTCCGGGAATCGTGTGGTGCTTACTGCTCTCGGCAAGCAGATCGCCCAGACCGATGAAGGACCTGAGGAGGTAGCAGCTCTTCGACAAGCCTTTGCCCAGTGCGCCATCTTCGCCTCGGTGTACGAGGACAGCGCCAAGGGGACCGCACTCGATGCTGACAAACTGAGCAAAAAGGCGGTCCTTGAGCTCGGGGTGGCCGCGGCTTCGGCTGACACGTTCGTCCGGTCGCTAATCGAGAGTGCAGAGGCCGCCGGGCTGGCTGAATCCATCGACGGTGGCAAGAAGGTCAAGTTCTTGTCGATTCAAGAAGACGAGATGCCGGCTAGCGATCAACTCGTAGACGAGGGACCCGTCGGACGTGGGCCGGGACTTTCCGAACCGAACCGCCATTCTCGGGTAGTTGTCAGCCAGACGTGGCCCACCCCTTTGGGTGCAGTTGTTCTTGAGATTAGGTCGTCGCAGCCATTGCCGGCCGCCGCCTATTCCCAGGTCGCCGAGGCGGTGGCCGCTGTCGAGAAATTAGCCAACGTACTTGGGCATTCGAGTGATGGCGACGAAGAAAAGGGCTAAGCGTCCCGCTACCAGCGTTGCTCGCCCGTGTTGGCGCGTGAGTGGTGCACCCAAGTACCGCTTCCATTACACGCAGCGCGACTATGCTGTACAGATTGCCAACGAGCGGCTGTATCTCGTTTCCGACAGGGCGAATCGGCGCCTGGGCACAGGGTTATTCACCGCAACGATCCCTCCGGCGAGCCTGCAGGACGATGACCTCCTGACACGCTTGTTCGCTTCCCGGAGAACCGTCGACTGGATCGAGGGTGTCCTTGTGCTTTCGCCAGAGACGCCCGGCAAACGGGTTGGTCCCCAGATCTACTTCGATCCGGCCCCGCGTGGTGACCGAATCGACCTAACAGAATTCCTGATCGGAATATGCCTGCGCCAGGATGGACTTTGGACCTACTCAGAGGGCCTCCTGATCTCTACTTAGGTTGACATCTAGATGTTAAGTAGGTACAGTGGGGGGGTGAAGAGGCTGATGTCTGGACCTCGCCTACGACCCGATTTGCGCGGGTACATCATCGACGGTGAGGCCGTCGATGGCTTTGCTGATCGTACGGACCTGTCGCTTTCCGATCGGATCGTTATTGCGAGGCTCTGTAACAGGTACTCGCCGAAGCACTTATCAGCGGTTCAACGGAAGCTATCACGGACCTCAGAGGCCCAGCGTCAGCCAGTGGCGTCCGACCTTCTGAGGGGTTTTGCAATCAACGACGCGACCATTGATGCCGTTGCAGAAGAAGGCTTTCTGGAGGAGCTAACTGAGGACGAGCTTCGCCTTGTTGGGGATCCTTCACTCCATCCAGATCTTCCCAATGCGACCTATCCCCTCACGATTGGACAGCTAGCGACGTTAACGGGCGCCACGCAGAGGCAGCTACGACACTGGGACGACGCCGCCCTAGTGCCGGCTGAACGGGTCAATGGTCAGCGACGCTTCTACAGTGCCGGGGTTGTAAGGGCCTTTGTTCTCGCCCGAGCGGACACGTATCAAGTCACCGCGCTAGCCAGTATTGCCCGCGGAGAACCCGAAGGCCTGCGCCTCCTTCGCTTGGTGGCAGCTTCCGCTGCGGCACTTGCCAAAGAGGGTCTCTCAGGCCAAGCCTCTGTTAGCTTCGTCGAGGCGGCACATCGCTTGTCTGGACTGCCAGCGTCACTTGTCGCGGTCCACTACGACTACGCGCGAACTCGTGCTCCGCGCGTTTTGGCAGCGGCTGCAACCACCAAGCGCATTTCTCGAACGTCCACCAACTCGCGGACATCGGCAGCATCATCGACTTCGTCGAAGCTCACGCTATCCAAAGTGCGGTCGGCTTAGCGCTCACGAACTCAATGGACCACGTGACAGACGCGTGGCCTCCGATGGTCAGTTTGATGCGATTACTGTAACAACAGACTCCCCAAATGTTTGCCACTGGAACAACGGACCGGGTGATAGGTGGGTTGAGTTATCCACAAGTCGTCCACGCCCGCAGAGACTTCGAAGAATCCCCAATTTGAATTGGGAATTGCCGCTTTCAGCGGTTGGCTGGGGAGGAAGGACTCGAACCTTCGAATGGCGGATCCAAAGTCCGCTGCCTTTCCACTTGGCAACTCCCCATATTCGAAAAGCTAGGGTTTTGCCGGTCGTACCCTCAACAGTACCCTCATTGGGTTTCGGGCAGGACCCGAAGCCGAGCCCCAAACCGCGCGTCGATCGCGTCGGCCAGAGCAACCATGCTCGGGTGCGTCAGGTGCGCGTACAGCCGGGCCGTGGTCTCGGGCTTGGTATGGCCAAGGGTTGCCGTCACGACGTGCAACGGTGTTCCGTCCTCCAGGGCGAGGGTGGCGGCCGTGTGCCGCAGCGTGTGGAACGTGACCGGGCGAATCGACGCCTTGGCGCACATCGCCTGCCAGCGCCTCCGGAACGCGCCCTCCCAAATAGGACCACCGCTTCGCGCCGGCCACACCAGCGCGCCGAGGCGATGGGTTCGGATCAGGGCATCCCTGCAGATGCTCGGGAGCACCAAAGTCCGGTATCCAGCCCTGGTCTTCGGTGCCGTCACATTTCGAACACCGTCGAAGCCACGCGTCGCATTGCCGCGGACGACAAGGCGTCGACGTTCCAGGTCGATGTCATCCCAACGCAGTCCGAGCAGCTCACCCTCGCGCATGCCGAGGGTGACAGCCAGGATGTATGCCGCCTCAAACTGATCGTCGCGACATGCGACCACGAGCCGATCAACCTCGTCGCGGGTGAGCGGCACGATGTCGGGATCGTCGCGGCGCGGCTTCGCGACGACACGGTGGGCGTCGGCCACCCTGTATTCCACGTTTTGCAGCATCGTTGAGTGCGGTTGAAAACGTCACCCGTACATGGTGCGCGGTCGTCTTACCTACCGTGCGCGAGAGCGCAGCATCGAGTCGGTCGATGTGCTCCGCCTTGAGAGCGTCGAGGCGAACATCACCGAGGACCGGGAGCACGTGTCGTCGCATCTGGCTCTCGTAGACGTACCACGTCTGCGGACGCAGATCGCTCTTGCGATGCTCCAGCCACTGCGCCAGCCAGTCGCGCACCGTGGGTGCGTGTGACGCCGCGAATCGCTGTTCACGCTTGGCCTCGTCAGCACGGCTCTGCGCTTCGCCCTGTGTGCGTCCAAAGAAGCTGATCTGTCGGTCATCAACCCTGACGCGGTACTCCCAGACATCGCCCCGCCGGCGCATGGTTCCCGATCCCCGCCGCTGTCTGGCCATTTCGGAGAGAGATATTACCGGCTCGTCCGTCGCCGGGAGGGCTGAGGCCAGGGCGTGAATTCGAGCTCCACCCGTGTCGCCCGCTCCAGGTGTGCGTCGAGATCCGCGACCCGGAAACGGACGACGCCGGCGCTGATCCGCGTCTTGGGGATGCACCCTGAGCGGACGAGTCGCTTGAACGTGCTCTCGCTGCACGTGAGGTAGCGCGCCGCGTCTTCGGCACGGAGTAGCCCGGACCGTGGGATCGTCAGCGTCGAGCGATCATCTCCATCCAGTTCGCCGTCTATCACGAGCCGTTCTCCAGCGACCCCTCATGGATTAGACGATCGCCGCGCGTGGAGGAGCCTCTCGCGGGAATCGCGCATTGTCGACCCGCAACACCAGAACGAGCCGGTGCTTCCATGACATCACAGTATCCCATCGCCGCTATCAGCGGGTTTGCACTTTGCGAGCAGCCTCGTCGCATGCAATCGCAAAGGCCAGAGGCTTCCTGGGTTGGGCTTCGCGTCAACCAGAGTGCAAGAGTAATGCAATCACTCGTCGTGTATCGTAGCTTCATGGCGACAGCTGCCATCGTTGCTGCGCTTGCGGGTGGACTGTTCCTCGCGCTCCTCACATCCTGGCGAGCGAGGGTGCTCCACGCCCGAGGTTTGCTGGCGAGAGTGGGACTGCCGCGATCACACCGTAGGGGCTTCGCGTCGCGGCGCGACGTGAGACGTCACCTGAGTGCGTCTGTTCCTCGCGTGACGCGCGACGAGCGCGGGGTGGACTGATGTACCTCGGAAGGGACACGGCGAGCCGCGCATGGCTCGCGGGCAGCACCGAGAACGCCTATCTCGTGCTCGCTCCACCGCGTCGGGGCAAGGGCGTTGGTGTGATCATCCCCAACCTTCTTGAGTGGGACGGCCCACTGGTCGCCACTTCAACCAAAGACGATCTGATCGTCCATACAGCCTGCGCACTGGAGCAGCAGCGACCGGTGTACGTCTTCGACCCGACCAGCCTCAGCGAGTGGGCTACCCCCGTCGGATGGGACCCCGTCGCCGGCTGTCAGGACCCGCAGGTCGCCATCTACCGCGCACGAGCGCTGACGGCTGCAAGCGGAAGCGCCCGTGGCATCGAGCATGCTGATTACTTCCAGTCGTACAACGAGGCGATCCACCGCTGCTACCTGCACGCCGCAGCCGTCTCGCGGCGCGATGTGGCGACGGTTCGCGAGTGGGTGAATCGAGCGGACGCGCTGGAGGCGGGGCAGGCGCTGGCTGATAGCCCGTGGGCACCGGGATGGGCCGAGGATCTTCGCGCCATCACGTCGATGCATCACGAGGCGAAGACAACGTGTTCAGCGGAGCACGCCGCGCCTACGACTGCCTCGCCGACCCGCGCGTACTGCACGCGTGTCAGCCGGAGTGCGAGCCGCGATTCGATGCCGAGCGGTTCATCGACAGCCGGGCTGCGCTGTTCATCGTGGGCAGCTCCGGAGCCCAGGCGAACATGGCGCCCGTCATCACCGCGCTCATAGAGACCATCGTCGATGTGGCGAAGCGGCGAGCGTCACGGTCAGCTACAAGGAGGCTCACGCCTCCCCTGGGACTGTTCCTCGACGAGTGCGCCAACATCGCCCCACTGGCATCGCTGCCCCAGCTGGTCTCGGACGGCGCGGGGCAGGGGATCACGACCATGATCGTGCTCCAGTCGATGTCACAGGCCAGGGCGCGGTGGGGAGCCGACGGCACCGCGGCACTCTGGGACGCGTGCACCGTGAAGCTCGTCCTCGGCGGGCTAGGCGACCCTCGCGACCTGGAGATGGTGAGCCGGATGTGCGGAGAGGTGGACGTGGAAGTCGGCGGGCGCAGCTACAACGAAGCCGGCAACCTGACCCGGACGGTCACGCGTCGACGCATGCCCGTTCTCCCCCCTGGCGAGGTGCGCACGCTGCCGCAGTGGCACGGCCTGCTCTTCTACGAGAATCTGCGCCCGATCGAAACAGCGCTGCCGGGATGGTGGCAGCTGAAGCGGTTTCGGGATCGGGTCCAGGATGCGGTGGCAGGCTTTGCGCGGCAGCGAGATCAGCATCACCGACACCACGGCGCGACAAGCGCGCGCGGATAGACGGCGCCGCGCGCTGCTTGACGTGGTCACCGCTTCAGAGGCCGAGCTTGAGCAGGCCCGCGAGGAAGGACGGGCGGAGTTACGCGCGGACGTTGCCAATTTGCGAGCGGCGCTCGCGTCGATGCGTCGGATCGAAGAGTTGTTGCGGCAGCGCGTCGAGAGGTTGGAAGCCGAGCTCAAAGCCGCTCCTGCGCAACTCGTCGAGGCGATCAGGCAGCTCCTCGCCGGGGAGCCGGATGCACGGATGAAGGTGGCGACGCTGTGGGCGCGGATCGCACGCCAGTCTGTTCGTGAGGAGCTGCTGCCGCAACTCGCGGCGGAAGTTGCCGATGCCGTCGAGGCGACCGTGGGTCGCTTCTCCACCAGCGGCGAAGCGTTTGCTCGCTGGCCGGTTTTCCGACGAGCGCGTCGAGTGGCTCGATCGACGCTATCCGTCCCGATGCTGGCGATCACGTCCCCAACCACTACTGGGACGCCGAGCGCATCTGGAAACACGTCGTGGACGCGCTCAATTGGGGGGATGCCGAGCGACGCCGCCACGACATAGATTTCGTTGAGACGTAAGTCGGGCGTATGGCACTTTGATCGCGTCGCGATCCAGTATCGAGGAGCGGGACCGGCCATTCGCCTGCCCGTGAGCGCAGAAACCGCCCTCACCCGGGGAATCCCAGGTCAACCGATGCGGTGTGAGCGATCAAGAGCACACGGTGGCCGGCGGCGATTAAGGCGAGGGTGGGGTCGAGGCTCAGTGTGAACGGGCGCCCCCGCGAGCACCCCACAGAGGGACAAGCGCCGATCGCCGAACTCAAAACTAAGGCACTTTCGAGCCGGTCAATGCGGGAGCAGGCCGGGGTCCTTGGATGCTACCCTGCGAGCTTAGTTAGCACGCGGCTTCGTCTCGAGGAGGGTCTGGCGGTGAACTCCGCAGAGTGGCACGCACGGCCCTCCCGCCCCGCTCATGATCACCGGCGGGATCCTCTTCCTGACGTTGGGCAGCGCCAACGTCTTCGCAGCATCCAACGGCACATCCGTAAACTCGGCAACTCATGTGAGGGTGGCCTCGAACATCCCGCAGTCGTCGTCGAAGAAGCACGATCACGACACGGTCGAGTGCAGCCCGGGACGCGTGCCCGAGAAACACGGCCAGTGTGCCGTCACCTTCACGGACAAAGGTGTGGGGAACGGGGACGGTCAGCAGGTGTGCTTCAGCGTCAGTCCCACGAAAGCAGGCCACGTCGGAACGGGTGCGGGCAACTGCGCAAGCATCGGAACGAACCACAAGGCCCTGGGAACCTTCACCGCGAGCGGCGACTACTGCGGCAAGGCGATGATCACCGCCACCGAGGTCAAGGAGAATCGCAGAGCCACCACACGACCATCACGATCGTCTGCAAGCACAGCGACGCGACGACGACCGCTGCCGTTCTTCCGGCGGGCAGCCCCGGGCCTCCGGCAGCCGGATGGTGGTTGCTGGGCGGTATCGGGATCGCTGCTGCTGCGGTCGCTGGTTATGCGCTGCGTACCCGGCGCTGGTTCATTCCTCGGAGACTCGCGGCTGACACGTCTGCCTGAGTGACGTCGGGTAGCTCGGGCAGCGGAGCCCCTGAACCTTCGCTTCCCCTGTTCTTTGCTCCTCGGCGGAAGCGGAGCCGCTGGCCGGTCCCGCGCAAGTGGACCATCATTGGCGGCCTGGCGCTGGCCGTGGTGATCCTCGCCGTCGTGCTGGTCGGGTTGCTTCGGTATCTTCCGGCCTATAACGCCCTCAATCAGGGCAAGATCGATGTCCTCGGAGCCGAGACCATTCTGCGCAGCGCCGGCCTCGATCCGAGTTCGGATCAGCTGAAGACGGTCACCACCATGCTGGACGATGCGAAACAGGACTTCGGTTCGCGCTCGTCGGTGATCGACGACGGCTGGATCGCCGATGTGGTGGGCCATCTTCCAGGGCTCGACCGGCAGGTGGCCGCCGTGCGGTCCCTGCGCCATGCTGGCGAGGACGGGACGAGCCTCGCTCTCGACCTCGTCCCTGTGCTGAAGGATCTTCGGAGCGGCTCAGGAAGCGGGGGCAGCGGAGTGGTCAAGGAGCTCGCGTCTCTTGGCGACACCGCCCAAGCGGGGATCACGCGGGCGCTCACGGATCTCACTGCGCTCGACGGTGCGGTGAAGACGATCCCGGGCGGCTCGCTGCTGGGCCCCCTCGACCGGCTCCGCAGCGATGCGCAACAGGCTCAGCAACGTCTCGATGCGCCAGTTCGCACCGGCCTGACGATCCTGCAAACACTCCCACGTGTCGTCGGGAGCGGGACCCATCGATACTTGATTCTTCTGACCAACCCGGGTGAAGAGCGAGGCGGAGGTGGATTCATCGGGGCTGTCGGTGTGGTCGTGTTCAAGGACGGCCAATTGGTCGGGTCGGACTTCATGCCGTCGAGCTTCTCGGACGCGCTCGTGACCAATATTCCGGCGCCGGCGCCGATCGAGGCGATCACCGGCACCAACCTCGTGCTCTCGGACTCCGAACTGGTCGCCGAACTTTCCAACTTCGGCGGCCCTCGCGGCCGAGTTCTACACCCGCGCCACCGGACAGTCGGTCGATGGCGTGATCAACGTCGATCCGATCGCGCTCTCGTACGTCCTGAAGGTGATCGGCGCAGTCCGCGTCCCACCGTACCCCCAGGTGGTCAATGCGAGCAACTCGCTGCTCGAGTTGAACTACATCATCAATTCGGCTCGCCCCGGCGACCCCGGCAAAGTCTATCTCGCTCCCTTCGGCCACGCGGTGGTGACCGCGGCACTACAGACGCCACGAGCCAAGTGGATCGCGCTCGCGAACGCCCTCGAGGAGGGCGCTCGCGAGCAGCACATCGTGCTCGACTTCGATGACCCGAAGGTCGAACAGTTGGTTGTCAGCGCCGGCATCGGTGGTGTCCTTCCGCAGAAGCCCAGCGGCGACGCGTTGCTCGTCGCGGATTCGAACCTGTCCGGGACCAAGGGCGATCTCTTTGTCACTCGCCGCTATGCGCTCACGCGCGACGGTGGACAGCCACGGCCACGTCGCAGGATCGTTTGAGCTTGACGTATCACGACCCTGCGGAAACGGTGCCGGCCAACGCGGCGTTGCTGGTGAACACCGGCGGCCTCTACGAGGACTACATCAGGGTGTACCTTCCTCCGTCAGCGAACTTCGACGATCTTCAGGTGAGCGAGAATGGCGCGCCGGCTCAGTCCGTGAGCCCTGAAGATTTCGGTGTGGAGGACAACCGTCAGTGGGTGGCGTACGACCTCATCCTCAACGTGAACGAGACCACGGTCGGTCACATTGCTGTACGACGGCCCATTTGCCCAGGTCTTGTCGAATGGGGCGGTGCGCTATGGCTGGCGTGGGAGCGGCAGATCAATGCGCTCACGTGGCCGATCAGCGTCGACGTGAAACTGCCCAGCGGTCATAACTACCAGTTTCAGAGCGACCTGAGCGTCGATCGCGAGTGGAAGGTCGGTGGCGACTACTGTACGTGGGCTGGCGCTTCCCTACCGCGGTGTGGCGCTGTCCGACTACGGTCTGACCGGCTGGGGTACTTTGAGCCGCCGTCGACTGAGGACTGTCAACCAGCTCCGCGGCGATGGCGACCAGCTGCGTGGTGAACGCCTGGCGGCCAAGCAGGCCGGTCGCGAAGTCTCGAGCCGACCGCCCAAGCGGGCGCTGAGCAGCGACGACGTTGGTGGGGATGTGATCTGGAAGACGCGCGGGTACGCCGTCAGTCTGCGCTGTTCATGATCATAGATGAGCATACCTGGCTCCCTTCGAGCATGCGGTGGTGGACGCCGCTCTCGAGACGCCGAGAGGCGAATGGTTGGCGGTTTCCACGGGCCTGGCGGCCCTGGACATCGAGGAGCAGGCCACCCGCGGCCGGCGACTGCGCTTTGCGCGCTGTCCGATCCACAAGACGCTTACCGACTTTGACTGCGTTATCCCCACTTACCCCGGGGTGACGGCCGAACCCTCGACGGCCTGGAATCTGTACGAGACTTGGATTGGTTATCGGCCAGGGGTGGTCGTCCTTCAAGCGCCTCCCGGCCGCCGTGAGCTTGATCGCGCTCTTTCTGGCGGTCGCATTCCCTGTGACTTCTTCGTTCGCATCGGGCCGGCGCTGCAGCAGCGCGGCGATGCGGTGGCAACAGAGCGCTTCAGCGACTCGTAGGGTCCACAAGATCAGCCTCAACCATCGTGACAATGAGATCGGCGAATGACACCCGCGGCCGCCACTTCAATCTGCTTCGTGCCTTGCTAGCGTCCCCCTGTAGCGCCGTTCGCTCTACAGGGCGCATTAACCGAGGGTCGCTGATGACATGTCGCTGATAGTCCAGCCCCAGATGGGCGAAGGCGATTTCGCACACCTCTAGCACACTGTGTGTCTCACCCGTTGCGACGACGAAATCGTCCGGCTTATCACTCTTCATCATCAGAGACATCGCCTCAACGTAGTCGCCCGCAAAACCCCAGTCTCGGCGAGCCTCGAGGTTGCCGAGCGCAAGCTCGTGCTGTAGGCCAAGCCTGATCATCGCGGCTCCGTGGGTGATCTTACGTGTGACAAACTCTAAGCCTCGTCTGGGCAACTCGTGGTTGTAGAGAATCGCACTGCAGGCAAACATCCCGTGGCGTTCACGGTAGCTGACCGTGATATGGTGGCCGTAGACCTTGGCAACACCGTATGGTGACAGAGGATGGAAGGGCGTCAGCTCCGTCTGTGGAGCTCGCTCGACACCGCCGAACATCTCGCTACTAGATGCCTGAAGGAAGCGGATTTCAGGATTGACCTGGCGAATAGCCTCGAGTACCCGCGTCACGCCCAACGCGGTGACGTCGCCGATAGACAACGCCTGATCGAATCCTTGCCCGACAAAGCTGATCGCTCCAAGGTTGTACACTTCGGTCGGTCGGGTTCTCTCGATCGCTGTGACTACGCGAGTTCCTGGTGGAGCAAGTCACCTTCGACGAACTCGACGGCTGGACAGAGCTTGGCCACGGCGTCTCGGCGGGCCTGGTCTCTGCCACGCACAAGCCCGTAGACGCGGTGTCCCTTGTCGCCGAGCAACTGTGCGAGATACGTTCCGTCTTGGCCAGTAATGCCGGTAATAAGTGCGGTCTCGGCCAACGCTACCTCCGATCTCAGCGGTCAACTCGCACCCGCAGGCCGGCCAATTGGTCGTCGACAAGGGTCGCGTCGGCGCGTGCCATGAGAATGGCGAGCTCCTTCCAAGCCGTTTGCGGCTCCCAGCCGAGTGCTGCTTTAGCATGAGTCGCGTCTCCAATCAGCTTGTCCACCTCGGCAGGCCGAAGGTACGTTGGATCGATCTGAACGTGATCTCGGTAATCAAGACCTACGGCTGCAAATGCAGCTTCGGCAAATTCCCGGACTGTTGCGCCTACGCCGGTCGCGAGAACGTAATCAGACGGGCCATCGGCCTGCAGCATGCGCCACATTCCTTCCACATACTCGGGCGCGTATCCCCAATCTCTCACTAACTCGAGGTTGCCAAGGTACAACGTCTTCTGTAGCCCAGCGCGAATGCGAGCGGCTGCACGAGTGATTTTTCGAGTGACAAAGGTCTCGCCGCGGCGCGGGCTCTCGTGGTTGAAGAGGATCCCGTTGACTGCGTAAAGGTCGTATGCTTCGCGATAGTTCACGGTCGCCCAATAGCCGAAGACCTTCGCGACACCGTAGGGCGATCGTGGGTGGAACGGGGTCACTTCGGTTTGCGGCGCCGGTGCCGAGCCGAACATCTCTGACGACGAGGCTTGATAGAAGCGTGCGCGCACGCCGGAAGCGCGGATCGCTTCGAGCAAACGGATCGTGCCCATGCCAGTCACGTCTGCGGTGTACTCCGGAACGTCAAAGCTGACTTTCACGTGCGACTGCGCACCCAAATGGTAGATCTCGTTTGGGGCGACGTCACGCACAAGGTTCACTAATCCAACCAACTCGGCAAGATCCCCATAATGCAGGAATAGGCGCCGATCCGCGGTGTGCGCCTCCTGGTAGATGTCATCCAGCCGTTCGCGGTTGAAGGTCGAGGCGCGCCGAACGATTCCGTGCACCTCGTAGCCCTTGGAGAGCAGGAGTTCCGCCAGATACGATCCGTCCTGGCCGGTAATACCCGTTATCAGTGCCGTCTTGGTCATGGGCCAGTGTCCTATGTCCGGTCGTTTGCACGTATGTCTTACCACACAGGCATTGCCGCTCGGACGCATCGGTGGCGGTCCGGGACATTGGGGAGCCATGGCGCACGTCCAAGTGATGTCTCGTAGTGGGTCCGCAATCCCCGTCCCTCTCGTTGATGGCTGAGGGCGCAACTGCCTTTGGGCCCGGCAGCTATCTACTCCATCTGCACAAGAGAGTCCCAATCGCGGACCGGGAGGCGCCAGCGAGGCTCCGGCATCCACAGCAGACTGTCGGGTGTCCGCGCCGAGCGGCCGGCGCTGGGGGGTGCTCCACGAGGTCGCCGGGCTCACGAGCTCCAGCGCTGGTGCGGCTCGACATCCGCGGAGAATAGGATACCCTTCAGTTGAGGATCGACGTCGGAGGCTGGCCCTCCGCGCAAGACGCTTGCGTGGTACACCCTAGGCGCCCACGACAGCATGTGGGTCGCCTAGGATATTGAGAGTTCGTGGTAGCTTACGCGATGAAATTCCACGCTCGAGGGAGTCATGCAGCAAAACGTTCCAGTCTTGGAGTCACGCCGCTTCGCCGTGGTTCAGGACTACCTGTGCGCTTATGCTGGCGGCGAGCGAGTTGCGTTGGCAATTGCAGAGATGCTATCGGCCCCTATATACACAAGCCTCTTCGATAGCAAGAGGACATTCGACACGAAAGGGACGGAGGTACACGCAGCCTGGCTGAGTAGATTCGAGTTCTTCCGGGCCGACCATCGGCGCGCGCTACCCTTCCTTGCGCTCGTCTTCGAGAGAATGACGGTTGAGGCGGACGTAGTTCTTTGCACGACGGCCGGCTGGTCGCACGGGGTCCGCGCCCGGGGAAAGAAGGTCGCGTATTGGGAGTCCCCAGCCAAATGGCTGTACCGACCGGACGACTACCGCGCGGCGGGGACCCTGGTCGGCCGGGCAGCGCTTCTGCTTCTTCGCAAACCGCTGCTGTGGTGGGATGTCCGTGCGGTGCGCACGGTGGATCTGCACCTGGCTAACTCACACTTCACGGCCGATCTTCTGCACGGAATCTACGGTATCAAGGCGCACGTTATCCCGTGCCCTCATACGCTGAACGCTTACGGGCCACAAAGCCCTGTCCCAGGACTACCTCAGAATAGCTATCTGCTCTGCGTGTGCCGCCTCCTTCCGTACAAGAATGTCGAAGCGTTAGTCGGAGCAATGCGTGATCTGCCCGGGGAAACGCTTTACATTATTGGCACGGGCCCCGAACGCACGCGACTACAGGACGTAGCACCTCCCAATGTCGCGTTCCTTGGCAGCGTCTCGGAAGCGACACTGCGGTGGCTTTACGCTCACTGTTACGCGCTTATTACGGCCTCACGCGAGGACTTCGGTCTTACCCCCTTGGAAGCCGCGACGTTCGGCCGCCCGAGTATCGCGTTGCGCTGGGGGGGGTTCTTAGATACGGTCATCGAGGGCCGGACCGGGGTGTTCTTCGACACTGCTACCACGGGAAGCATTGCTTCGGCGATTAGCCGCGCTCGGGCCATAGACTGGGACGAAGCCGCCATAAGGCAACATGCCGACGAGTTTTCGGTGGGGCGTTTCGCTGAGCGCCTTCACCAATTCCTGGCCGAGCGGCTCTGATCATGACGCCTTGATGATCCCGGATCCGCGAGTCGTACGGCGCAAGGGCGCATGGAAGCCGCCTGCGGTAAATCGCCGCTCGACTGTAGGGTTCGGATGGCGACGGCGTTGTGTTGGTGCCAGCGGCCCGCAACGGGCTCATCGCTGAAAGGGACGAGAGGCAAACCTGGTCGATGTCGCGTTCCGAATCTTGAGGGAGTTTGCGGGTTCGATCCGAAGCACGAGAGGGGCTAAACTCATCTCGGTAGAAGGGAGTCGTACAGTGCCACGTAGCCGTCCACGAAGCGTTTCCATGTGTACTCCTCGGAGCGCGCCGCTGCAGCTTGACCGACGCGCTGTCTAGTTGCGGGGTCGCGGAGCAGATTAAGGGCTCGCGCGATGTCTGCACCACTGTCGACGAACCATCCATTGACGCCGTCGTCGATGAGTCGTTCAGTGCCGTCAACTCGGCCGACGATCAGCGGAAGCGAGCACGCCGCGGCTTCGTAGGCAGCGAAGCAAAACGTCTCGTACAACGTCGGAAGTACAAAAGCGTGAGCCCGACGCAACCAAGTAAAGACGTCGGGAACTACACCGAGTATGTGGACTCGCTCGGCGACACCAAGTTCGTGCGCTCGCGCCTTCAAAGTCATACCGTCCCCCTTTCCCAAGACGGCCAGGTGCCACCCTGACGCGAGCGACAGTGCCTCGACGGCGAGCCATGGTCGCTTGCGCTCCCAATCCCCGCCGACGAATATTGCTAGGAGATCGTCGGGAGCAAAGTTAGGAAGAGGCGCGCCCGGATTTTCGTCGAGGGCGGGGGCTGGGACGTGGTCGGCTCCCGGCGGTATCACGTGGATTCGATCCTTCAGTTCGGGGAAAAGCCTCGACACATCTGCAGCGGTCCCGCTGGTGTTTGTGACTACCGCTCTGATTAATCGTGGCCGGTAGCAAACGCGCTCGCCAATCCGCTTCATCGGACCGGCTATCGCGGCATTCACGTTGTGCAGGAAATCGTCACGCGACTGCGATCTCGCCACTCCATGGTCGCGCAAGGCGTTATGAACGTGGTGCACAGTAAGAACATCACACTTATTGACGATTACGGCATTGTTGCTGTGAACAATCTGCGCTCGATTTCGTCGGACGAGGACGGTAGCCACGGCGAAGAACCACAGATACATAAGAGGGAAGGGGCGAGGTGGACAAAAGACGCGGACCCATGTCACGTCGAAGGCCTGTCTGGGTGTCAATGTATGGGAAATGACCGTCACCGAGATCCCGCGGGCCCGCAGGCCTTGGATTAGTTGGGCCATATGCAACTCGGTGCCACCGTAGAACCCCACCGCGTGAGTTACGATCGTCACGTGAAGTGGGTTTAGTGATTGCTCGCTCCCACGTCGATGCGTCTGTCCCCGCGACAGCATTGAGACAGCACGGGCCGTCGGAAGCGCGCGCCGGACGTGTCAACTCGCGGCTCGCGCCGAAAGGACAGTTCCCGCCAGGCGGCTCAGAACGCCGATGCGTAAGGCCCTACGATTGTCAACCTTCACCCATGAGTACGCCGATGATACCGCAGCCTCGTGATCGACCCACGGGCTCGGGCTCAGGGACTCGCGGCTCGAATCGACGCCGCGAGAGGAAAGCCCCCGGACAGGAGAAGGTTTAAGGTCAGGTCCGATTAAAGTCACGGCTGATCAACAGATGCGCGTTGAGCCGAGGGCGGATCAGCTCTGTGCCCCGACCAAGATCACGTTGCCATCTCAGTCGCATGTGGCACCCGGTGATTAGGCCCTGGTGCCAGAGGTCAGTGTGTGATCAGGAACGCTTGCCGGCGAGCGCTAGGTTGTAGGCGTGAAGATGGTCGGCGGCGCAGCTACTAACGTTCCATCGCTCCTCCACCATCGCCCTGGCCGTACTGCCGAGCATATGCGTGCGACCCGGGTCGCGCGCGAGAGTTATCAGCGCGTCAGCAATCGCCCCTTCATCGCCAGCCGGAACGACGAGCCCATTCAGTCCATGTTCGACGATCTCTCTGACACCGCCGACATCCGTGGCGACGACGGGCACGCCACATGCCATGGCTTCAAGCAGCACCGTCGGGATCCCTTCCGAACGCGATGATGAGCTCACAACAAGGACGTCAAAGGCTGGCAGGATGTCCTGGGAGGCCGCTCCCTGAGGAAACTCGTCGATAGCAGCGGTTTCGAACTGCAAAGACCGACCGAGCTCGTCGAGTGAGCGGCCGTACGACTCATGCCCAGGCACGCGGCTCCCCCGGAGCCTCAGCACGATCTCCCGCCGCGTGCGAGACGCTCGTCGAGTAGCGCGGATCAGCGTCGCAAGATCCTTCTGGGGGTTACGGTTGGCGATGCAGCCAACCACAAAAGAGCCCGGGGGAACATCGAGCAACTCCCTAGCACGCTGACGCGAACGCGTATCGATTCTGAACACGGAGTGATCAACGGGCGGAATGAATTCGACAAGCCGTGAGCCGACTTCCGTAAGGCCGGGGTACGCCGCGGCGGTAAGGTGTCCCGTGGTCATAACCGCCGAGGCGAGGCGTCGCACTAGGGGCATGGTGAGGCGTCGTAGCAGCATGGGCGGGCGCGTATCGAGGAGTTGCCAAACCATCGGCACCTTTAGAAACGTCGCTGCGATGGGGGCCTGAAGGCATGTGACGCCATGTGTTTGAACCACGTCGGCGCGGAGAGACCGCAGAAAGAAGCTGAGACGAACGGTCTCAGGGACGAACGTGGCGAGCGTCACAAGGTGTGTGACGACAGACGACGTCCATCGCAGGCGGTGAAGCGGGAGTTCTACGACCTCCAATCCCGCCGCCGTAAGCTTGTCTTTCGCATTCCCAGGTTCGCGCGGCAGAACGATGACCATGCGACACCCAGCCGCCTCTAGGGGCCACCGCAACTGCAGCGCTTGATTGTGTGCCCCACCATATGTGGCTGACGGGATAACCGACACTACGAGCATCCTGGTGGCCTATTTCGGTGAGAGCCCGCTATCTGAAGTATTAGGTGCATTGTCCACTCGTCGGTGCGTGGGACTGACCGACCCGCCGCTGAAGACCCGTTGCTAACACAAGCAAAGAGCGGCCGCCGAGCACACGAACGGACCAGTCGGGCAACAACCAGTACGTCAGCCAACGTGGGATATTCGCGCATCTCGTCTTGAGGGGTAGATGTGGATTGTTGATGCCAGCGGGAGTGTAGTAGTGGCTAACGACAGAGTACCCTGCGTCCTCGAGAGTTGCAAACGCCGTCTCTTTGGAGAAGTAATGTAGGTGGCCAACCCTCTTGCGTTCTAGGAGTATTGGATTCATCCGTAGAACCCTTTGCACGGTCATGTCCAACGGGATATGCAAGATAAAGTACTCACTTCGGCCGCAGAGGCTGCGTAGGAAGCCTATGTAGTCCTCGACGTGCTCGAAAACATCCAACAGAAGCAAGAGATCAGTCGTCTCACTAGATTCCGGGACGGACCCGAGGCGTAGGTCGAGTCCGGGATGCTGCTCGTGGCCTCGCGCAATCGCCTGAGGCGACACATCGTACGCTCGGAGGTTGACTTCGGGTAGTGCGTTCTGGAGCAGGGCGGCGACCCCTCCGGTCCCGCAGCCAACGTCCCAGATTGCCTTAGGCTGTAATCCGTGTTCTCGAATCGTTTGAAGAACGAGCCCGGCCTTTACTTCTGAATCGAACTCATGCCAATCTGGGTTCGCCTGCAGATACGCTCCGCTAGAGTATCGGTCGTAAGTAGTCATTGCGACGATGCCACGCTACCAGTCACGACGGGTTGGGTCCCGCAGGGCGATCGCGTGCGACTCGGCCCTCACACACTCTCCGCGGATGCCGATGGCACACGTCCGAGCTGTGCCGACGCGACATCTGCACGCGTGCCGAGGAGCGCTCGCGGATGGGTGAGTATCCATACGACAATCAACACCAAGATAATACAGAGTACATTGAACAGATCATAGGCGTCTCCGGCGAAGATGAATCGGAGCAGGCCGTACGCAAACAGTACAGTCATGCATGACGGTTCTCTCCAACGGCTCAAGGCCAGCTCGGAGACGAAACCAATCACGGCGAATCCGATCGCCACGCCGATGGGGCCGCCGAGGATGATGAGGAGGTAGCCGGGGCCGCTGAAGAAGATTCCGGAGATACCACCCGCGTTCGTGTAGTCACGTGTGACGATCGCACCCAAGAACGTTGGCTTATCAGGCCACAGCTGGTAAGGAACGAGATTCAAGACAGCCTTGACTGGGTCGTACCATGTGGCCCCGAGCCGCTGAGGATCCACCTTCGTCGCGAGGATCAATCCGTCTAAGGTGTCCAAGCCCACCGTATCGAGGTTGGCTAGAGGGTCAGAGGCCGCCGCAGCTAGGTACGGGACCACCCCGGCATTGCTACCCAGACGCACGTCAGCTCGCCAATTACTTACGGCGATTGCCGCGACGCCCCCGGAATACAGAAGGACCGCGGCGAGGACACCATAGCGTAGACCGCGATTCGGGGCCGAGGAAGCCTGTGCGAGGCGGAGCAGAAGTGCAATGGCGACCGGCAGGAGTGACGATCGGTCAAGCGACAGCGAGGCGAGTAAGCTGAAGCCTGCGAGACTTATGCAAAGCAGCCGCTTTGAGTGCCAATGGCGCCTGATGATGCCCATTGCCAGGGCAGCGGAGAGTCCCCACGCCGGAACGTCGAGGTATCCGTTGCCGCGGACATCCCCCCGCGCGATGGCGAGTTGTTGCAGGCTTTGGCCAGAATGAATTAGGATCAGTGCCCCGGTACCCACCACAACGAGGCCCAAGTACGTGTGGACAGAGTCGAAAGGTGAAGCGTTGGCCGCGCGAGGTAAGTGAAGGCTGCGGCGGCAGGCGGTAAGCTGCGAACTCCTGCCCCATAATGAACGCAACGAAGGCTAGCAGGAAGAGGCTATATGCGATAGGAAGGTCGCGCACAGCGTCAACACTGGGGCCACCTATGCGAGAAAGTAGAGATGTACGGCTGCCGGCAAGAAGCTGGACCCCGGGGACGGCTACCGCGAGCAACATCCCGGCGCCGAAAATGACAGTCCCGAAATGAGAGAATCCTCGCCCGCGTTGGAAGCTGCGTCTAAACTGATGGATCGCGAAGAGCGTTCCGACCACGCCTACGAGAATGAGAACTAGCTGCAGAGTAGCGGCAGAAATGTTGCTCGGCACCGTTGGTAGCAGGGCCGCAACGCCACCCGCGGTGGTGCCCCCCACAAGCCCTGCCACTAACAACAGTCGCCGCTGTACTCTATTCATCCTTGATCGAGCTTTGGGATTCGCCCACGACAGCGAAGGGGAGCGAGGCCACCATGGACCACTGCTCTTCGGGACTTAGATGTTCGCGCTCCGCAAGACTGCGGAAGGCTTTGGCGGCGGACACGACCTGCAAGGCGCCGATCACGTCGCTTCGAATAAAGAATGCGTTGACCCCTCGGCTATCGCAGCCCACCAGACTGTATCCTTTCCGTGTACCCAACAGCTCAAGGGCCAAGAGCGACGCGCCGTGGTAGAAGCCGCTAGGGTGGCGAGAAAAGCGCTCGAACGCCGCCTCATAAGGAACGGTGATGGCAGACTGGCATCCGAAGGTTGCGTTGTACTCAATAACCACCACGCGTGGTTTGGGGGCGGTCAGGGCTTCCCACAGCCAGTAATCGTTGCCGTCGACATCTATTGATAGTAGGTCAATCTCTCCGGTGTAGCCGCTGAGCCGAAAAAGAGTGTCGACATTCTCGGCTGTTATCCACCCAGTTCTCAGTGTGATCCGGTGTGCGTTCGTGCCAAGCTTGCGGCGATAGAAGTCAGCCGCAGCGCGTGTGCGGCGCGGATCGCCGTCCATGAGTAAGCCAGACCACCCAAAGTTGAGGGAAAGATTGGCCGTGTTGCACTCGATCCCGTTGCCAATTCCGAACTCTGCAAAGCGCTTTGTTGGGCAGCCGACGTAGTTGAGCAGGTTGAGGAGTATTCCATCCTCCCCGTTCTGCGAGTAGGTCCTTTCCTCCCATCGATCCAAACTCTCCCAAGCCACGACATTGGGATAGCATCGACGCTCAAGCGCCACCATCCGGTGTTCCGTCCGACGCAACCGGTTCGCGGAAGCTCGGATATCGCGCAGAGCGGTAGCCACACGAAGGGGAAGGATTCGGGAGAGCCTGTTCAGCCCGAGTTCGAAGCTCCTGCGCATACATTTGCGTTGCATCATTCTGGCTCACGTCCGCGGGTAACCGATTCGTCCGGCGTGATGTTCACCGCCCTTTCCTAGCTTAGTGTTGCTGAGGCCGCCCGTATGTCCTCGCGCCCAGCATGATGTTAGCAACGAGCGCGAGCGGTCATTATGACGGCGATTGGCAGTGTAGAACAACGGTCCATTCACGGCGCGTGCACCAAGCGCGGCTGGGAACCGGGTTCCTCGCGTTGGCTCCTCACGCGCAGCCGGTAACCAAGCTACACGGAGGGTCAATATGCGCAACCTCCCTTCACGGCGGACAGCAACCGGCTTGTTGTGAAACGGATGGCTCGAAGCCTGGCGGAGCCGGATCGATCCCGATCTGGTCAGTGCACGGCCAGCGCGATCTCGACGTCACTGCTTACGAGCTCAACGCCAGGCCGCGGAAGACCCTCGACTTCCGACCCGCCGGTTGAACTCGCGATGAGCGTTGTCTCGACCCCGTGAACGTGACGTTGCCTTCGTGGCGCTGAAGGCGCGTCAATTCCCGCGCAACTCGCAATGCTCTGCCCGCTGCGCTCGCCCTCGGCTCGCTTGACCGATTCACAACAGCCGCCTCGGTCAGCTCAAGGTGGCGGCTGATTGCCGGTGGCGCCCTTGCTTGACGAGATCACCAAAATCACCATGTCTGCCTTGTGCTCATACGCGAGCTTCCGAGGCTCCGTCGAACCATCTGATCTCATCTACGAGGCTGTGCCCTACATCATAGTGGTGGTCTGTCCGATCGGGTCAAACTCAGTCCGTCGAACTGGCGGCGGCAGGTTCCGGGCCTCGGATCGTGTCCATTGCGTGTGTGTACGAGTTGCATAATAGAGCCGTGGGCCTTCCTGAGAAAGTTGCGCGAAATCTGGCGGGGATTGCTCGAGCCGCCGTGGCCGGCCCTCAGGCTCGCCGTACACTGCGAAGGCGCTACCAATTCGATCTTCTCAGGCAACTAACTGCATTCGTCGGCGTGGACACGCCGGACGGTTTGATTTTCGTCAGCACCGCCGACCGGACGGTGGGACGGAGCGTATACACGGTCGGCGGCTGGGAGGAGCGGTTGCTGCATCGAGTGGTCGCTTTGGCGTCGGCCCATCGCGAATGCGAAGTCCTGCCAGGCCGGGTCTTCGTAGAAGTGGGTGCCAACATCGGGACCACGACAATCCCGGCTACCCGAATGGCCGCCAAAACGATCGCCTTCGAGCCGTCGCCTGCCAACTATCAACTTCTCCGGGCAAACATCTCGGCGAACAACTTGGATGGCAAGGTAATATTCGTGCAATCTGCGGTGTCTGACCAGGCCGGATGGGCGTCCCTGGCGTTATCCGATGTGAATTGGGGCGACAATCGTCTCAGCCCCACCGGGACCGTTTTAGTGGAAGTCGTTCGTTTGGATGACGCGCTCGAGTTAAGTGCCGTGGCATACCGCGATGTCGGGCTGCTATGGATTGACAGTCAAGGGCATGAGGCGAATGTCTTGGCCGGTGCGAGGAAGTTGCTGACTTACAAACCTCCGGTACTCATCGAGTTCTGGCCGTCCGGACTCGGAGACAGAACTGAGTGGTTGTTGGATCTGATTGACCGCAGTTTCGAGACGGTGATCGATATGCGCACCGAGATGCCGGTTTCCTTGCTGGGTCTGGCCGCCAGCTACCGGCACGGCGAAACAGATCTATTGCTGCTCTGAAGTTGCGCTCCCGGCGCTCGGCACCAATACATTGGACCGCGTTCTGGTGCTGCGTGACCCCTCTGGCGGCGGTATTGAGAGGCGGATACGTTGTAGCTTCATTCCTGCTGTGTGGAGGAGCGCCTGGTGCCCCGTCGCGAACATAAGCGACTGCGCGCACGGTAGGAAGCGGAATATACATGGGGACAGGCGTGAACCATCGATCATGTACGCGCGGAGCGCCGGAGCCGAGTGCAGGTCGAACTACTCGATCGGCAAACAATAGAGCACACGCATCGAATTGGCCACCGCCATCTTCGCATACCTGGAGATCTTAACAATCGCCAGCGACGTTACTCGTGGCTCAGTACGCTCACATCGCTCGCGTTTGAGGCTCGACATCAACCGACAACGGCAGCGTGGGTGCAAGAATCTGACTCCACCCGAAGTCAGGGCACCCCAGAAGTCTCTATGAAACCCGAGGCGGCTCAGTTGGGTAAGCTGAGGATATTACGAATCGCGTCCGGCCTTCAGGGCCAAGAATGCCAATCCCTGGGTTACTTCGCGCCAATCCGTCAGCGGGAGCGGTCGCCGCAAGTCTCATAGGCCAGGGCAGTCTTGTGCTCTCCGGCCCGGCGACCGCGAGGCTGCTAGGCGTTACTGGCCGAGGGGAGCTGGCCTTACTCACAATTGTCGCAGTGTTGGCCATTCAGTTAGGTGGCGCGGGACTGCCCACGGCTGTGGCGTTTACGATCGCGCGCGAGCGCGTTTCCGCTCGGGCCGTCCTAGGGATGCTAGTCGGCGTGTGGCTTCGGCTCTGCATAGGAGCGTCACTGCTTAGCGCCGCCGCGGTGGTTCTCCTTCTCCACGGACGGTCGTCGTCCCCCATCTGGCTCGAGGCAATGTTCGTACCACTGTGGGTGGTTGGATTTATGACGTGGCAGATGGTTCTGGCTTGTTTGCAAGGGGAGCACAGGTTTCTAGCTCTCAATGTGCTCACTCCAGTCCCGCAGATGACTGTAGCCGCGGTCCTTCTCGTGTGCTGGCTCGTGTTCCATCACGCAACCGTGGGCATTGTGCTCGGCCTCATGGTCGGCGCAACTATCATTACCTGTGCTGTTGGGTGCGTGGTACTTAGTCGCGGCAGTCCTCGCTCACCGCCGCCCAATCTCGCGGTCCGGTCATTGCTCGGATATGGGTTACGGTCGATAGTTGGAGCGAGCGCACCGGTCGAGGCGTTCTCAATCGATCAAGCGGTCGTCGGCATTCTGCTATCGCGAGCAGACCTGGGCTTCTACGCCGTCGGCTCCGCGTTCAATAATTTGCCGTCCCTGCTCGTGTCCGGATTAGGAACGATCGCGTTGCCACGGCTAGCGGCGGAGGATGAGGGCGCGGCACGCCTTCGCCGGATGAAGAGGATAGCCCTCGGCGCAGTGATCATGGCCGCGGCAGCCACCCTATTCGCAGAGGGCATCGTTGGTTTCGTTCTACCGTTTGCATTTGGGCAAGCCTTTTCACCTGCGATTCCAGTGGCCCGCATACTCATCTTGGCGGGATTCTTTTTCGGTGTTCGTCGTGTGCTTGTTGTATTCTTGAATGCGGCTGGCCGCCCGGGCTCCACTACGCTCGGCGAAGGCGTGTCGTTGATAGCACTGGTGGTATTAGCGACATTCCTGACCCCGTCCCTTCACTTGATAGGAGCGAGCACCTCACTCGTACTTGCTGCGGTGGTAAGTGATGCTTACCTACTGTGGGCGCTGCACCGAGTGGTGTCCCAGAGTAAGCGTCTGTGAGCTGCGTTGACCCTCGCGGCTCTCTAAAGGACACACGGCTACGCAGAATCTATTCTGCAAGCTCGGGTCAAGATCCGCGTATTGGTGTGAATTCGGTTGAGGTCTCACAACGTCGGTGAGAGATGAGGCCACCGTGAGCGGGTTGGTGAGCAACGCGGAACCCTCGGGATGGAGCAGCTGAGCCAACTGCTGACTGAAGTGACGTCGTCCGTCCTCCAACTCGTCGAGTTGGTCTTGGAGCACCGCGCTGAAGAGGCGCAACAGTGAATCGGCGTTGGGAAGATCCCCCCACCTTGACGGGTTGGTCGAGGAAATCGAGCGCCAGTGTCCACCGGGAGTTTCCGGTAGGCGAGCACATCGTTCTCGGCGTCACGGAGTTTGGCTGCCACGCTGGGAAAGCGTGGGTCCAGCTTGGCCTAAAGCAGGATCTCGGGAACCCTGTTGAGGCGGCCCGGCTACTACGAAGAAGCTCGATCGTCGCTGTAATAGTGGCTGACGGGAGCCAGCGTTGCGCCGTCGAGAGTCAAGCAAAAGGGCTTCGGAAGGGTGCGCTTCACGGGGCTCGTCGAGGAACGGCTCTACCCAACGGTGCTCGCTGCGGCGGATGTACTCATCGTGAGCGAAGGCCGAGCAATCTCAGTCGCGACGGATAGCTTCGCACGCTGCTGCCCTATTGCTCGGCTCCTAATGTCTCAGTAGGCCCCCTTCGAATGTATGATCACCCGAAGCGTCCTCCACAGCAACGCAAAATCCAGCCACATGGACCAGTTCTCGATGTAGTAGAGGTCGAGATGCACGCGTTCATCCCAAGGGAGTTCCGAGCGCCCGCTCACCTGCCAGAGGCCCGTCATACCGGGCGCCACGAGTAGGCGGAGGTGCGCGCCATGGCCGAAGCTGTCAACTTCGTCAGGGATGAGCGGACGAGGGCCAACAAGGGACATGGTGCCCATCAACACATTGAAGAGTTGTGGTAGTTCGTCCAGCGAATACCTCCGCAGGAAGCGACCGGCCTTGGTAACCCGACTATCGTCACATTGCTTGTGAAGGACATGAACATTCCCTGATTGGCTCTCCACGCTGTGGAATCGCGGCGCGGCATCCACGTGCATGGTGCGGAACTTCCAAATTTGGAAGTCTTTGCCATCCTTCCCGATGCGGCTCTGTCGATAGAACACCGGGCCACCATCGCCAAGCTTAATTGAGGCCGCGATTGCGCTCAGGAGCGGGGTCATGATGATGAGGAGCACAAGGCTCCCAGCGCGATCAAACAGGGATTTCATCAGCCGACCGGCTCCGGTCAACTCCGGCTCGCATATCTCGAGGAGAGGGAGCCCCTGGACCGGACTTCACCTCGATGCGGGGTCCCGCGATGTCGGCCAGGTCGGGTATTACGAGCAGACCAATACCCGACCCCTGGAGAGACCAGGAGAGTTCGACGCAGCTCACGCGTGCGGAAGCGTCCCGTTCCCACGAATGCGATGGTGTCGGCCTCGGCGCAGCGGACGTCCGCAACGAGTTGGTCGACATCGAGGGGCACCTCAGACGACTGCTCGGTTGCAACGGTACCGACCAGCGCGAACCCCGTGTGCATATTCCTCGCGATGTACCTCCCGAGTTGATCAGTTTCCGCACAGCCGCCGACTGTGACAACCCGGTGCAAGGCGGCGCCTCGGTCGAATCTCCTCCGAAGAACCTTCCGGGCCGCCCATCGTCCAAGCAGCGTCAACGCGGTTGCAACAGGGATCGTGATTGCCACGAATCCCCGCGAGAAGTCAGCGCGAAGGACGAAGGAGGCAAAGGCCACTGCGCCGAGGACCCACATGGCCGAGTTGCCGACCCGGCGGAATTGCTCCGGCCCGGCCGCAAGATAGCGGCGATCATAGGCTTGCCCAAGGAACATGGCCCCAATCCAGACGGCGGGAAGGGTTGCGGTCAGCGCCAGATACATGGGTCCCTGGACCAACTGCGCCGGAGTGGCACCGAAGCGCGCGACCCCCCCGATGAGCGTCGCGAGTATCGCGATGGAACCATCGAGGCCCATCAGGAATATCGTCCAGGCCCGGGTCGACACCACCTGAGGCTTGGTACCGACGCGTCGGTACACACCCGCCCGCCAACGGCCGTCTTGCGACTGGATCGGATGGTTGGCCTCCGGCGCCGTTGAGTGGCCCGGCCCCAAACCGTTGCGTGACTTCTCCGGCTCTGTGAGGGCGTCGTGCGCGCTTACCCCCCGAATGTCATCCGCCACACTGATTTGTGGTTCACTGGCGACTGGCTCAGCCACGCGTACCTTCCTCAACATCATTCCGCTCCTAGCACGTCACTTTAGCCGATCAGGGCACACGCCGAGATCATGCGGTGTGTCCAAGTGATAGCCGGATAGATTTGTGCGCTCGACGTGAGGTGTAGGCTCAAGCCCCATCGTGCTCGTACCTGAATTTCCCCGCCCAGACCTTCGCGGTCCTTGCCCGATACTTCCCGAGTCCACGAGGGTTCCGGCATTGTATGGGACATGCTGCGCCGCCGCCCGGATGCCGTCCGGGTGATCCCTGGACTGTGGATGGGATCTGCGCCTCGCGTCCGCGAGGCGGCCCAACTCGCGCGCAACGGGATCGACACTGTTGTCGATCTGCGCGAGGAAGGAGCGGACGTCGCCCATTGGCCGGCGCAGATCGTGGTCAGGCACATCCCGCTCGTGGACCACGGCACACCGACCTTGGCGCAACTTCGCGAAGTCGCTGCGACAGTCTCCGGTCTCGTTAGACAGGGCCACGAGGTGCTGGTCCATTGCCACGCCGGCGTCGAGCGGGCCCCTACGGTTGTCTGTGCGGCGCTGCTTATGATGGGGTGGCCGCTGACGGGCGCATACCAGCGGGTGTTGGAAGTGCGGCCACACTCGGCGCCGACGGACGGCCAGCTGGTCACCCTCCGTGCTCTGGCGGCTGAGCGGACGGCGGACAACCGCTCAACGTCGCCATAAGCTAGCAGAGGTGGCTTCGGGCCGACCAGAGAAATCTGGCCGCGCAGCACGATCCAGGATTGGGACTGCTCGCCTAGAGCGTGACGCAATATGCCGCGCGCCGCCGGGGTTGCCCCGCGGATCCCTTGCGGAGGTTGATGAGCAACTCGTCCGTATGCCTGAGATGGGCCAGACGGCAACCTCCGGGTCCGCGCCAGTGTGGTCATTCATCTCATGGCGGCGACGCATGTCTTGCATGATCCCTTCTGCCTACAAGGTCCTACGGAGGCTGTTGCGATCAACTGGTCGTGAGGGCAAGGGCGCCGCGACCGGTCTGGGACGCACCAGGCTAGATCCCGGGACCTTCGCGAACGGGGTGTGCACCCTATACCCATCCGTCCCTCGCCGAACGGGCTCTCAGAGGATCAGTAGGCGCTGCGAATACGCCTCAGTGATAACCCACCGCCAGCCAATACCAGCACGGCCGCGCCAACCACGCCCCAGAGCCAGGTCGGCGGGCTTGGTGGGGTCGCACCGCCGAAGGGCAGCGTGCCGCCTGTGCAGGGCACGGTGACAGTGGCCGAGGCGGTGGCGGTTCCGCTGGTCGCGGTCACCTTACCGGTGCCGCACTTCGTGGTCCCGCACGACAATGTGGTTGTCACGTTACCGCTGGAGTTCGTAGTGCCGGTCGTCGGACTGACTGAACACGTGCTCATCCCAGCCACGCCAAACGCGACAACAGCGCCGGTCACCGGCTGATCGCTCGCATTCACGAAGAGGAATTCGTACGCGCAGGATTTGCCAGCGCCCACCTTCGAGCATCCCGAGACCAGGGTTGCGCTGGCCGCGGGTGGGGGGTACGCCAGAACCAGCGTCGTGCCGATGGCCACCGTAGCCGCAGCCGCGATGCTGACGCTCAGAGCCAGCCGTCCGAGGGGTCCGCGCTTCCTGATCACGTTGGATCCTCCACCCCCCTTCTTGAGGTGACCATCGCACCGTAGCACACTTGTGCGTCCCTGACTAGCTACGTCTCCGTGGCAATGACGATGTAGCGTGGCTCGTAGGCGGTGTAGGAGGTGCAGGTGAGGAGGGTCAGCTCCGGGAAGGCGGTCGGCGCCAGCACCGACCAATCGTTGTAGCTCACCACTTGGAGAGCGGCCACGTGGAACACTAGTTGCGAGCCGTCCTTAAAGATCACGCGGACCTCGTCGCCTAGGTGCAGGCGATGCAGGCCGAGGAACATCCCCCGCTGGTCGTGGGCGTAGTAGACGGCGTTGCCCGGTTCGCCAGGTTGGGCGGTACCGGGGTAGTGCGCGGCGAGGTTGATGGGCACATGAATGCCATCCCCAGGGACCACGCCGATGTTGATCTGGCCGGCGGGCACGATGATGCGAGCGGTCACGGACACGCCGCCTGGCAGGGGAGTCGAGGTGGGGACACCTGTTGACGGGAGTGCCAGCGGTGGCGAGGCGACGTAGGCGGGTTCAGACGGAGCAGGCCGTAGCGCGAACACGAGCGCAACTGCACCAACCAGCAGCGCCGCCGCCATGACGCCGAGGATTCGCACCTGGGTACGGGTTATCCGGCGTCCGCGCTTCGCTCGCCGGCGCTGCCGAGTTTGTGGGTCGCCCATCAAGCGGCATGGTAGCCTAGGCAAACGTACAATCCCCTCGCGCGAGCGCGATCTCTGCGTCTATCGAGATGCAGCCTTCAGGAAGCCGTCTCACTAAATGCAACCGCAGCAGCTCCGTAAGCTCGCCCGGCGATGGGCCCTCCCCGTGGCCCTTATCACCGTTGTGGCCGGGATCGCCGGGTTCGCCGTCGCCCGGCACTCGACCCCGATCTATCAGGCGGACGCCGCCGTCCTCGTCGTCGGCGCCGGTCCGCAGTCGGCCAACAATTCGGCCGTGCCGCTGAGCCCTGACGAGGCCACCGCCACCGCTGCAAAGCTCATGACCGAGCCTCAGATGCTGCAGCAGGTCATCCATGAGCTCGGTCTCGGCGTCACCACCGACCAGCTGGCCAAGCAGGTGACGGCGACGCCCGAGACCAGCACCCAGCTGGTCGACGTTGCAGTCCAGAACCCCAGCCCTGCCCAGGCAGCACGGATCGACAACACCCTGACCAGCGACTACGCAGCGAAGGTGAAGAACCAGAACCAGCAGCAGATCACTCTGGAGGGAGCACCGCTCCTGCTGGGGATCACGAACGCCCGCAGCACTTTGGCAACCGAGGTCGCACAGTTTGCAAATGTCCGAAGGGGCGCTGATACCAGCGGCATAACCGCTGAGATCCAGGCGACCTCAAACCTGCTCAGCCAGCTGACCGCCAACTACAGCGCCTTCCAGGCAAACGAAGCGCTGAACCTGGTGACCGTGTCGGTACAGGCGCCCGCTTTGATCCCGGTGACCCCAGTCTCGCCGAAGGTACTTCTCGACGTGCTCCTCGCCCTGTTCGCTGGCCTGCTGGTCGGTCTGGGCGTTGCCGCGGCCTTTGAGTACTTCGATCAGGGCCTGCACACTGAGCAGGATGTCCGTGAACGTCTCGGCGTCACGTGTCTAGCGATCGTGCCACGCTTCGAGCCCAACCAACGATCCGCGGCGAGTAAGCGGCGCCAGCGGAGCGCCAACGAGGCGTACAACCGCCTGCGCACCAACCTCCTCTTCGCCGAGTTAGAAGGGCCGCTGCGGAGCATCGTGATCACGTCCTCGCGCGCCGGCGAGGGCAAAACGCGTACCGCGACCAACCTCGCCATCGCCCTAGCGGCAACCGAGAAGTCGGTAGTGCTCCTCGACGCGGACATGCACCGTCCCGCACAGCATCGCGTGTTCGGACGGCCCGTAGCCCCCGGTATGTCGGAGATGCTCATCGCCCCGGCAACCCGGGGTGCGCCGCCCCTGCTCGACAAGGAGTTTGCAACCTCCTACCGGCGCCTCTCCCTAGTGACGAGTGGTGTGCAGCCACCGAATCCATCGGAGCTGCTCGCCTCGCCGCGCATCGTCGCGTTGGTCCGGGGGCTCGAGTTCCAGCGCGACGTGGTCGTCATCGACACGCCGCCGGTACAAGCGGTCACCGACGCGCTCAGCATCAGTGCACACGCGAGCGGCGTGATCATTGTGGTCGAGTTCGGGAAAGACCAATGCTGACCAGGTACGCGCCGTCATTGAGTTGCTGCACAAGGTTGGCGCCAAGGTGCTCGGTGTCGTGCTTAACAAGGCCACCCAGCGCAGCATGCACAGCTACTACTACTACTACTACGAACCATCGCGAGAGAAGTCAGTCAAGCCCGAGCCCGAGCCGCTCCCACCGCCGCCGCCGTCCGCTACTCCCGAGCACAGAGCGGAGGGTGTCTCGGTGAACGGCGAGGCTCAGCGAGTGGCCAAGGGCGAGAAGGAGCGGTCGATCGAGAGGTCGGAGGTCCAGTGATGCGGCGGGGCGCCCGGCATGGCGACGCTCACCGCGATCGGCCAGGTCAGGGCATCGGTCTGCTTGGTCCACACCAGGGTGTACCGCTCTGGGGGCTGTGAGATGTCGGCGAAGGGGCCCTCGTAGCTGATCGTGACCGTGGCGCGACCGCCGGAGGGGACGATCAGCCAATATCCGATCTCCTCGCGCTGAAAGTCGAAGCTGAGTGCCTCTGGCGCCACTGGCTTGGCTGGCCCGCCACTGATGCTCACGGTCATGCCATCGAGCTGCGCGGTCTCGGGCACGACCACCTGCAGGTAGTCACGATAGGCGCCGCCTGAACCGAGCATGAGATGCGCATCAGCGGGGTTCTTCTGCACTGGGTCCTGGTAGGTGATGGCGAGCAGGTCGTGCACCTGGCCGTCCGCGCCCACCGATGCCTGGAAATTGACCTGGCGGGTCACGTAGAGATCGCCCTTGTTTCCAGAGAGATTGGCGTCGACGACCTCAAGCGCGTCGGACAACGGCGAAGTCACCTGTCCTCCGGCGCCAGCGCTTGTGACCAGCCGTTCCAACTGCGTGTCATGAAAGAAGAAGGTGATGTGCTTCTGCTGCGCTGACGTGGCCAGTCGTTGCGCCAGCGCGGGCATCTGCCCCAGCGGAGCGTGCAGGAGGCGGTCTAGCACGACGTGGCCGAAGGGCGGGAGGTAGACCTTGCCGGGATCGCCGGGTCGCGAGTTGTTGGTGATGTAGTTCAGCTCCTGGAGCACATTGCTGGCGGTGATGATCTGCGGATACGGGGGCACAGTGATCTGGCCGGTGATGGCCAGAACGCCGGCCAGCGCGACCGGATCCACCTCGATGACGCCATCGGGATGGACGCCCGTGGCCGCCGTGTAGATCCGCTCCACGTCTGTAGCCGCGGTCGGGAAATCGAGTGACCAGTTGGCATCGCTCAGCTCCCAGGGGTGGCCATGGAAGAGGTGGACGTTGAGTGGCGTGGGCACTGGGATGTGGGTGTTCAGCGAGTTGCTGAAGGCCGAATCCCGGAACGTCTCAGCGGTCAACGCGCCATCGCTGAACTCCAGCTGCCCGATGGCGCCGATGAAACCCCCGCCAGGGCGCTCCTCGCCCGGGTTGGCGAGGAGGAGCAGGTACGAATGCTGCCCGGGGCCGATCGCCGCCGGCAGCGCGCGCAAGATCGATATCGCCGGCAACGCAGCGTTCACGAGGCCAGCGCCGTCGCGATGCAGCGTCTGGCGGGCCGACTGCAGGGGACCAAGCAATGGTCCGGTGGGGATCTGGGCGACGTCGCGGCTCAGGGCATTGAGCCGCGCCTGCGCGGACGCGAGCACCGGTGCGCTCTGTGTAGCGATGCGCACCATCCGCTGGAGCAGGGGCTGCTGTGCGTTCGCCGGATCCGCCAGTTGCGCAGCCAGCCCGACCAGGCTGGCACCCGCGCTGGCAGCGTCCTCGCCCGCGGTCCGCAGGGCGCGGGCCGCCTGCAGGCCGGCGTTCCCACCCATGGCAGGTGGACGGCGATGCCGGCGATCCACCCGTCGGCGAGGACGCTGGAGTTGGCTCCGAAGTCGGCCGCTGCGCTGACCAGAAGAGCGTCCGCCTGGTCGATCCGCTGCCGGTCGATGTGACTGAGATCGCCAACGAGGAGTGTTCGCGCCTGCTCGGCGGCGTCGCGGCCCTGCTGCAGCGCGCGAATCGCAGGCATGTAGCGCACGCCGACGTCGACGACCGTGACGGCAAGGAGGATCGTCACCGCGAGCAGCGGCCAGCGTACGGTGCGCCAACCCAAGTAGCGCAGCCAACGCCGCCAGGGACTCGCTTGCGCCGCCGCCTCTGGCCACCGGTCGGTCGCGTGGCGACGATCTCATCCAAGGATCGGGGAGGGGAGGGCACCCAGTGGAGTGTAGTGGGCGCCTCCGCGCGTGACGGCCCAGGTTGAGCGCTTGGGCGATCACGGCAGTGGCCGGCCTCCGGCAACCGATTCCGGTCCCGGAACGCCCTGAAGGCCGTCCTGAGCGGGGATCATGCCTGGACGAGTACCGGTGGCAATCGCGGGTCGGATGACTGCGGCTTCGTCGCTCGCCCGGCTCGCAGCTCGATTGAGCGGTTATACGATCGGCAACGAATCCTGACCCAAGTGTCGCGCCGGCATATCCGAGGTTGACGAGCTACAGGGATTGGTTTGACTGGATGGCAGCGTGGTCTGCACGGTTGGGCTGTCTGACTAGTTGCTCCAACGTGCAACGGCACGTCTTGGGTGCGTCGATGTCATCGAGCTCCAGGTGGCGTCTGGAGGTGATCCGTGGCGCGGGACGGGCCGACGGCCGGTTCCAGCCGCCCCTCTGAAGTTGTCCTCACCTGTACCGCCCTGCGCCGCCTTTAGTAACCGGAATATCCGCCCTTTGGTCACGACGGCCGTCGAATCATGAGTCCATATAGAAGAGTTTGAGCACGAGGATGGTTTCCGCATGCGAGCCGGACGTGACCACCGTCGGCGAGCCGTGGCCTGCCTCGGTGTGCTGAGCGGCGCGGTCGTGGCAACGATCGCGTGGGTTCCGAGTACGCAACCGCAACCGCAACCGGTCGGGCACGCCTGATGAAGCGTCCGTTGATGATCGCGCTCCTGGCGGCGACAGCCTGTGCCGGGTTTGGGTCGACGTCAGTGAGCGCCGCGACCGTCAACAGTGTCGGCGGGCGGTACGCCTCGCTGGCTGCGGCATCGACGGGGTCTCGTGGGTCGTTGGCCGCCTCGCAACTCTCGCTCAGCAACCCTTCGGTCAGTCTCCCGCCGGCTCCGAATTTCACCGATGATGGGTCGTGCGCCGCTCCGCGCTGGACAATAGCAACACGTGCAACGAGGACGCTGTGCAAGCCATCGACAATGCTCGTGCGACCCTGGAAAGCCTGCCATCCCTCTCGCTGAGCCTTGCCGCATATGAGGCGATGACGGTTCCAGAGCAGCTATTCGTGATTGCTAACCTGGAACGAGTGGCTCGCGGCGTCTCACCGATGGCTGGTTTGACGACCCAGCTGGACATTCATCGCTCAGACGGGAGCCAATAACAGCACAGATCCGTCATTCAACGGGACCTCACAACTCACGGGTGGGGCTGTCGGTGGCCGACGGAGGAGCGAATTGGGCTGGGGGGACGAGCAATCCCCTCGGATCCGACTATTACTGGATGTACGACGACGGTGGTGCCAACTGCCTCGGGGCACCGCGTGACGATACATCCTTCGGCAGCCTATGCCACGCCTACCATGTGCGGCTCCTGGGGACTCCCTGGGGTCCAGAACTACATGGGCGCTGGTTTCACTCCGAGTGGCTGCCATTATATGAACCCTCGTTTGCCGAGATCTTTATTGGAGCGTGCGGCGCGACCCCGACCGACGTGGTGTTCACATGGCCGCAGGCGCTGCAACTCTTGGAGACAGCGCCACGATCAGGTCGGTGACACCCGATGTCGGCGTCGTGAGCGGCGGCCAGATGGTGACGGTGACCGGGAGTGGGTTTGAGGCGGGGATGACGGTGACGCATCGGCGGTGTCGCGGTGACGCCGACGGAGCGTGACGCCGACCTCGTTCACCTTCATCACCCCAGCAGAGCCGGCCAGGGCTCGTCGACGGTCCAGGTGACGACGTCCTTCGGCCCGAGTGCGCTGACCCCGGCTGACGAGTACACGTACGGCAGCCTGCCGGTGATCAGCGCGCTGACCCCGGCCGGCGGCTTGGTCAGTGGTGGCCAGACGGTCACGGTGACCGGGAGCGGGTTCACCGCCGGCATGACCGCGACCATCGGCGGCACCACGGTGACGCCGTCGGGAGTTTCTGCCACCTCGTTCACATTCACGACCCCGGCCGAGGCGCCAGGCGTGGTGCAGGTCCAGGTGACCACGCTGATCGGTGCGAGCGCCTTCACTGCGGCGGACGAGTACACGTATACGAGGCTCTGCCGGTGATCAGCGGGGTGACCCCGTCCGCGGGTCCGGTGACGGGCGGCCAGGTGGTCACGGTGACAGGCAGCGGGTTCGTTGCGGGCATGACGGCGACCATCGGGGGGACGACGGTGACCCCGACGAGCATCACGGCGAGCTCGTTCACCTTCACGACCCCGGCGAAGACCGCCGGGTACGACCAGGTCCAGGTGACCGACCTGGCGGGGGCGAGCGCACTCACACCGGCAGCCGGATACATCTACACGCGGGCTGGGCAGCTACGTCCCGCTGACCCCCTTCCGGATCCTGGACACGCGCTCCGGCCTCTGCGGGGTGCACACGTGTCACGCGCTCGGCGCGGGGCAGACGCTCACGCTCCAGGTCACCGGGTACACGCGATGCGCGCACCGGCGAGGCGGTCCCCGCCGAACGCGACCGCGGTGGTGCTCAACGTCGCTCGCGGTGAACGGCTCCTCGTCGAGCCTGCTCACCGTCTATCCCAGCGGGACCGGACGACCCCTGGCCTCGAACCTCAACTTCGGCGCCCACGTGAACATCGCCAACCTGGTCACGGTCGCGCTCGGCCAGAACGGCGCGTCCGACAGCCAGCGTGAGGTCAACATCTACAACGCCCTGGGGAGCGTCAACGTCGTGGCGGATGTGGAGGGGTACTTCGCGCCCCAGTCGGCAAGCAACCCGGCGGGGGAGTTCCACGCGATCGCGCCGCTGCGGGTCTGCGACACCCGTGCGAAGCAGCCGGCCAACGGCTGCAACCAGGGACACAGCACCGACAACACGATCGGCCCGGGTCAGGTGCTGCAAGGTGAACGTCAGCGGCATCCCCAGCGGCGTGAGCGGCTCGCCGGCGAGCATCCCGACCGATGGCACTGCCGGTGCGGCGGTGCTCAACCTGACCGCGGTGGCCGGCAGCCAGGCGACCTTCCTGAGTGTCTTCCCCACCCAGAGCAACGGGACCTGCGCGACCGGCCAGCCCGCGTCGTCCACGATCAATGTTTCGGCGGGCGCGGTCCAGGCCAACCGGGTGATGGTGCCGCTCGGTCCCAGCCACTCAGGTGGGCCGAACACCGATGTGTGCGTGTACAACGCGGTCGGATCCATCAACGTTGTGCTGGATGCCGAGTGGCTGGTTCGGATCGACGTCGGGCAGCCCGGCGACCGGGGCGCAGTATCAGGCGATCGGGCCAACCCGGATCTGCGACACCCGGAGCGGGTCGGGCACCGAATGCTCCGGACACCAGCTGACCTCGGGCGGCACCCTGCTCGTGGCCATCGCCGGTGTGGACGGCATCCCGGAGAGCGGACCGGTGGCGATCATCGCCAACCTGACCGCGGTGAGCGGGACCAAGGCGACCTACCTCACCATGTATCCGGCGGACGTGAGCCCGAAGCCGAACGCCTCGGACCTCAACGTGAACCCGGGCGTCGCCTTGCCCAACCTGGTGGTGGTGGACCTGGCGTCGGGAGCCCACGCCGGTGACCTCAACCTGTTCAACTCAATGGGCTCGCATCAACGCCGTGCTCGATGTCGACGGCTGGTTCCAATGACCCGGTAGTTGGCCCATTCCGTCCGATGCCAACGGTGATGCCAACTGGGAGTCGCAACCAGTCGGGTGCTGACCGATTGAGTGTCCCGTTTGTATTCAAGGGACGGTTCCAGACGACGCCTGTCAGGTCGTGTGTCCTTTCTGGAAATGCGGTTGGTGGGGAAACCGCCACGAGGGTTCGGATAGCTCTCGCTCCGTGATTCCCTTACGGGCGCTGGGCCCCGGCGCCGTGGTCGTCACCCAACCGGGAAGGCGAGCACGTCTGGAGTTCGCGTGACGAGGATCTCGATGGAGCGGCCGCCCGGCGTGCAAAAGGGTCGACGAGGTGCTTGAGATCGTCGCGAGCCCCTGTGTGCTGGCCCTATCCGCGCGGCCGCCAGCGTCAGGAGGAAGGACACCCCGTCCGCCGCGTAAGCCGGCAGCGATCGGAGGCGTCAGGCAGGCACGCTCTCGGCATGACCGAATCCCGACCACTTGCCCGCCGGCGCGTGCCTCGCGAGGGGCGTTTCGGGGATCACGCTCAGGCCCTGTGTGGCATGTATCGCCACTCCGGATGCACTCGGTGGAGATACTCAAGCCGCTGATCCGCGCTTGCCCGTCGACACCGGTCGCAGCAAGAATCACGTCGTCGTACCCGGGCTGATAGAAACAGCAAGGACAGATTTCAAGCGAGCCAATCCCGCTGGTAGCCGGAGGGGCATAAAGAAGCGGGTAGCCGCAGGCCTCGCAAGTGTAGGTAGGGATGACAAATATCCTAGAGGCCAGCGCTCAACGAATACCTCGGTCGGGCGCGCCCAATCGCCCGCGTTCGGTCAAGGGAGTTGCTCGCTGTCCAGGCGAGCATCCGTGAATGTCCCCAGAGTCGAGTTCGACCGAGACACCGCTGGTATCCTCGGATTGGTGCCTCCAGCCGCCGCATTGAGATTGAAGCTCGGGCTTCTGTGCGTCATCGCACTCGCGACGTCGGCGTGCGGTCATCCGGCGACCTACGACGGGTCGGTGCCCTGGCCTTCTGGCCCATGGACCCTCAACGTCCAAGATTTCCGCCCCGGGACGGTGACCGTAACACCGTGGACGGGCGCCAAGCAGGTGCGCATCCCGTGCGGTACCAGCGTCACATTCACTGAGGGTGAGGCGGGCGCGCCGTCGCCGCCGTGGACGGTAGTCGTGCGCGGTTCGACGGGTGCCGTACTGCTCGACGACGTCACGCCTGACAACAGTCATCCGCCACAAGAGATTGACGTGTTCGCTACGGGCGCCTCGATGCGGGACGCCGGAGGGTCGCTGGGCTTCCCAGGCGCCTGCTGAGCGTCGACTCGAGAGACGACTACGCCCACTCCAGCGTGCAACAAACACACTGACCTCGTTATGTCCTCTCCGCACGCGGCCCATGGCGCCGAGGAACCGGGGCCACGCGAGGACCGTGGCGGGGCCAGACGCCATGATGGTGGCGATGGGTACGACCACAAGGCGAGGGTGGCTCGCGGCGAGTTCGCGCGAAGGAGCCATCGCGCTTGCCGTCCTGGGGGCGGCTGGTGCTGCCGCCGCTGACTGGGGCTACCGGTCCCTAATCGCCTCCCAAGGAAATATCTCCAGCTTACCCGGCGGGTACTGGAGCCGGGTCGACTTCGTCACGTTCTTCATTGCCGGTATCGCTACAGCCGCGCTGAGCGGAGGAGTGCTGCTCGGGATCCGACGCGACACGGCGGCCAGCTTTCTGCTCACCGCCGCCTTCACTGGCGCCGCAGCCCTCGGCTTCCTCGCCATCTTCAGCATCGGACTCGCCCTTCTCGTGGTCGCTACGCTGCTCGCGCTGCCCACGGCCAGGTCCGCGAGCACCAGGAGCTGGCGGGGGTTGGCGGCCCGGCTGGTTCCGGTCACCATTAGCCTCGGCGCCCTGATCGTCGGCATCGGTGTCACGGGGTATTGAGTGCGCTGACGCAGACCGCCTTCTGCAGGTGAGGGGGCATCACCGCGGACTCCTGGCGAGAGCAGGCGTTCGCGGGACCGCATGGTTGCTCAGGCGAGCATCCCGCAATGTACCTCGACAGCTGGGGCTCACGTTCACCCTCCTAACCGGCCTCAGAAGAGCTACGGTGACTAGATGAAGCAGTGGGAGCGCCTCCTGGCAGTGGGTCTACTCGTTGCCGCAGCCGTCGCGATGACTACCTACTACCTTGGGTTCGTCGCAATATCGGTCGCCTTCCCGGTCGCGAGCGTCCTTGGGACCACCGGGGGCGTTGGCCTCAGTGGTTCGAAGCGCAGGTCGAAGCCGACTTCAATCTGAGGACTGTGCCGTCGTCCAGTGACGTCTCCAGAGCGCACGCGAGGGTTCGCGAACGTACCCGAGCTGAGCGGTATCCCTGCCTGTGCCTCTCGTCGAGGACGTTTGTCGGGACGAAGGGGACCTCTGACCCTTGGCGGGACAGTTCTTCATCCCAACAATGGAGTCTGAGATCGGCGTCAGGGCTGGGTCGGGTCAGCAGTGAGACTGAGGTGATCGCGATGATGTGGGGCTACGGCGGCGGAGCGGCGGTGTGGTGGATGGTCGTCGAGTTGGTGATCTGGCTGTGCGTAGCGGCGGCAATCGTCGTCGGCGTCGTCGTCTTGATGCGGGGCGGCCTTGGCAACGAAACCGAGTTGGCGCGACGCATCCTCGACGAGCGGTTCGCGAGAGGTGAGATAGACGAGGAGGAGTTCCATCGCCGGGTCGCGGCGTTGAGATCTCGTTGAGTTAGTAGCCGCGGGTGGGCTGTGCATCAACTCCCACCGAGTGGGCGAGTTGATGAGATAGGCGCCCCTTCTTGTTGCTTAGTGAGGCCCGATATAGTCAAAGGTGTGAGCCAGCAAACCCGGCGGCTGCTTCTCGTGCTTACCGGCTTGGCAGGAGTTGGAGCCGGTGTGTGGAAGGTCGAGCAGCTCACCCTCGACATCATCCACGAGGCCCAGGGTAAGTGCGATTACGTGTCATGCACGGATTCGTGGACGCTGCCATCGCTAGCCGGCGCTCTTGTACTCGTCGCTGCGGGAGCAGCTTTGGTCATGTGGTCGGTGTTCTCTGACCGGCGCCATCCCTGGGACGCCGCCGCCAAGAAGCACCCGGATCCAAACTTAGGAGCGCGCTGACGTAATCGGGGTAGAGCGGCACGCACCACGCCAGTATTCGCCAAGCACCCCTGAGCTCGACCGGACTAGGGCTGCGCCTGACCCGCCGTGTGTTGCCGTTCCTGAACGGCGGACATTGGTGTTTAGCACGTGGCGTCCTTGCCGCTTGCTACCTGCCAGGTGCCGTCCGGGCCCTGCCAGACATCAAGGGTAAATGACCCGGATTGGACGGATGTCGACGACTGGGAGCTGCCTATGACACTCCAACCGGTCGTTGGTATGTCGGACCACACCCCGCCGTGGGTGGCGAACCATTGCGCCGCCGCGATAGGCGAGACCTCGCCGCCCGTGTCTTTGGCCAGGGAGAGGCTGAACGCCCGGTAATGAGAACACGGCGTGGGGGATCCGGACGCGCCTGTCCTAGCGCCCGGGTGAGCGCCGCAGGCGCTCATTCCAACCAGGATCACCGCTAACCCGCACAGGAGCACACGGCTGGATGCCATACCCATGAAACGCCATTGTCCGATTCGCGGTTCCTGGAAACGCACGGCGAGGGCCTTGATCCGTGTCCCGAGGCGGAGGTCTTCATTTTGGCGTGCCCCACTTTGAGAGGTTCGAAGGGGGTGGTCGTAGCCCAGGCCAGGATCCGTAAAGCACTCTTGACGGGCCGGTGACGAAGGCACTTCTGGCCAAGGAAACCAGGGCAGGCTCAAGTTAGATTTGAATTGTGAGGTCTAACCCGGTCCTCGTTGCTGAGGTCCGGCGCCGCCTAAGGGTCGCCGGTTTGCGCATGAGCATGGCAGGAGCCCTGTTGTGCGCGGCCTTCATCACTCTCGGGGTTACGTCGATAGTCAACCCCGGCGCTGCGATGGGAGTAGCCGCGGTGGGCGGCAGTTTTGTCCTAATCGGGGGTTTCGTCGCCTTCCCGGTCGCCAGGCAGTACGCCGGCAGTGCCGCCGGCCGGCCTCCACGACGCCGCACCCTGTTGAGAATCGCAGCACTCCAAGAGACCGCGGTTCTCGTCCTGCTTGCGCTGTGGTGGTCGCTAGGGGCGGCCGTCTTTCTGCTTCTGGCGGCGGTGGCTCAGGCGGGAGCGGTCGTTGGTATTCTTCGGATCGATTCTTGGCTGCGGAGACATCGGCCTCGGTAGCGTTATTCGACCACCACCGACCACGTGAGCAGCAGTTCAGGAGAGCGGGGCCGCGCACGCCAGTATTCGCCAATAACCCCTGAATGGCCCGGATCAGCTAGGCGACACCGGTGATCACCTGGCCGCCACCACCAAACGACTCGCCGCCGGCGAAGGCGAACGGCCAAGCCCGCGTTCGGGTCGACCCTCCGCGACTACGCCAGCGTTACCTCGGCGCCTGATGCCCGGCGGGTCGATCCTGCAAGAGGGTCAGCGCTCGCTCATACTGCGCTATTCGAGCAACGACCGCTGGAGTGGCGGCGAGGCGCCTGTTGTTACGCAGGTTGTCCTCGATATCGGCGAGCTTCACTTTCGTCGCGATCGGGTCTGCGGCGACACGTTCGATGTATGCGTCGTACGTCTCGCCAGCTCGATGCGTCAGAAGGTCCACGGTCTGCAATACGACGGCGGGGAAGCCCTCGCGTTCTAATTGTTCAAGTGTTATTGCGGTGTCTTCAATGACGTCGTGGAGCACGGCGGCGGTCTGTGCATGCACTCCTTCGACAGCGAGCATCACTCGCAGCGGGTGTAGTACGTACGGCTCACCCTCAGGGGATGGGTATCTCTGCCCACTGTGCGCATCGAGCGAGAGCTGGATGGCTCGCTCCAAGTAGTCCATCGCGAGAAGCTTGCCTGACGGACAGCCTCAAGGGACGATCCAACCGGCCAGGCCAGCAATCCCCAATGTCACCAGAGGAGGGAGGGCGTCCTAAGTCCCTGGGACGTACGGGCTCACAGACAGGCAGGGAGCACAAGCGTGCAACAACGTCCTATGCGGGTCGACCCTCCCGTATCCTCGTCGCCATGGCAGCCGCGCTGACGTTCGGCCGAGTGGACTTGCGCGGCTGACTGGTGATGCGTCGTTCCCGAGGCCGAGGCTCTTCTCGTCAGGCGTGACCTCCTACATTCTACTGTCCGTGTCCGGCGCCGCTCTGACGGCGTTCGCTACCTGGGCGATTCAAAGCGGCAGCTACCTGGATGCAGTGTCCAGAAGTATCGTCAGACTCCCGCGTCGTCCGGTGACTCAGCATGAGCTTGGCGCACGCCACCGTGCGCTGCGCATCGTCCTCGTTGGGGTTCTGTTGGTAGCGGTGCTGATGACCATCGCCGGCATTCTCGGCGTCGTGAGCGGAGGCTCAATCTGAGGAGAGGTAATGGTCGAGCACGCCAGTATCCGCAAATGTCGCCAGAGGTTAAGGGTCTGTCCTTTCGGTCCAGACGTGGCGTTCACCGGGCGCCGCACGGAGCGGTTCGTAATCGATGCCTCGACCCAGCCGCCTCTTGCTGTAGGGAAGCAGCACGGCAATGGCGACCCCCTCCTCGTGCTCGACGCCCACTCGGATCGCGTCGCCTGGTTTGCCTGGCACTTTCACATCGGCTACGAACGCTGCCGCGCGGATTGACGCCCGTTGCGAACGGGCGCCGTCGTGAAGACTATCCAAGAGTTCCTGCGCGGCTGGCTGGTCCCTGCCTTCGTAGGCCCCCGTCAGTCGGACAGTGCCGTCTTGGTCCACGATAGCTCCGAACGGAAGGAAGGCGCCACGCTTGTCAAGCTGCTGCTGAGCGAACGGAAGAGTCGTGTTCAGAAGTCCATCCAGATCTCTCTGACACTCCGGCGAGGCTTGATCGCGCCACGAGGCCATGGCGGAGGATTCTCGCATGGCAGGCCTGGCGAGTTATCGCGAGCCAAACCAGGGTAGATGCAGGATGCTCAGGCCAGCATCCGTAAATGTACCTCGGTATCGTTAGCTCGACGACCGGTCCGCGAGGCGGCGACACACGCGGGCGCGATCGCAGGGAGGCTCGTCGGACGTTAGGCGTGAACGGCGTCAGAGCTGTGCTGCTTTGCCCGGCCGCGGAATCACCTCGACCTGAACCTCACCGCCAACAAACGCGGCAGGGTAGTCGCTGACCGCAAAGAGGGCTGCGATCACATCAAGCTCCACCCGCATGAAAAGGGCCATTTCGGCCGCATCCCGGGGCTGGCGAAAAGCCCATTTAGGGTTCGTCCAAACTCTGCTGAAGAATTCTCGAAGATATCGATCGAGTACGTGGAAGCTGATTCGTCCCTCGGGAGCCCCGTTGAAATATCGCCGCGCGTAGCCAGGCAGTGACGTGTGGCCCACTGCTGCGTCAGCCGGGTAGTCGCGAGCCCAGAAGTCCTCCGATATCTCGAACACATCCGATCTGTCGATGTAGGCTCCCGTGATCGGGTCGATGCCTCCGAAGTTTCTGATGAACCACATCTCTGGATGCAAACCCTTGACGTCCTCGGCGTAGCCAGCGACTTGAATCAACGAGGAAGTCTCTCCGGGTGTTCCCTCCTGGATCAGACGAGCCTGCAGGTGTCGAGCGAAGCCCCCGATGGTTGGAGCTGCAGAAGTCGAGTAGTTGGACACGAGCGTGGTCATCCATGTGTCCATCCTGATGCCGCCGACCGCGTAGGAGCCAGCGAGCGCCAAGGCTCCGGAGCAGAAGTCCAGCCGAAACACCTTCTGCCCGGTGCCGGCCGCAGTTATCCTTCCAGAACGGTCCACTGCTGTCAGATTCGAATCCGAGGCCTGGAGAATCCCCAGGTTGGAGATCGTCGTCACGATAAGAGTCACGACGCGGGATGTTAGCCACTCCGGGAGGTGTGCCCAGCGCGGGCAACCCCAGGGCGCCGAGCATCCGTGAAAAGACCCAGGAGCCGCGGCGGGCCTACCTGCGAACCGTGACGAGGCTGCACCTGAGGCGGTCCAGCAGAGCCGAGTTGGCATGATGTCGAGTCGTGGACGTCCCGGAGCGAATTGGTGTGGACTTGACGGGGGAGGAGATTCGCTTGTTGACCGCGGGGCTCGTGGAGTGGGGAGGTCCAGCTCGCTGCACGGATCGGCTAGCGGTAGCGATGGGCTTCGTGGACGTCGAGGATCTCTTTCGGCAATCGAGATCGCTGGTGACAGCGATTCGTAACGCTGAACCTCTCTTGCCACGCGATTGGACTCGCGTCCTTCTGGCTACGGAGATTGTCTTTGCCAGCGACGTCTTGGGTCGGGGTCGGATTGGCAGTCGACGGTCGGGTGGTCGGATGAGCAAACGATTCATGTCCTCCGTCAACTTCAGAGGAAGCTGATGAGAGCGCGAGTTCTCACGCCTGACGTCCTCTAACCCAAGGTCGAGCACGACCGCCCAGGCCACCATCCGCCAATCACCCCTGGCGCTCGCACACATACATCAGCCATATGCAGCGGGTGGTCGTGCCCACGACCACCGATGCTGAGCGTCATCCCAGTCGTGGGGTACATCGAGTGGAACGCCCAGGACTCCGGCAATCTTGCGGATCTGGGCGCTCCCGAAATGCTGACCATCGGCTACCACCACGATGGCGTCGCGGCTCGCGTCGAGGAAACAAAGCACCCACGGATCGAATCGGGTGCGGCGATTCCCGGCCTGCGGCATACCAAACGTCCACGCGACGCGGCAGCGGCCGACGACCTTCCGTGGGCATGAGAACTGTCTCGACCGATCGCGGACGACGATGGTCTCGGCGCTCACCGTGACCGTTCTATCTCGCCAACGAGCGGCGAAAACGAGCGTCTGCTGAGGATCCGGAACCATGCAGGGAGCGTACTTACCGAGTGGCGCTATCCCGGCGGCGTAGCAGCCCTGTAACCCGAGGCGACGTCCAGACGGTCTGCATCAGGTTTGCAATCTGTAGAGAGCCGGAATCCAATCCTTATCACGGTCCGCGAAGTGATGGAGGGCTGATCCAGGCGAGCATCCGCGAATCACCCCCTGATGTCGACATAGACTGACCGGATGGCCACGGAGGGCGCGTCGCTGTCAGTCGAAGAGGCTTTCGAGGCCGCATGTTTCTATCTGGAGCGCTGGTGGCAACGAGAGCCTGAGGCGACAACGAAGGATGTGCTCAGGGGGTGGGTGCCTGGCCGAGCTGCGGCTTTGCCGACCACCCCCTTCGAATGGGAGCGTGCGGCTAGGCTGGTGGTTGGCCGCCGAACGCCGGGTGGACGTACCTACGGCGTTGTCCTCCGACGACGAGGTGCGGAGTTCGTCACGGTGAGATCAACGTCCGCGGAACCACCGGCGGGGCAAGATCTAGAGGCCGAGCACCTCTCGTTTGGGCAGGCACTGGAAGCGGCGCTGCGATTCGTGGATTCCTGGGATCGCCGAGGAACGACCAGTTTGGTCGATCTTCTGAGCGGATCACAGCTTGCCGGACCGGGTGCGACGATGGATCCTGCGCTCTGGCATGACTACATCGCCTGCGTTCGAGAGGTCCTCCGCGTCGACGGCCCAGCCACCTGAAGCGATACTGGCGAACTCCAGGGCCTCTTGCTCGAGCAGGCGAGCATCCGCAAATGTTCCCAGAAGAGGTCTGGCTCGTCGACGGAGGCGAGGGGCGGCCAACCCGGTCCCCGTGCGACCATCCGTCGATGGAAGAACAAACCGTTTGGAGGCTCATCGAGCGGCTCCGCTGCGAAGGAATCAGCGAGGATGAGCGTGTGGCGGATCTTGGAGAGGTACTCGCTCGACGAGTGGGGACATAGAGGTGCGCGATTTCCGTCGGGATTCACACTCCGTCTTTCAGCCATTCGAGTATTCGTATGGCGGTAACTGGAATGTGTGTTTCCCTGTCTGGTGCCTGATGGCAGATGGTTTACGCGTGGAGTCCATTCGACCAGCACGCCGAAGGTAACGGGCGATTGCGAGAGCTTGGTTTGGATGCGAGCTCGTGGCGACGCTGGATTACGACGATAGTTCGTCGCTGGGCTGCTCTCGATGACGCCGTGAAGGCAGGCATGTCGCGAGGATGTCTTCCGCTGCCGTTTCCCCGGATTCGCTACCCCCGGGACTTGGGGAATCCAAAGGACATAGTGGGAGCTTTCGGCGCGAGCGGTCCACTAGAAAGAGAACTTAGAGCCCTGTATAAGCAATGGCGTTCCCGCAAAGCGCCCAGCAATCCCAGCCTAAACGGAGATGCAACCCTCTTTCGGGAATTCTCGCAGATACCTGCGCGACCGAACCGGCTGCGAGTTCATTTTGTCGAGTACGCGACGGTAGTGTCGGACGCGTTTCCTCCATCGGACGTCATCGTTGGTGTACCGCTCGGTGCGTCTCGCGAAGTCTATGTCCAGGGGATCCGGGAGGGGGTTCTCAAGCTATGTGCAGCCGCCGAAGATGGCGAGTAACACTTCAAGGGCAACGCCTCCGTCAGAGTGATCGGCGGGCGCACACGTGGAGAGAGGGGAGGCGAGGCTCGCCGCACGCCAGTATTCGCTAAGCACCCTTGAGCATCTCGAGCACACCACGCTCCGTTCAACGTAGCTCGACCCTCGCGAGGAGCCTAAGCTTGGTCGCATGAGGGATAGTCTTGATCTACCGAGCTTGGTGTCAGTGACGCGATACTCGCCGCTGGCCGCTTTTTCCGCAGCCTGCCGCCCCCTTGCTGGCCGGGTCTTCAGTCTTGGCATGGGTGCGTACGCGCTGACGAGCCGATGGCGCGGTGACGGCGACCCGGTGCGCGCAATTGGATGGGCTGAGAGCGATTACTGGGCGACGCGCGCCTGGGCCAACCCTCCATACAGCGGCCCACTGGACCCGCCGCCGCCGCAGTGGCGGCCTGTGCCTTCCCTCGCCTTTCAGGGACGGCCAGAGGTTCTTTCCTTCAATCGGATTGTAGATTTCGAGGCTTTGCGCGGCGGACGGAAAGCGACCATGGTAAGTGCCCGCTATCAACTCACTGACGGCGCCTTCTTGTGCGTCGACGTGAGGGGAAGCGAGGGCGTCACATATATCTTCGGATCAAACGCTCCGAATCCCGAGGATGAGCCGGTCGGGCTCCAATTTCAGTTGCCAATCTGAATCAGGGCGAGAGCGATCCGCCACACGCCAGGGTCCGTCAATCTACCCAGAGCAGTCCATCGAAGGCAGGGGGCGGGCTACGGCAACTCAGTAGACTGCTGGTTCTTCCGCTGCAATTCATCCATGGCCCTTTCTAGCTGGTCATGAAATGCGTGATCGGCTGCCCTCCGGTCCGCCCAGACGGGGCTAAGGTGGACGAGCTCCTTCGCTCTCTTCAAGTCCATCCCGGGCAATCTCGCCATGACGGGAATGCTCGGCCCCTTCCCGAGTCCACGATCACGCAGCAACCTGAGCAGGTCATCGACGCCGGCGCCGTGCTCCATCAATCGGCGGCAGGCGTCCACGTCATCCGAATTCACCATGGGAGTGGTCCAGTATGGCCGCGCGGTCTTGTGACCGTCACGCGCTCAACGACCCCACTCCGGGATGAAGTGCGTCGCAAACGCGAGGGTCCACGAATGACCCTCGGCGGGCCGGCTCCCAGCGTCGGCGGCTTCCGGCGGCTAGCGAAGGGCGGAACCGCCCCAGCCGCGGCGGACGCGCCAGGCGCGTGCCAACAGGAGCCCCCAGGACCGCCGGAAAGCTGGGGACCCGACCCTGAACACCTCGGACGATCCGGGCCAGTGCCGCCGCGGCTGCAGGCGCCGCGGCGGGTCCAGTGGGCAGGCGAACGCGGGGCGAGCTGACGCCGCGACGCCAACTCCGTGCTGTGCGCGCGCCGCGGGGATCCATCGCCCTCCAGGTCCTCGCTCTCCGTGCCCGCGGTCACTCATCCTCACCGCCTCGCCATCAACGCCGCTCGACAGACAGACCGCACCCACAGTCACCATCGCGCCGTCGCAATCTCCCGCACGCATCGTCGCCGCTCCGTCGCATCGTCCTATATCTCACACACAGTTGCACCTACCGGTCACGGGCTGGTTTGCGCCCGATTCTGATAACCCCGTGATATCGCTCACATGGTCCACTTGTGCCGCCGATGGTCGATGCAGTTCGTCACGAAAAGCGCGCTGACCGACCGCGATGTGCAGCCTGCCGTGGTCGCCTGGCGCTGCGTGCCCGCGGACGGCCACCACGGTTCTGCGGAACCGCGTGTCGCAGCGCCGCGTATCGCCGTCGTCGTCAACGTCTCGCCGAAGACGCGCCACGCTGGCGTGGCCCACGTGGGCGGCTCACGCTCGGCAATGCGCGCACCTGGCGAGCGCGCCTTGCGGCGCTGGTGCGACGCCGCGCGCGTCAACGCGCGGCATCCGCGGCGAAAAGTGCGATCCCGTTGAAAGCGCGTGCGCAGTACCGTCGGGTGCGTGGGCACCCGCGCTGTGGCGCGCCTCGCATCGAGGCCGTCCGGATACGACCGCTCGCAGTCGGCGACGTCCGCTGACGACCCACCTACCCGGCACGGAGCCAAGCGCAGTACGAGCGCCGGGAGTTGCAACGAGCAACTGCTCCTGTCCTTCGGTGCCGCACGCACGAGCGACGCAGCGGGCGTGCCGTCGCGTCAGGGGCTGGCATCACCGGCGCGACGATCAGCGTCCGCCGGTGACGTTCGTGGCGAGGACTCGGGGCGTCGCGCCGACATGCGCACGATGGCAGTCGAGTGGGCGGAGCGGACGGCGAGGGAGCAGGGGCTCCCGGCCAAGATCGAGGATGAGGCGACATTGCGGGTGGTGGCGACGTTGCTCTGCGCGGGACGCTACGAGCCGGGGCGGATCAGACGCGCCATGCCGGGCTCAGGCGTGCCGGGTCGAAACGGTTCCGCCCACGCACCGCCGCACCGACGTCGACGTAATCGAGCGTCGCTTTGAGGATGGCCTGCTGGCGTGCCAGTGGCAGGTCTGCGTACGCCGCGTGAATCCCGCCGGGTTGGTTGAGCACGCCCTCGAGCGCGGCGGTTCCGTGCAGCTGATTGAGCGTCGTGTTTGCCGACGTGATGCGCAGCGCGATCGGGGTCCGCGCGGCCTGCCACTCGCGGAAGGTGATGGATTTGCTTCCGTACGCTGCTGCGAGCTCGTCCAGCTGCGCCTGGTCGCGGTCCAGGTCTCGGATCGTCTTCTCCGCGGCGGCGTCGGTGGCGCTGCGTCGGCGAATGGAGGCGGCGAGACGGGGGCCGCTGAGTTGGTTGAGCACCGCCTCGACGATGAACGCCTCAGCGTCGTCGGCGAGGATGAAGGTTCCGCCGCACCCACTGCGTCCAGGATCCCGCGGACAGACATAGCGACGTCGGTGATCCTCACGCGGCCGGGCAACCATGGTGGTGCCGCATGCACCGCAGCGAAGCAGACCAGCGAGCAGGTACTTGCGGGCCACCCGATTGGTGCGGCGTTGCGGGTCATTGAGCAGCGCACGGAGGCGGGCGGTCTGCGCCTTGGTGATGATTGCCGGCCACGCGGCCTTGCCGACGATCTCGCCGAGGTGCTCTCGCTGTCCGCTGAGGCGAGCGCCGAGGAGCATCTGACGGACGGTGTGCGGCGTCCACGCGCGGCCGGTGACGGTGCGGATGCGGCGCTCGTTGAGGTCGGTGGCCGCCGAACGGAGACTCTCTCCCGCGAGGATGCGCTCGGCGAGCTCCTTGACACGTTCCGCCTCCTCGGGGATGACGGTGATACGGTCGGCGGCGTAGCCGTATGGGCGGGTCCCACCACCGCTGGTCCGTCCGGCGCGAGCTATCTCCAAGTGCTTCCGCCGCAGCCTCCGGCTCTTGTCGTCGCTCTCCTTGCGCGCCACGGCGCCGAGGATACGGGCGTGGAACTGCCCATCGTGGGTCGCCAGGTCGACTTCGCCGGTGACGCAGGCAAGGTGCTGGACACGCGCACGGACGCAGAGGTCGAGGAACTCTTCGAGCTCGCGCGGCTGCCGGTGGAGGCGGTCGAGGTGGTACACGAGGACAGCGTCGCGGCGACCGCTCACCAGGTCGTCGAGCATGCGCGTGTATTCGGGTCGGCGTTTACCGGAATACGCGCTGATGTCGTTGTCGACGTACTCCTCGGCCACCGTCCAGCCGTGGCGTTGCGCCCAGGCGCGGCAATCCTCGAGCTGGCGGCCGACCGCTGCGGAGGTGCCGTCGTGGTCGGACGAGATGCGGGCGTAGATGGCCGCGGCGGCGGCTCCCAGCTGGGCGCGTAGGGCCATCAGGGTACATTAGCGTATCCTGACCCAGGGGAGTGTGGTTTCCCTTGGGCGAGAACCGGAAGGGCAGAGGCCTCTGTATGTGGATTCGCCACTCGGTAATCGGTGCGTGGGCCCACGATAGGCGTTACGGCCGCTGCCCCGAGGATGGGTTGCGTCGAGGTCCCCAGGTCGGGATTGCGAGTTGGACGTCATCACGGACGAGGATCGCAGGCGGCTCACGATGTGTAGCCAGACAGGTCTGCGTGATGCGGCGCGCTGCGCGCTCACTCAGGCGGTAGAGGGCGTCGTGCCACTTGGACGGAGCCAGGAGATCGCTTGACTGCTCCGCGAACAGCGCCGCGTACCAGCGGCGGAGCGCGAGCAACTGGACGACGAGCCCTTCGTGCCGGTACCAGCAGAGCGGCCACTGCTCCGACAGGTCGTACGCCGGCACCAGCCAGGCCACCCAGGCCAGAAGACCGGTCGTGTCGAGCGACGTCGGGTCAGCGTGGTGATCTGCAGCAACGTCCGCATCCGAACGCTCCTCCGCATGCGTTGTGTCCCGACGCAGGCCGTCCCGTCTCCTGGAGATCACCTTCCATCGCTCATCCGCCTCCGACGCCATTTGCACCGAGCCCACGAGTTGTTTGTCTTGGTCGGCCAAACGCTCGTCGATCTCGGCGAGCCGCCGCAGCAACTCGGCTCGCTCTGCGTCGCGACGCCGCCCCAACATCAGAGCGAGACCGGCCCAGGATCGACGGACGGCTCAAGGTCGAACTCAAGGACGAACTCCGGGTCCTCCAGCAGCGGGTCGTCGGCGAGGGTCCTGATGCTTTCCACGGTCGCTGCGAGGGTGTGCTCGTGTCGCAGCGCCTCTGGTTCGAGCTCGTGTGCCCCCGCCGCGCTCTGGACTAGCGCACGCACCGCGCCGTCCGAATATCCGATCTCTTGCAGCCATACCCCGAGGCGACTGCCGGGCTCGTTGCCAAGCCGGCGGTCGATCTCCAGCGAGGCGTCGATCCAGGTCGCATCCTCGGCAAGTTCCGGAGCGCCCAGATGGGCGAGCAGCTCGCGCTGCGCGTCGGTGGGCGAACTATCGAGACCCGCAGCCACGACGTCCCGCTGCTGCTTCAACGTAGCGCTCGGGATAGTCGAGCGCGGAATCCTTCTGCTCACTCCGGCTCCAAGTGCGAAGGATGCGCTCGTCGGCGGATAGCTCCGGCTCGCGGGAGTGACGGACGCCCAGACTGTCGCGCTCCCGAGGATGGGCCACCTCGTAGTAATGGGTGGCCAGCGTGCTCCGCGACATCGCCGTATATGCCCACTCCCTCGTCGCGCCATCGGATCCCATCACCAGGGCGACATCCGCAGTCATCCCCTGCCCCTTGTGCACGGTGAGCGCGTAGCCGCGGCCGACGGCGTCGTACCGCTGCGTGTCGATCACCAGCTCGCGGCCGTCCGAACGCTGCACGTTGAGCGCGCGCCGCTCGACATCCACGCCGATGACGAGTTCGCGCGTGCCGTTGGTGACGCCACCGCGACGGTCGTTGGCGACGCAAATGATCTGGTCTCCAGCCTGGTACTCCTGGC
>CAWKDT010000005.1:0-388559 GCA_963848445.1 Candidatus Dormiibacterota bacterium
CGCGTCGGAGCTGGGTGCAGGACGGGGTACAGAGGGGCATTTCGTATTCAAGATTCCGGCCTTGAGGGCATCAAGAGGCAGGCGTGGGCACACGCGTTGGGTCTGGTGAAGCTTCATCAGGCGGCCGAAACCGGACGCTCGACCGGTTCCCTTCATCGTCACTGGAACCAGCCATCGACATCGAGCACCGCATTGATGGAGCCCATCGCATTGAATAGGTTGACGTCACCATGGTGGGCTCCCGACGCCAGACCCACCACCACGAGGTTGGGCAGGGCGGCGCCAGCGTTCACGTTGAGGTCCGAGGCGTTGGGCTTGGGGCTCACGTCGGCCGGGTACACCGTCAGGTAGGTTCCCGTGGTTCCGCTCACCGCGGTCAGGGTGGCAACCATCGCCACCGGTCCGCTGCCCGGAATGCCATCCACACCGGCGACGCCCACGAGCAGGGTCCCGCCCGAGGTCAGCTGATGTCCGGAGCATTCCGTGCTGGAGCCGCTGCGGGTGTCGCAGATCCGGGTTGGCCCGATCGCCTGATACTGCGCCCCGGTCGGCGGACTGCCCGTCGTCGACCCGAACCAGCCACTGGCATCCAGCAGGACATTGATGGTGCCGACTGCGTTGTACACGCACACATCGGTCGTTGGTCCACCCGAGTGGCTGGGGCCGAGCGGCACCATCACCCGATTTGCCTGGACCGCGCTTGCCGAGACATTGATCGTGGACGAAGCGGGAGCGCTGGTCAGGCAGGTGCCGTTGCTCTGGGTGGGAAAGACGCTCAGCCAGGTGGCCTGCGTGCCCGCCACCGCAGTCAGGTTGAGCACCGCCGCTCCGGCAGTGCCATCCGTCGGAAGGCTCGCCGGCGATCCGCTCACCCCGCTGGGGACGCCCGTGACGTTCACCCTGAGCACGTGCCCCGGGCCGATCTCGTTGTCGGTGCTGTGCCCGAGGTTGCAGCCGTTCCCCGGCTGCTTGGCACGGGTGTCGCAGACCCGCAGCGGCGCGATCGCGTGGTACTCCCCCGCCGGGTTGCTCGCCGACTCGGGTACGAAGTATCCCTCCACATCCACCACGACATTGAGCGTGCCCAGGGCGTTGTAGATGTCCACTTCACGCTGCGTGTCGGACGCGCCGTTCTGCCCAAGCGCGACCGTGACCAGGTTGGCGATGTTCACATGGGGTCTGAAGTTGAGGTTCGACGCCAAGGGTCGTCCGGTCCCGTTGGGATAGACGGTGAGCAGGCTCGACGAGGAGCCGTTCACGGCGAGCACATTGAGCACCACCGCGGTGGCGTTCGCGGGCACCGACCCGCTGGCGCGCGCATCGGTGTACCCGGTGACCTGGAGGGTGAGCGTCTGCCCGGCGCCGAGCGCGGCGCAGGTGTGCACACCGCAGAGCCCGGAGCGCGTGTCAAGGATCCGGAAGGGTGTCAGCGGGACGTAGCTGCCCAGCGCGCTGTACACGTACCCGGCCGCTGTCGTGAGCGCGCTCGCTCCCGCGGCGTTGGTCGCCTGGACCTGGACGTACCCTGGCGCGTGCGCGGGGGTTGTGAAGCTGAATGAGCTCGCCGTGATGCTCGTCGGTGTGACCGCGGTACCGCCCATGGTCGCGGTGATGCCCGCCCCAAAGTTCGACCCTCTAACCGTCACGACCTCGCCGCCAGCTGTCGAGCCGGCCGACGGCGTCACCGACCTGATCACCGGCAAACTCGCATACGTGTACTCGTCGGCCGGGGTCAGCGCACTTGCGCCGAACGGAGTAGTCACTTGGACCTGAACAGTGCCTGAAGCCTCCGCCGGGGTGCTGAACGTGAATGAGGTGGCCGCCACTCCCGCCGGGGTCACCGCTATGCCACCGATGGTCGCGGTCATGCCGGGGGTGAACCCGCTCCCGGTCACCGTGACTGTCTGACCGCCGGTTACGGGACCGCCGGTGGGGGCGACCGAGCTGATCACCGGCAGACTGCCGTACCTGTACTCGTCAGCTGCCGACAGCGCGCTTGGACCGTATGACGTCGTCACCTGAACCTCAACCATTCCAGTCGACTCTGCCGGCGTTGAGAACGTGAACGACGAGGGCGTCACCTCCGTCGGCGTCACCGACACGCCGCCGATGGTCACCGTCATCCCCGCTTCAAACCCACTCCCCGTCACCCTGACCGTCTGGCCTCCGGTCGTGGGGCCGTGCGCCGGGGTCACCGCGCCGACAGTGGGCGCGGGGCCATAGCTGTAGTCGTCCGCCGAAGTGAGCACGCTTGTCCCATCCAAGGTCGTTACCTGCAGCTGCTCGAGGCCTGGGGACTCGGCAGGCGTGATGAAGGTGAACGAAGTCGACGTGATGCCCGACGGCGTCACTTCGACGCCTCCAAGAGTGGCCGTCATCCCGGCCTCAAACCGGGTTCCGGTGACCGTGACCGTCTGGCCACCGCCCACCGGTCCCTCCGCAGGGGCTACCGAGCTGATCGTCGGCAGATCGCCGTAGATGTAGTCATCCGCAGGAGTGAGTTCGCTGGCACCGGCCCACGTCGTCACCTGGATCTGTGCCAGGCCTGCCGGCTCCGGCGGAGTAGTGAATGCGAACGAGGTGGCAGAAACTGCCGTCGGTGTGACTGCGGTGCCATTGATTGTCGCCGTCATCCCAGATTCAAATGCGGTACCCGTCACGGTGACAGTCTGACCGCCACCCACGGGGCCCTCGAGCGGCGCTATGGAATTGATCACCGGAAGGTCGCCATAGGTGTATTCGTCAGCTGATGTGAGCGCGCTCACGCCTTCTGAGGTGGTGACCGTGAAGTGGTCCACGCCGGCTGGCTCCGCCGGGGCAACGAAGGTAAAGGATGTTGCCGAGACCGCGGAGAGTGTTATCGGAGTGGCACCAAGCGTGGCTGTCATCCCAAGCTCGAAACCCGTCCCGGCGACCGTAATCACTTGGCCGCCGGTGACGGGGCCTTCTGCTGGGGTGAGGGAACTAATCACCGCTGGCCCCCCGCCGAATGCCGTGATCCCATTTGGGGTACCGAGGCCGGTTGGGCCGTCCCAGCCAATCCCGGCTTCGCACAACAGGATGGCGCAGACAGGAGGACTGTACGTTATCCAACTCTCGTAGTTGTTCCCGCTAGTGACGTCATTCAACGCCGTCGTGTGACTGTACAGATATGCGGGCGTCGTCACCGACGTGTTGCCTGCTAGAGCAAACACCGAGGCGATGATCGGCGAAGCCACACTCGTACCGCCGAAAATCCCCCAACCAGCCTGGGTGTCGGTGCTGTCGTACACCGCGACGCCGGTGTAGGGATCGGCCACGGCCGACACATCAGAAGATGCGCGCCCGGTGCACCCCGCCCCGGTGATGTTGGTGTTCGCCGCCTGCCAGGCTGGCTGCGGCTCGTATGCGCTGCACCCGCCTCCGGTGGCTCCGCTGTTATTGTTCCAGACAACCTCGCTCCAGCCTCGGCCGTTGCCCGTCCGCATCAGCCTCGTACCGCCTACAGCGATTACCGACGGCACCACCGCTGGGTAACTGGCGCCATAACCCCAATCTCCGGATGCAGCCGTAATCGCTATGCCGGGATGATCGAAATACTGGTCGTATTGGTCCTCACCACCCCAATCCGGACCGCCCCAGCTGTTGCTGATCGCAGCGGCCCCCAGTGCCGCGGCCTCATTGACGGCATCCCCCAGGTTGGTCATCGAGTTGTCGGTCGCTTCCACGAGCACGATGTGGCAGTAAGGACAGATCGCCGACACCATATCCAGGTCGAGACTGATCTCCCCCGACCAACTTACGTCAGGGACAGGGTAGGTAGAACCACCCGTCTGATTCACCTTTCTGAAGCAGCCGTTGGCCGTCGTGCAGGGCGGGATCCCGAACTCAGCTCGATACGTCCCGAGATCAGTCTCCGCGGTGGGGTCGTCGTACGCATCGGTAACAGCCACCGTCAGCCCACTTCCCCCGACCGTCGATGGCAGATTGTAGGCACTTCGCAGATCTATTGGCGCATAACCCGCCGGCGTCGAACCAGTGAGTTGCCTCGCCCCAGGGGCGTTGACCACTTGCAGCGATAGACAGCGCGCGTATCCCGGCGCCACACTGCCGCACAACGCCTGGATTGACTCTCCACCTGCCGCGTGGGCGGTCGTCGGGGCAATCGGAACCCACGCCATGGCCGCCGCAACCAAGCCGATGATCAGAGACTTCGGGAGTCCGGGGTGATCACGATGGGTTCGCATGAGGGCACCTTCCTAACGTTCAGACATGTCGGTTACCACTCATGCTTGGCTCGCGTTGTGACTAAGCGAACGCGCTTCCGGTTACTAGGTGCGGCCACGCGGATACGGAAACGCCGATGTGAAGGATGGCGCCGAGATCGTGAGGAGCGTTGTGACTGCTAACGACGACGCACGCGTACACTGATGGTTGCCTTGTGCTAGCCGGCTTTCACCTCGCTCGCTATGACCGTCGCGATACGAAGTGCGGGGGAGCATCGTCACGTCTCTGGCCCTGAGCCCATCGTCCCGACACCTTCGCGAAGCTATTCGCACCCCGCCAGTCAACCGCATCAGCGCGCGCAGCGCTGGCGTGCCGCTGTGACCAAAGACCATGCCCAATAGGCCGGATGGCCCACGACAAATACTTCTGCGAAGTGTTGCGCGCAGCGTCGTCTCGCGATGTGGGGTGAAGCGCGAGATCCCGCATCGACATTGAGACCGTACGCATATGATGCATCTGGCCCGACGAGTCCCTCACGCACCGCCCCATATTGTCGATCCCGACGCGGGTTACGCGACCGCAGCGCGGCGGCCTACCTCGTCGTCGCTATCACGGCGTTCGCGCAAACGTACGGGAACCTGGCCATCGGTAAGAACGACGCCGTGCAGAGAACTGGTGGCATGACAACAACTCCGCGCAAGCCCCCAGCACAAACCTCGACAGGCCGCCACGACGGTGGCTGGCGGCGGCTCACTGTCGCGGTCATCGCGGTGGTGGTCGTCACTACAGGTGCTTCTCTTGCCATGCTCTCGCGCCAGTCTAACGCACCATCAGCGACGGTCGATGGGACGCCGACGCGCTCAGTGCAACAATCGCCCGTGCCGGTGGTCATCCCCTCCCTGGATCCGCGCCAACACACGACGACGCCTCCAGTTGGCCTAAGCCCCGTTTCGCAACCCGCGATATCGTCCGCATCCTCTGTAACGCCTCGGCCGAAAACGCTGTCGACGCCAACGCATTCAGACTGGGTGAACGTAACTGGCTTGGGCTTCCCGGAGATCGCAACGTGTGCCAATGGACCCCTGTGCCTGCTACACACGAGAATGGTCGCGGCTCCGGCAACCACCCGGGCCTCTCCGTACCTTTCCCAGGCAGGCTATCCCGGTTGCACGCACGATCCGGCAATCGCAATCGAAATGGCGTTCACGTTCGACCAGCACCCAACCGGCGCCGCTGCCGTCGAAGCCTACATTAGTACGTCAACCAACTACAGTCCCTTCAAACGCACCCAATCAAAGTGGGTGCCATGGCTGGGTCGGGTGTAATGCAAAGGGATACATTCGACTGGTACTACAACCCGCAAGCGTACCCCTCGTTCAGCGCACAGAAGCCGCTGTCCTTGGCCTTTGCAATCAGTTGGACGGATAGCGAGGGCCTGGCATCGTGCGCTGTCGCCGACATTCTATTTCTTTTGGCACTGCTAGGCTTCTCCTTCCGCAGTGTGCCAGCGCCGGCATTGACTGCCGTCACCGTCACCCAAGCGGAGCAGGCACTCCGACACCGGTCGTGCGCCGTCTCTAGGACACAGGTTGCGGTGTCGCTGCCGATTACAGTTTGACCCAACCTCGGTCGGCGCGCTCAGTCGACGCGCCGCGTTATGCGCGCCGTGATCCGCTGCGTTGTCGGTGGCCTCGCGCCTCGAGGTCACCGCAACGCTTCCTCGGCTCAAGTCGCATGACCCGGCAGCGCGCCGACGCTTCGTCTGCGTCGATGCCGCGCTCACCAGCGCGGCCAGCGCTCGGCATCGGGCCTCTCCGAGCCAAAGCGCCCAGGTCGGCGATCGGGATTCGGACGGCGCGTCCGAGAGGACGCACGGCAGCTCACGCGCGCGAGCAGTCGATCGAGATGTCGACACGAGATCGATAGATACTCAGCGGTTGCCGCGCGCGTCATCAGCAAGCGGGCACGGCGTATTCAGATTTCACTAGTTGAGGGCACCACGAGGCACGCGAATGCAACCCCCGTTGGACAGGTCTTGCCATGGCTACGAGCCTCCTAGTACCTGGCTCCGTGGGAGCCATCTGTGGACACTGGCACCGGGGTCAGGCACGAGTATTTCGCTGGCGCATCGGCCGACCGTCTTCAGCGGGCCGGCGATCGAGCAGCCTTGCCCGACGTTACGCGGTGCTGGCTCGCCTAAGCCGTTGGGCCTTCATTGGGACTCAGACACCGGCGCGATCTATTCGCGCTCGTTGATGAGCCGAAGTTCCTTATATCGCAACAGAAAGCCGGAGCGAGAGGGATTCGAACCCTCGATACCGGTTGACCCGGTATACCGCATTTCCAGTGCGGCGCCCTCGGCCAGCTAGGCGATCGCTCCTCCGCGATTGTATCCGGGCCCGCGAGGACGCCCGGCCAAGCGCCCGGGCCCGCCGCACCCGCGTTTCGGCCGGACCACCGGCGGGGTATCTACCATCTCAGCCACCCGTCGCTTCAGGAGAGCCTGCCGACATGTGTGTCCTCTTCGCCTTCCTCCTCTTCACGATCCTGCTCTTCGGAGTGGGCTTCGCCCTCCACGTCCTCTGGTGGATCGCGCTCATCTTCCTGATCTTCTGGCTGATCGGCCTGGCCTTCCGGCCGCGTGGCGGGCGCTGGTACTACTGGTAGCCGCCGCACCCTCGCCGGACCGCCGGCGGAGGGCGGTCCCGACACCTGTCCGTATACTCGACGGCCCGGAGAGGTGTCCGAGTGGTTGAAGGTGCCGCTCTCGAAAAGCGGTGTGGTTAATAGCCACCGTGGGTTCGAATCCCACCCTCTCCGCCAAATGTGCCTCAGGTCCTGGCCGCTGTCTCATCTCCATGGGTGGCCGGATCCCGGCTATCCGGTCTGACCGGAACCCACTGAGACGGACGTATCAGCCGGCGACCACGCCGGCTGGCGCTGCTGCAACTCGATTGCCCACTGGAGCGTCTCGAGCACGTGGCTCAGATGTTCGGACATCGCCGCGTCGCACGCGTCGAGGTCATGAGCGGCGATCGCAGCGACGATCGCCTCGTGCTCCTGGAGCGAGCGCTCGGTGCGGCCCGGACGAAGCATCGTCCGGTACTGGAAGCGAATGCTCTGTGACTTCAACATGAGGAGCATCCTGGTCGCGGTCTGATTGTCGGCGATGCTCCAGATGCGCTGATGGAACTTCGCGTTGAGTTCCGAGTAGCCGAGGGCATCCTCCTCGCGGACGCGATCGGTCATGGCGGCGACGATCGCACGGAGGTCCTCAACATCGCGGTCGCTGGCGCGGGCACCCGCGGTACGCGTCAGCATCCGTTCCAGGGTGTTCCGGACGTTTTCGATCTCGAGCGCCTCGCGATCGGAGATCCGTCTGACCCTCGCCCCACGATTCGGTTCCCGGACGATCAGACCCTCCTGATCCAGGGTGGCGAGGGCTGCCCGGATGGCGGTACGCCCCGCCCCGAATTGCAGTGCCAGGTTCGCCTCGACGAGGTGTTCGTTGGGCTGGAACTGGCCACTGACGATGGCCTCGCGGATGCGCCGGCAAACTTCGGTCCCCGACTCCCGGGACCTCGAACCAGTTGGGGGTAGATTGTTGTACATGACTGTCGCTAATATTGTCGACGATCTTCGGCCAGCCGCGCATCGGGGGCATTAGGAGGCACGAGATGCTTGAGAACCGTCACCGGGTAGGTCGCGAGGTGGGAGTCCTCTCGGTTCTTGCTCTGGCGATCGCTGCCTGCGGCAGCACGTCGCCCGGGTCGACCAGCAACTCCCCGTTGCTCATCGGCGTGATCGCGCCGTTCACGGGCCCCGACGCCGCCCTGGGGCCGGCCTATTTCGCCGCGTGCCTGCCCGCCGCCCGGGCGATCAACAACGCCGGGGGCATCGACGGCGGCCACAAGGTGAGCTGCCAGGAATTCGATACCCGGGGTGAACCCGCCGACGCGGTGCCGGCCGCCCAGCAGATGATTGCCAGCCACTCGAATCTGATGGCGGTGGTCGGCTGCACCTCCGATGAGGCGTCGAGCGTCGCGCCGATCCTCAACCAGGCCCATATCCCCATGTTCTGCATGACGGGCCAGTCGGAGTTCAACAAGACGACTTTCACCTACTTCCATCGCCTGGTTCCCCCGGATGAGTTCGACGCGTTCGCCATGGTAGGGAGCGCGCTCGATCACTTCAGCTACAAGAAGGTCGCGCTGGTGTTCGGCAACGACATCGGCTCGCAGGCCTTCGTCGGCCCGGCGATGAGGGCTCTCCAGAATCTCGGCGCCACGGTCACGATCAACCAGGCAATCGCCCTTGGCCAGCCGTCCTACCGGACCGAGGTCACGGCGATGCTCGCGACGCATCCGGACGTCATCTTCACCGAAGCGCTCGGACCGACCGACGCGACCTACCTCGCCGAGGTCAAGCAGTTGAACGGCTCCACGCTGCCGTTCATGGGAACGTCGGCAACGATCGACCCGGTGTGGTTCTCGGCCGTGTCCGGGGCGATCGGGGTGCAGGACGTGGTCAACAAGTTCACTGCCGTGGACCTCCACGTCGAGTTCAGCGGACCGGGATACACCGAGTTCAAGACGAACCTCGACGCGGTCGCATCGCAGTTTGCCGATGCACCCAAGTACTCCCAGCGCGGCGCGACGCTCCACCTGTATGACGGGATCATGCAGGCGGCACTCGCCATGGATGAGACCAAGAGCACCGACCCGACCGTGTACAACCCGGTGATCAAGGCCGTCGGCAACGGTGTCAGCGGCTCGACGATCGTCAACACGTACGCCGACGGCCTTGCGGCGATCAATAGCGGCAAGAAGGTGCAATGGGTCGGCGCCGGCGGCGTGACCAACTACAACCAGTACAACAACTCCCAGCAGGGCTACATCATTGTCAAGTACGACGCGCAGGGCAATGAGGTGACGATCGGGACCCTGACCGAAGCACAGACGGCGGCGATCATCGCGGCCGGCGGTGGCTGAGCGACATAACGACTGGGGGCGGCAACGATGAGCTTGATCGTTGCCGCCCTCGGTTTCGGGCTCGTGAGCATGTCGATCATCGCCATCGCGGCGGTGGGATTCACGATGCAGTTCGGCATCACGAACATGATCAATCTTGCCTACGGGCAGGTGATGATCGCGTCCGCTTACGCCGCGTATGCACTCAACAGCAGAGGCGTGAACATCTGGCTCGCCCTCGTCGGCGGCGCGGTGTTCGGCTCCATCTTCTCGGCCCTCCTCAATCGCCTCATCTACGCGCCCTTTCAGCGCAAGGGAACGAACCTCATCGGCATGGTGATCATCTCGCTCGCAGTGGCACTGATGATCGCGAACGTCCTCCTGCCGATCGTCGGTTACTACAGTGTCTTCTACCACCTCGACACCGGGCCGACGCTGCACGCCGGGTCGATCGCGCTCACCGGTGTCCAACTGGCGATCATCGCCGTGGCCGTGCTGATCATGCTGGTCATCTATGGGCTGCTGCACTTCACCAGGCTCGGTAAGGCCATGCGAGCCACCGCCGCCAACCCCACCCTGGCGCGCAACTGCGGCATTCCAACCGGCCGTGTCGTCGACTTCGCCTGGCTGATCACGGGTGCTCTCTGCGGCATCGCGGGAGTCGTGGCGAGCATGAACTCTGACGCATTCTCGGTGGCCAACGGCTCCGAGTTTCTCATTCCGATCATCGCGGCCTCGGTGCTCGGTGGCGCCGGTCACCCGTATGGAGCCATGATCGGCGCGGTGCTCATCGGCGAGATGACCGAGATCAGCGCGGCGGTCATCTCGCCCGAGTACAAGCAGGTCGTTGCCTTTGCCGTGCTGGTGCTGGTGATGGTGCTCCGCCCGCAGGGCCTGCTCGCCAGGCGCGGCGCGCTGGCAGCCGCGGGGTGACCTACTACCTCACGACGCTGCTCGTCTACGCCGCCGTGGATGTGCTCGCCTGCCTGGCGATCAGCCTGCAGTTCGGCGTGTCGGGCATCGTCAATTTCAGCTTCATCATCTTTCAGGCCGCCGGAGCGTATACCGCAGCCGTGCTCTCGCTGCCACCCGACAGCGCCAATAGCGGCTTCCAGACCTACATCCTGGGCCTGAACCTGCAGTTCCCACTTCCCTGGATCGGCGCGACCGTTGTTGGTGCCCTGCTCGCACCACCCATCGGGCTGGTGGTGCTCCGGCGCCTGCGCAGCGATTACCAGGCGATCGCGATGCTGGTCCTGTCAGTGATCGCCACCCTCGTCGTGACCAATACGCCGGCATTTCTCGACGGGGCGGCGGGGCTCTCACTCGTCCCGCAGCCGCTCTCGCAGACGTTCAACCCCTACTCGGAGGGATACCTCTGGGTGTACTCAGCGGGAGCGGTGGTGCTCGCTGTCATCGTCTTCTTCGTCGTGCAGCGCATCATCAACTCGCCCTACGGACGGTCCCTGCGAGCCATGCGTGAGAACGAGCTGGCGGCGAATGCCCTCGGCAAGAACGCAGGGGCGCTCAAGATGACCGTGTTCGTCGTGGGCGGTGCGATCGGCGGCCTGAGCGGCGCGATCCTCGTGGGATTCATCACCACCTGGGCGCCCTCGACGTGGCTCTATCCCGAAACGCTGATTCTGTTCGCGGCGGTCATCGTCGGTGGCCGCGGTAACAACTACGGCGCGGTGCTCGGCGCTCTGCTGGTCCCGGTCGGGTTCGAGGAGGCGACCCGCTACCTGCCGCCCTTCGGGCCGCCCGGTCTCATCCCAGCATTGGAGTGGGTCTGCATCGGCGGGCTGATCCTCGGCTTCCTGTGGTTCCGCCCGCGAGGCGTCATTCCCGAGCGCCGCCGGGTGTTCGCGGCACGGGTCAGCCCGTCGGCTCTGGGGGAGGACGCCCATGGCGGTCGAGGCTGACTCCGTGCCCGGCAGCACGATCGCCGGCGATCAACCCGCTGCCGGTTCCCGCGCGCTGCTGATCGCCCGCGGCGTGAGCCGGCACTTCGAGGGGATGCACGCGGTCGACGGCGTTTCGCTCGATGTGCCGCCGAGAAAGATCACCGGTCTCATCGGTCCCAACGGCGCCGGAAAGTCAACGTTCCTTGCGGTGCTCGCGGGAACGCTGCCGGCAAGCGCGGGCACGATCACGTTCGACGGCGAGGACATAACCCGGCTGCCCGCATTTCAGCGCGCTCGGCGCGGACTGGTGCGCACGTTCCAGCTGCCCTCCGAGTTTGCGCAGCTCACCGTTCTCGAGAACCTGCTCGCCGCCGCCCCCGGAAATCGTGGCGATTCGCTGCTGGGGTCCTTGCTCGGCAGACGCTACTGGCGCTCCGACGAGGATCGGCTCGTTGAGGAGGCTCGCGCGCTCCTCGACCGGTTCCGGATGAGTGCGAAGGAGTCGGACTACGCGAGCTCGCTCAGTGGTGGGCAGAAGCGGCTCGTCGAGATCATGCGAGCGCTGATGTTGCATCCGCGGCTGCTGCTGCTCGATGAACCGATGTCGGGCGTGCACCCCTCAATCGTCGGCCAGATCGCCGACTACTGCGAAGCGCTCCGCGACGAGGGGCTCACCATCCTCATCGTCGAGCACGAGCTGCACATGATCGACCGCATGTGCGACACGGTGATCGTCATGGCCCAGGGACGCATCATCGGGCAGGGGACGATGTCCGAGCTCCGCCAGCAGCGTGAAATCGTTGACGCATACCTTGTCGGGTAGCACCGCGACGGCCGCGACGAGCAGGCCGGCTCAACTCCTGCGAGCCGAGGGGATCACCTGCGGATATGGCGCCGTACCCGTCGTCCAGGGCGTCAGCGTCAGCGTCGGAGCCGGAGAGATTGTAGCCATCATTGGCCCTAACGGTGCGGGCAAGAGCACCCTCCTCAAAGCGCTCGTCGGCATTCTGCGGGTCACGACCGGCCGGATCATGCTGGATGCCGAGGACGTCACGAATCGCCCACCCGAGGAGCTCGCGCGGCGCGGTGTCGGGTACGTGCCCCAGGTCCAGGACATCTTCGAACCCCTGACTGTGCTCGAGAACCTCGAGATGGGCGGCTACCTGCTGCCCTCGGCGCGGGTGCACAGCCGGGTTCCCGAGGTCCTGGAGGTCTTCCCGGCGCTGAAGCCGATGCTGAAGCGCCGTGCGGACAAGCTCAGCGGCGGCGAGCGCAAGATGCTCGCCATTGCCCGCGTGCTGATGCTCGACCCGCAAGTGCTCATCCTCGACGAACCGACTGCGAACCTCGCGCCGCAGCTCGCCGAGAAGTTGTTGCACGAGCAGGTGAAGGGACTTGGCGCTCTCGGAAAGGCTGTGCTCCTGGTGGAGCAACGCGCACGCGCCGCACTCGACATAGCCGCGTGGACGCTGGTCCTAGTCTCCGGCTCCACCCGACTGGAAGGACCGCCCGGCGAACTCCTCGATCGCCAGGATTTCGAGGAACTGTTCTTGGGTGCTGCGACGACGCTCAGCGCATCGCGGGACTCGGAGGCGAAGACATGAAGCTGCTGATGTTTCGCGACGGACGGTCGCGACTCCTCGGCGTCGCCCGGGAGGGCGCGCCCGACGACATCATCGACGTTGCCGCTGCGACACGCGGATCCGAATCGGCTCAGCTGCCTGCAGACATCCTTGGCGTCATCGATGCGGGCCCGGAGGCAGTCGAGCGCCTCAGCGCCCTTGCGTCGAGCGCCCCGGCATCGGGGACGGTGCGCTCGCTCGCGAGCCTGACCGTTGTGGCGCCATTCGACCCACCGCGCGGGAACGTTCTGTGCATCGGACGGAACTATCAGAAGCACGCCGAGGAAGGGGCTCGCGCGCTCAACACCGAGGTGGGACCGCCGACCATTTTCACCAAAGCGATCACGACGATCGCAGACCCGTACGCGGATATCCGTATCGACGCATCCGTGAGCACCGCGATCGACTGGGAAGTCGAGCTCGGCGTGGTCATCGGGGCGCGCGGCGCCAACATCAAGCGATCTGATGCGCTCGACCACGTCTTCGGCTACACGGTGCTCAACGACATCACCGCCCGCGATATGCAGAACGGTTGGGGCGGCCAGTGGTTCAAGGGCAAGAGCCTCGACGGGTCGTGTCCGATGGGGCCCTGGGTGCTCACCCGGGACGAGGTACCCGATGTGCAACAACTGCACCTGCAACTCCGCATCAACGGTGCCGTCAAGCAGGACGCAAACACACGGGACATGATCTATCCGGTCGACGCGATCATCGAGTGGCTGTCAGTGGGCCTGACGCTTCTGCCCGGAATGGTGATCGCAACCGGCACCCCTGAGGGAGTCGGATTCGCGCGCACGCCACCGGAGTTCCTGCAGCCGGGAGACGTGATGGAGTCGGAGGTCGAAGGCGTCGGCTGCATCCGGAACAGCGTCGTCGCCGCCGGGTAGTGCGAGACAGGGATCAGGCGGCGCGGCGTCCAACAGGCGGAGGCTCCGGGGGAATCGAGCCCTCTAAACGGTGATCCATCTCGACGCCGTGAGCCTGCTTCTCGTCGCTGCGGCCGCGGCGGGCGCCGGCGCGGTCAATGCGATCGCAGGCGGGGGCACGCTGCTGTCGTTTCCGGCGCTGCTCCTGCTGGGATTCCCCGCCCTGACCGCGAACGTCACCAACACGCTCGGACTGCTGCCCGGCTACGCCGGCGGGAGCCTCGCCTATCGCGCCGAACTCTCGGTGCAGCGCGAGCGGGTGCGCTTTCTCGGACCGATCAGCATCATCGGTGCACTCGTCGGCGCGATCCTCCTCACGCGAACCTCCAACCGGTTGTTCTCGGCGATCGTGCCGTGGCTGATCCTCGCCGCATGTGCGCTGCTCCTCATCCAGCCGGTGGTGACCTCACGCGTCCGCGCGCGCCGGCCTGAGCGCGAGCAGCATCGGTCACCGCTGCTCGCGGTGGCGCAGTTCCTCGGCGGAGCCTACGGCGCCTTCTTCGGCGCCGGCCTCGGAGTGATGATGCTCGCTGTTCTTGGCCTCTTCATCCGCGACGACCTGCAGCGTCTCAATGCGTTGAAGGGCGTGATGTCGCTCATCATCAACGTGGTCGCGGCGGCGTACTTCGCGTTATTCGGTCCGGTTTCATGGATTGCCGTCCTCGTGATGGTGCCGGCGAGCGCCCTCGGCGGCTTTGCCGGCGTGGCACTCGCGAGGCGGCTCCACCCGGCGGTGCTGCGCACCCTGGTCGTCGCATTCGGCGTCGCGTTCGCGATCCATCAGCTCTTCTAACCGGATGGATCTCCGTTGGCAACCTATCGCAGGTCACAGCGCCCAAAGCACATGCGCTACGCGCCCCGGGCCACCGCCGCCAGTGCACGCCTCGCATGCGGGTACTCGGGCGACCTGTTCTGAAACGTCAGGATCTTCGGATTCTGAACAACACCATCACGGATCTCGATCGCCCGGCGGATCGTCTCATCAGCCTCCCACGCCTCCGGACCCGCCAGCACCGTCGGCAGGTACGGCAGCAGCGCCTCGCTGATCTCCCAGGTGGCTGACTCCCACAGGTAGGACGGGCTGTGGTCGACCGCGTAGTAGTGCACGTCTCGCCCCACGACGCGCACCGGATCCTCGAAGGACGTCGGAGCAGCCCACTCGAACCCCATGCCCCGGTCGCACGACACGTCAACGAACAGCGTGCCCGGCGCGAAGAGTGCGAGCTCCTTGGCAGACACGAACATGAGCGGCGTGTCCGGATCCTGGAGGACGCAGTTCACGACGATGTCGTGCTGCGCGAGGAACTCCACCATCGGAGTCAGACCCGAGCCCGTCAGCACCACCGCCCTGCTCGGATCGCGGGCGTCGCGCTCGTAATGCAGCATCCGTGCGCCATGAATCGGCGCGGCGACACCTGCGACGCTGCGATGCGTCACGACGGTGATGTCGAGGACCCCGAGCGCGGTCAGCGCGCCGACCGCGCCCCTCGCGGTGGCCCCGAAGCTGATCACCGACTGCCCGCAGGCGGCGGCCGTAGGCCCCCGTCTTCCCCACGATTGCATGCCGTGGAGCACCGAACAGTAGCCGGCGAGCTCGTTGTTCTCCTGAAAGACGTGCACATGGAACGAGCCGTCATCCGTCCAGTGGTTCATGGCCTCCCACGCGATCAGCGTCAGCCGCCGATCGATGCTCACCTGGGTCACGTCTTCGTCCTGGACGCAGTGCGGCCAGCCCCACAACACCTGCCCCTCGCGGAACTCGGCAAGATCACGCGCTGTCGGCTTGGGGAGGACGCACACATCGCAGTGCTCGATGAGCTGCTCACGCGATCCGATCCCACCCACCAGGGGCGCAAGCCACTCGTCTGAGACGTTGAATCGCGCACCGTAGCCTGCCTCGAGGTAGATCCGATTGCGAATGGCCGGATCGATCCGGTCGAGGTGCGCGGGGTGGATCGGGAGCCGGTACTCGTCAGGTTTGCGAGACCCGGCCAGGACGGCGAGGTTCAGCTGCTTCATACAAGGGCCGGCAGAACGAAGGCGAGTTGCCGCGCGGTTCTCATGCGCAGCCTGATGATCCCCGTGCCGCCGCCACCCCGACAGAGGAGAACGGCGGACTTCAACCGGGTCGAAGTGCCCGCGGCGCGGCGCCTCGGCGGCGCCGCGGCCTCCCGCAGACGCGGACCGCCGAACGGCTACACCTTGCCGGCGGCCGTCTGCGCCGCGGCCTGGACCTGCGAATCCATGTCCGCACCCGACCTGGTGCCGGACGTGACGTTGATCACCACCAGGTTGTTGTCCTTGAAGAAGGCGTACGTCGCCGCGTTCGCGTCGATCTCCTTGACCGCCGCGGATCCCAGACCCGACACAGCGCTGGTGGTGCCGCCGCTCGAGTCCGAGCCTCCGCTCGCAAGCGCCGCCGCGACGGCCTCCTGCAGCGCCGCCTGCCCGAGCGCGCCGGGGAAGGGCTCGATGACGACCACACCGCTACCGCCTCCGGCGTTCGCGCTGTCGGCGTAGATGCAGGTCTGGGCGCTGCATGAGAGCGCCGCCACGTTCGGATCACCGCTGATGTTCTGCACGTCGGACGCGCTGATGAGCGTGCTCGCGGCGGCCGTCGAGCCGTTGCCCGTCGTCCCCGATCCCAGGCCGGGAAGGCTCGGCACCGAATTCCCGCCGGACGGGGTCGGCGTGGACCCGGACGATCCGCCGCAGCCGGCGAGCACGGCGACGGCGCCCATGGAAACAGCGGCCACGAGAAAGGACTTGGCAGTCATGTGATCCTCATTTGCAGTGCGCCAGCGCTCCCTCCGCGCCGGATCGCCGCAGATGATATCCTCCCGCCCCTCCCGAGTCGCTCGCGTCACCAGATCGGGAAATCGAACTCAGCTTGCTACAGTCGAAGCGATGGCATCCGCACCGTTGCGAGACCCCTTGTGATCCACGGCGGCTGGGGCCGATCGGGGAAGCAGGACAAGCCCTCGGGGCGGGTTCCCAACAGCCAGCTGGTGCGCCAGACGGCCGGGCTCTTCAAGAACCACCGCGGCGGCGTCCTGGCGATCGCCCTGCTGGTGATCATCACTGCAGGCGCCGGGGTGATCAACCCCGTGCTCATCAAGGTCGTCTTCGACACCGCGCTCTTCCAGACGCGCGGCACCGGCGCCCACAAGGTCGCCCTCCCGGTGAACGTGCCATGGCTCGAGGTGCTCGTCGGGATCATGATCGGGATCACGATCGTCACCGGCGCGATCGGGGTGCTCCAGACCTACATCACCAACCGCGTCGGCCAGCGCGTCATGGAGGAGCTGCGCAACAGCCTCTACGAGCATCTCCAGGGCATGTCGCTGCGCTTCTTCACCGGCACCCGCACCGGCGAGATCCAGTCCCGGCTCACCAACGATGTCGGCGGCATCCAGTCGGTCGTGACCGATACCGCGACCTCGCTGCTCTCCAACATCGTCACGCTCCTCAGCACGCTCGTCGCGATGGTCATCCTGTCCTGGCAGCTCACGGTCCTCTCCCTGGCCATCACCCCGCTCTTCGTCTTCTACACCTACCGCGCCGGCAGGGTGCGCCGCCAGATCACGATGCAGGCGCAGGAATCCAAGGCGGAGATGAGCGCCATCACCCAGGAGACGCTCTCGGTTTCGGGGATCCTGCTCACCAAGGTCTTCGGCCGGGGCCCTGAGGAGGTCGACCGCTTCCGCAAGGAGAATCACCGCCTCGCGAACCTCGCCATCCGCCAGGAGATGATCGGGCGGGCCCTCTTCGCGGTGATCGGCGCCTTCTTCAGCAGCGCTCCCGCGCTCGTCTATCTCATCGCCGGCTTCGTGATCGCGGGCGCCCACGGTCAGTCGACGATCACGTCCGGGACCATCGTCGCCTTCACCACGCTGCAGAGCCAACTCTTCTTCCCGATCGGCAGCATGCTCTCCGTCTCGATCGAGATCCAGGCGAGCCTTGCGCTCTTCGAACGCATCTTCGACTACCTCAAGATGCCGCACGACATCGTCGACCGCCCCGACGCTCGCGTCCTCGCGCCGAGCGACGTCCGCGGCGACGTGAAGCTCGACCGGGTCTACTTCCGCTACGACCGTGGCACGTTCGGTCCGATGGCTGCCGACCTGCCACCCGCGCCCACCAACGGCCACGTCGACGAGCACGATCCCGTCCCCAACGAGGCGCGCCGCGATTGGGCGATCGAGGACGTGACCCTCGAGGTGCGCCCCGGCCAGCTCGCGGCGATCGTCGGCCCAAGCGGCGCCGGCAAGACCACCATCTCCTATCTCATCCCGCGCCTCTACGACGTCACCCGTGGCGCGGTGCTGCTCGACGGCATCGACGTCCGCGACATCACGACCGGATCGCTCGCCAACGCGATCAGCATGGTCACCCAGGAGACCTACCTCTTCCACGCCTCGGTGCGGCGCAACCTCAGCTACGCGAAGCCCGATGCGACGCAGGAGGAGCTCGAGGCCGCCGCTCGCGCCGCCTTCATCCACGACCGCATCGTCACCCTCGACGACGGCTACGACACCGTCGTCGGCGAGCGTGGCTACCGGATGTCGGGCGGCGAGAAGCAGCGCCTCGCCATCGCCCGGGTCGTCCTCAAGTCACCCCGCGTCCTCATCCTCGACGAGGCCACCTCCGCGCTCGACACCACCAGCGAGCGTCTCGTGCAGGCAGCGCTCAAGCCGCTGCTCCACGGACGGACCACCATCGCCATCGCGCACCGCCTCTCCACCATCCTCGCCGCCGATGTCATCTTCGTCATCGACCGCGGCCGCCTCATCGAGCAGGGCACCCACGAGGAGCTGCTCCGCCGCGGCGGCGCCTACGCCAACGTCTACGAGCAGCAGTTCCAGGGCGGACGCGTCGAGGCCCAGTGTGAGGACGGCATGGTGCTCGCGAGCGGCGAGGTGGTCGCGGGCACCAAGGCCTCCTAGCCCACCGATCGTGACGGCACCACTCGACGCCGTCGTGATCGGCAGCGGCCCCAACGGGCTCGCCGCGGCGGTCGAGCTCGCCCGCAACGGCGCATCCGTCCTGGTGCTCGAGGCGGCCGAGACGATCGGCGGCGGCACGCGGACCGCGGAGCTGACCCTCCCCGGCTTCCACCACGACGTCTGCTCCGCGGCGCACCCCCTCGGGATCCTGTCGCCGTTCTTCTCCACGCTCCCACTCGCCGAGCACGGCCTCAGCTGGATCCAGCCGCCCGCCTCGGTCGCCCATCCGCTCGACGGCGAGCCCGCGGTGATGCTCACCACATCACTCGACGCCACCGCAGGCGGCCTCGGACCGGACGCCGCCGCCTACCGCCGCCTCATCGCGCCCCTCCTCCACCATCCCCGCGAGCTGGTGCGGGAGGTGCTCGGTCCGGCCCACCTGCCCCGCCACCCGCTCGTCCTCGCGCGCTTCGGCTTCCCGGCGCTGCTCCCCGCGTCGGTGCTCGGCCACGCATGGTTTCGCGGCGAACGCGCGCGCGCCCTCCTGGCCGGCTGCGCCGCGCACTCGATCCTCCCGCTGTCCCGGCCGGTGAGCGCTGCGGCCGGGATGCTGTTCCTCTTCTCAGCCCACGTCGAGTCCTGGCCCATCGCCCGGGGCGGGTCCGCCGCCATCACCGGAGCGCTCGCCACCTACCTGCGAGCGCTCGGCGGCCGAATCGAGACCTCACGACCGGTCCGGTCCGTCACCGACATCCCACGCCGCCCGGGTCCATCTCTACGACACGAGCCCCGCCCAGCTCGCGAGCATCGCCGCGCCGATGCTGCCGGGCGGCTACGTCCGGCGGCTTCGCGGCTTCCGCTACGGGCCGGGCATCTTCAAGATCGACTGGGCGCTCGACGGCCCCATCCCGTGGCGCGACCCCGCCTGCCTCGACTCGGCGACGGTGCACCTGGGCGGCACCCTCGACGACATCGCCGCAGCCGAGGCCGCCGTCTGGCGCGGCGAGCACCCGGACAACCCGTTCGTCCTCCTCGTCCAGCCGAGCCTCTTCGACCCCACGCGAGCGCCCGCGGGCAAGCACACGGGATGGGCCTACTGCCACGTCCCGTCGGGCTCGGCCGCCGATCTCACCGAGACCGTCGAACGCCAGGTGGAGCGCTTCGCCCCCGGCTTCCGCGACCTCATCGCCGCGCGCCACGTCATGCGCACCGCGGACCTCGAGCGGTACAACGCCAACAACGTCGGCGGCGCCATCACCGGTGGGGTCACCGACCTCGGGCAGCTCTTCACGCGCCCGGTGGTGCGCGCGAACCCGTACACGACACCGAATCCCCGCGTCTTCATCTGCTCCGCCTCCACCCCGCCTGGCGGCGGCGTCCACGGGATGTGCGGCTATCACGCCGCACGCAGCGCGTTGCGCCGCCTGCCGCGCATCGCTGTGTGAAGATGGCGGCGATGGTCCTCGTCGTCTTCCGCTCCCGATTCCGCCCGGACGCCGACCTCGAGGCGTATGCGGCGCTCAGCCGGCACATGCACGAGCTCGTCGCGCAGCATCCCGGCTTCATCTCGATCGAGAGCTTCGAGACACCCGACGGCGAGGACGTCTCCCTCGAGCTCTTCGAGAGCGAGGAATCGGTCAAGGCGTGGCGGAGCCATCCCGAGCACCGCGAAGCGCAGCGTCGCGCCCGCGAGGAGTTCTACTCCTGGTACTCCGTGCAGGCCAGTGAGGTCGTGCGCTCGTACGAGCACACGCTGACCGAACCCGAGCCCGCGACCGCCTGAGGCGGGCCTATCCCGTCCGCCGCGCGCGGAAGAACTGCTGCAGCAACGCGGCGGACTTCCCGGCACACACCCCGGACGTGACCTCGATGCGGTGGTTGTTGCCCGGATGGCGGAGCACGTCGTACACGCTGCCGTCGGCACCCTTCTTCGGATCGAGCGCGCCGTACACGCAGCGCTCGATACGCGCCTGCACCATCGCGCCCGCGCACATCGGGCACGGCTCGAGCGTCGCGTACAGCGTGATCCCGTCGAGGCGCCACCCACCGGCGATGCGCGCCACCTTTCGCAGCACGAGCATCTCGGCGTGCGCGGTGGCATCGCGCCGCCGCTCCATCGCATTGCCGGCGGCGGCGATCACCGCGCCATCACGGACGGCGACGGCGCCCACCGGCACCTCACCGCGCGCCCCGGCGGCTCGCGCCACGCGCAGCGCACGGCGCATGAAGCCCTGGTCGGTATCGGCCGCCGCGCTCAGAGGAATCCGCCGGCGGTCCGGCAGCGCATGCTCATGCGCACCAGCACCTACCCCGCTGCGACGAGCGGCAGTTCGACCGTCAGGTCCGGACGCTCGACCACGCGCATCGTGTCGTCGACGAAACGCACGCGCTCGAACGTGATGCAGTTCACGGGACAGTGGTCCTCGCAGATCCTGCAGTTGGTGCAGCGGTCGTAGTTGATGAAGATCTCACCCTCGTAGCCGCCCGCACCCGGCACGCCGCCGGAGGTCTTGCACACGAGGGTCTCGCCGCCCGACGAGCGCTCGCGGTCCTCGCCGAACACCACGACATCGATCGCCTTCTCCGGGCATACGTCGTCACACGCGCCGCAGAGCACGCACACCGTCTGGTCGTAGTGGTGCACGGAGTCGCACTGGAAGCAGCGGATCGACTGGACGATCGCCTCACGATCGCTCCACGACTGCTCGACCTCGGTCATGTCGTAGCGCTTCGCGGCCTCCAGGATGCCCGGCTCGGTGCGGGCGAACAGCTCCGACTGACGATGGTCGTCGGTGCGCTCGACGATCGTCTGGTAGATGCGATCGCTCTGCGACTCCATGTCCTCGCCGAGGAACTCGCGGATCGAGCGCGCGACGCGGTGGCCCCAGCCCGCGGCGTCGACGATGAACGACGGTCCCTGCACGCAGTCACCGCCACAGAAGAGCTTGGGCACGCCGGTATGGCCGCCGCGATCCGCGGAGAGCAGGCCGCGCTGCGTCACCGGCACGAGCTCGTCGGGCCGCTCCATGATCTGTCCCGACGCGAAGATCACGTAGTCGGCGTCGACCACCCACGGCGCCGCCTTCTCGACCTCCTTCACGGACGAGAAGATGAGCTTGCCGCTCAGCGGATCGAACTCGAGGTCCTGCAGCGGCGCGAACGACACCGACTTCACATTGCCGCGGTCATCACTCTGGATCTGCTTGACGATGACGCCGCACTGGATCCGAAGACCGATCTCCTTCGCCTCGTGCAGCTCGTTGCCGAACGCGGGGAGGCGATCCTCGGGCTCGATGGCGACCATCCACACCTCGCGCGCGCCGAGCTTGATCGACGACTGGCACGCGTCGGTCGCCACGGCGCCACCACCGACGACGACGACGGTGCCGCCGATCGGGAAGTGCTCCGGGATCCGGTCGTACGAGACGGTGCGCAGGAAGCTCATCGCGTCGATGACCTGGGGCAGGTCGCTGCCGGGGATGGGCAGGATCCTGCCCTTCATCATGCCGATCGAGAAGAACACCGCGTCGTACTCGTCGAGCAGGTCCTTGGTCTTGATGTCGTGCTCGCCGCTGCCGACGTTGCTGTTGAGCCGCACGTCGATGCCCGTCGACATGATCATGTCCAGCTCCCACTGGAGCTGGCGATGGTCGAAGCGGAACGGCGGGATCGAGGTGCTGAGCAGACCGCCGACCTTGGCCTCGCGCTCGAACAGCGAGACGTCGTATCCCTGGACGCGCAGGTCGAGCGCGCACGTGAGGCCGGCCGGCCCGGCGCCTACGACGGCAACGCGCTTGCCCTTCGCGGGTGCGATCTTGTAATCGATCCAGAGGCCCTGCTGGAACGCGAAGTCGGTCGAGAAGCGCTTGATCGAGCGGATCGTCACCGGGTCCTCGCCCGGGTCCCAGCCGCGCTTGCAGTCGGTCTCGCACGGGTGATTGCAGAGCCGTCCGAGCATGCTCGGGAACGGATTCGTCTCGTGGATCACCGCCCACGAATCCACGTACCGGCCCTGGCTCACGTAATCGATGTACGTGGCGATGTCCTGCCGGATCGGACAGTTGCGCTGGCACGGCGTGATCGGGACGTTGAACCCCAGATCTCGGTGCCCGCTCATGATCTTCATCGGCGCCTTGTCGACCACGTTCTTCGCGATCGCGCCGAGCACGTGCGCGATGCTGACCATGCCGACCGGGGAGCTCCGACGCGAGAAGAGCCCGCCGTCGACCTCCGTGACGACAGCGGCCTCGGCGGCCGTCTCGCGCATCGCCTCAGCGCCGCGCTCGACGCGCTCACCGAGGTCGATCTGCGGCGCCGGACGCATCACGTCGCGGACGCTCGTCTCACTGAGGATGTGGAATGCCGGGGTCACCGCGTCCAGGCTGAGGGTTCCCAGCACATCGTCGCCGCGGACGACGAGGAGCGGCACCGGGTCCTGCAGGCGCAGCACGTCGAGCACATCGGCGAGCGTGTCCTCGGGATCGCACTCCGCGCCGAGCGGGGATGCGATCGATGCGAGCTCAGGCATGCGCGACCTGACGCCGCGACAGCGCGAAATCGGCGAGCTCGCGCGGCGTGACCATGCCGACCACCGTCTCGTCCTCGTGGGTGACCACCGCCAGCCTGCGGTCGTGCTCCGCCATGAGTTCGACGACCTCGCTCAACCGCTGATGCTCATCGACGAGCAGTGGCGAGGGGCGGAGCAGGTTGCGCGCCTGGACCGCGGTGGACGGCGGACGCACCGCGAAATCGCTTCCCGCGACGACGATGTCGCCGGCGACGAGCCGGTCGACGATGTCCTCCTTGGTCACGTACCCGACGGGTCTGCGATCGACGAGCACGACGATCTCGCTGAGCACGTTGTCCGCGAGCAACTTGGCGATGGCGTCGGCCGGCGTGCTCGGCAGGCAGAACACGACCTCGTTGCGCATCACCGTTCGGACCTCCGGGTCACCCGCCTCGGGCGCCAGCCGGTCGGGGTCCAGGGAGTCCGCTATGGGGGCAGCCGTCACGCGCCCGCCTCTTGTGCCATCTGCTCCTGGAGCCGGCGCAGGACGTCCTGCCAGGTCTCCGTCGTCTCCACCGGCCGCGCCTGCACGCGCGGGGCGGCGCGCTGGATCTTGGTGCGTGTCCGCGTGATCTCGCGCTCGCGCTTGCGATCCTGCGTGGTTCGCGACGCCTCGACGGCCTGACGCACCTCGGACTCGACCTCGGTGATCTCCTCGGCGGTCGAGGCCGCGCGCAGCGACTTGCTCAAACGCGACGTCACGTCGGGCGCGAGCTGGGGGCCGGCGTCGCGCAGCATGTCGCTGCCCCGACGGCGAAGCAGATCGAGGGCGTGCGCGGCTCGCGCGCGCTCCGCATTCGCGGCGCGTTGCTGCTGGTACTGCTCCATGCCGAAGTTGATGAGCTGCGGGTACTGGAACGCCTGGCTGAACTTCCCGGCGTTGATCCGCTCGGTGGTCTCGTCGACCGCGCGCTGGAGAGCATCGCGCGGCGCCCCCTCGAGCGATCCGAGCAGGTCCGCGAGAATGGGCCGCGCCTGCGCGTACGTCCGCTTCACCCACGCCGGCAGGTGATGGTGCGATGGCTCGGCCACCGGCGCCGGCGTGGTCGCCCGCGGGGCTCCAACTGGACGGACGATGGCCGGGAACGCGGTTGTGAGGGGTGCCTGATGCTGGCTTCGTGCCCTCGTCTGGATCACTGCGATACCGTCATCCTACCCGGGTGCGATAGTGCGGCGGCGTCTTCGCGCGCCCGCCGGGCCAAACGGATGGGCCGTGATCATCACCACAGAGTTTAGCGAGCCTTCTTCGGTGAGTGTCGGGAGACGCGAGCGGGGCGTGCCGGTCCGAGTTCGGCGGACGGGCAGATGTCCGCGAGCACGCACTCGTGGCATCGCGGGCGCCGTGCAACACAGACCCGGCGCCCGTGCAGGATCAGGCGGAGGCTGAGATCGGTCCAGTCGCGGGGCGGAACGATGGCACAGACGTCCTCCTCGATCTTCACGGGGTCGGTGGCGGTGGTGAGCCGGAGCTTGTGGGTGAGCCGCGTCACGTGGGTGTCGACCGCAAACCCCGGCACACCGAAGGCCACGCCGAGGACGACATTGGCCGTCTTGCGACCGACGCCGCGAAGCTTCACGAGGTCCTCCATGCGCGGAGGGACCTCGCCGCCATGGAGCCGTACGAGGTCCTGGCACATCTCGCGAATCGCCCGCGCCTTCGAGCGGAAGAACCCGGTCCGGTGGATGAGCAGCTCGACATCCTCCTGCGGCGCGGCCGCGAGGTCCTGCGCCGCCGGATAGCGCGCGAACAACGCCGGCGTCACCGCGTTGACGGTTGTGTCCGTGGTCTGCGCGCTGAGGATCACCGACACGAGCAGCTGCACCGGATTCGCGAAGTCGAGCTCCGTGTGCGCGTCGCCGTACTCGAGCGCGAGTCGCTCGACGACGATCGGTGCGCGATCGCGCGCCCCCGGCGGCAGGCGCCGCTTCGGCGGGGTCATCGTTCCCCCACCGCGATGCGCTGCATCGTGTCATGCACATGTTCGAGCGCCAGTCCCGCGACGCCCCAGAGCGGCGCGTAGTCAAGCCGCACCGCGCCTCCCGGCAGCGCGAACCGGCTGTGCCCCGTGTAATCCCACGGCACCACGCCGGTACCCCGTCGCAGCGCCATCCCCGTCGCGTACTCGACGCCCATGATCCCCACCGAGTACACCGCCGCCCGCTGCCACCACGGCCTCCCGCGCACCACCGCGTGCGCCGGCTCGAACAGCAACGCAGCGAGTCCATAGATCGGCAGCATCCAGACGTAGCTGTGCCCCTCGAGCTTCGGCTCTCGCCGCAGCACCCCCTCCCGAGCCCCGGTGAACACGACCTCCCCCGCCACCCCCACGACCCCATAGACGACCGCCCGCTCCCACCGCCGCAACCGCCGTCCACCGATCCATCGCCCGTCGCATCCTACGCAGCCCACCCCGCCGCCGGAGTGAGAGAGCCCGGAAACCGCAGCAAAAAGGATCACCCGCGATTCCGGCGCTCGATTCGTCAAGGATTCAGCAAAGGGGTGGGTGGGACGAACGTATCCACGCGCACAGCCGGTGCACCGCGACGTCCCGCCATTCGCAGCCCCACGGCGACGGATGGCTGCCCACGATCGCGCGGAGCGGCTGGCGCCGGGGATCTCAGGCGCGACCGTTGCGGGTGGCGCCGTGGGGGGCAGCGCCGCCGGAGCCCCTTGCGACGAGGATGCATCGCAACCCAACGAAAACCGACTCGCCTAAGGAGACAAGGGGCGGAGGAGGCGAGGGGCCCCACGGCGACAGGACCCGCGAAGATGAGCCACGCCGAAGGGGTCCCCGGCGACAGCCCGCGTCCACAGACGGGGAGAGGAGCGCCAACCGGCCCTGCGTAGAATCCTCGTATGAGAACCAAGATCACTGTCATCGGCGCCGGCAACGTCGGAGCGACCCTCGCGCAGCGCCTCGCGGAACGCGATTACGCAGACATCGTGCTGGTCGACATCGTCGAGGGTCTCCCTCAGGGGAAGGCGCTCGACATGCTCGAGTCCGGCCCCATCGAAGGGTACGACTCGCTCGTCACCGGCACCAACGGATACGCGGAGACTGAGGGGTCGCAGATCGTCATCATCACGAGTGGCGTGCCCCGCAGGCCGGGGATGTCGCGCGACGACCTCGTGATGACCAACGCGAAGATCGTGTCCGGGGTCGTGCGCGAGGTCGTGACGCACTCGCCCGAATGCATCCTCATCGTCGTCGCCAACCCGGTCGACGGGATGACCCAGCTCTCGAAGGCGGTGTCCGGATTCCCGCGCTCACGCGTCATCGGCATGGCCGGCATCCTCGACACCGCGCGATTCCGCACGTTCATCGCCCAGGAGCTGGACGCGTCCGTGCACGACGTGCAGGCGTACGTGCTCGGCGGTCACGGCGACACGATGGTCCCGCTCACGCGCCTCACGACCGTGGCCGGCATTCCCGCGGCGGACCTCATCCCGGCGGAGCGCCTCGAGACCATCGTGCAGCGAGCACGCGACGGCGGCGCGGAGATCGTGAATCTGCTGAAGACCGGCAGCGCGTACTACGCGCCGAGCGCTGCCGTCGCGCAGATGGTCGACGCGATCGTGCTCGACACGCGCCAGGTCCTGCCGTGCACCGTGCTACTCGATGGGGAGTACGGCATCACCGGGCTCTTCACGGGCGTCCCGTGCAGGCTCGGCGCGGGCGGCCTCATCGACGTCGTCGACGTCGCGCTCACCGATGACGAACGCGCGGCGCTCCATCGCAGCGCCGAGGCGGTGCACCAGGTCGTCGAGGTGATGGACGCGCGCCGCGCGGAGATCGACCCGGGCCTCGGCTCACTCACCGGCGGCATCAGGATCGGCTGAGCAGCATCTCCGGCGTGAGCTCGACGAGGGAGTCGATGACCACGTGCGCATGGCTGATGTCGCCCGCGAGCGCGCCCTCCGAGCGCACGCCGATGCAGCGCATCCCCGCCGCGATCGCCGCGCTGACGCCGATCGGTGAGTCCTCGACGGCGACGCATGCGGTCGGCACCACGTCGAGCGCGCGAGCCGCGCTCAGGTACACCGCCGGATCCGGCTTGCCCTTCGCCTCGTCGTCGGCCGTGCACACCGCGTCGACGATCTCAGCGATACCGAGGCGATCGACCACCGCATCGATCAGCTCGCGGCTCGACGACGAGGCGATGGCGATTCGGAGCCCGAGCGTGCGCGCGGTCTCGATGGCCTCGAGCGCGCCCGGCATCGGGACGCCGTGCGCCCGCACGTGGTCCACCATCGCACGCGCGATCGCGCGCTGCACGGCACGCGGCCGGATCCCGTGCCACGGGCGGATCCGGTAGCGGTAGTCGACAACCTCCTCGAGGCGCATCCCCCACGTCTCGCGGAGCTGCGCATCGCTCAGCTCGATGCCGACCCTCGCGAAGACGTCATGCTCGGTGTCGCGCCAGATCGGCTCGGTGTCGATGAGCACGCCGTCCATGTCGAAGACGCAGGCGGCGATCGTCCTCCCCATCGCGCCTGCGCTATCCGTCCAAGCGAGGTGGCACGTCGATATGCGGCCCCTCGCCGCCGTCATCCGGCCCGGGCGCCGAGATGCTCGGGGGCTCGGGCGGTTCGCGGCGGTAATGCATGCCGAAGATCGGCCCGACCACGATCATCATGTTGAGCAGCGCCTTGCGCGTATCCGACTGCCCCCACGCCAGCGTCCGCGAGTAGAGGTAGAACCAGACAAAGGCCACCAGCAACGCCACGATGACGGCGCTCAGGACGATGACGCCGCTCAATCCCCGTTGCGGTTGAAGAGCTTGCGGCCGACAAAGCGCACCGGGTCCCAGCGCACGTCGGCAACGCGTTCCTTGAGCGGGATGATCGCGTTGTCGGTGATGTGGATGTGCTCGGGGCACACCTCGGTGCAGCACTTCGTGATGTTGCAGAACCCGAGTCCGCCCTCCTCGCGGGTCGCCTCGCGCCGATCGAGCACATCCTTCGGATGCATCTCCAGCGATGCGACGCGCACGAAGAAGCGCGGCCCGTAGAAGCGGTCGCTGTAATCGTGCGTCCGGTTGATGTGGCACACGTCCTGACAGAGGAAGCACTCGATGCACTTGCGGAACTCGTAGAGACGATCGATGTCCTGCTGCTTGATCCGCCACGGCGTGCCGTCGTCGGGGGCGGCGGTGAACGGCGGGATCGAGCGATTCACCTCGTAGTTCCGCGAGACGTCGGTGACGAGGTCCTTGACGAGCGGGAAGGACTTCAGGGGATGCACGGTCACCGGGCCTGCCGGGAGGTCGTCGACGCGCGTCTTGCACATCAGGACGGGGCGCCCGTTCACCTCGGCGCTGCACGACCCGCATTTGGCCGCTTTGCAGTTCCAGCGGCAGGCGAGATCGGTGTCGAGGTTGTGCTGCACGTAGTGCACCGCGTCGAGGACGACCATGCCGGAGACCACGGGAACCTCGTAGGCGACCTCGGTCTGCTCACCGCCGGGCACGCCCTTGAACACGCGCAAGGTGAGCGACTCGCCGGTGAGGCCGGTTGCCTCGAGTGCCGACTCTGTCGGGGCGCCGGCCGCGCGGGCCGGCTGGTCGACCGCAGTCATGCCTTCCCCTTCGCGACCTTCGTGGGCCTCGCCGGCCTCCCGGCCTTCGCGGCGGCGGGCGCCGCGGCGGTGAGATATCCCTTGGGGAGCTTGGCCGCGTCGTAGAAGCGGCTGCGCTCGAGGAGCGGGCGGAGGCGCTCGGGGAGCGGATCGAGGGGAACGCTCGCCACCCGCATCGTGTCGCCGTCGCGACGAGCCACGAAGTTGATCTTGCCGAACTCGACCTCCTGCTCGAGGTGGTCAAACCGCCACTGCGAGCCGCGGCTCTCGCGGCGCTCGATGGCGCTGCGCACGATCGCCTCGGAGATGACCAGCATGTTGGTGATGTCACGGCACGTGTGCCATCCCGGGTTGAGCGTCCGGCCACCGCCGACGCGGATCCTGGTGCTCCGATCGCGCAGATCCAGGATCCCCGAAAGCGCGCGCTCGAGCAACTCCTCGCTGCGACCGATCCCGGCGTCGTCCTGCATCACGCCCTGCAGCTCCTCGTGCAGCTTGTACGGGTTCTCTCCCGCCGACGCGCCGTCTCCGTCGCCGCCGAGCGGCCTGAGGAGGTCGTGCTGCTCTGCGGCGATCTTCGCCTCGTCGAGGCTGCGCGCCGCCCCGCCGGCGCGGGCGAACTCCGCGGCTGCCTCTCCCGCGCGCCGGCCGAAGACGAGGATGTCGCCGAGGGAGTTGCCGCCGAGGCGGTTGGCCCCGTGGAGGCCGCCGGCTGCTTCACCAGCCGCGTACAGGCCCGGCACCGTGGTCGCCGCCGTCTCCGCGTCCACGCGCACGCCGCCCATCGTGTAATGGATCGTGGGGCCGACCTCCATGGGCTGCCTCGTGATGTCGATCGACGCCAGGGCGTGGAACTGCTCGTACATCGACGGCAGCTTCCGCTTCACGTAATCGGCGCCGAGATGGCGCACGTCCAGGTACGCGCCGCCGTGGGGTGTCCCACGTCCGGCCTGCACCTCCTTGTAGATGGAGCGCGCCACGACGTCACGCGACGACAGCTCCTTCTTGACGGGGTCGTAGTCGAGCATGAAGCGCGAGCCCTCGCTGTTGTAGAGGAGGCCTCCCTCACCGCGCACCGCCTCGGTGACGAGGATGCCGCGCGCTCCGGGCGGCCAGATCATCCCCGTGGGATGGAACTGGACGAACTCCATGTCGAGCAGGTCGGCGCCGGCCTCGTACGCCATGGCGGCGCCGTCGCCCGAGCATTCCCACGAGTTCGACGTGAACCGGTACATCCGCCCCCACCCGCCGCTGGCGAGCACGACCGCGCCGGCCTTGAAGGCGACGAACCGTCCGGTGTTGCGGTCGTATCCGAACGCGCCGCACACCCGATCGCCGGACTTGAGCAGGGCTGACAGCGTGTACTCCATGCACACGTCGACACCCGGGGTGTGCACCATCCTGTCCTGGCACGTGCGGATCAGCTCGAGCCCGGTGCGGTCGCCCACGTGCGCGAGCCGCTTCCACGAGTGCGCGCCGAACGCGCGCTGCATGATGCGCCCGTCATCGGTGCGATCGAAGATGCCGCCCCAGCGCTCGAGCTCGAGCACGCGATCGATGACCTCGTGCGCGTAGAGCTCGACCATCCGCCAGTTGTTGAGCAGCTGCCCGCCGAGCATCGTGTCGGCGAAGTGCACCTCCCAGCTGTCCTCGGGATCGACATTGCCGATGCCCGCGGCGATGCCGCCTTCCGCCATCACCGTGTGCGCCTTGCCCAGCAGCGACTTGGTCACCACGGTCACGGCGCAGCCCGCCTCCGCCGCGGCGATCGCCGCGCGCATGCCGGCACCGCCGGCGCCGACCACGAGGACGTCGCATTCGATGATGTCGTAGGGCTCGGGAGTCGCTGCCATGGTCAGAAGACGATGTGCGGGTCGATGAACGCCCCGGCGCGCAGCAGGTGGATGTACACGTCGGTGATGACCACGCTGAACATGCTGCACCACGCCCAGAGCGGATGCCGCTGGTTGAGGATGGTGACCCAGCGCCACGCGCGGTAGCGGGCCTCTCCCATCGCCGACTTCGAATAGCAGTCGAGACCGCCGCCCACCAGATGGCGCCACGCGTGGCACCCGAACGTGTACCCGCTGAGCAGGATGACGTTAACGAGCATGATCCCGGTGCCGAGCCCGAGCTGCACGTGGCCGTTCGGCGCCCAGAACGCGAGGTACACGTCGTACCACAGGAATCCGGTGACGATCAGCACCAGGTAGAAGAGGAACCGGTGCAGGTTGTTGAGGAACAGCGGGAAGGCGGTCTCACCGCGGTACTTGCGATGGCGCAGCTCGCCGATCGCGCAGGACGGCGGATCCCAGAAGAAGGAGCGGTAGTACGCCTTGCGGTAGTAGTAGCAGGTGGCCCGGAAGAGCAGCGGCGAGCCGAGCACCCACAGGGCGGGGCTGACTGGACCGGTGCTCCAGATCGTCGGGGAATAGAACGGCGAGAGGTAGGGCCCGCTCTGGTTGATCCCGCCGGTGAGGAACGCCGTCCAGATCGAGTAGAGGCCGAACGCCCCGAGCACCGCGACGACCGTGGCCGGGAGCAGCCACCAGGGAGCGGCGTCGAGGATGCGCTGCATGCGCCCGGGGCCGATGTGCGGGGCGACGGCGAGCGAGGCGGGTGATACCCGGGTGACCTGCGTGGACAAGCGGGGACCATCCTAGCGTCACGCGTTGCGCACGCGACCTCGCCTCGCGCGCCAGGCGGTCCCGGGACGGGAGTGCGATAGGGTTGGCCGCTCAGCCAAGACCAATCGACCGCGTCCACCGCAAGCCGCAACACGGCGCTTGAACGGTCACCCAGGCCATGTCACGCTATGCAGGTATCGGCGAACAGATGAGCGCACCGCCCCCGCAACGCGGTCTCCTGGACCTCGGGCTGGAGCACGACGCCTGCGGGGTGGCCTTCGTCGCACGGATCGCCGGGGGTCCGGCGCACTCGGTGGTCGAGTCCGGCATCCAGGCTCTCGTCAACCTCGGTCACCGCGGGGCGTCGGGCGCGGAACCGGACAGCGGTGACGGCGCCGGGATCCTCCTGCAGCTGCCCGACGTCTTCCTCCGCGAGGTTGCGGGGATCCCGCTACCGGCCGCGGGGGCGTACGGGGTGGGGATGGCGATGCTCCCCACCGACCCGGACCGGCTCGAGCAGTGTGAGGAGATCACCCTGCAGGCCTGCCGCGCCGAGGGGATGCGCATCCTCGGCTGGCGCGACCTCCCGGTGACCGCCGATGCGCTGGGGCACAGCGCCCGGGCGGCGCTCCCCGTCATGCGCCAGATGTTCGTCGCGGCGATCGGCCTCGACGGCGCCGCGCTCGAATCGAGGCTCCTCGTCCTCCGCCGGGTGATCGAACGCGCGGCGCTCGCCGCCGGCATCGGGCGGGAGACGTTCCACTGGTCGAGCCTCTCCAGCCGGACGCTCATCTACAAGGGGATGCTCACCGCCGCGCAGCTCGCGGGCTTCTACCCCGATCTGCGCGACCCGCGGCTCGAATCGACACTCGCGCTCGTGCACGCGCGCTTCTCCACGAACGTCCTCCCCCGCTGGGACCTCGCCCAGCCGTTCCGGATGTCCGCCCACAACGGCGAGATCAACACGCTTCGCGGCAACGTGAACTGGATGCGGGCGCGCCAGTCCAAGTTCCGGAGCCCGCACTTCGGCGCCGACATCGCCAAGCTCGTCCCGGTTCTCGACGAGACCGGGTCCGACTCGTCCCAGTTCGACAATGCCCTCGAGCTGCTCGCCATGACGGGGCGCCCGATCGAGCACGCGGTGATGATGATGATCCCCGAGGCGTGGCACCAGAACCCGCTCATGGACGACGAGCGCCGGGCCTTCTACGAGTTCCACGGGTCGCTGCTCGAGCCCTGGGACGGTCCGGCGGCCATCGCCTTCACCGACGGCCGGGTGATCGGCGCCACCCTCGATCGCAACGGGCTCCGTCCCGCCCGGTACCTGGTGACCGAGGACGGCCTCGTGGTCATGGCGTCCGAGGCCGGTGTCCTCGACCTCCCCGAGGAGCGCATCTCCCGCAAGTGGCGGCTCGAGCCGGGCCGGCTGCTCCTCGTCGACACCGCCGCCGGACGGGTGCTCGACGACAGCGACGTCAAGAGCCGCCTCGCCGCCGCCCTCCCCTACCGCGACTGGATCCGCGACGGGACCGTCCATCTCGACGAGCTCGATCCTCCCGAGCACGTCCCGACACCCGACCCGGGCACGTTGCTCGTCCGCCAGCAGGCGTTCGGCTACAGCGTCGAGGACGTCCAGATGCTCATCGCGCCGATGGGGCAGACCGGTGAGGAGCCGGTCGGGTCGATGGGGAACGACACCCCGCTGGCGGTGCTCAGCGAGCGGCCGCTGCCCCTCTTCAACTACTTCAAGCAGCTCTTCGCCCAGGTGACCAACCCGCCCATCGACCCGATCCGCGAACAGGCGGTGATGTCCCTGGTCACCACGCTCGGCGCGGGCGGCAACCTCCTCGAGCAGGGCCCGTCCCAGGCGAAGCGGCTGGAGATGTCGCACCCGGTCCTGACCAACCACGACCTCGAGAAGCTCCGCCACGTCACTCAGCGCCAGTTCCCCGCGGCGACGATCTCGATGGTCTTCCACGGCGCCGCCGGGGCGGCGGGCCTCGTCGAGGGCGTCGAGCGCATCTGCCGCCTCGCCTCGGAGCAGATCAGCGCCGGTGCGACCGTGCTCATCCTCAGCGACCGGCACATCGACGCCTCCCACGTCCCGATCCCCGCCCTGCTCGCGACCGCCGCGGTGCACCACCACCTCGTGCGGGAGCAGAGCCGCACCGGCGTCGGCCTCGTCATCGAGACCGGCGAGGCGCGCGAGGTCATGCACCTCGCGCTGCTCATCGGCTACGGCGCCGAGGCGGTCAACCCCTACCTCGCCTTCGAGACGATCGCCGACCTGGCGCGGCGCGACCTCCTGCCCCCGTCCGTCGACGTGGCTCGCGCCGAGGAGCTGTACGTCACCGCGCTCGCCAAGGGCCTGCGCAAGACCATCGCGCGCATGGGGATCTCCACGGTCCAGTCGTATTGCGGCGCGCAGATCTTCGAGTGCCTCGGGATCGACCGGACCGTCATCGACCGCTACTTCCCGGGCACGTCCTCACGCATCGGGGGCATCGGCCTCGACGTCATCGCCGCAGAGGCGATCGCGCGCCACCGCCGGGCCTTCCCGGATGTGCGGATCACGCCGCCGACCCTCGAGGACCGCGGCGAGTATCGATGGCGGCGCGAGGGCGAGCACCACCAGTGGAACCCCGAGGTGATCGGGGCCCTCCAACACGCGGTCAAGTCCGGGGATGAGTCGGCGTTCCGCGAGTACGTGGCGCTCGCCGACGACAAGTCGCGCTCCGTCCGGACCCTGCGCGGACTCTTCGCGCTGCGCGAAGCCGCAGACCCCGTGCCCCTCGACGAGGTCGAGCCGGCGCTTGACATCGTCAGGCGATTCGCGACCGGTGGCATGTCGCACGGGTCGCTCAGCAAGGAGGTGCACGAGCTGCTCGCCGTCGCGATGAACCGGATCGGCGCGCGCTCCAACACCGGCGAGGGCGGCGAGGATCCGTCGCGCTTCCCTCGCGAGGGCAACGGCGACTGGCGGCGCAGCGCCGTCAAGCAGGTCGCGTCGGCGCGCTTCGGCGTCACCGCCCACTACCTCGTCAACGCCGACGACCTGCAGATCAAGATCGCCCAGGGCGCCAAGCCCGGTGAGGGCGGGCAGCTCCCCGGCTCCAAGGTCGATGAGGCGATCGCGCGGCTGCGGCACTCGACGCCGGGGGTCGGCCTCATCTCTCCCCCGCCGCACCACGACATCTACTCGATCGAGGACCTCGCCCAGCTCATCTGGGACCTGCGCTGCGTCAACCCCGCCGCACGGATCAGCGTGAAGCTCGTCGCCGAGGCCGGCGTGGGCACGGTCGCCGCCGGCGTGGCCAAGGCGCGGGCCGACCACATCGTCATCGCCGGCTACGAGGGCGGCACCGGGGCGTCACCGCTGACGGCGATCAAGCACGCCGGAGTGCCCTGGGAGCTCGGGCTTGCCGAGACCCAGCAGGTCCTCATCCGCCAGCGGCTGCGCAGCCGCGTCACGCTGCAGGCCGACGGTCAGATGAAGACCGGGCGCGACGTGGTGATCGGCGCCCTGCTCGGCGCCGACGAGTTCGCGTTCGCAACCGCGCCGCTGGTCGCCGCGGGCTGCGTGATGATGCGGGTCTGCCACCTCAACACCTGCCCGGTCGGGATCGCGACACAGGACAGCGTGCTGCGGGGCCGGTTCGCGGGGCGGCCCGAGCATGTCGTCGCGTTCATGCTCTTCCTTGCCGAGGACGTCCGCCGCTGGATGGCCCGGCTGGGATTCCGTCGCTTCGAGGAGATGATCGGGCGTGTCGACGTCATCGAGACGCGTCCGGCGGCGGACCACTGGAAGGCGCGCGGGCTCGACCTCCAGGCGCTGCTCAGCGCGCCGCAGGTCGGATCGGACGGCGATCGGCGGCACAGCCGCGGGCAGACGGCCGACCTCGGCGAGATGTTCGACGTGGAGCTCCTGCGGCGATGCGACGCGGCGCTGGACGGCGACCGGCAGGTGCGGGTGCGCATGCCGGTCCGCAACGTCCATCGCAGCATCGGCGCGATGCTGAGCGGCGAGATCGCCCGGCGCCACGGAGCCGACGGCCTTCCCGACGGGAGCATCGAGATCGAGCTCGACGGGGCCGCGGGGCAGTCGTTCGGCGCATGGCTCGTGCGGGGCGTGTCGCTGACGCTGCGCGGTGAGGCGAACGACTACGTGGGGAAGGGCCTGTCGGGTGGACGGCTCGTGATCCGGCCACCGGACAGCGCACGGCGCCGCGCCGAGGACAACATCATCGCCGGCAACGTCGCGCTGTACGGAGCGACCGGCGGCGAGGCGTTCATCCGCGGTGTGGCCGGCGAACGGTTCGGCGTGCGCAACTCGGGCGCCGTCGCCGTCGTCGAGGGCCTCGGCGACCACGGGTGCGAGTACATGACCGGGGGCACTGTCCTGGTGCTCGGTACCACGGGGCGCAACTTCGCCGCGGGCATGAGCGGCGGCATCGCCTACGTCCTCGACGAGACCGGCCATTTTGCGGAGCGGTGCAACCTCGCGTCGGTCGCGCTCGAGACCGCCGACCCCGACGACCTTCGCGTCATCCACGACCTGCTCGAGCGGCACGCCGCGCTCACCGGCAGCGATGTCGCCCGGCGGCTGCTCGACGGCTGGCGTCAGGCCGGCGAGCGCTTCGTCAAAGTGATGCCCGAGGAGTACCGCCGCGCGCTGCGCGCGCAACTCGAGCTGGTGAGCTGAGCGTTGGCACGCACCGGGTTTCTCGAGCATGCGCGCCACACGGCGCCGAAGCGGCCCGTCGCGGAACGCGTGCGCGACTACCTCGAGGTGTACCTTCCGCTGCCGGTCAACGTCCTGCACGATCAGGGGTCGCGATGCATGGACTGCGGAGTCGCGTTCTGCCATCACGGATGCCCGCTCGGCAACCTCATCCCGGAGTGGAACGACCTCGTCGCCCACGACGACTGGGAGGCCGCGATCCAGCGCCTCCACGCCACCAACAACTTCCCCGAGTTCACCGGACGCCTCTGCCCCGCTCCGTGCGAGCCCGCGTGCGTCCTCGCGATCAACGACGACCCCGTGGCGATCAAGCAGATCGAGCAGTCGATCGTGGATCGCGCGTTCGACGAGGGCTGGATCCGCGCGGAGCCGCCGGCGCACCGGACCGGCAGGCGGGTGGCGGTGATCGGCTCGGGCCCGGCCGGCCTCGCGGCGGCACAGCAGCTCAACCGCGCCGGGCACCACGTGACGGTGTTCGAGCGGTCCGACCAGGTCGGCGGCCTGCTCCGGTACGGGATCCCCGACTTCAAGATGGAGAAGTGGGTGCTCGACCGCCGGATCGAGCTGCTCGAGACCGAGGGCATCACCTTCGAGACGGGCTACGACATCGGCGTCGATCTGACGGTGGAGCAGCTGCGCGAGCGTTTCGATGCCGTGGTCCTCTGTGTCGGCGCCGACCGCGCCCGGGACATCGAAGTGCCGGGGCGTCACCTGGGCGGGGTTCATCTGGCGATGGACTACCTGGTGCAGCAGAACCGGCGCGTGGCCGGTGCCCGCGTCCTCGCGCCCGAGATCAGCGCCGGCGGCCGGCACGTGGTGATCATCGGCGGCGGTGATACGGGCGCCGACTGTCTCGGCAACGTCATCCGTGAGCGGTGCGCCGGCGTCCGCCAGCTGTACATCTACCCGCAGCCACCGGACACGCGTCCCGACGGCAACCCGTGGCCGCAGTGGCCGCTCATCCTGCGCACCTACCCCGCCCACGATGAGGGGGGCTCGCGCGAGTTCGGGCTCATGGTCACCCGGTTCGAAGGTGATGGCGGCGCCGTCAAGCACGTGCGCGCTCGCCGCGTCGAGGTGCGCACCGAGAACGGGAGGCGCACCTTCGAGCCCGTCCCGGGTGACGACGTCGCCTTCGATGCCGACCTCGTGCTGATCGCGATCGGCTATGACGGGCCGGTCCGCTCGCCGCTGCTCGAGGGGTTGTCGATCGAGCTCGACCGCCGCGGCAACGTCGGCGTGGACGAGGCGTTCGCCAGCTCCGCACCGGGCGTCTTCGCCGCCGGTGACGCGGTCCGTGGCGCATCCCTGATCGTGTGGGCGATCGCCGACGGCCGAGCCGCCGCGCGCAGCTGCGATCAATACCTCATGGGGATCGCGCGGCTACCCTGAACGCACATCCGATGGTGCAGCGCTCATTTCTCGATGCGGCAACCACGATCGCGTTCGCCCATCGTGGTGGCGCCGGGGAGGCGCCGGAGAACACCATGCCCGCCTTCGAGGCCGCCGTGGCGATGGGATACCGGTTCCTCGAGACCGACGTCCAGGTGACCAGCGACGGCGTGCTGCTCGCATTCCACGACAGCAGGCTCGAGCGCCTGACTGACCGCGCGGGGAGGGTCATCGACTTCACGCGCGATGAGATCCGGGATGCGGACGCCGGGTACGCCTTCAGCCCCGACGGCGGCGCGACCCACCCGTTCCGCGGCGTCGGCATCGGCATCCCGACCCTCGAGGAGCTGCTCACCCGGTGGGACGACGTCTACGTCAACATCGACGCCAAGGCGGATGCGACCGTGGCCCCGCTCGTCGCGCTCATCCGCAGGCTCGACGCGTTCGGCAGGGTGTGCATCGGGTCCTTCTCCGACAGGCGGGTCGCACGCATCCGCGCGCTCGCCCAGGGCCGGATCTGCTCGTCGATGGGCCAGGCGGCGACCGCCATGGCGTTCGCCGCGTCGCGGAGCGGCCGGATGCCTCGCCTGCACGCCGACTGCCTGCAGGTGCCGCGCCGGTGGGGCCGGCTTCGCGTCGACCGTCGCTTCGTCGACGCCGCGCACCGTGCCGGGCTGCGCGTGCACGTGTGGACCGTGGACGACGAAGCGGAGATGGAGCACCTCCTCGACCTCGGCGTCGACGGGCTCATGACCGACCGCCCGCGCGTGCTCAAGCAGGTCTTCGAGGCTCGCGGGCTGTGGTGACCTCGGCCGCGCGCTATGGTGGCGCCGATGCTGCAGTCTGATCCCGGGGTTCGGTACATCCCGCCTCCCGATCGCGCCGACTGGTACGCGCCGGACGAGCATCTCCGATGGTTGACGAGGCGGACCGTCGGCGAATCCGCGTGGCCCGTGGCCGACGCGGCGCTCGTCGAGCTGGGGACGATGGTGCCGCAGGTCATCGAGCCGCTCGCACGCACCGCCGACCGAAACCCCCCGGTGCTGCGCTCGTACAACGGGCGCGGGGAGCGCGTCGACGAGATCGAGTTCCACCCTGCGTACCGGGAGCTGGAGCGCACCGTGCTCGGCTTCGGCGCCGTACGGGCGGCGTACAGATCGGGATGGCACGGGTTGCCGGACCGCGCACCGCGCACGCTGATCACCGCAATGCTGTACACGATCCTCGAGTCCGATCAGGCGATCACGGGCTGCCCCATCGGGATGATGGACGCTGCGGCGCGATGCCTCGAGCGCAACGACCCGGTGCTCGCCGCGCGATTCGTCCCGGGCATCGCCGACGACACCGGGAACCACACCACCGTCGCGATGTTCCTCACCGAGAAGGCCGGTGGCTCCGATGTCGGCGCCAATGAGAGCGTCGCAATGCGCGCCGTCGACGGCACCTGGCGCCTCACCGGCGAGAAGTGGTTCGCCAGCTGCGCGCACAGCGACCTGATCCTCGTGCTCGCGCGGCCCGAGGGAGCGCCGCCGGGTCCGCGCGGCCTCGGCCTGTTCCTCATGCCGCGCCTGCTCGACGACGGCACGCGCAACAGCTTCGTCATCCACCGTCTCAAGGAGAAGTTCGGGACCCGCGCGATGGCGTCCGGTGAGGTCGGGCTTCGCGGGGCCTTCGCGTGGCAGGTCGGGTCGCTCGAGCGCGGCCTGCCCCAGATGATGGACATGGTCAACGCGACTCGCATCGGTATCGCGACCGCCACCGCGGGCGCGATGCGGCGAAGCGCCTTCGAGGCCCTGACGCACACTCGCGGGAGGTCGACGTTCGGGCGGCGTCTCGATCTGCATCCGCTGATGCGCGACACGCTTGCCGAGCTGGTCGTGGACTCCGTGGCCGGACTCACCGCGGCGATGGGGGTCGCGGAGCTCTCCGATCGCGCTGATAACGGTGATCAGGAAGCGGCCGCGGCGTTGCGCCTGCTCACGCCCCTCTTCAAGATGCACGGGACCGAACGCGCGCGCATCTGCGCGACGGAGGCGATGGAGGTGCGCGGCGGCAACGGGTTCATCGAGGACTGGCCCGAGGCCCGCATGCTTCGTGACGTCTACGTGCACGCCATCTGGGAGGGCTCGGGCAACGTCATCGCGCTCGACGTGCAGCGAGCGATGGAACATGGCGCGCTTCCCGGGTACCTCGGTGACACCGAACGGCGTGCGGAGACGGTGTCAGCCGGCGGCCCGTGCGCGCCGCTCGGCGGAGTCGTCATCGACGAGTTGCAGCGCATCGAGGGCCGGTTGCGGGCGCTCTCCACCATCGAGGATCCGGACTCCCGCCAGCTCCCGCTGCGCCGTATCGCACGCCGGATGGCCACGCTCGCGATCGGTGCGCGGTTGGCCGAGCAGGCGAATCAGTTCGCCGAGGACACGGGCAGCGGGCGGCTCGGGTGGATCGCCGCTCGCTATCTCTGCCGCATCGGCGGAGAGCCCGCGCTCGCGGCGATCGCTGATGACGGCTCGTGGCTGCCGCACGCCGATGCGCTGCTGCATGGCGGCGATGTGCCGGTTGCGCTGGCGGCGACCGCGGCGCAACGCGCCGTGTCAGCGCTGCAGCAATCCGAGGCCTTGATCACCGCCTGAGAGTGCCGTTGAGTTGAGGCGGGGGCGGACCGTTTCAGTAACTCCCCAACGGGCGCGCCTGTTACATCTTCGGGCCCCTTGACCCGCCCACGCGAAGGATGTGGCGATGAAGATTGGTGCTGCGATCGTGGCCGTTGGCGCCGTTGCCCTCCTGACTGGATGCTCGTCACCACCCCAGACGTTGACACCCCATTCGACGACAACGCCCACCACGCCGTCATACCCGCCGCCGACGCCCGCTGGGACCGGGGCGCCCGATGGTGCCGGCAGTGTCCTCGTGTTCTCCATGAGCTCGCCCACAACAGATATCACCACGTTCGTTCGCCTGAACGGCACCACGCTCAAGACGATCTCAAGCCGGGATACCGACAGCACCTTCTCGACACCGATATCAGACCGCGACAACTACATCGGGTATTCCTCCGCCTTGTTGACGAGCAATGAGCTGTACCCGTCCGATGGAGCAGTCGCGGTGACCAACGACTGGGCGCTCCTGGCCAAGGACGGTAGCGTCCAACAGCTTCCGGCGGCGAGTATCCAGTTCTTGAACCAGTCGAGGCACGTGGACACCACACCCTTTGACCCCGGCATCTTCGTCACCGAGACAGGCAGCCTCTTCGTCGCCGTCGAGTCCCCTTCGGGCGTCGCGCACTACGATCAGGTTGACCTGACGAGTGGTCAGGTCACAACGCTGTTCACCGTGCGCTCCTTGACGGCTCAAGGATCCGCGTCCCCACCTGAACTCTTCTCGCCGCAGAACCTCACGCCATCAGGCGACAGGATCTCCTTCCTTGCCGCGAACGTGAGCCTGACCAATCAGAACATCAACGGGCTCGCGGTGGTGACGTATGACGTCGCTGCTGCGACCATGTCGATCCGGCATCTGTCGTCATCGATAGCCAAGGCCATCCTTCCATCACCCACCGTGTCTGCGTTCGCGTTGAGCGCATTTGTGTCGGCCGACGGCAGTCTGCTCGTGTACCAGACCGCCTCTGTCGTCGACGGCAGCCAGGTCTTTGTCACGCATATCTATCACATTGCGACTGGACGGGATGTGATCCTTCCGGGGAGCGCTGGAGTCGCCTTCGGTGGGGGCGCCAACCCCGTAATCTTCTCGCCGGACAACGCCTTCGCCGCCATGGCCGGCGGCAACCGGCTCATCGTCGCGGCGACGTCAACCGGCGCGATCGTCAAAACAGTCGACGTGCCCGCGTCCGGCGGCCCGAGCATCGTCCCATTGGGGTGGACGTCCAGCGCTGCACTGGTGTATGTCACCGTCTCCTCGTCGGGACTTGAAGGCGAGTCAGCCCATTCCGTTGATCCGGCGACCGGTATGGACTTCGCCTATCCCACGGATCTCGGTGAGCTCATCGCCGTGCTCTACTGAGCATGTGCTCACTGGGCGAGGAGCCCGCATCCTACCGCGACATCGTCGGCGTTCCGTCCTCGGCGATATCGAGCTCAACCTGATCGGCCTTCTCGCTCGGGCCGCCAGGATCAACGGTGATGCTCGCGGTGACGTGACCCGGCTCGGCCTCCAGTGTGAGGTAGTGCGGTCGCGGTTGGCCCGCCGTCAGGCCGGTCGTCAGGTCATAGAGCTGTGCGGTCCTGGACAAGGTGCCGATCAGCTTGCCGCTCACGTTCAAACCGGCCGGCACGTCGCGATCGCATTGCAGGTCGTAGTGAACCCGGTACAGCACGCCTTGAACGTGTTCGACGTGCGTGATGGTGACCGTCAGCGCAAACGCCTGGGTCTCGTCGAATGTCGGCGCGGTCGCAACGTGGCCGGCGACAACTGCGGTGACGCTCTGGCTCGTGGCCACGTTCTGGCTCGTGGTCTTGTCGGTGGCCTGTATCCATATGTCCCACGACCCCGGGTCGACCTGAATCGGCCAGTGCCCGTGATGCACCTCGCCAACCGCGATCGCGTCCACCACATCGCCGAGGACGTACGCGGCTGCTTCGGCGCTGTTCCCCGAAGCGAGCACGTAGAACCCGACCTCCAACCTCCCCACCTCGATGGGGATCGTTCCGTCATTCGTGAGCTCATAGCTCACGATGGCGGCCGGCGTGCCGTCAGTGGTCGCATGGACCTCGGCCCTTGGGATGCCGAACGTTGCCTTGATCTCACTGTCCGGGGTCGCGGCCGCGCCCGAGGCGGACGGAGCGGCGGCAGTTCCCTGCACCGGCTGCCACTGCGTTCCGTCCCACCACCATTGACCATCCTCTGATCGGGGTGCGTCTACCGGTATGGCCGTCATGGGTGGCTCCTCTCAATACACGTTCGATCAACTCAACGCCCGCGCGTCAGGCTTATTCCCCGACCACCAGCGCGAAGCCGATGCCGTCCCAGCCCTTCACGCCCACCGTCTGGAGTGCCGCCGGCGTCACGCGCTTGTCAGTGCCCATCATCTCGATGACCCTGCGGCTGCCTGCTGTATTCGTGTCGCCGCTCTCGGTGTCGAGCACCCTGCCGTTGCGGACAATATTGTCTACGACTATCAGACTCCCGACGTGAGCCAGATCGATCGCCGCCGCAAAGTACGCGGGATTGTTCTGCTTGTCCGCATCGATGAACACGAGGTCGAACGGCTCCGTGTCGCCATCCTGGAGTGAGGCGAGGGTGTCGAGCGCAGGACCGACGCGCACCTCGACCTTGTTGTCGAGCCCGGCTCGCGCGATGTTGCGCCGGGCGATCTGCGCATGCTCGTCGCTGATCTCGAGCGAGAGCAGGTGTCCGCCCTCCGGCAGCGCGCGTCCCATCCAGATCGCGCTGTACCCACCCAGCGTGCCGATCTCCAGAATCCTTCTGGCCCGGATCGTCAACGCCAGCATGTGCAGGAACTGCCCCTGTCCCGGCGAGACGGCGATATTGGGCAGCGTCTCGCTGTCGCGCACCGCGGCCTCCAGAACAGGGTCAGGTGGCTGCAGCAGGTGTTCGGTGAACTCGTCGACGGCGATCCAGCGTTCCTCGGCCATGGTCTGGCAGTCTAGCCGCCGCCACGATCGGGGCCGTTCAAACGACGAGCCACCCACACCTCCTCCGACGGCCAGCGTCGCGCCCAGTCCAGGGTCACGAATGGATAGCGCGTCGCGGAGCCCTCGGACGGGCGGAGTTCGATCAGGTTCTCGACCTCGAATCCGGATCGCCGGAGCAGCCGTATCCAATCGCCGTGGCCGAGGTGGAATTCGACGCCGTCGTCGTCAGGCCACTCGAAGCGATGCATGCCGAAGTAGTCGCGAAGCAGCGTGGTTCCCGCGGGTCCATCGGCCTCGACATCGGGAACGGTGAGCATGAGCAGCGGCGCATTACCCAGAAGGATCAGCCGGCCGCCCGGGCGGAGCAGCCGGGCGGCCTCGGGAATCCACACGTACGGATCGCACCAGATCGCGGCGCCGTACTCACTGATCGCCAGGTCGAAGGTCGCGTCTGCCAGAGGCACGGCTTCGGCGTTGCCGTGGATGAGGGGAAAGTGCAGGTCGTGCTCGTCCTGCAGCGCTCGCGCGGTGGCGAGCTGCGCCTCGGACATGTCGATGCCGACCACGCGGGCGCCCCGCCGGGCAAGCCACGAGGAGACGTAGGCGGTGCCGCAGCCCAGTTCGATGACATCGAGGCCGTCGACCTCGGGGAGGATGTGCACCTCGCTGTCGGGGATGCCCCAGATGCCCCAGCTCGGCTCCGACGCCCATCCACGCCTGCCCGCCTCGACGTAGCCGGCGGCCTGCGCGTTCCAGTAGCCTCGGTTGCGGGCGACATGGTCTGCAGTGGTCATCGTGCGACAAGGATTCCATGATCCCGCCCGCCCGGCGCATCAGGCGCGCCTACACTGGCTTCATGACCACGACGAGCGTCCCGAGCGACAGCACGTCCGCGGATACCGCCGGCGCGAAGCGGGCGGATCTGGCGGGCCCCGGCATCGGCAGCTACGAGGAGCTCGAGCGCGTCCTCCCGAGCGACTACAAACCCCTGCTGAGCCCCCGCGAGACGCAGGCCGCGATCTTCGAGGTCAAGCGACACATCGAGGAAGGGCTCTGCCGCGAGCTCGGTCTGATGATGGTCCAGGTGCCGCTGATCGTCACGGCCGACTCCGGCGTCAACGACATGCTCGATCGCGACGGGTCGCGCACGCCCATCCAGTTCCACATCGCGAACGATCGGAACCTGCACCCCGTCGAGGCGCAGGTGGTTCAGGCGGCGACCAAGTGGAAGCGGCTCGCCTTGCGCGAGTTCGACATGTCTCCCGGCACTGGGTTGTGCACGGACATGCGCGCGGTGCGCAAGGACTACTTCCTCGATCACGACCACAGCGCCTACGTCGACCAATGGGACTGGGAGCTGGCGATGAGCGCGGCCGACCGGAACCTGGACTTCCTCAAGGACGTGGTTCGCAAGATCTGGGGCGTCATCAAGAGCGCCGAGATGCGGGCGCACGAGATGTTTCCGGCGCTGCGCGCCGGCGGTCATCCCGACCTCCCGGACGAGCTCGTCTTCCTCCACGCGGAGGAGATCCTCGAGCGATACCCCGACCTTCCTCGCAAGCAGCGCGAGACGGCGATCCTCCAGGACCACCCGGCCGTGTTCATCATCGGCATCGGCTGGACGCTCGCGGACGGGTACCCCCACGAGATGCGGGCGGCCGACTACGACGACTGGTCGACGGAGGTGGCCGGCACCGATGGGACGAAGCGGCACGGCCTCAACGGCGACCTGCTGGTCTGGAATCCCGTGACACGCAGGCGCCACGAGCTGTCGTCGATGGGCATCCGCGTCGACGCAGCGTCACTGCGACAGCAGCTCGAGCTCACCGGGCAGCTGGACTGGCTCACCCTCCCCTACCATCGCGCCATCAGCGAGGACGCGGTGCCGCTGAGCATCGGCGGTGGCATCGGGCAGTCGCGCACCCAGATGCTCCTGCTGCGCAAGGCGCATCTCGGTGAGGTGAGCGTGACCGTGTGGCCGCAGGTGCTGAAAGACATCTGCGCGGAGCGCAACATCGTCGTCCTCGAGTAGCCGAGCGCGCGACGGGAGTGTCGCGATTCGATGTGGCTGCGCAGCGATGCTCAATGCTCCGCAAGCACCGCACCGAGGCGGGCCAACGCGGCGGTGAACGCGTGCTCCGGCGGACGCGCGTATCCCACCACCAGCGCCGGCGCGAGCTCCTGCGTACCGAGTCGAAACGTCGCAAGTCCCTGGAGGGCCAGCCCGCGCTCGGCCGCGCGTGCGACCAGCTCGTCCTCGGTTCGGCCTGACGGCAGCTGCACCAGCGCATGAAGCCCCGCCGCGATGCCGGTGACACGCGCAGCGGGCGCCTGCCGTTGCAGCTCGGCAACCAGACGGTCCCGTCGACGCCGATAGACAAGCCGGGCACGCCGCACATGTCGGTCGTACGCGCCTGACGAGATGAACTCGGCGAGCGCAAGTTGGTCGAGGCTGCTGCTGAGGCGGTGCACCGCCGTCTTCACCGCGACGACGCCGTCGACAAACCCGGACGGCAGCACCAGCCAGGCCAGGCGCAGACCTGGAGCGAGCGTTTTGCTCGCCGTTCCGGCGTAGACGATGTGATCCGCCGCGCGCGCCTGCATCGCGCCGATAGCCTGCCGGTCGTACCGGAACTCGCCGTCGTAGTCGTCTTCGATGATCACCGAGTCGGAGTCCACGGCCCATTCGATCGCGCGACGCCGCCGGTCCGGGTGCAGCGGGAATCCGAGCGGGAACTGGTGCGCCGGGGTGAGCAGGGCTGCGCCCGCGGACCCCACCTGCTCGATGACCGCCCCGTTCGAATCGACCGGCACTGTCCGCACGTGCAGACCGGCCGCCTCGGCGATCACGCGGTGCAGCCCATGACCGTATCCCTCGATGGCGAGTGACGTCACCCCGCGATGTCGCAGCGCCTCGCAGACGAGCCCGAGGCCCTCCGCAAATCCCGAGCAGATCACGATGCGATCAGGTGCGATCGCAACTCCGCGCGCACGGGACAGGTAGTCGCTCAGGGCGGCACGCAGCTGCGGCAGCCCGCGCGGGTCCGCGTATCCCATCACGTCGAGCGGCGCCGTGGCGAGCGCGCGGCGCAGCGCGGCGACCCACGCCGCGCGGGGGAACGCCGAGAGATCCGGCACACCGGGACGCAGGTCGTGGCGGGGCGCCACGGAGTGGGCGGCGCTCGTCGCGGGCTCGGTCGCGGGCGGCACGCGATGCTCGGCAACCCATGTCCCGGCGCCCCGTCGCGACGCAAGCCAGCCTTCGGCGATCAACTGCGCGTAGGCCTCGGCCGCGGTGTTGCGCGCCACGCCGAGATCGGCCGCGAGCGCGCGCGAGGACGGGAGCCGGGTGCCCGGATGGAGACGGCCCTCGCGGATGGCGTCACGGAGCCCCCGCTCGAGGCCGCTGCGCACCCGCCCGCCACGGTCGAGGTGCAGATCGCCGCCCCAAGTGGCCCACGTTCTCGGCATGAAAGTGGACTTTACTCCTGGGCTGGTTATGCTGCAGAGTGGTCCCCATGACCACCGCAACGATCGACAACCCGACCCGACCCCGCCTCGACTTCGACGCCCACGCCGCCGTCTTCTCGCGGGCGATGGGCCACCTCGATCACGCCGCCACCAAACAGCTGGACCAGGTCGACTTCGACCACAAGCTGCGCGAGCTCGTTCGGATCCGGGCATCGCAGCTCAACGGGTGCGCCTACTGCATCGATATGCACACCAAGGACGCACGGGCGATCGGCGAGGCGGAGCAGCGCATCTACGCCCTTCCGGCGTGGAGGGAGACGCCGTTCTTCACCGAACGGGAGCGCGCCGCGCTCGCGTTCACGGAGTTGGTGACTCTCCTCGCCGAGACGCACGTCCCGGCACGGGCGTACGAGGAGGTGGCGAGCCGCTTCTCCCCCGACGAGGTCGCAGCCCTACTCAGCCTCATCGTGACCATCAATGCGTGGAACGCGATCGGCGTCAGCGCGCGCTGCTGGGTGCCCGGCTCATACGAGGTGTGACGGGCTCCGGGTTGGGGTGGCCAGAGGGATTCGAACCCTCGACCTCCAGGGCCACAACCTGGCACTCTAACCAGCTGAGCTATGGCCACCACGAAGCACCGGAGGGGAGGCTCGGCGATTATATGGCCGGTGACCGGCGGCCCGAACCTGAACCCGCCGGTACACTCGGCGCGTCGCCCCCGTAGCTCAGTGGATAGAGCTGCCGCCTTCTAAGCGGTCGGTCGTGGGTTCAATTCCTACCGGGGGCGCCAAATTGATGTCGCACCTGTGTCACATCAAGTGCTCGCGCTCCGCCGGATCCTCCGGCCTCGGCGCGACGTACGGCGTTCGGGCGCCGGTGAGCCCCAGGGCCGCGGACAGCCTGACGCGGCCACCCGTCCGCAGGACGGAGTTGCGATAGATCCGTCCCGCGAGGGCGGCCAGGAGGTAGATCGTGGCAATCGTGAGCAGCACGCTGAGGAGCACCTGCCACAGCGGGACGTCACCCGTCGCGATGCGCACGGGCATCACCATCGGTGACATCGGCGGGATGAGCGAAAGCACCGTCGTTGTCGTGCTCGCCGGGCTTGGCGCAACGACACCGAGCGTGAGCACCCACGCCGCCACGATGACGAGAATCGCCGGCATCGCCACGCTGGCCACGTCCTCCTGACGGGACACCATGGAACCGGCCGCCGCGAAAAGAAGCGCATACATCAGGAAGCCGAGGATCAGCCAGAGGAAGCCGCCGAGGACCACGTCGACACCGAGGGTTGGGATCGACACCACGTTGGTGACGGTCGCGAGCACCAGCGCGGTGACTGCAATCGCCGCGACCTGCCCCAGCGCAACCAACCCGATCCCGCTGATCTTGCCGACCATGAGCTGCCACGGCCGCACCGTCGTCAGGAGGATCTCCACGATGCGATTCGACTTCTCCTCGATGACGCTCGACGCGACCAGCTGACCGTAGACCAACAGGGTGATATAGAGCGTTCCCGCCACCAGGAGCCCGATGACGATTGCCTGCACGCTCTCGGCGCTGAGCGGAGCGGTGAGCAGCCGTACCTGCGCCGACGTCGCCGCCAGCGCCCGATCGATCTCTGCAGTTCCGATCCCGTTCTGTGCAAGGAGCTCGTTGAGCACCTGCTCCCGCGCGAGGTCGGTGAGCACCGTTTGCAGGTTGCCGTCGGCGCTGCTCTGCACCGTGATCGTCGGTGCCGTGGTCGGGCCGCTGACCAGCGCGTCGAGCGTCCCGCTGCGCACCTCGTCCTGTCCCTGCGCGAGCGTTGCAGGCGCGTGGAGCGTGACGGACTCTCCGAGCTGCTTCATGTCGTCGCGAAGCGGCGCCGCGAACTGCTGCGCCGCTCCGACGAACCCCACATTCAGGGACGTGGCCTTGGAGAACACATACGCCTGCAGCAGGATGTATGCGCCGACCCCCATGATCGCGAGCACCGTGGTGATGGCAAAGACTCGGGTTCGGAGACGTGCGTTGAACTCCCGGCTCGCGATCACCAGCGTCAACCCGACGCTCTCGGCGATCCCGGCCCTCGTGTCATTCATGCGTCGTCGTCTCGGTCATCACACTTCGGAACAGCTGTGTCAACGAGGGACGATCCCGCCGGAACTCGCGCAGCGGACCGGAGGCCAGCGCCGCGTGGAGCACTCCCTGCTCGTCGGTGCCGTCCGCAAGTTGAATCAGCCAATTCGGACCGTCGTGTTCGATCAGCGTTGCGCCGGGGACGCTGTCGAACCAACCCGAAGGGGCGCTCGGAGCATCCACCCAGAATCGCACCGGCCCCCGCGCGGTCAGCTCGTCGACGGTGCCGAGGGCGACCATCTGACCGTGGTTGATGATCCCGACCCGGTCGCACAACCTTTCGACGATGTCGAGCTGGTGGCTCGACAGGAGGACGTGCTTACCCGCTTCCGCCTCGGCTCGCAGGACCTCTGACATCGCGTCGACCGCCACAGGGTCGAGGCCGGCAAAGGGCTCGTCCAGGACGAGCAGGTCCGGGGAGGACACCAGGGCGGCGGCGAGCTGCACGCGCTGCTGGTTGCCGTGGCTCAGCGCCTGCAGCTGGCTCCTGGCGCGATCCGCCAGGCCCAGCAGCTCCAGCAGGGGGAGGGCGGCCTCGTGTGCGGCGCTGCGCCTGAGGCCGTGCAGCCTGGCGAAGTACTCGAGTTGCGCGATCACCGTCATCTTCGGATAGAGGCCCCGCTCCTCTGGCATGTAGCCGATGCGCCGGCGGGTCGCGAAGGTGATGGGCATCGAGTCCCACAGGACGCTGCCGGCATCGGCCTCCAGCACGCCGAGCGCGATCCGCATCGTGGTGGTCTTGCCCGCGCCGTTGGCGCCGACGAAACCGAAGATCTCCCCCTGCCGTACATCGAAGCTGAGATCGTGGAGCGCCTCGAGCGCGCCGTAGCGCTTCGACAGGTGGCTCAGCGCCAGCATCGTCGCGAAGGCTCCGTGATCGTTCCGCGAGCGAGGGGAGGCACCGCCCGATGATACGGAGCCTCGTGTGCCCGACCCGCGCCTAGGCGGGAACGCGAACCAGCTGGAGTGTTCGCTCGTGTCGCTCGGCCGCGCCGACGTGGTGCAGCCGCTGCCGGAACGTCAGGGGGTCGAGCGGACGGTCGAAGTGGAAGCCCTGCAGCGTATCGGCGCCGAGCGACCGCACCAGCGCCGCCTCCTCCGGGGTCTCGATCCCCTCGACGGTCGTCGACAGATGCAGCTCGCGTGCCAGGTCGACGACGGTCTTGAACACCAGACGCCCGGCGCCGCTCGTCGCGTTGACGACAAACGAGCGGTCGACCTTCAGGATGTCCGCGTCGAGCCTGGTCAGGAGCGCAAGCGACGAATACCCGGTGCCGAAGTCGTCGATCGCGATGCGCACGCCCTCACGCCGGAGGTCCCGGATCGCAGCCGCGGCCGCACCGGCCTCGTGCACGTACGAGCTTTCGGTGAGCTCGAGGATGAGGTTCTCGGGAGCGGTCCTGGTGTCGGCGAGCGCCTTGTAGACATCGTCGACGAAACCTTGGCTGCGCAGCTGATGCACCGTCACGTTGACGCTGACGCTCGGGCCGACCCCATGGGATCGCCAGGTCGCGGCATCTCGCAGCGCCTGCTGGAGGATCCACCTTCCAAGCTCGACGATGAACCCACTCGCCTCGGCCACGGGAATGAAGTCGAGCGGCGCGATGCGTCCGCGCGTCGGGTGATCCCAGCGGACCAGGGCCTCGGCGCCACTGATCTTCCCGGACGCTGCGCAGATCGTCGGCTGGTATTCGAGGATGAACTGACCCTGGGCAAGGCTATCGGGCATGTCCGCTTCCAGCCACATCCTGGAGATCTCATCGCCGTGGAGGGTGTCGTCGTAGATCTCGAACGTCCCGCGGCCGCGCGCCTTGGCCGCGTACAACGCCAGATCCGCAGAGCGCAGCGCCGCGTCCGCATCGATCCCCCCGGTGACCAGCACACCACCGATCGCCGCCGAGAGGGTGATGCGGTCGCCCGCGAACGCGATCGGCTCGCGGAAGCATCCCTGGACCCGGTATGCGATATGGGCGACCGAGTCACGGTCGGACGTGTTGAACGCGATGATCGCGAACTCGTCGCCGCCGAGCCGGGAGACCACGTCCGTCGGCCGCATCACGCCGGTGAGGCGGCGTGCGACCACGCTCAGCACTCGATCGCCGGCAGCGTGCCCGTATCGGTCGTTGACCGACTTGAACTTGTCGAGATCGATGTACAGGATCGCCGTCCCGCGGGCGTTCGGCTGCTGGCCGCGCAGCACGGCGCGATCGAGCTCTCCGCGGAAGCTGTCGCGATTCACCAGACCGGTGAGCACATCGGTGCTGGCGCGACGCCTGAGCTCGACGATGAGAGTCCGGTTCGACACCGCCTCGAGCAGCTGCCGGACGGTGGCCAGCACCATGATGACGAGCACGCCTCCCAGGACGACCGGGTCGATCGACGGGCCGGTGCCGTGAAAGTCCGCCACTGAGATGCCGGCCGCGACGATCGCACACGCGAACGGCACCCAGATCGCCAGCCGCCGGGGCGGGAGCGCTTCGGCGGCTGCCTCCGCCCTCCGAGCGTCGGGGACGTCGATCAGAGCACCGGCGGCGAGGAGCAGGAGGCCGCCGGTCCACATCAGGTCGGTGAGCGTGCCGCTCGCGAAGGTCCCGTTTGCCGAGGCGTAGGCGAGCGCGAGGTCGGCGATGGTGACCGACAGGAATCCGACGCCGAGCACGATCATCGACGGGCGGAGGCGCCACCTGGAGCTGGCCACCGCACTCCAGAGCAGCGTGACGACAAGGAGGTCGCCCACCGGGATGCTCAGGCTCAGCAGCGCCGACCCGGCGCTGAACTTGCTCGCGACGAAGACGCGCTCGAGAATGGGGACCCAGCAGATCAGCATCAGCGCCAGTCCGACCGTGACCGCGTCGAGAACCCGCACGACCAGCGGCAGCTGCGACCCGCGGCGGATGCTGAACGCGGCGCTGCCCGCCACGGCGAACGGCACGGCCGCGACGAACCCCACCGCTGAGAGCGAGGGGAATGGCATCTGCCTCCCGGCGGTGAGGTCGTACACCAACCAGGTGACGACGCTGATCGCCCAGAGCGCGGAGTACATGGCGATGAGGCTCCACGCCACCCGGCGTACCCCGGCGCTCCGCACGCCGGCCACGATGCACATGGCGGCCGCGAGGATGCCCGCGACAAGCTGCCCCACGTCGTCGGCGACCTTCCCACCCTGGACGCCGAGGACACCGGTTCCCATCAGGACGCCCAGTGTCAGCAGGCCCGCGACGGCGGCAGCTCCGCCGGCCAGGGCCAGCGGCGACCGCGCTAATACCTTCATTCGCATCAATCGAACTCTGCCAAACTTCGGGAATCCGGCCAAGGGCTATAGGTCATGACACTCTCGGGACGTTGGGGTCGCGGTCAAGGCCGAGATGGTGACCTTGTCCCCGGGCACTTGCGTGCCGCGCTAAATGCGCCGGGCGGCGCGGCATCGGTCATCCCGTAGGATCGCCGGGAGTGAGCCAAGCCTCAGTTGCGACCCGCCTCCATCTGGTTCGCCATTGCGACGTCCGCAACCCCGAGGGCGTCCTCTACGGTCACCTGCCCGACTTCCCGCTGAGCGACAAGGGAGTCCGACAGGCGCACGCACTCGGCCGCTATTTCGCCGGGAAGACCGTCCCGCAGATCTACTCGAGCCCCCTCGAGCGGGCCCGGCAGACGGCCGAGATCATCGCCTCCTATCTCAACTCGGTCCCGATCACCTACACCGAGGATCTCATCGAGACCCGCTTCGGCAAGTACCTTCAGGGCGTCCCCCCCAAGCAGGTGCCGTGGCGCCGCCCCCTCTGGCTGGTGCACATGATCTGGCCCGGCGTCCTCGCCAACGACGAGTCCGTCGACGGGCTCGCCGCCCGGGTTCGCCGCCCCCTCGAGCAGCTGCTATCCGACCACCCGGGCGAGGGCGGCATCTGCGTGAGCCACGGGGATCCCATCCAGGGTTTCTGGGTGGCGGCCGAGGGACGGCCGCGCTACGCGCTCCACCGTCTCCAGTGCGCAAAGGGCGGGGCTCTCGAGCTCGACTACGAGGGCGACATGCTCCGCAGGCTCACCTACCTCTCCCCCGCCAGGATCGCCGAGCTGGCGCCGGCCCCGGCTCAGACCGAGGCAGGTTCTCGGTCCGGCTCCGTCTGAGGTTCTCCGCTCGCGTCCGATGACCAGCGGCGGTCGAGCGTGATCGGCCGGCGGCGCTTCCGCTGACGCCGCTCGAGGAACGGGCGGAGGTACAGCTTGGTCAGCAGGCCGGTCATGATCAGCACGAACGACGCGTACACGAGCAGCACGCCGTGGTCGTCGTTCACCTGGAACAGCGAGTACTGGTGCACGCTCGGAAACGAGATCGTGAAGGTGACCTGCTTGCCGGCGGCGCCGGGGAGGCTGAGCGGCACGCTCTGCCCCATCAGGATCGGGATGACGTGCGCGTCAGAGAAATACGGCTGCATGGCGCTCGTGTTGAGCTGGTTGACGTTCTGCGCCGCACCGCTGTTGAGACCGAGATTCCCGACCCACAGTTGAATCTCCATCACCGGGTTGCGCGGCGACACACCGCCCGGCCCGTACGTGGTGGCCGTCGGGTCGATCGCTCCGTTGCTGTCGATCGCGGGGAGCAGGGTCGCGTCCGGGAAGAACGACATCTTCGCCCCGAGCTGCAGGGCCTCGGACGCGCCGGGCACCGTGTAGCCGAAGTCCGGCACCTTGAGCACGCCGTCACCCAACGCCTTGTCGCCGATGTTCTGGGGATCGTCGAAGAACTGGATCGGCCCGTTGAAGACGGTCTGCCCGGCCGGGTTCTTGACGACGATCGTCGGCGCCCAGCCGTAATCCTGCTGGTAGACGTTGACGCCGTCGACGCTGAGGAAGTCGTTGACGCGGATGTTCTTGGTCTCGATCTTCTTGCCGCGGTCGAAGACGGTGACGTTGCTGACGTAGTCGCTCGCCTCGCCGTTGGCGGCGTAGGTGGCCTCGAAGTTGTTGAGCCGCATGGTGAATCCAGCGTGCTGGCCGTTGAAGAGCAACCCCTCCTGCAGGGTGTCGTACCCGGCGGGCGTGTCGGTGAAGCTCTGTCCGTCGGTGAGCGTGACCAGGCCCTGATACCCGGTCGCCTTCCCCCACACCACGGCGACCAGGAGCAGGAAGAACGAGCTGTGGAACAGCCAGGATCCCCACTCGCCCCAGTACTGCGGGGTTCGCTTGTACCCCCGCAGCGTGCGCATGACGAGCGCGCGCCCTCGCCGGATGACGCACCACCCGAGCGAGACGTACAGCAGGCCCAGCAGCACGTAGAACACGGGTGAGACGAACACCTGCGTCAGCGGCAGTTGCAGGTCCGCGAAGAGCACGTTGAGGTTCGGCCACGACGTGAGGAACGCCTCGACCTTGGTGGGATCCGAGGTGTTCTGCTGCGGCACGAACGAGCCGATGAGCACGATCACGAGGATGCCGAGCAGCAGGAAGATCGCCGTGCGCATCCGCGTGTACTCGTGCCAGTACCTGCGGATGGCGCCCCCGGTCTTCGCGCGCGTCACGGTGAAGCGGCCGGCCTCAACAGTCCCTTGGGATCGAACGCGGCGGCGAGCGCCGGCTGCCAGGCAACCGCGCCCGGGGGCTTCGCCGTCGGCGTCTTCGCCGCCGCGGGTTCGAGGCGAAACGTGACCGCGGCGATCAAGGCGAGCCGGCCGGCGCTTCCCAGCATCACCGAGAGCAGGTCGTATCCCACGACGTCCTTGAGCATGGCACCCCCGGCTTTGACCGGCTCGCCGGTGGACAGCACGGCTTCGACACCGGCCAGCGCGCGACGTGCGACATCCCCCCGGGCCACCAATGTCCCCACGTGTGCGGAGCCGGTCTGAGCGCCGAGCCCGACCACCCCGAGCTTCTGCTTGGCCACCGCATCGCGAAGATGCGCGACCGTCGCTCCCGCTCCGGCGCGCGCCGTGAGCCCGCCGGCGGCGACCTCGATGGTGTTGAGACGCTGCAGGCTGATGACGATGCCACCGGCGGGCGCGGCGTCCCGCGCGGACGGTGCGCCGCTCGTGACGCGGATCCCGAGATCCTGCTCATCGCAGAGGCGCGCGACCGCCGCGAGCGCATCCGGGTCCGCGGGGCTCACCACGTCCCCGGCGACGGCTTTCGCGCCGGCGATCTCGGCGAATCGCCTGACCAGGTCCTCGTTCACACGATGAGTCCCTTCAGCGACGCCGTCGCCGCCGTGTACACGAGCACGATCAGCACCCCGAGGATCAGCGTCCCCGCGGTGGTGGCGACGAGCACGGCGCTGCCCGAGAACCCGGTGCGGGACCAGCGGTATTCCTCGGTGCCCGCAGCGGGGCGCTGGTACATGAGCAGGCCGACTCGCAGGTAGTAGAAGGCGGAGACCGCGCTGGTCGCGATGCCCCAGAGCGCGAGCGGGGTCTGCCCGGCGTTGATCGCCGACGTGAAGATGAGGAACTTGCCGAAGAATCCCGCGGTCGGCGGGAAGCCGCCCAGCGAGAACAGGAACAGCGCCATGCTCGCGGCGACGAACGGACGGCGGTGGGCGAGCCCTCGGAGCCCGTCGTAGCTGTCGAGATCCTCGCCGCGCCCCGCCATGATCGTGATGACCGCAAAGGCCCCGACGTTGCTCACCGCGTAGGCAGCGAGGTAGTAGAGGATCGCGATGGTGCCGTCGGAGCTGACCTGCCCGCCCGGCAGGACCACGGCGCCGACCGCGACCCCGATGAGGATGTATCCCGCCTGCGCGATGCCCGAGTAGGCGAGCATGCGCTTCACGCTCGTCTGAGCAAGTGCCGCGACGTTGCCGATCACCATCGAGGCGATGGCGACGAGCGCGACCACCGGCTCCCAGTTGCTGTAGTAGTGGTTGCTCGCCCCTTCGAACGTGTACGTGAACACGCGGACCAGCGCGGCGAACGCCGCGACCTTGGTGGCCACGCTCATGAAGGTCGTGACCGATGTCGGCGCACCCTGGTACACGTCAGGCGTCCACGAGTGGAACGGCGCCGCACTCACCTTGAACGCGAATCCCACGAAGAGCAGGATCACCCCGGCGAGCAGCAGCGGATCGATCCTCGACGAGGTCTGGATCGCCGCGGCGATCTGGGCGAGCTGCGTGTGACCGGTCTCGCCGTAGATGAGGGCCATGCCGAAGAGCAGGAACCCTGACGCGAAGCCACCGAGCAGCAGGTACTTCAGCGCCGCCTCCTGGGACCGCTCCTCATGACGCGCGAACCCGCTGAGCACGTACAGCGCGAGTGACAGCAGCTCGATCGCGAGGAAGATGACCATCAGGCTGCTCGCTCCGGCGAGCAGCATCATGCCGACGGTCGCGGCGAGGATCAGCGCGTAGTACTCGCCGTAGTGCAGGCCGCGGCGGTTCAGGTAGTGCGGGCTGATCATGATCACCAGGCCTGCCGTCACAAGCAGAATCGCATCGACGAACAGTGCGAAGCGGTCGTAGGCGAAGGACCCCGAGTAGACGAGCCGCCCCGGATTGGCGTTGAACCAGCACCACATCGTGATGGCGAACGCCGCCGCGACACCGAGGAGCGCGAATCCCGCAAGCCAGCTCCGTCGCGAGGCTGGAATGACGAGGTCGAGCAGCATGAGGAGCAGGAACGCGCCGCCGAGCACCAGCTCCGGGAGGATGCCGACGAGGTCGGAGCCACCCGGGAACGAGAGCGGGACGGGGCTCGTCGCGATGAGCATCACCGGGCGCCCGGGTCCACGGGTGGCTGCACCATCGCGACATAGGTGCTGACCGAACCTTTCGAGACGTCGGTGATCGGCTTCGGCCACAGACCGAGGAAGATCATGAGCGCGACGAGCGGGACCAGCAGCAGCCCCTCACCGAGGCGCAGGTCGTGCACCCCCTCGGTGCGCGGTTTGGGCGGGTCGTGCATCAGCCCCTGGTGGAGGCGGAGCATGTACCAGCACGCGATGATCACGCCGCCCCCTGCCAGCACCGCGAACACCCAGTTGAGCTGGAAGGCGCCGAGCATGATCGTGAACTCGCCGACGAAGCTGTTCATGCCGGGCATGCCGAGGCCGGCGAGGGTTGCGACGAGGAAGAAGAAGTAGAGCCACGGCATGCGGCGCTCCAGGCCGCTGAGCTCGCCCAGGTCGCGTGTCCCGGTGCGCGCCTCGACGTATCCCACGATGAGGAACAGGGCGCTGATGATGATGCCGTGGTTGATGATCTGGATCACCGCGCCGTTGAGCCCGTTGGTGGTCAGCGAGAAGATGCCGAGCGCGATGAAGCCGAGGTGGCTGATGCTCGCGTACGCGACGATGCGTTTCAGGTCGCGTTCCGACAGCGCCATCACCGCCCCGTAGATGATGCTGAGGACGGCAAGCGCCGCGAGCACGTAGCGGTAGGTGTGCATCTCGTTGGAGAAGAGGGTCAGTCCGAATCGGATGAAGCCGTACGCGCCGAGCTTGCTGACGATGCCGGCGAAGAAAACCAGCACCGCCGGCGGGCACTGCTCGTAGAGGTCGGGCAACCAGGTGTGGAACGGGATGATCGGGATCTTGATGGCAAACGCGAGCGCGAAGCAGATGAAGGCGAGCTCCCGCGGGGTGAAGGTCGAGAGATGGATCCCCGGGATGACGAGCACGGAGCCCGCGTTGATGGGTTGCGCGAGGATCGTCTCGAGGTCGAACGAGCCCGCCGGTGACTGGACGTAGAGATAGATGATCGCCACCAGCATCAGCAGGCTGCCGGCGACCGTGTAGACGATGAACTTCAGCGTCGCGGGTCCGCGCTTCTCCCCGCCCCAGTTGCTGAGCAGCACGTAGAGCGGGACCAGCATCCCCTCCCAGAACATGTAGAAGAGGAGGAGGTCGATGGACAGGAGCACGCCGCTCGTGGCCGCCTCGGTGAGCAGGAGCAGCGTGCAGTAGAAGCGGAGCCGGTCGGTGGATTTGCGCGAGACCGCGAGCGCACCGAGCAGGAACACGCCGGCGTTGAGCGCCAGCAGCCAGGCGGACACACCGTCGATGCCGAGGTGGTAGCTGGCATTGATCGCCGGAAGCCACGCGTGCGTCTCCGCGAAGTGCAGCGGCAGCGGTCCGCCACTCGCCTTGTTGCCGGGCATCCATGCGAGCAGGAGCCCGACGATCACCGCTCCCGCCGCGGTGGCGCCGATCGTGACCGTCTTCACCGCCATGGTGAGCCGCCGGGGCACGAGCTGCAGCAGGATCGCCGCACCGGCGGGGATCACGATCAGGAGCGTGAGCCAGGGAATGTGGTTCATCGCGCGATCAGCACCCACACGACCACGAGCACGACCGCGAACACCGTGAACACCGACGCATAGTCACGGATCAAGCCGGTCTGGATCACGCGCATGTCGAGGCTGAACCCGCGCATCAGATCGCCGATGCCCGCGACCCAGCCGTCCATGACGTCCGGCTCGACCACTCGGCGCGCGGTTCGCGCAACCGCCTTGAGGGGCCGGACGAGCGCGTGGTCGTAGATCTCGTCGAAGTAGAACTTGTTGTACGAGAGCAGCGGGATCACGCGGGGGAGGCGCGCGAGCACCAGCTGCGCGTCGGGCCGGTGCTCGTACCACAGGCGCAGTGCCAGCCCGATGCCGAAGAGGCTCGCCACCGTGCCGATCGTGAGCCCGATAAGGGAGAGTCCGACCCCCGGGTCGTGGAGCAGCGGCGACGTCGACCCCGCGAACACCGGGCTCAGGAAGTCGCTGAACAGGTGCAGGGTGTTGGGAACCGGGAACTCCAGCGGCCATGCGACCACGACGGCGAGCACCCCCAGGATGACCACGGGGACCAACATCGCGCGACCCGCCTCCTTGACCGCGAATCCCCGGGCGGTCTGGGGCTCGCCCTGGAAGACGGTGAAGTAGAGCCGGAAGGCATAGAGACCCGTCAGCACGTTGATGCCGACACCGACGGCGTAGAGGAGCCACGGCGCGGGCCCGGGACCCGAGACCGTGCCGAATCCGAGCAGCTCCTCCTTGCTGAACCATCCGGAGAAGAAGATGAATCCGCCGAGCGCGAGTGACCCGGCGCCGAACGCGAGATGCGTCCATCTCATGCGCGAATGGAGCCCGCCCATCAGCCGGATGTCCTGCTCGTCATGCAGCGCGTGGATGACATTGCCCGCGGCCATGAAGAGCAGCGCCTTGAACACCGCGTGGGTCGCGAAGTGGAACATCCCGGCGCTGTACGCGCCGATGCCGACGGCATAGATCATCAGGCCGATCTGCGACATCGTCGAGTACGCGATCACCCGCTTGATGTCGATCTGGGACAGCGCGATGATGCCGGCCATCAGCGCCGTCCCCATGCCGACGCACGCAACCATCCCCTCGGCGACCGGCGCGAGGTTGAACAGCACGTGGAATCGCGCGATCAGGTAGACGCCTGCGGTCACCATCGTCGCCGCGTGGATCAGGGCCGAGACGGGGGTCGGGCCCTCCATCGCATCCGGCAGCCAGGTGTGCAGGGGGAACTGCGCGCTCTTGGCGAACGCTCCGATGGCGAGCAGCGAGCAGATCCCGGTGATGAGCAGGCCTCCCGCCGGAAACGCCTGGGTGCGCGCGAAGATGTTGGGCAGGCTGAGGGTGTGCGTGTTCAGCACGATCAGGAACGCGGCGATCACGAGCGCGACGTCGCCGATCACCTGGGTGATGAACGCCTTGCGTGCGGCGAGCACCGCGCTGGGCCGGTCGTGCCAGAAGCCGATCAGGAGGTAGCTGCTCAACGCGACGAGAGCCCACCCGATGATGAGGATGACGAGGTCCGCCGCCAGCACGAGCGTCAACATCGAGAAGATGAAGAAGTTCATGTAGCTGAAGAAGCGCGCCACCCCCGGGTCGTGCTCCATGTAGCCGACGCTGTAGACGTGGATGAGGAATCCCACGCCCGTGATCACCATCAGCATCAGGGCGCTCAGCGCATCGAGGGTGAAGTCCATCCCCACCGACAGGTTCGTGCCGCCCCCGAGATCGATCCACTGCCAGAGCCGGATGGTGATGGCGCTGTGTCCCGAGGATGCTCCGACCACGTTCGCGAGGACCACGCACGCCACCACGAAGGACCCGAAGATCGAGACCGTTCCGGCGATGTTGACGAACCGCCGCCCGAGCACCGGGCCGAGCAGCCCGTTCATCCCGGCTCCGACCAGCGGGAAGAGGAGGATCAGGATGACGAGCGTGGACGCGGTATCGACGCTCAATCCTTCAACTCACTCAGGTCGTCGACATCCAGCTCGCGGCCGATCCGGAAGATCTGGGTGATGAGCGCCAGGCCGACCACCACCTCGGCAGCCGCGACCACGATCACCATGAAGGCGAAGATCTGGCCCTCCTCGCTGTTGAGGAAGCGGCCGTAGGCCACGAGCGCGACATTCGCGGCGTTGAGCATCAGCTCGATGCACATGAACACGACGATCGGATTGCGCCGGATCAGCACGCCGGTCGCGCCGACGGTGAAGAGGAACGCCGCGAGCCCGAGGAGGTACGGGAAGAGATTCGGGTTCAGCACGTCACGAGCTCGAACGCCGGGTCAGGTAGACGGCGCCGATCGCAGCGACGAGCAGCAGCATCGACGTGATCTCGAAGGGGAGCAGGTAGTTGGTGAACAGCTGTCCCGCCACGGTCTGGACATTGCCCGCCGCGTTCACGGCATCTGGCGGGAACGAGAACGTGTGATACGGGTTGCTCGAGCTCCCGACGCCGATCGCATGAAACCCGTTGGTGCTGTAGGTGATGCCGTTGCGCGCGGCGACGAACACGAGCACCGTGACCACGATGACGCCGGTGATGCCGATCACCGCACGCGCGTCGAGCCGCGGCCGGTCCTCGGCGTCGGGGCTCAGCAGTGCGACGATGAAGACGAAGAGGACCATCACGGCGCCGGCGTAGATGATCAGCTGGACCGCGAAGAGGAACTGCGCGTTGAGCAGCAGGAAGAGCACGGCGAGCAGGGCGACCGTGACCACGAGGCTCAACGCCGAGTAGATCGTCTGGCGGGAGAGCACCACGCCGAGTGAGCTCACCGCGGCAAGCGCGATCACGACCGCGAAGATGACCGTCATCGCGACCTTCCGCGCTGCGGCGGCTCCTTGACGGTCGGAACGTCCACGGGAACGCCGAGCTCGCCTGCATGCGGCGCGACCCGGTGGTCGAGCTCGGCCTCCTGAGCCGCCCACGCCGCACGGGGATTGACGCCCGGCTCGAGCTCCTCACGACCGGTCTGATCGGCGCCGGCCCCGCGCGCGCTTGCTGGGCCTCGCCCCTGCGCAAACCCTGGCCACGACTCGAGCAGCTCCGCCTTGGTCACGACCGTTCGCTCGCGGCGGTAGTCGGCAAGCTCGAAGCGGGGCCCGAGCGTGATCGCCTCGGTGGGGCAGGCCTCGGCGCAGTACCCGCAATAGATGCAGCGCATGAGGTTGATCTCGTACCGCTCCGCGTAGCGTTCCCCGGGTGATACCGGCGCCTCCGGGTCGTTCTCCGCCGCGAGGACGTAGATGCAGCCGACCGGACACGCGGCGGCGCACAGCTCGCACCCGATGCAGCGCTCGAGGCCGTTGTCGTACCGGTGCAGGATGTGCCGGCCGCGATGCCGCGGGGCGACGGGCTTCTGCTCCTCGGGCCACTGCACCGTGATCGGATGCGAGCCCATCTTGCGGATGGTGAACGCGAGGCCCTTGGCCAGCTCTTTGATCACGGCCGTACCGCCTCCACTCCTAGGCCCGCAGCGCGACGACCGCGCCGGTGATGACGATGTTGATGAGCCCGAGCGGCAGCAGCACCTTCCAGCCGAAGTTCATGAGCCTGTCGTAGCGGAGGCGCGGCAGCGTCCACCGCACCCAGATCATCACGAACAGCAGCACCGCGACCTTGCCGAGGAACCAGATCGGTCCCGGGATCCAGTCGAACGGGTGCCACGGGAAGATCGGCAGCCAGCCGCCGAGGAACAGCGCAGTGGCGATCGAGCAGACCGTGACCATGTTGATGTACTCGCCGAGGAAGTACAGGCCGAAGCGCATCGCCGGGTACTCGGTGTGATATCCGGCGATGAGCTCCGTCTCCGCCTCAGGAAGGTCGAACGGGAGCCGGTTGGTCTCGGCGAACGCCGCGGTGAAGTAGAGGACGAACGCGAGCGGCTGCAGCACGATGAACCACAGACCCTGCTGCGAGCCCACGATGTGCTCGAGGTCGAGTGAGCCGGAGAGGATCACGACGCCGATGAGCGCGAACGACACCGCCATCTCGTACGAGATGAGCTGCGCGGAGGACCGCAGTCCGCCGAGCAGCGAGTACTTGCTGTTGGAGCCGAATCCGCCCAGGAACAGGGAGTACACGCCGAGCGAGGTGATGCCCAGGATGAACAGCAACCCGACGTTGACGTGGGCGATATCCCAGTGGAAGTCGTAGCCGAACCAGTTGTTGGTGCCGAGCGGGATGACCGCGTAGGCGAAGAGCGCCGCACCACCCGCCAGGCTGGGCCCGATGACGTACAGGATCCTGTCCCGCGACGTGGGGGCGACGTTCTCCTTGAAGAAGAGCTTGATCCCGTCCGCGGCGGGCTGCAGCAATCCGAACGGACCGACCCGGTTCGGCCCGTAGCGGAGCTGGATGCGCGCCGAGACCTTGCGCTCCGCAAGGGTCAGGTACGCGAACGCGGTGAGGAGGAAGACGACGAGCACCACCGCCTTGATGAGCAGCACCCACCAGAAATCGCCCCCGATCACGCCACTGCCTCGGCTGCGAACACGGCGCGCCCGCCGTTGGCCGCCGCGCCATACGCCGGCAGCTCCTCGCGGAGGAGGCGGTTGACCGCGAGCGGATCACCCGAGCCCCACCCGACCGCGCCCATCTCCAGCGCGAGCGTGGTGAGCACCCGCGTCTCGACCGGTGTCGCGCTGGCCGGCGGGAGCCCGGCACGCACTCGTTGCACGCGTCCCTCGACGTTGGTGACGCTGCCGGCCTTCTCGAAGATGGCATGTCCGGGGATGAGCACCGTTGCCGAGCGAGACACGACGCCCGGCCGGGTGTCGATGGCCACCACACAGGCGGCCTTGCGCAGCGCTCGCTCGAGGAGGTCGCCGGCCGCCTCCACCGCTGGATTCGGACCGAGCATGAGCAACCCGCGCAGCTCGCCGGCGGCAAGCCCTTCGAGGATCGAACGCCCGTTGCGGCCGGGGGTCGCCACGGAGATATAGCCGGGGCCGGCGTTGGGAAGCAGCCCGAGATCCTTTGCGCCACGGCCGTTGACGCCGCGCGTGATGGTGAGGCGTCGCACCGCCGCATGCGCCGACAGTGCGGCGGCGATCTCCGCCGCGTGCTCGCGATCGGTCTCGTCGGCGATCAGCCCGATGCGTGTCGCCTGCTGCGCCGCCGCGACCGCGTCGGCCGCGGTCACATCGCCGCTCAGCCTGAGCACACGGGCGCCGTGCTTGCGCTCCGCCTTGTATAGCCGAAGGGTGAGCACGGGCGCCTGCTCCTCGGGTTCGGCGCCGAGGACCACGAGCACGTCGCACTCCTCGATCTCGGCAATCCCCAGCTCGTGCTCCGACGCGGAGATCCCGTCGAAGGACTCCAGCTGATGGTCGATGTGCGGTGTGCCGATCACGTTGCGAGCGATGCGCTCGAGGAGGAACAGCTCCTCGTTCGTGCTCGACGCCGAGCCGAGCACCGCGATCGACGCGGCCCCGTACTCGTCGGCGATCTCGCGCAGGCGGCGAGCGGACTCGGTGATCGCGGCGGGCACCGAGACGTCACGTGCCTCGTCATCGCTGCGAACCACCGGGCGGCGGATCCGTTCCGAGCTGTTCCAGCGCGGGAAGCTGTAGCGACCGCGGTCGCACAGCCACATGTCGTCGACGAGCGGGTTGTCGCGCGAGGCGAACCGGCGCACCTCGAAGTCGCGGCTGTCGACGTTGATGTTGCAACCGTACGAGCACTCCGGGCACACACTCGCGGTTCGCTGCAGGTCCCAGGGCCGCGACACGAACCGGTACTCACGATGCGTGAGCGCCCCGACGGGGCAGATCTCCGGGAGGTTGCCCTGGAACTTCGAGTGCAGCGGCTGCTCGTCGAACGTCGAGACGAGCGTGTCCACACCGCGCTGCTGGAGCACGATCTCGTGCTCGCCGGTGATCTCGTCGTAGTAGCGGACGCACCGCCAGCAGAGGATGCAGCGCTCCTGGTCGAGCTCGATGTGCTCGGAGAGCGGCACCGCCTTCTTGAAGTGCACCTTCTCCGTGATCGGGAAGCGCGAGATGCCCGGCCCGTATCTGAAGGTGAAGTCCTGCAGGTCGCACTCGCCGCCGCGATCGCACACCGGGCAGTCGAGCGGATGGTTGACGAGCAGGAACTCGAGCATGCCCTCGCGCAGCTTGGTGACCTCGGGAATGTTGGTGCGCACCACCATGCCGTCACTCGCGACGGTGGCGCATGCCGGCTGCGGCTTGGGGAACTTCTCGATGTTGACCAGGCACATGCGGCAGACGGCGACCGGCTCCATCTTCGGATGGGCGCAGTAGATCGGGATGTGGATGCCCAGCTCGGTCGCGGCGTCGAGGACGAGCGTCCCCTTGGCAACCCGGGTCTCGCGCCCGTCGATGCTGATTCCGACGCGGCCGTCGTCCGGCTGCTCGGGCGGCGTGCTTGCGGTCTCCGCCACCGCGCTACGCCACCAGCGCCGCTGCCTGCGTCCTCACCGGGCACCGGCCGGCGCCGCAGTGGGCCTCGAACTCGTCCCGGAACGCCTTGTACGCCGACATCACGAACCAGGTCGCGGTGTCACCGAGCGGGCAGAAGCAGCGTCCGTCCATGTTGGCGCAGATGTCGGTGAGGGTGCCCAGCTCGGCGAGCGTCGCGCGGCCCAACTCGAGGCGGTGCATCAGCTCTGACTCGAAGTAGGTGCCCTCGCGGCAGGGAACGCACTTGCCGCACGACTCGTGCCGGTAGAAGTCGACGAGCCGCATCGACACGTCGACCAGACACGTTGTCTCGTCCATGAAGATCATCGCCCCGGCGCCGAGCGACGATCCCGCCGCCTGCACCTCGTTCATGTCGAGCGGAAGATCGAGGTGCTGCGGAAGCAGCACCTGCATCGACCCGCCCCCGGGCTGGAACGCCTTGATCGAACGCCCCTTCCAGATGCCGCCGCAGTGCTCGTCGAGCAGCTCGCGGATCGGTGCGCCGAGCTGCATCTCGTAGTTGCCCGGCCGGTTGATGTGCCCGCTGCAGCAGAACACACGCGTTCCGGTGCTCTTCTCGGTGCCGATCGACTTGAACCACTCGCCGCCGCGCTGGACGATGTGCGGCATGTTGCACAGCGTCTCGACGTTGTTGACCACGGTCGGCTGCCCGTACAGGCCCTTCACCGCGGGGAACGGGGGCTTCAGCCGCGGCTGTCCACGCAGCCCCTCGAGCGAATCGATGAGCGCCGTCTCCTCGCCGCAGATGTACGCGCCCGCTCCGCCGTGCACGATCACCTCGCAGTCGAAGCCGCTGCCGAGGATGTTCCTGCCGATGTATCCGGCCGCGCGCGCCTCCTCGACCGCGCGCTCGAGCAGGAGGCGCTGGTCGCGATACTCCCCCCGGATGTAGATGAACGCCGTGTTCACCTGGAGCGCGTACGACGCGATCACCACCCCCTCGACGAGCTGGTGCGGGCTCTCGTCGATGAGGTACCGATCCTTGAAGCATCCCGGCTCGGACTCGTCGGCGTTGCAGCAGAGGTAGCGCGGGAAGACGTCCTTCGGCAGGAACGACCACTTCATGCCGGTCGGGAACCCCGCGCCGCCGCGCCCCCGGATCCCGCTGGTCTTCACCTCGCTGACCAGCGCCTCCGGCGTGAACTTGGAGAGTGCGTCGCGCAATCCCTGGTAGCCGCCGGTCCGCTCGTACCCCTTGAGCGTCTGCAGCGCCTCGGCGCCGAAGTCCTTCGTCAGCAGCTTGTACTCGGCCATCAGGTCCGGTTCTCCGCGCGCGTGACGCTTCCCATGGGCGGGTGCATCCTACTGAGGAGCCTTGCGAGGGCGTCGCGTTCGAGGCTTCGCCGCCGAAGGCGGCTTCTCTGCTCCCGCGGGTCCTGTCGTCGCGGGGACCCCTCCCCTCCGCTCCTCGGGAATCGCTTCGGGGCTGCCCCCCGCGACGCCACCCGCTGGTGCACGTTGCCTGGCGGCGCCGAGCAACGCATCGACCCGCTCCGGTGTGAGGTTCTCCTCGAATCGGTGATCGAGTTGCATCGTCGGGGCGCCGCCACAGCCGCCTAAGCACTCTACGGTGCTCGACCAGGTGAACTCGCCGTCGGCGGTGGTCTCGCCCGAGGGGCATCCGAGCGACTGCTCGAGGTGCTCGACGATGGCGTCGGCGCCGCGCAGGGCGCAGGACACGTTGATGCAGACGATCACCTCGTGGCGACCGTGGGGATGCTGGAAGTACATGGAGTAGAAGGTCGAGACCGCCTCGACCTCGCTCGACGGGACCTGGAGGACGCCCGCCACCTCGGTCATCGCCTCGGGGGTGATCTGGCCCAGCTCGTGCTGCACCGCCCAGAGCGCCGGCAGGATCGCGCTGCGCGCGTGGGGATAGCGGTCTCGGGCGCGCTCGATCTGCGCCCGCGTCTCCGCCTGCAAGGTCATCGGTCGACGTCCCCGAGGACGATGTCGATCGACCCGATGACCGCCACGACGTCGGCGATCAGCTCGCCGCGCACCATGTGCGGCAGCGCGGCGAGGTTGCTGAAGGACGGCGCCCGGACCTTGCAGCGGTACGGGCGGTTGCCCCCGTCGCTCACGAGGTAGAAGCCGAGCTCACCGCGAGGCGACTCGACCGCCTGGTACACCTGCCCGGCCGGCACGCGCATCCCCTCGGTGACCAGCTTGAAGTGATGGATCAGCGACTCCATGCTGGTGTTCAGCTCGTTGCGCGGCGGCAGCGCGACGCGGCGGTCCGCGGTGTTCACGGGACCGTCCGGAAGGTTGTTGAACGCCTGCGTGATGATCTTCAGCGACTCGCGCATCTCCTGCATCCGCACGAGGTAGCGGTCGTACACGTCGCCGGCGCGGCCGATCGGCACGTCGAAGTCGAAGTGGTCGTACGAGCTGTACGGCTGCGCCTTGCGGAGGTCGTACGGGACGCCGCTGCCGCGCAGCACCGGCCCCGTTGCGCCGTACGCCATCGCGTCCTCGGGCGTGAGGCGACCCAGCCCGACGGTGCGCTGCCGCCAGATCGGGTTCTTGGTGATGAGCAGCTCGTGGTCGTCGATCAGCTTGGGGAACGTCTTGATGACCTCCCCCACCATCGCGTAGAACTCGTCGGGGACGTCGGCGAGCAGGCCGCCCACCCGGATGAAGGACGTGTGCATGCGCACGCCGCTCACCAGCTCGTTGATGTCGAGGAGCTTCTCGCGATCGCGCCACGCGTAGACGAACGCGGTCGTCGCACCGAGGTCGAGCGCGCTCGTGCCGTACCAGAGCAGATGGCTGGCGAGCCTGCAGAGCTCGCACATGATCACGCGCAGGTACTGGCCGCGCAGCGGCACCTCGATGCCGAGCAGCCGCTCAACCGCGAGCGAGAAGCCGAGGTTGTTGAAGAGCGGCGAGAGGTAGTCCATCCGGTCCGTGTACGGGATGCACTGCTGATACGTGTGCCGCTCGAAATCCTTCTCGAATCCGGTGTGCAGGTACCCGATGTCGGGACGGCACTCGCGCACGACCTCGCCGTCGAGGTTGAGCACCAGGCGCAGCACCCCGTGGGTCGACGGGTGCATCGGCCCCATGTTCAGCTCCATCGTCCCGTCGCCCAGCTCGACGAGGTCGATGGCGTCGAGCCCCTCCTCCACACCGAGGCGCTCGCGACCCGCCTCGTACTGCTCCGAGAGCGGGTCGAGCCCCGCGGTCGGGGTCCCCAGCGGCGGCAGCACCGTCATCGAGCACCCCCGGGCATGTCCCGCGGCCGCTCCTGCGCGGGGAGGGCCCACTCGAGGTTGTGCGTGAACGCGATCGGCTCCCCGAAGGACGCGTAGTCCTTGCGAAGGGGATGGCCGTCCCAGTCGGTCGGCAGCAGGATGCGCTTCAGGTCGTGGTGCCCTGTGAAGACGATCCCGAGCAGATCGAAGCACTCACGCTCGTGCCAGTCCATCCCCGGGAACACGTCCTCGAGGGTGGGGACGTTGGGGTCGTCCTCAGTGACCTGGACGATCAGCCGGCAGGTGTCGTTGTACTGGAGGGAGCGAAGCATGTAGACGACGTCGAACCGGGGCTCGGCAGGCTCTCGATCCGGCCAGTCGACCGCGGTCGCGAAAACCGGCGTCGTGTAGCTCGCATCCGGGTGGTCGCGCAGCAGCGTGCACGCCGCCACCAGCGATCCACGGTCGATCCAGACCGTCTCCTCGCCGAATGCGGTCTCCCGGCGGCGAACCGCGGAGGGAAGCTCCCGCTCGAGGAGGTCCGCTGCTCGCGCCCCGCTCATGGGCGTCCCCACGGCGGCCATCGCGTTACCCGAGCAGCGAGCCGGGGAGTTCCCCGGCGATCTTCTTCTGCAGCTTCATGACGGCGTCCAGGAGCCCCTCCGGCCGGGGCGGGCAGCCGGGGATGTACACGTCGACCGGCACCACCTTGTCGACGCCCTGGACGATCGCGTAGTTGTTGAACATGCCGCCGCTCGACGCGCACGCGCCCATGCTGATCACCCACTTGGGCTCGGGCATCTGGTCGTAGATGTGGCGGAGCACCGGCGCCATCTTCTGGGACACGCGGCCGGCGACGATCATCAGGTCGGACTGACGGGGCGACGCGCGGAACACCTCGCACCCGAATCGGGACATGTCATAGCGTGCCGCGCCGGTGGCCATCATCTCGATCGCGCAGCACGCGAGTCCGAAGAGCGCGGGCCACAGCGAGCTGTACCGGCCCCATTGGATGACCTTGCCGATCGTGGTGGTCACGACGCCGCTCTGGACCGCGGTGCGCTCGGCGGCGCCGGTGCGGGGAAGCGCGATCGTGCCTGCATCCGCGTCCGCCATCAGCAGCCGCCGCATTGCGGCGTCGGTGAGGATTGCGTCGTCGGTCAGTCCCACCGGAGGGCCCCCTTGCGCCAGACGTAGAGCAGCCCGACGAGCAGCGTCGCGATGAAGATGCCCATCTCCACCACCCCGAAGACCTTGAGCTGCCTCACGATCGTCGCCCACGGGAAGAGAAAGATCGATTCGACGTCGAAGATGATGAAGAGCATCGCGGTGACGTAGAAGCTCACCGAGAAGCGGCGGCGCGCGCTCTCCCGCGGCACCATCCCGGATTCGTAGGGAAGGTCCTTGGTCGGCGACGGGCGGCGCGGACCGAGCATCGCATTGAGGAGCTGTGCGAGGACCGCAAACGCCGCGCAGATGCCGAAGAAGAAGAGGATCGGCGCATAGCCCGACAGCATCGCTTCCGATCCTAACAAACGGCCCTTCACGGACGAGGCAGGGGGTTCGCAACCCGGCCCCGGGGCCGGCCGCCCGGGTTCGAGGTGGCGATCGGCCCACACCGCGCAGGTCCGCCATCCCCTGGAAGCGGCCGTGAGCGGCGCGACGGCCGGGCTACGGGCACGCGACACCCACCCTGACGCGCATGTCCACCAGGGGCGAGTTTAGTAGGCTTCCGCCTCGTGACCGTGACCGCCCTCGACAGGGCGCCCCTCCAGGACAATCTCACTGAGGCTGACGCCCGCGCCCGGGCCGCACTGCTCTCGAACCTCTCGTACGACATCTCGCTGTCCCTCACGGACGACCCTGGGGCGGAGACCTTCCCGAGCGCGACGACTGTGGTCTTCGACGCCGCGCACGAGGGGTCCGAGACGTTCATCAACATCGCCGCCCGGACCATCGACGAGTGCACCCTCAACGGCAAGCGCCTCACCGCCGCCCAGCATGGTTTCGACGGTTCCCGGCTGTGGCTCCGCGGCCTGCGCGCCGGGTCCAACCGGCTTTCGATCACCGCGCAGTGCGAATACCAGCACACGGGTGTCGGGCTGCACCGCCTGCGCGACCCCGTCGACGGTGAGGTCTACGTCTACACCCACTTCGAACCGTACGACGCCCACAAGGTGCTCGCCTGCTTCGATCAGCCCGACCTCAAGGCGGGGATCACGATGACGGTGTCGGCGCCGGCGGCCTGGAAGGTCTGCGGCAACGGGAAGGTGGTGCGCACGGAGCACCGCGACGGCGTCAACGTCTGGCACTTCAAGACGACGCCACCGCTGCCGCCCTACCTCATCGCGGTCGTCGCCGGGAAGTACCACACCGTGGAGAGCCGGCACCGGGACATCCCGATGGCGCTGTGGTGCCGTGAATCGATGTCCGAATGGGTCGACGCCCAGGCCGACGAGATCTTCGAGATCACCGGCGCCGGGCTGGACTTCTTCGAGAAGTACTTCGGGCTCACCTACCCGTTCGACGAGTACAACCAGCTCTTCGTTCCCGAATTCAACATGGGCGCGATGGAGAACCCCGGCTGCGTCACCTTCAACGAGGCGTACATCCACCGGGGCCAGGCGAGTGAGGCGCAGCTGCAGCGCCGGGCGGAGACCATCCTCCACGAGATGGCCCACGTCCACGGCTTCGGGGACGTGACCACGATGCGGTGGTGGGGCGATCTCTGGCTCAACGAGACGTTCGCGACGTACATGGCCAACCTCGCGCTCGAGAAGTCAACGCGGTTCACCAACGCGTGGGTGGACTTCGCCAACAGCGTCAAGTCCATCGCCGCGCGGCAGGACCAGCTCGTGACCACCCACCGCATCGCGGACCACATCCCCGACACGGTGTCGGTCCGGCAGAACTTCGACGGCATCACGTATCACAAGGGCGCGTCGGTGATGCGCCAGCTCGTGGCATGGGTCGGCGATGACGCGTTCAAGCGGGGCGTGCAGGACTACTTCAAGCGCTACCGGTGGGGCAACGCGGACCTCCAGGAGTTCCTCGACTGCCTGCGCCGGGCATCCGGCCGTGACCTCACCCGGTGGGGGCAGGACTGGTTGCAGACCACCGGGCTGAACACGTTCCGCGCACGCACATCGGTGCAGAACGGCCGGTACACGATGTTCGCGGTGGAGCAGTCGGCGATCCCCCAGCACCCGACGCTGCGCGCGCATCGAGCCGCTGTGGGTCTTTACGACCGCGACGCCAGGGGCGTGATCCGGCTGCGCCGGCGGGTCGAGACCGACCTGACGGGCGAGCTCACCCCGATCGGCGAGCTGAACGGGGAGCGGGTCGCCGACTTCGTCCTGCTCAACGAGGGCGACCTCACCTTCGCCAAGATCCGCTTCGACGAGCGATCGCTCGAGACCCTCAAGAGCGACCTCTCGAACATCGCCGACCCGCTGTCACGATCGCTGTGCTGGGCGGCGGTGTGGGACCTCACCCGCGACGCCGAGATGGCCGCTCGTGAGTTCGTCGAGCTCGTGGCCCGTCACGCCCCCGCCGAGCAGGATTCGCTGCTCGTCGAGCGGGTGACCAGCCAGGCTCGCGCGGCGATCGACCTCTACGGGGACCCGAGCAATCGCGTCGTGGCGCGCGAACGGCTCCACCACGTCGCACTCGACGAGCTGCACAAGGATGAGGTGAGCCCCGAGCTCAAGCTGATCTGGTCACGCATCCTCGTCGCCACCGCGGCATCCGAGGAATCGATCGAGCGGGTCCAGGCGCTGCTCGACGGGCGCGAGACCATCCCCGGCATCAACGTCGACACCGATCTGCGCTGGCTCATCCTCGGTCAGCTCGCCGAGGAAGGCCACGCGAGCGTGGCGCTCATCCAGGCGACCATGGCCGGCGATCCCACCGACATCGGGCGGCGCAGAGGCACGGCCTGCTTCGCTGCACGTCCGACCGCCGCCGCCAAGGAGGAGGCCTGGGAGCGGGTCGCGCACCCGACCGCGCCGATGCCGAAGGCATGGAAGGGCGCGACCGACGGAGAGCTGTCGATCGCCTCGCTGGCCGCCATCCTGCGCGGGTTCAACGTCGGCTCGGTCGGCGTCGGCGGCATGATGGCCCACGGTCCGGACCCCGAGCTCCTGCGGCCGTTCGTCAACCGGTACTTCGAAGCCCTGCCCGCCGTCTGGGCGGAGCGCACCATCGATGAGGCCGAGGCCTTCACCGAGTGCCTCTACCCCAACCACCTCGTCGATGACTCGGTGGTCGCGGCGATCGACCTCGCGCTCGAGTCAGGTCAGCTCCCCGGCCCTGCCGTGCGGATCCTGCGCGAGGGCCGCGACGGCACGCTGCGCGCTCAGCGAAACCGCGAGGTCGACCGGGTCGCCGGGTCGCGGCCCCAGCCGGCCGGAGGTTAGACGGCGGCGCTCATGAGCGCGCCGGCCTCGTCGTCGTCATAGCCGCAGGGGCTTCCCACGATCTGTGCCTGCACGCTGAGGCGGTCGTAGATGGCCGCGAGCCGGTCGACCGCGCGCTGCCAGGTGAACCGTCCCGCGCGCCGGCGCGCCTCCTCCCCCATGTCATGGCGGCGGACCGGGTCGGCGAGGACCGCGGCGATCGCGTCCGCGTAGTCGGCCGGATCGTGCCCGTCGACGAGCAGCCCGGTCACCTCGTCGTCGACGACCTCGCGAAGCCCACCGACCGACGCGGCAACGACGGGGGTCCCGAGCGCCTGGGCCTCGAGGGCCACGAGCCCGAAGCTCTCGGTCTTCGACGGCACGACGCAGACGTCGGCCATCGCGTAGAAGACGGCGAGCTCCTCGTGCGGCACCGCGCCGACGAATCGGACGTGATCGCGGAGCCCGATGCGGGACGCGTGGCGCTCGAGGCGACGGCGCTCGCCGTCGTCGTGGCGCGCGCCGTCGCCGCTGTCGTCGCCGGCCACGACCACCGCGAGATCCGCGAACTCGGGCCGTGAGCGGAGGCGGGCGGCGGCGTCGAGCAGGATCTCGGCGCCCTTCAACGGCTCGAGCCGACCGGCGAAGAGCGCGATCCGCGACGACTCGAGCCCGAGGGTCCGCCGCAGCCCGGCGCTGTCATGCGGCGCGAACAGGCGGAGGTCCACACCCGGCTGCGCGACGCAGATCCGGTCCCGCGGCGCGTGGTAGAGACGGATGAGGTCCTTCGCCTCCGCGACGCTCGCCGCGACGAGACGGTCGGCCTCGGCGGCGAGCTGTCCCTCCGCCTGGGCTCGCAGCGCGTCCAGGGGGAGCCCGGCGCGAGCCTTGGTGAGCGCGAGCGTGTGAAACGACTGGATCCAGGCGACGTCCCAGGCGTCGCGCAGGTACTGCCCGACCAGGCCGCCGTACCAGTAGTGGCCGTGGATGGCGCGGTACCGCCGGCGCTCGGACTCGGCGTGGCGGACGGTCGCCTCGCTGAAGTCGTCGAGGAGCGACCGGACATCCTCTTTGGGCAGCACCCGCGCCGGGCCGACGGGGAGACGGACCAAGCGGCTGAGGGGGGCGATGAGCTGCTCGTCGGGCCCGGGGCCGTCCCGCCGCACGAACACGTCGGTGGGCACGCCGCGGAGCGAGAGCCCCTCGCAGAGACGGCGGATCGCGAGATTCATGCCGCCGTTCTCACCGCTGCCCAGGTCCGAGAGCGGCGACGCGTGCACCGAGATGATGGCAACCGCGTGCGGACCGGCTTCGGGCATGGGCTCCAGTGTACCCACCGGCCCCTCGACGAACCCCGCGGCGCCCGGCGCATACTCACGAGCCACATCTGAATAGCGCTCCGGGTGACGGGAAGCCGGTGTGAGTCCGGCGCTGTCGCGCAACTGTGAGCGGGGAGCCGGCGGCCATCGTGCCACCGGGGGATTCGTCTCCCGGGAAGGCGGCCGTTGTCGGCAGTGATCCGCAAGCCAGGAGACCGACCCGAGGCGTCGACCTCCGCCCCCGCGCACGACGGGAGGAAGCCTCAAGCGGCGAGGCAACTCCGGCAAGGGTGGAGTCCCCGCCGCCGGGGTACCGACCGATGGGCAGGATCAGAAGGCTGGTCGCACTCGCGATCGCCGCTGCGGCAGGAACGTCGCTGGTCGCCGTCGCACTGGGGAGCGGCGGCGCCGCGACACAGGTCGACCCGGCAAGCAGGGCAATCGAGTACCTGGAGGCGCAGCAGTCGGGGAGTGACGGCTCCATCCCGGTGGGACCGAGCACCGCCGCGGTCAGCGAGGAGTACGCGATCGCGGCGGCCGCCGCCGGGTACGACCCGAGCGCGCTCCGTCACGGCGACGGCCCCTCGGTGATGACCTACCTCGCCGCCCATGCCGCCTCGGCCTGCGCCACCGCCGGGGGGTGCGGTGAGCTCATCCAGGCGGTGGTCGCCGCCGGGCTCGACCCCACCGCCTTCGGCGGCCTCGACCTGGTCACCACCCTCGACGCCTTCTACGACAGCACCACCGGCGCCTTCGGCGTCCAGGGCTCGTTCACCCAGGCGCTCGCCGTCCAGGGGCTGGTCGCCGCCGGCCGGCCGGTGCCCGCCGCCGCGATCACCCTGCTCGTCGATGCCCAGGACAGCGACGGTGGCTGGGACTACCTGCTCGTCAAGGACGACCCCGACGGCGCTGCCAACTTCGACACCAGCGACACCAACTCGACCGCCATGGTGCTCATGGCGCTCGACGCCACCGCCACCCATCAGCGCGATGCCACCGCGCTCGCCTGGCTGCACACCCAGCAGGACGGTGACGGTGGCTTCCCGTACCAGGCCGGGGCGGGCACCGACCCCGACTCCACCGCCCTGGTGCTCCAGGCGCTGCTCGCCGCGAACCAGAATCCGGACGCTCCCGGCTGGGCGGCCGGCGGGCACACCCCCCTCGGTGAGCTGATCGCCACCCAGGACCAGGACGGCGGCTACACCTTCCCCGGCAACCCCGCTCCCGATCCCTTCACCACCGCCGAGGTCCCCATCGCCCTGGACCTGCAGCCATATCCCGCGCACGGAGTCTTCGCCTCCGGCACCACGCCCGCGTCGGAGGCATCCGCCGCGACGCACGCCATCGAGTACCTGGAGGCGCAGCAGTCGGGGAGTGACGGCTCCATCCCGGTGGGACCGAGCACCGCCGCGGTCAGCGAGGAGTACGCGATCGCGGCGGCCGCCGCCGGGTACGACCCGAGCGCGCTCCGTCACGGCGACGGCCCCTCGGTGATGACCTACCTCGCCGCCCATGCCGCCTCGGCCTGCGCCACCGCCGGGGGGTGCGGTGAGCTCATCCAGGCGGTGGTCGCCGCCGGGCTCGACCCCACCGCCTTCGGCGGCCTCGACCTGGTCACCACCCTCGACGCCTTCTACGACGGCACCACCGGCGCCTTCGGCGTCCAGGGCTCGTTCACCCAGGCGCTCGCCGTCCAGGGGCTGGTCGCCGCCGGCCGGCCGGTGCCCGCCGCCGCGATCACCCTGCTCGTCGATGCCCAGGACAGCGACGGTGGCTGGGACTACCTGCTCGTCAAGGACGACCCCGACGGCGCTGCCAACTTCGACACCAGCGACACCAACTCGACCGCCATGGTGCTCATGGCGCTCGACGCCACCGCCACCCATCAGCGCGATGCCACCGCGCTCGCCTGGCTGCACACCCAGCAGGACGGTGACGGTGGCTTCCCGTACCAGGCCGGGGCGGGCACCGACCCCGACTCCACCGCCCTGGTGCTCCAGGCGCTGCTCGCCGCGAACCAGAATCCGGACGCTCCCGGCTGGGCGGCCGGCGGGCACACCCCCCTCGGCGAGCTGATCGCCACCCAGGACCAGGACGGCGGCTACACCTTCCCCGGCAACCCCGCTCCCGATCCCTTCACCACCGCCGAGGTCCCCATCGCCCTGGACCGCGCCACGTATCCGCTGGCGTGTGGCACGGCGCGCTGCTTCGAGCCGGGGGCGTCGCTCACCGGGCCCTCGCCCACCGCGACACCGCGATCGACCCCCACCGCGCGGCCCACGAGGGCCGGCGGACCGGCGGCGCCGCCTCCACCGCCGGCCTCGCCCACCGCCGCGGTCGCGGCGGCTACCGCGACCCCCACGCCTGCGCCCGCACCGCCGGCCGGGACCCCCCGCCCGGCCGGCGGTGGATCGGCGGGCATCCCGGCCACGCCGCTCGCCCCTCCGGCGGGATTTCCGGCCGCGGCGATCTACGTCCTCGCGGCTGTCGGCGCCGCGGTGATTGCCGCGGGCATCGCCCTCGGCGTGCACCGGATGCGAGGAACGTGAGCACCACCCGGGTGAGGCGAACGCTGATGCGCGCGATCCTCGCGATGCCGCTGGTGGCGGCGGGCCTCGGCGTGACGTCGACGGTTGCCCGGGTGGGACCGGCCGCTCCGCTCTGCACGCAGGCGGCGTTCGACCACCGCGTGGGGCTCGTGATCGAGCATGGCGACGGCCGCGTGCTGCGCAGGTGTGTGGGCTTCAACGGCTCGAGCATCACCGCGCTCGAGGCGCTCCAGGCAAGCGGCGTCGAGACCGGCCTCGAACCGTACGGGTCCCTCGGCACCGCGATCTGCCAGATCGACAACGAACCCGCGAGCTACTCGACCTGCCTTCCGGCCTCCGGCTCCTACTGGGTGCTGTTCGTGGCACGGGCCGGCGGCGCCTGGTCCGACTCGGCGCTCGGAGCCTCGACCGTGACCGTCACCTCGGGCGATGACGTGGGATTCCGTTATGACCCGCAGGCGGGAGCGGACCCGCCGCCTGCCACGCCGTCCGGGACATGTCCCGCGGCCACCCCCGCTCCGGCGACCCACTCGAACACCCCGGGTCGATCGGCAGGGCACACCACGGCACCGGCCACGGCACCGGCAGCGGCGACCCCACGCCCGACACCGGACGTGCCGGGTGCCGGGAACCCGCCGGCCCGCCCATCACCACCCGTGACGACCACGGCCGGGGTCGCGGCGGGAACCGGAAGCCCGTTCAACCCTGGATTGCTCCTCGCCGTGGCCGGGGGAGGCGGCCTCGTCGGGCTGCTGGCAGTCCAGGGCGTCAGACGGCGGCGGCGGTGAACCCGCGCGCCCTCGGGGCATGGTCATTCGCCGGCATGACCATCGCGCTCGCGACGGGCAACCCCGTGTATCGCGTGCTCGTCCTGCTGTGCGCCCTCAACGTCCTGGTCGCGCTCCGCCGCCCCGACGTGCGGTTGCGAGGCCTGATCGTCGCGCTCCTCGTGGCGGCCGCGATCGCGATCGTCGTCACAACGCTGGCCAGCCACACCGGCGACCACGTGCTCGTGCTGCTCCCGTCCTCGATCCCGGTGGTCGGCGGCCCGCTGACGATCGAGGCCGTGCTCTTCGGCGCCTCGACGGGCGCGGGCATCGCCGCCGCGGTGCTCGCGGCGGCGCCGCTCTCGCTGGTGCTCGAGCCACACGCGCTCGTCGATGCGCTTCCCGCCGCGCTGGCGCGAACCGGCGCCGCCATCGGCACCGCGCTCAATCTGATTCCCGGCATCGCGAGGAGCGCTGTCGAGATCCGCGATGCGCAGCGGATGCGCGGGTGGCGTCCTCGTCGCGTGCGGGAGTGGCCCGACCTGGCGGTGCCCGTCGTGCTCACGGCGCTCGAGGGATCGATCAGCCTCGCCGAGGCGATGGAGGCGCGCGGCTACGGATCCGGCACGCGCACCCACTTCACCGACCAGGTGTGGCGCGCCCAGGACATAGTTGTGGCGATCGCCGCCCCGGTTGCCGCGGTGCTCTTCGTCGCACTCCGCGTCATCGGCGTCATCGGCGACTGGTACCCGTTTCCGGAGGTCACGCTGCCGCCGGTCGACCTCATCGGTGTGCTGTGCTGCCTCGTGCTCGCCCTTCCGGTCGTCCTGTGGCGACGATGACCACGGGCGCCGTCGCCCGGCTAGCCAATCTCACCTACCGGTATCCCGAACGGCGGGAGGCGGCGCTTGACGCTGTCGATCTGCGTATCGACGACGGCTTCACGCTCGTGGCCGGGGCCTCCGGCAGCGGGAAGTCGTCGCTGCTGCGCGTCTTCAACGGCCTCGTGCCGCACTTCCACGGCGGCACGGTGAGTGGCGACGCGCTGGTCTGCGGCCACGACGTGATCACCACGCCGACACGGGTCCTCGCGAGGCGAGTCGGATTCGTGTTCCAGGACCCTGAGCTGCAGTCGGTGTATCCGAGCGTTGAGCGGGACATCGCGTTCGGGCTCGAGAACCTCGGGATGCCGCCGGAGCTCATGCGACGGCGGCTCGACGAGGCGCTCGAGCGCACGGGCATCGCTCATCTCCGAGGCCGCGCTGTCGCGACCCTCTCGGGTGGCGAGCGCCAGCGCCTCGCCCTGGCCGGGGTGCTCGCCATGCGCCCGCGCCTGCTCGTGCTCGACGAACCGCTGTCGCAACTGGACGACGAGGGCGCGCGCTCCCTCGTCTCGACACTGGACGGGCTCGCCGCCGGGGGCACCGCGGTCGTGGTCGCCGAACATCGTCTGGAGCACTTCGCCGCGCTCGCCGGCCGGCGCCTCGGGATCCTCGACGGGCGGGTGGCGGACGTCCCGGCGCTCCCCGGCGGTGCGCCCTCGCGGCGACCACCGGCGGCCACCCAACCCCCCGCGCCGGGCGGAGCGCCCGTCGCATGGCGGCTCACCGATGTCGCGACGGGCCCCGGGCGGTTTCCCGTCGTCGAGGGGGTGTCGATCGACGGCCGCGCCGGCGAGGTCGTCGCGCTCGTCGGTCCGAACGGCGGCGGCAAGACGACGCTGCTGCGCACCATCGCCGGGCTCCTCGCGCCGAGTAGCGGCCGCGCCGAGCGCGCCGGCGGTCGCGTCGCGTTCCTGCCGCAGAACCCGATGGCGCTGCTCCACCGCTCGACGGTCGCGGCCGAGGTCGCCTGGACGGTGCGCGGCGATGCGCCCAGCGATGACGCGAGCAGCCTGATCGCGGATCTCGGACTCGCGCATCTCGCAGACCGGGATCCGCGCGACCTCAGCACGGGCGAGCGCCAGCGAGCCGCGATTGCCGCGGTGCTCGCGGGAGCTCCGCAGCTTGCGCTGCTCGACGAGCCGACGCGGGGGATGGACGATGCCGCACGCGACGCGCTGTGCCGCGTCATCGGGCGAATGCGCGCCGCCGGCTGCGCCGTGGTTCTTGCCACACACGACAAGAACCTGGCAGCGGTGGTCGCGGACCGCAGCATCGCCGTGGGCGCCGGCACCGCACGCGAGATGGCCGTGGTGGCGGTGGCATGAAGGTCACGGCGATCGTCGTTGCGGGGCTGGCCCTCTTCCTCTGGCCGTTCGTGGCTTCCGGCACACCGCCCGCTGCCTCCGCCGCGGCACTGAGCCTGGGGATCGTCGCGATCCTCGTGTTCATCGAGGCATCGACTCGCCGGCTCGATGCACGGCGCTTTGCGCTGCTCGCCGCCATCGCCGCCATCGACGCCGGGCTTCAACTCGTGCTCGTCACCGGCCTCGGCGGCTTCAGCCCGATCTTCTTCCTCATCCTCGCCGCGGGGTACGTCTACGGACCCTCGTACGGCTTCCTCTCCGGATCCGTGGCGCTGCTCGCGTCAGCGGTGGCGACGGGCGGGATCGGCCCGTGGCTGCCGTACGAGATGATCGGCTGCGGATTCGTCGGTCTGGTGGCGGGCTTCGCGGGCCTGCATCGCGCCGGCCCGGTGACGTGGCGGGACGTGGCGGCGCTCGCCGCGGTGGGTGTGCTCACCGGGTTCGTGTACGGCGCGCTCCTCGACGTCTGGGACTGGACCACCTTCTACCGCGGCACGCCGGGATTCGGATGGCAGCCCGGGCTCAGCCTGCCGGCCGCGCTCGGGCGGTTCGCCAGGTTCTACGTGACCACGTCGCTGCTCTACGACGCGTTCCGCGCCGCCGGCAACCTCATCGCGGTCGTGGTCCTCGGCGCACCCGTGCTCGCCGGGCTCATCCGCATGCGCTCGCGGTTCAGCGTCGTCGTCGTGCGCGCCCTGCCCGATGCGGCTTCTGGAAGGCTCGCCGGTCCGGGAGCGGAAGCCGTCAGCCCGACGTGAGGGCGAGCACGGCGAGGATCGCCGCGACGACGGCGCCGGCGATGACCGGCAGCTTGGAGACCGGCCAGGGAGTGCGCCGGCTCACCGCGATCGTCAGACCGAGGGCGACCGCGACACCGGCGCCGTACAGGTAATGGATCTCGTGCGCAGGGCGATGGCCGGTGAGGTACACCACGCCCCCGAGCACGATCTGGACGGCGACGGCGAGCAGCAGCAGGCGCACGTACAGCTTGAGCACCGTGCCGACGAGCGGCGTGACCAGCGCCACCAGGGCGACGATCGCTCCGGCCACCGCCGCGACAACCAGAAAGAACCCGACCTTGTCGTGGAGGGTCACCCAGTCGATCGAGGCGATCATCAATCCGGCCAGTACTGCTCTTCGCGGATCGCCTTGTCGTCGAAGCCGCCGCGGCGCATGATCGCGCGCGCGCCGCTGATCATCCCGGGGTGGCCGCAGAGAAAGACGGCACCGTTGCCGGGTCGTATGCCGGCGGCGTCGGCGTACTTCCGTGCGACATCCTCGACGCGCCCGCGCTCGCCGCTCCACTCCGGGTCTTCCCAGGGCCGGCTCACCGTCGGCACGTAGGTCAACCAGTCGAACTCGGCGGCGAGCGCCGTCAGCTCGTCCGCATACCCGAGCTCCTCGGACCGTGCGGCTCCCTGCAGCGTCACGACCGGCACCGGCGACCACTCCCCGGTGCGCGCCCGGGCGGCGAGCGTGCGCAGCAGGCTCACGAACGGCGCGATCCCCGTGACCGTTGCGACGAACAGGTGCGGGACATCGAGTGGGGCGTCGCGAAGAAAGAGTCCTTTGGTACGGCGGCGAACAATCAGCTCCGCGCCGACACCGAGCGAGAACAGCGGATCGGACAGCTCGCCTTCGGGAACGCGCTCGATGAACAGCTCGATCTCCTGTTCGAGCGGCGAAGAGCAGATCGAATACGGCCGCTCGATGATCCGTCCGTCCGATGGCAGACCGACGGTCACATACTGACCGGGCCGGTAGGGAAGCTCCGTCTCGGGACGGATCCTGAGGATCCACAGATCGGGTGCCGGGTCGCGGCGGGAGACGACTCTTGCGAAGGCGTACTTGTCCGAATCGATCATGAGCGCGGTCAGAGTGTAGGGGGAAGCAGCGGCGACGCCACCTGCGCACGGCGCGCCGCCCGTTGTGACGATCCTGCGCGCCGTGCCACGCGGCCGCGATATCGAATCGGAGCGGATCGAAGGAATGTCGAATTCGGAACCCTGGGGATGGCGAGTCCGTAATCCGAACGTAACCCTGCTCCGTTTACATGTATGCAAGTCTGGATAACCTCATCAGCGAAGGTAACGAGACAACGATCGATATGAGCTTCAAAGGCGCGATTACCGACATGGACGCGGCAAAGGCCCGGGCGGCAGACGCCAAGGCGCGGCGCAGGCTCCGCATCGAGCATATTCAGCGGCTCGAGCGCGTCCTCGACCGCGTCGAACTGCACAACCTGCAGCGTGACCGTCAGGTTCCACCCACGATGTGGAAGCAGCTCCAGGAGCTGGAGGGCGTGCTTCCCGTGCCCGCTCCCGCGGCGCTCTGGCAGGCGCGGAACACCGCGCGGTTGCACGACGCGCTGCTCGACTGGGAGGCGGACCTCCTGGACGAGGTCGCACCCCACCGCGTCGCGTACGACGACACGCACGACGACTGACCCCTGACCGCCCCACCTGGGGCAGGGCGGGTTGGCGGGGAAGCGGCCCGGATGCACAGTGCGCGCATCCTTCGTGACGCATGCACCGTCTGGCACACTCACCGGCCGTGACCACCGCTGAACGGATGGCGCTGATCGAGCGCAACACCGCCGAGCTGCTCGGTGCGGACGAGCTCCCGCGCCTGATCGAGTCCGGCAGGGAGATCCGCCACTACATCGGGTTCGAGATCTCGGGGAAGGCGCACCTCGGTACCGGGATCATGAGCATGTCGAAGGTCCGCGACCTCACCGCGGCCGGCGTGCGCTGCTCCGTCCTCCTCGCGGACTGGCACACCTGGATCAACGACAAGCTGGGTGGCGACCGGCGCCTCATCCGGCGCATCGCCACCGGCTATTTCACCGAGGCGCTGCGCGCCTCACTGCTGTGCGTGGACGGTGATCCCGGTTCGGTCGACTTCGTGCTCGCGTCCGACCTGTACCGGGACGACGACACGTACTGGGCGACGCTCATCGAGGTCAGCAAGAACACCACGCTCGCGCGCATGCAGCGGAGCATCAGCATCCTCGGCCGGCAGGAGGGCGAGAGCATCGACTTTGCCAAGCTCATCTACCCGGCGATGCAGGCGGCTGACATCTTCACGCTCGGGGTCCACATCGCGCACGCGGGGATGGACCAGCGCAAAGCCCACGTCATCGCACGCGACGTGGCGCTGCAGATGCGCGTGCACGCCATCGCCGGCGCGAACGGCAAGCCGATGAAACCGGTAGCGCTGCACCATCCGTTGCTGCTCGGCCTTCGGCGCCCACCGGTCTGGCCGGTGCCCGCGGAGTCGGCGCGCGATGTCTTCTCCGCGATGAAGATGAGCAAGAGTGACCCCGGTTCGGCCGTGTTTGTTCATGACACCCCTGACCAAATCAGGGACAAGGTCCGGCGTGCGTTCTGCCCGCCGGGCGACGCGACGTTCAACCCCATCCTCGACTGGATCGACAAGATCATCTTCGGGGTCGCCGGCGGTCCCTTCACCGTCGAGCGCTCCCCCGCGAACGGCGGGCGCATCACCTTCGACACCGCCGCCGAGGTGAACACCGCCTACGTCGAGGGCTCGCTGCATCCGATGGATGCCAAGGCGGGTCTCGCGACCCGGCTCATCGACCTCCTCGAGCCCGCGCGAGCCCACTTCGCGAGGCCGGAGATCCGGGCGATGCTCGAGGAGGTCGAGGCCGCCACGGCCTCCTGATCAGCGGAGGCCGACCGCCTCCTGCACCCGCTGCAACGTGGCGTCGGCGACGACACGGACGCGTGCCGCCGCGTCCGCCAGCACGTCGCGAAGGCCCTGCTCGTCGGCGCGCAAGGCGGCATATCTGCTCTGGATCGGGGCGAGCGCCTCGACGACGGCATCCGCCACCTCGCCCTTCAGCGCGCTGTATCGCTTGCCCTCGAACTCGCGGAACGCGGCATCCGAGCTCAGGCCCTTGAGCGCGGCGTAGATCTCGAGCAGGTTCGCGACCCCCGCGCCGAGGGGCCGGCGCACCTCGGGCTCGGTGTCGGTGGTCGCCCGCGCGATCTTTCGTCGCACGACGTCGGGCGGATCGAGCAGCAGCACCGCGTGGCCGGGCCGGTCCACCGCGACGCTCTTGCTCATCTTCTCCTCGGGCGTGTCGAGGCCCATCACACGAGCGCCGACCGCGCTGATCAGGGGCTCGGGCACCTTGAAGACGTCGCCGCGCTGCGAGTTCAGACGCTGCGCAAGGTCCCGGCAGAGCTCGATGTGCTGGCGCTGATCCTCACCGACCGGGACGAGGTCGGCGTCGTACAGCAGGATGTCAGCGGCCTGCAGGACCGGGTAGGTGAAGACGCCCGTGTTGATGCGCTCCCGACCCTGCGCCTGGCTGCGAGCCTTGAACTGGGTCATCCGGTCGAGCCAGCCCATCGGCGTCAGCGTCTCGAGGATCCAGCAGAGCTGGCTGTGGGCGGGGACGTGCGACTGGACGAAGATCTCGCATCGCTTCGGGTCGAGGCCGCATGCCATGTACATCGCCGCCAGCTCCAGCGTGAGCGCGCGCAGTCGCTCGGGCTCGGGATGCTGCGTGAGCGCATGGAGATCGACGATGCAGAAGTAGTTCTCGAAGCGATCCTGGTCACGGGCCCAGTTGCGCAGCGCGCCGAGGTAGTTGCCGAGGTGCAGGCCGAAGTCGGGCTGGATCCCGCTGAGCACACGGGGGCGCGGGGTATCGGTTGGAGACATCGTCGAACGCAGACTAAGGCAGTCGGAGCGTCAGGCGGTGTGCCGGGCCTGCCGGCGCGCTCTCGCCACGCGCGGCGACCAGCATTCCTCGACGAACGAGGCGATCTCCGCGGTGAGCCGCTTGGGCCGAAGCCGCAGCTCCAGGATGTCCGACGCCTCGACGAGGCGGCCTCGAGGCAGCTCCTCGACCAGCATGCCCGCGTCGGAGAGGGGGTGCACCGGGTCGATGTGGTGGCCGATGACCAGCGCCGGCATCTGCAGGTGCTGGCGCTGGGTGCTGTGCGGTGCGATGTGGCTGAAGAACACCCCCTGGAGCACCGCGCCGCTCGGGCCGGGTTCCTGGCGGACGGTGTCGAGTGCGATGTTGATCCAGAAGGGAGCGAGCCGGCGCGGGATGCGCCGGAGCGCCGCCGCGACGGGGCGGATCAGGTGCTCCCCGAAGTGCAGTGCCACCAGGATCGGGCCGAACGTGATCGCCGTCGCGACGAGCGCGTTCTCGAGCACCGGCATCTCGATGATCATGCCGCGCACGCGCTGCGGCGCCACGTTGGCGACCTCGAGGGTGACGTTGGCGCCGAGCGAGGTGCCGCCGACGATCGCCTCGTCGATGTCGAGATGATCGAGGAGGGCGATCGCGTCAGTCGCATAGGAGCGGATCGAGTACTCGAGCATCGAGTGCGGACGGTCCGACAGGCCGTGGCCCAGGGGGTCGAGCGTGAGCACGTGAGCGCCGCGCTCCGCGAGCGCCATCGCGAGGGGATTCTGCATCGCCGCGGGGAACAGCAGGCCGGGCATCAGCAGCACCCAACGCTTGCCTTCGCCAAACTCGGTGTAGCTGAGCCGATGGCCGCGGACGGTGAAGTCGGACGTGGCCACACGCACCTCGCGATTGACCCCCATCCGGCGAACTATGCCGCAAATGAGGGGGCTGTGGCGAGCCCTTCGCGGCACTCCCTGCGGCGCGGCCCTGGCGCGCGATCCGGGCGCCGACGGGCTGAGGCGCCGCTGATCCGGTCCACCTGGCCTAGAGTCGAACGTGATGCGATTGCTGATTCGAACCGCCGGTCGCTTCCTGCTCTCGGGGATCTTCATCTACTCCGGCTACACGATGTGGACCAACGCCGAGCGATACGCGAAGCAGGCGGCCGCAGCCGTCCCGATGCTCCCTGAGGAGCCGATGCTGGCCAAGGCGCACGGCGCGACGATGGCAGTCGCGGGGTCGACCTTCGCACTGGGCATCCTCCCGAAGCTGTCCGCCCGGATCCTGGCGCTCACCCTCGTCACGAACACCTACATCGGCCATCCGTTCTGGAAGGCGACCAAGCCCGAGGACCGGCGCCCGCAGGTGATCCACTTCCTCAAGAACGCGGGTCTGCTCGGGGGGCTCCTCCTCTACCGGCAGGCGGCTCGGGCGCCCAGGCAGCCGCTGAGTCAGGCCTCCGAAGCCGGCTGACCGGCGCCGCGAGGGATCGTCGCCAGGTATGCCTCGAGGCCGAGGTCCCACCGCGGAAGGGGCTCCTCACCGAGCTCACGCCACCGCCGGATGTCGAGCACGGAATACGGGGGACGATGCGCGGCGGTCGGGTACTCGGCGCTCGTGATCGGCACCACGCTCGTCCCAAGGCCGCGCAGACGGACGGCGGCGGCCGCGAGCTCGTACCAGGTCGCGACGCCGCTGCTGGTGAGGTGGTACGTGCCCGGCGATCCGATCTCGACGAGCCGGAGGACCGCGGGCGCGAGGTGCCCGGTCCAGGTGGGACTCCCGCGCTGATCGTCGACCACGCGCACCTCGGGACGTTCCGATGCCAGCCGCAGGATCGTCAGGACGAAGTTGGGACCCTGGCGGCCGTAGAGCCAGCTGGTGCGCACGATGAGGTGGTCGGGGCACCTGTGCTCGACCTCGAGCTCGCCCTGGAGCTTGGTCCGTCCGTATGCCGTCCGCGGGGCGGGCGTGGCCTGCTCGTCGATGGGTTCGGTTGCGTCGCCGTCGAAGACGTAGTCGGTGCTCATATGGCAGAGGCGCAGCCCTGCCGCGGCGCACGCGGACGCGACGATGCCGGCGCCGCCCGCATTCACCGCCGCCGCGTCGGCCTCGTGATCCTCGGCCGCGTCGACGCGGGTCCAGGCGGCGCAGTTGATCACGGCGTCTGCCCCCCGGACATCGCGGATGACCCGTTCCACAGCGACCCGGCTCGTGATGTCGCAGTCCGCGCGAGTGACGGCGGTCATATGGTGCCCGCGGGCACGCCCGGCGTCGATCAGATCACCACCGAGCTGTCCCGCCGCTCCGAGCACGACGTACCTCAGCGGTGCGCCCCTTCCCGGATCTGGACGTCGCGGTGCAGCACGCCCCGACCGTCAGAGCTCGACGCGGGAGTGGTCGCCGAGCATCAGGCGCACCGCCGTGGGCCGCGACGGCGACGTGCACACCTCGCATTCCTTGCCGATGAGCGAGCCGTCGATCTTGCCGTGGACGTCGTGGATCCTCGTGCCCTCGAGCACGATGGAGTTCTCGATCTCTGCGTTGCGGACGACGCAGTCGTAGTAGATCGAGGTGAAGGGACCGATGTAGGCGTTGTCGATCACGCTGTGCCTGCCCACGATCGCCGGTCCGCGCACGACGCAGTTGGTCAGCGTCGCGCCCTCCTCCACTACGACCTTCCCGTGCAGCCGCACGTCCTCGCCGACGGTGCCGTCGCAGCGGGCATCGAGGGTGTCGAGGATCATCCGGTTCGCCTCGAGGATGTCGTCGAGACGGCCGGTGTCCTTCCACCATCCTTCGATGACGTGGGGCATCACGCGCCTGCCGGTGTCGATGAGACGCTGGATGGCGTCGGTGATCTCGAGCTCGCCGCGCGCGCTCGGCTCGATGGCGTCGATCGCCTCGAAGATCACCGAGGAGAAGAGGTACACCCCGACGAGCGCCAGGTCGGAGCGTGGCACCGAGGGTTTCTCGACGAGGGACACCACGCGCCCGTCCTCGAGCTCGGCGACCCCGAAGCGCTGCGGCTCGGGGACCCGGGCGAGCAGGATCATCGTGTCGGCCTTCGAGCGCTCGAACTCCGCGACCAGGGTGCCGATGCCCTGGGCGATGAGGTTGTCGCCGAGGTACATCACGAAGCTGTCGCCGGCGAGGAAGTCCCGGGCGATGCCGACCGCGTGCGCGAGCCCGAGCGGGGCCTCCTGCGGGATGAAGGTGATATGAGCGCCGAACCGTGATCCGTCGCCGACGGCCGCGCGCACCTCGTCGGCCGTGTCGCCGACGATGATGCCGATGTCTCGGATGCCGGCGTCCGTGAGCGCGTCGATGGCGTAGAAGAGGATCGGACGATTGGCGACCGGGATGAGTTGCTTGGCGCCGGTGTGGGTGATCGGTCGCAGCCGCGTCCCCTTGCCGCCGCTGAGGATGAGCCCCTTCACGGGCACCCGCGCGCTCGCATGGCCGCAGCGTAGCAGCCAGTCGCGCCAGTGCCCCGTCCGCGCCCCTTGTAGGATGCGCCCGTGGCACGGCATCTGATCACCAGCGCCCTCCCCTACATCAACGGGGTCAAGCACCTCGGCAACCTCGTGGGTTCGATGCTCCCCGCCGACGTGTACGCCCGCTATCAGCGCCTCCGCGGTCACGAGGTGCTGTTCATCTGCGCGACCGACGAGCACGGCACGCCCGCCGAGCTCGCGGCGGCCGCCGCGGGGTTGAGCGTCGCCGACTACTGCGCCGAGCAGCACGAGATCCAGGCCGATCTCTCCCGGCGGTACGGCCTCTCCTTCGATCACTTCGGGCGCAGCTCGTCGCCGCAGAATGCCGAGCTGACCCGGCACTTCGCCGAGCGGCTGCGCGACAACGGCATGCTCGAGGAGCGGGTGACCAACCAGGTGTACTCGCTCGACGACGAACGCTTCCTTCCGGACCGCTACATCGTCGGGACGTGCCCGCACTGCGGCTACGAGCGCGCCAACGGCGATCAGTGCGAGAACTGCGCACGTCTCCTCGAACCGTCGGATCTCATCAACGCGCGGTCCGCCGTGTCGGGCAGCACGCGGCTCGAGGTTCGCGCCACGAAGCACCTCTTCATCCGGCAGTCACTGATGGCCGAGCGCGTGCGCGCCTGGATCGAATCGCACGCCGAGTGGCCGATCCTCGTGACCTCGATCGCGCACAACTGGCTCAACGTGGGCCTCGAGGACCGGAGCATCACCCGCGATCTCAAGTGGGGCATCCCGGTGGGCTGGCCGGGGTTCGAGGACAAGGTCTTCTACGTCTGGTTCGACGCGCCGATCGAGTACATCGGGGCCACCAAGGAGTGGGCGGATCTGGCGCCGGAGAGCAGGGACTGGCGCTCGTGGTGGTACGAGGCCCGCGACGTGCGCTACACGGAGTTCCTGGGCAAGGACAACATCCCCTTCCACACCATCAACTTCCCGATCACGATCATGGGTTCCGGCGAGCCCTGGAAGCTCGTCGACTACGTCAAGGGGTTCAACTACCTGACCTACCAGGGTGGCCAGTTCTCGACGAGCCAGAAGCGCGGCATCTTCATGGACACGGCGCTCGACATCCTCCCCGCCGACTACTGGCGCTACGCGCTTCTCGCCTCCGCCCCGGAGTCCGACGACGCGGAGTTCACCTGGGAGACCTTCGCCCTGACCGTGAACAAGGACCTCGCCGGGATCTTCGGCAACTTCGTCCAGCGCACCATCAAGCTGGCGGAGAAGCTCTTCGGCCTCATCGTGCCGGCGGGCGGTGAGCCGGGAGACGCGGAGGCCGATCTGGCAGTCGCGCTGGACGCGGCATTGGGCACCTACGCGACCGAGATGGACGCCATGCGCTTCCGGCCGGCGGCGTTCGCCCTGCGCACCCTGTGGACGCTCGGCAATCAGTACCTCGACCGCTGCGCTCCGTGGCACGAGACGGATACCGGGCGGGTCGCGTGCATCCTGCGCACCGCGATCAATCTCGCGCGCATCGAGGCGATCGTGTCGGCCCCGTTCGTTCCCTTCGCCTGCGACCGCCTGGCAGCCGACCTCGGCCTCGAGGCGTCGGAGCGTGCCTGGCCGGTCGATGTGGCGTACGAGCTGACCCGTCTCGCGCCCGGGCGATCGCTGCACGCGGGTGATCCGCTGTTCCCGAGGATCGGCGATCGCAGCACGCTGGCGGCATGGGTGTCGGACATGGAGGCACGCTTCGCCGGGTCGTCCTGAGGGTGATGCGTTCGGCGCGTTGGTAACCCGTTTGACAGGTTCGCGCGGTATGGTTGTTGCTTCAGATGAGTTGGGAGCCGCCACCACCACCCCCGCCTGAGGTACCCGCTGCCAGGCAGCGTGGTCGCCTGCGGATCGTCGGTATCGCGGTGGCCGTCGCTCTCACCGGCGCTGTTGCCGGGTTCGTCGTGAGCCGGGCCGGGGCGGTGACGCTCGCAAGCACGACGGCGAACACCCCGACGCCGAGCGGAGCGCCTTCCGCGCATCCCCCGTCCTTCGGGCGAGGCGGCTTCGGCTTGCCATGCGGGAATGGGTTCACGAACGCCGGCTTCGGTTCGACGTTCGGCGGGTTCTGCGGCGGCGACACGGGCACGGTGACCAAGGTCAGCGGCTCGACGCTGACGCTGCGGACCCTCGCCGGCACGCTCACGGTGACGACCTCGTCGACGACGAAGTACAGCCGCGAGGAGCAGCAGGTGGGCTTCGGCGCGATCAAGGTCGGTGACGTCGTCGCGGTGCGCGGCTCGCGCAGCGGTACGACGAAGACCGCGACCTCCCCGATCGCCGCATCCGCGATCACCATCGAGGTACCGAGCGTCTCGGGACGCGTGCAGTCGGTCAGCGGCAGCACCATCACGCTGGTGACCGGCGACGGGCAGCTCGAGTACGTCACCACGTCGGGCGCGACCGCATACCACGCGGTCCGGGGAGCGTCGGCGTCGAGCGCCTCGGTGAAGGCCGGCGTCTACATCGTCGCTCAGGGCGTGCAGACGAACCTGACCCACCTCAAGGCCGACACGATCGAGATCGCCGCCAACTTCAGCCTCGCGCCACACGGCTTCCCCGGCCATTCCGGCCCGGCGCCGTCGCCGAGCGCCGCGAGCAAGCCCGCCTAGGGCTTCGACCCCGCAGTCGCCTCGATCAACGCCCGCGCGTAGTACTCCTCCCAGCGGCCGCTCGGCGCCGTTGCGAACTCCTTGTCGCTGCGCACCAGCAGGTAGACCAGCTCGCTGCGGACCGGCGTCGTGCCGAGAAGCTCGGGCAGCCGGGAGTGATCGATGAGCCAATCCGCGTACCACGACGCCCAGTCCGGATCCTCACCGTCGACGATTCTGTAGACGATGTGGTGGGTCTCGGCGGCGTCGTGCAGGACGTCCGCGATTGACGAGATCTGATCGGTCATGCGCAACTGTTCCTCTCAATGCGAGTGCTTGGTTGGAGTTTCGCTGACTCAACCGGCGCTCTGCCGTAGCGAACGCGCCCGCCGGCGCAATTCCCGGCGCTGATCGGCGAGCGCCCGCAGGTCCCGGGCAGCATCGATCCGCTGTTGCTCACGCTCCAGCTTGCGCTGTGATTGCAGGCGGTCGAGGACCGACGGGTCGTCCTCAGCCGCCGCTCGCACGGCACAGCCCGGTTCGCGCTCGTGCCGGCAATCACGAAACCGGCAGCGCGCCGCAATCTCCGCGATGTCACCGAACACCTCCTCGATCCCCGCCGCGGCGTCCCAGAGCCCCAGCTCGCGTGTGCCCGGAGTGTCGATGATGAGGCCGCCGCCCGGAAGTTCAAGCAGCGCGCGATGCGTGGTGGTGTGCCTGCCCTTACCGTCGGCTCGCACGTCCTGTGTCTCGAGAACGTTCGATTCCATCAGGCGGTTCACCAGCGTGGACTTGCCGGTCCCGCTCGGGCCGATGAGCACCCCGACTGATCCCCCCGGCAACAACTCGCGGACACGATGCACACCCTCGCCGGACTCGTTGACGGGGACGACGTCGACAGCTCCTGCGACGGACTGCGCCGCACGATGATCGGCGGCGATATCGGCGCTGAGGTCGGACTTGGTGAGCAGCACCACCGGAGTGGCGCCGCTCGACCACACCATCGCGAGCGAACGCTCGATGCGCCGCAGCTTCAATGCGGTCCCGAGCGCGATCGTCACGAAGACGAGGTCGATGTTCGCGGCGACCGCCTGCGCTGCCGTGGCGACGCCCGCGGCACGGCGCATGAGCACACTGCGTCGCGGGAGCAGGTGGGTACCGAAGCCGTGCTCGACGACGAGCCAGTCACCTGTTGTGACGCCACCATCGGCGGGGATGCCGGAAAGCACCGGGGCAAGCTGCACACGTTGCGTACCGGATGCGATGACGACGGTCAGCGCGCGCCCGTCGACGCGCGCTACCAGGCCACGATGACTATCGCCGGTGGCGACGTCAGCAAACGCCGCCTCCAGGGTGCCGCTCCATCCGAGCGCGGTGAGACGGCGAAGATCGTGATGCAAATCGAGACTCCGTGGGGGTGAGAGCCCGGAGCCCCGCATGGCACGGCTGCGCACTACGAATGTGCGCCGGGTCGGCGAACGATCAGGCGGCGAATGCGCCGGGCACGACGTCGGAGAGAAGCGCTGCTGGCGCAATCGCTGTTGCCATGTCACTGCCCTCCATCATTCGCGCGGATCGGTCGCGCGGATCGTACATCAGACCGGCAGCGATCGCAACACGGCAGACTACGCCGCACGAGTGACTCGCATGACGGCCCACGAGGTGCAGCTCGCGAGCACGAGCCCGCCGGCCACATCGGCGAGGTAGTGCTGTTTCACCAGCACCGTCGACGCGACGATGAGCGCCGTCCAGATCGCCGCGGGGATGCCGGCGCGCCGATCGAGACGCCACCAGTGGATCGCGATGATCATGGACAGCGACGTGTGCAGGCTCGGGAAGTCGTTATACGGCTGATCGCTCGCGTAGACGTTGCGGATCATCGCGGAGAACGGATCGGTCCCCGTGATGTGCGGCCGGTCGATGTACGACTGAAGCACGAAGTAGAACGCATAGCTGACGAACCAGACGATGATCATCGTGATCGCCGCCGACCGGTACACGCGTGCGCGGACGAAGAGAAACGCGAGCAGGCTCAGGCCGATGTACGGGATGAGTGACACGTACGGAATGGCGAAGATCGGCACGACCGGCAGCGCCTGGTCGAGCGGCGTGCGCAGGAAGATGCGGTTGGGACCGTGGTTGAGGCCGTCATAGATGAGGTTGGTTCCGAGGATGGCGACGATCAGGAGGAGGTTCGCGACGACCGGCCACCCGCGTTCCGCGAGGATCCCGCCACGGACCTGGCGGGCGATCCACGTCGAGGCTCCCGGCGACGCGCCCGCGCTGCTGCTCATTTCGACCGCTCCTCCTCCGCCTCGTGCGGATGCCAAAGGCTAACGGTTCGTCGAACGGGCTGCCGGCGGTACCATGGCACGATGCGGGAGTAGCTCAGCTGGAAGAGCCCCTGCCCTCCAAGCAGGCTGTCGCGAGTTCGAGTCTCGTCTCCCGCTCCACGCTCGTCCGTGATGTGGCCGTCAGAAGATGGCTTGATGCTTGCATGCCATGGCGCCACGGGTACGCGGCCAGACCCAGGAGCCGGACCTACATCGCCTGGAGTGGCATGCGGCAGCGGTGTACTAAGCCTTCACGCGCGGACTGGCCCCGCTACGGGGGCCGGGGTATCAGTGTGTGCGAGCGCTGGCAGCGCTTCGAGAACTTTCTCGCCGATATGGGCCCGTGCCCGCCTGGGCTCTGGTTGGATCGCATCAACAACGACGGCAACTACGAGCCGGGCAACTGTCGCTGGGCGACGCGCGAACAACAGATGGCCAACCGTCGAGCGACTGCCGGCGAGATCTGCGGAAGATCGAAGCTGACCGTCCAAGAGGTGATCGCGATACGCACGCTCGCCGGCGACGGCATGACTCACCGAGCGTTGGGATCGATGTTCGGTGTCAGCCACTCGGCTGTCGGGGATATCGTCCGACGCCAGTCGTGGCGACAACTCTTGCAGAAATCAACTGGGGGGAAGCGGGTCGAGTGGGAGCACGAAGAGAGGGGAATCTGACGGGCTGTCACGGCTCCAAGGTTTCAGTCGCCCCTCACGGGACATGCGGCCTAAGGAATGCGATCCACCCGCGGGGACCCGGGTGAAAGGATCCGCCCGGGAGACGGCCCCTCTCATCGCGATCAGGTCAAGCGAGCAGGGATTGTTCGGCAAGAGCCAGGATGCTCGCCGTGGATCTCCGGCGCCCCAAGAGGGTATGGATTCAGGCAGGCGGAGCCGGTGTCTTCGCTCCGTACGCGACCTCGAACCCGTTGCCTTCCTTGCTCGGCTGCGACGGCGTCGAGACGTGCTTGCCGTTCTGGATCATGATCCCGCGATTCCCCGCGGTGAACCCGATGTTGGCGCCGTCGAACCCGCAGTTGATGAAGTAGGTCTTGCCGTAATGGGCGAGGGTGGCGATCGTTCCGCCGACCGTCGGCGCCTCCTGGATCCACTCGACGCCGGTCGCGGGGCCGGTGTACGTCTTGTTGATCGAGAACGTCTTGTTCGTGGTCGTGTCCGTGATCTTGATGGACCACGTCGTACCCGTCCCCTTCTTGATCGCGGCAGTGAACACGTCGCCGGGATGCACGGTGATCGACGGGATCACCGTCTCAGCCGCGGGCAGGATTTCCCACCAGGCGCGGTAGACGGCCTTGCCGCCGGCCCAGTCCTGTTCGGTGCCCGTCTGGATCAGATTACTGCCACCGGTGAACCCGTCGATGCCGATCCAGGTCGACGAGTAGGTGTTGCCCGTGGTCTTGGTGACCTTCGGCACCTGCCACTGGCCAACCACCGCCGTCGCATTGGTCGTGGTCGCGGCGTACCCGGACCAGTTCAGCGAGTTCCAGCCCGCGGCGCTGACCGTTGCGATCCTTGCTGTGCCATGCCCGATCAACGGTGCTGCCGCGACCGAGGGTGCACCAGCGAGCAATCCGCCCGTGGCGACCAGAAGCGTGACGTACCTGCGCATCATCGCCATTTCCCCCAAATCCTCTCTTCGCATGCCACGCGGATCTCCGACGCATCGTATGTGAAAACCCGCCGGCTCGCGGAGCCCGACTACGGTGCGACCACCTCGCGTCCAGTCGTGTCCGACTCGATCTCCGCAGCGATTTCCCGCAGACGCCGGAGGGTGGCCTTCGCCCCGTGTCGCTGAGCACGGGCGAGGAGGGTGCGGTCGACGAGCCCCATGATCCGCAGCGAGAGGCCAAGAGCGGTCGTCGCTTCGCTGCTGAGGGTGATGACGCAGCCACCTGGCGCGGGCTCGACCACCAGCGCGACGCGTACAGCCGGCCCGTCGTCGTCAGCCGCCGTGGTCAGCAGTCGCGGGGGATCCATTTCGACGATCCGCGCACGAAGCCGGCGCTGCCCCTTGCTGTCACGAACGACCGTGACGATCTCGGAGCCCAGCCGAGGTGGATATGGCCGGCAGCGCCGCTCGATCACACCGCGCGACGGGTCGGCGTCGGTGACGAGGCGGAGGCACGCGCGAAAGGCGGCCTCCGGCGGGTGGCTGAGCTCGATGCGGCGGACCAGCGTCCTCACCGCGGCATCGGGCTACCGCGATGCCGCATCTACATCCACGGACCGAGTTCGACACCTTCGAGCGCTTCGCTCCGTCCGGTGAGCCATCCCAGGAGACGATGCGCATCCTTCTCCCCCAGGAGACGCCGGGGGACGCGGTCCAGCGCATTGGGAAGATCCCACTCCACGTACGCATCCGGCCAGTCCGTCACCTCGTACCCGAGGCCGAGATCGACGTGATGCACCTCGACCTCACGCAGACGGCGCATCGGGCTGCCCGTGGTCGGGAAGCGATCGGCGCCGAGGAGCTCGGCATTCGGCCAGCCCGCCTGCTCGGAGCGTGCCCAGACGGCCTCGAGACGCAGCGATGACTCGTCCAGGTCACGCAGCAACTCCTCCGCGGTTCGCGAGGCCCCCTCCTCGATCTCCCGGTCGCGCTGCTCGGGCCCACCGGGATACCGCGGAACATCCTTGCCCTGCAGGGCGCCCTCGAGACGGCGCGCATGGCCGTCGGCGTTCCGAGCCAGGTGGGTGAGCACGTGGCCGACCGTCCATCCCGGCAACCGGCTCGACTGTCGCGCAGCACCGTCGTCGACGCGGCCGGCGGTCACGAGGAGCCGTCGATGGGACTCCTGACAGAGGGCGATCGCGACGCCGGGTTCAGGCTCCATGCGCACAATGATCGCGAATGGGACGACGCTCGTCGACCTCGCGACGGCCCGCCGCGTGTGTGGCACATCGGATCAAACTGGAGGCGACGATGAGGGACAGCCGCGTGAGACGGAGGCATTGAACACGAGCGGGCCCCCGGCCTTGGTGGTCGACCACCTCACCAAGCGGTTCGGTGAGCGCATGGCATTCGAGGATGTGTCGTTCACCGTTGCGCCCGGTGAGGTCTTCGGCTTTCTCGGGCCCAACGGCGCTGGGAAGACCACCACGGTCCGGACACTGGGAACGCTCATCGCTCCGACGGCGGGGACCGCCACGGTGGCGGGCATCCCGTTGACGGCGGACAACGGCACCGAGATCCGGCAGCGCATCTCGATCATGCCCGAGAACCCAGGGCTGTACCTCCGGCTCACCGTCATCGAGAATCTCGAGTTCTTCGCCGGCCTGTACGGACAGCGCAACCCCGGCGCCCGGATCCAGCAGGCGCTCGAGGCAGTCAATCTCGCCGCACGCGGACGCGACCTCTGCGGCAGTCTCTCGAAAGGACTGCGGCAGCGAGTCGGCCTCGCACGCGCGCTGCTGAACGAACCGGCGGTGATGTTCCTCGACGAGCCGACATCGGGGCTCGACCCCGTTGCGGCGCGTGAGGTGCACGACCTCATCAATGGATTGCGCGAGCGCGGGGTCACGGTGTTTCTCACCACCCACCGGCTCGACGAGGCGGAGCGGCTGTGCGACCGGGTCGCCATCCTCAACACCCGGCTGCGTTCGGTGGGCCGCACCGAGGAGCTCCGCGAGAACATGTTCAGCAGATCGCTGGTCGTCGAGACGGCCACGCCGCTCGGCACGCCCGATGCGGTCTTCACGACGGCGAGCGGCGTGGAGAGCTGGCATGCCGACGGCGCCACGGGATACGTGTTGAAGGTCTCGGATCCACGGGGGACAGCGCCGGGCGTGGTCCGCGCGCTCGTTGCCGCAGGCGCCGACGTCGTCTCGGTCAGCGAGTCCCGCCACTCCCTCGAAGATGTGTACCTCCAGCTGATCGAAGAGGACCCGGAGGCAAGAGCGTCATGAAGGTGAACCTCGGACGGATGATCGCCGTGATGATGAAGGAGCTTCGCGAGTATCGCCGGAGCCCCTTCATCATCGGCACGATGGCGGTGCTGCCGCTCATCTTCCTGATCGAGCCGATCATCATCATCTTCCGGCTCGGTTCGACGGTACCGCCGAATGTGGTGGACAAGTCGGTGGGCGCCACGTTCCTCCTGCTGCTGATCACGCCGGTCCTGATACCCGCCGTCCTCGCCGCATACTCGGTGGTCGGCGAGCGCGAGCAGGGGACGCTCGAACCGCTGCTGACCACGCCCGTGCGTCGCGAGGAGCTGCTGCTCGGGAAGGCGCTGAGCGTCGTCCTTCCCGCCGTTCTGATCGCATACGTGGTGTTTGCGATCATCGAGATCGCCGCGCATCTCTTCGCCGCCAATCCCGAGGTCATCGTGGACCTCGGACAGGGCCCCCACATCCTCGCGCAGATCCTGTTCGCGCCCCTGCTCGCCGGGTGGTCGATATGGGTTGGCCTCGGCATCTCCGCGCGCGCCAACGAGGTGCGGGTCGCTCAGCAGCTCAGCACCCTCGCGAGCCTCCCTGCCCTGGGGGTGGTTGCGCTCGTGTCCTTCAACGTCGTCACGCCGAGCTTCGCCGTGTCGCTCGGCTTCGCCTTGGGCCTGCTCGCCGCCGATGTGATCATGTGGCGACTGGTGTCAGGGATGTTCGACCGCGAGCGGCTGATCACCGGCGTTCGGGCTCAGGGGATGCCGCGAGACCGCGGCCTCGTCGGCGTGCCCGGCGCGGTTCGGCGGATTCCACGCGCGGGAGGCAGCGACGGGCCGCCCGCCTCGTAGGATGGGCTGCGCATGGCCACAGCGAAACTGAAACTGTCGAGGCGGTGGGGCGGGGTCGACACCAGGCACGACTGGGAGATCCAGATCGACGGCAAGAAGGTCGGTTCGATCGCGTATCGACAGGCGATCGAGCTGCGGGTCACGCCCGGGCATCACACGCTCCGCCTCGGCTCGCACCGGCAGGTCAGTCCGCTGCGCTCATTCGACGTCGCGAGCGGCGAGGTGGCGAGCTTCTGGTGCCGGAGCGTCCTGTTCTGGCCGGTCATGCTGGCCGCGTTCGTCAAAACGGACCTCTGGATCAACCTCAAGCCCGAGTGAGGGCGCTCTGATCAGGCGGGAAACTCGCGTCGCAGGAACGCGGATGTCTCCTCCCACGCTTTGGCGGCCGCCTCCGGATGATGAAACTGCGCAGCGTTGTGATTGTCGAATGCGTGGTTCGCGCCGGCGTGAATGTGGAACTCGGTATGCGGGCGCCCGCCGAACGCCACGCGAACCGCGTCGCGTTGCTCCGCCGTGATGTAGCTGTCGGCGTCGCCGAACTCGAACAGCACCGGGCACCGCACGTCGGCCGCCCGATCGAGTGCTCCGGGAATCGCCGATCCGTAATAGCAGACCGCGACGTCGGGATTCGAGTCCGCCGCGACGAGATACGCGATGCCACCGCCCAGGCAGAACCCGATGATGCCGGCACGTCCCCCGCTCACCTCGGGAAGCCCGCGCAGGTGCGCGAGCGCGGCCGCGGTATCCGCCACCGCCTGGGGGACGTCGAGCCGCTGCATTGCGGCAAACGCCTGCGGCAGCGAGTCCGGCAACCGTTCGTCGAGTCCGCCGTCGAGCTCGATGCGTGAGTACAGCGCGGGCGCAAGCGCAACGTAGCCCAGAGCAGCGAGACGTGCGCACACCCGCTGGATGTACTCCGTGAGACCGTAGATCTCCTGCACGACGATCATGCCGGGTCCGGTCCCGGCATCGGGGAGGACGGTGTAGCCGCCGAACTCGTGGCCGTCAGCCGCCCGGATGCGTTCCTCGCGAATCTCCGCCACGACGCGGAGTATAGGAACCCGCCTGCGCCGACTGTCGACCGGCCTGCTCCGCGGCGCCCGATCGGCCCGTGATGCGTTGGAATGCACTGCGGAGAAACGCCCCCGGATGCGTTCGATAGCCGGCCAGCAGCGCACGCCGCCGCGTCCGCGCCGCAGCTGATCCCTGCGTCGTCGTGAACAGATGAGGCTGCGTGGCCTGCAGGTCGGCGACATGTGCACGCGCGATCACAGCCACGAGACTTGCCAGTGGGACTGCGAAGAACGCGCCGAGGAACCCCGCGGCGGTGACGCCGACCAGAAGCGCCAGCAGGCTCACCAACGGATGCAGCTTCACGAAGTGCTCCTGGATCCGCGGCGAGATCATGTAGCCCTCGACGATGTGGATGAACACGAACAATCCCAGCGTTTCCACCGTCAACGTCGGGCTCACGGTGAGCGCGAACAGCGCGCCGATCCCGGCACCCACGAACGGTCCCGCAAGTGGGATGAGCTCGAAGGCGCCGGCGCCGAGCCCGACGATCAGCGGGAAGGGCACGCCGAGGATGAAGCAGCCGAATCCGGCCAGGCAGCCGACGAGCACTGCGAGGGCGAGCTGTCCCCGGATGTACCCGCCGAAGACGGCGACGAACGCGTTGATCGCGAAATCGGTCTCGGTGCGCCAGCGCCCCGGCAACATGGTGACCAACCCCGTGCGCAGGCGCTCGTGATCGGACAGCAGCCAGAAGGCGGCGACGAGTGTGATGAGCAGGTCGATGCCGAGCCGGGCCGTGAAGCCGACGGCGCTGACGAAGACGGCGCCGCTCGTCGCATGCGACACCTGGATGCCCAGCACGCTCGCAACATCGCCGATGCTGAAGTGAATGTCGTGCGCTGCCAGCGTGTTCTGCAGCTGGAAGAACGGCCGCTCGAGCTTCGGCACGTCTGCGGCGAGCGCATGCGCCTGGCCCGCGATGGGTGCGCCGATCTCGAACGCGAGCGCCCCGAGGGCTATGAGCGCGATGAACAACGACACGAGCGCCGCGAGGCTCCGTGGCAGCGCTCGGCGGAGCAGGCGGTCGAGGGGATTCAGCACGAGCGCGACGAGCCCGCCGAAGACCAGATACAGCAGCACACCGAAGATCGCGGAAACCACGCCACCCGCGAGCAGCACCAACCGCACCACGACGTAGATCGCGACAAGGATTGCCGCGATCCTTCCCCACTTCAGGAACGAGTCGCGCGTCTGTGCTGGGCTGACCTGCACCGGCGGCTCGGCGGGTGCCGGGCGCGGCGTCCGATGCCGCGCCCGGCCACCGGGACGCGGTGGGCTGCCGGCGGTCACTGGATTATAGCCTTGTCATGTTCTAATACATGACCACTATAATGTTGGGAACCGAATCACGCACTCAGCAGGACCGCGCCGGCGCCTGGCGAAGGCTGACGATCGGCGCCGTCAGGGCTGGCGGATCAAGCGCCCGGCGGAGGTCCTGACTTCTCCCTGCGGAAGTCGCGGATCGCACGGCCGAGCGCGCCGCCGACACTCGGCAACTTGCCGGGGCCCCAGATCATCAGCACGACCACGAGCACGATGATCAGTTCGGGAAGGTGACCGGTGAACCACCCCATCACGGCTGAGTCTACTGCTGATGACCGATGGGCGAGATTGCGCGCACGACCATGTACGCACATTCGAGGAAGGCGGTCCGCGACGCGACGGCACCCCGAACATGACGCCCGCTGATCAGCGTGGCGAGCCAATCTGACAAGGGAAAGCAACGCCCCGTATCCATCGCGATGTGTGTTGCTCAGGCTCCAGTAGGACGCGTTTCGGGACGAGGTCGTCGCGGAACAATGGCTCGCATGAACGATGGCCCGGCGATCCTCAACGTCACCGACCTGACATTCCAGGCCTCGGTGATCGACGCTTCCCACGAAGCCCCGGTCGTCGTCGACTTCTGGGCCGCGTGGTGCGGACCGTGCCGGGCGCTCGCCCCGACGCTTGAAGAGGCCGTGCGCGACCATGGCGGCGTCACCCTCGCGAAGCTCGATGTCGACGCCAACCAGCAGGTGGCGGCGGCATTCGGCATCAGCGGGATTCCTGCCGTGAAGGGCTTCCGTGACGGACGGGTGGCTGCGGAGTTCGTCGGGCTGCAGCCGCGGGCCCGTATCGACGCCTTCCTCACCCAGCTGGCGCCCCGGGTCATCGCCGAGCTTCCGGAGAGTGAGCCGGAGCTCGCTGCCGTCCTCGAAGCGGACCCCGACAACGTCGGCGCGCGCCGCGCCCTGGCGGCCTTGCTCATCAAGGCCCGGCGTCTCGATGACGCCGAGGCGATGCTCGCCGAGGCGCCACACGACCCGGTCTGCGACGGGCTGCACGCGAGGATCGAGGCGTTGCGCGACGGCGCGATGCCCGTGGCGCTGCAGAACGGACGTCCAGATGTTGCGGCGCTGCCACAGGTCATCGATGCCGTGCGTACCTCGGCGGAGCCGTCGCGCTCGCGGCTGCGCCGGATCGCGGTGGGCATCATCGAAGCCGAGCGTGAACGAGATCCCGGCGTCGAGTTGTACCGCGCCGACCTGGCATCCGCCCTCTTCTAGCGCCGGCGTCGTTCGCATTCCGCCGGTACGCGATCGCGGTTCCTCGACGCTGAGCTGACGGTCGGCGCCCTACGGCTGCCGCTCGAGCCACGCCCCGAGCACGGCTCGACACTGGACGCAGACCAGGTCACCCAGCAGTTCGCGCCCTCCGGTGACTGTGGCCGGATGCGAGGCGCCGATATTCGCTTCGTGGATCACCGCGTCGCGATTCAGCTCGACCGCAATTCCGTAGACCCGCTGGCTGGATGTCGAGCTGTCCACGTCCCACCCGGTGACATTCAGCCGCTCGTGGGATTCGAACGGGTCCGGGACCGACAGATCGAACTCCCGCCGGACGATGGCTGCCGCGGCCTTGGCGGCATTGGCCGGCGTCTCGAGCCGTCCGCCCGCGAAGTCGAGGGTCGACCTGCCCACTCCCGGCCGGTACGCACGCACCGGGAGGATCAGACGCCCACGGTGGACGGTGACCACGAGCAGCGAGTCCGGCTTTTCAACCCGCCAATACTCGCGCTCGTGTCCCGCTCCATCGCGAAGTCGCTCGCCGATCAATCCCAGCCATGACGAGCGGACCTCGACGATCCGTGAGACGACCTCCCACCGCTCCTCTTCGTGCAACTCAGTCATGACGCCCCGGCACGGGTGATCACGCCCACAGGGTACCGGCCCCCCGACCGCGGCGGCGAATCCTCCAAGACGGCTCTCGACCGGAATCCGCGAGACTTCTCGAGCAGTGGCCCTGCCATCGATCTTCGAGTACGCCGGCGGCGAGCACGCATTCCTGGCGCTGGCCACGGCTCATCACCGGCGCTGTCTCGACGACCCCGTGCTCAACCACCCGTTCTCTCATCCCGGTCACCCGCAGCACATCGAGCGGCTGGCGTGGTACTGGGCCGAGGTGTTCGGAGGACCGCCGCTCTATTCCGAGTCGTGTGGAGACCACTCGGCGATGCTCGAGCTCCATTCTGCAACGGGGGCCGACGTGGATCTTGGGCGGCGGTTCGTTACCTGCTTCCTGCAGGCCATCGATGACGCCGGGCTCCCCGCCGATGCCGCGTTCCGCGACGCGCTTCGTGCGTACATGGAGTGGGCGGCGAGCGACGTCATGTCGTATTCCCCGCACGGCTCGCAGGTGCCCGCGGCCCTCCCAACCCCACGCTGGGGCTGGAGGGGCCTCGAGGCGTGACAGAGCTCGCCTGGCTCAGGGGAGGATCCACTCGCTGACCCGGTCGGTGTTCTCCTCGACCACGAAGAGGCTGGCAGACTCGCCTGGTGCAGCCGACCACCCGTGTCTACCTCGAGGTGGGCAGGACCTGGACCTTCGCCTGCGCTATCGACTGGCCGGGCTGGTGCAGGCGTGGCAAGGGTGAGGAGGCCGCCCTCGATGCGTTGGGCGCGTACGGCCCGCGATATGCGGTGGTCGGTGGGAGTGCGTTCAAGCCGGGATCGTTCGACGTGGTCGCACGGATCCCCGGCAACCAGACGACGGATTTCGGCGCCCCGAGCGTCGCCGGCGACTGGGATGACGAGCGACTGTCGCCGGCTGAGCGCAGACGCATCGCGGGATTGCTCGAAAACACGTGGCATGCCTTCGACGCGGTGGTCGAGCACGCTCCCAGGGCGTTGCGCAAGGGACCGCGAGGAGGCGGGCGGGAGCGCGACGAAATCCTGGAACACGTCCGTGAAGCGGAGCGGGCATACGGACGAAAGATCGGCGTACGTCTTCCGCCGCGCACCGCATGGGCCGAGCAGCGGGCCGCGATCGCTGACGCGGTGCGTCGCGGCGATTCCGATGAGGCGTGGCCGGCTCGATATGCGGTGCGCCGCATCGCCTGGCACGTGATGGATCACGCCTGGGAGATCGAGGACCGCGCCGCGTAGCCCCGAATACGCGCGGCTCTGCCGCGATTCCGGGGGCTACTGTTCTCATCATGAGATGAAACTGTTCCTATTGGGCCACTTGACGTAGGTCTTCGACTTTCCGCAGAGTTGCGCGAGAGGATCAAACGCAGCGGGGTTACCTGGGGGGCTTGCAGGGGTGCACATCGATCTCTATGTCGCGCTGGCCGGGCTGATCGTCGGCTTCGCCGTCGGTCTCACCGGGATGGGGGGCGGCGCCCTCATGACCCCCATCCTCGTGCTCATCTTCGGCATCCAACCCCTCGCCGCCGTCTCCAGCGACCTGGTCGCCTCCCTGATCATGAAGCCGGTCGGCGCCGCCGTCCACGCCGGCAGGGGCACGGTCCGCTGGCGCCTCGCCGCCTGGCTCGCCATCGCCTCCGTCCCCGCCGCCTTCCTCGGCGTCGTCGCCGTCCGCGCCGTCGGCAGCGCCTCCCGCGTCGAGGCGATCATCAGCGTCGCCCTCGGCTCCGTCCTCCTCCTCGCCGTCGCCGCCCTGCTCCTCAAGATGTACCTCGACCACCGCAGCGGCACCGCCGCCGGCGGCGACGAGCCCTTCCGCGTCAAGCGCCTCCCCACCCTCGCCATCGGCGCCTCGATCGGCTTCATCGTGGGGATCACCTCGGTCGGCTCCGGCACCCTGGTCATCGTCCTGCTCCTCTTCCTCTACCCACGCCTGCGCGGCTCCCAGATGGTCGGCACCGACCTCGCCCAGGCCATCCCCATGGTCGGCTCCGCCGCCCTCGCCCACGTCCTCTTCGGCGACTTCCAGTTCGCCCTCACCCTCTCCATCCTGCTCGGCAGCATCCCCGGCGTCCTCGCCGGCGCCGCCGTCTCCTCCTACGCACCCACCGTCTTCCTCCGCGGCGCCCTCGCCGCCGTCCTGCTCGTCTCCGGCCTCAAGCTCATCAACGTCCCCACCCTCGCCATCGGCATCGTCCTCCTCGCCGCCGTCGCCCTCCTCCTCGGCGCCTGGCTCACCGTCCGCGCCAGCGGCCGCACCCTCCGCGAGCTCTCCGGCGAGGCCAACGCCTCACACACCCCCTCACCCTCGCTCTCCGCCCCCTAGCCCGGCCCGGCCCGGCCTCGCCCCCGGCGCGGCTCAGGTCGGGCTGGGCGTCGCCGTGGCGCTCGGACGTGGCGGCGCGGGATTCAGCAGAGCCTGCTCGTCCGCGAGCGCGATGACCAGCTCGCCGGCGGCATTGGGATGCAGCGGCGCGCTGTCGTCGAGACCCTGCACGAACGGTTGCCCGGTGCACAGCTCATGTCCGGCGAAGCTGGGAGCGACCGCCTCGAAACCGAAGCTCGCGGCACCATCGGCGAGCACCCTGTTGAAGGTGGTCAGCCGCGCCAGCAGGACCGCCGATTTCGCCGCGGTCAGCTCGGGCTGGCTCGGACAGTCGGGCTTGGCTGCGAGCGGGTCGTAGTACTCGTTGACGATGACGCGAGGCTGCCCCGGCAGCGATGCGAGGCGCTGCAGGAGGTCGTAGTAGTCGACGGTGAAGCTGTCGAGCGTCTGCGCGAACAGCGCGGTCGAAGCGCTGTCATCGCATTCGGGGGAAACGGCGCACAGCTCCATGAATTGCGCCCAGTGCATCTCGTTCGCGCCAATGCTCACGAGGACCGCCTGCACACCGCTCATGCCGCTCAGCGTCGCGAGCTGCGACGGCACGTTCCGGCCGTTGATCGATTCGCTGTTGAAGAGGCCGTCGACGATCGAGGCGTTGGTGCAGGCGAGGTTGCCGACCGTGCTGTGGCTCACCGCCGCGATGTCGGCGGCGTAGCTGTCGAGACTGCGCCGGCAGGCCTTGTCGTCGGGGGTTGCGTTGAGCACCGCCGGATTCCCGGCGCCGGCAGCGGTCGAGTCGCCGATCACCACGATTCCGGATGACGCCGCGGGACCCTTCCGGCTCTGCGTGTCCACAGCCAGCGGCGTCCGGCCGACGAGCTGGTCGAGCGTCCGCACCTCCGAGAGCTGGTTCAAGCCGTTGGCGGCGTTGCCGATCGCCATCGCGTCACTCACACCCGTGACAAGCCCGGCGACCATCATCACGGCGACGACGACCTGCCAGCGGCGGCGCACGAGCAGCAACGCGAGCACGCTGAGCGCGAACGCCACGAGGATGGCGATCACCAGCTCATGCGTGAAATATGCGGCCCAGCCGTCGCGCAGCGCCTGTCCGAGCCGGCCGGGTTGTCTGAGGGCCTGCAGCAGCTGGTCGTAATGGGTGACCTCGGCCCAGTGCAGCTTGGGGCGGATCGGACCCGAGAACTGCTGCGTGGTCGGCAGCGACTGCCCGAAGAGCTCGAGCGTCCCTGACCCTGAGGCCGACAGCGATGGAGGACCGGCGCTCAGCTCGAGCGACTGCCCCGCGGTCTGCACGCCCTGCGCTGGCGTGATGAGCAACGAAAGCTCGATGCTGGCCAGTGGTATGACGACCACCGCGCACACTGCAAGCAGCAGCAGCCTGAGTACCCGTGGGGCCGGCATCTGAATGCGCACGTCTCTACGCTACCCGCATGGGGCGGTTCGTCCGATGCCGTTCGGCGCAAGCGGACAGAAAGGATTGGTGCGTCACCATGGTGATCCGTGAGCGACAACAGTTCTGATTCCGGGACCGCGCCCGCCGGTCTGCCACCGGAGTCGCAGGCGCCGCCGGAGTCCTACGCCCCTCCGGGATGGAGCCTGCCCCCGCCAGGCGGGTGGAGCGCACCTTCGGCCTCGCCCTGGGGCGACCCCGTGGGCGGTTCCAGCTTCACCCCGCCCGCGTACTCGTGGACGCCACAGCCGTCAGCCCCGCCGGGATCCGTGGGCCGGCCGCTGAAGATCGTGGCGGCGATCGCCGCGACCGTCCTCGTCGGCGCGGCCGCCGGGATCGCGGTCGCGTTTGCGACCCGGAGCCCGCAGTCGACGCCCTCCGGCACGCCGTCGACCCCGGGCGCGACGAGCCCGGCGGTGGCGCGGGCGAGCGCCCTGTACCACGATGCCCTGAACGCGGTTCGCGGGGCGGCCGGTTTCCACTACGTCTCGCAATCGACGGGACCCGAATCGGAGACCTTCGTCGGCGACGCCGGCCCGTCCGGCGGCCGCCAGGTCATCACCTTCAACTCCAACTACGGCAGCGAGCAGTTCACATTGCTGCTGGTGGGCTCGACGGTCTACTTCGAGGGCAACACGCCTGCCATCGAGGACCAGCTCGGAATCGCCGCGGCGAACGCCCCGGCGCTGCAGGGCAAGTGGGTCACCGTTTCGCAGGGCGACGGACCGTACACCGTGCTCCAGCCGGGGATCACGGTGACCGATCAGGCGAAGGAGATCGAATTCGTGCCCACGTCCACGTCGAACGTGACGGCGCAGGACGGCACCGCGGCATTCCGGATCGCCGGGTCGATCGCCTCTCAGCAGGGCGTCGCCTCAACGGTGCACCTCGACATCACCACGTCGACACACCGGCCGCTCGCCTTTGTGACCTCGGAGTTGGGTGGTGGAGTGTCGATCACGAGCACGACGACATTCACCGACTGGGGGACGGCGCCGACCGTCGCGGCACCCTCGGGGGCGGTCGCGTGGTCGACCCTCGGCGGCACCGCCCCTCCCGGAGGCTACGGATCAGGCGGCGCGGGCAGCGGGACCGCCACCCCCACGCCGACCGGCCAGGGGACGATCTGAGGTCGCTCCCCGGCTGACCCCGGGGCGATCGCCCTTCGCCGGGCGCTGCCTCAGGACTCCTCGAGGATGCGTTCGAACGCGCGCAGGTACCGAGGGTCGTCGTGTTCGCCTACGAGACCGGACTGGTGGCGCCGACGCGCTCGCTCTCCTCCGGCTGACGCGCGCATCCGCGGCCGAAGGCTGACGCGACGAGGCCCGGCGTTCGCACCGCCGTGGTGAGCATCCACGACCCGAGCGCGAGCATCACTGCGATGACGGCCCACCGATACGGGACGGGCGTGTAGAGCGCGATGAACCATGCGCGAGTCGGTGAGCCGAGCATGGACAGGATCAAGGGCACCAGACCCTGCGCGATCAGCGGAATCCAGCAGAACGACCAGCACATGAGGGCGACGACCTCCGGCCGCGCAAGCGGCGCGACGCGGAGCGCACCGCTCTCTCGGAGCACGTTCAGGGTGAGGCGGAACCCGCCACGTCCATCGCGAATGGTTTGACCGAGGATCTCCGCGAACTCTTCGCCGTAGCGAGCGCGCCATCCCGCCGGATACCACGACAGCATCCGCGCAACGCGGCGATGCATCGTCGCCTCCGGCGAATGGTCAAGACGTCGGTACCGCGCGAGCAATGACACTGCCAGCCACATCGCGGTGATCGGAAGCAGCAGCGTCCAGAGCAGCAGTCCGACCGGGGCGAACCGCCGGCCCCAGCGGCGAGTCAGCTGCGAGTACATGGAGAAGCAGTCGAGATTCATGCTCATCGTGCCGCAACGCGAGTTGACAGACGGCGCAGTCCCACATTGGCAACGCGCCGCTGCGAGGTCAGATGATCACGCAGCGCATTGCCGCCGGCCACCGTGAGCGCGTAGGGACGGCGCCGCCCCTCCTCCCGCAACGCCTCGATGAGGCCACGCTCCTCGAGTTGCGTCAGAGCGCCATAGAGCGTGCCCGGCTGCATCCTCACCGCTGCAAACTCCTCGATGTCCTGCGTCAGCGCATACCCGTGCTTTGGGCCGCTCGCCAGGCTCGAGAGGATCAGTGTCGCGGCACCGGCGTAGCGGCCGAGTCCACCGAGATCGTGTTCCACGAGCGGAAGACTACTACGGCATCCGTTATAACGTCAAGCATAGTAAACGCGAGGGGCTGATCCCATTGACGGATATGGGCATCCCTGTTACGGTCACCCAGCCTTCGTCGATCGTTGACCCTCCCCCGTCCATCTGGCAAGGCAGGTTTCTTGGTTCGGCACTTCCCCCGCCGTCTGCTCATCGCGGCAGCCGCGCTCGTCGTCGTTGCGGCTCCGCTGATCCCGACACAGGCCTCCGCCGATCTGTTCAATCAGCAGATCGCGGCGCTGCAGGCGCAGGCCAACGCGCTCGGCCGCGAGATCGCCGCGCTGCAGCATCAGAGTTCGAGCGCGCTCAGTCAGGTGCTGTCCCTGCAGCAGGGTCTGGACACGACCCAGGGCCAGCTCGCGACCGCCCAGCAGCAGCTCGACGCGGACAACCAGCGTCTGGCGAGCACCAACCACAACCTGCAGGTCGCTCAGGGCGTTCTCGCATCGGATCAGCGGCAGCTGTCGCGCCTGCTCGTGGCGATGTACGAAAGCGGAGGCACCGCGTCGGCCACCGCCGCCCTCGTCGACAGCGGGAGCTTCGTGGACGCGATCGACACGCTGACCAGCCTCGGCCAGGTCAGCGACCACATGCGATCACTCGTCTCGGACGTCCACAGCAAGCAGCAACAGCTCGTCACCCTCGCCGCCCAGCAGCGACGTGAGCAGGCGCAGGCGAACACCGTGGTCTCCACGCTGGAGACGCTCGCCGCACGGCAGTCCACGGAGGAGACGGCGTACAACGTGGAGGCCCATTCGTTGAGCGGCAGGGCCGCGGTCCTGGTCCGCGACCTGCACACCGTGCGCAACAGGATCGCCGAGGTCCGCGCGGAGCAGGCCGCCGCCGAGGCGGCGGCGGGCGCCGGCCCGGTGAGGGTCGTGGGTGACGCCCTCAGGCCGTTCGCCTTCGGGCCGCTGCCCGATCACTTTCCGTGGGGACAGTGCACGTGGTACGTGGCGTCGCTCCGCAATGTCACGTGGAACGGCGACGCGTGGGCATGGGCCGCGACTGCGGCGAATGCCGGCCGGCGTGAGGGCATGACGCCCCGTGTCGGCTCGATCGTCGTGTTCGGCCCCGGCGGCGGGTACAGCAGCTTCGGGCACGTGGCATACGTCGTTGCGGTGCACGGGTCGCACACCTTCACCATCGACGAGGGGAACTTCCTCGGCCTCGGCGTCGTCGATCAGCGAACGGTGTACTCGCTGAACGACGTCGAAGCATTCATCTACTGACGCCGTCGAGCACGCCGGCAAGTGGCCGGCTCGTGACCCGCGCCGTCAGTCTGCGGCGTTCGAGGTCCCGCGGTAGGCGTGCCCGCACCCGAGACACTTCAGCACGGGCCGGTTCGCCAGATCGGATCGTCGCAGCACGGGGCGCTCGACCGCAGGGAGCGAATACGAAAGCGGGACAAAGCGGCTCGAACCGCACCTCACGCATCGCCGGACCCGCGCGTCATCGTGCGAACTCATCCGACGGAGTTTGCCGGGGCCAAACCCGTCCCGTCGGTACGCGGCCGGACAATCTGACGTCCCGGCGCGGCAACGGCCCAACTCAACGTCGGCGCTATCGCGTCGCCATCGGCCCGAGTCCGGCGAGATGGCCGCGAAGGCCCGCGATGCAGAGGTCGAGCTGGGTGATCGCCTGGCCGAGGCGATCGGCGATGAGGTGGTCGTCGGTGAGCGCCGCGGTCGCCTGCAGCTGGATCCCGACGGCGAACAGCGTGTGGATCATCTCGAGATGCAGATCCCAGTCCGCCTGCCCGGCCGCGTCGGTGCCCCGGTGCACATCAGCTCCAAACCTCTCCGGAGCGCTCACAAGTGGAACCTTGGTGAGCCGCTTCGGGAGCGTGGATGCGCGTTTCGCCGGAGCAACCCGCTGAACGTGCGGAAGCGTACCGGCGAGAGCTTGAAAAGTCTGTTCGCTACCGGACGGATACGATCGGCTAGGCCACGTCTCGGGCGTTCATCCAGGAGCTCCCTTCGCCGAGTCCCCAGCTGAGGATCCGCCTCGGATGGATCCGGAACATCTCGTCGTCGAAGTCCGCATTCACGGTCTTGCCGCCGGTCTCGAGCACCTCGGCGCTGCCGCGTATCTCGACGGCACGGGGGCGCCACGGCGGCAGGACGTCATCCACCACGAAGGCCACGCGCCCGTCGCGCCGCACATCGCGGAACTTCTTGCGTTTGGCGAAGTCGTGACCCCCGATGTCGATCGTGTCCTCGTCGGGGTTGTATCGAAACGCCACCGGCACGACGTGCGGTGAGCCGTCGCGACTCACGGTCGCGAGGCGGCCGAGCCGCTGGCTGTTGAGATACTCGATCTCGGCGGGTGTGAACGCGGCCATGGTCTCTCCTCGATCGGCCGGACGGAGCCCGTTGATGGTAGCGCCGGGTCGCGAGCCCTCAGATCGCGCGCCACCGCGCGGAGCGGGCGCTGCCATCATCACGCCGATGACGCGCCACCCTGACAGCGGACGAGGATTCCTCTTCGGCATCCTCGCGTACGCGTCGTGGGGGCTGTTCCCGCTCTTCTGGCCGTTGCTCGAGCCCGCGAGCCCGCTCGAGATCCTCTCGTGCCGCATCCTGTTCTGCTTCGCCGTCGTGGCCGTGCTGCTTGGCGCGCGCCGTCGGATGCGCGGCCTCCGCGCGATCGATCGCGGAACATTGCTGCGTCTCTGCGGCGCGGGGATCGCCGTCGCGGTGAACTGGGGCGTCTACATCTGGGGCGTCAACAACGGGCACGTCGTCGAGACGAGCCTCGGGTACTTCATCAACCCGCTCGTGACGATCATCCTCGGGGTCGTCATCCTCCACGAGCGCCTGCGCACGGTGCAGTGGGCTGCGGTGGGACTGGGCGCCGTCGCCGTCGCCGTGCTCAGCATCGACTACGGGCGGCCGCCATGGATCGCGCTCATCCTCGCGTGCTCCTTCGCGACGTACGGGTTCATCAAGAAGGGGGTTCGCGTGTCCCCGCCCGAGGGGCTGTTCGTCGAGGGCGCGACCGTGGCCGTCCCCGCGCTCGTGATCCTCGTCGCGATGGCGCTGGCGCACAGCGCCACGCTGGTCGGGCACGACGCGACGCCGGGCCACGTGCTGCTGCTCGTCGCCACGGGGCCGGTGACGGCGTTTCCCCTGCTCTGCTTCGCCGCCGCGGCGACCCGGCTTGCCGCTCTCGACCATGGGGCTGATGCAGTACCTCACACCGGTCATGCAGTTCGCGATCGGCGTGCTGATCGTGCGCGAGCCCGTCTCGCCGGCGCTGTTCGGGGGCTTCGCGCTGGTCTGGGTGGCGCTCGTCGTCCTCAGCATCGACGGGTTGCGCAATCGCCGCTCCACGCCGAACGCCGTCGCGGAGCTCGATGCCGAGGATCTCGCGCCCGAGCCATCACTCACGTGAGGTCGCGGCGTAGCCTTGCCGATCCTGTGGACACTGCTCTGCGCATCGGCAACGCCTCGGGGTTCTACGGCGACCGGTTTGCCGCCTTTCGCGAGATGCTCGAGGGCGGCGACCTCGACGTCCTCACGGGCGACTACCTCGCCGAGCTCACCATGCTGATCCTCGGCCGCCAGCGGCTCGAGCGGCCCGATCGCGGCTACGCCGGCACGTTCCTGCGCCAGATGGAGCAGTGCCTCGGCGTCGCGGCCGAGCGCGGCGTCACCATCGTCACCAACGCGGGTGGCCTCAACCCGTCGGGGCTGGCCGATGCGCTTCGGGCGCTGGCGGCCCGTCTGGGCCTCGAGATCAGGGTCGCCCACGTCGAGGGGGACGACCTGCTCCCCAGGGCGGCCGATCTTGGGCTCGGCACACCGCTCACCGCGAACGCCTACCTGGGCGCGTGGGGGATCGTGGAGTGCCTCCGTGCCGGCGCGAACGTGGTGGTGACCGGCCGCGTGACCGACGCCAGCCTCGTGGTCGGCCCGGCTGCGGCCCATTTCGGCTGGCGGCGGGACGACTGGGACGCCCTCGCCGGCGCCACCGTCGCCGGTCACATCCTCGAGTGCGGCGCGCAGGCGACCGGCGGCAACTTCAGCTTCTTCACCGAGCACGACGTGAGCCATCCGGGCTTTCCCATCGCCGAGGTGCACGCGGACGGCTCGAGCGTGATCACCAAGCATCCGGGGACCTCCGGCGCGGTCACCACCGAGACGGTGACCGCCCAGCTGCTCTACGAGATCGGCGATCCTCGGTATCTCGGACCGGATGTCGTCACGCGCTTCGACACCATCGAGCTGGAGCAGGAGGGCGACGACCGTGTCCTCGTGCGCGGCGTGCGCGGCGAGCCTCCGCCGGCGACGCTCAAGGTCTGCTGCAACACCCTCGCCGGGCACCGGAACGAGGTCACCTTCGTCCTCTGCGGTCTCGACATCGACGCGAAGGCGGCGCTGGTCCGATCGCAGATCGAGGCGGCGATCGGCGCCAACCCGCCCGCGCAGGTGCGCTGGACGCTGGCGCGGACCGACCACGCCGATTCGCCGACCGAGGAGGCGGCGAGCGCGTTCCTCCATTGCTCGGTGCGAGACCCGGACCCGGCGGTGGTCGGCCGGGCGTTCAGCGGTCCCGCCGTGGAGATGGCGCTGGCCAGCTATCCGGGCTTTCACCTCCCCGCTCCGCCGGGCGATGCGTCGCCGGTCGGCGTCTACCGAGCCGGCTTCGTTCCTGCCGAATCGGTCGACCACGTCGCGGTCCTCCCGGACGGCGCCAGGATCCCGATCCCACCCTCGCCCTCCGACCGGCGCGCCCCGGGCGGCAGCGCTTTGCACCGTGCGGGGTCGCCGCCTCCTCCACCCCTCTCTGGTCCCACCCGCAGGGCGCCGCTGGGAACGGTCGCCGGTGCAAGGAGCGGCGACAAGGGCGGCGACGCCAACGTCGGGGTCTGGGCGCGCAGCGACGAGGCGTGGCGCTGGCTGGCGCATTCGCTCACCGTCGATGCCCTGCGTGGGCTCCTGCCGGAGACGGCGACGCTGACGGTGCACCGCCACGACCTGCCCAACCTCCGCGCGCTCAACTTCGTCATCGAGGGATTGCTCGGCGAGGGCGTTGCGTCCTCGACGCGGTTCGATCCGCAGGCGAAGGCGCTCGGCGAGTGGCTGCGCTCGCGCACCGTCGACATCCCGGAGGGGCTCGCGTGAGCGCCGGCGAGTTCGTCCACCTCGAGGTCGGCGGCGGCATCGCCACGATCACGCTGGACTCGCCGCACAATCGCAACGCGCTGTCGCGGCAGCTGGTGTCGGAGCTCACCGCGGGGCTGCGCGCGGCGGAGACCGACGTCTCGCTCCGTGCCGTCGTCCTGACCCACACCGGGAACACGTTCTGCGCGGGCGCGGACCTCTCCGAGGCGGCGAGCGGCTCGATGAGCGAGGCCGCCTCCCTGCTCCTCGGCATGATCCGCGGGATCATCGAACTGCCCAAGCCCGTTATTGCCAGAGTCGACGGCAACGCGCGAGCCGGCGGCATCGGGTTGATCGCCGCCTGCGACATCGCGGTCGCCGGACCGCGCTCCACGTTCGCGCTCACCGAGGTCCGGCTCGGGCTCGCGGCGGCGGTCATCTCGGTGGCGCTGCTGCCGCGCCTGGATCCCCGAGGCGCCTCCCGCTACTACCTCACCGGGGAGACGTTCGACAGCGCCGAGGCGGTGCGCATCGGGCTTGCCACCATCGCCACCGGCGACGTCGACGCCTCGGTGGCCGCCATCACCGCGAACCTGCTCAAGGCATCCCCGCAGGGACTCGCCGAGTCGAAACGCCTCGTCACGGCGCCGGTCCGCGAGGCCATCGCCGCGCACGGCGACGCGATGGTCGCGCTGTCGGCGCGCCTCTTCGGGTCCGAGGAGGCGCGCGAGGGAATGGTGGCCTTCCTCGAGCGGCGGCCGCCGCGCTGGGCCACTGGCCCCGACGCGCGCGGGTCGGGGACATAATCGGCGCGGTGAGCAGCACAGCCTGGGGTTCGCACCAGCCGTCATCGAGACCCGGTGGTGCGAGCCTCGCCGCCGGGCTGCGCCAGGTGCTGCTGTGGGCGTCCCGGCGCCGCCGGATCAAGCGCGTGATCTCCGCCGCCCCGGTGACCCGGAACGTCGTCCGCCGGTTCGTCGCGGGCGAGACCATCGACGATGCGATTCGTGCCACCCGCGACCTCACGGGCAAGGGCCTGCTCGTCTCGCTCGACCACCTCGGCGAGGACACCCTCGATGCCGCCGCGGCAACCGCCGCCGTCGATGCCTACCGGTCGCTGGCTCAGCGCCTCGCCGGTGAGGGGCTCGCCGGGAGCGCCGAGATGTCGGTGAAGCTCTCCGCGGTCGGCCAGGCGCTCGACGAGGGCATGGCCCTCGACAATGCGCGGCTGATCTGCGAGGCGGCGCGCGCCGCGGGCACGTTCATCACGGTGGACATGGAGGACCACACCACCACCGATTCGACGCTCGGCATCGTGGCGCGGCTGCGGAAGGACTTCCCGTCGACGGGCGCGGTGCTGCAGGCGTCGCTGCGCCGCACCGAGTCCGACTGCCGTGAACTCGGTGTGCCGGGATCGCGGGTCCGCCTCTGCAAGGGCGCGTATCAGGAACCAGCGACCCTCGCATGGCAGCGGAGCGACGACGTCCGCGGGGCGTTCCTGCGCTGCCTCGGCATCCTCATCGCGGGCGGGGCGGTCCCGATGGCGGCGACGCACGACCCGAGGTTGATCGACGCGACCGGCCGGATGGTCTCCGAGATCGGCGGCGCCGGGTTCGATCACGAGTACCAGATGCTCAACGGTGTCCGGCCGGACGAGCAGGCACGCCTGGTCCGCGCCGGCGAGCGTGTCCGTGTCTACGTCCCGTTCGGCGTGCAGTGGTATGGATACCTCATGCGCCGCATGGCGGAGCGACCGGCCAACACCGCGCTCTTCGTCCGCGCGCTCGTGACCCGCGGCTGATGGCGGCGGCAGTCAGCGGACAGCGCGTGGTCGTGACCGGCGGGGCCGGCTTCATCGGCGTGCACAGCGTCGAGGCGCTGCTCGACGCGGGGGCGGCGGTGCTGGTCGTCGACGACCTGCGCCACTCTTCATACCGCCCGCTTCCCGGCGCGGCACGGCTCGAGGCGTTGGACATCGCCGAGGCGCCGGCGCGTGCCGCCATCCAGGCCTGGAACCCCACCGCCATCCTCCACCTCGCGGCGCAGGGCGGCGTGAACCGCTCCTGGCGCGAGCCCGCGATGGATGCCCACATCAACGTGCTCGGCACGGTCAGCGTGCTCGTCGCGGCCATGGCGGCGGGGTGCCGCCGCGTCGTCGTCGCCTCGTCCGGCGGGGCACTGTACGGCGCGGCGCGCCGCCTGCCCACCCCGGAGGACGAGCCCTCGCAGCCGCGGTCACCGTACGGCACCGCCAAGCTCAGCATCGAGCACTACCTGGGCCACTTCACCCGCGCCGGCGCGATCGACGGGCTCGCGCTGCGCTACGGGAACGTCTACGGCCCCGGGCAGGACGGCACCGGGGAGGCCGGCGTCGTGGCGATCTCGAGCCACCGGCTCCTGGCCGGCCAGGCCCCCGTGATCCGCGGTGACGGCTCGCAAACCCGCGACTTCACCTATGTCGGCGACATCGTCGCGGCGAACGTGCTCGGGATCGCCGGGGTGGTGACCGGCGCGCTCAACATCGGGACGGGCGTCGAGACCGCGATCGGCGATCTCGTGAGACGCCTGTGCGCGCTTGCCGGGTACCGCGACGAGCCCGCCCGTGAGCCGCTGCCCGCCGGCGAGGTGCCGCGGAGCGCGCTCGACGCGTCGCTCGCGGCAGACCGCCTCGGGTGGCGGCCGGAGGTCAGCCTGGACGCCGGCCTCGCCACCACGCTGGAGAGCTTTCGCAGCCAGACGAGGTGATCACGCGGCCAGGTGCGCGGCGGTGATGAGCCCGGAGACGTCGAGCAGCACCGCGACCGCCACGAGCGCGGCGAGCGCCGAGCCGCGCACCACGGTCAGCGGGCGATTGCGCCGCCACGCGAGCGTCCAGGCGGTGATCGGCGCGGCGGCGGCGACGGCGACCAGCAGGTACCTCGCCTGCGGCTGGAGATCGAAGGTGGCGGAGTTGAGCACCGACTGCACCAGCGCCACCACCAGGACGGCGAGCAGCAGCGCCGCCACCGTGCGCCGGGCGACGTCCCACCGCGACCAGGACCGGGCCACGGCGACCCCGGCCGCCACCACGATGAGCGCCTCGGCTCCGCCGGCGATCACGCTGGGGAGCGGGCGCGCTCCGAGGATGGAGATCGCCACGAAATGCGCGCCGTTGCCGTACATCCCGACCAGGCTCACGGCGGTCGCGGCGAGGTAGCCGCGCACCTGCGCCAGCGAGTCGAAGACCTGGCGCTGGCTGGTGATGGGGTGCAGCGGCGGCAGCGGGGCGCCGAACTCCACCGCATTGCGAACGAACCACCACCCGGCGAAGACGGCGGCCGGTCCGACGAGCAGCAGCGCGTGGCGCACCCGGAGCCGGCGCCCGAAGCGAAGCAGCACGACCAGGAGCAGCAGCGCGGCGAGCACCCAGACGGTTTCCTTGGCGAGCACGGCGAGCGCGATCGCCGCACCGGCGCCGAGCGCGAGCCGGGTGGTGAGGGCTCCGCTCTGCAGGACCGCCACGCCCGCGAGGACGAGCAGGGCTCCGGCGAGCCATGCGAGGTTGTCGTCGTTGACGGCGCCGGCGAGGTACTGGGCCTCGGGGAGGAGCGCGACGACAGCCGCCGAGCCCACCGCGAGGACCGGGCGCTGTGGAAACAGCCGGCGGGCCACGAGGTAGACGGTGAGGATCGTGAGCACCCCGAGCCCCACCGAGAGCAGGCGGATGAGGCGCACGTCGCCACCACTCAGCTTGGCAACGACGGCGCCGAGGAGGTAGTACAGCGGGGGCTGCTGGCGCTCCTGCTCCCCCGCCGGTGGTAGCCGCAGGTGGTCGGCGATGCCATTGATGTAGTTGAGGTGAGCCAGCTCGTCCGGCGAGGCCCCGATCGGCGTGATGCGCGTGTACGCGATCGCGAACCCCGCGAAGACGGCGATGACGGCGCCGAGGAGGATCCGGTCGACGTGGCGCCGCTGCAGCGCGGCGGCCACCGCGGCCATCAGGCGCTCCGGTGCCGGCGGGCGTCCTCCGGTCGCCAGTTCATCGCCAGCGACACGCGAAGGCGGATCACGTCGCGCACGGCGCGGGCGACGGGGATCAAGCGCCCGCCGGAGCGGCGGCCCGCCAGTCGCGGAAGGTGCTCGACGGGCACCTGCACCACCCGGAAGCCGAGGCGATGCGCCTTGAAGAAGATCTCCGGGTTGAAGACCGCGGAGCGCGCCCTGATCGGCGTGACACCGTCCCAGACCTCGCGCGTGAACACCTTGAGGCCGCAGTCGAAATCGCGCTCGCGGATGCCGAACGCGGTGCGCACGATCACGTTGTAGACGCCGCTCACCAGCGATCGATACCAGGGGTCGGCCCTGCGCTTGCGGATCCCCGCGACCAGATCGGCGTGGGCGAGTCCCGCGATGAGGCGACCGAGGTCCGCGGGATCGAACTGCCCGTCGCCGTCCATGAACGCGAGCACACGCCCGCGTGCGGCGCGCAGGCCGTCGCACACCGTGACCGCGTATCCGCGCTGCTGCGTGTGGGTCACCACGGTGAGGTTGCCGGCGTCCTCGCCCATCGCCGTGCGCGCCGCCCCGACGGTGTCATCGTGGCTCGCGTCGTCGACCAGCACGATCTCGTACGTGCGGCCTCCCTCGGCCAGGACGGTCATCACGTCCCTGATGACGCGCCCCATGTTCTCAGCCTCGTTGTGAGCGGGAATCGTGAGGCTGACGTCGACCTCGGCCGGCGTCACCTGAGCTACGCCACCGTCTCCGCTGGAGCCGCGACCTGTGCCTTCCCGGTCGCCGCGTGCGCCTGGCCGGTGACCCAGTCGACATCGGAGACACCGACGTGCGCGAGGTCGACACGATCGACGTGCGCCTCGACGGTCTTGATGACGGAGTCGATCAGGGTGTTGCGCAGCTTGTGTGCCTTGAGCCCGAGATCGACGAGGTGCTGGTGCTTGGCGTTGTAGAAATGGGTGTCCTTCTCGAACCGCGGGTTCGCCGCGTGCTCGATCGTCGTCTCACCGCCGTGCGCCGCACGCGCGTCGCGGACGTGCTCGGCGAGCTCGAGCACCGAGAACTGCTCGGTGAACTGATTGAAGACACGGAATTCCCCGCGCTCCGCGGGGTGCTCGATGCTGAGCTGGACGCATGCCATCGTGTCGCGGATGTCGAGGAACCCGCGCGTCTGACCGCCGCTGCCGTAGACGGTGAGCGGCCTGCCGATGGCGGACTGGACGATGAAGCGATTCAGCACGGTCCCCCAGACGCCGTCGTAGTCGAACCGTGTCGCGAGCTCGGGATGGAGCTCGGTCTGCGGAGTGGTGCAGCCGTACACCACGCCCTGGTTGAGGTCGGTCGCGCGCAGGCCCCATGCCCGGCAGACGAAATGGATGTTGTGGCTGTCGTGCACCTTGGAGAGGTGATAGAAGCTGCCGGGGAGCTTCGGATACGGCAGGGTGTCGGTCCTGCCGTTGTGCTCGATGGTGATGTACCCCTCTTCGATGTCGATGTTCGGGGTCCCGTACTCGCCCATCGTGCCGAGCTTCACCAGATGGCAGTCCGGCGCGTGCTCGTGGATCGCGAACAGGAGGTTGAGCGTCCCCGCGACGTTGTTGAGCTGGGTCATCACCGCGTGCTCGCGGTCGATCATCGAGAACGGCGCGGAGCGCTGCTCGGCGAAATGCACCACCGCCTCAGGCTTGGTGGATGCGATGAGGTCGGTGAGAGCGTCGGCATCGGTGAGGTCGACGAGGCGCCATTCGATGTCGCCATGACCCTCCTCGCGCCAGCGTTCGACACGGCGTTCCATCGTCGAGATGGGGATCAGCGACGAGGTGCCACCCTCGAGATCCCAGCGCCGGCGCACCAGGTTGTCGACCGCGATGACCTTGTAGCCCTCGTTCGACAGGTGCATCGCCTGAGGCCATCCGAGATAGCCGTCCGCGCCGAGCACAATCACCGTTCGGTCACGCATGCGAGAAGCTCCTGAGAGTGTTGAGACCCTGCGACCTTCGTGAAGAAGACCTTTCAAGGGGGTTAGCGACTCGGATTATGCCCTCACAGCACTCCCCCTGGCCATCGGAGCGGCTCACGGCCTGCGCAGGATCGCGACTTCTGATCGAGTCGACGCCGATCGCGGCAAGCCCGGCGACGGCGCCTCCGGCGAGGAGGACACGCGCGGCGACGGTGATCCGGCGGGCGGCGATGTCGCCGGCCCAGGCCGCCCCAGTCGCCGGCGCGGCGATCGCCACGAAGAGATACCGCGCCTGCGGCTGCAGATCGAAGAGCACGCTGTTGAGGACCCACTCGCCGAACAGCAGCACGCAGACCGCGGCGAGGAGCACCGCGCACTGCCGGCTCGTTCTGTCGAAGCCCGGCCACCGGCGGATCGCCAGCCAGGCCGCCACCACCAGGACGACGACGACGATCGCGAAGAGGATGCCGATGAGGATCTGAATCGGGAGCGATCGCACCAGCGGGCCACCGTCGGCGCGTTCAGGCCCGAAGATGCTGCGCACCGCGCCGGAGACGAACGCCTCGAGCTCGCCGATGGAGCGCAGATACGGATGCGTGGCGGTGAGCGGCTGCAGCGGCGGCGTCAGGTTGTGGAACACGACGAGGTTGCGCACGAACCACCACCCGGAGATCGCCACCGCCGGAACGGCCGCCGCCGCAACGTGCGCGATACGCACAGGGCGCGGCAGGCGGATCGCGATCGCGACCGCGAGCGCGGCGACGAGTATCCAGTCGGTCTCCTTGCTGAGCAGGCCGATCCCGGCGACGACTCCGCAGACGGTGAGCAGACGCGGCGACGGCGCAGCAGAGCGCAGCACTCGAACGGCGCACCACATCAGTGCCGCACCCGCCGCCCACGCCAGAACGTCGTCGGAGAAGGACGCGCTCACCGCGACCGTGATGGGCAGCGATGCGGTGATGGCACCGGCGCTCAGCGCGATCCCGGGACGCCCGGGAACGAGCTCTCGCGCGACCGCCATCACGAGCGCGACCGTCGCCGTCCCCAGTGCCACGGACATGAGCCGGAGCGCGGTGAGCGATCCCCCCGCCTTGAGAATCAGAGCTCCCATCAGGTAGTAGAGCGGTGGCTGCTGCTTCTCGGTCATGTGGCCACCCGGCAACTGAGCGTGATTTGCAATCAACTGCGCGTAGTGGAGGTGGTACGTCTCGTCCGCGTTCTGCAATGGAGGCACCAGCAGCGCATATGCAACCGCGACAGCCGCGAACGCGACGATCACCGCAGTTCCGGCAAGCATCCAGCGACGTTTCCGCACAGCGTTCCCTTTGCTCATAACTCGACCCTTTCGGAAAGGTGTCAATCCCGGGCATTGTGCGGATTCGACCCGCGCGAGGACAAAAGAGGGACAATCCCTGTTCGTGTCGATCTCCGGGTCCTCTCGTCGCGGTCTGCTGCTTCGCGCGGGGATCACCAGCGTCGTCACCGTCGCCGTGCTGCTCCTCGCGTGGAGACTGCTCGGCAAGTCGGTCGCGTGGGAGGGCGTGCACCTCTCGGTCACGTCGGTGCTGGTGGCCGCGTTCGGTGCGGCCTGCTTCCTGATCGGGCGCGCCTGGCGCTTCGCAGCGCTGCTGCCGCGCCGTGACGGGTCGCGTCGCGAGCTCCTCGGCGCGACCGCGGCGTCATGGGGCGCCGGGCTCCTGCTCCCCGGACCGTCCGCCGACGTCGCGTTCGTCGCCGTCGCCCGCACTAGGCTCGGGATCGGTGTCGCCAGGGGCTCGGGGAGCGCGATCGTCGCGCGCATACTCGACGTCGTCAGTCTCGCGCTGATCGCGGTGATCGCATCGTTCTTAACGACCAGCGCCGAGCCCACCGCTGTGATCCTCGTGGCGGCCGCGGCCTTCCTCGCCGGTCTCGGCGCGCTGCTCTCCCTGATCATCCCGGGACCGCGGATGCTCGTGACACGGATCGCCGGCCGCATCCCGAAGCTCGCTCCGATGGCCGCCCGGGCCGAGGCGGAGCTCGAGGTGCTCAACAGCCGGGCACGATGGGCGAGCCTGGTGGGGAGCACTGCCTTCTGCCGCCTGGCCACCGCCGTGCAGTACGCAGCGCTGATGAGCATGGTCGGGCTGCACCTGGGCTTCTGGCAGACGTGGTTCGTGCTCTCGATCAGGACGCTGCTGCTCACGATTCCGATCCAGGGGATCGCCGGGATCGGGACCGGGCAGGCGTGGTGGGCCGGGGCCCTGTTCTTCGAGGGGGTCCCGACGGGCATCGCCGTCGCCTCGGGCCTCACCCTGCAGGCGATCGACCTCGCCGTCTCGCTGCCGATCGCGGGGCTCGGCGGAACCCTCCTGTTCCGCCGCCGCAGGGAGGCAGCCGAGGCAATCGACGAAAACCCTCCTCTTGACGTGGTGGGTTCGCCCGCCCCGAAGGCCCGCGAGCCGATGCCCGCCGGCTGACAGGGACCGGCTTCAGCTCATCGCACCGGAGGCGCGCCATGCCCATCATCGACCACGACGGTGAGTACGACGTTGTCGTCATCGGAGGTGGATCCACCGGGGAGAACGTTGCGGGCCGGGTCACCAGGGGCGGTCTGACCTGCGTCGTCGTCGAGAACGAGCTCGTCGGCGGCGACTGCTCGTACTGGGCCTGCATGCCAAGCAAGGCGCTCCTCCGGAGCGGGCAGGCGCTGCGCGCGGCACAGTCCGTCGACGGCGCCGCGCAGGCGGTCACGGGCCGGCTCGACAGCCGGGCGGTGCTCCGGCGGCGGGATGCCTTCACCTCGCATTGGGACGATGCAGGGCAGGTCAAGTGGCTCGAGTCCTCGCACGTCGATCTCGCCCGGGGCACCGGACGCCTCGCCGGCGAACGTGTTGTCATCGTCACGCCCCAGAGCGGTCCGGGTTTCACGCTCACCGCCCGCCACGCTGTGGCGGTCTGCACGGGCAGCCGGGCCACCATCCCGCCGATACCGGGGATCGAGTCCGTGGACGCATGGACCAGCCGCGAGGCCACGAGCGCGACCGAGGTCCCCCGCCGGCTCGCGATCATCGGCGGCGGGGTGGTCGCCTGCGAGATGGCCGACGCCTGGAAGACGCTTGGCGCCGAGGAGGTCACGCTGATCGCTCGCGAGCCACGCCTCCTCCTCCGGACGGAGGATTTCGCGGGCGAGGCGGTCCGCGCGGCGTTCGAGCAGCGCGGTATCCGGGTTCTCCTGGGGGCGACCACCGAGCGCGTGGCCCGCGGCGCCGACGGGCACGTCGTCGTGGAGCTCGACGGGGGGACCACGGTCACCGCCGACCACCTGCTGATCGCGACCGGCAGGTCGCCGCGCACCGACGTCCTCGGCCTCGACGGCGTCGGGCTCCGCCCCGGTACGTGGCTCACGGTCGACGACTCTTGCCGGGTCGTCGACGGGGGCGGATGGCTCTACGCGGCCGGGGACGTCAATCACCGGGCCCTGCTCACGCACATGGGCAAGTACCAGGGACGGGTGTGCGGCGATGCCATCGTCGCGCGCGTCCGGGGGACGCTCGCCGGCGATCCCGCCCCGTGGTCGCCGCTCGCGGCGACCGCCGACCACGCCGCGGTGCCCCAGGTGATCTTCACCGACCCCGAGGTGGCGGCGATCGGGCTCAGCCACCAGGAGGCGGTCGCCGCGGGTCTGCGCGTCAGGGCGGTCGACTACGAGATCGGCAAGGTCTCGGGGGGCTCACTCATGGCGGACGGCTTCACGGGGCACGCGCGCATGGTGGTCGACGAGGACCGTCGCGTGATCGTGGGGGTCACCTTCACCGGCCCGGGGATCGGGGAGCTGATCCATGCCGCCACGGTCGCGGTCGTCGGCGAGGTCCCGATCGACCGGTTGTGGCACGCGGTGCCGTCGTACCCGACTGTGAGCGAGATCTGGTTGCGCCTGCTGGAGACCTACGGGCTGTAGCCGGCGGTCAGTCCCCGATGTGGTTCGCCGGGACCACGCCCATCTTGCCCGCCTGGAAGTCGGCGACCGCCTGGGCGATCTCGGCGTGCGTGTTCATGACGAACGGGCCGTAGTGCGCCACCGGCTCGCGGATCGGCCGGCCGCCGAGGATCAGCAGCTCCAGGCTGGGTGAACGGCTCTCCTGGCCCGTGGCGCCGGTCGCGACGACCACGTCGCCCGCCCCGAGCGCCGCCAGCTGCCCGGTGCGGACCAGGGCCTCGCCGGCGCCGACGGTGCCGCTGCCGGCGAGCACGTACACGAGCGCGTTGAAGTCCCGAGGCCACGGCAGCACGAGCCGCGCGCCGGGGCTCACGGTCACGTGCGCGAGCGAGATGGGCGTGTAGGTGATCCCGGGACCGCGGTGACCCGCGACCTCGCCGGCGATGACCCGAAGCAGCGCACCACCGTCGTAGGAGGTGAGGAGCGCTACGTTGCCGGCGCGGATGTCCTGGTACCGGGCGGGCACCCACTTCTGCGCCGCGGGCAGGTTGACCCACAGCTGGATGCCGTGGAAGAGGCCGCCGCTCGCAATGAGCTGATCCGGGGGACGCTCGATGTGCAGGATGCCGGCGCCGGCGGTCATCCACTGGGTGTCGCCGTCGGTGATGAGGCCGCCGCCACCGTTCGAATCCTGGTGCTGAAAGGTCCCGTCGATCATGTAGGTGACCGTCTCGAAGCCGCGGTGCGGGTGCCAGGGCGTCCCCTTCGGCTCGCCGGGCGCGTACTCCACCTCACCCATCTGATCCATGTGGATGAAGGGATCGATGAGCGCCGGGCTCGTGCCGGCGAACGCGCGGCGCACCGGAAACCCCTCGCCCTCGAGCCCGTGCGGCGCGGTGGTGACGCTGATCACCGGGCGGATCGACGCGGCGGCCGGGTCCGGCTGGGGGATGTGGGGCAGAGCGGTGATGTTGTCGACGGTCACAGCCGGCATGTCGAAACTCCTCAGAGCACCAGCGCCTTCACGGGCGCGATCACGTTGTCCAGGTCCCAGCTCACGCCGGCGACGTCGATGTAGAGCTCGATCTCGTTGCCGTCCGGATCGAGGATGTAGGCGCTGTGCGTGACCGTGTGATCGCTCGTCCCGACGATGCGCACACCGGACTCCTGACAGCGGCTGATCGCGGCTCGCAGCTCGTCGTCGGTGTCACCGACCTTGAGCCCGAAGTGGTACAGGCCGACGTGGCGGCCGTGCGGCAGGGGCTGCGCGTCCTCGCCGACCTCGATGAGCAGCAACTCGTGATGTGTGCGGCCGCTGCTGAAGAGCGCGACCGGGATGCGCCCGAGCGGGCCGTCGCCCGACGCTTCGAGCCGCTTCCAGCCGAGCACGTCGCCGTAGAAGGACGCCGATCGCTCGATGTTGCGCACGTACAGGACGATGTGGCCGAGTTCCTTGATCTCCATGCGACGAAGCTTACCCGGGCCGCCGCGAGCCAAACCCGGCCGGCCCGCGCCGCGTTCGCGTGGCGCACCGAACGCCACCGCTGCGCGAGGATGGTCACGTGCGCACGATGCGGTTGAGCGCCCAGCGGGTCGTGGGCGCGATCTATGTGGTCGCCATGTTCATGACGATCATGGATGCGACGATCGTCTACGTCGCCCTGCCCGCGATGGCGCGGAGCTTCGGTGTCAGCCCGCCCGCGACCGACGGCGTGGTGGTCGGGTACCTCGTCAGCCTGGCGATCTGGATCCCGGCCTCGGGCTGGGTCGGCGACCGTTTCGGCACCAAGCGGACCTTTCTGGCCGCGATCTCCCTCTTCACCGCCGCATCGGTCCTCTGCGGCCTCTCCCAGTCGGTCCTCGAGCTGGTCGCCTTCCGTGTGCTGCAGGGTGTCGGCGGCGGCATGCTGACGCCGGTCGGCATGGCGATGCTGTACCGGGCGTTCCCCCCGGCCCAGCGGGCCCGCGTGGCCCGGCTCCTCGTGATCCCGACCGTCATGGCTCCGGCGCTGGGTCCGCTGGTCGGAGGTGCGCTGGTCGATCACTTCTCCTGGCGATGGGTGTTCTTCGTGAACGTGCCGATCGGGGTCGCGGCGATCACGTTCAGCGCCCTGCAGCTCACCGAGCACCGCGAACGAGCCGGCGAGCGCTTCGATCTCCCCGGTTTCGCGCTTGCGGCGGCGGGATTCGGGCTCTTCCTCTACGCGCTGAGCGAAGCGGCGAGCGTGGGCTGGACCTCGCCGCTGATCATCGGGACGGCGCTCGGAGGCGCCGTGCTCATCGGTGCGCTCGTCTGGCTGGAGCTGCACGCCGATCAGCCGATGATCGACTTCAGGATCCTCCGCGGTCGCCTCTTCGGCGTGTCCAACCTCGCCTCGCTCTTCGCCGCGGGCGGATTCCTCGGCCTGCTCTTCGTCGCGCCCATCTGGCTGCAGACGGGCCGGGGCCTCTCCGCATTCGCGTCGGGCTCGAGCACCGCGCCCGAGGCGATCGGCGTGCTCGTCTCCTCGCAGCTCGTCGGCCGCCTGTATCCGCGGATCGGCCCGCGACGCCTGATCAGCGGCGGTCTCGTGGGGGTCACCATCGCCACCGCAGCGCTCGCGCTCCTGATGAACGGCGACCTCTGGGTCTTCCGCGGCGTGATGTTCGCGGTCGGGGTCGGCTGGGCGTACGTCGTGATCCCCATGAACGCCGGGGTCTTCGCGCAGGTCTCACCCCGCGACATGGGGCGCGCCGCCGCCCTCTACAACGCGCAGCGGCAGCTCGCCGCGGCGCTGGGGGTCGCCACGCTGGCGACGATCATCGGAACCCAGACGGCGGGCGCAGGGCTCGCCGGCAACACCACCGTGTTCCGCATCGCCTTCTTCTCTGCAGCGGGGTTCACGCTGGCGGGCGCTGTGATCGCGCTTGCCATCCGCGATCGGGACGCGGCGTCGACCATGCGACGAACGGCGACATCGAGCCCCGCGGTGCCGGCCGCCTGACGGGCGAACGAACCGCTATCCGGTCAGTGCGAGCAGGAGCGGGCTTCGCCGGCCGAGTCGGAGGTCTGGAAGCTGTGGCCGCAGCCACAGGTCCTGACGGCGTTGGGGTTGTGGATGGTGAACCCACCACCCATCAGCTGATCGACGTAGTCGATCTCGGCGCCCTGAAGGTACTGGGCGGAATACGCGTCGACGTAGACCTTGAGCCCACCGCTCACGTCCACCACCTGGTCGTCCTCACGCGGGGGATTCTCGTCGAGCCCCATCCCGTAGGAGAAGCCGGAGCACCCGCCCGACTGGATGAAGACCCGCAGCCCGAGCTCACGGTCGGCCGGCTGGTCGGCGATCAGGCCCATGAGCTGCTCACGGGCGGAGTCGGAGATCGAGACGATCGACGGAGAGGTGATTGCCATGGTGCTCACATCATACGTCACGCCCCCGTTCGCGAAACCTCGCCACCGGTCCGAGACGCCTCCGCGACCGCTGCTCGACGGGCCGGCCGCTCGCCGAGCAGCCCCCGGACGTCGGGCTCGCCCGCGTGCATGCGATTCGCGACCGCGCCGAGCAGGATGAACTCGGCGAAGAAGTAGAGCCAGCTCGCGAGGAGAAAGAAGAGGGCGAGCACCGACCCGTACGTCGAGAAGCCGTGCGAGAAGCCGGCGTACACCGGCCAGAGCAGGGTGAGCAGCTCCATCGCGATCCCGCCGATGAGGATGCCGGGCCAGAGCTCGCGCACGCGATACGTGCGGTTCGGGACCAGCCGGTAGACGGCGAACATGAACGCGAACCAGACCAGCAGCCCGACGACCGGCTCGAACACGAATCCCGGACCCGGCAACGCGATCAGCGCGTTGATGCCGATCGTGGCGACCAGCGCGGTGGCGAACAGGACCGTCATCACCAGCGCCATGCCGCGCTGCCGGATGAAGTTGCGCTGGCTCGCGCCGATCACCATGCCGAGCGAGAACTCCATCGAGGTGAAGAGGTTGCTCCCGCTCCAGAGCAACCCCACGATCCCGACGCCCCCGAAGAGCCCGGAGTGATGGCGGACGCCGTCGAACGCGCTCGTCAGCGCCGCGCTCGCATCGTGGGGAAAGAATCCGAGAATCGCGCTGAGGACGCTCGCTCGTGCGGCGGCGGACTGGGTCGCGAATCCGAGTATCGCCAGCAGCCCGAGGATGAGCGGGAACATGCTCACGAACGCGTTGAAGGCGAGTCCGGATGCGTAGTTCCCGGCGTGGCTCGAGCCGAATGTGCTGATGAGGCGTCCCGGGTAGGTCCGCATGAACCAGGCGGCGACGCGGGTGACGAACCGGATCATTGCCAGCAGATTGCCATGTCGTTCCGCCTTGCGCGGCAACGCGTCAGGGGGTCGGCGCGCCCGAGCCCGCGCTCGGCGCGCGTGCCGCCTCCGCTGCGTATCGGGGCAGGTGCACGTCGTCGGATCCGGCAAACCGCATCGCGCCGGCGACCAGGTGATGACCGGCGACCTCGTCGATGAGGCGGAGCATCTCCCTGCAGATCCGCCGGTAGCTCGGGTGACCCTGCGGTGAGGTGCGCAGCTCGATGAGGTGCAGCGCCTCACGCGCGTTGAGCTTGATGAGGTACCGCACGCGGTGACCCAGGGTGACGAGATAGCCGGCCTGCTCGGGGAACGTCCTTGCGATCGCCCGGTACGCGTCCTCCGCCTGGTGCACGGCGTCGTGCCACGATGACGCGAGCCCCGCGGCGATGACGGTGTCGGGCACCTCGTAGCCGAGCGCTGGGGTCAGCTCCTGCCACTGCACCGTGAGCAGACGGTGGCGCTGGAGATCGCGGAACGCACCGTAGTCCGACACCACCTCGAACGTGTAGTCGCAGTGCTCGAAGCCGCGCCCCGGGCGATGGCGCCGGTTGCCCCGCTCCCCCACCGCCGCGGCGAACAGCGCCGCACGGCGCGGCTCCGGCAGCGGTCGCACCGCGGCGAGCAGCCGCTCCTCGGACGCGTGGGAGTACGGGAAGAGCGCGGCGGCCATGATGCGCTCCTCGCCGTCGCGATCCCAGTCGACGAGGGTGACACCGGAAGGTCCCCATTCCGCCTCGGGCGACAGCGCCTCAGCCTCGGCCGACAGCGCGGCGGCCGTGTCGCGCAGGTAGTCGACCCAGACACCGCCGCGATCGGGGCGGTCCAGGCGGGTCAGGAACTCGGGGATCACCAGCTGCAGCTCGCGCTGGACGAGCTCCGCATACGCACGCGCCTCGGGCAGCGGGTGTGCGCGCAGCCGCAGCACGAGCTGCTCGTAGGCCTGGGGTGAGGCGAAGACGCCGACGTTGCTCACCGTCCCCGCCGGGAGCAGTCCACGCATCAGATCGAGCGCGAGGGCGCGGATCGCCCGCTTGCGCGCCTTCTCGTCGGGCTCCGCCGGGAGCGTGTCGTCGAGGTGCCGGCCAAGCGGCTCGCGCAGCTCGACGTAGGTGTCGAAGAGCCGGTCCATGGCCCCGAGATAGGTCGATGCGTGCGCCGACGCCAGCAGATCGTGATCGCGGATGTAGCGGTAGTGGCCGTCTCGCCGGTCCGTGTACGGGATGTAGCGCGTCGACTGCTCCAGGTAGGCGGCGAGCCGGCCCCATTCGATGGCCTTGGCGAGCGGCTGCGAGACCTGCTCGCACGCGAGGTGCACGCCCGCCAGCTGAGCCACCGAGTCGTCGCCGTACTCGGCGAGGACGCGGCCGAAGAGATCGGACGCGCGGGAGCGCCCGGCCTCGGACCCGACCTCGACGCCACCTCCCCCGCCGTCCACGAGGAACTCGTCGAGCAGCAGGCGGCGCAGGCTCTTCGAGCTCCGGCTGTACCGCGCGAACAGCGCCGATGCGGTCACCTGCGGCAGGTTGGTGAGCGCGAACACCGGCCGGTCCAGGTTCGTGACGTGCGGCTCGAGCAGGCGGCGCTCGGCGTCCGTGAACGCCTCGACGTGGTAGTCGGCTGGCATCGTTCGCGACTCTACGGATCCCCGCGCCCGGCCATCGCCGTCGTGGAGCGCTTCACGGTCTCGTCTACAATCCCGGCCCAATGGCCGGCGCCGCCGTCCCGACCCCCCGCTTCCTTGCCGACGTCTACGAGGCGGCCAGCGAGTGCAACAAGTGCTCGCTCTGCCAGGCGACGTGCCCCGCCTACGTCGTCAACCCGGTCGAGTGGGAGACCGCACGCGGACGCGTCACGCTCATCAGGGATGCCATCGAAGGACGGCTGGAGCTGCGCGACATCGCCGACGGACCGCTCTCGACGTGCCTCACGTGCGACAACTGCGTCGCCGCTTGCGCGCCGAGGGTGCCGACCGCGCACATCGTCAGCCGCGCCCGCCAGGAGCTCCACGCCCAGGAGGGGTACCCCTGGGCCCAGTCGTTCGCCCTCCGCGCGGTGCTCCCCCGCCCGGGCGTCCTTCGGGCGCTGCACGGGTTTGGGCGCTTCACGCAGCGGACCGGCCTCTTCGGCCTCGCGCGTCGCACCGGGCTGCTCTCGTGGCTCGGAACGGTCGGCGCGCTCGCGGAGCTGAGCGGCCCGCCGCCGGAGCGCACGATGTACCAGCGTGTCAGCGACCTCCCGGCGCCCGCCGAACCGGTGCGCGGCAGCGTCGCGATGCTCGTGTGCTGCTACTCGAACCTCACCGCGCCCGAGGCGACCGACGCGACGATCCGGGTGCTGCTCGCATCCGGTTACGCCGTGACGGTGCCGGTGCTCGGCTGCAGCGGGCTCCCCGCACGGACGCTCGGTGACCGCGACGCGATGATCGACATGGCCGTCAGGAACAGCGCCACGATGTCGGCGCTCGACGTCGACGCGTACATCGGCGACACCGCGTCCTGCACGGAGCACTATCGCGAGTACGACAGCATCGCCGGCGACGACCGCCAGGTGGGCGCGCGAGCGCATGACATCGCGCAGCACACAGCGCTGGCGAGTGCCTTCCTCGACCGCAACGGCGTGCGCGGCGACCTCGGCCCGCTGCGCTGGCGGGTCACCGTCGACGAGCCCTGCGCGCTCCCGATCGACGGTCCCGAGCGCGGCGCGATGCGCCGCCTGCTCGAGCAGATCCCACATCTCGACCTGGTCCCGCTCCAGGAGCGCGCGATGTGCTGCGGCGGCGCCGGAACGTATTTCGCGCGTCAGCCCGAGCGCAGCGAGGCGATCCTCCGGCGCAAGTTCGACAACATCCGCGCAAGCGGCGCGGAGATCGTCGTCACCGAGAACATCTCGTGCCTGCTCCAACTCCGCGCCGGCGCGGCGCGGTACGCACCTGACGTCAAGGTGATGCACGTGATGGAGGTCATGCTCGCCTCGCTGCAGGCGGCGGAACGCCGTCGCGCCGTGCTCGCCGGCTGAGGCTTCGGCTACCCGAGGGCGGACAGGGTCTCGTCGATCCCCATCGCGATGCACGTGAACGACGGCACGTCGCGCACGGTGTGCGTCGACGCCTCGCTGCCGCGCATCTCGTGCACGAGGTCGAGGAAGTCGGCGACCGAGTCGCTCTCGAAGGCGACGACGAACTCCTGATCGTCGAGGCCGAACGAGTACGTCGTGTTGATCTTCACCCCGGGATACCGGTGGCCCATGGCGATGTGCTCGCTCATCTGCCGCTGCCGTACCTCTGCGCTGAGGCGGTACCAGGCACGCGTCTTCACGAACGGATACACGAAGAGGTAGCGTCGTCCGGTCGGCGCGATCACCAGGCGGTTGCTCCGCCCCTCCTGATTGACGTGGCGATGCTTCTCGACGTACATGCTCTGCTTGGTCATCGAGAAGTAGCTGTACGGCGCATCGAGGTACGCGGCGAGCCGCGTGTGGTTGAGACGCGCGGAGAACTCGTGGAGGTCGTCGACACGCTCGCTGACGAGCCAGAGCAGGAAGTCGGCGTCACCGCGTGTCCCCACCAGGCTGTACGAGCGGATGAGCACGCCGTCCCGATCGCCGATCTCGCGCACCAGCGCGGCCACCTCCTCCCGGTCGGCCGCGCGCTCGGTGGCCGATCGGAGCCGCCAGTCGGGCCGCACGCGGTAGAACGAGAAGCGGATGTGCTGGCGGGCGGTCGGGACCTCCGCAGTCGCGTCGCGAACCTTCGCAGGTGCGGTCACCTCGGGCATGACGCCCCCATCCTAGCCCAGCCGCGAACACGGCCGGGCTCGGGTGCTCACGGGCTGCGGCGTGCCGCCTCGGCGAGCGCCTGCTTGCGGACCAGGCGCTGCGCCCTGCGCACGCCTGCCTCCGCCTGCCGCTGGTGATCCTCCTCGGTGACCGCGATGACCGGCGCGACGGGGGCGGGGTTGCCGTCGTGGTCGAGCCCCACATACACGAGATGCGCGCTCGCGACATGGAGGACCTCTCCCGACGGGATCCGCTCGACGTCGACCCGCACACCGATCTCCATCGACGTGCGATGCGCGTCGTTCACGCGGGCGCGCACCGTGAGGAGGTCGCCGATGTACACCGGCGCGAGGAAGCTCATCTCATCCATCGCGGCGGTGACCACGCGCCTGCGCGCGTGCTTGATCGCCGCGATGCCGGCCGCGGTGTCCACCAATCGCATGATCGTCCCGCCGTGCACGTATCCAGAGTTGTTGGCATGCTCGATCTCCATGACCACCGACAGCAGCGTCGCCGAGTTGGCGGCCTTGCGCGGCGTCAGATCGACCGTGCGATCGAGGCTGTCGCGCTCGTCGCGTGAGCGGATGAACGGTTGCATCACCCGAGAACGTCGAGCGTCGCGCGCACGAGGGTTTCCACGCCGATCGGGAGCGCGGCCTCGTCGATGTCGAAGTACGCGCTGTGATGCGGTGGCACCGGCCCGCGCTCCGGATGCCCCGCGCCGACCAGGAAGTAGCAGCCGGGCACGCGCTCGAGGAAGCACGCGATGTCGTCGCCGACCGTGATGGGGACGGCCAGATCGACGTGATCGTCGCCCACAGTCTCGGCCGCCGCCCGGCGCACCAGCTCGGCGGCTTCCGCATCGCACACGACAGGAGGACAGCCGGCAGTGTGCTCGAACGTCGCCTCCGCGCCGTTGCCCGCGGCGACCGCCGACGCGACCTCGGCGACACGTCTGAGCAGGCGCGCCCGCTCAGTCGCCTCGAGCGCGCGTGTCGTCCCGAGCAGCTCGGCGGAGTCGGCGATCACGTTGAACGCGGTCCCGGCGCTGACCCGTCCGATGGTGATGACCGCCGGCGAGAACGGCGACGTCTCGCGGCTGATGATCGTCTGGATCGCGAGGATCACCTGGGCGGTCGTGACCACCGGGTCGATCGCGGTGTGGGGCATGCCGCCGTGGCCGCCGCGCCCGGCGATCATGACCCGAAAGCTGTCGGCACTGCCGAAGATGACGCCAGATTTGACTGCAACTCGCCCGGTCTCGAGCGGCGCCCACAGGTGGATGCCGAGCACGCGATCGACACCGTCGGCAGCGCCCGCGTCGATCATCGGCACCGCCCCGCTCGCGGTCTCCTCAGCGGGCTGGAAGCAGAGCCGCAACCGCCCCGACCAGCTGTCCCGCAACGCCACCAGCGCCGTCGCCGCGCCGAGGGTCATGGCCATGTGGCCGTCGTGACCGCACGCGTGCATCACGCCCGGCGTCTCGGACACGGCCACGCGATCGTCGCCGCGTTCGAGCACCGGCAGCGCGTCCATGTCCGCGCGCAGCATCAGCGTTGGTCCCGGCCGCCCGCTGTCGAGGTCGGCCACAACCCCGGTGCCCCCGACTCCGGCGCGAACGGTGAAGCCGAGCTCGCTGCTGCGCCGGGCCAGCAGGTCGGCGGTGTCGTGCTCCTGTTCGGAGAGCTCGGGATGGCGGTGCAGGGCGCGCCGCGTCTCGATCACTGCCTCGCGCGTGCGGTCGACCTCGGCGCGGACGCGTGTCGCGACGGTGCTCACGACAGCCCCGACAGGCGCAGCGCCACGATCTGCAGCGTGCCGTTGTTGATGACGCGCGTCGCTCCCGACGCCAGGGCGCGCCTGCGCACGTCACGCTCCTCGTGACCGCAGAACCCGACGATGTCGAGCGCCGGTCGCTCGCTGCGCAGCCGGCTGATCAGCTCGAGACGTTCCTCGATGGCCGCGTTCAGGTCCACGAAGACGGTGTCGACAGCCGGTACGGCGTCACCGACGACCACCGCGGCGCTGCCGCCGGCGCGGCGCATGGTGGTGGTGAGCTGGCTCGCGAACATCAGGTCATCGCTGACCAGCGCGATCGCTCCCGGTGACGCCATGGCCACCATCATAGGTGCGCGAGCTGCCCGCCCTCGGGCAGACTGCGCAGGCGGCACCAGGACCAGCCACCGAAGGAGCGTCAGCACATGGAGATCGAAAGCGTGGGGATCATCGGCGCCGGGCTGATGGGTTCGGGGATCGCCGAGGTGTGCGCGCGCAACGGCATCCGCACCATCGTCACCGAGGCCGGGCCGGCGGAGCTCGCGGCGGGCGAGCGCAGGGTGAACACCTCGCTCGAGCGCGGCCGGAAGACCGGCAAGCTCAGTGACGACGACGTCGAGCGCGTGACCGGGCTGCTCACGTTCACCACCCGCCTCGAGGACTTCGCGGAGTGCGATTTCTGCGTCGAGGCGATCGTCGAGCAGCTGCCGGCGAAGAAGGCTCTGTTCGAGAAGCTCGATCACATCGTCGCGGAGGACGCCATCCTGGCGACGAACACCTCCGCGCTCCCGATCATCGAGATCGCACGCGCGACGCGGCGTCCGGATCGAGTGATCGGGACCCACTTCTTCAACCCCGCGCCCGTGATGAAGCTGCTCGAGGTGGTGCGCAGCATCGCCACGAGCGAGGCGACCCTCGACGACACGCGCGCCCTCGGTGAGCGACTGGGCAAGCGCATCATCGTCGCCCAGGACCGCGGCGGGTTCATCGTCAACCTGCTGCTCATCCCGTTCCTGACGCACGCGGCCCGCCTCTACGAGTCCGGCTTCGCGAGCCGCGACGACATCGACGAGGGGATGCGCCTGGGATGCGGTCACCCCATGGGACCCCTGCAGCTGCTCGACTACATCGGCCTCGACACGGCGCTCCTCGTGTGCGAGTCGCTCTACGAGGAGTACGCCAACAGCGACTACGCCCCGCCGCCGCTGCTTCGCAGGATGGTCGCCGCCGGATACCTCGGAAAGAAGAGTGGCCGGGGGTTCTACGAATACTAACACACCGGCAAAGCCGGTGTGTTCTTCAAAGATCGGCTCCACCCATCGCTGAGGCGTCCTCCCCACGGCCGGGCACCGATCCGTTGATGATGGCCGTCAGGCCCGGATTCAATTTGGCCTGTCGCCGGGCACCGGGAGGGGCGGCTTGCGCTCCTCGACGTGGAGGTTGACCGCGCCGATCCGCCGTCCCTCGGTCCAGAACTCCGCGGTGTATGTGCCCGGCTCGCCGAACATGGGCTGCAGGACGGTCACCGTGGAGATGCTCACCTCCTGACCGGACACGAGCTTCGCACCCGCGGTCTGGAACTGCAGGTTCGCCGGCGGGATCACGAGCTTGCCCTGCACGTCGACGAGGCGCACCTCAACCTGATGGGCCTGCCCGAGGTCGGCGGCGGCGAACCGGAACCCGGCGACCACCGCGAACGCGGCTCGCCCCGGCAGTTGAGCCATCGAGAGCGTGCTGAAGCCGCCGCCGAGAACGTAGACCTTGCCGTCGGGAGGGACGACCGCGCCGTCGGCGAAGAACGCGAAGCTGAGATCCACACCGACAGCTTGTCACGGAGGCCCGGGGACGCAGCCGCGCCCGCGTGGGCGACCATTGAGGCTGATGAGCGAACCCGCGCACCGGAACCTGCACGTCTTCGTCTGCACCACGGTCGGCCGCCACCATTGCGGCGGCCAGGGGTCCGAGCACGTGCTGCAGCGGCTTCGCGATGAGGTCGAACGCCAGGAGCTCACCTGGGTGCGCACCACCAGGATGGGCTGCAACCAGCAGCACCACCAGGGACCGATCCTGATCGTCTACCCCGACGGGGTGTGGTACGGGCACCTCCGTGCCGAGGACGTCGACGAGATCATCGCCGAGCACCTGGTGGCCGGCCGGCCCGTGGAGCGGCTCCGGATCGTGCCCGACGGTCCGTGGTCGGCCACCTCCCTGACCTGACCGGGACCCCGGGAGTAGGGTGGGGGCTGAGACATCGAACCAACCAGGAGGTCAAAGACATGGCCTATCTTCGCGGGCTGGTGCACGGGGCCGCGCTCGGCACCGTGATCGGCCTCTGCATCGCGCCCCAGACCGGGGAGCGGACGAGAGCGCAGCTTCGTGCAGCGGGGCTGGCGGCCCGGAGCGGTGCGATCGCGACCACGCGTGCGCTGCAGAAGGCGGCACCGGTCGCGTCGAGCGCGGTGCACGTCGTCGCGCGTGCCCGCCAGCGGAACGACACCGCGGCAAACGGCACCGAGGCCGCCCGGGGCATCCCCGTCTAGCTGCGCGCAGGCCCGCGCGCTACGAGGTCGTGGCGTGCGCGGCGGTGTTGCCCCCGAGGCCGCAGAGCACCCCGACCGCCCCGGCGATGACGTCGAGGAGGTTGATCGGGAGCGTGAAATGCAGCCCGGCGACGCTGCGCGTGCCGGCAAGGGTGTCGGTGTTGGCGAAACCGAGGAAGGCGAGGAGCAGGAGCACGACCCCGATCGTCAACACGATCTCGGCCGAGATGGCGTTGCCCGCTCGGAAGCCCGCGAAGCCGAGCACGGCCCCGATCGCGAGGTCGAGGATGTCGCGAACGTAGGTCAGATGCAGAGTGACCTGCCCGAGATTGCCGGCGGGATGGTGATGCACCAGATGCCCGGCGTCGCCGGTCAGCAGGCCACCGATCCCGAGAGCCAGGAACACCACCGCGCCGAACTGCGCGTACAGACGTGCCATCGCTGTCAGACCTTAACCGATGGCGTCGCGAGCCAGCGAGCCGCCACAATCGTCACGTTGTCGGTGCCGCCTCCCGCGAGCGCGGCGTCGCATGCGCGGGTCAGCGTGACCCCCAGCGGGTCCGGCGCCGCGATCACCGCCGCGAGCGCCGCGTCGGCAAGGGGTTCCCAGAGCCCGTCCGAACAGAGGAGCAGGACGTCACCCGGGAGCGCGTCGATCTCGAAGACGTCCGCTTCCATCGGGTCACCGAGGACGGCGCGCTCGATGAGGTTGCGCCGGGGATGATGACGAGCCTCCTCGGCTGACAGCGCACCCGCCCGGACCTGAGCCGCGGCCCATGAATGGTCCTCGGTCACCTGCGTCGCGGCCGCGCCTCGAATGAGATAGCCGCGGCTGTCGCCCACGTTGGCGACCGTCGCGTGCGCTCCGCTGATCACGGCGAGCACCAGCGTCGTGCCGGGGTTTCCCCCGATCGTCTGCCGCACCCCGCCCACGGACCGGTTCGCCTCCGCGACCGCGCGGCGGAGCATCGCCGCCGCATCGGCGGTTCCATCGCCCGACAGCAGGTCGATGGCGGCGCCCACCGCCGCCTCGGCAGCCTCGAGGCCGCCGCTGTGGCCTCCCATGCCGTCGCCCAGGGCGAGGACGGCGGACGCGCCGTCGGGGAGCACCCTCGCGTCCCACACGTCCTGATTCTGGGCGCGCACCGGCCCGCGATCGGTGATCCCCGCGATCTCGAGCCCGGCGCCGTCGGGAATGGACCGCACCGCGCGGTCTTCGGTCAATTCCCCACTCCGGCCTCAGCGGCCGCCGAGTGACCGAGCAGACGCTGCACCACCTCGTCCGCGACGGCCACGGGATCGAGGCACTGGATCGTCTGCATGCCGAGCGCGGTGGCGGCTTCGACGTTGCAGAGGAGGTCGTCGATGAAGAGGCAGCGCTCCGGGGCGACGCCGAGACGCGCGCACGTGAGGTGGTAGATCTCCGGGTCGGGCTTGCGGAGCCCGACCTTCGACGAATCGACGATCACGTCGAAGAGCTCGTCCACGGGAATGAGGTCGCGCCATATCGCCTCCCCCTCCCGCGATATGTTGGTGAGCAGCGCGGTCTTGTAGCCGGCGCCGCGAACCTGGTAGACGGCGTCCACCATCGCGCCGCATGCGACCATGCCGCGCCCGAAGACGACCTTCTGCGCAACCCGGGGGTCGACCGGCTCGTTGCCGGCCTCGACGTATCGAGCGCACATGCGATCGAAGAACTCGTCGTCCGAGATCTTGCCGATCTCGAGCAGGTGCAGATCGTGCGCGCCGGTCGGCAGGTGGTAGTGATCGCGAAACTCGCCGAGAAAGAAGGCGACGACGCCGAAGTACTCCGGGGGCACATGGCTGTGGTCGCGGAACAGCGGCTCCGTCATCACGCCGCCGAGGTCGAAGATCACGCCGTCGATGTCGCGAGCGCGCCGCTCCTGTGCTCCCATCGGCTCCATTGTGACGAAGCATGCCAACATGGCCGGTCATGACTGCGCGGAGCCCGCTTCTCCGGACCACCCCGTCGCGGCGGTCCCGCACGTGGTGATCCGGTGGGATCCGCGCACCAGGCAACGCCGGTGACGCTGTTCCTCAGCAGGCACGACGTGGAGGGTCTCCTGTCGCCCGCGGCGATGCTCGGCGCGCTCGAGGCGGGGTTCCGCGCCTATTCCACCGGCGGGACGTCGGTGCCACCCCGGACCGCGGCGCGCACCCCGTCAGGCCTCCTCGGCGCCATGCCCGGCTGGGTGGCGGGTGGCGGGCTGGCGCTGAAAGCGGTGAGCGTGTTCCCGGGCAACGCCGAGCAGGGGCTTCCATCCCACCAGGGGGTCATCACCCTCTTCGACGAGCGGGACGGCAGGCTCCTCTGCGTGATGGATGCCGAGCACATCACCGCGATGCGCACAGGTGGCGGCGCGGCCGTCTCGGTGCGCGCGCTGGCACGGGGTGACGCGAAAACGCTCGCGATCCTCGGCGCCGGCGTGCAGGGTCGTGCGCACCTGGCGACCGTGCCCCTGGTGCGGGATTTCGACGTCATCCGCGTCAGCTCGCGGAGCGAGGAGCGGGCTCGCGCGCTTGCGGCGCTCGACCCGCGCTGCGCCGTCGTCGCGGGGTTCGAGGAGGCGATCCGCGGCGCCGACGTGGTCTGCTGCTGCACCGACACCCGCGAACCGATCACGAGATTCGACTGGTTCTCGCCCGGCACGCACGTCACGTCGGTCGGGGGAACGTTCGGCCCCGAGCTCGACGCGGAGACCGTCGGGAGGACCCGGGTGTTCGTGGAGTGGAAGGGCGCCGCCGAGAGCCCCCCGCCCGCGGGCGCCCACGAGCTGCAGGGGCGCGACCCGGCGACGGTCGAGGAGCTCGGGGCGGTCCTGGCGGGCCTGGCGCCGGGACGGCAGAGCGCCGGCGAGATCACGGTCTACAAGTCCACGGGCAGCGCCTTCGAGGATGCGGTGACCGCCCGGCTCGTCTATGACGCGGCGGTCGAGTCCGGAGCCGGCACGGCCATCGACCTGTGACCCGGCTCGAGGGGCTCGATGCCGCGCAGATCGAGGACGCCGGCCGGCGGATCGCGCCGCACGTCCGGCACACGCCGCTGGTCCCGCACGCCGCCGGCGGCTGGATCAAGCTCGAGTCGCTGCAGCCGACCGGCAGCTTCAAGGTGCGCGGCTTCTTCGCAGCGGCCCTGGCGCTCGACCGCGACCGTGCCGCCCGCGGTCTCCTGACCGTCAGCGCGGGCAACGCGGCGCTCGCGTGCGCCCACGTGGCCCACGAGCTGCAGGTTCCGTGCCGCGTCGTGATGGCCGACACCGCGCCGGCGCTCAAGCTCGAGGGTGTTCGCGCCCTCGGCGCCACGGCGGTGCTGCTCCCGCGCGAACGGCTGCACGAATGGGTCGCGACCCGTGCTTGGGAGTCGGACCCCGAGGTGTTCATCCACCCGTTCGCCGACGACGCGGTCATCACCGGCCACGCCACGATCGTGCCCGAGATCCTGGCGGACTGCCCCGACGTCGATCGCGTGCTCGTTGCTGCAGGCGGTGGCGGCCTCGTCACCGCGATCGCATGGGGGTTCGCGGCGCTCAAGCCCGGCGTCCGCGTCGTCGGCGTGCAGTCGGACGGCTATCCGCTCTGGTCCCGAGCGTTCGCCGCCGGCGGGGCCGTCTCCCTGACACCGCGCACCATCGCCGACGGGACCACGGCTCCGTTCGACGCGCTCATGTACGAGCGCCTGCGTGCCTCGATTGACGAGTGGATCGTGGTTCCCGAGGCCGAGGTGCGGCGCGCCGTCTCCCGGCTGGCGCGGGAGGTGAAGGTGGTCGCCGAGGGCGCCGGTGCGCTCGGGTTCGCCGCGATGGCCGCGGAGCCGCCGAGCCCGCGCAGCGTGGCGATCCTCAGCGGTGGCAACCTCGACGCCTCGCGGCTCGCCGAGCTGCTGACCGAGTAGCCCGGCGTCGCGACGCGCCTGCGGCTCGACGCTCGGCGCCGGCAGCCGGGGTTCTGGCTCAGGAGCCCCCGGAGATGGCGACCGGCGATCCGCCGAATCCGGATTGCGGGCGCCCCGCCGGAACGCTGAGGCCAGGATCGGTGATCGTCTGCGGGTCGGTGGCGGCGGGCTCGGGCTGCGAGACGGGAGGCGCCAGCGGGGAGCTGTGGCCCGGGATCGTGCCGGCGGCGACCAGGGTGAGCATCCCGGTCAGCCCGGCCGCGCCGAACGCCGCGTAAACGACCAGGCGCCGCCTGAGCAGCAGGCTGACGTCACGTCGCAGACGGGCCGAGTCCATCTGGAGCTGCCCAGTCATCGGCACACAGACTATCTCCGAATCCTTGCGGAATCGTGAGCCCCGCGACTGTCCGCTCGGTGTCCGTGGCCGTCACGGACAGTCTCCGCGGTGAGAGTCCGCATCGCGCTCGCCGTCGGGCTGTGCCTGGCGGCCCTCGCCCCGTACGGGCCCGTTCAGGCCGATGGCGGGCTAAACGCGTCTGCCACCGGCACCCCGGGGCCGTCGAGCGACGGGACCGGCGCCGTCACGCACGGCAGGCTCGTCGCCGGCGCGGGTGGGACGTATCTGCCGATCACGCCGAACGATCTCGTCCCCACCGGACCGGATGCCCGCAGCCCGCTCGACATCCCTCCTGCGGCGCCGAACCCGCAGGGCATGACCTGCCCCGCCGTGCACGTGCTCCACCTCGGCCCCGGTTCGCCCGGACCGGTCGGCAGCATCCTCGAGTTCGTCGCGATCCACCCGCACTTCACCAAGAACAGCGCAGGCGGGTATGACGGCTCAGACTCCGCGTTCGGCTACGACGTCCCCGATGCCGTACCCGCGGGCGGTGACCCGACCGCGACGGCGCCCGGCAGCCCCGCCACCGCCGCCAACATCGCCGGCCACATTGTCAGCGTCGCCGCCTACCTGCATGTGCGGGGGACCTGGGTCGACGCACGGCAGGTGCCTCCCTACGGCGGGAGCTGCCAGGGCGCCCAGTTCACCTTCGGCGCACCGTTCCTCGAAGGCGATGCTCCCGCACCGGCGCCGCCACAGTCCGTCCTGCAGACGCCGCCGTTTCCCACCGGACCGGCGCTGGTGGCGCGCCTGTCCCGATTCGTGGACGATCGGCACCGTCGAGACGCTGCCCGGATCGTCACCGACGTCTCGAACCTTCGTGCACATCCCAACCTGCGCCTGGACCCGGTCGACGGTTCCGGCGGCGCCGGCGCCGTTCCACGCCCTCACCGAGACGCGCGAGGGCGGATACGTCGTCTTTCTGCTCTACGACGTCGTCGTCACGCCGGGACCGGTGACGTGGAGCTGGGGTGACGGGCTGCGCACCACCGCACCCGGGCCGGTCGAGGCAGGGCCCCCGGGCGTTCCCGCGTACGACCCGTCGACGCAGCGCTGGACCGATCCCTGCGCGGTGAGCCACGCGTACGAGTCGGTGTCCACCGGCGAGACCATCACCGCGGCGGAGCGCTTCACCATCGCGATCACGGTGAGCTGGAGCGACGGAGTGACCGTCCATACGGAGTCCGTGCCGTGCGATCCGGTCACCGGTGGCGCGTGCGACCTGAGCGTCGGCGCGGACCAGGGCTGGCGCAGCGGGCCGCATCCCGTCGATCAGATCGAGCCGGTTCCCTTCGCCCCGACGAGCCCCACGCCCTGACCCGGTATCGCCCGGCGTCAGGCGCCGCGCAGCGACCTCCCGGTCATCTCGGCGGGCACGGGCAGCCCCATGGCATCGAGCACCGTCGGCGCGATGTCGCGCAGGCCTCCGCCGCCGCGCGGCGTTGCAAGCCCGGCGCCGCAGACGACCACGGGCACCGGATTGGTCGTGTGCGCCGTCAGGATCGATCCGTCGCGGCGATCGATCTTGCACTCGGCGTTGCCGTGGTCTGCGGTGATGAGCAGCCCCCCGTGCGCAGCGTCGACCGCCCGCGCGATGCGGCCGAGGCACGTGTCGACGCATTCGACGGCGCGCACGGTCGCATCGAAATTGCCGGTGTGCCCGACCATGTCGGCGTTGGCGAAGTTGGCCACGATCAGCGCGTCGTTGCCGGCCTCGACGCGCGCGATCACCGCGTCCGCGACTCCCGCCGCGCTCATCTCGGGCACGGTGTCGTACGTTGCGGCGCGCGGCGACGGCACGAGCAGGCGCTCCTCACCGTCGAACGGTCGCTCACGCCCGCCGTTGATGAAGTACGTGACATGCGCGTACTTCTCTGTTTCGGCGACGTGGAACTGACGCAGCCCCGCGAGGCTCACCTCCTCCGCAAGGGTGTGCACGACGTCCTCGCGGGGAAACGCGATCCGGGCGCGCAGGTTCCGCTCGTACTCCGTGAAGGTCGCCAGCTCCACGTCGTGGAGGACACGGGACCGCGTGAACCCGTTGAAGCCGGCGTCGACGAGCGCGTGGCTCATCTCCCGCGCGCGGTCCGGGCGGAAGTTGAAGAAGACGATCGAGTCGCCGTCCTCGATGCGAACCCTGGCGCCCCCCTGAAGGATCGAGGCGGGGACGACGAACTCGTCGGTCACCCCCGCCGCGTACTGTTCCTCGATGTACGCAACCGCATCGTGCGCGGTGCTGCCACCGGTCCCCGCGATGACGTCGTACGCGCGCTCGACCCGGTCCCACCGCTTGTCGCGGTCCATGCCGTAATACCTGCCGCCGACGGACGCGATGGCCCCGACGCCGGCGCGGGCCAGATCGTCCAGGAAGCGTTCCACGAAGCCGGCGGCACTCGTCGGTGGTTCGTCGCGTCCGTCGAGAAACGCGTGAAACCACACCGATTGCAGGCCGCGGCGCAGCGCAAGCTGGGCGAGGGCGACCGCGTGATCCTGGTGACTGTGGACGCCCCCCGGAGAGATCAGGCCGAGGCAGTGGAGGGCACCGCCGCGGTCCCGGGCGCGGTCGATCAGCGCGCTCAGAGCGGGGTTGTCGAAGAATGTCCCGTCGGCGATCGCGCGGGTGATGCGCGAGAGCGGCTGCAGCACGAGGCGGCCCGCGCCGATGGTGAGATGACCGACCTCGGAGTTGCCCTGCTGACCCGGCGGAAGGCCGACCGCCTCACCGCTCGCCTCCACGAGCGTATGCGGCCAGCGCTCCTCGAGCGCATCGAGCTCCGGGGTCGGGGCCGCGGCGATCGCGTTGCCGAACGGATCATCGGAGTATCCCCACCCGTCGCACACGACGAGGACGAACGGCCGCACGCCGTTCACGGTGCGGTGCGCCGGCTCACCGGCGTGCGGCCGGTGTCTCCGCGGCGGCGCTGACGATCGCGCCGAACTCCGCCGCGCGCAGGCTCACGCCGCCCACGAGGGCACCGTCGATGTCGGGCTCAGCAAAGAGCGACGCGGCATTCGCGGGGGTCACGCTGCCCCCGTAGAGCACCTGGGGGACGACCGGCGCCATCGAGCGCAGGTGCGCCTTGATGTGCGACGTCACCTCCTGCGCCTGCGCGGGCGTCGCGGTCCGGCCGGTGCCGATCGCCCACACCGGTTCGTACGCGATCACACACGCGCCGGCGGGCGGCGGCTGGGGCAGCGCCGCGAAGACCGCGTCGAGCTGGCGGTCGACCACGGCGAAGGTCTGCTGCGCGTCGCGTTCCTCGCCGGTCTCGCCCACCGCGACGATGACCCGGAGCCCGTGCGCGAGCGCCGCGGCGAACTTCCGTCCGACCTCGTCGTCGCGCTCACCAAAGATGTGGCGTCGCTCCGAGTGCCCGACGAGCGCGATGTCGCAGAGCCCCGCCAGCATGAGCGGCGAGATCTCGCCGGTGTAGGCGCCCGAGTCCTCCCAGAACACGTCCTGGGCGCCGAGCAGCACCTCCGATCCCTGGAGCGCGGACCGCACGGCCCAGAGGTGGGTGAAGGGAGGGAGCACCGCCACCTCGACGCCCCACGCCGGCTCGACCGCGGCGCACACCGCACGGGCAAGTGCGACGCCCTCGTCGACGGTCGTGTTCATCTTCCAGTTGCCCGCGACCATGAGCGGGGAACCGGACGATCCCATGGTTCCGGTGGTCAACGGTGCGCGACCTCGCGGTCGCGGAGCGCAGCCACGCCCGGCAGCACCCGGCCCTCGAGGAACTCGATGGTCGCACCGCCTCCGGTGCTGATAAAGCTGATCTTGTCAGCAACTCCGGCCTTCTGGACGGCGGCGGCGAGATCACCTCCGCCGATCACCGAGGTCGCCTTCGAGGCCGCGACCGCCAGCGCGACCTCGCGCGTGCCCGCTGCGAACGCCGGGATCTCGTAGATGCCGAGCGGTCCGTTCCAGATGATCGTGCCCGCGCTCTGGCAGTCGGCGGCGATCCTCGCCACCGTGTCGGGGCCCGCGTCGACGACCATCCATCCGTCGGGGATCGCCTTCCAGGCGACCACCTGCGTGGCCGCGCCGTCGACGGCCTGCTCGGCGATGACGGCGTCGAGCGGCAGACGGAGGTCGGCGCGCCGCCCCGGGGCCGCCTCGAGGAGCCGCTTCGCGGTCGCGACGTGCTCCTCCTCCACCAGCGACGTGCCGGTGCTCTCTCCGAGCGCTCGATAGAACGTGCACGCCATCGCGCCCGCCACCCAGAGCACATCGACACGGTCGAGCAGATGATCGAGCACGCCGACCTTGGTCGAGATCTTCGCGCCACCGACGATCGCCACGACCGGCGCCCGCGCGTCGTCGAGCACGCCGCCGAGCATCTCGAGCTCGCGGGCCATCAGCTTTCCCGCCACCGCCGGAAGGATGTGCGCGACGCCCTCCGTCGACGCGTGCGCCCGGTGTGCCGTTCCGAAGGCGTCGTTCACGTAGACGTCACCGAAGGCCGCCAGCTGCGCCGCGAAGGCCGGGTCGTTGGCCTCCTCGCCCGGCTCGAAGCGCACGTTCTCGAGCATGCCGACATCGCCGTCGCGCAGCGACGCGACCATGCTCTGGGCACTGTCGCCGACGACGTCGGAGGCGAGCCGGACGTCCGCGCCGAGCAGCTCGCTGAGCCTCGCGGCGACGGGACCCAGACGGGCACCGTCGTCGATCCTGCCCTTCGGCCGACCGAGGTGGGCGACCACGATCACCCGTGCGCTGCGGGAGCGGAGCGCCTCGATGGTCGGGATCGCGGCCCTGATGCGGCGATCGTCGACGATCGCGCCGTCGCGCATCGGCACGTTGAGGTCCTCGCGGAGCAGCACCCGCTTGCCATGGACGTCGATGTCGTCGATGGTCGCCTTGGTCAGCGCTGCCATCGATCCACCTACAGTCGTGACACGATCAGATCGACCAGGTCGACGACGCGGCAGGAGTACCCCCACTCGTTGTCGTACCAGGAGAGCACCTTCACCGTGTGATCGCCGAGCGCCATCGTCAGGGGCGCGTCGAGGATCGACGAGTGCGAGTCGTGGAGGAAGTCCATCGAGACGAGTGGCTCGTCGCTCACGGCAAGGATGCCCTCGAGCTTCCCGCTCGCCGCCTCGCGCATCTCGGCGTTCACGTCCTCAGCGGTCGCGCTGCGCGACAGCGTCGCGGTGAGGTCGACGAGGCTCACATCCGGGGTCGGCACGCGCAGCGCCATGCCGTTGAACTTGCCCGCAAGCTCGGGGAGCACCAGTGACACCGCCTTGGCGGCGCCGGTGGTGGTGGGGATGATCGACAGCGCGGCCGCACGGCCGCGCCGCTTGTCCTTGTGGGGCGCATCGAGGATCACCTGATCCTTCGTGTACGCGTGCACGGTGGTCATGAATCCGGTCTCGATGCCGAACGCGTCGTTGAGCACCTTGGCGACCGGCGCGAGGCAGTTGGTCGTGCAGGAGGCGTTGGAGATGATGTGGTGCTCGGCGGGGTTGTACGCCGCGTCGTTGACCCCGATGCACACCGTGATGTCCTCGTGCTTGGCGGGCGCGGTGATGACGACCTTGCGCGCGCCGGCCTCGAGGTGGCCTCTCGCCTTCTCGCCGTCGTTGAACAGCCCCGTCGACTCGACGACGATGTCGACGCCGAGGTCCTTCCACGGCAGGCGGTGCGGATCACGCTCGGCGAGCACCTTGATCGAACGCCCGTCCACCGTGATGGTGTCAGTATCGGCAGCAACTGTTCCGGGATAGCGCCCGAACACGCTGTCGTATTTGAGCAGGTGAGCAAGCTCCTCTGCCGTGGTGATGTCGTTGACGGCGACGATCTCGAGGTCGGGAGAGCGCTCTCTCGCGGCACGCAGGACGTTGCGTCCGATCCGGCCGAAGCCATTGATGCCAACTCTCACTGCCATGCGGGAGAACCTCCTGGAATCGTCACCTTTATCTCTGTTGTGCTTCCACCCTAGCACCGCACTCGTCCGCGGCGGCTACGAGGCGGTGCAGCCGTCCGGCCATGGCGGGGCGGCTGCACCCGGCGCGCGCGGCCAGACCGGCGAGGTCGTCGTCCGGATGGCGAGCGCGGAGCGCGGCGGCCTCCCGCAATGCCGGCGGCAGCGCTCGCCAGCGATCCGGGTCGGCTTCGAGCATCGCGATCAACTCCAGCTGCCGCACACCCGCCGCCGCGGTCCGCCGCAGGTTGGCGGTCTCCGCGTTGAGCCGCCGGTTGACCCCGCTGCGGACCTCGCGGATCACGCGCCCCGACTCGAACGTGAGGCGGCCCGCCTGGGCGCCGATCGAGCTCAACGCCGCGCCCACCGCGGGTCCGGACCGGACCGTGACCACCCAGCGGTCCCGGCGGCGGCGGGTTCGCGCGCCGACGCCGAGCACGCCGAAATCGCCGGCGAGCTGCGCCGCGCCGGCTTCGTCCGCGCACCCGATCTCGAGATATGGCTCGCCGTCCGGCCGGACCAGCCGCCCGGCCCCGAGAAACGCGCCGCGCAGCCGGTTTCGCGTGCAGCACATGCGCGCCGGCAGGGCATCGACCGCCGGCGTGTCGATGCCGACGAGCACGTACTGCGTGCGCCGTGCCGCCGCCACCCGGGAGACGTGGGCGGGAATGCCGTCGGCGTGGAGCGCCTTGATCGCGGCGCGAGCCGCAACGGGCCGGGGCGTGCAGATCACCCCCGGCGTCGTCGTGACCAGCGCCATCCCCTCGATGAGCGCGCGCCGGCAGCACGGGAGGAGCGGGGTGTGCGGGGCGAGCTCCGCGACGACCCGATGCGTGAAGGACTGGGCGCTGTCCACGAGGAGTCGCTAGCGCGGGTCCGGCTTGTCCACGTCACGATGGCGGACCGTCGCCGCGATCCCATCCTTGCGCAGGCGCGCGCTCAGCGCTTCCACGATCACCACCGAACGGTGCCGCCCACCCGTGCAACCGGCGGCGAAATGCAGGAACTCCCGCCCTCGCTCACCGTAGTGCCCCACCGACCATGTCAGGAGGTCGTGCACGCGATCGATGAGCCCACCGGCCACGGGATCCTCGAGGACGTAGTCACGAACCGAGGCGTCGAGGCCGGTGCGAGGTCGCAGCTCGGGCACCCAGAAGGGATTGCGCACGACCCGCGCGTCGACCACCCATTCCGCGTCGAGCGGCAGGCCGTACTTGAAGCCGAACGACGAGAGCGACACGTTGAGCGCCCCCGGCGAGGCCCGGCCGCCGATCACGATCGCCGAAACGTGCTCGGCGAGCTCCTCCCCGCTCAGCTCCGAGGTGTCGATCACGACGTCGGCGGCGGCGCGCATGGGGGCGAGCAGCGTTCGCTCGGCGGCGACCGCCTCGCGACCACGGCCCAGCTCGGCGCACGGATGCGGACGCGTCGTCGCCGCGAGCCGCAGCACCAGCACGTCGTCGCGGGCGTCGAGGAAGATGACGCGCGCGCCGCGGGGCGCCGCGAACCGGGGCAGCGCGTCGCGCTGCCGCGCGTCGACCACCGCCGCGGCCGCGCGCGACCGGGGCAGCGCGGCGTATGCCTCGAGCACGTCCACGGCGAGGTTGTCGACGCAGTCGACCCCACCGCGTTCCAGCGCGGCGAGCGCCGTCGCCTTGCCCGCGCCGCTCAGGCCGGTGATCACCCAGAACCCCGGCTCGCCGGTCACAGGAGCTCCTTCACGCGGAGCGCCACCGGGCGCGGGACGACCGTGGTGAGCTGCTCGAGCGGAGCGTCACGGATGGCATCGATGCTGCCGAACTCCCGGAGCAGGGCGCGCCGGCGCACCGGCCCGAGACCCGGCACCACGTCGAGCTTGGATCGCAGCGCCACCTTGCCGCGGCGCGCCCGATGCCGCGTGATCGCGAAGCGGTGTGCCTCGTCGCGGACCCGCTGCACGAGGAACAGGGTCGGGCTGTCGCGGTCGAGGATGATGGGACGGGCGCGGCCCGGCTTGAACAGCTCCTCGTTGCGCTTGGCGAGGCCGAACACGGGGACACGCTGCAACCCCGCCTCGCGCATGGCGTGTACGGCCGCGCCGAGCTGGCCCTTCCCGCCGTCGATCAGGACGAGGTCCGGCAGTACCGAGAAGCTCGCATCCACGTCATCCGCGCCGCGGCGGGGCGAGCGACGCGGCCGTTCGTCGGAGCCGTTCGCGCCCGCGGGGTCGAGGACCGGGACGTCCTCGCCGGCGCCGTCGTCCCGCGGACCCAGGCGGCGGAAACGGCGCCGCAGCGTCTCCTCGATCGAGGCGAAATCGTTCGAGCCCTCGACGGTCTTGATCCCGAAATGGCGATAGCTCGCGGGCGCCGGGCGCCCTTCCTCGAAGACCACCATCGAGCCGACGGAATTCGTCCCCATCGTGTTGCTGATGTCGTAGCACTCGATGCGCCGCGGCGGGGCCGGAAGTTGCAGCCGTGTGGCGAGATCGTCGAGCAGGGCTTCGGTCTTGGCGGCGTCGTAGTCGTCCACGATGCGCTGCTGGCGCAGCGCGACGAGCGCGGTCTCGGCGGCCTGCGCGACCAGCCGGCGCGCATCCCCTCGCTGGGGCACGTGGACCTCGACCGGTCCACCGCGCTGGTCGGCGAGGAACTCCTCGAAGACGGCGCGCCCCTCGATGTCGTCGGACACGAGCAGGCGCCGGGGGATGGAGGTCACGCTCGCGTAATACTGGGGCAGGAAGCCCGCGAGGCACGCGGCGGCATCGAGACCGGTGACCCCCTCGAGCTCGTGGGTCTCCATGGCCATGACCCGGCCCTGGCGGATGGTGAGGACCGCCGCCATCGCCCGCCCGGCCTCGACAGCGACCGCGATGCAGTCCTCGTCCGACCGCGCACCGCGAAGCACCGTCTGCCGCTCGCTGATCCGTTCGATGGCGCGCAGGCGATCCCGGAAACGAGCCGCGAGCTCGTAGTCGCGACGATCCGCCGCGGAATCCATCTGGTCGCGCAGCTCGTCGTGGAGTGACTCCGAGCGGCCCTCCATGAACTCCTGCACCTGCTCGAGGATCGCCGCGTACTCATCGGCGCCGATGCGTCCTTCACACGGCCCCGAGCAGCGCTTGATGTGGTAGTCGAGACATACGCGACCGCGCCGGAAGATCTCGTCGCTGCAGGTGCGGAACGGGAAGATGGTGCGCAACGATCGGACCGTGGTGCGGAGCGACTGCGCGCTCGTGTACGGGCCGAAGTACCGCGCACCGTCGCGGATCACCTTGCGCGTGTAGTAGGGGCGCGGAAAGAGGGTCGCGCCCTCGGCGCCCTTCCCGCGCGGTTTGCGCACCTCCTCGCGCGCGGTTCCGGGTGCCACTGCGTCGTGCACGCCGGGTCGCGGGATCTTGAGATAGAGATAGCTTTTGTCGTCCTTGAGGCGGACGTTGAATCGCGGGCGGTGCTGCTTGATCAGCGTGTTCTCGAGCACGAGCGCCTCGTGCTCGCTCTGGCACGCGATCACCTCGAAGTCGAACACGCTGCCGATGAGCTGATGGGTGCGCGGCTGGAGCGTGTCGACGCCGGTGAACCACGAGCGCAGGCGGTTGCGCACGTTTGCCGCCTTGCCGACGTAGATCACGCGCGCATCCGACCCCCGCATCACGTAGACGCCCGCGCCGCTCGGTGAGGCTTTGAGCCGGGCCTTGAGCAGCGGTTGATCGTCGAGGAGGCGTTCCGCACGCCGGGTGGGGAGCATCCCGGCCACTGTATCGCGGCTCAGGATTGGCCCTCTGCGCCCGCAAGCTCGCTGAGGAACTGCGCCTCGTCGAGCACGCGCACGCCGAGTCGCTGCGCCTTCTCCAGCTTGCTCCCCGGCGAGGCGCCCGTGACCACGGTGTGAGTCTTGCGGCTGACGCTCGAGCTGGGGTTGCCCCCCAGCGCGCGGATGCGCGCCTCGGCCTCGGGCCGGGCGAGCGCGTCGAGGCTGCCGGTCAGCACCCACGTCTGCCCGCTCCAGGGACCCCCGCCCCCCGCCGCGCGCTCGGGCTCCACGCCCGCCGCGCGCAGGTGCTCCAGCACCGCGCGGCCCTCCGCCGACGCGAACCATGCGGCAACGTGCTGTGCGACGACCGCCCCGATGCCCTCCACCGCGAGCAGGTCCTCCTCGCTCGCGGCGGCCAGCGCATCGATGCTGCCGAAGTGGGTCGCGAGCGCCTCGGCGGTGTGCTCGCCCACGTGGCGGATGCCGAGCGCGTTCACGAAGCGCGCCAAGGGGACGTGCTTTCGCGCGGCGATCGCCTCGACCAGCTTGGCCGCGGAGCGCTCGGCGAATCCCTCGAGCGTCAGCAGCTGCTCGGGGGTGACCTTGAACAGGTCCGCGGGCTCGCTCACGTACCCGAGGTCGAGCAGCTGGTCGATGATCGCCGGGCCGAGCCCCTCGATGTACATCGCGCTGCGCGCGGCGAAATGGAGGAGCAGCTCGCGGCGCTGGGCCGGGCACAGCGGGTTGAGGCAGCGCCGCACCACCTCGCCCTGCTCGCGGACGAGGAGCGAGTCGCACGCGGGGCAGTGCTCGGGCATCTGCCACGGATTCGTGCGCGCCGGGCGCTTCTCGAGAACCACCCGGACGATCTCGGGGATGACGTCGCCGGCCTTGTGCAGGATCACGGTGTCGCCGATGCGCACGTCCTTGCGCGCGACCTCGTCCTCGTTGTGCAGCGTGCAGCGCCGGACGGTCGAGCCGGCGAGCTGGATCGGTTCGAGCACCGCAACCGGGGTCACCGCGCCGGTTCGTCCCACCTGGACGTGGATGTCGAGCACCTGCGTCTCGCGCTCCTCCGGCGGGAACTTGTACGCGATCGCCCAGCGCGGCGCGCGCGAGATCGTTCCGAGCTCGGCCTGCTCGGCGAGCGACGCCACCTTGATGACGACGCCGTCGGTGTCGTAGTCGAGCTGATGACGCCGCTCGGACCACTCCTCGAGAAAAGCGAGCACCTCGTCGATCGACGCGGCGAGACGGCGATGGGGATTGACTCGAAACCCCAGACGTTCCAGGGTGTCGAGCACCTCCGCCTGGCTGCGCGCGGAGCCTGAGGGATCGATCTGGTACATGAACGTCTGCAGGCCGCGCGCAGCGGTCACGGCGGGGTCGAGCTGGCGCACGGCGCCCGCCGCCGCGTTGCGCGGATTCGCGTAGACGGGCTTTCCGGCGTCCTCGAGCCGTGCGTTGGTGGCGGCGAATGCCGCCTTCGGCAGGTACACCTCGCCGCGAACCTCGAGCTCGCCGGGGAGACCGCCATCCACGGCCGCCAGGGTCATCGGCACGGACCGGATCGTGCGCACGTTGGCGGTCACGTCCTCACCCTCGACGCCATTGCCCCGGGTCGCGGCGCGCACGAAGCGTCCCCCTGTGTACAGCAACGACATCGCGAGCCCGTCGATCTTCAGCTCGCAGACATAGCCGCCGACCTCGCCGATCGCGCGCTGCACTCGCACCCCGAACTCGCGCACCTCATCGGGCCCGAAGGCGTTGTTGAGGCTCAGCATCGGCCTGCGATGGCTGACCCTCGTGAAGCTCGCGGCGGGCTCACCACCGACACGCTGCGTCGGGGAGTCGGGAGTCTGCAGCTCGGGATACGCGGCCTCGAGGTCGACGAGCTCGCGGAAGAGCCGGTCGTACTCGGCGTCGGTGATCTCCGGCGCGTCGAGCACGTGGTACTGGCGTGAGTGATGCTCGAGCTCGGCACGGAGGGCCTGCGCTCGCTCGCTCGCCTTCGCGGGCGCCGCGTCTGTCACGATCCCGCCACCGGCCAGAGCGTCGCGTCCGCCACGGCGAAGATCTTCACACCGTGGTCGTCGAAGCGGATGACCAGCTCCTCCCCCGCCCGCGTCATCGTGCTCTTGAGCACCGTTCCCTCACCGTACTTCTGGTGACCGATGCGCATGCCCTCGGTGAAACGCTGCGGCGCGAGTGCGACCGGGTTCGGTCGCGTGGCGTGGCCGATGACAGCGCGACGCACGGTGCCGGGTGCGCGGATGTCGCCGAGGTTGGGGGCGCCCGGTCGCAGCGCGACCTCGAGCATCTCGCCGGGAATCTCGCCGAGGAACCGGGACGCCTCGGCCAGCTGCGGGGTCCCGTAGAGATGGCGCCGGAACGCGTGCAGGAGGTACAGCCGCCGGCGCGCGCGGGTGATGCCGACGTAGGTGAGGCGGCGTTCCTCGGCGATCCCCGCGTCGCCCTCCTCGAGTGCCCGCGAGTGCGGGAGCAGCCCCTCCTCCATGCCTGCGATGAAGACGCAGCCGAACTCGAGCCCCTTCACCTGGTGCAGCGTGATCAGCGTGACCCCCGGAGCATCGTCGCGCATGGTGTCGACATCGCTGACGAGCGCGACGTTCTCGAGGAACTGCACGAGCCCGTCGGGCGCGGGCACGTCGCCGTACTCGCCGGCAAGCCCGGCGAGCTCGAGGACGTTCGCCCACCGCTCCTTGCCCTCCTCGGTACCGTCCTGGAGCATCTCCCGGTACCCGGTCTCGTCGAGGAGGCGCTCGAGCAGCACGGGCAGCGGCACGCGGCGGGCGTCGGCGCTGAGGCGCTCCATGAGCCCCGCGAAACCCTGCAGCGCGGTCATCGCCGCCGCTCCGAGCGCGCCGCCCTCGTCAAGATGCTGCGCGGCCTCGAGCGGTGAGATCCCCTTCTTGCGGGCCAGCTTCTCCAGCTCGGCGACGCTGCGGTCGCCGATCTTCCTCCGCGGCGTGTTCACCACGCGGGCGAACGACACCGCGTCGCGCGGGTTGACGCACAGGCGCAGATACGCGAGCACGTCCTTGACCTCGCGGCGGTCGTAGAAGCGGAGTCCGCCGACGAGCTGGTAGGGGATGCCGCGGCGCAGGAAGACCTCCTCGAATGCGCGGGACTGGGCGTTGGTGCGGTAGAGCACCGCGCATTCGGAGAGCGACACGCCCTCGCGACCGATGAGGTTCTCGATCTCCGCGCCGACCGCGAGCGCCTCCTCGCGCTCGTCGTACACCGAGATGAGGCGAACCGGCTCTCCGACGCTCTGCTCGGTCCAGAGCCGCTTCGCGGCGCGCTCCTCGTTGTTCTTGATCACCGAGTGCGCGATGTCGAGAATCGGCTGCGTGGAGCGATAATTCTGTTCCAGGGTGACGGTTTTCGCGTCGGGGAAGTCACGCTCGAAGGACAGGATGTTGCGGACATCAGCTCCTCTGAACCCGTACACGGCCTGATCGTCGTCACCCACGACTGTCACGTTGCGATGCTTCGCCGACAATAGCTTCACAAGCTCGTACTGCGCCCGATTCGTGTCCTGGTACTCGTCGACGAACAGGTGCAGGAAGCGATCCTGGTAGTACTCGCGCACCGATTCCACATCGCGAAGCAGCACGACCGCGCGCAGGAGGAGGTCGTCGAAGTCGAGCGCCGACGCCGCGTCGAGCTCGGTCTCGTAGGCCCAGTAGATGCGCGCGATCTGTTCCTCGAGCGTGCCGTTCGCACGCGCCTGGAAGTCGCGCGCGTCGAGCAGCTCGTTCTTGGCGGCGCTGATCGCATGCGCGGCGCGGTTCGGCGTCAGCCGCTTCTCGTCGATGCCCTCGGCGCGGATCGCGTTGCGCAGCGCCGCGAGCCGGTCCGACTCGTCGTAGATCGTGTACCCCGGAGGGATCCCGATCGCATCACCCTCGCGGCGCAGCAACCGCGCACCCAGCGCGTGGAACGTGCCGAGCCACATGCCCTTGATGCTGTCGCCGATGAGGTGCTCGACCCGCGACCGCATCTCGCGCGCGGCCTTGTTGGTGAACGTCACCGCGCAGATCTCGTCGGGTCGCACCCGCCGGGTCGCGATCACGTACGCGATCCGGTGCGTGAGCACCCTGGTCTTGCCGCTGCCCGCCCCTGCGAAGATGAGCAGGGGCCCGTCAGGAGCCTCGACCGCCTCGCGTTGCGGAGGGTTCAGGCCTTCGAGCAGCGCCGACGCGCCGATCGTCGCGCTCAGCCGTGCGCCCTGGTCGCGGGCGCCCCGCGCCCGGCGGACGCGCGATACGCATCCGGCCGGCGGTCGGTGAGCAGGTGGTTCCGCGGCGTGCGCCGCCTCGCGCGCTCGACCGCATCGATGTCGATGTCGGCGAACAGCAGCTCCTCGCGGTCTGCGCTCGCGGGCCCGGCGGCCGGCCAGCCGTCCGCGCCCACGATGATCGACGCACCGAGGAAGTGGACGCCGCGCTCGATGCCGATGCGATCCGCGCACGCCATGACCACGCCGTTCTGCGCGGCGGTGACCATCGCGACGTAATCGCCCTGGCAGTACCCGCGATCGTCGTACACCGTGCGCTTGAACGACGCGACCCAGTTGGTCGGCACGGCGATGATGTCCGCGCCGCTGAGCGCGAGCGCTCGTGCCGCCTCGGGGAACCAGAGGTCGTAGCAGATGATGATGCCGACCCGCCCGAACGGCAGATCGACGACCGGCAGGCCGTCGCCGGGCTGGAACCACGTCTGCTCGTCGTTGAACAGATGGAGCTTCCGGTACGTCGCGAGGCGCCCCGACGGCCCGATGAGCACCGCGCTGTTGTGCCGGCAGTCGCCGTCGCGCTCGTTGAGCCCGGACACGATGTGGCATCCGTGTGCTGCGCACACGTCACGAAGCGCCCGAACCGTCCGCCCGTCGTCCGGGTCCTCCGCCGAACGGGCGGCCTCGTCCTCGTCGCTGAACACGTACCCGCTCGAGGCGAGCTCGGGCAGCACGATCAACTCCGCGCCCTCGGTCGCCGCCTTGTCCGCCCAATGCACGGCGAGCGACCGATTCTCGTCGAGCTCACCGACGCGCGGCTCGTACTGGGCGACGGCGATGCGGACCGGGCGGCTCACGTGCTCACGGTAGCGCAGCAGGTGCGGCGCCAGGCAGCCGCGGAATCCCCTCGGCGATGCCGCAGAGAATCTCGTGCGGCAGGGTGCCCGCGAGGTCGCCGACCTCGTCGGCGCCGATGCGCACCCCGTCACGCTCACCGATGAACATCGCGGGGTCGCCCACCGCCACGCCGTCGACGTCGGTGACGTCGAGCATCACCTGGTCCATGCTCACCCTGCCGGCGATGGGGCAGCGCTCGCCCCTGATCGCCATGTGCCCGCGGTTCGACAGGAGGCGCGGCAGACCCTGCCCGTACCCGATCGCCGCGGTCGCGATGCGGCGCGTCGCAGCCGCCCGCCACGTGCGCCCGTACCCGACGGACTCGCCCCTCGCCACCGTCCGCACCTGCACCACGCGCCCGAAGACGTGCATGGCGATGCGCAGGGGTGCCGGGGTGGGCACCGGCGGGTACCCGTAGACGGCGATGCCGACGCGCACGAGGTCGAGGTGCATCGACTGGTGCGCGAGGATCGCGGCGCTGCCCGATGTGTGGAGGATCGCCTCGGGAGCAACCGGCCGGATCACGTCGACCGCCTCGAGGAATCGCGCGTGCTGCTCGGCCGTGAACTCGGCGTCGAACCCGGCGTCGGCGAAGTGCGTGAATATCCCTGCAACCTCGACCCGCCCGCCCGTCGCCGCGAGCGCCTCGGCGAGCGACTCGAGGGCCTCCGGGGAGGCGCCGAGGCGATGGAGCCCCGTGTCGATCTTCACGTGCGCTCGCGCCGGCGGCCCGGCGGCTCCCGCGGCAGCGGTCAGCGATTGCACCGTCTCGACATCGAACACGCTCACGTCGACGCCGGCGTCGATGAGATCACGATGCGTCGACGGCGGGCTCCAGCCCAGCACCAGGATGCGTGGCCTCGCGCCGGCTGCACGAAGCGCGAGCGCCTCCTGCGGCGTGTAGACGCCCAGCCAGGTCGCCCCACCGTCCTGGGCGGCGCGCGCGGCGATGACCAGCCCGTGGCCGTACCCGTTGGACTTCACCATCGCCATCACCTGGGCCGGCTCGACCATCGCGCCGATCAGCCTCGCGTTCTCCGCGAGCGTGTCGACGTCGATCTCGGCCCAGCGCAGCAGGTCCGAGGGGACGCCGGCGGTCACGCGCCGACCGGCACGGGCTCCGCGGGCGCCGCGGCCGCGTCGGCGAGTCGGACCCTGCGCACGAGGCCGAACGGTGTCTGCTCGTCGGACTGGCCGAGGGGGTTGTCGGCGAGCACGGCCAGGACCGAATCGGCATCGACCCCCGTCGCGGCGAGCACCTCGGCCGCCATGTCGTTGGCGTCGACGATCGCGACCGCGACCCTGCGTCCGGTTCGCCGGTGGACCTCGGCGGCGATCCGCAGGGCCTCACCGGACGGGTCGAGCGGCGCCTTGGTGGCCCAGCCGTCGTAGGGCGGGAGGTTGAGCTTGGACGGTCCGTCGATCGCGTTGACGCCGTGCCCGGCGACCCGGTAGAAGATGCCCCGCATGCCGAGCGGACGCGTGACGGCGGCCACCGCCGCCGCGCCCAGGATCCGGGCGGTGCCCGCCTCGTCCATGGCCAGCTGCATGGTCGTCGGGTGCGCGAGCCCGATCCCGGTCGGCTCATGGCTCACAAAGCGGGACAGCCATCGTGCGGCCCGCGAGACCCGGATGTCGTCGATGGGATATGACCGCCCCTGACTGATCGCGAGCGCCTTCTCGCTCACCAGGAGGACGTCGCCGTCCTCCACCGCCACGCCGCGATCGCGCAGCGCCTCGATGCTGTCCGAGAGCGCCTGGTAGGAGATCGCTGCCCGGGCTGAGCAGCGCCGACCGGAGCGGGAACCTGGCCCAGATGCGGCCGTGCTCCTCGAGAAACAGGTGGCGGCCCCAGTTCAGCCGCGCGCCGGCGAGCAGCCGCGGTCCGTCGCTCACGCGCGCCGCGGCGGCCCGGTCGCCCCGCGCGACGAAGCCGCCCGCGTAGCTGTGCTCGTCCAGGGCGCGAGTTGCAGCATCGATGTAGACGCGGAGCCAGATCTCGGCATTCACCGCGCGCCAGAAGAACATCGACTCCTCGACCTCGCCGGCACAGGCGCGGCGGAAGCCCTCGGCCACCGCGGCGGCCTTCCAGTACGGCCTGGCCCGAAACGACGGCGACCGCATCAGGCTCTGGAGCACGGCCCGCTGGCGCCGGTACCAGCGGAACTCCGGGGTGGTGAACCCGATCTTCTTGCGGCGGCGCTCCACCGCCCTGGGCAGGATGCCGTGGAGCGAGCTGCGGACGATCGCGCGCGTCCACCCGTTGTGGATGATGGCGGAGCGCGGCAGCGTGAGGACGTAGTCGACCAGCTCCTGGTCGAGGTAGGGAAGTCGCGCCTCCAGCGAGTGCGCCATCGACGCACGGTCCTCGTAGCGCAGCAGCGGCGGGAGGCTGTACGTGCGGAAGTCCTGGAGCAGCCGCCGTTTCAGGTCGTCGGCCACGCGATCGTCGGCGGGTGGACGCCGCCCGCGCATGAACGAGGGCGACAGCATCGCCGCGACGTCGACGCGATGCCCGCGCTCGCGCAGCCGGCGCCGGACGAGCGGGCCGACGATGTCGCGGAGCAGCCACGCCTCCCGGGCGAACTCCGAGTAGCGCCGGTCGCGCAGCAGCTGACGCAGCAGCACGTAGGGGTAGTGGTCGTACCCGGCGAGCAGCTCGTCGCCCGCCTGCCCGTCGAGGGTGACCGTCACCTGACGTCGTGCGAGGCGCATCACCATCCACATCGCGAACGGCGCCGACGACACCATCGGCTCCTCCATGTGCCAGACCCACGCTTCGAGCTCGCGGATGAAATCCTGGTCGGTGGGTTGCACGGTGCTGTTGTCGGCGCCGGTCGTGTCGAGGACGCTGCGGATGTAGCCGCTCTCGTCGATGCGATCACCGGGGAACACCGCCGAGAACGTCTTGAGGCGGTCACCGAGCGACTCGGTGTCGGCGGCGTGATCGCGGAGCTGCTGCGCCATGACGGTGCAGATCGACGAGGAGTCGAGGCCGCCGCTCAGGCAGATGCCGACCGGCACGTCGGCGACGAGGCGGCGCTGCACGGCGCGTTCGAACACCGCACGGAAGGCCTCGGGGCTCGCGTCGCCGTCCTCCGAGAGGCGCGGCGTCCAGTATGTGGTCTCGGAGAGGGAGCCACCCTCGATGACGGCGAACGCGGCCGCGGGCACCTGGCGCACCCCGCGGAAGAACGTCCCGTCGTTGTGGTCGAAGAGCCCGAAGCGCAGGTACTCGTACATCTGCTGGTCGTCGACCTCGCGGGGAAAGGTCTCGTCCTGCAGGATCGCCTTGATCTCCGACGCGAAGACCACGCGTCCGCGGTGGCGCGCGTAGAAGAGCGGCTTGATGCCGAAGTGATCGCGCGCGAGGACGAGCTTCGGTGCCGTGCCGCGCTCATCGAGGATCGCGAGTCCCCACATCCCGTTGAACCGCCGGAAGCAGTCGGTTCCCCACTCCGCGTACGCATGGAGCACCACCTCGGTGTCCGACGTGGTGTGGAAGGTGTGGCCGGCGGCCTCCAGGTCACTGCGCAGCTCGCGGAAGTTGTAGACCTCGCCGTTGTAGACGATGTGGAGGCGCCCATCGTCCATCGACATCGGCTGGTTGCCGTGCTCCAGGTCGATGATGCTGAGGCGGCGAAACCCGAGCGACGCGACGGCGTCCTCGTAGTGGCCGTCGTCGTCCGGCCCGCGATGGCGCAGCGATTCGGTCATCGCCTCGAGCAGCGCCCTGTCCGGTGCGCCCCAGAAGCCGGCGATCCCGCACATGTCAGCGGTACGCGCGCGTGGCTGGGGTGCGGTGCATGACCATGGCAACGGTACGACACCCGCCCAGGGCACGCGCCCCAGCGGGATGCGATCGCCGGAGCAGCTGTCCTAGAAGTCCATGTCGTCGTCGTCCATGCCGCCGCCCCCGCCGTGGGAGTGGCCGCCCGCGGGACCAGCCTCTTCCCTCTCGGGCGCGTCGGCGATCAACGCCTCGGTGCTGAGCACGATCGTCGCGATCGACACGGCGTTGACCAGCGCGGACACCACGACCTTGGTCGGATCGATGACACCTGCCTTGATGAGGTCACCGTAGGTCTCGCTCGTGGCGTCGAAGCCCTCGTCACCCTTGGCGAGGGCGACGTGGTTCACCACGACCTGCCCTTCGAGGCCCGCGTTGGCGGCGATGACACGGAGCGGCTCGCGAAGCGCCCGGCCCACGATGTCCGCGCCGACCCGCTCCGAGCCCTTGAGGTCGAGCGCCTCGACGGCGGGAATCGCGCGCAGCAGCGACACGCCACCGCCCACGACAACTCCGTCCTCGATCGCGGCGCGCGTCGCGGCGAGCGCGTCCTCGACACGGGCCTTGCGCTCCTTCATCTCGACCTCGGTGGCCGCCCCGACCTTGACGACCGCGACGCCCCCGGTCAACCGCGCCAGCCGTTCCTGGAGCTTCTCCCGGTCCCAGTCGGAGGTGGTCTCCTCCATCTGCTGACGGATCTCGGCGCAGCGGGCGTCGATCGCCGCCTTGGTGCCCCCACCGCGAACGATGGTCGTGTCGTCCTTGGTCACCGTGACCCGGCCCGCGACGCCGAGGTGCTCCTCGCGCACCGCGTCGAGCCGGAGTCCCGTCTTCTCGCTGATGACGGTCGCCCCGGTGAGCACGGCGAGATCCTGGAGGATCGCGTCACGCCGCTCGCCGAACGCCGGCGCCTTCACCGCCATCGCGCTGAAGGTGCCCCGGGCGCGGTTCACCACGAGGGTGGCGAGCGCCTCCGCCTGCACGTCCTCGGCGACGATGAGCAGCGGCCGGCCCGCGCGCATCACGAGCTCGAGGCTGGGCAGCAGATCCGCCACCGACGAGATCTTGGCATCTGTGACAAGAACTCGCGCATCGTTCAGCACCAACTCCATGTTCTGCAGATCGGTGACCAGGTGTGCGGAGATGTAGCCGCGATCGAACTGCATGCCCTCGACGACCTCGACCTCGGTCTCGATCCCGGTGCCGTCCTCGACCGAGACGACGCCCTCCTTGCCGACCTTGTCGAACGCGTCGGCGATCATCGTCCCGATGGTCGAGTCGCCGGAGCTGATGGTCGCGACACGGAGGATGTCGTCACCGCCCTTGACCGGATGCGACCGGGCGCGGATCGACGCGACCACCGCGTCGCACGCGGCCAGCATGCCGCGTCGCAGCTCGTTGGGAGGTGCGCCGGCCGAGAGGTTGCGCAGCCCCTCGTCGAGCATCGATCGGGCCAGCACCGTCGCCGTCGTGGTGCCGTCACCGGCGACGTCGTTGGTCTTGATCGCCACTTCCTTGAGCAGCTGCGCGCCCATGTTCTCGAAGTGGTCCTCGAGCTCGATCTCGCGAGCGATCGTCACGCCGTCATTGCTGATGAGCGGCGGTCCGAACTTCTTGTCGAGCACGACCGTCCGGCCGCGCGGACCGAGGGTCACCGCGACGGTGTCGGCAACCACCGCGGCGCCGCGCTGAAGCGCAGCGCGCGCGGGCGCGTCGAAGCGAAGCTGCTTGGCAGGCACCTCTCGCGCCTAGCTCTTCTTGCCGTTCTTCTCGACGACCGCGAGGATGTCCTTCTCGCCGAGGATCAGGTACTCGGTGTCGTCGATCTTGACCTCGCTGCCCGCGTACTTCGCGTACATCACACGGTCGCCGACCTTGACGTCGAGGGCGATGCGGACTCCGGTCTGCTCGTTGTAGCGGCCGTTGCCGACTGCCTCGATGATGCCCTCCTGGGGCTTCTCCTTGGCGGTGTCCGGCAGGACGATGCCGCTCTTGGTCATCTCATCGCGCTCTACGGGTTTGACGACGACGCGATCGGCAAGTGGACGAAGCTTGAGGGACACGCTGGGACCTCCTGGGTTTTCTTAGCACTCTGGGTGGGTGACTGCTAACACTCTACCGAACCGAGTGCCAGCCATGCAAGCGCAGCCGCGCCTGGCGTCAAACCGCCTCGGCGGGCGCGGGCGGGCGGCCGGCCGGCCGCCGGGCGGGACGGAGGAAGAGCGCGAGGCCGGCGGCGAGGAACGCGGCCCAGATCACGGCCTGGAGCGCGGTCGGAGCGGCGCTGTACCCGACCAGACCATGGAGCACATCGCCGATTCCCGTGTCGTCGGGCAGGGTCCCGCTGACGTCGAAGAGGGTCCATCCGGCGCCGGGCAGCACGTGCAGCTCCTGCAGGTTCTGGATCGCGTCCGCGAGGAGTCCCGCGGCGACCACCATGAGCAGGCTGCCCACGATCGCGAAGAACCGTCCGAGGTTGAGGCGAAGCCCGACCCGGAACATCGCGTAGCTCACCGACAGCGCGATGGCAAGACCGATGACCGCTCCGATGCCGAGCTGCAGCGGGGAGCTCTGGTAGGCGATGGCGAGCAGGAAGATCACGGTCTCGATCGCCTCGCGTCCCACGGTCACGAAGGCGACGAGCCCGAGGGCCACCCCTGAACCGCCGCTCACCGCACCGGAGACCTTCTCGCGCAGCTCGCGGCCGATGCTGCGGCTGTGGCGGCGCATCCAGAACGTCATGTACGTGAGCACCGAGACCGCGACCGCGAAGACACCGGTCTCGAACCACGCCTGTGCGGTCGAAGCGATGAACGCGTCGCGGCTGGCGATCCACATGAGGACCCCGGCCGCAGTGGCCAGCACGACGGCCGCGCCGGCGCCCAGGAACACGTACCGGAAGAGATCGCGCCGGCCGGCCGAGGCGAGATAGGTCAGCAGGATCGAGCAGATCAGGGTGCCCTCGAGCCCCTCTCGCGCAAAGATCAGCAGGCTTCCGACCACGGCTGCGGGTCCCTTCGGACAGGCGGTTGGCCCCTCGGCGGCGGGTTAGCTTAACCTAACCTAATCGCACCGGGGCTTCAACCCAGATGGCCCGCGCGGTCGGCGAGTCGACGCTGACCTCCGCGCCGCCGGCCACCAGCGTCCAGGTACGGGCCGATCGCGTGACCACGCCGACCTCGGTGCCCGGCACGAGGCCGTGCTGGTCGAGTATCCGCAGCAGCTGCGGTCCCTCGTGCTCCGCGACCTCCGAGATCCGGGCGATCCGTGCGGCCTCGCCGTCGGGGAGCTCGACGAGGCGGATCAGCCGGCGTCCCGCCGGCGGCGTCCGGCCGGGGATGACGTTGCCGTGCGGGCACGTCGCCGGCCGGCCGAGCAGCTCGTCGAGCCGGTCGAGCACGATCGACGACATGCCGTGGGTGAGGGCGGCCGCCTCGAGGTCCGCGGTCGCCCAGTCGAGCCCGAGCACGTCGGTGAGCCAGCGCTCGACGATGCGATGGCGCCGCACGATCGTCGCGGCGGCCTCCGCGCCGGCGTCGGTCAACTCCACCGATCGGTCCCCGGCGATCCGGATCCAGCCGTCGCGGGCCAGCCGCTGGAGCGACACGGTCACGGTCGGAGCGCTCACGCCGAGCCACTCCGCAAGCCGCCCGGGTCGCGGCACCTCCCCCTCGTGCTCGATGTAGTGGATCGCCTCGAGGTATCGCTCGGCGGTCTCGGAGCGGTGCGCCGAGACGGTGCCGGCGCTCGCGTCGGCCGGCATCACGCGCACTCGGCGAGCGAGGGATCGACATCGAACCCCGGCGTGTCGGGACCGGAGATTCGCAGGCGGTGCCAGCCCGCCGCGGCGATCATCGCGGCGTTGTCGGTGCAGAGGTCGAGCGGCGGCACGACGACGCGAAGTCCGGCGAACCTGGCCCGCACCGCCTCGCGGAGGGCGCGGTTGGCGGCGACGCCTCCGACCACCGCCACCGTGGTCGCACCACAGCGCTGGGCGGCGGCCTCGAGCCCGCCGACGAGCTGGTCGACCGCGGCCGCCTGAAAGCTCGCCGCGAGGTCAGCGACGACTCGCGCGTCGCGCGGCGTTCCCTGCGGCGTCAACGCCGCGGCGCCGAGGTCGCGAACCGTGTATCGCACCGCGGTCTTGAGACCGCTGAACGAGAACGCACCGTCGATCCGGGTGCGCGGCAGCGGGAAGCGGGCCGCGTCGCCGGTCGCGGCGACCCGCTGGATCGCGGGACCGCCCGGATACTCCAGCCCGAGCAGGCGCGCGACCTTGTCGAACGCCTCGCCCGCCGCGTCATCCCTCGTCGCCGCGAGGCGGTCGGCGACGCCGTGCTCGCGCAGCACCACGCATTCGGTGTGACCCCCGCTCACCAGGAGCGCCAGGTACGGCGGCTCGAGGCCGGGGTCGGCGAGCCACGCGCTGTAGACGTGGCCGGCGAGGTGCGAGACACCGACGAGCGGCAGACCGCGCCCGAGCGCCGCACCGGACGCGTACATCGTTCCGACGATGAGACAGCCCGCGAGCCCCGGGCCGCGCGTGACCGCCACCGCGTCGATGCCGTCCCAGCCCCCGTCCACCGGCGCGAGCGCGGCGTCGACGACGGTGGCGAGGCCTTCGAGGTGCGCCCGCGCCGCGAGCTCGGGGACGACCCCGCCGTACCCGGCGTGCAGCGCGATCTGCGAGGACACCACCGAAGAGCGGACCACGCGCCCGTCGGTGAGCACCGCGGCGGCGGTCTCGTCGCAGGAGGTCTCGATGGCGAGGAGGTTCAGGCGGACGGGTACTCCGTCGGAGGCGCACCGCCGACACCGGCCACGTCGATGCCGTTGAGGATCTTGAGAAAACGGCGCTTGAACTCGGGCGCGTGGATGCTGTCGCTCCACATGATCACCGCGTCCTCGCCGTTGTCCGTGTAGTAGCCGCGCCGGCGTCCGATCGCCTTGAACCCGAAGCGCTCGTAGAGGCGGATCGCGTGGTCGTTGGTGTCGCGCACCTCGAGCGTGATCCAGCGCGCGCCGAGCGCGAACGCTCGCTGCACGAGCGCGGCGAACAGCACGGTGCCGTATCCCTTCGAGTGGTCACCCGCGCGGACTCCGATGGTCGTGACGTGCGCCTCGAGCGCGACCCGCCACAGGCCGGCATACCCGACGAGGGAGCCGTCCTGACGCAGCACGATGTACGACGCCTGCCGGTTCTGCGACAGCTCGCTCGCGTAGGCGTTCTTCGGCCATGGGGACGTGAAGACCTGACGCTCGATGGCCTGCACGGCGGCGATGTCCTCGTAACGCATCGGCTCGACCGAGAGACGAGGGACGACTTGCATGAGCACCCTGGAGCAGCTTGTGGTGGCGGGTATTCGCATCATAACCGTGCCATCTCGCCGCGGTGAACACGACCCGTGACGGATGTCATCGCGGGTTGCTGACCGGCTTCACTACCCGGGGCCGCGGCACTCCCCGCACGCTGTGGCACATGACACAACACACCTCCGGCCGCCCGAACTCCGGGGACGCCGCCCAAGCAGTCGTGCTCGACGCGGTGAGCCGCAGCTTCGGACCGGTGCTCGCCGTCGACAGCCTGAGCCTCGCCGTGGAGCGCGGCCAGACGCTCGCCCTGCTCGGACCGAACGGCGCCGGCAAGACGACGACGATCTCGATGCTCCTCGGTCTCATGCCGCCCGACTCCGGCAGCATCCGCGTGCTCGGCGCCCAGCCGGGGGCCGCCGCCGCTCGCGGCCTCGTCGGCGCGATGCTCCAGGACGGCGGGATGATGCCCGGCGTCCAGGTGGTCGAGCTGCTCAGCATGGCGCGGCGCCTCTACGCCGCCCCGCTCGCCCTCGATGAGGTCGTCGAGATCGCCCAGCTCCGGGGCATCGAGCGGCGCCGGGTCGACCGCCTCTCCGGCGGCCAGACGCAGCGACTCCGCCTCGCCATGGCGCTGGTCGGCGATCCCCGGCTGCTCGTCCTCGACGAGCCCACCGCGGCCATGGACGTCGAGACCCGGCGCGGTTTCTGGCAGGCGATGAAGGGATTCACCGAGCGCGGCTGCACCATCCTCTTCTCGACCCACTACCTGGACGAGGCGGACGTCGCCGCCGACCGGGTCGTGATGATGGCGCGGGGCCGCGTTGTCGCGGATGGAACGCCGTCGGCCATCAAGGATTCGGTCGGGCTGCGCGTCATCCGCTGCTCGATCGGCGCCACCGGCGTCGCCGGTCTCGACGCACTCCCCGGGGTGGTGTCGGTGACGGTGCGCGGCGACCGCGTGGAGCTGCGCTGCCGCGACACGGACATCGCGCTGCGAGCGCTGCTCGCCGGGCGACCCGACGCCCATGCCATCGAGGTCTCCGGCGTCGCGCTGGAAGACGCATTCATCGCGATCACCGACAGCATCGCTGCCTGACGAGGAGACGACCATGCTTGCCTACCTCAGCCTCGAGTTCCGTCGCTCGCTCCGCGACCGCCGCTACCTGCTCCTCGTCGTCGGCTGGCCGGTCGCCGCCTACCTGCTCTTCTCCACGGTCTTCGGCGCCGCCGCCAACTCCTCGGAGGGGCTCACGCCGAACATCGAGATCATGGTCGCGATGGCGACCTTCGGCGCGATGGGCGGCGTGCTCATGGCCTCGGGGCCGCGCCTCGCCATCGATCGCCAGATCGGCTGGCTGCGCCAGCTTCGCCTGACCCCGCTTTCCCCGGCGCGCATCCTCGCCGCGCGCCTGATCGCGGCGATGGCGCTCAGCCTGCCCGCGATCGTCTTGACCTTCATCACCGCGGTCGCCGTCAAGGGTGTGACCCTGCCGCTCTGGGAGTGGCCGGCGCTCGTGCTGCTCATCGCGGCGGGCTGCCTCCCCTTCGCGGCGATCGGCATCGTCGTGGGCACGGTCGCCGACGGCGACGGTGCCCAGGGCCTCACGATGGTGCTGTACCTCGTGCTCGCGGCGCTCGGCGGTCTCTGGATGCCCGTGCAGATCCTGCCATCGGCGCTGCAGACCGTCGCGAAGACCCTGCCGTCGTACCACCTCGCGCAGCTCGGCTGGCACATCGCCCGTGGCGTCGGGCCCGCGCTCACCGACGGCCTCGTCCTCCTGGCCTGGTTCGCCGGCGCGGCTCTCCTCGCGGTGGCCGTCTCCCGCCGCCTGACACTTCGCGCCACGTGAGGCTGGCATAGCATCGTGCTGATGCCGAGCGAGCGATGCTGACCAGGGGGATCAGCGGCCCCGACAACGTCATGTGGCCCATCCCCACGGTGGCACGGCTCGCCTGGGCGGCCATCTGGCTCGTCTTCCTCGGGTATCCGATCGCCGACATCCTCGGCACCGGATACTCCCCGACCAAGGCCGTCATCGCGTGGGTCTGCCTGGTGGCGTTCGCCGCCATGTACCTCTTCGCGATGTGGGTCTGCCTCACGCTGGTGCCGCGCGTCGCGACCGGGGTGGGGCTGCTCCCGCTGGTGGTGCTGTTCGCGATGGGGATCACGCTCACGCTGGCGTTCCGGGGCCAGTGGACCGGACTGCTCGTGTACTGCGGCGTCGCCGCCGGATGGACGCTGCGCTGGCGGTACCTCGTCCCGGTGCTGTTCGCGCTCGGCGTCTTCATGGTCGTCAGCGGCGTGCTCCTCGGGTACGCGTGGGCGGACCTCGGATTCATCACCTTTCTCACCGTTGCGCTGGGTTTCACGATGCTCGCGTTCCGGCGCCTCATCGCCACGGTCATCGAGCTCCGCACCGCTCGCGCGGAGGTCTCACGGCTGGCCATCGCCGATGAGCGGCTTCGCATCTCACGCGATGTTCATGACATCCTTGGCCATAGCTTGTCGGTGATCGCGCTCAAGGCGCAGGTGGCGCGTCGCCTGATGCGCAGCGATCCGGACGCCGCCGCGGAGGCGATCGGCGACGTCGAGTTCGGTTGCGCGCGAGTCGCTCGCCGAGGTGCGCGCCATGATCACCGGGTACCGCCAGCGCTCGCTCGCCGACGAGTTGCAGGGCGCGCGCGACGTCCTCGACGCCGCGGGCATCGCCTTCGCCGTCACACGTGACAGCGCCGTCCCCCCGGCGCCCGTGGACAGCCTGCTCGCGTGGACGGTGCGCGAGGGCGTCACCAACGTGCTCCGCCACAGTCACGCGCATCGGTGCGACATCTCGCTCGAGGCGAGCAACGGCGGATTCACCGTCGTCATCGTCGACGACGGCGTCGGCGGGGTCGCGAGCGCCGGCGGCAGCGGGTTGCACGGGCTCCGCGAGCGCGTCGGCGCCGCCGGCGGCCGCCTGCAGGCGGGGCCGGCCGCGAAGGGCGGGTTCAGGCTCGAGGCGTACGTGCCGCAGGGCGCCGCGTGATCCGCATCCTCATCGCGGAGGACCAGGGCATGGTCCGGGGGGCGCTCGCGACGCTGCTCGACCTGGAAGGTGACCTCGAGGTGGTCGCACAGGTCCCGCGCGGCGACGAGGTGGTGGCCGCAGCGCTCGCAGCGCGTCCCGACGTCGCGCTGCTCGACATCGAGATGCCGGGGATCGACGGTCTCGAGGCCGCGGCACGTCTCCACCATGCGATGCCCGCGTGCGTGATCATCATCCTCACCACGTTCGGACGCCCGGGCTACCTGCGCCGCGCTATGGAGGCCGGTGCCTCCGGGTTTGTCGTCAAGGACGGCCCCGCGGACCAGCTCGCCGTGTCGATCCGGCGCGCGGTCGCGGGCGAGCGCGTCATCGACACGGCACTTGCCGCCGCCGCGCTGAGCGACGGCTCGAGCCCGCTGACACCGCGCGAGCGCGATGTGCTCCATGCCGCCTCCGGCGGCGCGAACATCGCGAGCATCGCGGAGGCGCTCTTCCTCTCGCAGGGCACGGTGCGCAACTACCTGTCGTCCGCCATCCAGAAGACCGGCGCGCGCAATCGGATCGAAGCGGTGCGAACCGCCGAACGCCACGGGTGGCTCTAGGCGTCGACGTACGCGGCCGTGAGCCCTTCGCGCCGGAGTGCCGGCCGGGACAGCGCGAGGGTGACCGCGCACGCCAGCGCCGCCGCGGGGTCGACGACCACAAGACCCGTGATCGGCAGCGCCTCGGTGCCGATCACCGCGGCCCCACCCGCGTCGAAGGTTTCGAGCCGTACCCGCCTCGGCGTGGCCGCCGCGTGCCGTCGGGCGGCGTACAGAGCGCCGCGACCCGCATCCGCGATCACCCATGAGTCATCGCCCAGCCCCGAACCGTCCCAGCACGCCGCGACCTCGAGGGAGCCGAGCCCGTGGAGCGGGAGGCCCCGGGCGTCAGCGATGCCGAGGGCGGCGGCCATGCCCGCGCGCACCCCGGTGTACGTCCCCGGGCCGGTGACGACCACCACCGCCTGGTCGGCCGCATCGAGCATCCGCATCAGCATCCGGGGGAGCGACGTGCCGACGGGCTGACCCCGGATGACCGCGGCATCGATGAGCTCGCCCTGCGGCGACGCGAGCACGCAGACGACGCGCGATCTCGATGCCGTGTCGATCGCGAGGATGCTCACGATGCCGACCTGCCGCCCCAGGCGAGCCGGAAACGCTCCGGGGCTCCGCCGAGCAGCGTGATCACGCGGGCGCCGTCGTCGAGGACCTCGAAGCCGATGCTCACCTCCGCAGCCTCGTGGAGCCGGGCATGCTCTCCCCACTCGACGACCACCACCCCACCGGCCGCCAGCAGCTCGTCGACGTCGAGCAGGCGGATGTCCGCGCCCGGCCCGAGCCGGTACAGGTCGATGTGGTGGAGGACGTGCTCCCCGGCTCGATACACGTGGTGCAGCACGAACGTCGGGCTGCGCACCGCCGCAGGGTCGACGCCCATCCCGGTCGCGATGCCACGCACGAGCACGGTCTTGCCCGCCCCCAGCTCGCCGCTCAGCACGATGAGGTCACCGGCGAGGACGCGGGTGCCGATGCGCTCGCCGAGGGCGATGGTGTCCGCCTCGGTCGCGCATCGCTCGGCGAGGCCGGCGCCGGTCATGCGAAGTGCCGCGAGGTGGTGCGCGGCGAGGGCACCCGCTCGCCCCCCTCGCGATCGAGGACGGCGACGCCCGACCCGGCGCGGAGGCGGCCCACGGCCCGCAGTGGCGTCAGACCCGGCGACCAGCCCTCGAGCAGCGCGCCGAGCGCGGTGTCGGGAAGGGTCGCGACCAGCTCGAAGTCCTCGCCCGCGCCGAGCGCCAGCTCGGGCCAGGCCGCACCGAAGTCCGACACGAGCGCCTCCTCGACCGGGACGCGGTCCAGCCAGATGTCCGCGCCGCAGCCGGACATGTCGGTGATCCGCTCCATCTCGACGAGCAGACCGTCGCTGATGTCCCCGCCGCAGCGCACCCCGGCCGCGACCAGGCTCAGGCCCTCCGCGATCCGCGCGGCCGGTGAGCGTTGCGCCTCCACCCAGGCCCGCTCCTGATCGGACAGCTCCGCGCTGCCATCGAGGAGCAGGCGCAATCCGGCGGCCGCCCTGCCGAGCGTGCCGGTGACGACCACGACGTGACCGGGGGCGCCCCGATCGCGACGCAGCGCCGCCCCCGGCGCGAGGGTGCCCCCCACCGAGACATCGATCACGAGCGGTCCGTCGATGGCGCTCACATCCCCGCCCGCCACGACGCACCCCGCGGTGGCGGCCGCGGCGCACAGGCCGCGCTGGATCTCCATGACGTCCTCGGCGCAGGTGCTCGCCGGCGCGCAGAGCGTCGCAGCGCACCAGGCGGGCCTGGCCCCCATCCCGGCGAGGTCCGAGAGGGCGATCGCGAGCGCCCGCTCCCCGAGGCGGCGGGGGGTGATCCACGGCCTGCGGAAGTCGATCCCCTCGACGACTGCGTCCTGGCTGAGCGCCACCTCGCGGCCGGGTTCGGGAGCCCAGATCGCCGCGTCGTCGCCCGTGCCGAGGACGAGGCCGGGTGCGATCTCCCGCGCGATCGCGGTCAGCGCCCGGACGAGATCGGCCTCGCCGACATCGAGCAGGGTGGGGCCGCCTTCGTCGAATCGCCGCTCCGCCCGCAGGTTTCGAGCCACCGTCACACGTCCGCAATATACGGGCCCGATGGCCACGGTACCGTTGCCGCGGTCCGGGTCCCGATGTGCGCTGGGACCTTCGACACTTGCGTACGGACCATCGACGTGCGTATGGTGCGGCCTGGGGACGCACCGACGGGTGCCCTGTTCGGGCAGCCGGCGGCAGAACACACGGAGGACACGTATTTTGACGTGGAGCCGGAAGGTGACCCTGACCGTGGCAGGTGTCATCACCCTTCTGGCCACCGGACTCGGAGCCATCCCAGGTAGTCAGGCAAACAGCTCGCCTCCGCGGAGCTCTGCCATCGCAGCGCTGCAGGCGCGGCGCGCGCAACTCATCGCAGAGCTCGCCGCGATGCAGCCGCACCTGACCTCCGCGGGTGGCCAGGTGAGTGCGGCGGAAGCGGCGTTCAACGCCCAGCAGACCAAGGTGCTTGCGGAACGAGCCGAGTTGAGCCATCTCAACGCGACGCTGCTCTCGCTGAACGATCAGATGAAGAGCAACGATGCGACGGTCGCGCAGGACAAGCAGCAGCTGGCGGGCATCACGCGCGCGACCTATGAGACGAGCGGCGCCGATCAGGTCCTCGCCGCGGTGCTCAGCGCCCAGTCGTTCACGCAGGCGATGGATGAGCTGAAGTCCGCCAACCAGGTCTCGAAGCAGGTGCTCGAGCTTGTGCAGCGTCTCGGCGCCGCGAACCGGGCGATCACCACCGAGCGGGCGACGATCACGCGCGACGTCGCGCGGGCCGGCGCGGTGGAAGGGCAACTCGCTGCGCAGAGCAATCAGATGCTGCTCACCGTCGAGCAGCGCAACAGCGTGTTCGCCGGGCTGCGCGGACCGGCGCGGCAGGTCGCAGCCGAGATCGCCAACATCGACAACCAGATCGCGTTTCTCGAGGCCGGCCCGCATGTCGGTGCGGGACCGTGCGGCAACCACTTCGCGTACGGGTACTGCACGTGGTACGTCGCGACGCGCCGCTGCGTGCCGTGGCTCGGCAACGCCAAGGACTGGTACGGCGCGGCCGCGGCGATGGGATACAAGGAAGGCACGCAGCCCGTGGCCGGGGCGATCGTGGTGTTCCGGCCCGGGGTCGACGGCGTCAGCTCACTCGGTCATGTCGCCTACGTCGAGGCGGTGGGTCCGGCGGCGGGCATCCCCGCGGGGTCATTCAAACTTTCGGAGATGAACTTCGCCGGCTGGGACGTCGTCGACTACCGGGTCATCAGCAACACGAGCGGCAGCATCCTCGGGTTCATCTACGGGAACTAGACTCGAGCGCCTGGCGGAGGAGTTCCTGAGCGGCCGGCAGCGCATCGACGACATCTGAGGCGAGCCCCCCGGCGCGGCCACGCCGTCCCTGCACCATGAGTCCCGCCTGTGCGTGGATGGTGACGCCGGCAACCGCGGCATCGCCGGGAGCGAGCCCCTGCGCCAGCATCGAGCCGATGAGCCCGGCGAGCACATCACCGGTGCCCCCGGTCGCAAGCGCGACGACCCGATGGCGATCGATGTGCGTGGCCTGACCCGGGGCGGCCACCACGGTCTCCGCGCCTTTCAGCACCACGACGACACCGTGCTGCCGCGAGAAGCGCTCGGCAGTTCCAATTCGGTCCGCCTGCACGGCCGCGGTGTCGGTGCCGGCGAGACGGGCCATCTCCGCCGGATGCGGTGTCACCACGACCGGCGACGGGCACGCGCGCCAGTCGAAGCCGGACGCGGCGGCGATGTTGAGCGCATCCGCGTCGACGACCGCGGGACACGACAGCGCCGCGAGCAGGTCGAGGAGTGCTGCGACCGTGTCCGGCGAGCGCCCGAGTCCGGGACCGATGACGAGCGCATCGGCCGCTGCGGCGCGCTCCCGGACCAGCGCCGACCCCTCGGGGCGAAGCGTCCCGGTCCCGCCGTCCGGGAGCGCGGTGGGCATGATCTCGAGGCAACCGGCCGCCACGATCGGATGGATCGCCGCCGGAACGCAGAGTTCCACAAGTCCCGCGCCACCCCGTGCGGCACCCATCGCCGCAAGGCGTGGCGCCCCCGTGTAGCCCGTTGAGCCGGCGACGACGACAACGCGACCGAACGTTCCCTTGTGGCCGTCGTCGGGACGATCAGCGAGGCGCAGGCCGTCGGGCACGTCGGGAAGCGGGTGCCGGCGTCGCTGCCCGCGGCTCACCGCGACCGCGATCGCCAGCCCCCCGTCGTGCGTCAGCGACAGCGCGATGTCGGTGGGCTCGCCGCGAACATGCACCTGCGGCGGACCACCGCGGCGCCGGACGACCTCGATGTCCCGGTACGCCGGCATCGCCTCGCCGAGCGAGCCGTAGAGCTTCTTGACCGCCTCCTTGGCCGCCCACCTGCTCGCCCAGCGCTCAGGCTTGGCCGCGGCGTACCGCTGCTCACCGGCGGTGTACACGCGCTGGGCGAAACGAGGATGGCGCCGCAATGCCGCGGCGATGCGATCCACGACGGTGACATCGACACCGACGACCAGCGTCATCCGTCGGCTACTCGACGGTCACGGACTTGGCAAGGTTCCTCGGCTGATCGACGTCGCAGCCGCGCTGCACCGCGACGTGATACGCGAACAGCTGCAACGGAATCACGTTGATCAGCGGCGAGAACACCTCCGAGCATCCGGGCACCGCGATGGTGTTGGCGAAACCGGAGTCGAACGGGTCCTCACCCTCGGTGACGATCGCGATCACCGGGGCGTCGCGTGAGTGCACCTCCTGCACGTTGCTGACCATCTTGGGCAGCGTCGCCGACCGCGTGGCGATGGCGACGACCGGCACCTCGGGTTCGAGCAGCGCGATCGGTCCGTGCTTCAACTCACCGGCCGCATATCCCTCGGCGTGCACGTACGAGATCTCCTTGAGCTTGAGCGCGCCCTCCATGGCGATCGGGAAGTTGATGCCGCGCCCGATGTACATCGCGCTGTGCGCGTGCGCGAAGCGCTGTCCGAGCTCGAGCACCGCCGGTTCGAGTTCCAGCGTCCTGCCGAGCAGGTCCGGAATCTGCTGCAGCTCCTCGACGAGACGCTGATGCTCGGCGACGTCGAGCGTGCCGCGCGCGTCACCGAGCCGCAGTGCGATGAGCAGCCCGCACACCATCTGCGTCATGAAGGTCTTGGTCCCCGCCACGGAGATCTCGGGGCCCGCCTGCATGTACAGCGCGCCGTCCGCCTCCAGCGCGAGTGCGCTCCCGACAACGTTGGTGATCGCGACCACTCGCGCGCCCGCGTGATGTGCCTGGCGGACCGCCGCGAGCGTATCCGCGGTCTCCCCGGACTGCGACACCGCGATGACCAGCGAGTGCTCGTCGACGAGCGCCTCGCCGTAGCGGAACTCGCTCGCCGCCTCAACCTTGCAGCGAACCTTGGCGAGATGCTCGATGGCGTAGCCGGTCACCATCGCCGCGTACCAGGCTGAGCCACACGCGACGAGCACGACCTCACGCACGGTCTCGAGCGTTCCCTCCTCGAGGCCCAGCTCGGGGAGCACGACCATCCCCAGATCGTCGATGCGCCCGCGCAGCGCGTTGCGCACCGCGTCGGGCTGCTCGTGGATCTCCTTGAGCAGGAAATGCGGGAACCCGTTCTTCTGCGCCTGCTCCGCCTCCCAGTCGACGGTGACGATGCGCGCCTCGACGGCGGTGCCGTCGAGCTGCTGCACGCTGATCCCGTCCGGCGTCGCGGTGACGATCTCGCCCTCACCGAGCAGCGCGACCCGCTTCGTGTACGGGATGAGCGCCGTGATGTCGCTGCTCACGAAGACCTCGCCCTTGCCGAGGCCGACGACGAGCGGCGCGTTGAGACGCGCGCCCACGACTCGGTCTGGCTGGTCGGCGGAGATCGCCACGAGCGCGCACGCGCCGTGCATGCGATTGAGCGCCCCCCGGACCGCAGCCGCGAGATCGCCGTGGAACTGGTCCTCGATGAGGTGGGGCACGACCTCGGTGTCGGTCTCGCTGACGAACTCGTGGCCGCGTGCCATGAGCTCCGCGCGCAGCTCGCGGTAGTTCTCGACGATGCCGTTGTGGATGACGTGGATGCGACCCGTGCAGTCCATGTGGGGATGGGCGTTCTCCACCGAAGGGCGGCCGTGGGTCGCCCACCGCGTGTGCCCGATGCCGACCGTGCCGGACGGCGTGCCCTCGTGCTCGACCTGGCGGACGAGGTCAGCGACCTTGTTCGTGTTCTTGACGGTGGAGACGTCACCGGACGAGTCGATGATCGCGATGCCGGCCGAGTCGTAGCCCCGGTATTCGAGGCGGCGCAGGCTGTCGAGCAGGATTGGCGCTGCGGGACGGGGGCCGGCGTAGCCGATGATGCCGCACATGGGACCTCTCTGGAACGGCGACGGCGGGATCGCGTTACGGGCTGGGGCTCGGGGTCGGCGTGGGGGTCGGCGGCGGGGTCGGGAGGGCCGCCACCTCGATGGTCACGATGACCTTGTTCGGTGACGCGGTGACGCCCGCGGGCGGGAGGATGGTCACGGTTTCCGAGTACACACCGGTGATCCCGTTCAGGACGATGGTCGACGTCGTGACCGACTTCAGTGTGTTGAGGAGGTCCTGGGGGCCGGTGAGCACCACGGTCGGCGGGTTGGAGAAGATGCCGGCGAGGTAGTGGCCCAGCGACGTGTTGCCCTCGGTGTGCGGGTACACGGCGACGGCGATCGTGGTCACAGCCGCCTGGATCGCGATGCTGACGCTGACCTGGCTGTGGTCGATCCCGACGTTGTTGAGCCGCGCGCCGCCCTTGGCGTAGACGAACACCCTGAGATCTGCCTGGTAGTTCGCCTTCTGGTTCGCGAGATCGACGGTCACGCGAGCCTCCACGCCGGTCAGCTCGCGCTGTGGCCCCGTGAGGACCACGGTTGACGGCGTCGCCTGCTGGGGGCCGGGGTGATAGCCGGCCGGCGGCGGATTGGTGACCACGATTGTCACGGGCACCGAGACGGAGACGAGCGTGTCGAGGTCGACGAGGATCTTCGTGGGCGGATCGATCAGCTCGATCCGCGAATTGGTCTTGGTGATTCTCAGTGGGATCGTGTACGTCCCCGCGTGGGTGGCCGCCGCCCAGTCCACGGTCGCGGTGAGCGCCGAAGGGGCGAGCGACGACAGCGTGTTCTGGTCGCCGCCGACCCGCACCTGGACGTCGACCAGCTTGTTGACGAGCACGAATCCGGAGGGGATGCTCTGCGGGTTCTCTATGGGCACGGTCAGAACGCGCGTGGTCGGCGGGTTGCCCGCGTACACGACACCGACCCACGTGACGAACGCGATCAGGACGCTGCCCGCCTTGAGCCGCGAGTTGCGCGTGATGAAGCCGGGAATCTTCACGGGTGGGAACGGCGTCCCAGCGTGCGCAGCGTCCCGACCCTGGCAAGCGGCCGGAGCATCGCGACGCGACCGGACCTGCCCTCCTTGGCGAGGAGCGTGATCACCATCTCGTGCAGCTTGGCCGAATCGAGGCCCCGGTAGATCTTGCCGTCGTGGGCGACGCTGATGAGGCCGGTCTCCTCGCTGACGATGAGCACCACCGCGTCGCTCTGCATCGTGAGCCCGAGCGCGGCGCGGTGGCGCGTCCCCATCCGTCCGACGCCGGGAAGGGTCTCGGCAAGCGGGAGCACGCACCCCGCCGCGACGAGCCGGTTCTCACGGATGATCACCGCCCCGTCGTGGAGCGGCGAGCCGGGGATGAAGATCGTTGCGAGCATCTCGGCGGTCACCTCGCCGTTGATGTGCACGCCCGTCGCTGCGAGGTTCTCGAGCCCGGTCTCGCGCTCGAAGACGATCAGGGCCCCGACCTTCCGCTCGGCGAGCGACCCGGCGGCGCGGAGCACCTCGTCGACGATGCGTGAGAGCGCCACCTCGGGATGGCGTCCCAGCAGGGTGCGCACCGTTCCGAGCCTGCCCACCTGGTCGAGCGCGCGGCGCAGCTCGGGCTGGAAGAGGACGATCGCCGCGATGACGATCGCCTGCGTCCCATTGCTGAAGATGAACTCGAGCAGGCGGAGATGGAGGAGCTGCGCCGCCCAGCCCACCACGAAGATGATGCCGAGACCGAGCAGCAGCTGCACCGCCTGGGTGCCGCGGATGAGCTTGAGGAGCTGGTAGAGCAGGAACGCGACCACCAGGACGTCGAGGCCGTCGCGCCAGCTGAGGCTCTGCAGGAAGAAGTGCGCATTGCGCAGGAAATCGCTCACGCGGCGACCTCGACGTCGTCGCGCGCATAGATGAGCGCGAGCAGCGCCTGCTGCACCCACAGGCGGTTCTCCGCCTGGTCGAAGACGATCGAATGCGGGCCATCCATCACCGAGTCGGTGATCTCCTCGCCGCGATGCGCGGGCAGGCAGTGCATCACCCTGACGGCGGGCGGCGCGCCGGCGATGAGCGCATCATTCACCTGCAGCCCCGCGAAATCCTCGCGACGCCGCTGCTGCTCGGTCTCCTGACCCATGCTCGTCCAGACGTCCGTGTAGATGATGTCGGCGTTCTCCAGCGCCGGCGCCGCCTGGTGGCCGATCTCGAACACCGTGTCCCGGTCGCGAAACCCAGCCGCCCGCTGCAGGACCGCGGGCGACGGCTCGTACCCGGGTGGGCAAACAACGTGGAGGTGCACGCCGAGCCGCGCGGCCGCATAGATCCATGACGTGCACACGTTGTTGCCGTCGCCGATGTACGCGACGGTGGCGCCGGCGAGCCGCCCCGTGGCCGACCGTACGGTCATGCAGTCCGCGAGGACCTGACAGGGATGCTCGACATCGGTGAGCGCGTTGATCACCGGCGCGGCGGCCGCACCCGCGATCGTGACCAGGTCCCGGTGCGACACCAGGCGGGCGACGATCCCGTCGGCGTACCGGTCGAGGATGCGGCTGATGTCGGCGGCCGACTCGCGCTCGCCGAGCTGCACCTCGGGGTTGAACAGCGGGATCGGGTGGCCGCCGAGACGATGGATGGCGACCTCGAACGACACCCGGGTGCGGTTGCTCGGGCGCTGGAAGATGAGCGCCATCGACCGGCCCAGCAGCGGGCGGCCGAGGTCGCTGCCCGACTTGGCTGCGTCTGCCAGGTCGAGGACGGCGATGATCTCGTCGTTGCTGAGGTCGGCAATGCTGAGCAGGTCGCGGCCGGCGAGCGATGCGGTCATCCAGCCCATATGGTTGCACCGCCGCGGGGAATGCGCGCCCCGTGCGAAAACGTCACGCCCCCGGTGACACACGCTATACCGTGCGCTGGTGGACATCGCGGTCGTCGTCACCGGCGGGGTTGCGGAGACCCTGCAGTCGACCCCCCTGCTGCGCACGCTGCGCGCCGGGCTCCCGACCACGCGGATCACCCTCATCTGCCCCGCCACGGCTGCGGAGGTGGCCGACGGCATCCCCCCGGTCGACCAGGTCATCCCGCTGCGGGAGCTCGTGGGTTCCCACCGGGGCGGGATCCGCCTGTGGCTGGCACTGCGCAGGCTGCGCCTCGACGCCGTCTTCGTCTGCGCCTCGGGGACGCTGCCGACCATGGCGGCGTACTTCGCCGGGGTCGCCGAGCGCTACGGCGCCGGCGGCGGCGTGCGCAACCTGCTGCTCACGGGCCGCGTCACCGCGGGACGGACCGAGAATCGAGCCCAGACCTGGCTCCGGCTCGCCCAGGTCGCGGGCATCCATCAGGAGATCCACAGCCCGGTCTTCGAGCCCGGCCCCGAGGCGCGCCGGCGCGCCGAGCGCGTGCTCCACGGCACCGGGCTGGCCGACGGACGCCTGCTCGTGGCGATCGCACCCGGCACCGGCTTCGCTGAGAACGGCGCCGCGTCCACGGCGACCGCCTGGGATCCGGAACGCTGGGCGCACCTCGCCAACCAGCTGGCCCAGCGGCACGGTGCCGGCATCCTCCTCGTGGGCTCGCCGAACGATCGATATGCTGCCGAGCGAACCAGGATGGACCTTCGCGCCGATGCCACCGACCTGGTCGGGGAGATCGATCTCTCGACGCTCGCCGGCGTGATCGCGCGGTGCGACCTGCTGGTGGGCAGCGACACGCCGCTGCTGCAGCTCGCCGCGGCGATGGGTACCCCGACCGTCGGGCTCTTCGGGCCCACCGACGGCGCGCGGCGCGGCGCCTACGGCAGCGCGCACCGTGTGGTGCAGGCGCTGGCTCCTCCGAAGTTCGAGGAGTTGCCTCCGAACCGCGCGACGATGGATCAGATCCGCGTGGACGACGTGCTCGCCGGGATCGAAGCGACCCTCTAAGTCATCCGACCGTGTGCCTTCCCCGTGAAGAGGCCCTCAGCGGATGTACATCAGAGCGCGCTTGAGGACGTCGAGGTTGTCGAGCGCGTAGCCGGTCCCCCGCACGGCGCAGAGGTGGGGCTGGCTGTCGCGGTGCACCTCGAGCCCGGTCGCGGTGGCGATCGCCCGGTCGAGGCCCTCGAGGCGGCCGCCGCCCCCGCACAGGATCACCCCCTCGCGCTCGATGTCGGTGATCAGCCGGGCGGGCGTGTCCGCGAGCACCGCCTCGATGCCGGCGAGGATCGGCCGCACGTGGGCATCAAGGCACGGGGCCAGCTCCGTGGAGGTAATCGTGAGCGCAGCCTCTCCCTCGGCGGTCCGGCCCTTGACCTCCAGACGTCGCTCCTCGTGCGATCCGACCCGGGCGAGCGAGGCGATCACGTCCTCGACCGTCGCCGCGTCGAGGGTCGCGCCGTGCTCGGCGCGGACGTGGTCGGCGACCGCCTGGTGCAGGCGAGCTCCGCCGTGGCCCGCGAGGCAGCGCCCGCTCACCGTCCCCTCGAGGGCGAGCGTGGCGATGTCGGTCTTGCCCGCCCCGATGTCGACCACCATGTGGCCGTTGGGGCCGCTGAGGCGGACCCCCGCGCCCATGGCGGCGGCGAGCGGGGCGTCGAGGAGGTACGCGGTGCGGGCACCCGCGAGCGCCGCGGCCTCGAGGAGCGACCGGCGCTGCCCGCCGGGGAGCGCCGACATCACCGCGATGACCACGTCCGGCTTGAAGATCCGCTGGCGTCCGACAGCCCGGATCATCGCGTGGTTGACGAGCCACCGCGCGGCGGCGGGATCGGCGATCTCCCCGCCCGCGATCGGGCGGCTCAGCCGGAACTCGGAGTCGGCCGCCGCCGCCTCGACGGCGGTGGTGCCGAACAGCGTGGCGTGGGCCTCACCACCCCGCACCGCCACCGCGGTCGGCTCGCTGCCGATCATCCCCTCGCCCTTGACGATGATCCGGGTGGTCGTCGTGCCGAGGTCGATGCCGACCTTCTTGCCCAGCATCGCTCCGCCGCCCTCAGTCGCCGATCACACCGGTGAGGTCGCGGACCTCGGTCCCCGGCTCACCGGAGGTCACCAGCTCCACGTCGGCGCCGACCGCGGCGAGCTTCGCCTCGAGGTCGTCATAGCCGCGCTCGAGGTGGTAGACGTTGTCCAGCTCGGTGGTCCCGTCGGCGCACAGGCCGGCGATCACCAGTGCTGCGCCGCTGCGGATGTCGGGGATGCTCATCCTCGTGCCGCGCAGCCTCGACGGGCCCGTGATCACGGCGCTGCGCCCGTCGACACCGATGTGCGCGCCCATCTGCTGCAGCGCGGCGACGTGTCGGAAGCGATTCTCGTAGAGCGCCTCGCTGATCACGCTGATCCCGGTCGCCTGGGTCATCAGCGCGCAGAACTGCGGCTGCATGTCGGTGGCGAAGCCGGGGTGCGTCCAGGTGGTCACGTCGACGCTGCGCAGGTCCGTGCAGCGCACCTGCACGTGATGGGCGCCCTCGACGATGTCGCACCCGGCGGCGCGCAGCTTGTTCAGCAGGAAGCGCACATCGGTGGGCCGCATCTGGTCGACGATGAGGTCGCCGCGCGTCGCGGCCGCGGCGATCATGTACGTGCCGGCTTCGATGTAGTCGGCGGTGATGTCGTGGGTGGTGCCGTGGAGCAGGCCGCCGCTGCCCTCGACGACGATCAGCTCGGTGCCCACGCCGGTGACGTGCGCGCCCATCCCCACCAGGCAGCGGGCGAGGTCGTAGACGTGCGGCTCGCGCGCCGCGTTGCTGATCACGGTGATGCCCTCGGCGAGGACCGCGGCCATCATGAGGTTCTCGGTCCCGGTGACGGTCGGCATGTCGAGGTCGATGCGGGCGCCGTGCAGCCGCCGCGCCCTGGCGACGTAGGAGTCCTCCCGCTCCTCCACCTCCGCGCCCATGAGCCTGAGGCCCTCGAGGTGCTGCTCGACACGGCGCATCCCGATGTCGTCACCGCCCGGCTTGGCGATGCTCGCCTCCCCGGCGCGCCCGAGGAGCGCGCCGAGCAGCAGGAAGGAGCCGCGCATCCGCCTGCTCAACCCGGCGTCGACCTGGGTGGTGCGCAGGTCGGCGGCGCAGAGGCGCCAGGTGTGCCGGTCCGGGTGCTCGATGGCGACCCCCACGTGCTCGAGCATCGTCGCCATCGTCGAGATGTCCTCTATGTCGGGGACGTTGCCCAGCTCGACCTGCTGATCGGTGAGCAGCGCCGCGGCCATCACGGGGAGCGACGCATTCTTGCTCCCGGAGATCGCCACCCGCCCCTCGAGGCGGCGGCCACCGCGAATGCGCAGCAGTTCCATCGCCTCGTACCGTACTCGACGGCGGACGGTGGCGGCGGACGGGGTAGATTAGGCTCAGGCGATCCAGACGGGCCGCCGAGAGTCATCGGGAGAAACCATGGCAACCGCAACGCTTCCCTCCACCAGCACCTTCGAGCAGTTGCTCGGCGATCAGGCCTCCACCCTCCTCGACCACCACTGCGAAGGAGTCCCGAAGGCGACCCTGCACCTCCCGGGACCGGACTTCATCGATCGGACCTGGATGGGCAGCGACCGCTCAAGCCGCGTGCTGCGCAACCTCGCGAGCCTCTACGAGCACGGGCGGCTCGCCGGCACCGGCTACCTCTCGATCCTCCCCGTCGACCAGGGCATCGAGCACTCGGCGGGCGCCTCGTTCGCGCCGAACCCGGAGTACTTCGACCCCGAGAAGATCGTCGAGCTCGCGGTCGAGGGGGGCTGCAACGCGGTCGCCTCCACCTTCGGCGTGCTCGGAGCGGTCTCGCGGCGCTGGGCGCACCGCATCCCGTTCATCGCCAAGATCAACCACAACGAGCTGCTGACGTATCCGAACAAGTTCGATCAGATCATGTTCGGGACGGTCAAGGAGGCGTGGAACCTCGGCGCGGTCGCGGTCGGCGCCACCATCTACTTCGGCTCGGACGAGGCCGACCGGCAGCTGCAGGAGGTCGCCGTCGCGTTCGCGCAGGCGCACGAGCTCGGCATGGCGACGGTGCTGTGGTGCTACCTGCGCAACAGCGCATTCAAGAAGGACGGCATCGACTACGCGGTGGCCGCCGACCTCACCGGCCAGGCCAATCATCTCGGTGTCACGATCGAGGCCGACATCATCAAGCAGAAGCTGCCGACCACCAACGGCGGCTTCGTGGCGCTCAACTTCGGCAAGACCGCGGACACGGTGTACACGAAGCTGACGTCGGACCATCCGATCGATCTCTGCCGTTACCAGGTGCTCAACTGCTACGCGGGACGCGTCGGGCTGATCAACTCAGGCGGTGAGTCCGTCGGCGCCGGCGACCTCGCCGCGGCGGTGCGCACCGCGGTGATCAACAAGCGTGCCGGGGGCACGGGACTGATCAGCGGCCGCAAGGCATTTCAGAGGCCGATGCACGATGGGATCGAGCTGCTGAACGCGATCCAGGACGTGTACCTGAACGACAGCGTCACCATCGCGTAGCTCGCGCGAGGCGATCACACCCGTGCAGTACGACGAAATTCCTCGCAATGACGACGAGCGGTCGACGCTGCTCGCCTTCCTCGAGTGGCAGCGCGAGACACTCGCGCGCAAGTGCGAGGGTCTTGACGCGGAGCAGTTGCGCACGCGGTCTGCGCCGCCGTCGACCCTGTCGTTGCTCGGTCTCGTGCGCCATATGGCCGACGTCGAGCGTGGCTGGTTCCGCTGCACGCTTGCCGGCGAGGACCTCCCCGAGATCTACTCCTCCGAGGAGGATGTCGACGGGGATTTCGACAACGTCGACACGGCCGACGTCGACGAGGCGTTCGCGACGTGGCGCGACGAGTGCGCGCGTGCCGACGACATCGTGTCGCGGCGCGCGCTCGAGGCGACCGGCTTTCAGCGCACCGGGCGCGAGGTCTCGATGCGCTGGATCCTCAACCACATGATCGAGGAATACTCGCGCCACAACGGCCACGCGGACCTGCTCCGCGAACGGATCGACGGCGCGACCGGCTACTGAGAGCATTCACCCTCCGTGCGGTCGTCGAGTGACTGCATGCTGGCGTGGTCAGCGCATATGACTTCGAGCGTCCATCCCTGCGACGTGAATGCGCGCCGAATCTTGCCGATGATGTCTTCACGGTCCCTATCGCTCACTACCTGGTTCTCGTGCGGTGGAAGCCACGCCCGGATCGAAGTGCCGTACAGAGCCATAGCACCCGGAGTCGCTAGGGCCTCCGAATCAATGACCATGGTGCGCCCCTCGTCGATGTATCTCAGCCCTGTCCGACCGAGAACTTCCACCGAATACCGCTCGTCACTCTCAACCAGGTTTGGTCGTGGTGACGAGAAACCCTCCGGCATACGTATCAGCCCTCCACAAGCCTGCCTGTAACGGGTGCCTCGTCAAGATACATTCGTAGATGCTGGCGTGGCCGATGGCGATGTCCCTCAAGGACGTGCCGAAGCGGTTACTCCCCGGACGGCCGGCGAGCACCCGGCCTACCCTCGCGGGGTGTCCAAGGGCCTGCTGCGCTACGCTCCCGTCACCCTCGCTGCGGCGCTCGCAGCACTGTTGTACGAGCAGACTGCCAGCGAATTCATTCGCCAGCCGTCGTTTCAGTTCGTGTACCTCGTTGTTTTCCCCACGCTGGCGATCGCCGTAGGGTTCGTCACCTACCGCTTAGCAGGCAGGAACCTCTTCCGCGCCTGTTTGGCAGGGGTCTGTTGCGCTCTCGTCCTCGAGGTATTCGCCGCACTTATCGTTGGGCTTGCGGGGGCGGTGTAACCGGTTCTGCAGTCCTACAAACGACCCGCCGTGTGGGCTTCGGCTGGGGTAGGTTGGCGGACGCTCGCCTGGGCCACGTGCTCGCCTCCTGGGGGAGGCGTATGAATTGGCCGCGGCCGGCGAAGGGCGCCGCAGTACATCTGGTTCGGTGTACTCACCATTGGAACCGTGGTTTGGCCTCTGGTTGATCGTCTCGGATCACATCCGCTCAGTGGTCACAACCCGACGCTACTCGCGCCTAGACCAGCGGCACACGAGACGTTATTGCCGGAACTGGCGAGAACCTGTCCTCGGGGTGGATCGTACGTTGCGGCGGCGAACAGATGTTTGCTACAATGTTGTGTATGGAGGCGTTCGCGACACCGCAGGCGAGTGACCGTCTGGATGACGCTGTCGATGCGCTCGTCAACGAGTCCATCGACGGTGTTTCCAGCGATGCGCTCGGCGCGGACCTGGTCGAGATCCGGCGGGCGATGGATCGGCTCGAGGCGGAGTTCGTGCGCCGCCTGTACCGCTTCGATCGTGCGCACGGCGCCGCGGCCGACGGCGGGGTGAGCACGGTGTCCTGGTTGCGCTCGCGCTGCGGCATGACCGTGAAGGCGGCCGCCTACCGCGTGCACCTGGCGCGGACCCTGGGCCAGCTGCCGGCCACGCTCGACAGCGCCCGGGCCGGGCGCGCCTCGTTCACCAACGTGGCGATGATCGCCCACCTCGCCGAGGACGTCGGCGTGGAGCAGGTGGCGCCGTTCGAGAGCATCCTCGTGGGCGCGGCCGAGACGCTCGGGCCGGGGGCGATGCGCGTCCTCACCCAGGCCACCCGGCTCCACCTCGACCCGGACGGCGTCCTCGCCGATGACAACCACGCCCACGAGCGCCGCTGGTTCGAGTGCGAGGAGACGTATGACCACGTGTACGTCCTGCGCGGTGAGCTCGATGCCGAGAGCGGGGCGCTGGTGAAGACCGCGATCGATGCCCTCAGCCATGGCCTGGATCGTGGCGAACGGCGGACCGCGTCGCAGCGCCGCGCCGACGCGCTGGTCGAGCTGGCCGCCGCCCAGCTGCGCTGCGGTGAGCACCGCGATGTGCACGGGCAGCGGCCCCATCTCACCCTCACCGTCAGCGCGGAGACGCTGCGCAGTGGCGCCGCTGCCGATGCACAGCCGGCCGAGTTGAGCGGGGTGGGGCCGATCCACCCCGAGACCGCCCGCCGCATCGCCTGCGACGCGGCGCGGACGGTGGTGACGGTGGCACCGCCCACCGGCGATGGTTCGGTGGCCGCGACCGCTGCCGTTCAGGATCGGGATGGTGGCGTGAGCACCCGTGCCGTGCCGCTGTCGGTGGGACGGACCACGCGCACGGTCCCGGCGCACATCCGCACCGCCCTGCACCTCCGCGACCGGGGCTGCCGCTTTCCGGGGTGCGACCGCCTCCCCGCGTGGACCGAGGGTCATCACATCATCCACTGGGCGGACGGCGGCCCCACCGAGCTTGGGAACCTGGTCTCCCTGTGCCGGCCGCACCACCGCGCGGTGCACGAGCAGGGCTGGCGCATCCGGATCGTGGACGGGGCGGCCGTCGTGGAGCCGCCTCCCTGAGCAAAGCGTTGCGCATTCACGCAGCGCTGCCGGAAACCGAGCGCCTACCGCGCCGCCGTAGCCCCCTTGCGGAACTTCGGTGTAGCAGCGCTCAGGGCCGGCTGCCTCTCTCCCGCTTGCGGCGATACATCGCATGATCCGCGAAACGCAGGAGTGTGTGGACGTCAGCGCCGTCATGGGGATACATCGCCACGCCGATGCTCGCACCGACTGACACCGCTTTGCCGTCAAACGCGAGCACCTGGGAGAGCCGGACCTCCAGCTGCCGGGCGACGTGAGAGGCTGTGTCGATCCCCATGCCGGACAGAAGCACCGTGAATTCATCGCCGCCCTGACGCGCGACGGTGTCGGATTCCCGGACGGATTTGACCAGGCGATCGGCGACCTGCTGCAGGACGACGTCACCACCGTCATGGCCGAGGCTGTCGTTGACGCCCTTGAAGCCGTCCAGATCAATCGCCAGGATGGCAAACGAGCGTCCACTTCGCTTCGATGCCAGCACCGCCTGCCGAATGCGGTCGTAGAGCAACACACGGTTCGGCAAGCCCGTGAGCGAATCGTGGAGAGCCTGCTGCAGAAGTGCCTCGCGCTCGGATGCAAGTTCCTGACTGAGTTCCTCCATCCGGCGATCGAACGCTCGCGCCACCTGCACCAAGCTGGCGTCGCAGCTGATCCGTACAGCACGCAGCGCGTCAGTGAGCAGGTCGCGCGGCGTGTTGAGGCGGTCCGCCTCATCACGCAGGATCTCGCCGATGGTATCTCGCCAGATCAGGTAGGCCCGCGTGATGTTCACGGTGGACTGCTGCAACGATGCCGCAAGATCCCCTCGTTCCGCGATGTACTGCATCTCCTCAGGCGAGACAGGGACTCCGTATGCGATCCATCTGGCGGTCATCACCGTGGCCAACCAGTTGACGCCGCGCGACCGCTCGATGTATTTCGGGTCAGCGGGACGACCTGCCCAGCCGTAGGTCGCGGCCCGCGAGTAGCAGAGATCGCAGCATTCCTCCGCTCGGAGACCGAGGGCGAGCCCCAAGACCCGACCGGCGTCCGAGTTCGGACGGGAGCTCTCACGGGAGAGTGGCTCCTTCGAGGGTCGAACGGTCCGTTGCAGCGGTTGCATCTCCGGTCTCCATCCTAGGTTCGCTCTCCGGCCCAGATCCAATCGTGCCCACCATGTGACCGCTCGTAACGGCTACGCGTGCTTCGAGTTGCTGCCGCGAGCCGCGGCGCTGAGCACCCAGCAGTGCTCCGCTCGACCTCGCGGATCTCCTCTACCGCAATCGAGGCCATCGAGGAACTGGCCGCGCGCGATGCCCTGGTCCCACAGGCCGGGGCGCACCGTCAGCGGGCTGAACAATGCGAACAACCGTCAGTGAGTCACGAAGCTGGATCCCATCAACACACCGTCGAGAAATGCGCCGAGTGCGGCGCTGGGTCTGAGACAGGTATGCGTTCCGTCGCCGCTCCTTCGCTCATATTCGTTACGTGGCGCCGTCACCACACCCCAGGAAGCAGCCGCTGATGCGCCGCCGCGTACCGCCGGTACGGCTCACCCAACGCGGCCATCAGCGATCGCTCTTCGAAATGGATTCGCACCACGAGGCCGGCGGTCGGTACGACAGCGAGGATCAGCAGGGAGATCCCGTCGGTCAGTGCCAGGCCCGTACCGACGAAGAAGATGATCAGGCCGCTGTACGACGGATGCCGCACCCAACGATACGGGCCCGTGTCGATGACCGGCTGCAGCGCGTGCACCCGCACGTTCGCGGTGAAGAAACGCCCGAGCGTGACGATGGACCACTGTCGAATGAAGATACCGGTGACCATGAGGATGAGCCCGATGATGAAGATCGGCCATTGTCCGATGGCGATCGCCGCCCAGCCCGCGCTCGCCGCGCCGAGCCCCCCGATCACGCCCCCGACGATCGCGAGGACGACGATGACCTGGCTCCACGGTTCGGTTGGCGTGCCACCTCGGTTGAGGCCGCTTCGCAGTTGCATCACGGCCTCGCCGGCGGCGAACAGGGCGAACACCACTTAGAAGACGGTGGCGGATCCCGGCTGCTGGTACGGCGGCGTGACCATGAGCGTCTGCCGGTGACGGTATCAGCCGAGGTCCGACATCATGGCCCCGCATCGATCGCGTCGATGACCTCGACGCCGAGGCTCAGGGTCGCCGCCCTTCCCAAGGGGCGGCCCTCCGGAGAAGGCCGCCCCCTGCTGGTTCTCTAGCGGCTAGGTGTGGACCGACGCAGTGAAGATGTCCTCGTCATTGGCCGTCAGCCCATCGGGCTCGGTGGCCGCGCACACCGCCGGCGGATTGGTGCCGCAGTCGAAGAGGTCGATGCTCCGCGTGTCCATCCAGAGCGGGTGGGCAAACGTCGTCAGCGCCGAAAGCCCGGTGTAGTCGCCGAAGAACAGCGAGTTACCCGCTGAATCCGGGAATTCGGTCGGCACCGGCATCGAAGACGATGTCACGCGAACCACATGGAAGACCAGCTGATGGCTCGCGCTCACCGATGAGGACATGGAGAAGTCCATGCCACCGTTGGTCTCGTCCGAGCCGTACTGGCGGTCGTAGTAGGTGGTGACGATCTGACCGGTCTTCGTGACGGTCGACCATTGCCACCACTGATCGCTCCCGACCTGGCTCGGCGCGGATGACGCCAGTGCATCGGCCGAGGGATCGTTGCCCGTTGCCGAGAAGCTCCCGGCGCTGTTGTGCGAAACGCTCACCAGGATCTTGTTGCCGCAGCCCGACGTCTTGACGCCGACATAGAGGTCGGCACCGTCGCCCGCCAGCCCGTTGGCGGTGCACGTACTGACATCGGTCGAGTTGAGATAGGACCCGTAGGTCACCACGACCTCCGTCTTGTCGCCGGGATTCACCGCGCCGGAGGGGTAGTTGGTGGCACGGAACACGGAGTCTTCCTGGCTTCCCTGCTCGGGAACGCAGGCACGTCCACCATCCTGACCACCTTGGTACGTCGCGCAGTCAGGGAGGTCGTTGTACTCACCGGCCTGCACCGGATCACCGAAGCTCACGCCGCCATTCGTGGACTTTGAGATGAGCATCTGATTGCGGTTGTCGCTTGCGCTGCTCAAGCCGTTGTTGAAGTTCGCATAGACCACGTAGAGATTCCCGTCCGGACCCGTGAAGGGGTCGGAGAACTGGTTCTCGTTGCAGGGTCCGTTGCCGGTTCCGGCGCCATAGGTGATGGGGCACAGCGCGGTCGACGCCGCTGACACGTCGCCGACCGAGACGGGGGCGCTGAAGGTCCGTCCATAGTCAGTCGAGTACGCCTCGTAGATGAACGCGCTGCCGTCCGGCGCGAAGTCCGTCCAGGTTGCATAGATGCGGTCGCGGAACGGGCTCGACGGAGTGTTGTCGACCGTCATGTACGGCTTGTCGATGAAGTCGCCGCACGGCCCCGTGTAGCACGTCACGATCGGCGTGCCGGGGAACGTCCACGAGGCACCGCCATTGCCGGTCGATCGGTACAGGTAGACGCTGCTCGATGTATCCGGGTTGTTGGTGGTGCCGAGACCACGCTGGAATTCCTGGCACGCGAAGTACGCGTTGCCGCGGGAGTCCCAGGCCACCGATGGATCACCGCTTCCCTGGAAATACTCGCGAGCGACACCGCCGAAGTTGGTCCCGTCGACGAACCCGTTCGGGAGCGTGCTGTCCTGCCAGGTCTTGCCGCCGTCGGCGCTGTACTGCGTGCCGCAGGTGCCGTCGCCGCGACGGTAGTCGTTCTCGGTCGCGACCAACTGATTGGCATTCCTGGGGTTGGATGCGATCGAGGTCTCGTTCTGCGCCTGCGACCGTCCCTGAAGGCTAGCCGAGGTGAGGTTGAGACAATTCTGGTTGACCTTGACGTTGCTTCCGAGATGCTCGCTGCACTGTGCAGTCGGAGCGTTCTGAGGCTTGTAGTTGTGGAGTTGCGGTTTCGCCGGCTTCGCGCCGTAGCTCAACTCGATGTCCGCGGTCTGGTCGAGCAGGCGATCCTGGATCTCGGGTGCCTTGGTCGGGTCGAAGGCCCGGACAGCCACACCTCCTCCCGATTGGATCGCGAGCACTCCCGCTGCCAGCGGTACCGCGGCAGCAAGCGTCATCCAACGTCGCTTACGAACGACCATCGGTCACCTCCCGGTCCTGGACCGCAGGGCCTGCGTTGGTTCTGCTCCATCTATCAGAGCGAACGTCATATACGCGCCAATGACGCCCCTTGTCAATGCTCGCGAACCGATGTTTGGGCAATCCCGGGTGGTCGTGCGGCTCACGCAGAGCCGCGTGGCCTCCGCTTCCTACCCGCGACCCGCAGGCGCTGCCATCCTCACCGCTTGTCTGCGCTTGCTCACACCGAGTTTGGCCAGAATCGCGGCCACATGATGGTCGACCGTCTTCTCGGAGAGATGCAGACGCGCGGCGATCTCACGGTTGCTCATGTCCTCGCCGAGCATCCCGAGCACCTCAACCTCGCGGGTCGTCAGCCCGGCGGCATGCTGCTTCGTCGAGGGACGTGGCCCACGAGGCACGCCTCGAGCGCCGCCCTCGCGGAGGAGGCGCGCTGCGATCGCGGCGGCCGGCCTCGCGTCAAGCCCTTGGAAGATGGCGAGTGCGCGCCGGTGATCCGCCTCGAATCCTCCCGAGCAGAGCGTCACGGCACTTTCGTAGTGGCAGCCGAGGTCCGTCCACGCTGCCGCTGCACCGGCCAGATCGCCGGACAGTTCCAGCGCATACGGGCCGGCGAGTCCAGCCGGGTTCGCATCAGCGATCCCACAGCGTCGCCGCCACGCCAACAGCTCGCTCAGGGCCTGCATGGCGCCATGCCGCAGCGCCAGTTCCATCGCCTGATCGGTTGCCGCGCGGGTCACGTCGGCGCACTGTGCGCCCCCCTCGAGCCACGCGATCTCAGCGGCAGCGGTGGCGGTGGGCAGAAGGTGCTGGAGCTCTCCGGTCGGTGCCGCGATGGCCTGGGCTTCCGCCAGCGGGCCCAGGGGGTCGGGGTCGCCGCGACGCGCCCGCAGCAGCGCGATGATGCACAGGACCATCGTTTGTGCGACCGCGTTGGCGGTGCCGGATCGCAGCAGCGTCGAGGTCCCCTCGGTCGCCTGGTCCCACCGGCCCTGGTCGAGGAGGCGGCGCGCTTGATGTGCGAGGATCTCGAACCTCCACGCATCCAGCCCGCGCTCGAGGCAGTAGTCGATTCCTTCTCGTTGATTGATCTCGGCGCGCGCATAGTCGTGCACGCGGACGCCGGCCCAGGCCAGGTGGATGTAGGCGCGGCCGGCCTGCTCATCGAATCCCCACTCCTTGCAGAGGTGCAAGCTCCGCTCGAGCTCCCGCCGGCCGTCGTCGTCGCCGAGCAGGTAGCCCGCCGTGCCGATGGAATTCATCGCATGCACGAGCGTCTCCCGGTCGTCGATGCGCTCGGCGAGCTCCAGCGCCCTGCGGCCCCAGTCACGCGTCGCCGCGGTGTCCTCGATGTTCAGTGCCAGCATGGCCCGATTCGCATACGCCATCGCAAGCTCATGGCCCGGTTCCAGCTGTCCCAGCACCGTCACTGCTGCAACTCCCGTCTCGGTCGCTTCGGCGACCTGCCCGTGGCAGCGGAGATTCGATGACATGGCGCGCAGGGCGTCACCCTCGCGCAGCCGGTCGCCGAGTGACCGATACGTCGCCAGCGCCGCACGGCGTGACTCGATCGCGTCCGAGTAATGGCCGATGAGAAAGCACTCCCACGACCGGAGCGAGAGGAGTTCGGCACGTCGCTCATCGGTGAGCGCCCACCCGAAACGCAGCGCGCGCGCATATTGCGCGGCAGCCTCGCGATGTGCCCGAGCCTGCGCCGCGACAGCCGCGGCCTCGGGAGCGAAGCGAAGCACCGCGTCGATGTCACCGGCGCCCTCCGCGTGGTGCGACAACGATGTTGGATCGATCGGTCCGCGCCTCGGATCGGACAGTGCCACCAGTGCGGCCCGGTGAAGGGAGACGCGCCGCGGCGGTGACAGCGAGATCTCCACAGCAAGGCGCGCAATCTCGTGGCGGAAGGCGACCCCGCCGGGGATCGCGGCGAGCACGCCGGAGCCGAGGCATTCCTCGACGCCGGCCACGGCCTCGTCATCCATGGCCTCGAGAAGGCTGGTGTCGGCGCCCATCGGAATGATGGCGACGGTCTCGACCAGCCGCCGCGCGACAGGGCCAAGGCGCGCGACCCTCGCAAGAACGGCATCCTGGACCGTTGCCGGGAGCGTGTCCCCGCCGGTCGCGAGCACTTCCGTGACGAAGAAGGGATTGCCGCCTGTGTTGCGGTACAGCTGTGCCGCGTCGAGGCCGTACGGCGATGCGAGCTCCGCGACTGCTGCTTCGGACAGCGGGCCGAGGCCGAGGCGCGCGACCGCCGGGCTCGTCGCGATGTCGCCGATGAGCACTCGCAGCGGATGGGAGCGGTCGATCTGATCGTCTCTGTAGGTACCGACCACGAGGATCGGCGCCGATTCCACCTTGCGGGCCAGCAGCCTGATGACGTCCAGGGTTGCGTCGTCAGCCCAGTGGAGATCCTCAAGAATCACGACGCACGGGGGACCCGGCCGCAACTGGTCGAGAAACGCCGCTGCAACTTCATGGGGCCGGCCGCCCCGGACGATCATCTCCTCCAGGTCCCCGGCCGTGATGCGGGCGATGTCGAGCATCGGCCCGAGTGGGTGCGGGGTGGCGAGGGCGTCGCACGCTCCTGAGAGGATTCGCACGGTCTGGTTGGCGCAGAAGCGCCGCACCAGCGAGGTCTTGCCGACGCCCGCCTCACCGCCGATGAACACGAAGCGGCCGGCCGACGACATCGCGACGGCCGCGAGGTGGTGCTCGAGCTCAGCCAGCGGTCCCGCTCGCTCGAGCAGCTCTCCCGATCCTGCAACGGCCTGCGACGTCATCAGAGCCCTGCCTCCCGTAAACGGGACCGATTGTAGGGCGGACCGAGGGGCCGCTCCCGTCAGGCTGGGCACACGGTGCGCGGGGCGATGCGGTTGGGAGTCGCCGCATCGTCACTCCCGGTCAAAGATGGGTAACCGCAGGCGCCAATCTGGGTAGTCCTCCCGATTCGCCCTCGACAGAACCGCGCCTAGCCTCGTTGCAGGTACTCGCGCTCGCGAGAGCAGCACAAGGAGGCTACCCATGCCGAGATACGTCGTGGAGCGAACCTTTCCGGATGGACTCCACATCCCCGTCGATGCGCAGGGGGCGGCGACCTGCCTGGCGGTGGTCGGCCGCAACACCGATGACGGCGTCACCTGGGTCCACTCCTATGTCAGCGATGACAAGCGGAAGACCTTCTGCGTCTATGACGCTCCGAGTCCTGAGGCGATCCGAAAGACCGCCGACCGCAACTCCCTGCCGGTCGATCAGATCACGCAGGTGAGCGTCCTTGATCCGTACTTCTACCGCTGACCGGAGGTCATGAAGATGTTGTCCCGCCCATTTCGAATGGTTGTGGCAGGCCCCGCCACAGCCGCCGTGCTCACCCTGGGCCTCCTTGCCGTGGCCCCCCAGCTCAGCTCGTCCGTGAGGGCAAGCGGCGATCCTCCTACATGCACCACGCCGATCACCGCCGCGCCGACCGGCCGTGCGACCGTGTCGACCAAGTCGACGGCCTTCGGCACCGTGCTGAGCGTCGGCTCGGGACCCAATGCGGGTTGCTCTCTGTACCTGCTCACGTCGGACCAGCTCCATTCGATGACGTTTGGTCTGGCCGCCTTTGCGTGCAGTGATGGCCCCAACGCCATCGGGAGCCCGTGTGACAGCGTCCTCTGGCCGGCACTGCTGACGAGTGGCGCGCCCATCGCCGGTCCCGGGGTGAATCGCAAGCTCCTCGGGACGGTGACCCGCACCGACATCCTCGCCGGCGAGAGCGTGCAGCAGGTCACGTACGCCGGTCTGCCGCTCTACCGGTTCTTCCTCGACGAGACGCCGGATGAGACGGACGGGGCGAACCTGTTCGACCCGGTGACGAGCCCCACCGGCACCTGGTACCTCGTGGAGCCAGGCCGAGGGCATCCGGCGACCGGTCGTATCGGGATGCGGGTCGAGTGGTCCGGCGGCCACGAGGTCCTGGCGGCATCGATGGACAACGACTTCTCCCTGCTGCCGCATGGGAACTTTCCCGTGTACACCTTGAGCAACACGAGCAGCCGGGCGTGCCAGGGCTACTGCGCCCTGATCTGGCAGCCGGTCCTCACCTCGGGGCAGCCTGAGGCCGGCAAGGGCATCGATCAGCACGCGCTGGGAGTCGTCGTCAGGCCGGACGGCACCCGCCAGGTGACCTACCAGGGCAAGCCGCTGTACCTCTTCATCCAGGACGCCTACATCCCAGGCGTCAGCGGGACGAAGAGCATCAACGGGGCGGGCGCGCACACGCCATGGGGCGTCTTCAACACGATCCCACTGCCCTGACGGGAAGACCGACGCGGAGCCCCGGCCGAGTGCTCGGCCGGGGCTTTCCCGTGTCCACACGGTCAACGGGCATGGCTGCCGGCCTCACGGTCCGGCGTCGACGCGTCCTCGACATGGGCTACGCGAGGTCAAACATGCGCGCCGCGAACCATGATTTGGTCATGCTTGGCTGTTTCTCACAGGTCCCGCGGCCGTGTCGTCATCGACGTGACCATCGGTTCCGTGCGGGCATGCCTCGCTCGCACACAATGCGCACTTCGCTCCATTTGCATTTGAGCTTGAGAACGCGCAGTCTGGATGATCGCCAGCTGGTACTTTTGGCAACCGACATAGGAGGTAAGTCATGAACGCATATGACTTCGATGTCGCCGTACCGCACAGCAAGGGCAGCCTCGCGAATCTCGCGGAGGAACTGGGCCGCGAGAACGTCAACATCGAGGGTCTGTACGCTGTCGAACAGAACGGGAAGGCCATCTTCCACCTGCTCACCACGGACAAGACCGCGACGAGCCGCGTGATCACCAGGATCGGCTACAAGGTCATCCGCGAGACGGACGTGATCGTGGAGCGCGTGGAAGACCGTCCTGGGACGCTCGGGATGGTGACGCGTCGCCTCGCTGACGCCGGCATCAACCTGACAACCGTGTACCTGGCGACCGACACGCGGCTGGTGCTCGGTTGCGAGAACATGCCGGCGCTGAAGGCCGCCTGGAAGGATCTCGCAGCAGTCGCATCTCGCTAGGGCTCAGGCCCGCATGGGGAACCGGCCGGCGTCAACCGCCGGCCGGTTCTTCAGCTTCTCGCGTTCGAGGAACACGCGGGCGGCGGGATAAACGCTGCCGGGCGTCAGACGGCCCGTACGGTTCTGTTACCAAGCGACCACCAACATCTGGCATGACCTGTATAACCGCGGCCTACCCTGCTCGAATGTCTGTCGCGCATCCTCGGATTCGAGCTGCAACCATCGCACTGCAGGCTCGTCGCGCTCCGCGCTGGGCAGTCGCCACGTACGCGGTTTGGTGGTCGTGCTCCTCGCCTACTTCATATCGCTGATCGTCCGAGGGCCTGACGCAGACGGTGGCGCTCGTCGACAGCTGGGGCGTCGGCGCGTTCGAGCTCATCGCGAGCGCGCTCTGCATCGGGCGCGCGCTGACGTCGCGCCGCCGCACGGTTCCGCTATTGCTGGGCCTCGGGATCCTCTCCTGGAGCATCGGGGACACCGTCCTCGCCGCTGAATCGGCCGGCGGCGCAGCCACCCCGGTGCCGTCCTTGGCGGACCTGTTCTGGCTGGGCTTCTACCCCATCACGTATGCCGCACTCGTGCTGCTCATGCGCAAGCACGTCGGCCGGATGAAAGCGACAACGTGGCTGGACGGTGCGGTGGCCGGCTTCGGCGCGGCCGGGCTGTGCGCGTGCTTTGCCTTCAACACGATCCTGCACTCCGTCGGCGGGACCTCGCTGAGCGTGGCAACCGATCTCGCCTATCCGATCGGTGACGCGCTGCTGCTCATGCTCGCCGTCGGCGGCACGGCGATCATTCCCGGCAAGAAGAATCCGCAGTGGCTGTTGATCGCCGGCGGCATCGGGATCGCGGCGATCGGTGACACCTTCAATCTCTTCGCCAGCGCCGGCGCGACGTCGCACCTCGGCCTGATCCTCGACGGGATCGCCTGGCCGGCCACCATCCTGCTCATCTCCATCGCCGTATGGGTGAATCCGCGCCAGACCAGTCCGTTGGCCTCCACCGAGACCGCGGGATTTCTGCTTCCGGGCCTTGGCGCGTGCCGCGGGCCTCTCGATCCTGCTGGTCGACACCCTGCACCAGGTCACGCCCATTGCGATCGGGCTCGCCACGGCGACCCTGATGACCGTCGGCATCCGGCTCGCGCTGTCGGTGCGCGGGCTTGAGAGTGCTGACGGAGAAGCGACATCGTCAGTCGATCACCGATGACCTCACCGGCCTCGGCAACCGCCGGCGGCTCTTCAACCTCCTCGATGCGTATTTCGCCGACTACGCGGATCCGGAGACCATCGATCGCCGGTTGTCACTGCTCTACGTGGACCTCGATCACTTCAAGGAGATCAACGATTCGTTCGGCCACGCGGCCGGCGACGAGGTGCTCCGGCAGCTGGGCCCGCGGCTGATCAGCCGCCTGCGGAGCAGCGACGTCCTCGTACGGGTCGGTGGCGACGAACTTGCCGTCCTCATCATGGATACCGGTTCCGAGTACGCGGTGGCGGTCGCCAAACGCATCATCGAGGAGCTCGAGCAGCCGTTTGTGATCGACACGCTCAGCGTCAGAGTCGGCGCGAGCATCGGCATCGCGAGCGCACCGGAGGACGCGACCGACAGCGTGACCCTGCTGCGCTGCGCGGACCTCGCGATGTATCGCGCCAAGACCGGTCCAGCGCCGTTCGAGATCTTTCGCCACGACATCGACGATGAGGGCAACCGGTTGCGCCTGGTCGACGAGCTGCGCGAGGCGATCGAGCACGACGGCCTCGAGGTGTACTACCAGCCGCAGATCGACTTGACGACCGGCACGCTGTCCGCGATGGAGGCGCTGCTCCGCTGGCCCCATCCGCGACTCGGCCTGGTCCCGCCGCTCGACTTCCTTCCCCTCGCCGAGGACGCGGGGTTGATGCAGTCGTTGACCGCATTCGTGCTCGAGCGGGCCGTCAGGCAATGTGCCGACTGGCGCCGTGCCGGTCAGGCGTTGACCGTCTCCGTCAACGTCTCGGCGACGAACCTCCTCGACGTCGGTTTCAGCGAGTCCGTCATGAGTGCGCTTGCCCGATATGACCTGGCTCCGAGCTCGCTGATCCTCGAGATCACCGAGACCAGCATCATCAGGGACTTCGATCTCTGCAAGCTGGTCATCGAGCAGATGCGCGGCCTCGGCCTGGGAGTCTCCATCGACGACTTCGGCGCCGGGGTCACCTCGCTCGCGTACCTCGGCAGCCTCGCGGTCACCGAGCTGAAGCTCGACCGAAGCTTCCTGACGCGCCTGGCCACCGGTGACACCGAACGCAACCTTGCACTGGTGCGAGCGACGATCGCGCTGGGCCACAAGCTGAACATGCGCGTGGTGGCGGAGGGCATCGAGGACGTTGAGGCGCTCAACCTGCTCGCCGCGGTCGGATGCGACCTCGCGCAGGGCTACTTCATCAGCAAACCGATGCTCCCCGCGGACCTCGGCCTCCCGACAAGTTCGAGCGCGCCTGACGAGGGATCCGACGCCGCAGTCGCCTAGGTGCACACCTCGCGAGGTCGGTGCGTCAGGCAGGAGACGCTGAGTCGATTCGCTGACCAGTGGCGGGAGGCGGCGATGGATCTCGGCAGGCCACGCTTTCGGCGTCAGGTGTGGTCACGACGAGCCGGCCGTACTCCGCGCCGTCGAAGGTCCACGATCACCGCGGGTCCCTTGCCGTGCACCGCCGCGAAGTCCTTGCCGAACCGGCCCCTCCGAGTGCCGACGGCGATGACCCCCGGCAGTCCGGTGCCGGGTGCGCGGATGCCCCGAAGCTCGGGCCACGCATCGTCCACGGCTCGCACGGCCTGCACCGTCGCAAGCGGCACGCGCACGTCGCCGTGAAATGCATCTCGATCTCCTCGAGCTCCGACATCTTCACCACCAGGTCGACGCCATCAATGACCAGCGAAGCCATGCCCGGATTCTGTCATCTGCAACGCCTCGCGTCCATCACCCACCGATCGATTGATGATCACTCGCACACTTCGATGGAGTGCATGACGATGTGGTCGACAGTGCTTCGCGCTGAGGGACCGCTCAGCACAACGCGGTACCGGCGGCTAGGATGGATGGATCAAGGAGGCTTGAAAGTGAATAGTCTCAGCGCGATCAGCATCACGATCGATCCATACACGATCCTGGTGTGGGCATTGATCGGACTCGTGGCCGGTTTCATTGCGAGCAAGCTGATGCTCGGTCACGGGATGGGACTGCTCGGTGATGTCGTGATCGGCATCATCGGCGCGTTCGCCGGAGGGCTGCTCGCCGGCGCGTTCGGCGTCACGTTCAATGTGCCCGGGCATCCGATCGTGTCGGAGATCATCCTCGCGTTCCTCGGTGCCATGGTGCTGCTGCTCATCGTTCGTCTGCTCCGGCCTCGGCGTCGATTCGGCCGGTTCTGATTCCGGGCTCACCACCGCTCAGATTCGGGACCTTTGGCACTGATAGCTCCTCTCGATGCGGCGATACCATTACATCGATGAACGTTGAAGTGATCTCGGTTGAGGCATCGCACTCGTTCCGGCAGTCGACGCCGCCGCGGCGCTCGGGGATGTGGACATGGCCGCTGTTCGGGTAACGCGCTCGCCCACCGATGTCCAGCCCGCCGCAGCGGCGTTCCTCGAGCTGATGGCGGATCCGACTCGACGGAGGATCTTCCAGTTGATCATGCGAGGCGAGGTCTGCAACTGTGAGCTCGCCGACGAACTGGAGCTTCCCCAGAACCTCGTCTCCCACCACCTCCGCAAGCTGCGCCGGGCCGGCCTGGTCCAGGAGCATCGCGATCGCCACGATGGGCGCTGGATCCATTTCACGGTGGATCCGGAGGCGTTGAAGACCGCCTGGGGCGCGCTCAGCGCGGACCTGGGCCCCTCCCGCCTCGGGTCGCGCGCTGCGGCCTGCCGCCCACGCGCGGAGCGTTCGTAGGGCGATGCGCGATGCGTGAGCCTCTCCGTCCGGCGGATACATCAATGGCAGTTGAACCATGAGCCTTCCAACAACCGCCATCCCCGGGGCCTCGCCCGACAACGCCGAAACCCCGGAGGGGGAGGCTTATCCCCGTCACGAGCACCGGCACCAGCGCGTGCGGCTCGGTCTGGCCCTCGCCGCGGCCGCGCTCGTGTGGGTGGGTGCGTACAGCCAGCTCGACACCTTCGCCGCGTGGCTCACGTACGACGTGATCCACCTCGGTCGCGGCACGCGCCTCGGCAGCGCGGTCGACTTCTTCGCCACCGACATCCCCAAGATCTTCCTGCTCCTCTCGGGGATCATCACGGTGGTCACCGTCATCCGCAGCTACTTCCCCCCGGAACGGGTGAAGCGAGCACTCTCCGGCAAGGGGGAGTTCGCGGGCACGGGGCTCGCGGCGCTGCTGGGGACGGTCACCCCCTTCTGCTCGTGCTCCGCGGTGCCGATGTTCATCGGCTTCGTCGAATCGGGACTGCCGCTGAGCGTCACCTTCGGGTTCCTCATCGCCGCCCCCGTCGTCAACGAGGTCGCCCTCGTGCTGCTCGCGGGACTGTTCGGCATCCAGATCGCCCTCCTCTACATCGGCCTCGGGCTTGTCGTCGCCGTGCTCGGCGGTACGGTGATCGGCCGGCTCCACCTGGAGAACCAGATCGAGGACTACGTGTTCCAGATCAAGGTCGGCGAGACGGACGCGGCGCAGATCACGTTCGCCGACCGGCTGCGCGACGGCGTCGCCTACACCAAGGACATCCTGCGCCGCGTGTTTCCCTGGGTGCTCGGTGGCATCGCCGTCGGCGCCCTGATCCACGGCTACGCGCCGACATCCCTTGTCGTCCAGTACGCCGGACCCGGGAATCCCCTCGCGGTGCCGCTGGCGGTGCTGATCGCCATCCCGCTGTACTCGAACGCGGCCGGCACCATCCCGATCGTGCAGGCCCTGCTCGCGAAGGGCATGCCGATCGGCACCACGCTGGCCTTCATGATGGCGATCACCGCCATCTCCACGCCCGAGATGATCATCCTGCGCCGGGTGATCAAGTGGAAGCTGATCGCCGTCTTCATCGCAATCGTGACGATCGCGATCATCGCCATGGGGTACGTCTTCAATGCCGTCCTGTGACGCCTGCGCCGGAATTTGACACACATGGAGGAAACACGATGAACGTGAAGATCCTGGGAACAGGCTGCGCCAACTGCAAGCGCCTGGAGGCTCTGGTACGGGAGGTCGCCGCCACCGAGCACGTGCAGCCGGAGATCGACAAGGTGACCGAGATCTCCGCGATCATGGCCTACGGCATCATGCACACACCGGGCCTGGTGGTCGACGGGAAGGTCAAAGCCAGCGGACGCATCCCCTCCAAGGCGGAGATCGCCGCATGGTTGCTTGCGTCGCCGGCGTGACGTTGGTGACGCAGAGGGCGGCTCGTCCCGCCTCGGGTTTCAACTCCCCGCGCCCGCCGGCTGCTCCGCAACCGCCTTGAGGCCTTCGAGCACGGGACCCCAATTCCTCTCGGCCATCGCATCCGCGTCCGCCTGGGTGGGATTGTTGTCCTGCCGGAGCGTGAGCACCGTCTCTGCTCCACGCGGTTCGAGCTCGTACGTCACCGTGTGGTAGTTCTCGGGCTTGTCCTCGCTTCCACCCATCGGGCTCCAGTGCGTGACGCGGAGCCGCTTGTTCGGTTCGACGTCGAGCACGGTGCCCTTGTCCTCGTAGCTCCTCCCCTGCCACTCACCCTTCCAGGTGATCGGGCTGCCCGGCTCCCAGGTGGTCTCCATGTTCGTGCCGTGCATGTACTGCTGCACCAGCTCCGGGTCGGTCAGCGTCCTCCAGACGGCGTCAACCGAGGCGTTGATCGTGATCCGCTTCTCTGCGACGAATGTGCTCGGCATACGTGGTGTCCTCCGTGTGCGGCTCGCCCGCCGGTCGGATGTATGATTCGATCATATAATGATGGTTCCGGCCGATGCCACCTCGTGAGCCTGCGCCGCTTCAGCGCTTGGCGAATCTCGTCGGGGCGCTCGCGACCGGCGTCACCGACGGCATGCAGGAGGCGATGTGTGCCGCAGCCGGGGTGGATGCAGCCTCGGCTTCGGCGCTCGTCGCGCTCCTCGACTTCTGCCCGGGCGGATCGGTCCAGTACCTCAGCAGCGTCGTCGGTCTGACTCACTCGGGAACCGTTCGCCTCGTCGACCGCCTCGCCGGCGCCGGATACGTGACGAGGGTGCGGGGCGGGGACGCACGGTCACGTTCGCTGACCCTGACTCCATCAGGAGCCACCCTCGCCAGGCGCGTCCGGCGTTCGCGTGCGCGCGGCATCGCTCAGATGCTCGCGACGCTTCCCGAACCCGATCGTGCGCGGCTCACCGAACTCGCCGAGATGCTCGTCGGAACGCTGGCGCGCCAGCGTCTTGCGCGGCGTGCGCGAGGTGATGCGCCGTCGGGCGGCGCGCTGTGCAGGACGTGCGACTTCGCCGCGTGCGGACGCGACAGCGGGCGGTGTCCTGCCGCCAGATCAGCCGGCGGGTCTACACCGGCTGGAAGCCGATGACATACTCCGCGCCCGAGCTTGTCTCGGCGGATGACCGCATCGTTCCGGCCTCGGTGACGGTCGGCGTGCCGTCGTCGTGGAGTATCGAACCGCCGGCGGTGGTGAAGGCGGCGATGCCATCGACGGCGCCGTCGCCGTTCATCCGGAAGAACCGGCTCGGTCCGCTGCGCTCAGCTCCCGCCCCGGATGGCGCACCCTTCAGCGCCTCGAGATCCTGCGCTGCCAGTCGGGCAGTTGACCGATGTAGGCATCCACACGGGGGTCGGCGCGGAACGTCATGCGCCAACATGATATTTCGTGTTGGGCGGAGGCCTGAGATCAGCGAGGGTTGGTTCCAGTATCGGACGGGTGGATTGATGCAGACCGATGACGCCAGGCGAGGGAGCATCGATCCCACACCGCGTCGCCACTCGACTGCCGGAACGCCCTCAGGACCGTGCTGTCGATCACCTGGTTCCCGTTGGCGTTCCGGTGGACGAACGCCCGCCCGAAACGGCGCTCGATGCCCTTCGCCGCATCCGCACGGCGAAGGTTCCCGAGCGCGCCGAAGGCCTCACACATCCACTGGGCGACGTCGCCCGTCGTCGCGAGCGGCGCCGCGCCCGGCCGTTCCATTGCCGTTTGATCCTGACCGCGTACGGTCGGCAGCATCAGTGCCGAAGGACCCGATTCGTCTACGCCGCCGTATGAACGATCCGGCCGACCCACTGGCCGCTGATCTGCCTGGTGGTCGCGTTCACCCGGTTGTACGCGTTGATCGTCGCGATCGCGATGACCAGCGCAGCGAGCTGCGGTTCGCTGTAGTGGCGCGCAGCCTCATCCCAGATCTCGTCAGGGACGGGGTCGGCACGGTCGGCGAGACGGGTGGCGGCTTCGGTGAGCGCCAGCGCCGCGCGCTCGGCGTCGCTGAAGTACGGGGTCTCGCGCCACACCGCGACAGTGTGGATACGCTCGCTGCTCTCGCCGGCGTGCTCGAGTTCGCGGGAGTGTATGTCGACGCACACACTGCAGCCGTTGATCTGGCTCGCGCGCAGTTCCACGAGGGAGAGCGTGGTCTTGGGGATCCCCGCGCCTTTCGCCGATGCGCCGAGCTTCTGGAACGCCTCGAGGGCGCCTGGAACGATCAACGCAGGATTCTTGATTCTCGCCTGCATCATCATCGTCCTCCTGTGGTGGTTGGTTTTGCCACCCGCCAACACCGCCGGAGACTCGTCTTGTCGTATTCCGGCGGCCCGCCGGGTCCGCTTCTACGATAGATGACACGTACCGAACCGGGAATGTGACAGATACGCCGGATCAGCAAGGACCCTGCTCTTGGAACCTCACCGCACGCACTGACCCGAACCCGTGCGTGCTCCTCAGCGGACTCCCTTCACGCGCAGGATGGCGAGGGCGCCGACGATGGCGAAGACCCCGGCAGCTGCATAGAGCACACCGTAGCCGCCGCCGAAGGCCAGGAGCACCGGCGCGCACGCCGGCGCGATGGAGAATGGAAGCGCCGGCGATGTTGAACACGCCGAGGTCCTTGGCGGTGTGGACCCGGCTCGGCAGTTCCCCTGCGTTCGGCGCCGGCGAGACCGCCGCTGTCCCAGCGATCAGGCTCTCCCTTCCTCGCGCTTCAACTCCTCCCGGCCGATGATCGACAGGTGGACCTCGTCGGGGCCGTCCATGAACCGGGCCGACCGCGCGTACGCGAACATCTGGGTGAGCGGCAGGTCCTGCGACACGCCGGCGCCGCCGTGCACCTGGATGGCGCGGTCGATGACCGCGGCGGCCACGTTCGGCGCGACCACCTTGATCGCGGAGATCTCGAACCGCGCCCCGAGGCTGCCCTGCGTGTCGAGCAGCCACGCCGCCTTCTGACACAGCAGCCGGGCCTGCTCGATCTCGATGCGCGACCGCGCGATCTGCTCGCGCACCACGCCCTGCTCCGCAAGGCGCTTCCCGAACGCGGTGCGCGACTTGGCGCGGTCGCACATCAGCGAGAGCGCGTGCTCGGCGGCGCCGATCAGCCGCATGCAGTGGTGCAGCCGTCCGGGGCCGAGGCGCGCCTGCGCGATCATGAACGCCGTGCCCTCGTCGCCGATGCGATTGCTCTGCGGCACGCGCACGTTCTCGAGCAGCACCTCGCAGTGGCTCCCGGGATCGTCGAACCCGTAGACCTTGAGCTGCCGGACGATCGTGACCCCGGGCGCGTCCATGGGCACGAGCACCATCGTGTGCCGCTGGTGGCGCTCCGCCTCGGGATGCGTGACACCGATGAGCAGGATCACCTTCGCGTTGGGATGTGCGGCCCCGCTCGTGAACCACTTACGGCCATTGATGACATAATCATCGCCGTCGCGGTCGATGCGCGTGGCGAGCTGCGTGGGATCCGAGCTTGCCACCGCGGGCTCGGTCATCCCGATGCACGAACGGATCTCGCCCGCGAGCAGCGGCTTCAGCCACGTGTCCTGCTGCTCGGGCGTGCCGAACTGCACGAGCACCTCCATGTTGCCCGTGTCCGGCGCGGAGCAGTTCATCGTCTCGGATGCGATCGCGCTCCATCCCATGATCTCGGCGAGCGCCGCGTACTCGAGGTTGGTCAGTCCCGGGCCGAAGCGCTTGTCGGGCAGGAAGAGGTTCCACAGCCCGCGCCGCCGCGCCTCGGCCTTCAACTCCTCCATCACGGGTGAGATCCGCTGCGGGATCGTCTCGGCGGAAAACCCTTCCCAGTACTCGGGTTCGGCCGGGCGGACGCGCCCGTCCACGAAGTCCCAGACCTTCTCGCGCAGCTCGCGCAGCCGCGGTGCCTCGGTGAAGTCCATGCTCAGCCTCCTGCCCTCGAATGCCACCGCGCCAGCGCGTCGAGGCCACCCTCGACGATCGCCGGCACCATCTCCCCCATCGTCTCGAATCCCTCGCCGACGGTCATGCCCATGAGGAATCGCGCGGTGATCCCCTCGGCGATGATCGCCAGCTTGTACGCGCCGAGCGCGACGTACCAGTCGAGCGCCGCCATGTCGCGCTCCGTCCCCGCCGCATACGCGCGCACGATGTCGGCGCGCTTGTAGAACCCGTCCTCGACGGTGATCGACCGTCCGTGCAGCGTCCGTGCAGAAGCCTCCGACTCGTCATCGGCCCAGTACACGCAGAGCAGGCCGAGGTCGCAGAGCGGGTCGCCGATGGTGCACATCTCCCAGTCGATCACCGCGACGATGCGCGCTGGATCCGCGGGCGCGTAGAGCACGTTGTCGAGGCGGTAGTCGCCGTGGACGATGCCGGCCGCAGAGGGCACCGGCACGGTCTCCTCGAGCCGGCGGTGCAGCGCCTCGATGCTCGGCAGCTCGCGCGTCTTCGACGCCTCCCACTGCTGCCACCAGCGCCGCACCTGACGTCCGAGAAATCCCTCGGGATGGCCGAAGTCGGCGAGCCCGACGGCGTCCGGGTCGACGCGGTGCAGCTGCAGGAGCGTGTCCACCAGCGCTGCCGACATGGACCGTCGCGTCTCGAGTGAATCCGGGAACGCCTCGGGCAGGCGGTCGCGCACCACGTGCCCGTCGATCCACTCCATGACGTAGAACCGCGCTCCGATCACCGATTCGTCCTCGCAGCTCGCAATGACGTGCGGCACCGGGATGCCGGTGCCCTTCAGCGCCGCGAGCACCCGGAACTCCCGGCCCATGTCGTGCGCGGTGGGCAGGACGTGGGCGAGGGGCGGGCGGCGGACCACCAGCCGCCGGGCGCCGTCGTCGACGACATACGTGAGGTTGGACCGGCCGCCCGGGATCACCTCGGCCGCGAGCGGCCCCGCGAACCCCCCGACCCTGGGCCCGAGGTAGCGCTCGAGCGCCTCGAGGTCGAGCCCGGGGGGCGACGAGGTCACTGCGCGGGCGGGTGCCCGTGGCGGCGGCGCCGGACCTCGGCAACGCGCAGCCGGAGGGTCGCCCGCTCGAGCGCGGACGCGGCGTCGGCGTTGCTCGCCTCCTGGCTCAGCAGCTCCTGCGCGCGCCTGCGCGATTCCTCGGCCCGGGCCTCGTCGATGTCCTCGGCACGCTCGGCGGCGTCGGCGAGGATCGTGACCTTGTCGGGCAGGATCTCCAGGAAGCCGCCCGACACGAAGAGCACGTGCTCGGTGTCCTCGTTGCGCACGACCACCTCGCCGTTGCGTAGCGGGGTGAGCAGCGGGATGTGGTGCGGGAGCACGCCGAGGTCGCCGTCGATGCCGGGGGCGAGCACGAAGTCGGCCTCCTCGCTGAGGACGCGCCCTTCAGCGGTGACGAGTTCGACCTGGAGCTTCGCCATGCCGGCTATTCCTTCGCGGGCTCGCCGCCCTCAGGTGCGGTGTCCTTGGTCTCAGCCGCGGCAGCGGGGGCGTCCTTGCTCTCAGCCGCGGCAGCGGGGGCAGCTGCGTCCTTCGTCTCGGCTGTCGCACCCGCAGCGGGCGCCTCCTTCGAAGCCCGGCCGCGCTCCACCGCCTCGTCGATGGTGCCGCACATGTAGAACGCGTCCTCGGGCAGGTCGTCGTGCTTCCCGTCGAGGATCTCCGCGAAGCCGCGGATCGTCTCCTCGAGCGGGACGTACTTGCCCTCGCGCCCGGTGAACACCTCGGCGACGAAGAACGGCTGCGAGAGGAAGTTGCGCACGCGGCGCGCCCGGCCGACCGTCTGCTTCTGGTCCTCGGTGAGCTCCTCCTGGCCGAGGATCGCGATGATGTCCTGCAGCTCCTTGTATTCTTGGAGCACGCGCTTCACACCCTGCGCGACGCGGTAGTGCTCCTCGCTGACCACGTTCGGGTCGAGCACGCGGCTGAAGGACTCGAGCGGGTCGACCGCCGGGTAGATGCCCACCTCGGAGATCGCCCGGCTCAGCGTGACGGTCGCGCCGAGGTGACCGAAGGTGGTCGCCACCGCGGGATCGGTGAAGTCGTCCGCGGGGACGTAGATCGCCTGGACCGAGGTGATCGACCCCTTGTTCGTCGACGTGATCCGCTCCTGCAGGTCACCCATCTCGGTCGCGAGCGTCGGCTGGTAGCCGACCGCCGACGGCATGCGTCCGAGCAGCGCCGACACCTCGGCGCCGGCGAGCGTGTACCGGAAGATGTTGTCGATGAAGAGCAGCGTGTCGGCGCCCTTCTCGTCACGGAACCACTCGGCGATCGTGAGTCCGGTGAGCGCGACCCGAGCGCGCGCGCCCGGGGACTCGTTCATCTGCCCGTAGACCAGCGCGGTCTGGTCGAGCACCTTGGACTCCTGCATCTCGCCGTATAGCGCGGTGCCCTCGCGGGTCCGCTCGCCGACGCCCGCGAACACCGAGTACCCGGCGTGCTCGCGCGCGATGTTGCGGATCATCTCCATGACGATGACCGTCTTGCCAACACCGGCACCGCCGAAGAGCCCGATCTTCGAGCCCTTCGAGAAGGTGCAGATGAGGTCGATGACCTTGATCCCGGTCTCGAGGATCTGCGTCTCGGTCGACTGCTGCGAGATCGTCGGTGGGGTCCGGTGCATCGGCATCCGGCCCGAACCGGTGAACGGCCCCTTGCCGTCGATGGGCTCGCCGATGACGTTGAACATCCGGCCGAGCGTCTCCTCACCCACCGGCACCTGGATCGGCGCACCCGTGGCGCGCACCGCGTCGCCGCGGCGGACGCCCTCGGTGGTGTCCATCGCGATGCAGCGCACGGTGCTGTTGCCGAGGCTCTGCTGCACCTCGAGCACCAGCCGTCCGCCCTCGCGATCGATCTCCAGCGCGTCGAGGATCTCGGGCAAGCGCTCGCTCGTGAATTCCACATCGACCACCGGCCCGATCACCTGGACGACCGATCCGGTGCCCGATTTGATGCCCACTACTGCCATCGCATTCTCCTCAGCCTTCGAGCGCCGCGGCGCCGCCGACGATCTCCATCAATTCCGTCGTGATCGACGCCTGGCGCACCTTGTTCGCGGTGAGGGTCAGGTCGTCGATGAACTCGCTTGCATTGTCGGAGGCGTTGCGCATGGCGACCATGCGCGCGGCCTGCTCGGACGCGCCGTTCTCGAGGACGGCGCGGTACACCTGCGCCTCGACGTAGCGCGGCAGCAGCGCATCGAGCACGTCCTTCGGATCGGGCTCGTACTCGAAGTCGGCGCTCACCGCACGCGCATCCTCCGGCGGCACGACCGGGATCACCCGCTGCAGCGTCGCCTGCTGCCTGCCGACGCTGAGGAACCGTGCGAACACGATGTCGATCTGCTGCACCTCGCCGGCCTCGTACTGCTCCATCGCGACCCGCGCCGCGGGCAGCACGTCACCCATGGTGGGACGGTCGCCGAGCATGCTCTGATCGGCGATCAGGTCACGGTGCAAACGCTTGATCACGTCGCGACCGCGGCGTCCGATCGTCACGTACGACACCGGCACCGGCGATTGCGCCGCCTCGCGCACCGCGAGACGGATGTTGTTGCTGTTGAGCGCGCCGCAGAGGCCGCGGTCACCGGTGACGAGGATGATGAGCCGCTTCTCGACATCGCGCACCTGGAGGTACGGGTGCTGGTACTGCGGGGAGCGCCGCATCAGCTCGGTCATGATGCTCGCGATCTCGTCGCTGTACGGCCGCGCCGCGAGCACCCGCTCCTGGGCGCGACGCATGCGCGCGGCGGCGACGAGCTCCATCGCCTTGGTGATCTTGCGCATGTTCTGGACGCCCCGGATCCGGCGGCGCAGATCGCGCAGGCTGGGCATGGCGCGTCAGCCTCGGTGCGTGGCGTGTGGTGCGCGCATCAGCGCGATGCGAACGGTCATCCGGCGAACGTCTTCTTGAACGCTTCGACGGCGCTGCGGAGCGCCTGCTCGGTCTCGTCGGAGATCCTGCCGTTCTTCGCAATGTCCTGCTCCAGCTCGGGATGCTCCTGGTCCATGAACCGCAGCAGGCTGCGCTCGAACTCGCGGACGCGGTCGAGGGGGACGTCGTCGAGATAGCCGCGGGCGCCCGCGAAGATGCTGATCACCTGCTTGGCGAACGGCAGCGGCTCGTACTGCGGCTGCTTGAGGAGCTCGGTCATGCGCTGGCCGCGGTCGAGGCGGTCGCGCGTGCCCTTGTCGAGGTCGGCGGCGAACTGCGCGAAGGCGGCGAGCTCGCGGTACTGGGCGAGGTCGAGGCGCAGCTGCCCCGCGACCTGCTTCATCGCCTTGGTCTGCGCGTCACCACCGACTCGGGACACCGAGAGCCCGACGTTGATCGCGGGGCGGATGCCGGCGTTGAAGAGGTCGGTCTCGAGGTAGATCTGCCCGTCGGTGATCGAGATGACGTTGGTGGGGATGAACGCGGACACATCGTTCGCCTTGGTCTCGATGATCGGCAGCGCCGTGAGTGTGCCGCCGCCTTCCGCGTCGCTCATGCGCGCGGCGCGCTCCAGCAGGCGCGAGTGCAGGTAGAAGACGTCACCGGGGTACGCCTCGCGCGACGGCGGGCGGCGGAGCAGCAGCGACAGCTCGCGGTACGCGTCGGCGTGCTTGCTGAGGTCGTCGTAGATGATCAGCGCGTGGCCGCCCTTCTGCATGAAGTACTCGCCCATCGCGCAGCCGGCGTACGGGGCGAGGAACTGCAGCGGCGCCGGGTCCGACGCGGTGGCCGCGACGATGATCGTGTGCTCCATCGCCCCGTGCGCTTCGAGCGTCGCCTTGACCTGCGCCACCTTCTGCGCGTTCTGGCCGACGGCGACGTAGATGCAGATGACGCCGGTGCCCTTCTGGTTGATGATCGCGTCGATGGCGATGGCGGTCTTGCCGGTCTGGCGGTCGCCGATGATCAGCTCGCGCTGGCCGCGGCCGATCGGGATCATCGAGTCGATCGCCTTGAGGCCGGTCTGCAGCGGCGTGTCGACGTTCTGGCGCTGCATGACCCCCGGCGCCACGCGCTCGGTCGGGAGCGACTGCGCGGTCTCGATGGGACCGCGATCGTCGAGCTGCTCGCCGAGCGCGCTCACCACGCGGCCGACCAGCTCGTCGCCGACCGGCACCTCGGCGATGCGTCCCGTGGTGCGCACCGCGTCGCCCTCCTGCAGGTGCTCGTACGGGCCGAGGATGACGGCGCCGACGCCGTCCTCGCGGAGGTCCAGCGCCAGCGCGAGCACCGTGCCCTTGCCGCCGGGGCCGGGCATCTCCAGGAGTTCGCCGGCCATGGCTCTATCCAGCCCGTAGATTCGGGCGATTCCGTCGCTCACCGAGGTGATCACGCCCTCGTTGGCGTCCACCACCGGTGCCTCGAAGCTCGCGATCCTTTGCTTGAGGATCTGCCCGATCTCGTCGCTGCGTATGGCCATTTAGTTCGTCGTCCTCTCTCTCATTACGCGAGCGCTGCCTGCAGTTGCTGCAGGTGCGTGCGCAGGCTGTCGTCGATGACCCGGTCGCCGATGCGAATCACCAGGCCGCCAAGGATTGCGGGATCACTGTGGATTGCCGTCTGGACGTCGCTGCCGAGCTGGCGGCTGAGCGAATCGCGGATGCGCGCCTCGAGCGCTTTGTCGGCCGGCACCGCGGTGGTGACCTCGACCCGCACCACGCCGGACGCACGGTCCCTCAGCGCGTCGAAGTGGGCGAGGATCTCGCCGGCGATGCCGACACGGCGCCGCTCGATGAGCAATCGCGCGAGGTTGCGCGCCTGCGCCGACGCCCCGTCGAGCAGCTGCATCCCGAGCCGGACGCGATCGGCGAGGCTCGTCTTCGGATTGGCGAGCGCATCGCGCACCTCGGGATTCCCAAGCGCCTGCGCAACCGCGGCGAGCTGCTCGCGCCAGCCCGTGATGTCACCCGCTTCCTGCGCAAGCGCGAAGTACGCCTCGGCGTAACGGCGGGCGAGGATGCTCGCGCGAACCATCTCAGTTCTGCGGCGCCTTCGAGGCCGAGCTGTCGCCGACCTTCGTGAGCGCCTCGTCGATGAGGCGCTGATGCGCCTTGGTGTCGATGACCTCGCCCAGCAGCGACTGCGTGGCGGCGACCACGAGGCTGCTCACCTCCGCGCGGAGATCCTGGATCGCCCGGTCACGCTCGCCACCGATCTCGTTGCGAGCGCGCTCGATGAGCGCCTCGGCGTCGGTGCGTGCCTTGGCGATGACCTCGGACGCCTCCGCCGTCGCCTCCCCGTGGGAGCGGCCGATGATCTCGCGCGCCTGGGCGCGCGCCTCGTCGAGCGTCTGCTCGACCTGGACCTGCACCTTGGACAGGCGCTCCTCGGCCTCCTGCGCCGCGCGCAGCCCCGCCTCGATCCGGTTCTCACGCTCGGTCGCCGCCTTGATGATGCGCGGGTACGCGTATTTCCCGAGGATGAGGATCATCAGGATGAACGCGATCAGCTCCGCGAAGAACGTGCCGTTCGGCGTCAGCAGCCCGGCGTCGGCAACCACCATCGTCACGAACCCTTACGCGCCGCCCGCGATGACGTAGATGAAGAAGAAGCCGAGCGCGAGATTGATGAAGTACATGCCTTCGACGAGCCCGATGATCAGGAACATCGTCACCTGCAGCCGGCCCTGCGCCTCGGGCTGACGGGCGGTCCCGGCGATGGTCGCGTTACCGGCGAGGCCGTCACCGATGGCGGCGCCGATGGCGCCACCGCCGAGTGCGAGTCCGGCGGCGATCAGCGCCCCCATCACGATCAGTGCGTGGTTCATGTGGTCTCTCTCCTCAACTCGTTGCGTGTGATGCAGCCCCGTGATGTCCCTCTTCCTCGAGACCCTCACGAGCCATGCCGAAATAGATGATGGTCAGCAGCATGAAGATGAACGCCTGGATGGTGCCGATCAGGAAGACGTCGAAGAGCTTCCATGCGACCAGCAACACCACCCAGAGGGGCGTCGTGGCCGTCTGCACCACCGACGATCCGGCGAACGCGACGTAGCCGAGGGTGAGCAGGAACACCATGACCAGGCCGCCGAAGATGTTGCCGAACAACCGGAGGGCGAGGCTCAACGGCTTCGCGATCTCCTCGATGATGTTGAGCGGCGTGAACGCAACTCGTGCGATGAGCGGCAGCTCGAACGGCTTGGTGAACCGCCGCAGGTAGCCGCGGAACCCGAGCACGTGGACGCTGTACCACTGCACGATCACGATCACCGCGATCGCCATCGCGATCGTGAGATTGATGTCGGCGGCGGCCGGCTCCACCGGCTTGTCGAGCGGGAAGAAGTCGAGCCAGTTGGCGAACAGGATGAACAGGAAGATGGTCGCCGCAATCGGTGTGACGAACCCGGCGTCCTCACCCACCATCTCCTTGACCAGGCTCCGGATGTAGCCGAGCAGCAGCTCCAGCACCATCTGGAGCTTGCCCGGCTTCCCGGTGCCGAGGCGGTGCGCAACCCCGAGGCCGACCGCGAGCGTGACGACGATCGCGATGCCGCTGGAGATCAGCGTGTCGTAGTTGAAGGTGCAGAAGAAGGCGTTGCCGCACACCTGAACGGTCGGGTGCGTTCCCGGCGCCGGGATGAGCGAGGCCGCGACGATCATGTGATCCGCAGCTGTTCACGCAGCGCGGCCGCGGCGAGGACCACCTGCGCGATGCCGAGCCCGAGGATGACCAGCCAGATGTTGGCCAGGCCGAAGGCGAGCCCGATCGCGATGCCGATCAGGCTCAGGGTCATGATCCGGAGCAGGCTCGTTGCCAGAAACGGGATCGGCAGGGCGATCAACTTTGCCGCCATAGCACCGTTGATCGAGCCGATCGCAAGCCCGGTCGCGAGCGCGCCACCGGGGCCGGGATGCCCCACAACGATGCCCACGATCGCCGCGATCACGGCCGCACCGGCGCACACGAGCGCGGCGTTACGCACCAGGCGCAACGCATTCGCGGCGGTCGCTGGACGCGGCGAAGCTCCTTCCGAGATCACTGCTCCCACCACTGCCTCACTTGGACGATCAAACCGTCGCAACGATATCAACTGGACCTCTCCGCACGACCCGTCGGCGGGCTTATAGATAGTGCCGGAACTGGAGAAACGCGGTGTAGCAGGCGGCCACGATGCCCGCCAGGAGCCCCACGAGGACGCCCGTCGGGCTCGTGTGCGCGAGCGCATCGACGCCGTACCCGAGCAGCAGGGGCACGATCAGGGCGACGGCGATGCTGATCCCCATCCCGGCAAGCTCCCCCGGCGAGGGCGGGCGGGCCGGCCGCGGACCGCTCAGTCGGCCTCGCCGCGGTGGCGGACGTGGGTGGGGACGGAGCGGCGCCCCTCGACGAGGACTTCCGCGTCCTCAGCTGCGACGAAAGGGAGGCGCGGGACACGTCGCCGGTTGCGCCACACGAGCACGGCCAGCAGCACGACCAGAAGGCCGAGGGCGATGTCGATGATCGTCCGGTGCCCGTAGATGGTGAGCGCGAAGCACCCGAGGATCGCGGTCACGAGGTAGAAGGTGGCGGCCGTCTCGAGGGGGGTCATCCCCACCGCTCGGAGCCGGTGGTGCAAATGGCCGGCATCGGGCGCGGCGGGGCTCCGCCCGGCGCGAGTGCGCCGGACGATCGCGAAGGCGGTGTCGCCGATCGGGAGCCCGAGGGCGATGAGCGGGACGAGGATCGACAGGCCGACGACGATCTTGGCCACCCCGAGGATCGTGATCACCGCCAGCGCCACACCGAGGAAGTGGCTGCCGGAGTCGCCCATGAAGACGCGCGCCGGCGGCAGGTTGTACACGAGAAAGCCGAGGCAGCAGCCCATGAGCGCGCCGCTCAGGATCACCACCCCGCTCTGGGTGTCGCCGGGCGTCTCGATCCGGTTGATCGCCGCGAGCAGGCAGACCCCGGCCACGATCGCGATGACCCCGGCCGCGACGCCGTCGGCGCCGTCGAGCAGGTTGACCGAGACCTGCATCCCCACGAGCCAGACCACGGTCACGGGCGCGACCAGCCAGGTCAGGTCCCAGACCCCGGGCGAGTGCCCGCCCGGGACGGCGATGAAGTTGATCGTGATCCCGAGGAGGACTGTGAGCACCCCGACGCCCACCTCGATCGCCAGCTTGGTCCGCCAGGAGAGGTCGAGGATGTCGTCGATCGCCATGGCGACCGTGATCGCCCCCGTGACCGCCAGCACCTGCCAGCGGTACGTGATGCCCGACCCGAAGATCGCGACCGCGATCGCAAAGCCGGCGAACATGGCGATGCCGCCGAGCCGCGGGGTCGGCAGCGGATGGAGATGCCGGTCGGCGTCGGGCTCGGCGACTGCTCCGGTCCGCCTTGCGAGCCACATCGAGCCCGGGACCCCGACGAGGCATACCGCGCTGGCCACCAGGAACGGCGGGAGCGCCGTCAGCCAGGGCGACGAGGCGGCGATCACGCCGTCGCGGTACCCCGGTAGGGCAGCGGGAATCGCCGGCAGAGCGCCAGGCTCCGGTCGCGGACCTCTGCGCGCACCGCCGGGTCGTCGAAGCCGCCGAGCATCCGGGCGACGAGCGCCGCGATCTCGTCCATTTCCGGCGCGCCCATGCCCCGGGACGTGACCGACGGGGATCCCAGCCGGATCCCGTTGGGGTTGTACGGCGTCCCGCCGTGCCCCGGGAAGGCGTTGGCGTTCACGGTCACGCCGACCTCGTCGAAGGCCGCCTGGACCGCCCGGCCGCGCAGGCCGGACGGGCGGAGGTCGATCACCATGAGGTGGTTGTCGGTCCCGCCCGTCGTGAGCAGGAGGCCGCGGCTCATGAGGCCCGCCGCGAGCACCTTGGCGTTGGCGATCACGGCGTGAGCGTAGTCGCGGAAGGCCGGTTGCGCGCACTGCTTGAACATCACGGCCTTGGCCGCGATGGCGTGCATCTGGGGGCCGCCCTGCACCCCGGGGCACGCCGCCTTGTCGATCGCGTCGGCGTGGGCGGCGCGGCAGAGGATCACCCCGCCCCAGGGCCCGCGCATGGTCTTGTGGGTCGTGAACGTGACGAAGTCGGCGTGCGGGACGGGGCTGGGATGCGCCCCGCCGGCGACCAGGCCCGCGAAGTGGGCCATGTCCACCATGAGCAGGGCGTCGATCTCCCTGGCGATCGCGGCGAAGGCGGCGAAGTCGAGGATGCGCGGGTACGAGCTGTATCCCGCGACGATCAGCTTCGGACGGACCTCGAGAGCCCGCTGGCGCACCTGCTCCATGTCGAGGACGCCCGACTCCTCGTCGACGAAGTACGGCTCGAAGTGATAGATCTTGCCGCTGAAGTTCACCGGCGAGCCGTGGGTCAGGTGGCCACCCTGGTCGAGCGCCATGCCGAGCACCTTGTCGCCGGGGTTGAGCACGCTCGCGTAGACCGCCATGTTCGCCTGCGTCCCCGAGTGCGGCTGCACGTTCGCGTGCTCGGCGCCGAAGAGGCTCGTGGCGCGGTCGCGGGCGAGGTTCTCGACCTGGTCGACGATCTGGCAGCCGCCGTAGTACCGCTTGCCGGGCACGCCCTCGGCGTACTTGTTGTTGAGCCAGGAGCCGAGCGCCTCGAGCACCGCGATCGACGCGAGGTTCTCCGAGGGGATGAGCTCGAGGGTCTCCTCCTGGCGCTCCAGCTCGAGGTCGAGCAGCGCCGCGACCTCGGGGTCGGTGGCGCGCAGCGCGGGCTTTTCGACGAAATACCCGGCGCCCGCGGTGGCGCCCGGATGGATGTCGACAGGTGTGCTGGTCACAGCGATCTCTGCCCCTCCGTGCTGACTGACGGGAGATCCCCCAACAGCGAGGTCAACACGCCGGCGGGGATCGGGCCGTCGCGAAGCACGCGGGGTTTGGTGGACGTGCAGTCGATGATAGTCGAGGCACGTCCGGCGGAGCGACCGCCGTCGAGTATGGCGTCGATCTCGCCGCCGAGCGCCGCGGCGGCTTCCTCCGCGGTGGCCGCGGGCGCCTCGCCGTGCCGGTTCGCGCTCGTCGTCGCGAGCGGTCCCGTGGCGCGGAGCAGGTCGAGCGCCAGCGCGTGGTCCGGCACGCGGACGCTCAGTGTGTCGCCGGCGCGCGGGATCGCCCAGCGGCGCCGGCGCAGCCTGCTGACGATCGACAGCGGGCCGGGCCAGAACGCGGCTGCGAGCGTCCGCGCCGCCTCGGTCAGCTCGACGTCCTCCTCGACGTCGGCGAGCGACGCCGCGAGCACCGTCAGCTCGAGGCCCTCGGGGCGGCGCTTGATGGCGTAGATACGCTCGACCGCCGCGGTGTCTCCGGGGAGGCACGCGAGCCCGTACACGGTGTCGGTGGGGATGGCGACGACCCCGCCCGCGCGGATGGCGGCGACGGTCTCGTCGAGCGTCACGGCACCACGACCTCGACGACACGCGCGCGCCCGGCGAGGTCGTCGATCTGCACCGTCGTCGCTCCCGGCAACGCCTCCTCGAACAGCGAGGCGACGGCGCCGGCGCGCCGCGGATCCACCTCGAGCAGGATGCGCGCCGCTTTCACATGCTCGCGGACCGACGCGAGCAGCGCCCGGTACGCCTCCATTCCGTCGTCGCCGCCGAGCAGCGCGCCGCGCGGCTCGAAGTCGCGGACGTCGCGATCGACGGCGTCCAGCTCCGCGGTGGTCACGTACGGGGGGTTGCTGACGACCAGATCGAAGCGCCCGTCGAGCGAGTCGGCCCACGAGCACTCGACGAACGCGACCTCGACGCCGAGCCGCTCCGCGTTCGCCCGGGCGACATTCAGCGCGGCCCCGCTCACATCGGTTGCGATCACCTCGAGGCCCTGCACCTCCGCGGCGAGCGTGATCGCGATGCACCCGCTCCCGGTGCCGAGGTCGGCGACGCGCATCGCCGCGCCGTCGCCCGCCCGGAGCACCGCGAGCGCCCGCTCGACGAGCGTCTCCGTCTCCGGCCGCGGGACGAGCACGTCGCTGTCGACGCTGAACGCCCGCCCGTAGAACTCCCGCGTGCCGGTGATGTAGGCCACCGGCTCGCCCTTCCCGCGCCGGCGCACCAGCTCCCGGATCGCGCTGAGCTCGCCCTCGTCGAGGGGGCGGTCGAACTGCAGGTAGATGTCGAGGCGGCGCAGCCCGAGCGCCTGGGCGCAGAGCAGCTCGGAGTCGAGGCGGGCGGACGTGCTGCCGTGATCGCCGAGGTACGTCGTGCTCAGGCGGAGCACGTCGATGAGCGTGGGTGGGGCGGACGCCACCTCAGGCGGCGTGCCCGGGCGAGCCGTTGCCGTCCTCGTCCTCGAGGAGGCGGCGCGCCTGGTCCTCGCTGGACAGCGGCTCGACGAGCAGGTCGAGGTCGCCGTCGACCACGCGCTGGAGTTGGTGCAGCGTCAGGTCGATGCGATGGTCGGTGACGCGCGACTGCGGGAAGTTGTACGTGCGGATCTTCTCGCTGCGGTCGCCGCTGCCGACCATCGAGCGGCGCGTCGCCTTGAGCTCCGCGTCGCGCTGCGCCTGCGCGAGGTCGTAGAGGCGCGCGCGCAGCACGCGCATCGCCTTGGCGCGGTTCTTGATCTGCGACTTCTCGTCCTGGCACGTCACGACGAGCCCCGTCGGCAGATGCGTGATGCGCACCGCGGAGTCGGTGGTGTTGACGCTCTGCCCGCCCGGGCCGGTGCTGCGGTAGACATCGATCTTCAGGTCGTTCTCGTTGATCTCGACCTCGACATCGTCCGCCTCGGGCAGCACGACCACCGACGCGGCGGACGTGTGGATGCGTCCCTGCGCCTCGGTCTCGGGCACGCGCTGCACGCGGTGCACGCCGGACTCGAACTTCAGCCGCGAGTACGCGCTGTGACCGTGCACCTCGAACACGATCTCCTTGAACCCGTGGCCGGCCGTCTCGTTCTGGTCGAGCACCTCGATGTGCCAGCGCCGGTGCTCCGCGTAGCGCGCGTACATGCGGAAGAGGTCGGCGGCGAAGAGTGCCGCCTCGTCGCCGCCCGTGCCCGCGCGGATCTCCACGACGACGTCGCGCTCGTCGTTGGGATCCTCGGTGATCAGCAGCGCGCGGAGCCGCTCGTACTCCGCGTCGGCGGCGGCGGTCTGGCTGCGCTGCTCCTCCTCCGCCATCTCGACCATCTCCGGGTCGGTCTCGCCCTTGGCCATGTCCGCCGCGTCGGCGGCCGCGGTCTGCGCCTCGCGCCAGCGGCGCGCCGCCTCCACCACCTCGCGCAGCTTCGCCTGTTCGCGCGAAAGCTGTTGCAGGCGCTCGAGATCCTGGTAGGCGTCAGGCGCGCTCAGCAGTGCCTCGAGCTCGGTGTACCGGGCCTCGAGTGCCGCCAGACGCTGTTCGAACGGGGTCATCGGCGCCGCGACCTCAGCGCGCCGCCGCGGCCTCGAAGGCCACGCTGCCGCCGCCACGCGCGGCGTCGAGCGCCGCGATCGCCACCTCGATCTGCTGGTCGTCCGGACGTCGCGTGCTCAGCAGTTGCGTGCCGAGCACCGGCGCGAGCGCGATCCGCCCCACCAGCGTCGCGCGGATGCGCGTCAGCCCGCGGATCACCTCGTACGAGACGGCGGCCACGACCGGGACGAGCACGATCTGGCACAGGATGCGCACCGCGGTCGGCAGCAATCCGAGCGGCGCGAAGACGCCGATGCTGACGAGCGCCACCACCACGAGGAAGCCGGTGCCGCAGCGCGGATGCAGCCGGCTGCGCAGGCGCACGTGCGCGACATCGACCGGGTCACCGGACTCGAGCGCGTTGATCGACATGTGCTCCGCGCCGTGGTACTGGAACAGGCGGCGCACGTTGGGCAGCAGGCTGATCAGCAGCAGGTACCCGATGAGGATGGCGGCGCGGATCACGCCCTCGATGAGCACCGAGGCGATCGACTGCGTGCCGTGGTGGATCAGCGCCCCGAGCAGCAGCGGCAGCCCGATGAAGAGCACCAGCGCGAAGACGAGCGACGCGATCATCGCGCCGCGCATCGCGCCCTCGCTGATCTCCGCCTCGTCGCCGAGCTGCACGCGCGCCGACCACTGCAGCGCGCGCATGCCGAGGTGGATCGTCTCGTACAGCCCGGCCACGCCGCGGAGGAACGGACGCCGCCACACGCCCGCCGTGTACACGCGCGAGCGCAGCACGTCGGTGCACACGGTGATCTCGCCGTCGGGGCGGCGTGCGGCGACCGCGTAGCGGTCCCTGCCGCGCATGAGGACGCCCTCGATCACCGCCTGGCCGCCATAGAAGAAGGTGGAGGGCGGCGCACTCACCGCATTGACCGCGACGGTGAGCAGGAGGTCGCGGCAGCGCTGGGCGGACCTCATCATCGGCATGCTACCGGTACCTACGATTCTCCAGAATGGACAAAACGGACCAATCGTACTATTATGACGGAATGTCCGAAATGATCATCTCAGCGAGTGAGATGCGAATTCCAAACGCCGCAAGGGTTTCGCTAACACGCCATCAGACCGTGGTCGTGCAGAGCCATGGCCATGCGGTGCTCTACATGATCCACCCAGCTGAATACGAAGCCGTCAGCGGGTTGCTTGAGCGTCGGCGTCGCGGTCAGCCGGTCTCAGTGGATGAGTTGCTCGACGAGGAGGATTTCACCCTGCTCCGCGAGGAGCGTGCCGCGGACCGCGACCTGGCGGAAGGGATCACTGAAGGCTGGTTGTAGTTGCCCGCCGTCAGTGCTCATCTGACGCGTGGCTCGGTGTGTCTCGCCCTCTATCCATTCACGCCTGGATTTCCTGTCGAGGCGTTGCTGCCGCGGGCTGAAGCCGTGTTCTCCAACTTCACGAGGTATGACTCCATCGAGGACTTCCAGGCGGACATCGCACCGGGTGACGTGCCTCGCGTTCTCGTGTCCGTCAAGCTTCGCCGGATCCTTCTGCTCCAGGATGGAACGTCCGACGCGCGTGATGACGTGATGGCGGCGCGCATCAACTCAATCGATCAGGACATGCCCAGGAAGAAGCCGGGCGTCTATCGACGCCTGGCCAATGGGACTCATGCGACTTTCTACCTCCTCGGGGCCCGCGAGAGCCATGGGACGTCCGGCAGAGAGGCATATGTCAACGCCATGTATGTGGCGCCGGTCGCAAAGAAGGCCATCCTCCGGCGGGTGGGCCAGCTCACCTCGGATGAGATGCGGGGGGTCTCCGAACGCATAGTCACTTCCCTCGAGTTGGACATCTCGGGGCTGCTCTCGAGACCGTAGCGCGGAGGCGCAGCGCCGAGCGGCGCCGCGGGTCAGGCCTTCTTCGACTGCTGAGCGCGCTCGGCGCGGCGGCGGAAGCGCTCCACCTGGCCGCCGGTGTCCACGATGCGCTGCGTCCCGGTGAAGAACGGATGGCACACCGAGCACACCTCGGTCTTCAGCTCGCTGAGCGTGGAGCCGGTGGTGAAGGTGTTGCCGCAGAGGCAGTGCACCTGCGCGTCGGCGTGGTACTCGGGATGGATCGCAGCTTTCATGGGGCGCCTTGGTTCACGCGGAAGGGACGAATCGACGATACCACGGCGATGCGACGCTCAATCCAGGGCCATCTCGACGGGGCGGGTGAAATTGCCGTGCGAGACCCCGGGCAGCCGCTCGACGAGCCGGTGGTAGGCGGCCGCCAGGCCGATCCCGTCGTCGGGCAGCAGGCCGCGCTGCGCCAGCACCTCGACGAGCCAGTCGTGGTCGCAGTTGAGCGAGCGCCACTGGATCTGGGACGCGCCCATCTCCCCCACCGCCACGACCGTCCGCTCCAGCTCGGCCTCGGAGTCGGTGACCCCCGGAAACGTGAGGAGGTTGACGCACACCTGGCCGCCCGCGCCGGCCATGACCCGCCCGCATTCGAGGACGTCGTCGATCGAGTACCCAACCGGACGGTAGTAGGCGCGGAAGACAGGGTCGTTGAAGGAGATCGCGCTGATGCGCACGCTGTTGCACCCCGCGTCGATGAGGCGCTGCAGGGTGCACGGCCGGCTCCCGTTGGTGTTGACGTGGATCGTCGCCCCGGGGTGGGCACGCCGGATCTCAGCCACCGCGTCGGCGAGGACGTCGTCGCGGGTGAGCGGCTCGCCCTCGCACCCCTGACCGAAGGAGACGATGCCCGCGTCCGCACCGCCGAGATGGAAGTCCGCAAGGCCGGCGAGCTCATCCGCGGTCGGCGCGAAGCGCATGCGCGGTTGCGGCGCCGGCGCCTGGCCGTCGGTCTGGAGCGAGATGCAGCCGAGGCAGTCCGCGTTGCACGCCGGCGAGGCGGGCAGCGCTCCCTCGTACCGGCGCAGGAACGTGTTCTGGGCGGTGTAGCAGCGCAGCTCGGTCGCGCAGATGGCAAGGTGGTCGACGAGGCGGTTGCCAGGCAGGGCGCGGCGAGCCGCCTCGATCGAGGCGTCCAGCCCGCCGCCCGCGTACCGGCGCGGCTCCCACCAGCCGAAGGAGTCGGTGCTCAGCGCCGCCACCCGCAGCTCGTCGTGGTGCTCGACCACCGCCGCGTAGCCGTAGAGCGGCAGCCGGCGGCTCCCCGGCAGCGGGCGCGACGCCGGCAGCAGGGTGCGCAGGTGCCCGACGGGCAGCACTGCGGCCACCGGCAGCAGGTCCGCCTCCACGTCCACCGGCCGGTCCTTGGCATCGAGCGCCAGCGCCCGCCTGCCGGGGAGGTGCATCAGCGTCGTCCCCTCGGGGAGCGGGATCGTGTCGGTCAGCCCGAGCTTGAGCACCCGGCCGCCGGACCGAGCGGCCGTGCGGAAGCCACCGAGCACCTCGAGCCCGCCGTCAGGCCGCGCGACCAGTGGACGCATGGGATCGATTCTCCCCCAGCGCCCCGCCGGTCAACCCCCGACGCTCCCTGACGGTCGGACGTTGACCGGCGCTCAGCGGCGCGTCAGGAGCGCGTATTCAAGCCTCGCCAGGCTCTGCGCGCGGCGCGCCGCCTCATCGATCGTCTGCAGCAACCGGACCCGCGTCGGGTAGCGAACGAGCGCGAGGTCCTCGCACAGGTCCGCCAGCAGCTGATCCCCGGAACGCCGGACTCCCGGCAGTTGTGCCCCCATCGTCATGCCCCCCAGCACCCCCGATCCCTGACGATATTTGTATCACGTCAAAGGGATCATTCGCAGCAGCCCCAGCCCGCGTGGGGCACCGCGGCCGCCTTCGCGCCGCACACGCGGTGTCACGCGCTCGACCGCCGCGACGCGCGCCACCTCGGGGGGATCCAGCGGCCGCTCGGCGTCGGCAGCCGGCGCTCGGGGAGCCAGAGGATGAACGCCGACCACGCGACACCGAGGAGGAATCCTCCGATGACGTCGGTCGGCCAGTGCGCGCCGGCCCACACACGCCCGATGCAGGCAAGGAGGATCACCAGACCAGCCATCACCCACGCGACCACACGCCATCGCGGCCCGACGTGCGGCGAGATCGCGGTCGCGAGCATGAAGGCGAACCAGGTGAAGAACAGCGCATGGCCGCTCGGGTAGCTGTAGCCGCTCGACGGGTTGAGAATCGTGACCACGTCCGCGGTGGGACGCGGGCGCGCCACCGCCACCTTGACGATCTGGTCAAGCAGGCTGCCGATCCAGCCGAGCGCCATCAACCAGCCCGCCCGCCGGTCCCAGAGAAAGAGGCCCACGACCACCGCGGCTGCGAACAGATCCTGGATCAGCCCGCCGGTGACGTTGGTCAGCGTCATCCAGTAGGTGAGCGGGCCCCAGGGGGCCTGCTGGACGGCGCGCTCGACGGGGAGATCGAAGCCCGAGCGGGTCACGCCGCTGACGACCAGGACCGTGACCGCGACGAACAGCAGCAGCGAGATCAGGCAGAGCGGGCCGAGCCACCGGCGAGCCGACGGCCCCGGTTCTCCGGCCAGGACCTCGCGAGCGGCCCGGGATGCGTCGCCGGGGCCGTGTTCAGCCGTGTTCATGGCCGCTCCGCGCCGTGCCCAACATGATACCTACGGTATAAGATTTCGTGATGGCTCGCGAGGGTACCGCGCCGCGCATGGCGCACCGGTCCGGCACCGCCTCCGGGCTCCGCCATCTGACCGGCGAGATCAACTGGACGCTCATGACGGTGGCGATCATCGCCGGACTCCTCTTCGCCGCACTCACGGTGCTCGTCGTGGCGCACCCCGCGCCACTCCCCTTCGACCGCCCGATCGAGGTGGCCGTGCAGTCGGCCCGCATCGGGCCCTTCGGGTGGTTCAACACCTTCGTCTCGGCGTTCTCGGGATTCGTCGGCGTGGGCGTCGGCGCTGCGGTGATCGCGCTCACGTTCCTGATCCGGCGCCGCGCGACGCCGCTCGTCGTGTTCTCGGCGTTCTACGCAGCGGTGTACAACGTCGTGAACATCATCGTCCGCCGGCCGCGTCCGACCGGCGTCGCACACACCACGTCGAAGCTCATCGGCTACGGCTATCCCAGCGGGCACGTCGGGTTCTTCGTGTGGCTGAGCGTTCTCGCGATCGTGCTCCTCGCGCGCAACCGCCTGCCCCGGCCGCTGTACATCGCGTGCTGGTTCCTCGCCGCGGTGCTCGTCACTGCGGTGGCGCTGAGCCGTGTCTATGTCGGCGCGCACTGGCCGAGCGACGTCGTCGGAGGCCTCCTCGTCGGCGTTGCGTGGACCTCTTTGAGCCTGTCGCTGGACCGCCTCACGAGACCGGTGTTCGCGCCACAGCGGGCGGCGGCCACGTGATCACCGACCTGCTCGCCCGTGCCGACGGCCGGCTCGGCGATGTGATCGAGCAAGCCAGCCGTCGTCACCACGTTCGCCGCCTGTCACGCCTCGGCTGGGATCGGGTGTTCCGCAGCAGAACGGGCTGGGCCGGCACAGCGCCGCTGCGCGACGGCAACCGCGTCGACATGCACATCGATGGGGTCTCGGCGCTCCCGGCGATCGTGGCCGCGGTGCGCGGCGCCCGTTCGTTCGTGCACGTGGCCGGGTGGACCGTCAACCCGGACTTCGCCGTGGAACGCACGCCCGACCTCGTGACCCTGCGAGCGCTCCTCGCCGAGGCGGCGGCTCGAGTCGACGTGCGCGTGCTCGTGTGGGCGGGCGCGCCGGTCCCGGTCATGCACCCCACGCGCGCCGAGGCGAGGCAGCTCATGGACCGGCTCACGCGCGGGACGCGGATCCGGGGCGCGCTCGACCAGCGCAACCGCCCGATGCACTGTCATCACGAGAAGCTGGTGATCGTCGACGGCACCGTCGCGTTCGTCGGGGGCATCGATCTGACCGATCTCGCCGGTGACCGGTATGACGGCCCGCCGCACGCCAAGGCGGCGCAGCTGGGATGGCACGACGCCGCCGCATCCCTCGCGGGGCCGGCCGTCGCGGACGTCGCCGCGCACTTCGCGATGCGGTGGCGTGCGACGACCGGCGAGGCGCTGCCCGCACCGATCGTGCCCGGTCCCGCGGGGCCGAGCCGTGTGCAGGTGGTGCGGACGGTGCCGGAGCGGACGTACCCGGATCTGCCGGGGGGCGACTTCGGCATCTTCGAGGCGTACATGGGCGCGCTGCGGCGTGCGCAGCGGCTCATCTATCTCGAGAACCAGTTCCTCTGGAGCGCCGAGGTCGTCGCGCTGCTCCGCGCCAAGCTGGCGGCGCCGCCGACCGACGAGTTCCGGCTCGTCCTCGTGCTGCCGCGGCGGCCGAACAACGGCAACGACGACACCCGCGGGCAGCTCAGCGTGCTCGAAGCCGCGGACCGTCACCACCGCCTGCTCTTCGGCACCGTGGGCACCCCGGGGCACGAGCAGCCCGGGGTCTACGTCCACGCGAAGGTGGGCATCGTCGATGACGCCTGGCTCACCGTCGGATCCGCGAACCTCAACGAGCACTCGCTCCTCAACGACACCGAGGTGAATCTCGTCACCGACGACGCGGCGCTGGCGCGCTCGGTGCGCGAGCAGTTGTGGAGCGAGCACCTCGCCCTCGACTGCCGCGGCCGCGAGCCGCTCGCGGTGATCGAGTCCGAGTGGCGCCGCGTGCTCAGCGCTCCGCCCCCGCATCCGCAGCCGCTGCGCAACCTCCCCGCCATCTCACGGCGATCCGCGCGCCTGATGGGACCCCTGAAGGGCCTCGTGGTCGACGGCTAGTCCGAGCCTCAGCCGGAGCGGCGCTGGATCCCGCCGATGACCGCGACCGATCCGGCGCCCACCGCGAAGAGGAGGCAGATCGCTACCCCCGCGATCGAGATCGTGGTGAGCGGCCCGACGACCCCCGAGACGAGCAGCGCCCCGATCACGATCGCCCCGATGAAGGTGCCGATCGTCATCCAGTACGTCGAGGGCGTCACCCACGTCGTGCGCAGGGTGCCGCTCGACGGCTTGGAGAACATCGCGAGCATGAAGAAGTCGGCGACGGGGAGCACGGCGGTGCCGAGCCTGCCGGGCGGCGGCACCGGCGCGTCGGGGACCCGGGTGAAGCGGTTGGGCATCGCGACCCAGGGTATTACGCGGCGGCGAGCTCGTCCGGGATCGCGGTCACAACGTGACTTGCGCCGGCGCGCAGGACGCGGATCACCATGAAGCGGTCGACGGGTCCGTCGACCATGAGGCGCTGCACGTCGCGCGGGCTCTCGACCGGGCGGCCGTCGACCTCGACGATGATGTCGCCGCGCCGCAGCCCCGCGGACTCCGCCGGCGACGCCTTCACGACCTCGGCCACCTCGAGCCCCTGACGGCGGCCGAGGCTGTCCGCCCAGCGCGGCGGGAGCGGCCGCGCCACGCCGGCGACACCGAGGTGGGCGCGGCGGACCTGGCCGTCGCGGACCAGCGCGCCGATGATCCGCTGGGTGGTCACGTTGACCGGCACCGCGAGCCCGAGGCCGATGCCGGCGAGCGCGGTGTTGATGCCCACGACGCGGCCCGCCGAGTCGGCCAGCGCCCCGCCGGAGTTGCCCGGGTTGAGCGTGGCGTCGGTCTGGATCACGTCGTCGATGACCCGGACCTGCGCCCCCGATCGTGCCGGGAGCGAGCGGCCCAGCGCGCTCACCACGCCCGCGGTGACGCTGCCCGCGAGGCCGAGCGGGTTGCCGATCGCGACCACCAGCTGCCCGACCCGGAGTGCCGAGGCGTCGCCGAGCCGCGCGGGCTGGAGGTCCCCGTGCTCCGCGACGAGCACCGCGAGGTCGGAGAGCGGGTCGCGGCCGCGGACGCGGAAGCGGAGGCGGCGGCCGTCGGCGAGGTCGAGCGTTCCGCCGTCACCGCCCGTGACCACGTGTGCCGAGGTGACCAGGTAGCCGTCGGCGCTCAGCGCGACCGCCGAGCCGCTGCCGGCAGGCGCGCCGCGACCCCCGCGCGGGGCGACCTGGACGGCCGCGACCGACGGGGCCAGCTCGGCGGCCACCGTGGTCAGAGTCCGGGAATAGGCGTCGAGGAGGACGCCGTCATCACCCGGATCAGGCGACATCGGGTCCCTCGGCACGTGCCTTCTGGACGGCCGTGAGCGCGCCGCGCAGGCTCTCGATCCAGTCCGACTGATGCTGCCCGACAAGGCGCACGCACCACGCCAGCGCCTCGCTCCGGCTGCGGGCGACGCCCGCCTCGATGAGCGTGTCGAGGACCCGGCGGTCCTGGAGACGGAGCCGGGTCATGACCGGAACGCCGAGGGTGGTGAACAGCTCCTCCACCCCACCGCAGCGGGCGCCCCAGGAGACCTTGCGGCCGAAGAGCCGCTCGGCGTCGCGGGCGACGCGCACGCGGGCATCGCGGGTCTCGCCGCGGAACCGCGAGATGCGGGCGCTGCGGGCGGCTGCCCTGGCGCCCTCGGCGGCGTCGGCGGGAAGCTCGGGCTCGTCGATCTCGCCGACGATGAGGATCTCGTCGGGATCGGCGGTGATGGTCGGGGCTGACTTGTATAGCCCCTCGGGGAGGCGGCCGGCGAACCAGCCGGTGACTTCGTCGTCGGTGAGCGGGTCGGCAGCGCTGTGTCCTTTCATGGATTACATGATTACACAACCGCTGCGTAAGTGCGTCGGACCCGCCCACCGGAGCGGGGCATCAGCGTCGACCGTGTGCTCATCGACAACGTCAGTCCGTATCGATCCAAGCTGTTGGCGACGAGTGTGCCGGGGCGCAGGACTCCTTCACCGATTCACGCGGCCCTATCACCCCCAGACCAACGGCAAGGCGGAGCACTGGATCCGCACCGTGCTCAGCGAGTGCCTCTATCTCGAGGTCTTCCGCAGCTCCGAGCAACGCCGTGACGGCCTCGCCCGCTTCCTCCAGTGGTACAACCGGCATCGGCCTCACCGTGCTCTGGGAGGGCTCAGTCCGTGTGCTCGTCTGGCTCAGCTGCAGGCGGGGTGAGTGTTACCAACCTCGCGAACGCTTACACCTAGGGCAGCGAGCGACGCGAAGGCTCAGGCCTGCTCTGAGGGCCCATCCTCGCTGCCCTGGCACAACACGCACTGGCGGGGATGCGGCCCGGGCTTCCAGAGGTGCCGATGTCCGTTCTTGGGCGACGGACAGCGATCCTCTTCTGGGAGCGCGGTTGCCGGCACGGTCTGCTGCACCGCGATGGCTCGATCCCGGAGTCGCTCCTCGGTCGCGGCGGTCAGCGTGGGTGGCGCCTCCGAGGTCTCCGCCAGCGCGATCGCGTCGAGGACGTCGGCGGGCTTGTTGATGACCGGATAGGTGGTGCCGTCAAGGAGCACGACCACCGCGTTGTGTTGTTCGGGTGACCCAGCCTGGACCCGGGCAATCGTCGCGACGCTCACGAAGACATCGCCGGATGGGCCCCCTTCAATCTCGATGAACTTCACCGTCCGATTCTGCCACCACGGCCTTGGCGAAACGTGAGACCCCTGGCGCCGCCCGGCGCCTTTCAGGAAGGGAATGCGTGTCCGTCGAACCAATCGCCTGCCTCGTCACGTGTGACACCAGCTGTGCGCGGCAACGGACCGACGGACGGCTGGGGACGGACGAGGATGACCTCGCAGTGATGCTCCAGTGCCCGCATTGGGGTCCGAGCGACTCATTCCGCTTAGTTTCGACATCGTCGAGGGCGGATGACGTTGTGGATCGCTCTCAGTCGGCGTTGGTCGGGCGCCAGCTCATGAAGTGCGTGGCGCGTCGGCGCCGCCTCGTCGTCAGGGAGATGCCTCGCGTGCCACCTGAGCCAGCCTCAGCCGCGAGCGTGGACGTCAGAAGACGGCGCGAGGCTGCGCGTGGCCGGACCCTTCCCCATGCAACGCCTGAGCCGTTGGGGCGCTCTGCGGCCCATTACACCCGGGGACGCCCGGCGCGGCCGGCCGGCGAGGTGGTCCCTACGGCACCGGTCGGCGCGGACGTGACGTCCGCAGCATGCGAGTGAACGCGAGGGCCAGCAGCCCGATCCCTGCGCCGATCAGCACGAGGCTGAGCACCGGGATGGAGCCCACCCCTGTCGACGGTGTCGACGCCGCCAACACCCCGCTCGTCGGACTGGGGCTCGGACTCGCTGGAGCGCCAGTGATTCCGTTGAAGTGCGCGGTGACGGTGATGGTGGCACTTCCCCCCTGGTATGGATTGGCCGCACTTCGCGGCAGCCACCACGTCATGGTGAACGTGTCGCTCCAGTGAGCGACGGAGATACCGCCACGGACTGCTTGGTCATGATCCGTGCTTGAGCACGGCGAGGCGTTGGGATATGTGCCTGTGCACGATGGCGTCCCCACTGCGAACGTGTCGTGCTCAGAGTCGGAAACCACGACATGAAGCCCGGTGGCCCGTCCGTCCAGCAGCGCTTCCGACGCCGTGGTGCGGGACCCACCCCCTGAAGTCGCGGCCGTGTCGACGTCCAGCGTGACCGTGAATCGCTGATGCTGGGCCTGGTTCGCGCTTTCGGCAAATCGGAAAACGCACCTGCCGGATGCGCCAGGGGCCAGGGGCGTTGTGGATCGCGTCGTGCCGCATGTCACCGCCGACGCCGCAACCGGGACTGCGGTTGTCGCGAGGAGGATGCCCGCTCCGGACAGGAGGACGCCAGACGTGACGACCAACATCCAGGCGCGCGACCACCCGGCTCGTGCCGCACCACCCCGGCTTACCCGCGCTTGGATGGTCATGGAGCGCTCCTTGACAATTTGAATGGAGCCGAAGGGGCGGCGCGCGGTGCGCCGCCCCCTGTTGAATCCACTCCGATGGGAGGACTAGCTATGGGTCTCAGCGAACCCGATGCCGCCGCCAGTCGGCGTCCACAGGTTGCCGTTGACGTTGACGGTACCCAGGGTCAGGACTTGGGTGCCGAGACCCGGGCCGCTATCGAGCACGAGGGCCACGTCAGCCACCGCTTGGGTGCCGACGAGCGACTGAGCGTGCGCCCATGTGTCGTAGAAGGTGCCGCCGACCTGGCTGGTATCGAAGCGGAGATCGGTGAGGCTGACCATGTTCGTGGTGCTCTGATTCGCGGTCGTGCAATCGGTGAAGTTAGGCGTCGCGCCGTAGTACACGAAGATGCTGTGACCCGGGCTGATGGTGATCGACCAGCGCAGAGAGCCCTGGCCGCAGTTGCCGGTGGTGAAGTTGTACGCGGCAGTGAGGTTGGTGATGTCATTGACGGTCATCGTGCTGCTCGGCGTGTAGACGAGCGCCGAGTGGTCGGGCTGGCCGGTTGCGAGCGACTCGAACACAAACGGGACTTCGCTGCACGTCGCGGTATAGACCACGGATGCAGAGGTTCCGAGGTCGGTGGACTGCAATTCGTTCCATGTGAACCCGCCCGTCGCGTTTTCGGGGGTGGACAGCGTGGCTGCCGCGGGCGCGGGCAGCGGCGTGAACGCCGGGTTCCCGCTCTGGCTGATTGCCCAAGTCGCATATGCCGGGATCGTCCCGGTGCTCGTCAGGGTGAACGGCGCGGACTCGCTCCCAGCCTGCGACGACAGGATCGTCGGCAGAGTGATGGAGATGGAGTTACCGATGATGTTGACGTTCGGGGCGGTCGAGCTCAGCGTGCACCCGAACGTGCCGACGCTGATCTTCTCGGTCGCAGTGCCGCTGGCGGTGAACGTCGAAGCGACGCCGGCGCCGATGAGCGCGAGCGCCGCGCCGCCGACTGCGAGGGTGGTGATGGTTCTCCCAAGTTTCATTGGGGTATTCCCTTTGCCGCGAGTGCGGCCTTGTGCTCAGGCGGATGCCTGAGCGAGTGATAGGTCACGAAGACCAGGAGCAGCCCGACCCCGATGAGCAGCAGCCCGATCACGAAGTGACCCATGGCGACCGCTGGAAAGCCGAGCAGGGGGACAACGCCCACCATGCGGTACGCGGTCGCGCCCTCGAGCGTGATCCGGCCCCACGGGTCGGTGATGTTGTTGGCGTCGCCCTTGGTCGTGATCCGGGTGCCCTGCGGCCCCCGAGTCAAGGAAACGATCCGGTGCATCCGCGGGACGGTGGTGTCGCCGGGTGGGTAGAACGAGATCACGTCCCCAACCTTCACGGCCGAGGTCGGAATCTGCCAGAGCACGGCGACGTCGCCAGCGTGGACCGTCGGTTGCATCGAGCCTGAGAGGACAGGCTGCAAGCTCAGATGGCCGGTACGGACAAGGAGGCCGACGCCGACGAGTCCAACCACCAGAGCAAGTAGGATTGCGGTACCAATGCGCCTTACGGCGCGCTCCACTGAAGAGCGTTGTCGACCACCTCTGAGCGGTGGATCATCGGCACCTCCCTGATGCACGTGCCAAGCCGTGGGCCGGCCCTCTACGTTGTTTGATGTGACGTCGTCCGAAGTAGCTAATGAATCCGGCGGGTGCCAACTCGGTCCGCCACGGGCGTTTGATACGGGGTGGCGACGGAGGAGGTAGCGGCCCGCAAATCTCGTCGTGATGGCTTTGGCGACCGTTGCGACGCTCACGAGGGCAGGATCCATGCGCTCGGCGAATAACGTCGCTCGTCGTGCGCGCAGACACCCTGTGCTGGTGCTTGCATCCCCTTGAGTCCCCTTCGTATGTCAGGCCGCGCTAATACCGAACCCTACGTGGTCGAGTTTTGGACATTCCAGGGCCGAATGTCACAACCCTGAAGCCCGACGGCACTGTCTGACGATCCTTAACAGCGCAACTAATCGACGCTGTCATGGCATATGTGCGCTGGCGAACCAAGCGACCAACCATCAATGCGCGCAGCACGATGAATCACGTGCTCACGCACGACCTGAAGTGCGATCTCCTGGTCGTCCGGTCTTTCGCCAGGTCGATCAAGACGACCCTTTTGGGGGATCGTGCCGGACGGATGGATCGCGCCCTCAGTCTAGCTCAGGCCATGGTGACGTATCCTCGGCACCAGCGAGCTTCGTCCGCGCCGGATGATCGTTCAGCAGCCGAACCTCAAAGTGCAGCTTGCGTTTCGCAGGCCGATCGAAGACCCCCGACGCCGGATCCGGGTGTGTACGGTAACGAGCAGACGAGCGTCGCATGAGGCCGTCACAGTCGGCGCCGGGTTTCTGCTCGGCACCGACCTCATATCTTGCCGAACAAACTCCCGCTCCCAACTCACGTCCCAGATGTGGGCAAGAATGGACAAGGCGCTCGGGATTGCATCCACGCGAGCGTAGGCGGTGCCATTCTTGCCGCTTCTGGGCGTGAGCCCTGTAGGAACACCCTACGAAGTACTGACCCGTCGCTTCCGCACCTACGAGACTAGCAACGGAAGGTGGCGCTGCGGCGGCTCTCCTTCGCTTCTTAAGGCTTCGTCTGCTCGTCCTTCCGCGCCTCTTCCCGCGCGATCCTCGCCGAGTCGTCCACCGGTCGGTGCTCCGGTGGCAGCGCCGGGATGATCGCGTCCAGCGGCAGGACCAATGGCCCTTGACAGTGCAATCGGCCTCACAAGAGAGTGTGACCTCAACGCGGGCTTCCAGTGTTCGTGACGATCGCTAGCCCGGGAAAGGGGTTCCTCGATGCGTAGAAGACTTCTCCTGAGCGCGCTTGCACTGAGTGCGCTTGGCGCGTGTGCCCTCGGCGGAGGCGCCCTGACGGTCCCGATCGTGGCCAAGGCCGGGCCGCCGCCAGTCCCATCCGGTGCGACCATCGTCAGCAACCACAGCGGGCTGGACACTGTCCCCGGGTGCTCGCTTTCGGCGTATACGACGATTCAGGCAGCGGTGAGCGCCGTCGCGTCGGGTTCGACCATTTACGTCTGCGCTGGCACGTACACTGAGAGCGTCTCGATCAGCCAGCCCGTGGTTCTCGACGGCGCTCAGTTCGGCCACGACGCCCGAGCTCGTAGCGGGGCGGAGACGATCATCGACGGCAGTGGTGGCATCACCTACGCCGCCGGGGCAACGACCGGAACCATCAATGGATTCACCCTGAACGGCTACGCGGGCGGCATTGCCGAGATCGTCGCCTCGAACGTCGGAGCCGGCTGGAAGTTCACCGACAACATCATCGACGTCAGCAACGGCGGCATCTACCTCAACACCGATGGTCAGACGAATCCGCCACCGACAACGATCAGCCAGAACCGGTTCGTACAGGGGACTCCGTCCGGGGCCGGGTCTGGCGACTACGGTCAAGCGGTGCTGCTCTGGGCGAACACTGCGAACAACGTCACGATCGCTACGAACGCTTTCGTGAACCTCACCGGTCCGGGCGCTGCCATCAACACGACGCAGGCCGGCGACTGTGGAACGACACCGACGGCCGCCGACTTCGGCAACGACCTGATGATCACCGGGAACTCGCTTGTCGACAACGGAGCGTCGCTCTTCTACGGCGACAACTTCGTGGCGCTGTTCTGCACCACGAACGCGCACGTCTCGCACAACACCGTCACCATCACCATGGCCAACGACGACAACGCCTCGTCGCCGATCTACCTCGGCGGTGGGAACTGGTCGACGTCGGTCGACCACAACACGCTCAAGGGGAACGGCGCCAGTAGCGCCGCCGGAGTCAGCTTCAACAGTGACTTCTACGCGTCGGGTACGGGTGTGGTGATCACCCAGAACAACGCCTCGGGCTTTCTCGATGGCATACATGTCCGCAGCGGGCTGTACGGCACCTCCGGAGGGGCCGGGAATACGCCGGCCTACTTCACGATCTCCGGCAACAATGTCACCGGCTCGCTTTCTGAGGGCATCGGCATCGATGAGGGACTGTTCGGGACCATCTCGAAGAACACCGTATCGCACAGCGTGACCTGGGACTGCTTCGACAACGCAGGACCCGGAGGTCCGCGGACTGCTGGCACCTATGACACGTGGACGGGCAACATCGGCGCCACCAGCTCGCCGCTCGGGCTCTGCAAGAAGAAGAAGTAGGAGTGGACGCTGCGGTGCGTCTCTTCTCAAAGACGCAATTCCGCGCCTCACCTACGATCGTGGGAGTGGTGCGCCCGGCCGTCGGGCGTTCCACTCGCTCATCTGTGGGAGTCCCCCGACGGTGCCGGGGTAAGCTGCCAGCGTCGCCTCGACATCGGCAAGTCGCGCCTCAGATGCCATTGGTGTAGGAAGCCGTACAGTGGAACGGCGATCCATTCGTCCGGCTCAGCTCCCCTATGAACCTGACATTTTGATCGACCCGGCGAAGGATCGGACGACCAGGAAATTTCACTTAGAGCTTGGCGCCAATGGGCGATTGAGTCGGTCGCGACTCGAATGAGTCGGCTGAACCGGCGACGCCGCGGAGCAAGCCCTGAGTCTCCAGTTGTCCCGGGGCAGTTCATTGGTGCACCGCGTGTGTACTCACGAGCGGTCCCAGGCCGCGTATACGGTCGCGGGATCGGTCACCTGGGGACCTGTGGCAGTTCTCTCAGTGCTTCTTGCGGGAAACCTTCGCGAAGTACCCCGCTCCCAAGGCGATGCGGGACAAGACCTACCAGAACTGGCCAGCGTCAGTCATTGGTGATACCCCAGCACGCACACGGCGTCAGGTATGTCCGCCCGGGATCAGAGCTGCCACGCAGTCGGCGTGCTTGGGGCGTAGACGCAGAACGTTCCGGTGCGCACCGGGCGGCGGACGTGCACGCCGAGATCGGGGTGGACGGCCGCGATGTGCAAGATGGCGTCGCGGATGCGCATGTTCACCGCTTTGCGTGCTCGCTCAGGGGGACTAACCATTCAGCCGTTACGGTCCACCAGCTGTCCGAGCCTCGGAGACCGCCGACAGAACTCCTCAGCCAGCCGCCCGAGTGGCGTCTACAGGGTGTTGCGCAACTGTTATGGCGCACCCAAGCCCCGACTGCCATCGGCGACAGAGGCGAACGACTGACCTCATAGGCCCAACGGGCTGTCGCACGCGGCCACCGTCGGGGTCCGTTCGATGCGGCGTGGCAGGTGGAACGACACCTCGCGCGCCGCACCTCCTGAATCATCCTGGCCCCGCCCCCATCGCCTCCTCCGCCCGGGGCATCTCGAACCGGAACAGGGACGCCCCGGTGAGGCTGTACCGGCGCCGGGCGAACACATAGCAGATCCAACCGATCAGGGTGTTCAGGCCCTTGTCCGCCAGGCGCTGCATCACCGAGATCGCGGTCGCGAGATCGAAGCTGATCCCGAGCGCCACGAGCAGCCCCGCGGTGCTCGCCTCCACGGCCCCGAGCCCGCCCGGCGAGAAGCTGAGCCACGCCGCCCCCTGGGTGACCGCGTAGACGAAGCCCGCGCTGGTCCAGGACAGCTTCCCCGGGTCCACTGCCTCCGCCACGGCCCAGAGCAGGGTCACCGCCATGATCGCCTGCACCCCGCTGAGCGGAAGCCAGCGGTAGGTATCGAGCTCCCGGAAGAGCACCTTGGTGTCCCGGTGCAGCTCGTCGACGGCGGGACGGATGCGGCGCAGCAGCGGGATCCGCTCCACGATCTTGCGCACCCGCGCGTACAGCCGCTCGACAGTGAGGATCGCCACGATGGCGACCACGAAGAGCATCGGGAAGATCACCGCGATCCAGATGAAGTGCAGGCCGATCGCCTTCGGCAACGCGAGCACAAAGAGCATGAAGACGAAGAGGAGCTCCTGCACCGTCTCGGTGGCGACCACCGCGCCGAGCGGCACCGCCGCGGCCTTTGAGAGCAGCAGCGCCCGGGTCAGTTCGCCGAGCGGCAGGAGGGCGGTCGCCTGCCCGGTCTCGGTGAGAAAGACGGTGTCCCGCAAGGGAAAATCGATGCCAAGCACCCTGTTGAGCGTCCACCACCGCACCCCCTGCACGATGTAGAAGCCGACCGCGAGCACGAGGACGATCGGGACGTACACGAGGTTGAAGCGCTCGAAGGCGATCCCGATCTTGTGCGGGTCCGCATACACGAGCAGCGCCGCGAGCGCGCCGAGCGCGAAGAGTAACGGCACATACCCGAGCCATCGCCTGCGCGAACGTCGCGGCGGTTCCACGCCACGCTGATCCCTCCGGGAGCGCTGCTCGTCGGGAGGGATGGCCTCCGTCACCACCGTTCGATGGTAGGCGCTGCCGCCCGGAATCGGCGGCCGGCTCCGTATTCGATCAGTCCGGCGGGGCGCCGCCCGGCCAGGGCAGCGCGGCGAAGCCGATCGTCCCCGGGCCGGTGTGGGCGCCGAACATCGGGCTGAGCTCGAGGCTGTCGCACCGGGCCACGTGGACGGCCTCGGTGAGCTTCGCCGCCAGGTCCCCCGCCTCCTCCGGCACGTCGGCGTGGAACACGATCAGCCACTGCGGCCCCGACCCCAGGTCCTCGATGGCGGCGCGCTGCAGGTTGCGGATGGAGCCCTGGGGCGTCCGGGCCAGCCCCACCCGGCCGGTGTCGCCGCCGGGGAGCAGCTTGAACACAGGTCGCACCCGCAGCGTGTTCGAGATCCCGGCGATCAGCGCCGGGACCCGCCCGCTGCGCGCCACGTACGTGAGCGTCGCGAGCGCGCCGTAGACGCGCACCTTCGCGCAGGCGTCGCGAACCGTCCGCTCCCACTCACCATCCGCGATGTCCGAGCCCGACAGGAACGCCGCGCAGCGGGCGATCAGCGAGAACCCCGCGACCGCGGTCCCCGTGTCGATCACCGTCACCCTGCGGCGGCCCTCCTCCTCCGCGAGGATGCCGGCGGCGAGGTTCGCCGTCGAGTGGATGCCGCTCCAGCGCTCCGGGATCGTCAGGCAGAGGATCGTCTCGGCATCGCACCGGTGGAAGGCCTCGAGGTACGCGCCGGGCGACGGGGTCGCCGTGGTGGTGGTCCCGCCGGCGCGCAGCAGCCGGTAGAACGCCGGGTATGACGCGGGGGTCCCGTCATCGATGAGCGCAGTCCCGCCGACATCGATCTGGAGCGGCACGACCGCGACGCCGCGCTCGAGGTCCTCCGCGATCCCCGCGGCGGCGTCGACGACGAGCGCCCGATCCCCGGTGGTCATCCGCCGTACACAATCCCCGTCATGCTCGGCATCATGACCGCACCGTGGGTCGTTGTGGCCTGGTGCGCCATGGCGTACCTGATCGGCGGGCTGCCGATCGGCTGGCTGCTCGTGCACTGGCAGCGCTACGGCCTCGACCTCCGCAACTTCGGGACGGGGAACATCGGGACGAGCAACGTGTACCGCCACGCCGGGATCGACATCGCGGTGATCGTCGGCCCGCTCCAGTTCGCCCAGGGATTCGTGCCGGTGCTCGCGGCGCGGCTCGACGGGGTGCCGATGAACGTCGCGATGCTGGTGGGCATCTTCGCGGTGGTCGGCAACGGGTGGCCCGTGTACATGCGTTTCAACGGCGGGCGCGGCGTCGCGGTGGCGACGGGCGCAGTCGCCGCGCTCTCGGTCGCCGGCCTCATCACGCTGCTCGTGTGCTTCGGCGCGGGAGCGCTCCGCGGGCGCATCGCGCTGGCGGTGCTCGTGGGGTTCGTGCTCCTCCCGGTGGCGGCGTTCGTGTTCGGCGGCACGGACGACTGGATCCTCGGGATCGGGTGCGTGGTGATCCTCGTGCTGCTGTTGCTGCGCCGTCTCGAGGGGCTGCCCCGCGACACGCGGGTGTACGGCCACTTCTGGCGCCGCGTCTATCAGCGCCTGGTGTTCGACGAGCGCCCCGGGCGGCCGCTCATGGGCCCGCGCACCGACCCGGGTGCGGGCCCGGTGCGGCACTGAGCCGGTCCACCGGCGAAGGTCCTCTCGGACCGGGACCGACGGCACTGGTGGCGCACCGAGCGGCGCGCCACCATCGAGGGTGACTTAGTGGAGGTGTGCCATGCGGATTCTCGTCACGTTCGGCTCGTCGCGCGGAGGCACGGAGGGGCTGGCTCAGATGGTTGGAGACAGCCTGCGTGAACAGGGCGTCACGGTTGACGTGCTGCCGCCTCGAGCGGTCAAGCACCTCGACGGGTACGACGCCGTCGTGGTGGGCGGTGCCCTCTACGCATTCCGCTGGCATCGCGATGCGCGCGGCTTTGTGCGGCGACATTTGCGCGAACTGCGCGGGTTGCCCACCTTCTTCTTCTCGAGCGGACCTCTCGACAACTCCGCCGTGGAGCGTGACATCCCACCGGTGAAGGGAGTCCAGGCTCTGATGCTCGAGGTCGGGGCTCGGGGCCACCGGACGTTCGGCGGCCGGCTCACGCCGGACGCACGCGGCTTCATCGCCCGGAAGATGGCCGTGAAGCACGCCGGTGACTGGCGCGATGTCGATCAGGTGCGTGACTGGACGAAGGGGTTGATCGAATCCGTGCGCGTTCGGGCAAAGGAGCCTCTCGACCCGCTTCCCACCCACTGAGTACCCGGCGGGTCAGCGAGGGGTCAGCCGCTGCGTTCCGTACCGTGGCCGAACGGGTACAGCGCTCCCAGCACCGCGCCGAGCGCGGTGTCGTTCTGCTCGCGCACCGCGTCATCCGGACGCCATGTCGCAGCGATGCTGACCGCGACGAGCCTGCCGGACTCGACGACGGCCCCGACCGCGGCAGCAACGGCCTCGATGCCCGGCCCGTGCGCGGCGGGGTAGCGCAGGCCGCTCAGCAGGCTCGCGTCGAGCACGTCGAGGTCGACGTGCAGGTGCAGCGGCCCATCCGGCAACGCCTCGCGCACCGAAGCAACGGTGGCTCGGCGCACCTGCGACGCACGCAGCGCCGCGACCTCCGGAGGATCGAGGTCGCGACCGTCGACGAGGAGCACCCGGTCTTCGGCGAGCGGCGTGAGCCCGAGTCCCTCCGGCAGCGACAGGTCGCCGCGGCCGACCGCCTTGGCGAGCGGCAGCCCGCCGAGGTACCCGGACGAGGTGGTCTCCTCGGTATGGAAGTCGCCATGGGCGTCGAACCACACGAGCGCGGCGTCGATCCCGCTTCGCTGGACTCCCGCGAGGACCGCGAGCGCGGTCACGCAGTCGCCGCTCAGCACGACGGGATCCCTGACGTGTGCCACCCGCTCCGCGAGCGGCGCGTACAGCTGCACGAGACCGACCCACGGGTTCGCGCTGTCCGCCGGCGCAGCGTCGACGCTCGAAACGTCCGGCAGCAGCCTCACGTTGAGGCCGCGCTCCAGCCGATCGAAGATGTGCCAGTTGAGGATCAGCATGCGGTCACGCTCATTGCCTTCGAAGTGCTCGGCCTTCGCGCGCAGCGACTACGCTTCGACGAGGATCACCAAGCTCTCGGGGACGACACCGTCATATTCCATCGCGGCAGCCATCGCCGGGTCCGCCATCGCCGCCATGAGCGCGTCCATGTCGGCAACGTCCATGAGCACCGCGACCCGCGTGGCGTTCTGCGGGTCGATGAACGTCCGAATGTTGGTGACGCCGAGGGGGCCGAAGACCTCTTCGCGCTTTGGCGATGCAAGCCAGTGCTTCTGATCCTTGACGTCGTGGTAGCCGATGACTGTGGGCACGCTGCCTCCTCGAATGTGTCCCGGACTGAAAGTGCTGGGACGGTTTGGGGATCCTACCCCCGCCGACCCGGGGCCCGCTGATGCGCCACACGTCTACCATGCCCACCGTGGCCACCCCAAGCAATCGCGAGACGGTCGAGAGGTACTGGCAGGCAGTGAACGCTCGCGATTGGGCCGCCATCGCAACGTTCCTGGATCGGGAGTATGTGTGGGAGATGCCGCAGTCCGGAGAACGCGTTCGCGGTGAACAGAACAATCGCGAGATGAACTCGAACTACCCTGGACTGCCCGACATCGAAACCCATCGCATCACGGGCAGCCAGGATCGATGGGTCACCACGCCGAGCTTCACCGTCCTCAAGATCAGCGGTAGCGGCGACGACTACATCACCGAGTCCCGGGTCAGCTACCCCGATGGGAGCGTCTGGCACGCGGTCGACATCTTCCATTTCCGTGATGGCAAGATCCGAAACCAGATCGCGTACTTCGCACCAACGCTCGAGGCTGCTGAGTGGCGGACGCGCTGGGTGGAGCGCTTCTGAGAGGTCACCCTGACGGACCGCTTGCGCTCGCGAAGAGTGGTGCAAGCCACCGGTCGAAGATCGCGACGCTGCCGCTGCATTCCCGGCGCGCGTTCATCGTGTCGGGGGGCGGGTAGGGCGACGGGGAGGCGCGTCTGCTCTATGCGGGCGGCCCGGCGCTCCGATGCCACCGGCGCCTCAAATGCCGGGTGGTCTCAGATGACGTGCAACGCGAACAGGACGATGAGAATCACGACCACGAGTACGACGCCGCCACCAATGTACATGTCGACTCCCCTACGTTATATGCATGGCATCACTATTTCTTATATTTAGCATAGCAGCCTTGTACTGCCGACAGGCTGCCCCCCCCAACACCACCGCCGAAGAATCCTGGCCCGTCCTCCTGGGACCTTGGCTGCCTACCCGACCGTACAGGCGCGGGGCGGTTTATATGATACTGTCTCTATCACTTCAGCAGCAGCCGAAGGCCGGTCCATACAGGATCGCCTTGCAGTCATGGAGGTCAGGCCGATGTCCGGAGAAAGCGATCGTGTCACCGGGAAAGTGAAGGAAGTGCAGGGCAAGGTCACCGGCGACAAGGAACTGGAGTCGGAGGGCAAGACCCAGCACGCGGCAGGAAAGATCGAGCATGCCGTCGGTGATGCCGGCGACAAGTTGAAGGGGGCAGGTCAAGCGCTGAAAGACAAGGCGGACGGTCGCCGAAACTAGTTGAGCGCGGCTCCCGCCCTTCCGGCGAGAGGCTCCGCAGCCGTGCCGTGATCACCGGAGCTCCCATTCGGGTGAGCAAATGAGGTCGCGCGGACGGCCAGGGGAAGGCTCAGTGTGAAGCAGGATCCGGACTCTTTCCCCGGCTGAACGCGCACCTCGCCACCGTGGCGTCGGGCAAGCTCCTGGCACAGATAGAGCCCCAAGCCAGTCCCCGGGATGTCGGCGTGCGCGTTGCCGACGACCCGGCCGAAACGCTGGAACAGGCGCGGGTAATCGGCCGGATCGATACCGATCCCCTGGTCGGCAACCTCCAGCTCGGCGAAATCGCCAACCCGGCCGAGACGGCATTCGACCACCCCGCCGTCCGGCGAGTATTTGACGGCGTTATCGACGAGGTTGCGAATGATGGTTCGCAGCCGTTCCACATCGGCTTGAATCGGCAGTGGCGCCGTGGCGGGAACCAGGATCAAGCGGTGCGTGTCCGGCAGCACCTCGAGCTGATCGGCGATCACCCGCTCGGTGATCGTGCCGAGGTCACAGGCTTGCCTCTTGAGCTCGAGACGGTCGTCGTCGATGCGCGCGGACTCGAGCATCTGAGCAACGATCATGGCCATGCGCTCAGTCTGGCGTTGCAGGGTGATCAGGATGTTGTGCGCCGCACCCGGGTCGGTGATGTCCCGCGCCACCAGCATGGAGAGGTAGCCGCGCAGGATGGTCAGGGGGCCGCCGAGCTCGTGAGACGCCAGGTTGAGAAACTCCGACTTGGTGCGTTCCAGACCGGCGACACGCTGACTGATGTCCGCTCGCTCGATGGCGATCGAGACAACGGCCGCGTAGGCGCGCAGCTGCTCGAACTCATCCTCGCCAAAGATCGGCGTGAATGCCCCCGAGATCGTCGCGAGGCGATAGACCATCGTGTCGACGCGCAGGTCGGTGACGATCGCAAGGCGTTCGTGATCGAGGTGGACCAAGCCTGCGGGCGCGTCGCGCAATTGCGGGATCTCTGCCTCGAGGTTGTACCCGGGGTCGCCGCTGATGGCCAGGATTCCATCAGGGGTGACGATGCAGCCGCTGTCGGCGCCGACGAATCGGATCGCCCAGCCCACGGCACGCATGGCCAGGGTCTGCACGTCCGGGCTGTACAGCACCATGTCCCAGACCGCCTGCTGATACTTGCTCTGCTCGCTGCCACGCCACAGGGAGCGCAACCAGCGCGGCGGTGAAAACGCCGCCCAGAGCAGCGCGACGATCGGAAGAGTGATCAATTGAAAAGCGAACTGCACAGTGGGGTTGCTGAGCCGCGTCGACGCGAAGATCGCCAGGATGAAGATGGCCACGATGGAGAGATAGCCGGCGCTCAGAGCGCGCATCCGGTAGCGCTGCACCGCACCTCGACCCCTGGCGCGCAACCAGAATTGCACCGCCGGCTCGCTGACCGCCACGATCCAGGTCAGCACCAGCACCAACAGCCCGGCCAGTTGCCAGGCCGGGATGGACAGCCCGCTGGGGGCAACCCCGAAGAGCAACGTGATCACCACCGAGAAAATCGCGCTGGCGCCCAGCGCAAACGGAATCGCGTAGCGGAGCAGCGGTCGAGCCGGTAGCAACAGGCTGCGCAACAGCCAGAGCGAATAGCCGGAGCCCAGGAAACAGATCAGGGAGAACGGGTAGAGCACCGACGCCAATCCCGACCACACGGTGCGCACCTGGCCGATCACCGAGAGCATGGCCAGCGAGCCAATCGCCATGAATTGAAAGGCGCTGCTCACCGTCCTGGAGTTGCGCAGCCAGTCGCGGAGCGACAGCAGGGCCACCAGCACCAGACCCAGGGCGACCACTTCCTGGACGGCGCGAGTCGAAGTGGTCATGGATCACCCCTGACAAGCGCTTGAATCGCCGGTGCCAGGTCGGAGAGGCGGCTCTTCGGAACGAGGGCGGTGCGAGGGATCAGCTCGATGGCCCGCACCCGGGACTCGTCCCGATCGTGGGCGGTGAATACCACGATCCCGATCTGCGGGTCCTCGCGGCGAATCGTCAGCGCCAACTCCAGGCCGTCCATATGGGGCATGCGCAGATCCGTGACGAGGACGTCGGGGCGAAGCTCGCGGTAGAGCGCAAGACCCTTGACCCCGTCGATGGCGGTCCCCACCACGTCAAAGCCGTGGATCACGAGGAACTGATGGATCATCTCGCGGATCTCGCGGCTGTCCTCGACCACGCAAAGTCGCACCCGGGGGCTCGGGTCCACGGGGGCAACCGCCCGCTGCGGCGACATCGCTGATTGGCTCACTCGTGGCTGGCTCTGCTCTTCGGAAGAAAATACCACGGGGCGCACGGCGGATTTGCAGTGAATCCCAGCCGCTATTTGGCGGCTCCGACCTCCAAGCACCTCGGGCTGTTTGACCCAATTGCGGCGGATGTAACCGTGGTGGCGTGTTTCCGTTGAATGGGTGGAGGCAGACATGAAGCGCACACCCATCATGGGCATTGCGATCGCCGCTCTTGGCCTCGCAGGATGTGGATCGACAGTCGCTCCGAGGGCGACCCCGACTCCCTCGCCCACCGTCGCTGCAACGCCCGCGCCGACCGCAACGCCCCGTGCCGACTCCATCACCCACCCCCGCGCCGCCGTCGCCGGCTCATTGGTGGCAAGCCGAGGGGAATGCCGACGACTCCGTGGGCATGGATACCGGAACACTTGTCGGAGTCACGTTCGGTCCGGGTGTGCATGGAACCGACCAGGGGTTCAGCTTTGGCGGAACGGCGGATCAGGTCGTTTTCGACACGGGTGGCGGCAACCCTGGTACCGGTGACTTCACGTTCGCGTTCGCCATCAACACGACCGAAGCAACGCAGCAAATGGCCGTATGGGAGGAGCGAGCACAGTGCAACTCCGACGGGACCAGCTTCTGGGGATTCCGCATGCAGCCCGACGGGCGGGTGATCTTCGAGGCTCAGAATACGGTCGGCCAGGACACCATTGACCTGGGTTCAACCGCTGTGGTCAATGACGGAGCGTGGCACTGGGTGGGCGTCACCCGCCAGGCAACGACGGCATCGCTGTATGTGGACGGCCAGCTGCAGGCGACGACCACGACTGCAACGACCGCTGATATCTCGAAAAGAACGCCGATGCGGGCCGGTGTCAGCTCGTGTGATGGGGTCGACGGGACCATCGCGCTCACGGGCCGGCTGGACGAGCTGATGATGTTCCGGGTCGCCCTCACCCAGGCGGAGATCCAGACGCTCGGGAGCTAGCGGGTTCGTCGGGCGTGTCCGCGCGCTGGTCCGGACCCCCACCGAGCGGCGCGCGTCGATGCGGCGGATCCGGTCGCCCCGCTGTTATCGTCGGCGCGGCCGCTCGTCGATCGCCACCGCCACGGAGCTTCTCGTGCCAGACACCACCTGTCACATGTCGATCTCGCTTGACGGATTCGTCGCCGGGCCGGAGCAGAGCCTGGGCAACCCGCTCGGGAAGCGGGGCGGGGAGCTGCACGGTTGGCACATCGGCGACCCGCGAGCGACCGAGGCCGACAGGATCGCGACCGAGTGGCTCATGCGCCCCCGGGGCGCGTATGTGATGGGGCGGAACATGTTCGGCCCGATCCGCGGGGAATGGGACGAGGAATGGACCGGCTGGTGGGGGCCCGAACCGCCGTATCACGCGCCGGTGTTCGTGCTCACCCATCACGCTCACGATTCGATCCGGATGGACGGGGGGACCACGTTCCACTTCGTCACCGAAGGGTTCGACGCGGCCTATGCCGCGGCATGTGAGACCGCGGGCGAACGTGGCGTGGACATTGCCGGCGGGGCCTCGACCGTCCGGCAGGCGCTCCGAGCCGGGGTGATCGATGAGCTCACCCTCGACATCGCGCCTGTCCTGCTCGGTTCGGGGGAGCGCCTCTTCGACGGGATCGAGGATTTCGGCTTCGAGCCCGCCGAGGTCTTGCACTCGCCGCTCACCACCCACATCCGCTACCGTCGAATCCGCTGACGTTGCGGCAGCGGTCCAGAGCTCGGCAGCACGATCATCTGCCCGGCTCAGGTTGATAGACAGCGAAGCCGAGCCGGCGGCGAGCCAGCTGACTGCAGTAGATGGGTGGATCCCTTCGGCCGTGAGAAACGTGGGGGCTCAGTGCGGCAGGTGATGGACGAGCCAGACGAGCGCCGCGACGATGATGCCCAGCTTCAGCAAGACCCCAGCGCCGCCCGCACCGATGACAAACCATCCTCGCCAGCTTCGCGGGCGTCGTGGCCACCTGCGCGCCTGGGGCTCAGCCAACGCGGGCGGCGTTGGCGCCAACGGCCGTCATGTCCACCAGCTCCACGATGATGCCGTTCGGATCTGTGACCTGGAAAGCGCGTTCACCCCACTCCTCAACGCGGACCGGCATGGTGATGGGAACGCCTTCGGTGGTGAGACGAGCAAGCTCGCCCTCGAGGTCGTCGACCACAAAGGCAAGGATCAACCCGGTAGCGTGCTTGTCCCGCTGGTCATCGGGCAGTATCTCCAGACCTCGACGGAGGAAGACCACGCTCATGCCGGCGTCTTCGCGTCCGAGGGCTGTGAAGCCGTCGGCGGCCATCTCCTCTCGGAAACCGAAGTGCTCGGTGAGGAACGCACTCGACGCGGCGACGTCCTCGACATTCAGCGAAACGGCGGAGGCGGTGATGTGCATGGGGTCTCCTCGCGATTGACGGCTAAGCCCGAACCTCGTAGCCCGTATTGTACTCCGTACGTTGTACAATGTACAGCGTCCAAGGTGAGGAGCAATGCCAATGCCCGTACCTAGGAGCAGTGCAGGCGACCCCGCGCGGAGCTTGGAGCTGCTCTGGCGCGATTCCGCCGCCACCCCGCGTCGGGGGCCCGCCCAGGGCCTCAGCGTTGACGCGGTCGTCGTGGCTGCAATCGCCGTGGCTGACAACGAGGGCTTGGAGGCGGTGACCATGCGGCGCCTCGCCGAAGGGCTCGGCGTCGCACCGATGACCCTGTACACCTACGTGCCCAGCAAGGCCGAGCTCCTCGATCTGATGCTCGACACGACGTACGCCCGGATGCCCCGCACGGACACCACCGGACGGCCCTGGCGGGAGCGCCTTGTGGCGGTTGCCGAGGAAAACCGCGCCCTGTACGAAGCGCATCCTTGGGTGTCCAGCGTCTCCACGGTCCGTCCACCGCTCGGCCCCGGATTGATGGCCAAGTACGAGCACGAGTTGCGTGCGTTGGAGGGTTTGGGGCTCAGCGATGTGCAGATGGACGCGTCGCTGACCTTTCTCCTCAGTTTTGTCCAGGCCTGCGCGCAGGGCGCCTCGGACACACGAGCTGTCAAGCAGGACAGCGGGATTGACGATGCGCAGTGGTGGGTCGCCAACGCCCCTTTGCTTACTCGCGTTTTCGACCAGCAGCGATACCCGACTGCCGCGCGGGTGGGCGCCGCGGCCGGCGCCGCACACGGCAGCGCGTACAGTCCGGAACACGCTTTCCAGTTCGGTCTGGAGCGTGTGCTCGACGGCCTGGCCGCGCTCGTCACCGGCAGCGGCTGAGCCGGCGAATGCTCTGCACCAGGCGGGACACGCGCCATGCCCACGTCGCCGCGCGGCGCTCCTAGACTTGGTGCCACGTCCCATCCCATGACCACTGACAACCCCGACCCCGACAGGTCCACGACCCTCGAGCTGGCCCGGCGCCTGCTCGACCACGCTCGTTCTGACACGTCGGTTGACGTGGTCGTCGCCGCCCTGCCCGCGGGGCACGCCGACGCGATCCCGATACCGTCGGGGGCGCGACTCCTCGGAAGCCTGCTCCGCTCTCGCCGTGGGCGACCGATGTACGTGGAAGCGGTCTTCGACGCGCCGGGCGACCCCGCGACCGTGGCCGGCTCGTATCAGAGGGAGCTGCAGAGCCGCGGATGGGAGCTGGTTGAAGAGCTTCCCGGAACGATGCACGGCGGGTTCGCCCCGGGCACCGCAGCTGAGGGCGTCATGCTTCGACGCGGCGGGCAGGGCCCGATACTGATGGTGGCTGCCATGACTCCAGAGGGCGGATTGGTGGATGTGAGGGTTCGCCTCGATTGGGAGATGCCGCGCCACCTCGACGACCGGGGGCCGGTGCGGCCGCAGGGTTTCGAGCGCATGCCCACGCTCCGCGCTCCTGCCGGGATCAACCTACAGCCCCGTGGGGCGGGCGGTGGTGGCGGGCGATGGCACTCCGAGGCGACCATCGACACCGACCACCCGATCGCGGAGCTTGAAGAGCACTTTGGAGCCCAGCTCGCCGCTTCCGGCTGGATGCGGCTCGATGGTCGGTCCGATGAGACCATCGGCTGGAGTTCGTGGCGACTGCCTGGGGAAGGCGGGTGGCGGGGGCTGCTCCTCGTCCTGGCTCCATTCGGCCCGCGCGCGCGATCGCTGTGGTTGAGCATCGAAGCGATCGAGCCGGATGACGATGGTGGCGGAGCCCAGTCGTACTCGGCGCTCGGGGGCTACTAACCCAGCGGGTAAGCTGATGTGGTGCGCGCGGGACTCGCTGGTCTTGTCGTCGCCCTGGTCCTCGCGACCGCGAGCGGCTGCGGGACCAGCGTGTCCTCCACGTCGGCCCCCGCCAGGAGCGGGCTGCCGGCCACTGAGCCGGCCACACCGTCCGCAAGCGCGACGCCGAGCGGTGGCCCGGCGACCTTCTTCTCCGTGCCCACCGCATCACAATCGGCGCTGTCGGTCTACGACTGGAACGGCGGGCTGATCGGCCACGGCACAGCAGCAGTGCCGCTCGGGTGCTGCACCGTGGTGCAGTCGCCTGATGGGGGTGTGCTGGAGATCGGCACGTCGACCGGCGCGGTGATCATGGGTCGCTTCGGCAACCTGGTTGAGAATCTGACCGGTCCGCTGACCGGCGGTGTCTGGGCTGAGGATGATGTTCACCGCTGCGTCATCGAGCAGAACGGGCGCGACAGCGCTGACGGGACCTTGTATGTGGTCGGTCCCGGCAGCCAGAGCAGCGCGGTCGCGACCCTGAGAGGCTTCGGACCCCATGAAGGGACGGGAGTGCTCGTCTGCAACGTCGCCGGGAATTTCGCGCTCCTGGCGACGAGCTTCATGGGCGAGATGCAGGCGCTGATCAAGGTCCGCCTCAGCGATGGCACCACGGTGTGGGAGCAGAAAGCGGGTGCTGCCAGCGCCGCGTGCTTTCCCCCGCAGGTCATCTCGCAGAATGACATGTACGAGGCTTCAGGGAGTACGAGTCAGGGCGTCGTGTGCGACCTCGCCACGGGCAGGGTCGTGGCTCGCCTGCACGGGGAGCCCCTGGCAATCTCGTGGGCGGGCCACGTGGTGGTCGAGTCGCTCTCCGGTCCCGGCAACGCCTTCTCCGTGGAGGCCCTCGACTGGCAGACGGGAACCGTTCTCTGGCGCAACCAATCCGCGGCGGAGCGGAATGGCCTCGTGCCTGAGGTCCAGGCGCAGGACGAGCCGAACGCCGACGCCATCGCATTGACAACGGTGCCGAATCCCGGCGCCGATTCTTCGCAGGACCTCGCCGAGCTGTGGCTCATCCGGCCGGGGCATCCCGCGCTCGAACTGAGCAACAAGGCGGAGCCAGGGGTTCTCTGAACCCGGCGTTGCCTCTCAGGCGCACCGGCGCGCTATTGAAGCCAGACGGCGACGTCGAGGATGCCTATCGCACCGCTGCGCGTCGCTCCGCCTCGGTTTGGATCGACTGCAGCGAGTGGCTCACCGCGGCCTCCCACCGTTTCGCCACAATCCGCCCCCACCAGGCACCCAGCGACCAGAGGTCGGTCGCCAATTCGCCGCGATAGACGAAATCGGTGGCCGCCCCGGCCTTGCCTGACTGGAATTCGAAGGTTTCTGTCACGAGCGGGACCGGTCCACGCAGCAGCCGGAAGTGGATCAGATGCGGTCGGTCGAAGCGGACACTCTCGACGGTGGTTGCCACCATTCGACCTCCAAGAACGGGGGTGTAGTGCTCCGCGATCACCATGTCGTTTGTGCGCTCGACGACCAGCAGCTTGTCCGTCATCGCCCGAGGAGTACGCCCGAGGTACGTTGCCGCGACCACATCGAACACCACCTCTGGCTGCGCCATGATCTCCAACTTCAGCGGACCGAGCTCGCGGCTCCGGCGCCCCCACCCGAGGTCGATGGTCACGGCGCCGCGCACCACCAGGAGAGCGCCGGCGGCGAGCCCTCCCACCGCCACGCAACCAGTCGCGACCTTCAACCCGCCACATCCCATTGGGCGAGTCTGACATTCGCAGTCGCCACCATCGAGCGAATTGACCCGCGAGGCTCGCTGCACGGAGACTCGGCAGTTGCCGACCACCATGGAGGACCCGTTTGATGCCTGACGAGCTGAGAAATGTCGCAGCCGCCTTCTTTGCGGCGCTTGATGCCTTGGATGCCGATCGGATGAAGGAGCTGTTGGCGGGGGACGTCCAGAGCGTCGACGAGGTCTCGCGACGCTGGCTGCGCGGCAGAGGCGACGTCGACAATTTCCTCCGCGAGGTGATTACCCAGGTGAGTGGTGTCGAGACGCAACTTCGAGACGCAGAGGAGCGCATCTGGGAGGAAACAGGGGTACTGACCTGTTGGATCGATCAGGACTACACGATGAACGGCATCTCGCAGCACATCTCCGCTCCGACCACGATGATCCTCCGTCGCGACGGCGGCGCCTGGAAGCTGGTGCTGTGGCATTCGATCCCTCTTCCCGAGGAGGCGTAGTCACACCGGCTGATACATCCCCTTGGAGAGCATCACTCGTCGTTGGCAAAGGCGGCAAACACCGGTTCCAACTGCTCGACCGTTTCGATCGAGGGCGGCCAGGGCATCACTTCCACCCGCGTGACGCCCACCTCTTGGAAGCGTGCGATCGTCTCGGTGATCTGATCGATCGAGCCGCTGATTGCCACACCGAACCCTGTTGCTTCGGTCGATTTCGCGTCGCCTGGCTCGACGAACACGCCGACTGACCGACCGATGCTCGACGGATCGCGACCGATGCTCTCGCAGATCCGATCCAACTCCTCGGTCATCGTCGCAAAGGCTTCAGGCAGGCTGCTGGACGTCGCATATGCGCTCCAGACGTCGGCGTACTGGGCTGCTGCAGTCATCGTGCGCGCCGAGTGGCCGCCCATCATCAGCGGAATGCCCCCCGGCCGCGGTCCACGAGGACGCAGGACAGCGTCCTTGACGCGATGAAACTCGCCGTCGAACGTCGAAGTTGGCGCACCGCGCAGCAGCGGCACGATGATCTCCAACGCCTCGAGGTAGCGCGTCACCGGCTTGTCGGCTGCGTATCCGAAGGATTCCGCGCCACCGCCATGGCCGGCGCCCAGCCCCAGCACGAAGCGTCCATCCGATATCTCATCGAGCGCCTCAGCAGCCCGGACGATCATCCCCGGCTTGTGCTGGAGGGCCGACATCACCCACGTTCCAACGCGTACCTTCGACGTGCTGGCCGCCACCGCGCCGGTCATGGTCAGGCAATCCCACCAGCCTCGGGGACCGGGCCACTCTGCAACTCGCCAGAGGATCTCGTCCGCCAACCAGACCGTGTCGGCCCCCAGCTCCTCGCCGCGACGAGCCCATGTGCTGATGCCCGCCCACGTCGGTTTGCCGCCGTCGTCAGGCCGCTCGTGCATGGGCAGCACCAACCCGAGGGCGACGCCCTTACCCATCGGTCCCCCTTGGCGCGGCGTGCCCTCGCCCACCGCCACGCATCAGTCGCGCCTCCTCAGGCGCCGCGAGGGCTTCGCTCGTGTGGTCGTGGCGCACGCCGATGTGCATACCGCCGCAGTCTAACTGCGACGTGGGCGCGGTCACGGTGACCCTCCGTGTCCGCAAAGTGAAGGTCGTGCGCCCGCTCAGCCGCCGCGTGCTGCCAACCGCGGACACCCCGCGCGCTTCCGCCGCGGCGCGGTCGAGCCGCCCGAGAAGCAGTCCAACCGCGGCGGCTCGTCGGCGCCAATGCCCGCAGCGGACGTCCGCAGGACGTACGTGCGTTCCATGGCCGCGTACGGCTCATCACCGGAACTCGAGCCTGACCACCGGGAAACCCACCTGACGGGCTCATTTCGTTACAAATCAAGACCACAGCTGACAGACAATGGAGATCGAAGATGACAACAACCCTGAAGCTGACGCATACAGCAATCGGAGCCGAGGTCCGACGTGGCACGTACGACATCGTGGTTGACGGTCAGCGTGCCGGATCGGTCGAAATGAACGACACGATAGAGATACCAGTCGAACCTGGACGTCACACCGTGCAAATTCGCAGTGGCCGAAACTCGAGCAGAATTCAGAGCTTCGAGGCCGCCGAGGGCCAAACCGTCGCCTTCCGATGCACCGGAAAGAGCATCCTGCCGATCTTCCTTGCGTCCTTCGTCGTCCCGAGCCTGGCGCTCCAGCTCCGCCGTGAAGCCGATGATCGGTCTCTGTGACGACATCGCCAGCACGCGCCCAGAGGTTGGTCAGGTCGTATGGCCGCGGTCGCTCTCAGCTCTGACAACCCACTTAAGGCTGCGGGGGATACCCCCTCGAGTAGGTCGATTCTGAATCAACTCATCGACTGCCAATCGCCCGCAGCTCAGCAAGACTTGCGGCGTCAAGGCGATCTAGAACTTCGATGGCTCGAGCGTTTTCGGCGACCTGCTCGGGGGTTGTAGCGCCGAAGAGCACCGTCGCCACGCGTTCATTAGCCATAGCGAATGCGATCGCGAGCATGGCGGGCGTCGAGTTGAGCTTGGCGGCTAGTGTGCGCAGCTCATCGGCGGCCTGCAGGAACGGCTGCAGTTCTGGATTGGCGAGCTCGTCGGCCATGCGGCCAGACGCGAGACGCTTTGCGTACTTGCCGGTGAGCACGCCTCCGTGAAGGACGAAGGAGGCGACAACAGCCGCACCTGAGTGATCGAGAGCCTGAACCGCAGCCGGAGACTCCACATAGTCACGGACGCATAGGTTGTAGGGCAGCTGTGCGGCACATGGCGGGGGTATCCCCTGTTCCAGGGCAAGTCCAGCTGCCCTTTCGTGATCCGCCGGCTGCCAGTTGCCGGTGCCCCACGCGCGCAGTTTTCCGGATGTGATCAAGGCTCCGATGGAGGTGACGATCGTCTCGATCGGCGGCCCGTCGGGCGTCGTCCAGGAATACGCGAGATCCATGTAGTCGAAACCCATTCGAGCCAGGGAGTCGTCCAACTCCTGGGCAGCTGACTGATCAGGCCAAAACTCCCACCAGAGCTTGTTGGCGACGACGACCTCGTCGCGCCTCCATCCTGTGGCGCGAAACAGCTCGCCGAACAAGACCTCTGAATATCCGGTCCGGATCGGCGCCTCTCCGCTTTCGTCGTTGTAGCGGGCGTCGTCGAAGAACGTGATCCCGCGCTCTCGCGCTGCACGCATGACGCTGATTCCCTGCTCTCGCGGAATCCGCTCGTACGTGCGCCACGATCCGAGCGCGAGCGTCGAGACCTCGATCCCCGAGGCACCGAGCGGCCGGCGTCGCAAGTGCTGCACAACTCGGAGTCTAAGTGCCCCCGGCCGGTAATACGCACATGATTGGTTGCAGGGACCGCGTGTTCGGCGTCGAAGAAGGGGCGCGATGGCGAAGAGGCTTTTCGGGATCGATCTGAGCGAGAAGCAGGTGCGGGATCTCGCGGAGCAGTGCCCAGTAGTAGTCGCGACCCATCGGACCCTTAAACATTGGGCACACGGCGGCGCGACTGATCTCGACAACCTCGTATGTCGCTAATACATCCTCTGGGAGAGCCTAGAAGCGATCCATTCCGGTGAGAGTCGCGCCAGCAGTCCCAACGTCATTAGGTGATGAAGCGGTGGATGGCTTCGTTGGCGTGGTCCTGAAAGGATGGGTTGGCCAGATCGGGGAATATGTCCGCTTGGTTCACCAAGGGACCCTTCAACTTGTTGGCCGCGCTGGCGTAGAACACGCCACTCGAAAGGTTCGGGTCGGTGACACCGTCGACCAGTCGCTTCGCGCCATCCTCAAGTTTGTGCGAGATCCCTAAGGCGGGCATGACGTACTTGGCCGCTACACGCAGCGGTAGGGAAACGCCGTTGGAGGCTTGGGTGCCGGTGGTAGCGCCGGGGCTCACGGTGATAAATCGGCGGTCGCGGTATTGGCGGGCCAGATAGGCCATCCAGAGTGCCCCGACGTATTTGGCCTGCCCGAAGGCTAGGTTGAAGTCAGCTTTTTTGTCGGCGAAGTAACTGCCGTCGATGACGGTGGCGATTTCATCGGCTGAGGTTGAGATGAACGATGGCCGTTTCATCCTCAGCTTCGGAAGTCCCCGGGCGGCTTCACTACCGGCGAGGACAGCAATTTCACCAAGTCGATCCTCGCCCAGGAGCCCTTCGAGGAGGACGACGTGGCCAAGGACGTTCGTCGCGAACACGGTGGTGACCCCGTCAGCGGTCAAGTCCATCGACTGCGGCCCAATGACACCAGCGTTCATGACCAGCGCGTCGATGGATCCATCGATAGCCGCCAGGCCGGCGCGGACCGAAGCCATGTCGGCGACGTCCATGAGAATGATGTCGAAGATGTGCCGGTCGGTCGCGGCTTCGAGTTCGGCCTTTGCCTGTGTCGCCCGATCCTGGTTTCGGCATGCAAGGTAGATCCGCGCAATCTCAGGACGTAATGCCAGTTGCCGGGCCACCTCCTTGCCGATCCCGGCGTTGGCGCCCGTGATGAGCACCGTCTTTCCTGGGAGTGGGCTCATTGAGATGTGGGCTCATCGTCTGGGCGCGTAGGGAGGCCGTCGAGCAAGCTGAAACGGGCCTCCATTGCGACACTTCGGACATCGATCAGCTGCTGATATTCAGGCGAGTTGTACCAACTGATGGCCGCGAACGTTGCGCGGCCTCCGCTGGCTTCGATCTCGGCCACCACGTCTTTGGCTCGTTGTTCGTTGCGACCGACTACCAGTACGTGAGCGCCGTGGGCGGCCAAGGTGATGGCCGTCGCCTTGCCGATCCCGCTCGTCGAGCCCGTAACCAGGGTGGTCTTGCCCTTGAGGTCAGTCATGCGATGTGCCTCCTGTCGCTACAAAATGGGTTGTGCGACCCACTCTGACAGGTCAGGACTGGGTTGTCAAACTCAAAATCCTGCTAACATCGGTGCATGGTCAACGCGATGAGTGACCGGCCGAGGCTCACCCCCAAGGGAGCACGCACCCGGGCACGAATAGTGGAGGAGGCCGCTGCCCTGATCCATGAGCGCGGGGTGGCGAGTACCACCTTGGAAGACGTCAAGGTGGCGGCGGAAGTCAGCGGCTCTCAGATGTACCACTACTTTCCCGATAAGAACGCACTCGTGCAGGCGGTTATCGATTACCAAGCCGACGCCATCGTCAATAACCAGGGGCAGATGCTCCGCAGCGCGAACGGAGTCGAAGCCTGGCGGAAGATGGTGATCACCGAAGCGAAGCGCACCAAGGCAAAGGGCGGCTGCCCACTTGGCTCGCTCGGTGGTCAACTGGCCGAGTGTGACCCCGAGGCCCGGGTGCTCATAGCGGCAGGGTTCGATCAATGGGCAGCCGCCATCGGCGATGGACTCCGATCCCTTCATGCCGACGGGAAGCTCCCGTCGGGGATCGACCCGGACGAACTCGCCACTACTCTGCTCGCCACGCTCCAAGGAGGGCTCCTACTCGCCCAGGTGCAACGGAGTACCCGCCCGTTCGAGACTGCGGTCAATACCCTTCTCGCCCTTGCCATTGGCAGATGAGCCCAGGCCGGGTTCATTCACAGCCATCGCCGAAGTGGGCTTACAGCACTTGGACGAAGCACGTGCCTCCGAACACTCCGGTATGACGGCGGGAGAACCGAGCTGCCCAACCTCGTACTGCTGTGCCGTCCGCCATCGTCGCCACGACGGTGAGTGACAGCCCTCAGTCCTCGTAGACCCGGTTGAAGGGGTACCACCACTCCGGCGCCCGCCGGATCGCGGCCTCGAGCACCGTCGCGACGCGCTGCATGACCACCGCATCGCTGTCACCCGGCTCGACGGCCACCTGAGGGTGCACCACAAGGCGGTAGAGGCCCTTGTGGCGCCAGCACTCCACCGGGAGCACCGGGACAGCCGCGACGCGCCCGAGCCACGCGGCGGCGGTGCTGAACGCCACCCTGCCGCCGCAGAAGTCGACGACCACGGTGTCGCCGCGCTCGGGGATGTCGCTGAGGATCGCGGCGAAGCGGCCGCGGCGCACCGCGCGGAACAACCCGCGCGCCGCGTTGGACGACGCGAGCACCTCGAGCTGCTGGCGCCGCCGCGCCCATGCTGCGATCCGGGTCACGAGATCGGTGCCCACCGGCGCCATCACCGTGGTGATGCGCAGGCCGGACGCGTAGCCACAGCTCGCGGCGACGTCCCAGCTGCCGAAGTGCGCGAGCGCGAAGACTCCGCCGCCGTGCTCCTCGATCGCCCGTTGCGCGTGCTCGAGCCCGTAGCCGCGATAGTGGCGGTGGATCGCGTGCGCAGGCATCGCGTACTGCCAGACGAAGTCCACCGATGTGCGCGTGTAGTTGCGGTACGACGCGAGGGCGCGGCGCCGTGCGGCGCGGGGATCGAGCGACGGATCGAGACGCCGGTGGTTGGCAGCGCAGCGCCGCCGGCCGCCGGGCTGCACCGCGTACGCGCAGGTGCCGATCACATCGGCGAGCGCGTACCGGCCGTCGCCGAGCGCGCGCAGCACCTGGCTGGCGGTCCACAGCCCGGCCCGCAGCGCGACGGGGGGCGGCGCCAGCGCCGTCCTTCCCGCTGACCGTTCCGCCGTCAAAGGACCTTCGTCGCCTGGTCCGGCTGGAGCGCGACGTGGTGCTTGGCGATGATCTCCCGCACCGTCCCGCTCTGCGCGCGCATCACGAGGCTGTGGGTCTCCGCCCACCAGTTGTGATACAGCACGCCACGCAACAGCCCACCGCCGCTGATGCCCGTGACCGCGACGCTGATGTCGTGTCCCGGGACGAGCTGCTCCATGCTGAGCGCCGCCTCCGGGTCGAACCCCGCGGCACGCATCGCCGCCGCCTCGTCCTCGTGGCGCACCCAGGGCCGGCACTGCAGCTCGCCACCGAGGCAGCGCATCGCGCACGCCGCGACGATCGCCTCGCGGGTGCCGCCCGACCCGATCATGACGTCGATGCCCGATCCCGGCCAGGCCGCCATCATCGCGAGCCCGACGTCGCCGTCGCTGACGATCGCGACCCGCGCGCCGAGGCTGCGCAACCGCTCGAGCAGCGCCTGGTGCCGGGGCCGGTCGAGGAGCACCACGGTGAGGTCCTGCACCTGGACGTTCATCGCGAAGGCGACGCGCCGCAGGTTGTTCTCGGGCGAGTCGCTGATGTCCACCGAGCCGCGGGCCTGCGGGCCGACCGCGATCTTGTGCATGTACGCGACGGGTGGGGGGAGCAGGATGCCCCCGGTCTCCGCCGCGGCCGCGACGCTCAGCGCCTGGCTGAGGCCGCCGGCGACGAGGCTGATGCCGTCGACGGGCAGCACCGCGAGGTCGACCCGGTCGCGGCCCGCGCCGATCATCCGGCCCGACACGAGGCGGTTGTTGGAGCCCTCGGGGCCGATGACGATGCGGCCCTCGAACGGCATCCCGCTGAGCGCCTCCTCCATCACCGCCTGGCCCGCGTCGCGCGTGCCGCTCTTGTCACCGCGGCCGAGCCAGCGGCCGACCGAGAGCGCCGCCGCCTCGGTGGCGCGGAGCAGCTCGAGTCCGCGGTTGCGGCCCCGGCTGATCCGCGCCGGCGACGGGGCTCCACGCGCTGCCGTGCTCATCGCCAGCAGCGTAGCGGCCCGCTACATGATCCCGACGAATTGCGCTCCAGCGGTGAGGGGGGTCAGCCGCGTCGAGGCGAAGGTCGCCGGGTCGACGGTGGCGACCCAGGTCTCGGATCCGCTCGTCATCTCGCCGACGATCGCGCCGCCCGCCGGCCATGCCATCGGGCTGAAATCGCCGGCGTTCCGAGCGACCGCATTCCCGGTCGAGAGGTTGAGGATGCGCAGCGTCGGGGTCAGGGTGGCGCCGCAGGTGTCCTGGCTGACGGGGATCGTCTCGTATGCCAGCTCGCTGCCGGTCGAGGCGAACACCGCGTTGCCCGCGACGTTCCCGCCCGAGAGCTTGAAGTTGTGGGTGACCGTGCCGCGCGATGCGATGCGGATGGCATCAGTCGCGTCGGTGCCCGCGAAGCAGACGCTCTCGAGGCTCGACGTCACCGTGCTCAGCGGGCATGTGCCGTCATTCGTGAGCACGGTGACCGCTTCTGACGCCGGATTGATGATCGCCGAGTTGGCGGACTGCATCTGCATGTCGAACGAGCCACATCCGCAGCCACCGGTCGGCACTCGCGCGAATGCAATCCCGGGAGCGGTCCAGCTGATCAGGTAGTAGTCCCAGCCGTCGGGCGGCGCGTCGCTGGTCGGATGGTTGGGGTCCGAGATCCGGTCGGCGATGACCTTGGGGGCGCTACCGGGGCCTACCACGACGATCCGGTTGGTGGAGACGCCGGCCTGCGTCGTGTCGGACGTGGCATAGGCGTACGAGGCGCCGTCCGGCGCGATGAGCACGGCGCCGGCGTCTGCGGGCACGGGGCCGAGCGTCTTCACGGTGCCGTTCGGGGTGAGCTCGCGCTCGAGGCCGCCCTGGGACCAGTACGCGCCGCCGGCGCCGGCCGCGGTCATCCAGGTCACGGTCGGATTGATCTCGGTCTTCGCGAGCACGGCGCCGCTTGCGCTGAGGATCTCGAGCCACTCGTCGCTCCCGCTGATCGGCACCGTGACCACGATGTTCGGCTGCGGCGCGGGGGCGGCCGCCGGCGCTGTGGGGGCCGGGCTGGACGTGGGCGGCGACGTGGCCGGTGCGACGGTGTGCGGCGCGGCATCGGTGCGGGCGATCGAGTCGGTGGTCGTGTGTGCGGTCGCCGTGGCGACGGCTCCGCAACCGGAGAGCACCAGCACCGCGGCTGGAAGGACGAGTGCGGCGCGGGTCGGGGTCATCGGGAGTGCCTCCGTCATGTGGTCGAATGACCGTCAAACGGAGGGCTGCGGGCACGGTTTCGCGTAACGATTCGCGCGGTCCCGCGTTGCGGGGCGGGTCAGACCGCGGTCGGCGTCTCGCTCGGCACTGGCGCGGGGGAGCCGCCGTCGCTCGGGACGGGCAGGCCCGCCACATCGATCGCGGGAGCAGCCGCTCGCAGGTTCGCGGTCGCCGCGACCATGAACCCGCGGAACAGCGGATGCGGCCGGCCCGGGCGGGAACGGAACTCCGGATGGAACTGCGTCCCCACGAAGAACGGGTGGTCGCGCAGCTCGATGATCTCGACGAGGCGGCCGTTCGGCGACGTGCCGGAGAACAGCACGCCGGCGCCGGCGAGCGGATCGCGGTAGTGGTTGTTGAACTCGAAGCGGTGGCGGTGCCGCTCGTACACGACCGGCTCGCCGTAGAGCTCGGCGGCACGCGTGCCCGGCGTGAGCTTGCACGGGTAGACGCCCAGCCGCATCGTCCCGCCCTTCTCCTCGATGTCGCGCTGCTCGGGCAGCAGGTCGATGATCGGATGCGATGTGAAGGCGTTGAACTCCGTCGAGTTCGCGTCAGGAGCGTCCAGAACCTCGCGGGCGATATCCACGACAGCGCACTGCAGTCCCAGGCACAGTCCGAGATACGGGATGAGATGCTGGCGCGCGTACCGCGACGCGAGCACCTTGCCCTCGATGCCGCGATGCCCGAACCCGCCGGGGACGACGATGCCGTCGACGCCGTCGAGCGGGCCCAGGCCCTCGTCGAGCTGCTCGCTGTTGACCCACACGAGCTGCAGGTCCGCGCCGCAGTGGACCGCGGCGTGACGGAGCGACTCGATGACGCTGATGTACGAGTCCGGCATCTCCACGTACTTGCCGACCAGCGCGATGCGCACCGCCGGCTTGGGCGCGGCGATGCGGGCGCAGAGGTCCTCCCACTCGGTCAGATCCGGGGCGGTGGCGTTGAGGCCGAGGAGCTGCACGATGTAGTCGCCGAGCCCGGCCTCCTCGAGCATCAGCGGCACCTGGTAGATCGAGCTCGCGTCGGGGACGTTGATCACGGCGCGCACGTCGACGTCGCCGAACAGCGCGATCTTCTCCTTGAGCGGCTGGCCGATCGGCTTCTCGCTGCGCGCGATGATCGCGTCCGGCTGGATGCCGATCGAGCGCAGCTGATTGACCGAGTGCTGCGTCGGCTTGCTCTTGAACTCCTCGCTCGCATTGACGTAGGGGACGAGCGTGAGGTGCACGTAGCAGACGTTGTTGCGGCCCACGTCGTTCTTCATCTGCCGGATCGCCTCGAGGAACGGCAGCGACTCGATGTCACCGACCGTCCCCCCGACCTCGACGATGACCACGTCCGGCTGGGGCAGCTCGTTCTCCGCGACGCGGAGCACGCGGTGCTTGATCTCGTTGGTGATGTGCGGGATCACCTGCACGGTGCCGCCGAGATAATCGCCGCGGCGCTCCTTCGCGATCACCGAGGCGTAGATCTTGCCGGTGGTGACGTTGCTCGCCTTGCTGAGCGCGACGTCGACGAACCGTTCGTAGTGACCGAGATCGAGGTCGGTCTCGGCCCCGTCATCGGTGACGAACACCTCGCCGTGCTGATACGGCGACATCGTGCCCGGATCGACGTTCAAGTACGGATCGAGCTTCTGCATCCCGACGTGCAGGCCACGCGCCTTGAGGATCGTGCCGATCGAGGCGGCCGTGATTCCCTTGCCGAGTGAGGAGACTACTCCGCCTGTCACGAACACGAACTTCGCCATGCGCAGAGCCTCCTGGGAAGGTTTGACCGATTGTACCAGCAGCCGCGCGCTGCGCACGCACCGATGTTCGGGACACACGCCTGCGGCGGGCTATCAACGGGGCCTGCGGCCCCTAACGACACGCCTGCGGCGGCTATCTAAGGGCCCGCGGCCCCTGACGACGCGCCTGCGGCGGGCTATCTATGGGGCCAGCGGCGGGCTGGTTGATTGGCTTGATGCGGCCGGCGTGGGTGCGGCGGGTATGGCCTCCGGCTGGGCCTCAAGGCGAAAGAATCCGACGAATCCTCCGTTCCTGGACCGGGCAGACTATTTCGCGGCGCCGAACTGATCTCGCGTGAGCCCTGCTTGGTCAAGAATGGACTTCAAGAGGTCGCCGGCAATCGCATCGTAGAGCGGCACGATCGCAGTTCGGTGAGTTTCAGCGTTACGCACCTTCACGTGGTCACCCCGTTGACTCACGTGCTTGAAGCCGCAGTTCTTGAGCCTCTTGAGGATGTCGGCTCCCGAGAGGACGGGCAGTTTCTCGGGCGGCCTGCTCGTCAAGCCGGGACAGGCAGCTTCAGGTCAAGCGTCGTCAGAAAAGCCTGGCTGTTGGTTCGTGGCGCCGGAGCGTCCTCGAAATACAGTGTCAGGGCCTCCTTGAGATGTTCGATGGCATCTTCCACGGTGTCCCCTTGGCTGGCCACTTCGACTTCCACGCAGCGCGCTACGAAGAAATCACCATCGCGCCAGACCACCGCGTTGAGGTGCATCACGCTTGGTCTCCTTTCTCGCCTGCTCGTCGTGGCCCGTGGGTGCGACGTTGGTGGATGATGGGTAGGGGACCAGAGCGGCAGGGCAGCGAATCTAGTGTACCCACATGGTGGAGGTCCACCACGCCCGTCACCGGTCCGCCATCAGGCCTTCGAACTGAATGGTTGAGCCCTGGACACGGCGGTCAGCTCGCTCGCGTTTCCAGGAAGACGACGCGGGTCTCGTCCGTCTCGCCGGTGGATCCGGTGAGGACGAGGCGCGGCTGCGGCTCCCATGAGCCCTCGGCGAGCCCCATCTCCTTGGCGAACTTGCCGACTGTGTCGTACTCGCCGCCCGCGCCGGCGCCATAGCGGGCGGGGACCACGATGCTCGGCTCGACGGCGTTGACGAGCTTCGCGGCGTCGATGGCGCCGAGCGCGTCGCCGCCACCCACCGGCACGACCAGGATGTCGACGTGCCCGAGGCTGTCGATCTCCTCCTCGGTGAGCTGGCGCCGCAGGCGTCCCGCCGCGACGACGCGGACGTCGTCCACCGCGACGCGCATCACCGTGGTCTCACCGGCGGCGAGCCCGAGGATGGCGACCCCCGCGATCTCGAACTCCCCGGGCCCGCAGACCTCCTGCACCTCGCCGTCACGGGCGCGCAGGCGCTCGGTGTCCGTGGCTCCCTCGGTGCGGACGACGAGGCCCTGAGCCCCTTTGGCGAGGCCCGGCAGCGTGGTCTGGGGCGGGTCGATGACGACGGTGATGTCGCGGCCGCGAAGCCGGACGCACGAGTGGCCGTGATAGGTGAGTTCCATGGTCTCCCTCAGTGTGCCCTGTGCGAGGCCCTAGCCGCTCCCGACCGTGAGCGTGAGGGTCCTGGAGGCCCCGTTGCGGTACACGGTGAGCGTGACCTGCTGATCGGGCGCGAGCCCGAGGACGGTCGGGTCGAGGGGATGGTCGGCGTCCAGCGAGGTGCTCCCCACCGCGGTCACCACGTCACCGGGGAGGAGCCCGGCGAGAGCCGCCGGACCTCCGGCGGTGACCGAGAGGATGAGGGCTCCCTCGGGCAGGCCGGCCGCAGCGGCTGTGGCGAGATCGAGGACCTCGGCGTCGACCCCGAGCGTGGGCACCGGAACCCCGCCCCCGCCGCCGGTGGCAGCCACCACGAGGTTGGCCGCCGCGGCCAGCGACAGCGCCACCACACCGGGGGCCGCCGTCCCCGCGTTGACGACGACGCCGATCACGTCGCCGTTCCCGTTGAGGAGCGGCGCGCCATCCTGCCGCGGGTCCGGGGTGGCGTCCACGGTGAGCGCGGCGTGGAGCGCCGGTTCGGCGTCGGACAGCGTCAGCGTGATCCCCACCGAGCTCACGCTCCCCGAGCTGAGCGTCAGCGGGGAGAAGGGTGTGTGCGAGACCGCGATGGCGAGGTCACCCACCTTCGGCGCGACGCTCGCGAAGGTCAGCGGGGTGAGGCCCTGGGCGCCCACCGCCTGGAGCAGCACCACCCCATGGGTCGGGTCGGCCCGGACGATCGTCGCCGGGAAGCTGCGCCCACCGGCCGTCGCGATGCGGAGCGTCGCGGCGCCCTGGATCGCGTGGAGGCTCGAGATGACCAGGCCGTCGGCGGACACCACGAAGCCGTCCACGATCCCGGTCGGCCCAGACACCAGTGAGTCGGGCGTCACCGGTTTCGTGAGCACTTCGACGACCGACGCGGCCTTTGCCTGAGCGATCGCGCCCGTGCTCGCCGTCCCACCCGGGCCGACGACGTTGGTCTGGGTGATCACGCGCTCCACGGGGCCGAACCGCGCGTAGATGCCCCAGGCGGCGAGCCCCCCGCCCACCAGCCCGATCACCGCGCTCAGCACGATCGCGGCCAGCAGGCGGTCGCGCGGGCGGGCCGCCGCGGTCATTGCGGGGCTGCCGTCGCCCTTCGGCTCAGGTAGCGGACGATGCCGGCGGCGTTGCTGTGGACGCCGTTGAGCACCTCGAACTTCTCCTGCGCCCCGCCGGCGAGCGCCTCGGGGGTCGCGGCGAACGCATCGGCGAGCGCGGCGGCGACGTCGTCGATCCCCGCGTCGGCGGCGCCCTCCATCACGCTGGCCGCGACCTCGACCCAGCGATGGAGCATCTCCTCGGCCTCGGCGAGGGTCGCCTGCGCATCCGCCACGGGACCGTAGTGGGTCAGGACCATCTGCTTCGGGCGCAGCTCCGCGAACCTGTGCAGGCTGTGGATGGCCTGCTCGAGGTCGAAGTCGGGCGGCGGCGTCGCCGGCCGGAGGATGCCGATGTCGGGCAGCAGGACGCCCACCGCGTCGCCGACGAGCAGCGACCCGGTCTGCTCGTCGAGCACCGCGTGGTGGTGCCTCGCGTGGCCGGGGGAATCGACGAGCACGAGCTCGCGGCCGTTGCCGACGTCGACCTTGAACCCGTCGGCGGCGGCGATGAGCCGGTCCCCGGGCACCGCGGTCATCCGCCCGTAGAGGCTGTCGAGCAGCGGGCCGTACACGCGCGAGGCGCTGTCGATGAGCTTGCTCGGATCGACGAGGTGCCGCGCGCCGCGCTCGTGCACGACGATCGTCGCCGACGGGAAGTCCCGGGCGAGGTCGCCCACGGCGCCGGCGTGGTCGAGGTGGATGTGCGTGACGATGATCCACCGGAGATCGGCCGGTCCGAGCCCCAGGGCCGCCAGGGCGGCATGAACCGCCGGGACGCTCGACTGGGACCCGGTCTCGATGAGCGCCGGCATCGGACCGTCGACGAGGAATCCCGCGGTCAGCTGATCCATGCCGCCGAGCAGGGTGTCGAGCTGGCGGATCCCCGGTGCGATCTCGATCGCGTCGCTCATCGTGTGCCGCCCACGGTTACGGCGACGGCGAGGGCGCCGCCTGCTCGGCGAGCAGCGTCTGCAGCTTCTTCAGGTCGCTCTGCACCTTGGCCTCGTCGGCGCCGTACGCGGTGTAGTTGCCGGCCATGAGCGCCGCCTGGGCAGCGGTGTTGTCGATGACGATCTGGTTGTCGAGCGCGATGATCTGCTGCTCGAGGGTGCCGGTCGGGAGCGGCGTCGGCGTCGCGCCCGGGCTCGGCGATCCCGAGGGCGACGGTGATCCCGACGGGGAGGGTGACGGCGAGGGTGACGGGCTGCCCGTCGGATTGCTCAGCCCCGGGATCGCCTGGTTGGTGTTGAGCAGCGCCTGCAGCGCCGCGGGGAAGGACGTCCCCTCCGCGATGCCGTTCTGCGTGCCCACGATCACGTACTGCAGCTGCGGGAACGCGGTGCCCCCGTTGGCCGCGGCGATGACGTACATCGGGCGGATGTAGAGGAAGGAGTCGTTGTTGAAGGGGAGGATGATCACGTTGCCGAGGACAACCGACGATCCGTGCTGGCTGAGCAGGCTGATCTGCGAGCTGATCGTCGTGTTGGTGTTGATGTTGTTGTCGAACTGCAGCGGACCGAGCACGTTGTCCGCGTTGTTGAGACGGACCGACACCAGCTTCGGATCGTTGGTGCTCGTGTAGTCACATTCCGCAGCGAGCCATGCGGTCATGTTGTTCGCCGCGGTCCCGCTGCCGCTCGCACCGGGCGAAAAGGTCTGGAGCAGCACGAACTGCGGGCTGTCGGTGCCCGGCAGCGTGGCCTCGACGTAGTACGCCGTCGTGTTCTGCTCGGTGCCGTTGAGGCTTTCCTGGGCGATGCTGTAGAGGTCGCTGCCGTTGTAGAAAACTGAGGCGTCCTTGATGTGCACCGACGCGTACGCCTGCGCCTGGTCGTTGAACAGATCCTCCGGGTAGCGCAGGTGCGACCGCAGGTACGTCGACATCTGGTCCAGCGGCGTGAGCAGGCCGGGGTAGATGGCGTTCCAGGCCGCGGTGATCGGCTCGTGGAGGTTGACCGCGTAGAGGGTGACGGCGCAGGTCTTGGCATCGATGACCGCCTTCACCGCGTTGCGCATGTACGAGGTGCCGTCGCTCTGCTGGTATGCCTCGGGGAACAGCGAGCTCTTGACGTACGTGTCCGCGATCCACATGAGGTGGCCCGTGCCGGGATCGACGACGATGTACGGGTCGCCGTCGACGGTGAGGAACGGCGCCAGCGACGTGATGCGCGAGCTGATCGCGCGGTGGATGAGCACGCGGCTGTTCGACGTGAGCGAGTTGTTGAGGAAGAGGTCGAACCCGCCGAAGTCCTGCAGCGAGATGGCGAGCTTGTCGATCGGGTTGCTGACCGGGATCCCGACCTCGCTCCCATTGGCGTGCACCTGGTTGTCACCGCCGGCGGACGGATAGTTGAACTCGGGCTGGGTCGTGCCGGAGACGACGTTCTGGGTCGTGTCCAGGCCGCAGTAGATGCTCGGGTCGGCATTGCTCTTGCCGTCGAACGACAGGTCGGGGGGCGAGCCCGGGGTCACCTCGGTCATCGGCTGCTGGCCGACGAGCACCTCGGGCTTTCCCTCGTTGCCGGTCGCGTTCACCGAGACCGCCGTGACCCCGTAGCCGTGGGTGTAGTTCAGCGAGGTGTTGACAAACGAGGGGTTGGGAACGTCACCCTCGGCGATCTCGCGTGGCCCGATCATGACCTCGACGTCGGCGCCGGTGGTCGCGCTCGGATAGCGGTCGACCGTGATGGTCGGGTACGTCTGGTAGCTGCGGCTGCGGTCGACCTGCGCCAGCGTGTCGGGCAGCTGCGTCGTGTCCTGGATGCGGACGTTCGTCAGGGTGCCGATATCGGCCTCGAGATCCGAGAGGGTCGGGGCGTGCGGGGTCCCGAAGCTCCGGTCCTCCACCTGGGGGCTGGAGCCGGTGTCCTGCAGGGCCCACGAGTAGCGGCTCGTCTTCAGGAAGTCGTTGATGGTCGGGGTCTGCGCGGTCTGCTCGTTCGGATTGACGCTGGTCCCCTGATACACGGCGGCGGGCACGCCCTGTGCCAGGCCGGCGACGAGCAGCCAGCCACCGAGCATCGATGCGAAGGCGATGGCGGTACCCGTCGATGCGCGCCGCCAGCGGACCACCACGAGCACGACCGTCGCGATCGCCAGCACGAGGGCGGCAACCTGGAGGAACCCGAGCACCGGCTGGACGACCGAGCGCTGCGTCGCGTCAAGCCCGACGTAGTTGCCTCCCTGGGAATGCGCGCTCGTGGCGAGGTGGTAGACGCCGAAGTGGGCGCCGAACGCGGCGAGCACGAAGATCGCGGCGACCGCGATCCCGCCCGAGATGACGGCGACGCGGAGGGCGTCCTCGGGCGACCGGCCGGGCGGCGGCTCGAGCGGGAGCGGCAGCTCCTCCGGCGCGTTCATCACCGTCACGGCAATCACCGCCATGGCGATCGATCCCAGCAGCCCCAGGATGACCCCGCCCCAGAGCAGCCCCATGAGGTCGTCGATCGCGGGCAGCGTGAAGATGAAGAACGAGAAGTCCATGTGGAAGACCGGGTCGGTCGCCCCGAAGGGCACCGAGTGCATCCACACGAGGATGTCCTGCCATTCGCCCGAGAGAGTCGACCCGCCGATCACGCCGGCAAGCGCAGCGATGATCCCGCCCGTCCACAGCACGATGCGGCGGCCACGGCGGTCGAGGTTCGCCGCCGACATCGACCACCCCACCGCGCTCGCGCCGACCAGCACCGCGAGGATCACGAACCCCACGAGGAACAGCACGATGTGGGCGACGAGCGGCGTCCAGAAGACGTTGGTGTGATTGAGGCTCTTGTAATAAAGGTAGTCGGCCCGGAGCCCCAGCAGCCAGCGGATGACGATCAGCAGCACGATGATCGCGACGATCACGCTGATCAGGATCACGCGCCGGCGGAGCTGGCCTGGAGGCCGGACGATCCGCGGTCGCGAGCGCCGGCGGGCGAAGATCTGCTCGGGATCGAAGCCGAAAGCGCTCATGAACTCACCGAGTGTACCTGCGCGCCGTCAGCGTGCCGCTGGAAGTCAGCGTCGCTGGAGCAGCAGCCGAACGTCAAACGGGTCCCGGCGCCGGCGGACCCTGCGCGAGACCTCCGGGCGGATCTGCACCATGTAGGGCTCCTGCTGGCGCAGGACCTCCTCGATCGCGTCGGCGATGAGCATCCCGGCATGGACGGTCTGGACCCGCTCGCTGAGCGCCTCGGCCATGCGGTCGGTGACCACGGTCAGATTCAGCTCGTGCGCCTGCTCGAGCACGTCGAGGCAGTCGTCGAGGCGTCTGAGCCTGAGGCGCCTATCCTCGCCGTCCATGGAGGTCATCGCGCCACCACGTTAGCGTACCGAGGCGCGCGCCGGGTTCCTGCGATCAGGTCGAAACCGGTACTCGACTCCGTTGCCGCGGCGTCGTCACCCGTCGCGAGGGGGCTCCGTTCACGTGAACCCGGGCGGCGGGGAGGATCCGCGCGAGGTATTCGCCGGTGGCGCTCCGGGGATTGGCCGCCACCTCCTCCGGCGTGCCCGCTGCGACCACCTCGCCGCCGGCGTCGCCGCCTCCCGGCCCGAGGTCGATGATGTGGTCGGCGGTCTTGAGGACATCGAGGTTGTGCTCGATCACGATCACGGTGTTGCCGGCGTCGACGAGGCGGTGCAGCACGCTCAGCAGCTTGTCGACGTCGGCGAAGTGGAGACCGGTGGTCGGCTCGTCGAGGATGTAGAGCGTGTTGCCCGTGTCACGGCGTGACAGCTCGGTGCTGAGCTTGACGCGCTGCGCCTCACCGCCGCTGAGCTGGGTGGCGGGCTGGCCGAGGCGGATGTACCCCAGCCCGACATCCTGCAGGGTGCGCAGCCGCCGGAGGATCTTCGGCTGGTGCTCGAACAGCGACGCCGCCTCATCGACGGTCATCTCGAGCACGTCCGCGATGCTCTTCCCGCGGAATTTCACCTCGAGCGCCTCGCGGTTGTAGCGGCGCCCCTTGCACACCTCGCAGGCCACGTAGATGTCGGGGAGGAAGTGCATCTCGATCTTGATCATCCCGTCGCCGGCGCAGGCTTCGCAGCGGCCGCCCGCGACGTTGAACGAGAAGCGCCCCGGCTTGTAGCCGCGGATCTTCGCCTCGGGCAGCTTCGCGTACAGGTCGCGGATGTCGGTGAACATGCCCACGTACGTGGCGGGGTTGCTCCGCGGGGTCCGTCCGATCGGCGACTGGTCGACGTCGATCACCTTGTCGATGAGCCGGATGCCGTCGATGCCGTCGTGCGTGCCCGGACGCGGCTTGGCGCGGTACAGCGATTGCGCGAGACGCCGGTAGAGGATGTCGTTGACCAGCGTGCTCTTCCCGCTGCCGCTGACACCGGCGACGCAGATGAACGTGCCGAGTGGGAACGCCACATCGAGGTTGCGCAGGTTGTTGGCGCGCGCGCCGCGGACCACGAGGCGCGATTCCGACAGCGGCCGCCGGATGAGCGGCAGCGGGATGCTGCGCTCGCCGCGCAGGAACTGCCCGGTGATGCTCGCCGGCGTGGCCAGCACGTCCTCCAACGTCCCCGAGGCGATGACGTGGCCGCCGTGCTCGCCGGCGCCGGGACCGATGTCCACCACCCAGTCCGCGGCACGGATCGTCTCCTCGTCGTGCTCGACGACGATCAGCGTGTTCCCGATGTCGCGCAGGGCGATGAGCGTGCGGATGAGCTTGTGGTTGTCGCGCTGGTGCAGTCCGATCGACGGCTCGTCGAGGATGTACAGCACGCCCATCAGCTTGCTGCCGATCTGCGTCGCGAGCCGGATACGCTGCGCCTCGCCGCCGGACAGCGTCGCCGCGGCGCGGTCGATCGTGATGTAGTCGAGGCCCACGTCGTGCAGGAACCCGAGGCGTTCCTTGATCTCCTTGATCACCTGCTTCGAGATGACCTGCTCGCGATCGCTCAGCCGCAGTGAATCCAGCCGGCGCAGGGCGGCGTTGATGCTGAGCTTGCAGAGCTCCGCGATGTTCATCCCGTCGATGGTCACCGCGAGGTACTCGGGCTTCAGGCGCGCGCCGTTGCACGCCGGACACGCCTTCTGCATCATCAGGCGCTCGATCTCCTGCTTCACCCACTCCGACTCGGTCTCGCGGTAGCGGCGCTCGAGATTGTTGATGACGCCCTCGTAGCCGGCCTCGAAGCTCCGCGTGTGCCCGCTGTGCGAGACGTAGCGCATGCGCACGGTCTCGTCCTTGGGGAGCCCGTACAGGATGAGCCTGCGCTCCTTGACGTCGAGCTCATTCCACGGGACGTTGAGCGGGATCTTGAATCGCTTGCACACCGTTTCGAGGACGTCCATCAGCCAGTGCTGCGATGGTCCGCGCGTCCACCCCGACAGCGCACCCTCGTCGATGGCGAGCGATGGATCGGGCACCACCGCGTCCGGGTCGACCTCGAGGCGCACCCCGAGACCCGTGCATGCGGGACACGCACCGTGCGGGTTGTTGAAGGAGAAGTTGCGCGGCGCGGGCTCCTCCATCGAGATGCCGCAGTACACGCAGGCGAACTCCTCGGAGAAGAGCATCTCCTGCATGCCGCTCTCCGCATCCGCGGGGATGAGCAGGATCAACCCGTCGCTGAGCCTGGACGCCTGCTCGAGCAACTCATGGAGCCTCGAGCGCAGCTCCGGGCCGATGATCACCCGGTCGACGACCACCTCGATGTCGTGCTTGAACTTCTTGTCGAGCGAGATCGGGTCCGCGAGGTCGTGGAGCTCGCCGTCGACGCGGGCACGGACGTAGCCGAGGCGCTTGGCCTCGTCGAGGACATCGCGATGCTCACCTTTGCGCCCCTGCACCATCGGCGCGGAGATGAGCAGCCTCGTGCCCTCGGGGAGCAGCAGCACCTGGTCGGCGATCTGCTCGATGGACTGCTTGCTGATCTCGCGCCCGCAGTTGGGGCAGTGCGGGTGCCCGATGCGCGCGTACATGAGGCGCAGGTAGTCGTAGATCTCGGTGACGGTGCCGACCGTCGAGCGCGGGTTCTTGCTCGTGCCCTTCTGGTCGATGGAGATGGCCGGGCTCAGCCCTTCGATGTGGTCGACGTCGGGCTTCTCCATCTGGCCGAGGAACTGGCGCGCGTACGCGCTCAGGGACTCGACGTAGCGGCGCTGGCCCTCGGCGTACACGGTGTCGAACGCCAGCGATGACTTGCCGCTTCCCGACAGCCCCGTGACCACGATCAGCTTGTCCCGGGGCAGCGTCAGATCGATGTTCTTGAGGTTGTGCTCACGCGCGCCGCGAATGACGATCTGATCGTTGGGCATCGACCCTCTAGCGTACCCAAGCGTCGGAGGCGGACAACATCGGGGTCACCGGCCCCGGCACTCTAGCACAGCTTGCGTACATCTGTTCGGGGGCGCGGTGGGTCGGCGGGGGGTGCTCCCCTTCTGCAGCGCGGAGCGCGTTGACACGTATGTACCGATGTGGGTACATTCACCGGCGTGGACGCTGTACTGCACGCCCTCTCGGACGAGAGCCGACGGACGGTGTTGGAGGTGTTGCGGAAACAGCCGGCCACCGTGGGTGAGCTGGCATCGCTGCTGCCGATCGCACGACCCGGCGTCTCGCGGCACCTCCGGGTGCTACGCGAGGCGGGTCTGGTGGAGGTGCGCCACCACGCGCAGTGGCGGGTCTACAACCTGCGCCCCAAGCCACTCGCCGAACTCGACGGTTGGCTCGGTCGGTACCGGGCGCTGTGGGAGCAGCGCATCGATGCCCTCCATACCGAGGTGGCACGGGGAAAGCTCGCACGAGGGGAAACGCAATGACCACGAACCCGGAATCCGATGACCGCATTCTGGGAAGCCTTCGGCGCCTCGATGGCGAGCGGGCAGCGGTCCGTGTGGAAGACGTCTACGACACCGACATCGACGACCTGTGGTCGGCGCTGACCGACCCCTCGCGGTTGGCACACTGGATCGCCACCGTCGAAGGCGACCTGCGTCCGGGCGGCCGATTCCACGCTCACTTCACCAGCGCCTACGACGGGCCGGGACGCATCGATGTCTGTGAAGCCCCTCGGCACCTGCTCGTCACCTTGGACCCGGGTACGTCAGAGGAGACGGTCATCGAAGCCAAACTCAACCCGATCGGCGATCAGACCCGACTGGTTATCGAGGAACGGGGTCTCCCGATCGGTGAGATCGCGGCCCATGGCGCCGGCTGGCAGGCGCACGTTGAGGACTTGGCTTCTCATCTCGCGGGTCGGCCCGGCGCCTGGCAACGCCGGTGGGCCCAGCTCACGCCTCGCTACGAGGAGATGGCGGAGGGCCTGTAACGGTTCGCCTCGGGGAGGTGAGTGACCTCTCGGGGCGATGTGAATCGGATCGCCACAGGCCGTCAGCAGCACAGCTTCCAAGTTGAGGCGACGGTAACCTGCCGGCCCGCGCAAACAAAGTGCACGCGAAAATCTGAGAAGGAGGCTGGTGGGTCCACCGGCGCGAGCGCGCCAGGGTTTCATCGGAACTGGCTATAAGCGGCGCTGTCTGGGTCATCGTGTCGCTGTCAAGGCGAACAGATGTTTGCTACAATGCTGTGTATGGAGGCGTTCGCGATACCGCAGGCGAGAGATCGGGTGAACGACGCGGTCGATGCGCTCGTCAGCGAGTCGATCGACGGTGTCTCGACCCATGCGCTCGGCGCGGACCTGGTCGGCATGCGCCGGGCAATCGATCGGCTCGAGGCGGAGTTCATCCGCCGCCTGCACCGCTTCGATAGCGGGCACGGAGCGTCGGCCGACGGCGGGGTGAGCACGGTGTCGTGGCTGCGCTCGCACTGCGGCATGACCGTGAAGGCGGCCGCATACCGTGTGCACCTGACCCGGACACTGGGCCAGTTGCCGGCCGCGCTGGACAGCGCCCGGGCCGGTCGCGCCTCCTTCGGCAACGTCGCGATGATTGCCCATCTCGCCGAGGACGTCGGCGTGGAGCAGGTTGCCCCGCTGGAGAGCATCCTGGTGGGAGCGGCCGAGACGCTCGATCCCGGTGCGATGCGCATCGTGGTGCAGGCCACCCGGCTCCGCCTCGATCCCGACGGCGTGCTCGCGGATGACAACCGCGCGCATGAGCGCCGCTGGTTCGAGTGCGACCAGACCTACGGCGGGGTGTATGTCCTGCGCGGGGAGCTCGATGCCGAGAGCGGCGCGCTGGTGAAGACCGCCATCGATGCGCTCAGCCACGGCTTGAGCAAGGGGGAGCGGCGGACGGGGTCGCAGCGCCGCGCCGACGCGCTCGTCGAGTTGGCCGCCGCGCAACTGCGCTGCGGTGAGCATCGCGATGTGCACGGGCAGCGGCCCCATCTCACGCTCACCGTCAGCGCGGCGGCGCTGCGTTCCGGTGCCGATGCCGATGCGCAGCCGGCGGAGTTGAGCGGCGTGGGGCCGATTCATCCGGAGACCGCGCGCCGCATTGCCTGCGACGCGGCGCGGACGGTCGTGACCGTCGCGCCGGTTGCGAATGCCTCGGTGTCAGCGGCCGGTGTCGATCGGGGTCAGGACGGCGGCCGCGTCGGCACCCGCGCGCTGCCGCTCTCGGTGGGACGGGCCACGCGCACAATCCCGGCGCACATCCGCACCGCCCTGCATCTCCGCGACCAGGGCTGCCGCTTTCCCGGGTGCGACCACCCTCCGGCATGGACCGACGGTCACCACATCATCCACTGGGCGGACGGCGGGCCGACCGAGCTCGAGAACCTGGTCTCCCTGTGCCGGTCGCACCACCGCGCGGTGCACGAGCAAGGGTGGCGTATCCGGATCACCGACGGAGTTGCCGTGCTGGAGCCGCCGCCCTGATCGGCCTCAGCATTGAGACACCCGGCCTCAGGGCGGCCCCAAAGTGGAAGCCCCAATCGTGGCCTGATCGAGAAGGCCGCCCTCAGTCCGCCGGAGGCGCGCTCGGTGGCCCGGAGGCTGCTCCGGCGGCGACCTCGGCCTTCTCCTTCTTCTCGCGTCGGTTGCCCTTCGGGACGAGGCGCATCTTCACCTCGCCGTCGACTAGCTCCACGATCACGCTGTCGCCGGGACCGTGCTTGAGCCGGAGCAGCTCCTCGCTCAGCGGGTCCTCGATGACGCGCTGGATCACGCGACGCAGCGGGCGGGCTCCATAGATCTTGTCGAAGCCCTCCTCGACGAGCTTGTCCTTCGCGTCGTCCGCGACGGTGAAGACCAGCTCCTGTGCCGCCAGGTGCTCACCGACCTTGGCAAGCAGGAGGTCGACGATCTGGCGCATCTGCGGATGGTCGAGGCGCTGGAACACCACCACCGCGTCAACGCGGTTGAGGAACTCCGGACGGAACTGCTTCTTGAGCTCGTCCATGATGCTGTCGCGCATCTTGCCGTGCTCCGACGACGACGTCCGCTCGTCGGGGATCGCCGGCTGGAAGCCCAGCGACATGTTGAGCTTGAGGCCGTGCACGCCGAGGTTGCTGGTCATGATGATGATCGTGTTGCTGAAGTTGACCGCCTTGCCCTTGGCGTCGCTGAGGCGACCGTCCTCGAGGATCTGCAACAGCATGTTGAAGACCTCGGGATGCGCCTTCTCGATCTCGTCGAAGAGCACGACCGAATAGGGACGGCGGCGCACCGCCTCGGTGAGCTGGCCACCCTCGTCGTATCCGACGTAGCCGGGCGGTGACCCGACCAGGCGCGCGGTCGAGTGGCGCTCCATGAACTCGCTCATGTCGAGCCGGATGATCGCGTCCTCATTGTCGAAGAGGAATGCCGCGAGCGCACGCGACAGCTCGGTCTTCCCGACGCCGGTCGGCCCGAGGAACATGAACGATCCAATCGGGCGCTTGGCGTCCTTGAGCCCGGCCCGTGCCCTGCGCACTGCCTGGGAGATGACCTTCACCGCGTCGTCCTGACCGATGAGGCGCTTGTGGATCTCCTCCTCCATCCGGAGCAGGCGCGACGTCTCCTCTTCAACGAGCCGCGACACCGGCACGCCGGTCCACGACGAGATGATCTCCGCGATGTGCTCCTCGGACACGTCCGGCACCGTCGCACCCAGCTCGTCGCGCCACTTGGTCTCGAGCGAGACGTACTTGTCCTTGAGCTTCTTCTCCTTGTCGCGGAAGTTCGCCGCAGTCTCGTAGTCCTGCGCGGCGATCGCCTCTTCCTTCTGCGTCTGCAGCTCGCGAATCTCGCGCTGCATCGCACGCAGCTCCTCAGGAGTCGTGGTCAACTTCATGCGCACGCGCGCGCTCGCCTCGTCGATGAGGTCGATCGCCTTGTCCGGGAGCGAGCGGTCGCTGACGTAGCGCACCGACAGCTCCGCGGCCGCCTTGAGCGCGTCGTCGGTGATCTTCACGCGATGGTGCTTCTCGTACAGCGGACGGATGCCGTGCAGGATCTCGATCGTCTCGGCGAGCGTGGGCTCGTCGACGAACACGGGCTGGAAGCGGCGCTCGAGCGCGGCGTCCTTCTCGATGTACTTGCGGTACTCGTTGAGCGTGGTCGCGCCGATGCACTGAATCTCGCCACGCGCCAGCGCGGGCTTGAGGATGTTCGCGGCGTCGATCGCGCCCTCCGCAGCGCCGGCGCCGACGAGCGTGTGCAGCTCATCGATGAAGAGGATCACCTCGCGCGACGCGCGGATCTCATCGAGGATCTTCTTCAACCGCTCCTCGAACTCTCCGCGGTACTTGGTGCCCGCGACAAGGGCGCCCATGTCGAGCGTGAGCACGCGCTTGCCCATGAGGGACTCGGGGATGTTCCCGAGGATGATCTGCTGCGCCAGGCCCTCGGCGATCGCCGTCTTGCCGACGCCGGGCTCGCCGATGAGCGCCGGGTTGTTCTTGGTGCGGCGGCTCAGGATCTGGACGACCCGCTCAATCTCCATCGCACGTCCGATCACCGGGTCGAGCGAGTTCTTGATGGCGAGGTCGGTGAGGTCGCGGCAGAACTGGTCGAGCAGCGGCGTCTTGGAGGGCTTCTTCTGCGCCTCCTTCAACTCCTCGTCGATGCCCAACTCATGGAGCAGCTTGTCGATCTCTCCCCGCACCTTCTCGAGGTTCGCGCCGAGGTCCTCGAGGACGTGCGCGGCGATGCCCTCGCCTTCGATGAGCAGGCCGAGCAGCAGGTGCTCGGTACCGACGTAGTTGTTGCCCATGCGCCGCGCCTCCTCGAAGGAGATCTCGATGACCTTCTTCACGCGCGACGTCGGGATGATCTGTTGAATGATGATGCGCTCGTTGCGACCGAGCACCGACTCGATCGTGCTGCGCACCTTGTTGATCTCGACACCGAGATTGTTGAGGACCTTGGCCGCAAGACCCTCGCCCTCACGGAGCAACCCCAGCAGCAGGTGCTCTGTGCCGATGTACGAGTGATGCGAACGCTCAGCCTCCTCTTGCGCAAGCGTGAGCACCTTCTTCGCCCTTTCGGTGAAGCGCTCGAACGGGTACAAAACCGCCTCCATTGCCCTACCGGCCCCCCCGAGGATGGAAAGGGTCAGACCTTGGGCCCTGCTGTATCGCCTCCCATTATGCCCGGCCCGGCCGACAGCTAAGCAACTTTGCAACGACGGGGTCGTCAACCCGGCGCAACGGCCGCGAAACCGGTCCGGCGATCGAACCTGTCGCTACAGCGGGAAATCGGAGGGAGGCAGGCCTGCGGTCAGCCCGCGCCCGGCTCGGTCGACTCCTCGCCGGCGTCTGCGTCGCCCGCGTCGCCAGCCTCGTCGTCGGCGGCCGCGTCCGCTTCGCCCGCGCCGCCGTTCTCGTCAGGGTCGTCGGCCTCCTCAGCGTCGTCCGCCTCGCCATCGACCGCGGACTCGACGCCCGCGTCCGCCTCACCGTCGAGGTCGGCTCCGGTGGGCGTCTCGGCGCCGGATTCGACCGATTCGGCCTCGTCGCCCGCCGCCACTCCCGACGGCGCACTCGCGACGGTTGCACCCGCCTTCACCGCCGGCGCGGCACTGACGACCGCATCGCCCTCGTCGTCATCGTCGTCCTCGGGGTAGTCGTACGAGGCAGGCATGATCTCGATGCCCTCGCCCGTCGGACCACCGCCGTGCAGCTGGCGCAGGGAGAGGCTGATCCGGCGCCGGACCTTGTCCGCGCTGAGGACCATGACCTCGACCTCCTCGCCGACCTTGAGCACGTCCTCGGTGCGTTCGACGTGATCCCAGGACAGCTCGCTGATGTGGAGCAGTCCCTCGACCCCGTCCGCGATCTGGAGGAAGGCGCCGTACTTCTTGGTCTTGGTGACGATCCCGGGCACGGCCTTGCCGGGCGGGAACTGCTGCTCGATGGTGTCCCAGGGATCCTGTGACATCTGCCGCAACGAGAGGCTGATGCGCGACAGCTCGGGGTCGAGCTTGATCACCTTGACCGAGAGCTCGTCGCCGACCGTCAGGACGTCGCTGACATTGTTGATGCGGTCCCACGACAGCTCGCTGATGTGGATGAGCCCGTCGGCGCCGCCCAGGTTGACGAACGCGCCGTACGAGGTCACGCCGCTCACCTTGCCGGTGATGACGTCGCCGACCTTCAGCTTCTCGAACAGCTCCTCGCGCTGGCGCGCGCGGTCCTCATCCTGCGCCGCGCGCTGCGACACGATGAGCCGGTTGCGCTTCCGGTTGACCTCGAGGATCTTCACCGGGATCTTGGTCCCGACCAGTTCCATGAGGTTGCCGCTGAACTGACGCGCCACCTGGCTGCTCGGCAGGAATCCGCGCAGACCCATGATGTTGACGATCAGGCCGCCCTTGTTCTGCTCGCGCACCTCGGCGTCGAGGATCTCGCCTTCCGACTCCTTCTCGGCGACCGCCTGCCAGATGCCCTCGGCACGTGCCTTGCGCAGGCTGAGCACGACGTTGCCGTGCTCGTCCTCCGGCTGGATGATGTAGACCTTGACCTGGTCGCCGGAGTTGAGGGTGACGGGCTGCTCACCGCGTGCCGACAGCTCGCGGTTCGAGATGATTCCCTCACTCTTTGCGCCGATGTCGACGAGCACCTCGTCGGGATCGACGCGGACGACGACACCATCGACGATGTCACCGTGGGCCAGGGCCCTGATCGAATTCTGGTCCTCCCGCAGGAGGTCCTCCATGGTGAGCGTCTCAGGCTCCTGGGCCGTCGTCGGGGTCAATGCGCTCCTTTGCTCGTTACTCCTGCCTTAGAACATTCCGTCTCGCCGGTCAGGGTTGCGGGCTTTCGCCTTCAAATGATCGTGCCGAGGCCCTGAATGGCGCGTTTGCGCCAATGCCATCACGATCTCGCCGAGTGTATCACCCAGGGCGGATCGATCCCCCTTCGCCAATTCGTTGCAGCCCGTTGCCGCGCCCGCGACAGTGCCATCAGCAGGGCGTCGCACATCCCATGCGACGCTGCGGGCGCAATGCGAGTGACCATCACCTGTGAGGAATGCGGCGAGCGCCATCGTCTCGAACGGCGCATCACCGAGCCCGGTCCGATCTGGATCGTGTGCCACAACTGCGAGCTGCCGCTGCAAGCGGTGCTCGACGGTGTGACCACAACCCCGACGACCGCGCCGGCAGCCCAGCCCTCTCGCACGCCGTCCGCGTGGGCCGGCGTCGTCGACTTCCGCAGCGCAGCCTGAAGCAGCTCAGCTTCCTCAGGGTGCCCGAGGCGGAGTCGCACCCCGATCTGCAGGTGCTCCCCGGTTGGTGCCCTCGCGCCTGGACCTGAGCTACGCTAGGTCCCATGGCGACGACCTCCGCGCCCACTCGGACCAAGGCTCCGGCCCCGGCGAAATCACCCGACCGGCAGGAGCGTGACCAGCGAGAGTTCGGTTGGAACGTGATGGTCTGGAATGACCCGATCACGTTGATGTCGTACGTCGTGCTCGTCCTCCGGCGGCTCTTCGGATACGACCACGCCACCGCGACGCGGCTGATGCTCCAGGTGCACAACGAGGGCCGCGCCGTCGTGGCGACGCAGCCGCGCGAGCAGGCCGAGGTCTCGGTCGCGCAGCTCCACTCCTTCGGGCTCCAGGCGACGCTGGGCCGTCCCTGAGCCGCTGGGACTCGGCAGATGGCCCAGGTGCTCCGACGCCGCGGGCGGATCCAGGTGAAGCTCGACAAGCGCGAGCGTGAGGCGCTGATCGGGATCGTCGATTCCCTGAGCCCCCGGCTCGCCGCGCCCCTGGCGTCCGCGCCGCGCGCCTACGACGACGCGAAGCTCCAGGCCGAGTACGACCGCTGGGTCCGGCCGGACATCGACAAGGGCCGTGAGGTGGATCTCACGATGGTCCGTGGCGCGCTGAGCGGCGGCGAGGACACGCTCCCGCTCACCGAGGCGCAGGCCATGGCCTGGCTCCGCGCCTTCAATCACCTCCGCATCGCCGCGGGCGAGGTCCTCGGCATCGAGGGGGACGGCTGGGAGGAGACGGCGACGGAGGAGATCAGGCAGAAGCCGGAATACGGCGTGCTCATCGCGCTCGGATATCTCCAGGAGGAGCTGGTCGCCGCCCTGGATTCCTGACGCGGCGGGATGACCCGGATTCCGCCGTCAAGCGTGCTTTCTCGGGAGGCGCACGACGGGGGCGCCTCCGCCTCGGCAGGTGCCGCTCCACCGCGCTGTACGCCCGGGTCAGCGGCGGGAGGCCGGCGATCAGCCACGTGACCGCTCCACAGACGGCGCCCAGTGCGGCACCGACGATCACGTCGCTCAGGTAGTGCACGCCGACGTACATGCAGCCAAAGGCGACGATGACAGTCCCCGCGACGAACACCAGCCCCCGCTTGCGCCACGCAAGCAACCCGACGACACCCGCAACCGCGGCGAACGCGGTCAGGCTCGAGGGGAACGAGTTGTTGGGCGGATGCGGGTACAGCGGGGTGAAGTGCATCGCCACAAACGGCCGCGCCACGTACGTCAGCTTGCCGATCTCGTGGCTGGCCCATTGCGCCAGCGCGAGCCCGGCCAGCGCCGCGACGCCCGGGCGCAGCGTGCGCATACCCAAAGCCATCGCCAGGAACGCGACCGGGCACGCGAAGATGAACGCGGCCGTGGCCACGATCACGATCGGTGTGAACCACGCGTGCGCGATCGCGAAGGCGTGCAGCGCCTGCGACGGCCCGTGGTCGAGCGCCGGTATCACCTTCGACGAAGCCCCGCGATGACGGGCCCCGTCCGAGCCTCACACCGTGTCAGTAGCGGGTGACCTTCATGGAGAAGTCCAGCGCGACCGCCGAGTGCGTCAGCGCGCCGACGCTGATGTAATCGGCTCCCGCGAGCGCGTACGCGCGGGCATTGGTCACCTGGACACCGCCGCTGACCTCGACCGTCGCGCGGCCGCGAATCAACTGCATCGCCTCGCGCACCTGGCCGCAGGAGAAGTTGTCGAGCAGGATGTGCGACGCCTTGTCGGCGAGCGCCTGCTCGAGCTCCTGAAGGTTGCTCACCTCGACGTGGATCTCCATCTCCGGGTAGGCCTTGCGAGCCGCGCGCAGCGCCGGGGTGATCCCGCCGACCAGCGCGAGGTGCGTGTCCTTGATCAGCACCGCGTCGTAGAGGCCCATGCGGTGGTTGACCGCGCCGCCCATGCGCGTCGCGTACTTTTCGAGCGCACGAAGACCCGGGGTCGTCTTGCGCGTGTCGAGGATCTTCGCCTTGGTGCCGTCGACCGCTTTGACGTAGCGTCCGGTCATGGTCGCGATCCCGCTGAGGTGCTGCAGGAAGTTGAGCCCGACACGTTCCGCGGTCATCATCCCGCGCGCCGGCCCGAAGAGCCGCGCCACGATCTGGTCGGCCTGCACCTTCTCGCCATCCTTGGTCTTCGCGTCGAACTGGATCCGCTCGTCGACGCGCTGGAACACGCGCTGCGCGATGCTGAGGCCGGCGATCACGCCGTCCTGCTTGCAGACGATCTTCCCCCGGCAGGTCATGTCGGCAGGGATCACAGCGTGGGTCGTCACGTCGCCGGCTCCGACGTCCTCGGCGAGCGCGGACTCGATGAGCACATCGATGCTTTCCGACGAAAGCGCCTCGGTAATGGGTCTAAAGGTGACGGTCAAAGCGTGCTCCTCTGTCCTTGTGCATGACGAGATCGCCATGCCATTGATCGCTTGCTTGGGGGAGATCAGAACGCAGATGGCAGCCGCGGCTCTCCTCGCGGGCCTGTGCCGCAACACAGACCAGCGTTGCGGTGGTGGCGGCGGCGTGCAGCTGCATCATCGAAAGATTCGCAGCGCGCGTGGTCGCCTCCGCAATCAACTCGCACACGTCCTGAGCGCCGCGCAGGCCCGTGGCCTCACGGACCACGCCCGCGCCGGACCAGAGCGCGTCGTGAAGCGCATTCCATCCCTCGCGCGCGTCGAACACGGCCGATGCACGTGCGGGCACGTGGCCTTCGTCAGTTGTTTCTCCGGCTGGCGACTCCGCGGCCCATCCCAGCGCAGCCTGCACCGCGCGCTTCGAGAAGACGAGCGACTCGAGCAGGCTGTTGCTGGCGAGCCGGTTGGCGCCGTGCACCCCGCTGTTCGCGACCTCGCCGCATGCGTAGAGGCCGGGCACCGTGGTCGCCCCGTCCAGGTCGGTGCGGACGCCGCCGATCATGTAGTGCGCCGCCGGCGCAACCGGGATGAGGTCACGCGCGATGTCGAGCCCGTACTTCGCGCACGTCGACGCGATCGTTGGAAAGCGCATCGCCGCGCGAGCGCCGAGCGGGGAGCAGTCGAGATACACGCATGGCTCACCGCTGCGCTGCAGCTCGTCCCAGATCGCCCGCGCCACCACGTCACGTCCGGCGAGCTCGCCGCGCGGATCGGCGTCGAGCACGAATCGATGCCCGTCCCGGTTGACGATGCGTGCGCCCTCGCCGCGAACGGCTTCGCTGATGAGGAAGCGCGGCGCTCCCTCCATGGCGAGCGCGGTCGGATGAAACTGCGCGAACTCCATGCCCGCAACGTCGGCCCCGGCCTCGTACCCGAGCACAACGCCGTCGCCGGTCGCTGAGTCGGGGTTGGTGCTGTTCCGCCACAGGCGGCTCGCCCCGCCGCTTGCGAGCACCACCGCAGTCGCTGAGAGCGTGGTCGTGTGCGCCGGCGATGAGTTCGTCGTGATGATGACACCGGTGCAGTGGCCGTCAGCACCGGTGCGGATCGCGGTCACGTCCGCGTGCTCCACCACGCGCGCACCGCTGCAGCGGAGGCGGCGGATCAGCGCGGTCTCGACCTCGAGTCCGGTCGCGTCGCCGCGTGCGTGCAGGATGCGCGGACGCGAATGCGCGGCCTCCTGCGCAAGGAGCAGCTCACCGTCCTGCGTGTCGAACACCACGCCCCAGTCGATCAATTGACGAATGCGAGCCGGGCCTTCCTCGACGAGAACGCGCACTGCTTCGGGATGGCAGAGCCCGCGTCCGGCGGCAATCGTGTCCTCGAAATGCATCTCCGGCGAGTCGCCCTCACCCACCGCGGCAGCGATGCCGCCCTGCGCGAAACGGCTGCACCCATCATCGAGCGCGCCCTTGGTGACCACCGCAACGCGCGCTCGCGGCGCCGCCGTCAATGCCGCGTACAGACCCGCGATGCCGCTGCCCACGACCACGACGTCGAAATCCGTTGCTGCCACCGTGCTCACGCGATCGCCGCCTGCTCGCGAAGGTGGTTGTGCGCATCGACGTGCACGATCGACGGCACGAAATCACGCAGTTCCTGCTCGTCGACGTGCGCGTACGTGAGGATGATCAGGATGTCACCGGGGCTGCCGAGGTGCGCCATGCCGCCGTTGAGCGTGATCTCACCGGGCTGGGCCTCGATCACGTAGGTGACGGCGCGCGATCCGTTGGTGACGTTGACGACATGCACCTGCTCGCCCTGCACCATATCGGCGGCGCGCATCAACTCGGGGGCGACTCCGCACGACCCCACATAGTCAAGATCGGCCCGCGTCACAGTGGCGCGGTGGATCTTCGACTTCATGATGACCCGCTGCATGATCTCCCCTAGGCGCCACGACCGACGGGCGCTGCGTCGACCCCCAGCCGAACGACATCAATCAACCGTGTGCCTCCTATTCTAGCAGCCACAACGATTTGGTTTGTGGGGACTGCGGTTTCGACCTCGGCGAAGCCATCCGCCTCGACCACGGCGGCATAGTCGACCGACAGTCCCGCCGCTTCGAGCCTTGATCGCACGCCCGAGGTCAGCACGCTGACATCGCGTTCCCCGCCATCGAATTCGGCCATTGCGCGATCCAGGCTCGCGGGAATCGAGCGCGCCGCCACGCGATCCTCCGCTGAGAGATACACATTGCGGCTGGAGATGGCCAGCCCGTCCGTATCGCGAACGGTGGGACAGACCACGATGTCCGCGCCGGTGTCGAGGTCGCGGGCCAGGTGGCGCACCACCGCGCACTGCTGGGCGTCCTTCTGGCCGAAATAGGCCCGATCCGGGCGGCCGGCCACGAGCAGCTTGGTCACGATCAGGGCCACGCCGTCGAAGTGGCCCGGCCGGATGGCGCCCTCCAGGCGGTCGCCGAGGTGCGACTCGACGTGCACCCGGGTCGTGCGCCCGGGCGGGTACATCGTCTCCACGCTCGGGACGAACGCCGCGTGGGCGCCGGCCGCGGCCACGGTGGCCAGGTCGGCATCGAGGTTGCGCGGGTAGCGGCCGAAGTCCTCCGAGGGACCGAACTGGGCGGGGTTCACGAAGATGCTGACCACGACCCGGTCGTTCTCTGCCACCGCGCGATCGATCAGCGCCCGGTGGCCGGCATGGAGCGCTCCCATGGTCGGCACCAGGCCGACGGACTGACCGGCGCGATGGCAGCGGTCCGACCAGGAGCGGAGATCGTCGGGTGTGGCGAGCCGCTCGGGAGGGTCAGTGGAACGAGTGGGCATCGTCCGGGAATCGGCCCTCGCGGACGTCGCTCGCGTAGGCCCGTGCCGCGGCGACGATGCGATCGCCAAGGTCGGCGTAGGGCCGCACGAACTTCGGGACGGTGCCGCGGATGTGTCCGGTGATGCCGAGGAGGTCGTGGATCACGAGGACCTGCGCGTCGCAGTCGGGCCCGGCGCCGATGCCGATCGTGGGGATGGCCAGGTCCTGGGTCACCTGCGCCGCGAGGTCCCGGGGGATGCCCTCGAGGACGACCGCGAAGGCCCCGGCGTCCTGCAGCGCCCGGGCGTCGTCGAGCAGGCGCTCCCGATCGGAGGCGCTCCGAGCCTGGACCTTCATCCCGCCGAACTTGTTCACGGATTGAGGCGTGAGGCCGAGGTGGCCCATCACCGGGATCCCCCGCTGGGTGAGGCGCGCGACCGTCTCGATGACCCAGCCTCCGCCCTCGAGCTTGATGGCGTGCATGCCCGCCTTGAGGTATTCGGTCGCATTGACGATGGCGTCCTCGCACGACCGCTGGTACGTGCCGAAGGGCAGGTCGCCGATGAGGAGCTGCTGCGGTGCGCCCCTCGCGACGGCGCGCGCGTGATGGAGCATCTCGGTCATGGTCACCGGGATGGTGTTGGCGTAGCCGAGCACGTTGTCGGCGAGGGTGTCACCCACGAGCAGCACCGGCACCTCGGCCTCGGCGAGCAGCTGCGCGGTCGGGTAGTCGTACGCGGTGAGCATGACGAAGCGCGTCCCGGAGGCCTTCCACGCGGCGAGATCGCGAACGGTGACCGCCACGGTCACGCCACCCGTGCGCCGGCCGTCGCCGGCTGCGTGTCGCCGGCGGCGAGCAACTCCATGGCGCGGGTCAGGTGGAGGTACAGATCGCGAGCCTCCGGGAAGGGCGCGAGCGCGTCGAGATGCGCCTCGATCGCGGCCCCGTCCCCTCGCGCGACCGGGCCGGTGAGCGCAGACGCGGGGCCGGCCTGCCGCGCGTTGCGAGCCGCTCCCTCGAGCAGCGCCGCCAGCGCGGCGTGCGCATCCTCGCTGCTCACGCCCGCCGCCTCGAGGAGCCGCACCGCCTCCGCGAGGAGCGCGAGCGGCGCGTTGCCGGCGAGCACCGCCGCGGCGTGGTAGAGCGGCGCCCGCTCCGGATCGATCTCGATGGTGCGAGCGCCGAGTGCCGCGACGAGCGCGACGAGGCGATCGCGGAGGACGCCCCGCGCGTCGATCCGGAAGAACGCCCCTTCGAGGAGCGACGCGCTGGCCGGTCCGGCGAGCGCCTGCAGGGGGTGCAGCACACCGACCTGCGCTCCGGCGATGCGCAGGGCGGCGATCACGCCGGGCTGGAGGCGGGCTCCGAGATGGACGATGCCCCGGCCGCGGAGGCTCACCCCGGCGGCGGCGATGGTCGCGGCCACCGAGGGCAGGGCGCCGTCCGGTACGGCGAGAAGCGTCAGATCCGCCGAGGCCACCGCCGCGAGCGGGGTCGCCACGGCCTTCGCGTCCACCGTGCCCGCGAGGCTGCGGGCGACCTCGCCACGACGGCTCGCGACCGCCACCACGCGATACCCGGCCTCGTGTGCCGCGATGGCCAGCGCTGAGCCGGCCCGGCCGGCGCCCACGATCGCGAGGGTCGGGACCCCTGCTCCGTCCACGTCTCGGTCCTCCTGGATCCAAGCGCTAGCGAAAGCCGGCTCGCCTGCATGTCGGCGGCGGATCGGCCTCGAGGCGCTACCGCGTCCCCGGGACGGTGAAGCCGTCGACGGCCACCACGGCCGGACGACCTGAGTGTACCGCGCCTACGCGCCGGCGGCTGCCTCGGCGGGCGGGACGATCTCCGGTGGCGCGGGGATCTCGAGACCGGGGGCCGTTCCGTTGACCGGCGGCGCGGCGCCGTTCGACAACTCGACCTCATGGATGATCCGCTCCATCTCGGCGGCGTCCATGGTCTCCACCTCGACGAGCCGCGATGCGAGGGCGCGGAGCACGGCCTCGCGCTCGCGCAGGACCTTCTTGGCCCGCTGGAACGCATCGGCCACCAGCTGGTGGACCTCCTGGTCGATCTCGGACGCGATGCCCTCCGAGTAGTTGCGCTGCTCGCCGAGGTCGCGGCCGAGGAACACCATCTCCTGGCGCTCCCCGAAGGTGAGCGGGCCGAGCTTGTCGCTCATCCCCCACTCGGTGACCATCTTGCGGGCGAGGTTGGTGGCCTTGCGGATGTCGTCCGACGCGCCCGTCGTGATGTTGTCCTCGCCGAGGATGAGGTCCTCGGCACAGCGGCCGCCGAGGATCTGCGCGAGCTGGTCGATCAGCTCGGCCTTGCTCACGAGGTAGCGGTCCTCGATGGGAAGGCTCATCGTCCAGCCGAGCGCCTGGCCCCTGCTGACGATCGTGACCTTGTGCACCGGGTCGGTGTGCTCGAGCGTGGTGCCCACGAGCGCGTGGCCCATCTCGTGGAAGGCGATGGTCAGCTTCTCCTTCTCGCTGATCATCCGGCTCTTGCGCTCGGGACCGGCGATGACCCGCGCGATCGACTCCTCGAGGTCGTTCATCACGATGACCTTCCGGTTGCCGCGCGCGGCCAGGATCGCCGCCTCGTTGATGAGGTTCGAGAGGTCGGCGCCGCTGAATCCGGGCGTCTGCTTGGCGAGCACCTCGAGGTCGACACCGGCGTCGAGCGGCTTGTTGCGGGCGTGCACCTCGAGGATGGCGCGGCGCCCCCGGATGTCCGGCCGGTCGAGCATCACATGGCGGTCGAAACGGCCCGGGCGCAGGAGCGCGGGGTCGAGGACGTCAGGCCGGTTGGTGGCCGCGATCACGATGACGTGCTGATTGGTCTCGAATCCGTCCATCTCGACGAGGAGCTGGTTGAGGGTCTGCTCGCGCTCGTCATGACCACCGCCGAGGCCCGCGCCACGCTGCCGTCCGACCGCGTCGATCTCGTCCACGAAGACGATGCACGGCGAGTTCTTCTTGGCCTGATCGAAGAGGTCGCGGACGCGGCTCGCGCCGACACCGACGAACATCTCGACGAACTCCGAGCCGCTGATGCTGAAGAAGGGCACGCCGGCCTCGCCCGCGACCGCCTTGCTGAGCAGCGTCTTGCCGGTCCCCGGCGGACCGACGAGGAGCACGCCCTTGGGGATGCGCGCGCCGACGGCGACGAACTTGTCCGGGTACTTGAGGAACTCCACGATCTCGTTGAGCTCCTGCTTCGCCTCGTCGACACCCGCGACGTCCACGAAGGTGATCGCGGGCTTGTCACCCGCGAGCAGCCGGGCGCGGCTGCGGCCGAAGGACAGCGCCTGATTGTTGCCGCTCTGCGTCTGCCGGAAGATCCACAGGAGGATCAGCGCCATCAGCCCGAAGAGGATGAGGTTGGGAAGGATGACGCTCAGCAAGAAGTTGCTCCCACTGCCGGAATCGACCTTGTAATTGTAGAAGCCGGCATCCTGGAACTCCTTGGCGACGACATCCGCGGATGTGGTGACCGTGGTGATTTGCTGCGGAGGGCTCGCCTCGTTGTACCAGACGACTGTCTGGCCGTCGCTCTGGATCTCGGTCGTGTAGTTCCCGCTCGGGTTGATCGTGGTCGCCGCGGTGCCGGTGCCGGCGTGAAGATTGGCCACCGCCTGGTCGAGGGCGCCGGCGGATTTCGTGGCGCCCGAGCTGCTCGGGAAGGTCTTGTAGAGGAGTGCGGCGACCACGATCACCGCGAGCGCGATGAAGATGTAGGTGAGGCCGCGTCTCGACGTGGGCACGAATCTCAGTCTATCAGGGGTCCACGATCGGCTCCCCCGGCGCAATCGGGGCGCGCCGCTCCGACTGGACCGCGCCGAGCATCCGGCGCTGACGCTCCGCGAGCACCACGAGCCGCCGCCGGGCGCCCGGGAACACCGCTTCGAGCGCGGGGATCAACTCATGCCGGACTCGGCTGCGCAGGAATCGAGGATCGGCATTGCTCGGGTCCTCGACGGGCACGATCCCGAGGGCGGCGCAGTAGGCGGTGGTCGCCTCCCGCCAGACCCGGAGCAGCGGACGCGCCAGCCCGCGCTCCCGCTCGGCCATCGCCGGAAGCCCGGCCGGCGACGCTCCCGCCAGCGCCCGCATCAGCACGGTCTCGGCCTGATCGTCGGCGGTGTGACCGAGCGCGATCATCGACGCGCCGACCCGGGCTGCCTCGGCGCGAAGCGCCGCATGGCGAGCCGTGCGCGCCCGGTCCTGCAGCGAGCCGCCGGGCTCGACCTCGACGGCGAGCGCGCGGAACGCGAGACCTCGGGCGGACGCGAGCGCGCCCACCAGTGCGGCCTCATCCGCGGAGCCCTGCCGGAGCCCGTGATCCACGTGCGCCACCGAGAGACGCCAGCCGCGTGGCGGGGCGAGCCTCGCCATCGCGTCGAGGAGCGCCGTCGAGTCCGGGCCGCCGCTGCAGGCGATCAGGATCGCCTCACCGGAGAGCAGCACACCCCGCCGGTCGGCGGCGGTGGCGATCGCGCGGCGGACCCGCGCCACCGCGGCACTGCGCTCGGCCGGCTTGAGCGTCCCGCGTCCTCCGGGTGTGGCGGTTCCTGGACTCGAACCAGGGACATACCGGGTATGAACCGGGTGCTCTACCACCTGAGCTAAACCGCCGCGCGTTGCGCTGGGAAAGGAGGGCGCCGAGCGTGTCCCGGAGCGACCGCTGCGGTCGTCATCGTACCCGCCTCGCGTCTTCCTCCGAGGCCGGCCGGCTTCGCCGCTCGAAGACTCGCGTCAGAAGAGGGCCGGGCTCTGAGCGAGTTTCACCGCCTCCTCGTCGTCGTCGTCTCTCTCGGCGGCGACGATGATGTGCCAGGCGTAGGTGGAGTTCGCGGCCTCGCCGGGCCAGGCCTGGTGGTAGAGGCGGACGCGACGCTCCCACCACGGGACGTCCGCGTTGACCACGCGGAGGTAGTCGGCGACCGGGGTCGTCGGTTCGATCTTCTCGAGGAGGTGCATGAGCCGATCCGTGTCGTTGTCCATGTCGTGGAAGTAGAGATCGGCGGCCACCCGGTTCATCTCGTGCTGGAACTGCTGCATGAGCCCGGCCATGATGTGGACGGACGGGTCCATCGCACGAGCATCCGCGATCCCCGTCTGGTCGGCGATGAATCCATAGTTCTCCTGGGTCGGCTCGATGTGGACCCACTCGGGATGCAACGACAGGACACCCTGGACCGACTGACCGAGCAGCGGCTCGGCGGCCTCCTGCGCGGCCTTCGCGGAGTCGCGCGCGGTGTCGCTGAGATTGCTCGCGATGCGCCGCAGCTCCGACTTCGCGTCATCGAGCCGCCCCGCCGCCGAGTCCGCTTCAGCCTTGTGCACGCCGTCGCTGAAGGTGTCGATGAAGCCCTTGAGCGCTTCCTTTCCCACCTCGATGGCGATCTTGGCCTCCTCGGCGCCGGGGATTGCCACGATGACGACGTCCACGAGAGTCTTGAAGATCGAGAGACCCAGGTCGGACTCCGACTTTCCCTTGAGATCCTCGGTGGCGTCGTGGGCCATGCTGTTGAAGCTCGCCACCGTGTCGGTGATGTCCTGCCTGAGGATCAGGAGCCGGCGTCCCGCCTCGTTCACGCCGCCGTCGATGAGCGCCTGGCGGTGATCGGGACGGTTGTCGTCGATCTCGATGTTCGCGGCCTCCTGCGGGGACAGCGTCTGCGTCTGCGTCTGCGCCGACCCCCCCTGGCCACCGTCAGTCACCGGCTGCCAGTTCGCCCCGTCCCACCACCACTGCCCGTCCTCAGAGCGAGGTGCGTCCTGCGGGATCTGAGTCACGTCTCGCCTCCTGCGCGCCGCGAATCTCTCCAGCTGTCGGCTCGCCGCGCGAGTCTAGCGGCCCCCGCTTGCCTGCACCACCATCTGCGTATCCGCACGCTCGCGCAGCGCGATGGGAAGGGCAAAAGAAATTGCGGCGGTCGGATTCGAACCGACGACCTTCGGGTTATGAGCCCGACGAGCTTCCACTGCTCCACGCCGCCCCGAGAGGATACCGCACGTGGGCGGCGCTCTCGAGCCGGGTCCCGCTCAGTGCGGCGTGGGGGTCGGCGACGGGACGGTCACCGGCACCGATGTCGGAGTGGGGGTCGCGGACGGCTTCGGCGAGGGTGACGGCGTCGGCGTGGGCGGCGGCCGGAAGGTCGGCAGCGGCACCGACACCCCTCCGGTGGAGGCGGTGCTCTTGCCGGGTGGGACAATGACGTAGAGGTGCTCGCCGGGGAAGATGTAGCCGAGCTGGCGGGCCTCCTGCTCGAGCCATGCGATCGTCTGCGCGTCGGCGATCTCGCGCTCCCGATCCGAGATCTGGTGCTCGAGCGTCGTGTTCTGCGCGGTCAGGGTCCGGACCTGCGCGTCGAGGTTGCGGCTCTGCGCGACCTGGCCGTACACGGCGAAGGCGACAAGGCCGCAGATCCCGGCGATGAGCACGATCGCAAGCCGGCGCAGGGTCAGCGGACTGTCGATGCCTGGACGTTGGGGAGAACGGATGGTGCGACCCTCTGCTCGGCGCCGTGTGAGACGAATGGGACGATGTGGCGCCGGGTGTCGAGCAAGGATGGGCCGCATCCGCGGTTTTGACAAGGGGGCGGGGCCTCCCGGTCAGTCCGCCGTCGCCTCCCAGCGCTCGAGCCAGGCCGCGTCGTCGAGATCGTGAAGGTCGACGCCGTCGTCGCGTGCGCCGGCCTCGAGCGCGCGGAATCTGCGAGCGAAACGCATCGCCCGTCCCCGCAGCGCCTCCTCGGGATTGACGCGGAGGCGCCGGGCCAGCGCGACGACGGCGAAGAGCAGATCGCCGATCGCCGCCTCGGGGTCGGCCGCCTCTGCGGCCCAGTCCTCCCCGCGCTCGACCTCGCGCGGTGCGGGCCCGGAGAGCGCCTCGACGGTGCCGAGCGCGGCGCGGATGCGCTCGAGGGCGAGCGGCGTCGTCGGCGTCTCGTCGAACCCGACGCGCGCCGGGCGCTTCTGCACGCCCTGCGCATGCGCGAGCGCGGGCATCGCCGCCGGCACGCCGTCGAGCAGCGACAGCCGCTCGCGCTTCTCGGCCTTCTTCAGCTTCTCCCAGTTCACGACGACGTCGGCGGCGCCGCCGACCGCGACATCGCCGAAGACATGGGGATGGCGGTGGATCATCTTGGCGCGCACGTCGTCCGCGACATTGCCGATGTCGAAGCCGCCCTCCTCCTCCATCGCGATGGCGCTGTGCATCAGCACCTGGAGCAGCAGGTCGCCGAGTTCCTCGCGGAGTGTCGCGTTGTCGAGGTTGTCGATGGACTCGAGCACCTCATAGGTTTCCTCGAGCAGGTACGGACGCAGGCTGCGATGCGTCTGCTCGCGATCCCACGGACATCCGCCGGGCGCGCGCAGCCGCTCCACCACCTCGTTGAGAGCCCGCAGGGAGTCGACGGCCTGATCACGCATGGCTGCTCGAGGACATTGCCACCGGCTCGCGTCGCTGTGCGCGGACCAGCCGTCCGAGCTCGCGCAGCACGCCGGTGAGCGAGGTCTGCCACGCATCGCCGAGATGCAGCTGAGACGGCGTCGCGCTCGCGCCGCGAAACTGGCGCGCGACGCTCTGGAGGTCGATGCCATGGTCGAGCGTCAGTCGGACGGCGACGCCCCTGCCGCGCTCGGTCTCGACACCGAGGGCACCGGCCGCGGCGGCGAGCAGCCGGATGCGCAGCTGGTCGATGAGCGCGGCCGCCGGCGCGGGGAGCGGTCCGAATCGATCGACGAGCCCGCGCGTGCGCTGCTCCAGCTCGGACTCGCTCGCGCACGCCGCCAGCTCCTGGTAGCAGCGGAGGCGCAGGCGCTCGTCCGTGACGTAGTCACCCGGCAGGAACGCCGCCACCGGCAGCGAGACGGTGACCTGCGCGGGCGATTCCACAACGGGTTTCCCCTGCAGCGTCGTCACCGCGTCGGCGAGCAGATGGTTGTACAGCTCGAGTCCCACGGCGGCGATCTCGCCGTGCTGCTCCTCGCCGAGCAGGTTCCCTGCGCCGCGGATCTCGAGGTCTCGCATCGCGAGCTTGAATCCCGCACCGAGATCCTGCAGGTCACCGATGACGTCGAGACGCTTGTCGGCCTTCTCGGTCAGCGAGCGCGCGGGTGGATACATCATGTACGCGTAGGCGCGCTGCCCCGCGCGCCCGACGCGGCCGCGCAGCTGGTAGAGCTGCGCGAGCCCGAGCCGGTGCGCGTCGTCGATCACGATGGTGTTCGCATTGGGGATGTCGAGGCCCGACTCGATGATGGTCGTGCACAGCAGCACATCGACCTCACCATCGCCGAACTTCCGCATCACCGATGCGAGCGTGCCCTCCGGCATCTGCCCGTGGGCGACCTCGATGCGTGCCTCCGGCACCAGCGCGCGAAGCCGTTCCGCCACGGCCTCGATGCCCGCAACGCGGTTGTGGAGGAAGAAGCACTGACCCGCGCGTGCGAGCTCGCGGGTGATCACCTCACGGATCAGCGAGTCCTCGCGTGCGGTGACGTACGTCTTGATCGGCTGGCGCTCCTCGGGTGGCGTCTGGATCACCGAGAGGTCACGAATCCCCGCGAGTGACATGTGCAGCGTGCGGGGGATCGGCGTCGCCGACAGCGACAGCACGTCGACCGCAACGCGCAGCTCCTTGAACCGCTCCTTCTGCAGCACGCCGAAGCGCTGTTCCTCGTCGATCACGACAAGACCGAGGTTCTTGAACTCGACGTCACGCTGGAGCAGGCGGTGCGTCCCGACCACGATGTCGACTGCGCCGCTGCGCAATCCCGCAAGCGTGCGCGCGATGTCGTCGTCGGTGCAGAAGCGGGACAGCTGCCGCACGGTGATGGGGAACGCCGCAAGTCGCTCGGTGAAGGTGAGGAAGTGCTGCTGGCACAACACCGTCGTGGGCACCAGCATCGCCACCTGGCGGCCCTCGATCGCGGCCTTGAACGCGGCCCGAACCGCGAGCTCGGTCTTGCCGAAACCGACGTCGCCGCAGACGACTCGGTCCATGGGCCGGGACGCCTCCATGTCGCGCTTGATCTCCTCGAGCACGAGCTCCTGGTCCGGTGTCTCCTGGTATGGGAACGACCCCTCCAGCTCCTGCTGCCACGCGCCGTCGGGAGCATACGCATGGCCCTGGGCGTGCTCGCGGCGCGAGTACAGGCCGAGGAGCTCGCGCGCCACCTCCTCGGTGCGCTCCTTGACGCGACGTCGCGTGCGCTCCCACTCCCCGGTGCCGAGTCGCGAGAGCTTGGGGTGCGAGTCGGCGCCGCCGATGTAGCGGTCCACCCGGTCGAGGTGCTGGGTCGGGACGAACAGCCGATCGGACTCCGCGTACTCGAGCACCATGTACTCGTGCTCCGCGCCGGTGTCGTCGGTGACGGCGCGCATCTCGACGAAGCGCGAGATGCCGTGGTCCCGATGGACGACGAGATCGCCGGGCGAGAACTGCAGGACGAACGCCTCTCGGGCGGCGGCGCCACTCGCGGCGCGGCGCGATCCGCGCGCTGACGTGGACACCGCCCGGCGCGCACCGCGGCTGAGCACCGAGCGCCGCCGCTTGATGGCGCCGAACAGCTCGGCATCCGTGTACACGTGGACGGACCCGTCCGCGACGGCGAACCCCTGGGTCAGATCCGCAGCCGCGACCACGATCGCACCCGCCGGCAGGGACGTGGTCGCGGCGTCGAAATCGCGGGCGTCGACGGTGTCGGCGCCGTGCTCGGCGGCGAGCTCCTCGACGCGGTGCTGCTGGCGCGAGACGACGAGCACGCACCCCTGGTCCTCCCGCTCGTGCAGCGTCTCGCGCACGAACGCGTCGAAGCGGCCGACGTAGCTGTCCACGCCACGCCAGCCGAGGTCCGCGGCGGGCGTCACGCCGGTCGGCGCCTCGCGCACCAGCTCGAAGCACGCGTGGCCATCGAGTGCCTCGAACAGCGCGCCGACCTCGATCAGCCCTGCCGATGCACCGTGGGGAAGCTCGCCGCGCGCCTCCTCCTGGGCCCGGAGGCCCTCGATCTCCGCGACGTGGCGCTCCGCGGCCGCCCTCAGCCGCTGCCGTCCCCCGTCGAGGAGGACGATCGGCGAATCGATGTGGTCGAGGAGGGTCGACGGCGAGCTCGCTCCGAGGTACGGGAAGAACAGATCGAGCCCCTCGTCGTATGCGCCGGACGCGAGGAGGTCGCAGTCCTGCTCCCACTGCTCGCGCACGTCGTCGCGCAGCGACCCGGCGTCGAGCGCACCGACGGCGGCGACGGCGCGCCCAACAGACTCCGGGGTGAGATCGAGCTCACGGGCCGGCCACACCTGCGCGGACTCCAGCTTCGCGATCGATTCCTGGGTCGCGGGGTCGAACGCGCGGAGGTCCTCGACGTCGTCCCCGAACCACTCCCCGCGCCACGGCCGGTCGCGATCGACCCCGAAGACGTCCACGATGCCGCCCCGGACGGCGAAATCGCCCGGCGCCGACACCGCGCTCTCGCGCCGGTAGCCCAGCTCGACGAGGCGGCCCACGAGACGATCGCGAGGAAGCCGGTCTCCGCGCTTGACCTCGGTGACGCTGGCGCCGACGACCGCGGGCGACAGGGTCGGGCGCAGCAGGCCGCGGAGCGATCCCACCACCATCAGCGGCGTCGCCCTCGCATGCAGCCGCATGAGGGTGGCCAGCCGCGCTCGGGTGACCTCCTCGGACGGCGGGACCCGGTCAAACGGCGGGGTGTCCCCCGCGGGGAAGATCGCGACCCCGGAGCCGCCGGCCCAGACCATCGAGTCCCCGTAGACCCGCTCGGCCTCTGCCGAGACGACGAGGACGGTGCGGCCGGTCCGCTCCCGAAGCCACCAGGCGATGACGCCGACGGCACCGGAGGGGACTCCGGCGACGACGCCGCCCTGAGCGGCGGCCAGCTCGCCGAGCACCGGCAGCCGGTCGAGGCGCTCGCGGAGCGTCAGCGCCGCGACCGCGGTCGCGCCGGGACGCCGATCAGTCCGAGCCGGCACGGTTCCACACGTTCATGGCGGCCTCGACACCGTCGCGCATGATGGCGACGGCCATGTCGGCGGCGCGGCCGACGGCCGCCTCGACCTGAGGGCGCTCATCCGGGTGGAACGGGTCGAGGACGTGCTCGATGAGGTCGTTGCTCTCGCCGCTCCTGCCGATGCCGATGCGGATGCGGGGAAAGGCGTCCGTGTGCCAGGAGTCGATCAGCGACTGCACACCGCGGTGACCGGCGGCGCTGCCCCCCACCTTGATCTTGACCCGGCCGAGGGGGAAGTCCGCCTCGTCGTGGACGACGATGACGTCGCGCGGCGCCACGGAGTGCTTGCCGGTGAGCTTGAGCGCCGCCCGCCCGCTGAGGTTCATGTAGGTCTGGGGTTTCGCCAGCATCACGTCGTACCCGTCGATGGTCCCCTCCCGGACCCGCGCCGAATCCTCGCGCCGGTCGCGGCCGAACCTGCCGCGCCGCTCCAGCTCGTCAAGGCACATCCATCCGACATTGTGCCGGGTGCGCGCGTATTCGCCTCCGGGGTTGCCGAGGCCGATGATGAGCTGGGTCACGGAGCCGCGTGGCCCTCGCCGGCCTCGAGCGCGGGGACGTCGGCGCCAGGGAGGAGGATCCGGGTCATCTCGGTCATCCGGCGCGCCGGCTCGCGTTCGCTGTGATCGTGGCCGAGGCAGTGGAGCAATCCATGAACGGCGAGGAGCCGGAGCTCCGCGGCGGGGTCCGCCGCCTGCCCCATGGCACGCTCAACGGAGATCGCGATGTCGCCGACGCGCGGCGGATCATCTGCCGGGAACGCGAGCACGTCGGTGGGCGCGTCGACCCCGAGGAAGCGGGCGTTGAGCGCCCGCAGCTCGCCGTCGCCGGTCAGGCGCAGCGCCAGGGTGCCGCGCGCCTCGACCCCGAGCTGATCGCCACAGTCGCGGAGCAACGGCCCGAGGCGTGCGGCGGCCGCGATCCGACGCTGCTGTGCCGTGAGGGATGGATCGCGGATGACGCTCACCCGCATGGGCGCGGGTGCGTCAGCTGCTCTTGACGCGACGCTTCCGCGCTGCAAGCAGCTTGCGCTTGCGGCGCACGGAGGGCTTCTCGTAGTGCTCGCGCCTGCGAACCTCGGAGAGGATGCCGTTCTGCTTGATCTTCTTGTTGAACCGTCGTAGCGCGCTCTCAAAGGTCTCGCCTTCGCGAACCTTCACTTCCGACACGGTCGGAACTCACCTCCTTTCGGCTGGACCCGCACCTCCCTGGCGCGGAGTTCAGATTCTACCTTGAGTCCGCGCTGCCAAGCAGCGCGGCGGCGAGCGCGGGCATCACGACGCCGGCTCGTCCGGCGATCACGCAGGCGGCCACGTCGTCGAGGGCGGTGACGCCGTCGTTGACGATCACGAGGCGTCCACCGGCGCGGACCGTCTCGACGGGCACAGCGGCCGCGGGCCACACGGACAGCGTCGACCCGACCGTGAGGCACACATCGCACCTGCGCGCCTCCTCCACCGCGGCGTCGATGTCGGCCGTCACCAGCGGCTGGCCGAAGCTGATCGTCGCGGTCTTGAGCAGGCCGCCGCAGAGCTCGCAGTGCGGATCCACGTCGCCCTCGCGGACGCGGTCGAGGACGATGTCGATCGGCATCCTCCTCCCGCACTCGAGACACCCCGCCTCCGCCGAGGTGCCGTGCAGTTCGATGACGTTGACGGTCCCGGCCATCTGGTGGAGCCCGTCGATGTTCTGGGTCACCACGGTCGGAGCGAGGCCGCCCTGCTGGAGGCGGGTGACGGCCAGGTGGGCGTCGTTGGGCACCGGGTCCGAGAGCCGGGCGCTGAGCCGGTCCTGCCAGCGCTCGATGCGAACCTCCCGATGGGCCAGGTACTGCTCGATCGTGTAGCGACGGGGGTCGCGGGTCCTCCAGACGCCCTGGGGGCCGCGGAAGTCGGGGATACCCGACTCGGTGGAGATGCCGGCGCCGGTGAAGATGAGGATCCGGCGCGCCTCGCGGAGCCACGGCAACGCCACGGAGAGGTCGGGCAGGGGCGGACCGCCGGTGAGCACGGGCTCCATCCGGGAATTGTCCGCCGAGTGCGACAACCTCCTGTCGCCGCGCCGGGCCAGAATCGACATCGATGACGGGAGTCGCCGCGGCCGATGCCCCACGCGCCACCGCCCTCAACTCCGAGCAGCGCATCGCGGTCGAGCACGGCGATGGTCCCTGCCTGGTGCTCGCCGGTCCCGGGAGCGGCAAGACGAGGATCATCGTCGAGCGCTTTCACCGCCTCACCGCGCACGGCGTCGGCGCCGGACGTCAGCTCGTGCTGACGTACACACGCAAGGCCGCGGACGAGATGCGCGGCCGTGTGGAGCAGCGCCACGGCGCCTTCACCGACGAGGTGCCCCTCACCAACTATCACTCGTTCGGGCTCCGGGTCGTGCGCGAGTGGGGATGGCTGCTCGGCATCTCCCCGGTCCTCCGCATCGCGGACGCGGCCGAGCGCTGGCTGCACGTCGAGGCGGTGCTCGACGAGCTCCGTCCCGTGCTGCTGTGGAACCCGCTGCGCCCGCACGACCTCATGGACCCGCTGCTCGACATCATCGGCACCGCAAAGCAGGAGCTGGTCACCCCCGACTCGTACGCGGCGTGGTCGGCCGCGCGGCTCGAAACATGCGAGGACGCAGCGGAACGGATCGTGCTCGAGCGCCATCAGGACGTCGCTCGCGTCTACGCGCGTCTCGACGAGCGGTACCGCCGCGCCGGCGTGTTCGACTTCGACGACTGCATCCTCTACGCGGAGCGCCTCATCCGCGAGCAGGCGGCGGTGCGCAGCGCCGTCGCGAACCGCATCACGCACGTGATGGTGGACGAGTACCAGGACACGAACTACGCGCAGGCCAAGCTGGTGGAGACGCTGGTTGCGAGCCATCGCAACCTCTTCGTCGTTGCCGACGACGACCAGTCGATCTACAAGTTCCGCGGAGCGAGTCGCGCCAATCTCGACCGGTTCGCGCGCGAGTATCCCGAACACCGGCAGCTCGTGCTGACCCACAACTACCGCAGCACCGAGCAGATCGTCGCCGCGTCACGCGCGGTGATCGGCGTGGCGAGCCCCGCGACGCGCATCGAGAAACGGCTCGTTGCCGAACGCGGCGCCGGCAGCGCCGTCGAGGTCTGGCACGCACCCGATGAGCGCAGCGAGGCGATGGCGGTGGCGCGCGAGTGCGCGCGGCTCATCGCGGACGGCAGCCGCCCCGCCGGCATCGCGTGGCTGTTCCGCCAGCACGTCGACATGCAACCGGCCATGCGCGCGCTGCGCCAGTGCGGCGTCCCCTATCAGGTCGCCGGGGGCCGCGGGTTCTTCCAGGAGCGCGAGATCAAGGATGCGCTGGCCCTGCTCGGGGCCATCGACGATCCCGACGATTCGCAGGCCGTGCTGCGATGCCTCACGCTGCCCGGCTGGGGGGTGTCGGCGATGGGACGCGTCGCCCTGGTCAAAGCAGCACACGACCACGACCTGCCGCTGGTGGCGCTCGTGCTCGATGCCGCGGTCGAAGGGCTTGACAGCGGCGACCTGGACGCGGCGCGCCGGTGCGTCGACGACATCCGGCAGCTGCACGCCGCATCGCAGCGCGAGGACGTCCGCGACCTGTTTCAGCTCGCGCTCGAAGCGAGCGGCTTCCTGGGGATCATCGACGAGCAGTCGGGCGTCGCGCGGCTGCAGATGGGCGCCAACCTCAACAAGTTCGGCGAGCTGCTCGAGGACTTCGCCGACTGGAGCGACGATCGCCGGGTCGCCACCACGCTCCACTACCTGCACGTGCTTCGTGACAGTCACGAGGCGGGCGAGCTCGCGACCATCGATCCCATCGAGGACGGCGTCGTACTGCTGACCGCGCACGGTTCCAAGGGGCTCGAGTGGCCGGTGGTCTTCATCTCGCGGTGCACGGAGCGGCGCTGGCAGGGGCGGGCGAAGTCCTCCTATGAGCTGCAGCTGCCGGATGACCTCGTGCCGGAGCCGCCGCCGCCGGGTGACGTCGCGGTGGATGAGGAGCGCCGGCTCTTCTATGTCGCATCAACCCGCGCGCGGGACCGGCTCGTGTACACGTGGGCGCGCTCGTACCCGCAACCGTCGAGCGATGAGTCGTGCACGCCGTTTCTCACGACCGCGATGTCACTCCGCGATGCCGTGGTGACGAAGGAGGTGCATGCGGACACGTCCATCTCGATGCGAGCGCCACGCCCGCCGGGGACCGCCACGCTGCAGCGGCTGTCGATCGCGGTCTCCGACCTCGGGATCTTCCGCGCCTGCCCACGCCGCTACGACTATCAGCGCCGCTGGCATCTGCCCGTGCGCACCGACGCGCGCGCCTGGTACGGCACGATGATCCACGAGGTGCTCCGGTCTGCAGCCACGCAGCGCATGGCGGGCGTCCCGGTCACCGGTGACAGCGTCGCGGCAATGTGGCACGTGGCGTGGGAGCAGTCGCGGGGCCCCAAGGGACGTCACGCCGACCTGCGCGCGCACGGTGAGGCACAGCTGCGTGGCTACGTCGAGTCGCCGGGCTGGACGGACACCGCGATCGACCACGTCGAGGAGCCGATCATGATCAGCCTCGACCACGCCGACGTGGCGGGGCGGTTCGACCGCGTCGACCGGCGAGCCGACGGCATTCCCACGGTCGTCGACTACAAGACGGGCCGTCCCAAGGACGAGGCTGCGCTGCGCGCCGACCTGCAGCTACGCGCCTATGCAGTCGGCCTCGCGCAGCGCGAACACGCAGATGACGTTGCGATCGAGTTCCACTATCTGCAGGGCGCGGTCACACGCGTGACCGCCGACAGGAGTTTCCTGCGTCGCGCGCACGGCCACCTGTCGGCAACGGCGCGCGAGCTTGCGGCCGCGGCTGCGGCCGGATCCTTCCCCCCGAAGCCGTCGCGCTGGCAATGCCAGCGCTGCGATTTCCGCACGGTCTGCGATGAGGGCCGCGCGGCAACCGCGTCCGAATAGCCGGCTTATGAGCGCGCGGTCAGGTCGTCGAGCATGGAGAAGAGGCGGTCGGCCACGCGCTTCGGGTCGACGCGGTACGCGCCGTGCTCGTACTCGTTGGTGATCCACACGTTGCACGTCCCCAGCAGCGACGCGGTCTCCAGCGCCATCGTGCGTTCGACGTACTCGTCGTCCCAGTAGATGGTGCCGACGGTGGGCACCGTGTTGCCCCGCAGCCACGGCACGTCGTACAGCGGAGGCCAGTCCTCGCGCGCGGCGAGCACCTGAGCAACGTCGCGGAGCGGGTGCAGCGGCGCCAGCTCTTCCAGCATCCACGGGAAGACCGCTTCGCCGGTGAAGCACGGCGCCGGCTCTGCATCGAGCGCGTACCGCGCATCGGCTCGGACGGCGCGGTCCGCGGCCCATCGCGTGGCGGGCCCGCACGAGTACGCCGGCTCATGGAGCACGGTGTAGATCGGATTCGTCGACGGCGACATCACCGCGGCGACGTCCTCGTGGACTCGCCCACCGAGCACGCCGAGCTGATCGAGGTCGTTGTCAGCTCGCTCGACGATTCCGTGCAATTCCGCGCCGCCGTGCTGGAGCCCGAGCTTCACCCCGAGCGCGAGGAACCGGCGGGCGCCGAGCCGCTGCCCATGGCCGTCGACCTCGCTGCTCGACTCCAGGTGATCGACGATCCTTCGCACCCGGGCCGCGTCGTCCGGATATCGCGCGAAGAAGTCGGCGTTGCGGCTGGCCACATGGTTGGTCAAGCGCGCGCAGATCTCCTCGGTCTCGTGCAGGACCGGTGCGAAGCCACCGGTGATGATCACGCCGGTGATGTGCTCGGGCAGCAGTGACAGATATGTCAGTGAGCAGAACCCTCCGAAGCTCTGCCCGAAGACGTACCAGTTCGCATCCTCCCCATACAGCGTTGAGCGCATGCGGTCGGCATCGCGGACGATCGAATCGGCGCGGAAGTTGCTGAGATACTCCGCGAGCGCCTCGGGTTCGGCGAAGGGCAGCGCCCGGGCCTCGAGTGGCGTGCTGAGGCCGGTCCCACGCTGATCCAGCAGGACGACCCGATACCGGGTCAGCAGCTGCTCGAGCCAGCCGCCGCGCTGGTCGGGATGCGCGGACTCGAACCCGGGGCCGCCCTGGAACCACACGATTGCCGGACGCTTCGCGTCGGCGGCATGCTCGGCGGCGACGACCTCCCGCGCGAAAACACTGATCTTCGGACCCGAGGGCTCATTCCAGTCGACGGGCACCTCGATCCGGTGCGGGATGACGACCATGCGATCGATGGCGACGCGAGTTGGCATCCGCGGATTGTCGCGCTCAGTACGTGGTGAGCGGGGCCTTGGCGCCGACGTAGACGGGACTGAGGCGAGTGCGAGACAAGGAGGCGAGCACCGCAGGGAGGGAGCGTACTGATGTGCGTGACCGACCGAGGAGCACAAGCCGACGCCGTATCGCGCCGGCTCAGTCCCGTCTTAGGGGTGAAGCCGGAACTCTCTCCAGAAACCGATCAACGAGGCTTCGTCGCCCTCGGGCTCGACGTCCTCGGGCAACTGGGTGCGCCACGGCAGCATCAAGTCGAAGACGACCTCCTGGATGGTCCAGAGGATGTCCATGACCTCCGTGATCTTGACCTGGCGCCGCGCAAGCGCGCCCTCGACCGCCGACATCGCGTCGGCGTCTCCCGTCTTGCGGACCGCGCCGCGCGCGAACACGAACACCTTGCGTGCTCGCTCGGCGACGTCCGGCGGGACCTCTTTGATTCCCTGGAGGTGCGTTTCCTCGCAGAGCTCGATGGCGCTGTCGACCCGCTCGACCAGCCGGCGCAACCGAGTGCGCTCGACAACCTCACGGCGATGCCGGCGGCGAGCAGCGTGCACTTCTTCAGTGGCGCTCTCGATGAGAAGCCCCGGGTCGACTACCTGATTACGATCCAGTACCTCGGGTTCTCTAATCACGGTTTCTAGCCTACTTGGTGGGGTCATTGACATCAACAGCACATTTAGGTTCAGATTGATGCATGGACCGCATCAATGCCGACCTCCTCCGAACCTTCGTCCAGGTCGCCAAGGTCGAGCACCTCGGCCGCGCCGCGGAAGCGCTCCAGGCTGACCAGTCCACCGTCTCGCGCAAGATCGCCCGCCTCGAGCAGGAGGTCGGGGTGCCGCTCTTCGAACGGATCGGCCGGAACATCCGCCTCACCCAGGCGGGGCGGCGTCTGGTCGGACGTGCCGAGCGGCTGCTCGACGATCTCCGGGACGCCATCGCCGAGGCGGAGGGCGCCGTCGCAGCCGAGAGCGGCCGCGTGTGCGTCGCGTTCCTCCACACAGTCGGGGCGCGCTGGCTGCCGGAGCGTCTCGCGCGGTTCCTGGAGAGCTACCCGGCCGTGCGCTTCACGCTCGAGGAGGGCACCACCGCCGAGGTCGTGAGCGGCGTCCTCGGCGGTGACTACGACCTCGGCATCCTCGGACCGCCGCCCACCGGTGCCGTCGATCTCGAGATCCACCCCCTCTTCCGCGAGCGTGTGGCGGTGGTCGTGCCGGTGAACCATCGCCTGGTGGGCCGGAGCTCGTGCACGCTCGAGGATCTCGCCGGTGAGCCGCTGATCCTCCCGAGGTCGCGCAGCGGGCTTCGCCGCGTCATCAACTCGGCCTTCGCCGCGCAGGGGCTGAGCACCCACGTCGCCTACGAGGGCGACGACTTCACGATCGTCCAGGGGCTGGTCGAGGCCGGCCTCGGGACCACGCTCATGCCGATGCCGCTCCCGGTGCCGAGCACGCGCGTCGCCGTGATCCCGCTTCGCGACCCGCCGATCGCGCGTACCATGGCCCTCTGCTGGGACCGGCGGCGCACCCTGCCACCGGCAGCCAATCTCTTCGCCCAGCGCCTCATCACCGAAGCCAGCGAGCCCTTCGAGCTCGCGGCCAGCGCCTGACCGACCCACCTTCTTCATGACCATCGCAGTCGTCCTGATCGTCATCGCAGTCCTGCTGGCTGCGCTCGGAGCAGCAGGACTGCTGCTCAACGCCGGTCGCCGGAGGGATACAACGGAGGCGGTCGCGGCGGCTGCCCCCGGGCTTGCCGACGCCGAGCAGCGGGCGGCCTCCCTCGTCGCCGAGGCCCGGACGGCGGCGCTCCAGGCGCACGAGGCGGCGATGATCGAGGTCAACGAGCGTCTGGCCGCGGTCGAGAGCCGGGAGGCGGTCATCGAGGAGCGGCACCGCCACCTCCGCGAGCGCCGCGAGGTGTTCGACGAGCGCCGCTTCGCGTACCGCAAGCGCCGCGACGAGATCGAGGAACGGCGGGCTCGCGTGGCCGAGCAACGTGATGAGATCGTGGCCACCCTGCGCGCCAAGGCCGCGCTCGACCGCGACGCGGCCTCCGTCCTGGTTCTCGACCGCGTCGAGTCCGAGCTCGTCGCCGAGCGGGGCGCGCTCGTCGAATCCACGGTCGCGGCGATCATCGGTGAGCGTGTGGAGGCCAAGGCGAACGACCTGATCGTCCAGGCAGTCGAGCGCCAGGACGCGTCGAACGTCGACAGCGCCCCGAGGATCGCCCCACTCTCGATGGAGGGCCTGGACGACCACGCCAGGGAGCGCCTGCTCTCCGCCCTCGCGGTCATCGCCGAACAGACGGGCGCCGAGCTCGGCATCGACACCGAGAAGCAGCAGGCGACGCTGCGGACCGTCGACCCGATCGGGCGCGAGATCGCCCGCCAGGCGGCGCTCGAGGTGGTCGATCGGCGCATGCAGGCCGCCGAGGTTCCGCCGCTGATCCAGCGGGCGCGGCGAAGCACCCACCGCCGGGTCGTCGAGGTCGGAGAGCGGGCGCTGTGGATGATGCAGATCGAAGGACGGCCCGAGCTTGCCGAGCTGGTGGGAACGCTCCATCACCGGTTCTCGTACGGGCAGAACGCCCTGCTGCATTGCGAGGAGACGGGACACCTCTGCGGGGTGATCGCGGCCGAGCTCGGCCTTCCGCAGAGCGCCGCGCGCGAGGCGGGCATGCTCCACGACATCGGCAAGGCGGTCGACCACGATGTCGAGGGGGTCCACGCGATCATCGGCGGTGAGCTCCTGCGCGTCCTCGGCGTCGACGCGGGCATCGTGCACGCGGTCAAGGCGCACCACTTCGACGAGGAACCCTCGACGGACCTGGCGATGCTCACGATCTGCGCCGACGCCATCTCCGCGTCGCGCCCCGGCGCGCGGCGCGACACCCTGGCCGCATATCTGCTCCGCCTCGAGCAGCTGCAGACGATCGCCACGCGTCACGGCGGCGTGGATCGCGCGTTTCCGCTGCAGGCGGGACGCGAGCTGCGGGTGTTCGTGAAGGCGTCACAGGTGAAGGACACCGACATGCCGCCGCTCACCAGTGAGATCGCGCGAGAGATCGAGTCGGAGATGCAGTACCCGGGCGTCATCAAGGTCACCGTGATTCGCGAGACCACGGCCACCGCCACGGCACCGGCGCAGCTCGTCCCGGTGCGGGCCGCGGTCGCCGATCACGCCAACGGCAACGGGAACGGCAACGGGAACGGCCGTCAGGAGCCGGCGATCGACGACGACTCGAACGGCGACGACCCGTCGTCCTTCGACGAGGGCTGACCCGCGCCGGAGTCGAAGCTGCGGAGGTGTTCGCTCATCACACGCGCGGTCTCGGCGGGACGCTCGTGAAAGAAGAGATGTCCGCACTCGTCGAATGGACGCAGCACCGCACCCGGAATCTGCCCGGCGAGGATGCGCGCGTTCTCGAACGGGGTGATCACGTCGGCGGTGCCGTGCAGCACCAGTGTGGGCACGTCGACAGCACGCAACCGCGCGAACGAGCCGTCCGGCTCGTACATCGCCTTCATCTGCGCTGAGAACACGCGGGGACGCACCGGGTGCCGGCCGCGTTCGCGGATCTGCGCTTCGATGAAATCGACGTGGGTGCGCAGGAAGTGCTCGGAGTACAGCACGGTGCACGCGAGGCGGTACGCGTCCTCGGGGGTGCGCGCGCCCTTGCCGAGCAGGGCCGTCTGGCTCGCGGGATCGGCGTCGACACCGTCGTCACCGCCCGGCGCGGTCGCCGCGAGCATGAGGCTCGCCACCCGAGCCGGGTGGTCGACCACGAGGTGCTGCGCGATGAGACCGCCCATCGAGGCGCCGAACACCGCTCCGGCCTCGACCCCGGCGGCGTCGAGCACCGCGACCGCATCCAGCGCCATGCTCGCCATGGTCACGTGGCCGCCGTGACCCGATTCGCCGATGCCCCGCGGGTCGTAGGTGATGACGCGGTGACGGGTGACGAGATGGCCGAGGATCGGTTCGAACACCGACCGTCCCGCCCCGAGGCCGGGGATGAGCAGGAGCGGGACCCCGTCGCCCGCCACGACCACGGCGAGCGCCACGCCGTCGGCGGTGTGCGCGGTCAGTCGCCCCAGGGTCATGGCCCCACCATAGCTGGCCGCCCGTGCGGCACCATGGATCGGACCATGCCGCGCTTCTTCGTCGACGCCGGACACATCGAGCACGGACGCGCGACCCTGACCGGCCGTGACGCGGAGCACCTCGCACGCTCGCTGCGAGCGCGCCCCGGGGAGACGATCGTCGTGATCGAGGATGGCCTCGTCGAGCACGGTGTCGTGCTCGACGACGTGAGCCCGGTGCGCGTTGCCGGCGCCGTCGCCTGGAGCCGGCCGGTGTCGGGCGAGCCGCGGCTGGCGGTCCATGTGCTCCAGGCGGTCCCCGCCCACGAGATGGACGCCACCATCGAGGCGCTCGTGGTCGCGGGTGCGGCGTCGATCCGCCCCGTCCTCACCGCTCGCACGGTGCCGCGTCTCGATGCGCAGCGCGCGGTGCGACGTCTCGACCGGTGGCGTGCCGTCGCCTGCGAGGCGGCCCAGCTGGCCGGCCGTGCGGCGCCGCCGGCGGTGCTGCAGGCGGTTTCGCTCCCCGAGGCGCTGGCGGCGCTGCCGCGCCCGACACGGGTCCTCGCCTGCGTGTCGAGCCGCGACGCGGCTCCCATCCTGACCGCGACGCAGCGCCCCGGGCCGGACGTGGCGCTGGCGATCGGACCCGAGGGCGGCCTCGATGACTCGGACCTGAAGACGCTCGATGAGGCCGGCGCGGTCCGCGTCCATCTTGGGCCGCGCACGCTGCCGAGCCGTCTCGCGGGGGCGGTCGCGACCGCGCTCCTCCTCGCGGGCGCCGGCGACCTCGATGCCGCGGCGGAGCCGGCGCCCGCATGAACGCACCCACCGACCGGCCCCTGCGCGTCGCGCTGACGGTGCTCGGGTGCAAGGTCAACTTCGCGGAGATGGCGGATCTCGCCGGCACACTCGCGGCCGCGGGCTGTGACGTCGTCCCGGAGAGCGAACCCGCCGACGTCCGCGTGCTCAACTCGTGCACGGTCACCGCACAGGCCGACGCCACCACGCGGCAGCGCATCCGCCGGCTGCGTCGCCTCGATCCGGACGCGCACCTGGTGCTCACCGGATGCAGCGTCGACACCAATCCCGATGCGTACACGTCGGTCGACTCGACATTCGCGAATCGCGACAAGGACCGCATCGCCGCGCACATCCTCGACATGACGGAGCAACGCACCGCAACGCCGGCGAGCGCATCGTCGTCGCCTCGCGCGCGCGCCTTCATCAAGGTCCAGGACGGGTGCGACCACCGCTGCACGTACTGCGTCGTCTGGCGAGCGCGCGGCCCGTCCGTTAGCATCCCCGCCGCGCTCATCGAGCAGCGCTTCGACGCTGCGATCGCCGCGGGTCATCGCGAAGTCGTGTTGTGCGGCGTGGATCTCGGGTCGTACGGCCGCGACATCGGCACCGACCTCGCGACGCTGCTGGCATCGCTGCTCGACGCCTGCGGGGAGACGCGCATCCGGTTGAGCAGCATCAACGCCAACGACGTGACCCCGGCGTTGATCGACCTCAACGCGCACCCGCGGCTCTGCGGCCACTGGCACATGCCGCTGCAGAGCGGGAGCGACCACGTGCTCCGCGCCATGCACCGCGGGTACCGCCGGGCTCAGTACCTCCGCGTCGCGCGCGCTCTCCGCGATGCGAACCCCGCGACGGAGCTCACCACCGACATCATGGTCGCGTTTCCCGGCGAGACCGATGAGGACCACGCCGCGACGCTGTCACTCGTCGACGAGGTGGGATTCCTCGCGGGTCACGTGTTCCGCTGGTCCCCGCGTCCCGGGACGCCGGCCTCAGACCTCGACGCCAGGATCGACGATGCGACGGCGCGGCGGCGCAGCGCCGAGGTGCGCCGCGCGACGAAGCGCACCGGCGCCGTATCGCTCGCCCGCGCGTGCGGCCGGGTCCACGAGGTGGTCTGGGACCACGTCGAGGGCGATCGCGCCCACGGCCTCACCGCCGGGTATCACGAGGTCATGGTGGACGGCGCGGCGGGCGTGCGGTCCGGCGGCCTGAGCCTCGTCCGGGCCGAAGCCGTCGAGGGCGAGTGTCTGCGCGGTACCCTGCTGCGCTCATGAGCGATTGCATCTTCTGCGGCATTGCCGCGCGCGACCTGCCCGCCACGTTTCTGCGCGACGACGGTGAGGTGCTCGCGATCCGCGACGTCAACCCGCAGGCGCCGACCCACGTGCTCGTGATCCCGCGCGAGCACATCGTCTCGGTCGCGGAGCTGACCCCCGCCCAGGACGGACTGTGGGGCCGGATGCTCCACGTGGCCCAGTCGATCGCCGAGGACGAGGGCATCGACGAGACCGGGTTCCGGCTGGTCGTGAACACGGGCCGGAACGGTGGCCAGACCGTCGATCACCTGCACGTCCACCTCCTCGGCGGACGCCGGATGACCTGGCCGCCCGGCTAGCAAGACACAGCACAGCGCGACGTGCTCATCGCAATCGATGAGCGCGCCGCGCTTGCTGAGATGCGCTGAGCCGCCGTCAGGCGGTCGGCGCGTGCTCGACGATCTTCTCCGCCTTGGGCGTCTCGGCCGCGACGGTCACCGGGATGCGCTTCGGCTGTGCCTTCTGCGCACGCGGGATCTCGATGCGGAGCACGCCGTGCTCGAACGAGGCGGTGATGTCGTCGGCGCGCACTTCGGCGGGAAGACCGACCTGGCGGAACACCGACATGACGCGGCGCTCCCGTCGCACGTAGGTCGTGTCCTTGCTCGACTCGACGGCGCTGCGCCGTCCGGCGATCGTGAGCATCCCGTCGTCGAAGGTGACCTCGACCTCCTCAGGCTTGAAACCGGGCACCGACGCCTCGACGATGAACGCCGCGTCCGTCTGCTTGATGTCGACGGGAAGGCTCATGTAGTCGGTGTCGTTGCGCGAGGCCGGGGTCGAGAACAGATGGTCCATCTGCGTGTGCAGATCGAACAGATCGCTCCATGGATTCCAACGAACTACTGCCATCTGACCGTGCTCCTGGTACTGATGTTGCTGCTTTCCGCGTACAGCGGATGTGTGCTTGTGGTACCCGAAGTTCCGGTCCGATAAACGTCGTGCGCGCCGGTGCGCGCGTCAGCCGCGGAACGCGTCCCGCACGGAGTCGAAGAACCCCTTCCTGACCTCGGCGGGCTTGCCCTCGCGTCCCTCCATCTGCTCGTACAGGCCGCGATCGTGATGCGACAGATGGCTCGGCACGACGACTCGCACGACGCAGATCATGTCGCCGCGACGTCCGGTGCGCACGTGCGGGACGCCGAGCCCGTGCAGCTTGATCTGCCGTCCCGGCTGAGTCCCCGCGGGCACCTCGACCGGGTGCTCGCCGTCGACGGTCGTGATCGTGATGGTGTCGCCGAGCACCGCCTGCGGAACGCTGATCGGCAGCTCGTACAGCAGGTCCTGCCCGCGCCTGACGAGGTTGGGGTGCGGCTTGACCCTGAAGCCGAGGTAGAGGTCGCCGGAGGGGCCGCCGCGCGGTCCCGCCTCGCCCTCGCCGGTCAGCCGCAGCGTGACGTCGTCGTCGACGCCGGGCGGGATCGTGACCTCGACGGTCTGCCGGCTCTGCAGGCGCCCCTGGCCATGACAGACGGCGCAGGGGTCCTGGACGATCTGTCCCTCCCCGCGACAGGTCGGGCACGGCGCGACGTTGGTCACCTGCCCGAAGATCGACTGCATCGTCCGGCGCACCTGCCCGGTGCCCTGGCAGGCGGTGCACTGCGTCGAGGTGGTCCCGGCGCGTGCGCCGGACCCCTTGCACTCGGCGCACTGGGTCGCCCGGGGCACCTCGATGGTGCGCTTGGCGCCGAACACCGCCTCCTCGAAGGTGATCTCGATGTTCATGCGCAGGTCGTCGCCGCGCTGCGGCCCGGTGCGCGTGCGCCGCCGTCCGGCGCCGCCGAAGAACATGTCGAAGAGGTCGAAGGCGGAATCGAACGAGAAGTTGCCGAAGTCGGGCTGCGGCCCGTCGCCGACATGCCCGAAGGCGTCGTAGCGCTGCCGCTTCTGCGGATCGCTGAGGACCGAGTAGGCCTCGCCGACCTCCTTGAAGCGCTCCTCCGCCCCCTTGTCGCCGTTGTTGCGATCGGGGTGGTACTGCATCGCGAGCTTGCGGTACGCCGCCTTGAGCTGTTCCGGCGTGGCGTCGCGCGCGACGCCGAGCACCTCGTAGTAGTCGCGCTTCATGGTCGCCATCGGTCAGCGCTCGGTCGGGCTGGTACGGGGGTGTACGATGCGCACCATCGCGGGCCGCAGCAGCCGATCGTGCAGCTTGTATCCCCGGAGCACCTCGGCGATCACGGTCTCCTCGTCCACGTCGTCCAACTCCTCGGCGGTGATCGCCTCGTGGAGCGACGGGTCGAAGCGCTCCCCGGCTGCGGGCACCGGCACCACGCCGAGCCGCTCGAGCGCGTTCTCGAACTCGCGGACCACGAGCTCGAGCCCGCTCACGAAGAAGTCCTCGGCACCGGCATCGCTCGCATGCTCGACGGCACGGCGGAGGTTGTCGAGCACGGGCAGCAGCGCCCGCGCGGCCTCCTCGCTCTCGTACCGCCGGGCATCCCTGAGCTCCTGTGCCTTGCGGCGCTTGAAGTTCTCGAAGTCGGCCGCGAGCCGCAGGTAGCGGGCGTCCCGGTCGGCGGATGCGGCGTCGGCGGGCTGCGCGTCCTGGGCGTCGGCCTCGGCCGGCTCCGTCTCGGTGCCGGCGCGCGGAGCCGCCACGTCGGGTTCGTCGCTCGTCATGCGATCACTATGCCCACGGTCAGCTCAAAGCACGCCCGACGGCACGGCCGACACGCTGCGCCACGTATCGAACCCGCGGCCCGACCTGCGCGTAGGCCATGCGCGTCGACCCGAGGACGCCGATCGTGCCGCGCCGCTCGGGGCCGGCGCGATACGTGGTCAGGACCAGGCTGCACCGGGAGAGCTCGGTCAGACCGCTCTCGCGCCCGATCATGATCTGCACCCCGTGGTCGAGGTCGGCCGCGGTGATGAGCGCGGCGAGCATCCGCTCCTCCTCGACGACCTCGATCACCTGCTGGAGCAGTTCGACGTCGCCGAACTCCGGCTGGTGGAGCAGGTTGCGGACTCCGTCATGAAGGATGAGGGTGTCCTGCTGCGCGTCGACGACGGTCATGAAGGCGATGATCTGGTTGAGCAGGTCCCCCTCCAGCGCAGCGTGGGCGCCGACCGACTCGGGGAGGCGCGACATGCCCGCCGCGTTGAGACCGACGACCACCGCGTTCAGGCCGGCGGCGATGGCGCTGAGGATCGCCTGGTCGGCGGGGACCGTGAGGCTCAGCGCGTGCTGCCGCACCAGGTTCCCCTCGAGAACGAGCACGAGCAGCGCCTGGGAGTCGTTGAGCTTGACGAGGTCGAGGTGCTTGACGCGGACACCCAGCGCACGCGGGGCGGTGACCAGGCTGACCGCGTCCGCCGCCTGGGCCAGCGCCGTCGCCGCCAGCTCGAGGATGTCCTCGACGCCGCTCGGCATGACGGCGAAGTACGGGTCGATCTGGCGGCGCACCGCGGGCGGGACGTCCTCCTCGTCCATGAGGAAGTCGACGTAGTACCGGTACCCGAGATCGGAGGGCACGCGACCCGCCGAGGTGTGCGGCTGGATCAGGTAGCCGACCTCGCTGAGCGTCGCCAGCTCGTTGCGGATCGTCGCGGACGACCACGTGGCGAGATGCACGGCGAGGGCCGCCGACCCCACGGGGACGCCCGTGCGGGTGTAGTCGGCGACCACAGCCTTGAGGATCTGCTGCTTGCGCTGATCGAGAGGGACTTGTTGCACGTTCAGATCAGAGGTGACGGTGTCCGTGGCGACCGGCCTCGGGCCCCCTTAGCACTCGTCATGGTTGAGTGCTAAGCGTACCAGCTAGGCGGCACGGTCGCCCACCAGGCGGAGGGTGACCTGGTTGAGGACCGCCTCGCCGCGCGCGGTCGCCCGTACCCGGTCGCCCTCGACGACGACCAGCCCGAGACCCTCCAGCGAGCGCGCCGCCTCGACCCGGCCGGCATCGATGGCGACCCCCTCGCGCAGGCGCAGGCCGAGCATGAGCCGTTCCTGCTCGCGCATCACCGGCCCGACCATCTCCGACCCCGCGACCGGGAGCGTGCCGGCGCCGACATCCCGCACGTACGCGCCAATGCCGCGCCCATGCCAGTACCGGACGGAAACCGCATCCGGTTCCACGGGGAGCCCGAGGGCGGCGGCTGCCGCCGTGGGGAGGTGACCATGGGCGCCGACGCCCGCCGCGAGGTAGTACCCGTTGCGCCAGTACACGAGGTTGTGCCGGGACGCCTCGCCGGGAAGCCCGAAGTTGCTCACCTCGTATTGCCGGTACCCGGCGCTCTCGAGGACATCGACGGCGATCCGGTGCTGGCGAATCGCGCGTGCGCCGTCGACCGGTGTCACGAGGCCGCGCCGCACCCGGGTGTGCAGCGGAGTCCCGGGTTCGACCGTGAGCTCGTAGCAGGACAGGTGCGTCGGTCCCGCCGCCACCACGCGGTCGAGCGTTCGCCGCCAACGCGTGTCGCCGAGACCGGGGACGGCGTAGATCAGGTCGCAGTTGATGGACGTGAACCCGGCGGCGCGGACCTCGTCGACCGCGGCGAGGGCGCGCTCCGCGTCGTGCACCCGGCCGAGGAACCGCAGCGCGTCTGCCTCGAGGCTCTGCACACCGATGCTGATCCGGTTGACGCCCGCCGCTCGCCACACCCGGGCGCGGGCCGTCGACGTGCTGGACGGGTTCGCCTCCATGGTCACCTCGGCCTCCGCCGGCACGGCGAAGGTGGTCCGCACCGTGTCCACAAGGGCGGCGAGCAGACCCGGGTCGACCAGCGAGGGGGTGCCGCCGCCGATGAAGACCGTGTCGAGCGTGAGCCGGCCGAGACGCTCGCCGAGACGGCACACCTCGGTGACGAGGGCTTCCATGTACGCGCCCGAACCGGTCGTCCCGGCGACGCTCGTGAAGTCGCAGTACTCGCACTTCCGCTCGCAGAACGGAATGTGCAGGTAGAGCGAGCGAACGGCGTCGAATGGCGCGGTCAGGGCGTCGGGTCCCTCGGTTTTCGCTCGTCGGCCGCGGCCTGGTCCAGCCGCACCACGTTCGACTTGACGTCGTTCGCGGTCGTGTCCTTCGGCTTTGCGCCCTTCGGCTGGCGCGGCTGCCGCGGGGGTGGCGGCCGTAACCGCAACCGCTTGTAGATCGGCGGGTAGAGGTAGATGGTGAGGACGAAGCTCAGGACGTCGATGGCAAACACACCGAGCACCGCCGAGGTGGTGAGCGTCAACGTGGACGTGCTTGCCGATGCGGACGGCGACGCGGTGGCCGCGGGCGATGACGAGGTTGCCTGGGTTGGCGCCGGCGACGGGGGCGACGTCGCGAGCGGCGTCGCGGTGCTCGACGGCGTACCGCCGGTCGCCGTTGACGCCGCGGTGCCGAGCGTTCCGATGACCCACGTGAGCGCGACGAAGAGGATGAACCAGATGAAGTACTGGACGATGCCCGCCATCACCAACTCCATGAAGCGCAGCGGCCGCGATTCCTTGCTGATGAACTTCGCGATCGGCGCGGCGACCATCGCCGCCCCGAGCACGACGAGCGGCTGGTAGCTGGAGAACAGGAGATCCTCGCCGAACGGCGGCTTGGTCCCCGAGAGCGTGAAGTAGGCGGCCGCCGTGATGACCACCTCGAGGACGGCCATCACCACGACCAGGATCACGTACGAACGCCTCGACCAGGGCACGAACGGTTCGTCGATCCGGCGGCCCCGGGCTGGAGGCGGCGGCGCCTTCGATGCCGGCTTCCCTTTCGCCTTCGGCTGCGTCTTGGCGTCGGCCGCCCCATTGCGGTCCTTGGACTGCGCCGTCTGCCGGGCGAGCGACACCTCCGCTTTCGCGGCGCGCTCGACTGCGTCGGGCCGCCGGCGGGGGCGCTTGCGCGGTGGGTTGGGACGCGGCATCAGCTGCGCAGCCTACTGCTCGTCCATCTTGAGGACGGCCATGAATGCCTCTTGCGGAATCTCCACGTTGCCCACCCTTTTCATGCGGCGCTTGCCTTCGCGCTGCTTCTCGAGCAGCTTGCGCTTTCGTGTGATGTCCCCGCCGTAGCACTTGGCGAGCACATCCTTGCGCATGGCGGAAACCGTCTCACGGGCGACGATCTTGCCACCGATCGCTGCCTGGATGGGTACTTCGAAGAGCTGGCGGGGGATCAGCTTGCGCAGGCGCTCGGCGAGCTTGCGGCCGTGCGCGTTCGCGCGATCGCGGTGCACGATCATGCTCAGCGCGTCGACGCGCTGCCCGCCGACGAGGATGTCGAGCTTGACGAGCGCCTCGGGCCGGAACCCCGTGATCTCGTAGTCGAGCGATGCATACCCGCGGCTTCGCGACTTCAGCTGATCGTAGAAATCGTGGATGATCTCGCCGAGCGGGAGGTCGTAGACGAGCGCGACCCGATCACCGGGCTGGTAGTCCATCTGCTGGAACTCGCCCCGCCGTTCCTGACACAGCTCCATGATCGCGCCGACGTACGCGCTGGGAACGATGATCGTCGCCTTCGTGCGCGGCTCCTCGATCGCGTCGATGTTCGAGGCGTCCGGCAGCATCTCCGGGTTGTCGATCGCGATCACCTCACCGGAGCGGAGCCGGACGCGGTACTCGACGGTCGGCGCCGTCGTGATGAGCGACAGGTTGAACTCTCGCTCGAGACGCTCCTGCACGATCTCCATGTGCAGCAGACCGAGGAAGCCGCAGCGGAACCCGAAACCCAGCGCCGCCGAGGACTCGGGCTCGAAAACGAGTGACGCGTCGTTGAGGTTGAGCCGCGCCAGCGCCTCCTTGAGGTCGGTCACGTCATCGGACTCGACCGGGAAGATGCCCGCGTACACCATCGGCGTCACCGCGCGGTAGCCGGGCAGCGGATGCGTGGTCGGATGCACGGCGTCGGTCACCGTGTCCCCCACCTTGCTGTCGCGTACGTTCTTGATGGACGCGATGAAGTAGCCGACCTCGCCGGAGAGCAGCTCGTCGACCGGCGACATCGCGGGCGAGAAGACGCCCACCTCGTCGACGACGAACTCGCTGTTGTTGTTCATCATGCGGATGCGCATGCCCGCCGCGAGGCGGCCGTCCATCAACCGGACGTACACGACGACACCACGGTACGCGTCGTACTTCGCGTCGAAGATGAGCGCCCGCAAGGTGCCGTTGCTGTCGCCCGTGGGATGGGGCACGCGCGTGACGACCGCCTCGAGCACCGCCTCGATGCCGATCCCCTGACGAGCGCTCGTGAGGATGGCGTCGTCCGCGGGGATGCCGATCAGCTCCTCGATCTCGCGTCGCACGAGCTCCGGATCGGCGTTGGGCAGATCGATCTTGTTGATGATCGGGATCACCTCGAGCTTGTTCTCGATCGCCTGATACACGTTGGCGAGCGTCTGCGCCTCGACGCCCTGCGTCGCATCGACGACGAGCAGCGCGCCCTCGCATGCGGCGAGCGACCGCGACACCTCATACGCGAAGTCGACGTGTCCCGGGGTGTCGATCAGGTTGAGCTCGTAGGCGAGGCCGTCCAGGGCGGTGTATGCGAGGCGCACCGCCTGCGCCTTGATCGTGATGCCGCGCTCACGCTCGAGGTCGAGCTGGTCGAGCACCTGGTCCTGCATGTCGCGCAACGCCACGGTTCCGGTGGCTTCGAGCAGCCGGTCCGCCAGCGTCGATTTCCCATGATCGATGTGCGCGATGATGCTGAAGTTGCGGATCCTCTCGAGACGCATGCGTGACGGAGCGGAGCCCTAGTCCCCTGCCGTTCCGTCGCCGTCGTGCGCCGAGCGCAGGATCTCCGCAAGCTCACCGAGCCCGCGCCGGCTCCCGCTGATCCCCGGTTTGACGCGATGCGCCAGCACCATCGGAGCGACATGCTCGACGTCGTCGATGCCCACCGCCGCACGGTCCTCGTGCGCGGCGAGCGCCTGCGCGGCCTTCCGCATGACGATGTCCGCGCGGTGCCCATCGACCTCGAGCTCGATGCTGAGCGCCGCGATGGCCACGAGGATGTTGCGATCCACCACGACGTCGGAGAGCATCGCCATCGCGCGCGAGATCCGCTCCGCTTCCGCCTGCTCCGCGGGCTCGAAACGCGCTGCGAACGCTGAGGGATCCTCCTCGAACGCCTCTCTGCGTTCGACGATCTCAACGCGCTGGCGCACGTCGCGGATGCCCTCGACGTCGACGCACAGTCCGAAGCGGTCGAGCAGCTGCGGACGCAGCTCGCCCTCCTCCGGGTTCATCGTGCCGACGAGGATGAATCGCGACGGATGCGACACCGACACGCCCTCGCGCTCGACGGTGTTCTGTCCCATCGCCGCCGCGTCGAGGAGCACGTCGACGATGTGATCGTCGAGCAGGTTCACCTCGTCGACGTACAGGATGTTGCGGTTCGCCTCCGCGAGGACTCCGGGCTCGAACTCCTTCTCACCACGCTTGATCGCGGCCTCGATGTCGATGGCGCCAACCACGCGGTCCTCGGACGCGTTGATGGGCAGCTCGACGACGCGCATCCGCCGGCGACCGCGCGGCAGGACGTCCCCGCTCGCCACGCGCTCCGTGCACTCGGCGCACTGCAGATCGGCGTCATCGGGAGGACACCCGTAGCGGCAGTCGGCGACCACGTCGAGGCCCGGCAGCAGCTTCGTGAGCGATCGCACAGCGGTGGATTTCGCCGTCCCCTTCTCGCCGCGGATGAGGACGCCACCGATCGCGGGATTGATCGCGTTGAGAATCAGCGCCTGCTTCATGGTGTCCTGTCCCACGATCGCCGTGAACGGGAAAACGCTTCGTCCGGTCTGCATCGGCGTCATTGTGCCATGCGCCCTCGAAGCGTCTTCTCCACGCCCTCGACGATCGCCCCCTGGGAAAGGTCGTAGAGACCGAGATACTCGCCACCCGCCCGGTCGGCGAGGTCGCGGCACGCGTTGAATCCGTAGCCGCCGAAGAGCGGCGCGCGATTGTGACCTGCGACACGCGGCAGCGGACGCGTCGTGTGGTCACGCGCTGAGTCGATCACCAGCACGTGGACCCCGTCGGCGCCGAGCTGTTCGGCGACGCGCTGCGCCTCGATGAGCGGCTCCTCGCCGAAGAGCGAGATGTTGCCCCTGCCGTCGCTGATCAACACCATCAGCGGGTACACGCTTGGATCGCGGAGCCGCTCCGTGCGCACGACCCGCAGCCCGGCGACCAGCCCGTGGGTGAGCGGCGTCGTCCCGCCCACCGTGAGCCGCTGGAGGCGCTGCTCGGCGAGGTCGACCGACGAGGTCGGCTGGAGGATCACCCGCGCCGACCGCCCCGAGAAGACGACGAGTGACACCTTGTCACGCCGGAGATACGCGTCGCGCAGCAGGGAGAGCACCGCGCCCTTGGTCGCCTGCATGCGCTGCTCGGCGTCCATCGACGCGCTCGCGTCGACGACGAACACGATCAAGGTCCCGGTGCGCCGGTGCCGCACCTTCTGGCGAAGGTCCTGACGCTCCAGGCGGAGGAGCGGGCCGCCGCTTCGGGCCGACTCCTCGGCTCGACGGCGGACCTGGTGGGGAGCGGCCGCGCGCATGGTGGCATCGAAGGCGATGTCGGTGGTCTTCTCCGTCTGCGTCGCCCGGACGTAGCGGCCGCGCTTGTCCCTGCTCTCTGATGCGCTGCGCTTGCCGGTCGTCGCGCGGCTGCGCCGGTCCCTGGGCAGCGCGATCTTGCGGACCGGGAAGAGCTCGCCCTCGAAGAGCTGCTCGGCGCTCCGCCGGGTGACCGCCTGGGTCGCCTGCTCGCTGCCCTGCACCTGCCCCGGGCTCTCACCCTCCTCGCCGCTTCCCGACTCGTCGGGCGGCTGCTCGCCCTGCTCGGAGGTCTGCTCGGAGACGATCGCCGCCTCAGCCTCCTGGGCGATCTCCTCGAACCGCTCGCGCGCGCGCTCGGCAGCCGCGCCGGCGGTCTGCGACACCCCGTCCTGGCGGGTCCGGCGCCGGTGCGCCAGCGCCAGCTCGGCGGCGGTCGTCGCGTCGGCGGTGGTGACGACGAGCGAATCCGCCGGGACAGCCGCCTCGGCGCCGGCCGACGCGGCGGTGCGGACGAGCGCCTCGGCTTCGTTCCAGGCCCGGACGGTCCGCGCTGCGCTGCTGACCACGATGTCGGCGCGGTGCCCCATCGTGCCGGCGTCGATGCAGACCAGCGCGATGAACCACGAGATGGTCGGGGTGATCTCGACGCGTGGGAGGAGACGCCGTGCCGCGTCGATCACGAGGCGAAGGTGGTCCTCGCTCGCCTGGAACTCCTGGTCGAGCGACATGCCGGTCTGGTTGCGACGGGCCTCGCGTTCGATGATTCGCACGCGCTCGTCGACGTCGTGCAGCCCGGTGATGTCGACGCAGAGGCCGAATCGATCGAGCAGCTGCGGCCGGAGCTCGCCCTCCTCGGGATTCATCGTCCCGACGAGGATGAAGCGCGAGGGATGGGCGAACGAGATGCCCTCGCGCTCGACGACGTTCCACCCCATCGCCGCGGCGTCGAGGAGCACGTCGACGATGTGATCGTCGAGGAGGTTGATCTCGTCGACGTAGAGGATGCCTCGATTCGCATCGGCGAGCAGCCCCGGCTCGAAGCGGCGCTCGCCGTGCTTGATCGCCGCCTCGGTGTCGATCGTTCCGACGACCCGATCCTCGGAGCCGTTCACCGGCAGCTCGACGACCCGGATCCGCCGGCGCTCGACCGCCGGGGTGCGTCCCGCCGCAGCCCTGGCCCGGCAGTCGTCGCACCAGTTCGCCGGCGACGCGGGGTCGCAGCGGAACCGGCATCCCGCGATCACCTCGATCTCGGGAAGCAACCGGGCGAGCGCGCGCACGGCCGTCGACTTCGCGGTGCCGCGCTGGCCGCGAATCAGGACGCCGCCGATCGTCGGGTTGATCGCGTTGAGGACCAGGGCGGTCTTCATCGCGTCCTGCCCGACGAGCGCGGTGAACGGCATGAGGGAACGTGAGTTCGCCACTGAACCCATTGTGCCAGCGCCGCCGAGTACCCAGCCCTGCTACAAAGCCCCGATGCCGCCACGCCTGCGCGTCCTGCTCGAGGCGAGCTGTCTCGCCGACGGCCGCCGCGACGCCGGGATCGGGCGCTACGCGCGCCAGCTCACCGCGGCGCTCGAGGGGATTCCCGACCTCGAGGTGCGGTCGTCGGTCCCGCCGTCGGCGCCCTGGAGCGAGTCGCGCCCGGCCCGTTTCCTCCGCGCCCAGCCTCTGGTCATCCGCGACGCGATCGCGGGCCACCCGCACCTGGTGCACGGGCTCGGCGGTGAGCCGGTGGTGGGGTTTCCCTCGGGGCGGCAGGTGGTGACGGTCCACGACGTGGAGCTGTGGCGGAGGCCGCCGCGCATAGGGTCGTCAATCGGTCCGCAGCGCATGTACGCGTCGCTGCTCGCCGCGGCCATCCGAGCGTGCGCGGGCGTCATCGCCGTGAGCGAGACCACGCGGCGGGAGGCCGTCGCCACCCTCGGGCTCGATCCCGGACGGATCCACGTCGTGCCGCAGGGCGTGGCGAGCGGGTTCTCCCCGCGTCCCAAGCTGCGCGACGCGCGGGTCGCCGAGGCGGCCGGCGTCGAGGCGGAGTTCGTCCTCTGGGTGGGGAGCCTGCGTTCCCACGATCCCCGCAAGGGGCTCGACACCCTGCTCGAGGCGATGGAGCGCCTCCCAGGCGGCGGCCCGCCGCTCGCGCTGGTGGGCGCGCTCGGCCCCGAGGGCGACCGCCTCGCCGCCGACGCCTGGCGGCGCCGCGTCAACCTCGTGCTCTGCGGCGCCGTCGACGACGCGGACCTCGCCTCCCTCTACCGCCGCGCGTCGGTCGTGGTGCTGCCCTCGACCCACGAGGGCTTCGGGCTGACCGCGCTGGAGGCGATGGCGTCCGCCGCACCCGTGGTCGCCACCGCCGTCGGGAATCTCCCCGACCTCGCCGGCGGCGTCGCGCTGCTCGTCCCATCTGGCGACCCCTCGGCGCTCGCCGGCGCGATCGAGGCGGTGCTGACGGACCCGGTCAGGGCGGCGCGCATGCGCCGCGCGGGCCTGCCCCGCGCCGCGGGCTACACGTGGCAGCGAACCGCCGAGCTGACCGCGGGGGTCTACCGCAGCGTCGCCGCCGGCATCGGAACCGGCGGGCGGCGGTAAGGCCGGCCTGTCGTCAGAGGTCCCGGGCGATCGCCTGCCGGTGGTCCTCGTCCAGCTCGACCGTCGCGGCGCACGCCGGGTGATCGGTGCCGGCGGTCACCGGAGCTCCGTTGCGGATCGCGGCACGCTGGTCCGGCTCGAGACTGAAGCGCAGGTAATGGGCGAGCACGCTCTCCCCGGGCGGGAACACCTCCTCGGGGACACCGCGGACCCGCCTCCCGGCCACCTCGATGAAGACCGTGTCCTCAACGCCGTCGAGCCTGAGCACGGCGGCATTGAGGTCAGCCGGGTCGTCGACCTCGAGGAACAGCGTCGCCGCCAGGTCGCCCGGCGGGGGCACCACGGCGTTGAAGGCGGCGATCTCGCCGGCGACCCGCTCCGGATCATCCACTCGCTCGGTGCGGAGCGCCTCCTCGAGCGTCGATCGAATGGTGTCCCGGTTCTCGAAGACCAGGGCGAGCGCGTCGCCGAGGTGCACGTGGCGGAACCGCTTCAGCTCGGCAATCCGCCGGCGCTCATCGGCGCGCTCCGCGTCATAGGCCGCGCCGACCCGCACCTCTTCGAGGCTCAGCGGATCCGATCGCTCAGGTGTCACGTCCACAGATCCCTACTCTGGCACTTCCCGATCGCCGGCTGTGCCGGATCAAAAACCTGACCTATCCGGTATGATTTCGACCTCATGGCCGCCGTGCCCTTCGACCGGAGCGTCCTCAAGGTGAACCAGGCGATCCTCATGGTCGTCATCGTCGCGGGCTACGCCGTCGGCCTCGCGTATCGCGACGCGGCATACGTGCTCCCCGCACTCGCGGTGATGATGCTCGCCGCGGTGGCATCACCGTCGCTCAACGTGCCGCGGATCCTGTACGTGCGCCTGCTCCGCCCGTCGGGGATCGTCAAACCCCGGGTCGTCCGCGAGGATCCCGCGCCGCACCGGTTCGCACTGCTGCTGGGAGGCGTGTTCCTCGCGGCCGCCTCAGTCTTCGTCGTCACCGGGCTCCTGCTCGTCGCCTGGGTGCTCGCGTGGATCGTCGTGGCGCTCGCCTTTCTGAACTTCACGTTCAACATCTGTGTCGGCTGCATCATGTACGCGCAGCTCGTCCGGGTCGGCGTCCTGCCCCTCTCCCGCGAACCGGCGCGATGATCCTGCTGCTCGCGCCGCTCATCGCCGTCGCCGTGGTGTGCGCCGCGGCCTTGGTGTTGCAGGCGCAGCGCATGGGCCAGCGCGCTCTGGTGGGTCGGGTCGTCGACCCGCCTCGGCAGACCGGCGGCCTCCCGTCAATCCTCTACTTCACCGGCATTGCCTGCACCATCTGCCACACCGCCCAGAGGCCCGCGCTCCGCACCCTCGCCGCGGGGATCGGCGACGGCATCGAGATCCGCGAGGTGGACGTCGCGGTCGAACCGGAGCTGGCGCGCCGCTACCGCGTGATGTCGCTCCCGACGACGATGGTCCTTGACTGCGACGGCCAGGTGACCGACATCAACGTCGGCTTCGCGAGCGGTGAGACCCTGCGGCGCCAGCTCGTCGATGCCGGGATGCCCGTCGCCGCCTAGCCGGTCGAGTAGGCTCTGCACATGGCCGTCACCGAGCGTGCTTCGCGGACACGCGCGCTGGCGCCCACCGACCTGTACGAGGTCGACGAGCTCCTCGGAGACGAGGAGCGCCTGATCCGCGACACCGTGCGCGCCTTCGTTCGCGAGCGCGCCCTGCCCGTCATCCCGGGACACTTCGAGGCCGGCACCTTCCCGCGAGAGCTCGTGCCCGGCGTTGCCGAGCTGGGCCTGCTCGGCATGCATCTGCGCGGCTACGGGTGCGCGGGGACCTCGTCAATCGCGTATGGCGTCGCCTGCGAGGAGCTGGAGGCCGGCGACAGCGGGTTGCGCTCCTTTGTGTCGGTCCAGGGCTCGCTGGCGATGTTCCCGATCTGGTCGTACGGCAGCGAGGAGCAGAAGTCGCGCTGGCTGCCCGAGATGGCGGCCGGCCGGGCCATCGGATGCTTCGGGCTCACCGAGCCGGACGCGGGCTCCGACCCGTCATCGATGCGGACGCGCGCGCGCCGCGACGGCAGTGACTGGATCATCGACGGCAGCAAGATGTGGATCACCAACGGGTCGATCGCCGACGTCGCGGTGGTGTGGGCGCGCACGGACTCGGGTGTGCGCGGATTCCTCGTGGAACGTGGCACGCCCGGGTTCAAGACATCCGACGTGCACGACAAGCTGTCGCTGCGGGCGTCGGTGACGTCCGAGCTGTCGCTGGCCTCGGTGCGCGTTCCGGACAGCGCGGTGCTGCCGGGAGTGACCGGGATGCGCGGCCCGCTCTCGTGCCTCAACGAGGCACGTTTCGGCATCGCCTGGGGTGCGATGGGCGCCGCGCGCGCGTGCTTCGAGGCGGCGCTCTCGTACAGCAAGGAGCGCCGGGCGTTCGGCAAGCCGATCGCGGCGATGCAGCTCACGCAGCTGAAGCTCGCGGACATGGCGACGTCGATCGTGCAGGGGCGGCTCCTTGCGCACCGGCTCGGCACCCTCAAGGACGAAGGACGCCTGCAGGCGGTGCAGGTGTCGGTCGCCAAGCGCGCCAACGTGCGCGCCGCGCTCGACATCGCGCGCAGCGCCCGCACCATCCTCGGGGCCAACGGCATCACGCTCGAATACCCGGTGTCGCGCCATATGGCGAACCTGGAGTCGGTGCTCACCTACGAGGGCACCGAGGAGGTGCACACCCTCATCATCGGCAAGGAGATCACGGGCGAGAACGCGTTCGGCTAGACCGCGTGGTACGCACGCCGCGTCTGCGCTCGATCAGTCGAGCGGGGTGATTCGAACCGACTCGTCGATCCGGGCACCGACGGAGTCCGGAACCCCGCGCGAGCAGATCTCGACGTCGAAGTAATTGCCGACGGCGCTCGGGTTCGCAATGAGCAGCGTTCGCGTCCGATCGCCGCCGAGGCTTGCGCAGTAGTCACGAGCGCCGGTCTCGACTGCCAACTTCGCGGGGAGGCCGGAGACCGTTGTCGACATTCCTGTCTGGCCGTCGAGGGTCCAGCCAGGGAACCCGTTCTGAAATACCTCGACGAGCACCGCCCCGCGCTGCAGTGACGTTATCGGCGGACCGCAGGAAAGCGTGCTCGGACCGGACGAGCACGGCGACGACAACGATTGGTTGCTGAAACTGCCGGCGAGATCGTCGAAGGAGGAGGGTTGCGTCCAAGCCTCGCCGATGTTCCAGTTCGACGGCACCGACAGTGAGACCTGATGGTCGTCAGCGGTCCGTGTCGCCCACGCCGCTTTCGCATCTATCGGCATCGGTGCTGCGGTGGCGCAGCTCGCGATGGTGCTGCACAGAGACACTGCTCCTATGCAGAGGAGGGTCGACTGCAGCGCCAATTTGCCCGAGCTCCACACTGAACCTATCTCGGTGCCGTGATGCTCGGGCTGTTGGCCAGCGTCGCCCAGATGACCAGCGCCGCAAAGCACAGGATCGCTCCATACGCGAGAACCATCGCGAAGTACCCGTACCACGGGGCAGTCGCACCAAGAACATTCTGCCACGCTCTGTTCAGCGAAGCAGGGTCGATGACGGGCGCGGCCGATGGCTCGGAGCTGAATGGCGCCCCCACTACTCGCGAGAGCCCCGCGAGATCCTGGTCCGTCCATCTGATCAGGACCAAACGGCCCGATGCCCGTCCGTCGGGATCCACGACGACGCCGATGAGCCCGGGATGAGATCGCAGACCTGGATATGCCAGCTTGAACAGCTGGATGCGCGTGACCGCCTCAACGCGGAGGTCGCGTGTGTAGAAGCCACGACGGATCCTCAGTTCGGGACCGACCACTCTGACATACATCCACGCCGGCCGTAGAAGAGCGGCGGCGAGCGCCAGCAGGACCACGCCGAGCGTCAGGATCGCCGGGAGGTAGCGACGCGACGCGGCGGCGTTGGCGAGGACGAAGGCGGCTGGCGCACAACCGGCGATGAAACCTACCCAGAGTCTCCGGGGCACCCTGCCGGTGCGTTCGAACTGGACGCCACCAGAAGGGTCAGAGATGCTGCGCCTCGCTTGCATGGATCATCGCGCTTCCGATCAGCAATGTTGCATGGCGCAGCGACGGTTCCGATCGAAGTTACCGAGTTGTCAGATCTCGCAACTCCCGCTCAGGCCGCCTCGTCCCAGCCCTCGGTCTCCCGAAACGAGTGGTGTCCGCGCCGTGCGACGATGAGGTGATCGAGCACCGGGACGCCCAGCAGCGTGCCCGCGCTGCGCAGGGCGGTCGTCACGACCCGATCCGCGCGGCTCGGCGAGGGGTCGCCGCTCGGGTGGTTATGGCCGATGATGACCGCAACAGCGTCGCTGCGCAGCGCCGGGCCGAAGACGTCTCGCGGTTGCAGGCGCGACGCGTTGATGGTGCCGACCGCGACGGTCTCGAGGCGGATCGGCCGGTGCCGCGCGTCGAGCAGGAGCGCCACCACCTGCTCGCGCCGCGCCTTCCGGAGGCCGTCGAGCATGAGCAGCGCGTCGCGCGGGGACGCGATCGCGGGCCGGTCGTCGTCCGTCCAGCGCTCGGCGAGCTCCCACATCGCGGCGAGACGCTCGGCCCGCTCGCGGGGGACGCCATGCTCGCGGGTCAGCCCGGCTGCGTCGAGCGCGCGCCGTTCCCACCACGGGATCCGCGCAACCCGGTTCGCGACCGCGCTGAGGTCCGCAGCGGGAGCTGAGCCACCGAGCGCACGGGCGAGCAACTCCGCCTCACCGATCCGGCGCTCCGTCTCTGATTGCACCACCACACAGTACCACACTTCTGTGTAGTTGCTGACGCATGGCCGCCGGCTAAGGGCCTGAGGCGCCGGGGTAGATGCTGTGGTAGGTCAAGACCATCCCCACGATGAAGATCACCACAATCACGGCGCCGGCGACCGCCACGGCGACCCATCCCCCGCCGGCCGCGAGCGCCGGCGAGCTCGCCACCACCGGCTGCGGCGCGGTCGGCGGCGTGGGCGGCGGCCCCAGGATGTCCGCGGGAGCCTCCACCGCGATCAGCGTCACGCGCCCCGGGGCGTCCTCGGGGAGCTCGGCGGGATCGAGCAGTGCCGGCGCAACCGCGACGCTCCGGCGGCGCCGCGGCGAACGAGCTTCAGACACCTCGCTCCCCCTCCGCGATCAGCGCCGCCAGCACCTCGTCGGCGAACGATCGGTAGGCCGCTGCCGCCTCCGACGACGGCGCCATCACCGTGACCGGCTCACCGGCCAGCGCCAACTCCTGGAGTCGCACCGTGACCTTGATGACGGTATTGAACACGCGCAGGTTGGGGATCGCGCGCAGCCCCTCGAGCAGGTCGCGCGAGAAGCGCGTCCGCAGCACCACGAAGGTCGGCAGCAGGCCGAGCACGCGAAGGTCCGGGTTCAGCTGCTGACGGACGTGATGCACGGCGCGCAGCGTTTCCTTGAGCCCCTTCACCGCGTACCCGGACATCTGCATCGGGATGACGATGAAGTCAGTGGCCGCGAGCACGCTCACCGTGTGGAACCCGAAGCTCGGCGGCGTGTCGAAGAGGATGAAGTCGTAGTCACGACAGTCCCGGTCGAGGGCGCGGCGGAGCCGCGTCTCGGCATCCAGCGACGTCGGAAGACCCGCCTCGACCGCGCTGAGGTCGGGGCTCGCCGGGAGCAGATGCAGCCCCGCCCATTTCGTCCGGACGATCAGCTCGTCGACGGATTGGTCGGGCTCGAGGATGGCGTCCGCGACCGTGTGTGTCAGCGAATACGGGTTGAAGCCGAGGCCCGACGTGAGGTTGGACTGCGGATCCATGTCCACGGCAAGCACACGCCGGCCGCGTTCGGCGAAGACAGCCGCCAGCGAGGCGCACGTGGTTGTCTTGCCAACCCCGCCCTTTCCGGAGATACAGGCGATCGAAACAGCCACCGCGACCGGTTAGTCTAGTGGAGGCCGCCGCAGCGGGCGCTTCAAGTCGGGTGGACCGCCGGTGAGGTGGATCAGATTGCGGCCGCTTTGACTGCGGGACGCGGCAGCGGCACGACTGCCGAGTCGTCCTGCCACACGCGGTTGAGACGTCGCTGCATCGTCGCCACGAGCACGAGCCCGCCGATCACCGGCAGCAGCAACCAGCAGACGGTGCGCGCGGGGCGCAACTGCACGTCGGTCGTGCGACCGGTCCGGTCCTCGACGATGCGAACGCGCTCGAGGGTCATCACCCAGGCGGCCGCGCTGAAGGGCAGCAGCAATTCGAGGTAGGGAATGACCAATCCGCCGCCGAGCAGCCCATAGGCCTGCAGCACTGTGAAATGCGGATCGAACGGCAGCGCGACGTTGAGCACCGCGAGCACGATTCGCGCGGCGCCGGCGATGCTCACCAACCAACCGAGCACCCACGGGATGGTCACCGCAAGCGTCGAGCGCCCGGGGATGACGTGCATCCGCGTGTCGAAGTTGCCGACTTCGCGGTTGATCCGGTGGTGCCAGACAAGGGTGTAGAGACCGAGCGTGACAATCGACAGCAGCACCACAGCGATCGGCGATCGTTGCTTGCCGGCCGGGCCGAACGACATCGGCCGCGCGGGCACGTGAGGGTCTGCGACGGCAGCCTCGCCGACCACGACGACCTCCGCATCCGGCGCAAACTGGATCTCGGCCGGCAGGCCGGCGGCAACCGTCGCGACGTCAGCCGGCGCCCCCGTGTCGGGCGCCGAGGCCGGCCAGGACCATGCCGGCGGCGACGGTGGCGACGTGTCCGAGGTAGCGATGTCCTCGGGCGCGTCGGGCGTGGTCAGGGTCGCGACGGCGGGCGTCGTCTCCGGCCGCGATGCGATATCGGTCATCCCGTGTACCTCGTGTACGGCACCGCCTCGGGCGATGTCGCGTGCTGCTAGTGGGACGTCGGCGCTCCGGGTACTGGATTCGAACCAGTGGCCTTGCGGTTAACAGCCGCCTGCTCTACCGCTGAGCTAACCCGGATTGTGACTCAAGTCTACCTGCCGTGGGCCACCGTGCCCCCCGATGCCCGAGTTCGCGATGCATCGCGACGCGGCGGCGCCGGCTACTCGAGGTAGTCCTTGAGCTTCTTCGAGCGCGACGGATGGCGCAGCTTGCGCAGCGCCTTCGCCTCGATCTGCCGAATGCGCTCGCGCGTGACACCGAAGCGCTTGCCGACCTCTTCGAGGGTTCGCTGATGGCCGTCGATGAGACCGAACCGGAGCTGCAGGACTCGGCGCTCTCGTGGCGTCAGCGTGTCGAGGATGTCCTCGACCTCGGTGCGCAGCATCGTCAGCGACGCCGCGTCCGACGGCGCGGTCGCCTCCTTGTCCTCGACGAAATCGCCGAGGTGCGAGTCCTCCTCCTCGCCGATCGGGGTCTCGAGCGAGACCGGATCCTGCGAGACCTTGGTGATCTCGCGGACCTTCTCGGGGGTGATCCCCATCTCCTCGGCGATCTCCTCGTCGTTGGGCTCGCGGCCCAACTCCTGGAGCAACCGGCGCGAGACACGGACGAGCTTGTTGATCGTCTCGACCATGTGGACGGGGATGCGGATCGTCCGCGCCTGGTCCGCGATGGCGCGCGTGATCGCCTGCCGGATCCACCAGGTCGCGTAGGTCGAGAACTTGTAACCCTTGTGGTAGTCGAACTTCTCGACGGCCCGGATGAGGCCCATGTTGCCTTCCTGGATCAGGTCGAGGAACGACATGCCGCGGCCGATGTATTTCTTGGCAATGCTGACCACAAGGCGGAGGTTCGCCTCAGTGAGCTGGTTCTTCGCCTCTTCGTCGCCCTGTTCGATCAGCTTGGCGTAGTGGACCTCCTGCTCCGCCTTGAGCAGCGCCACGCGCCCGATCTCCTTGAGATACATGCGGACCGGGTCGTCGAGCGACACCGAGTCGATCGCCTCGGCCTTGGCGATGAGCTCCTCATCGATCTCGTCGACGGTCTCGAAGTCCTTGTCGCCGTCGCTGACCTCGATGCCCATCTCCCGGAAGACATGGAAGATCCGTTCGAGATGGTCGGGCTCGACGTCGATCTCCGGGAAGGCGGCGAGGATGTCGTCGGGTGTGAGGTAGCCGTGGTCCTTGCCCTTGATGATCAGCGCTTCGGCGGCGCCGACCAGCAGGTCCGCGCCGGACGGCGGCGGCAGGGTGGCTGTGCGGGTGCGGGAGGGGCTGGTGGCTGTGCTCACTTCAACTCCGCCGGGGGCTGCGCAGACTGCTTCGCGCTCTGCAAGGTCCGCCACGACGACACGCTGACAATAATTGTCGAAGCTGTCCTAGTGTGCCAATTCGGGCGATCGGAACTGGAAAACCACGCGGGCACGATCACCATGGTGGCTCACGACGGTCGAGATCAAACATGATCCCGTGCGCCCGGCGCGGGGACCGGCCGGTCAGCGCAGCGCCACCGTGCGGCGCAGGTGGGGGGCCTCGGCGGCAAGGCGGCTGAGCTTGGCGGCGAGCTCGTCGGCGTCTGCCGCGCGGCCCTCATCGCGCGCCCGGTGCATCTCGCTCGAGATGCTGACCAGGGCGCGACGGACACTCTCCTCGTGGATGAGCCGCACGCAGTCCGCCATGACCTGGTTGAGCGCCTCCGGGTCGGCGTCATCGGCGAGCTCGGGCACGTCCCGAACCAGCAGGCCTGCCGCGCGACGCTGGTCGCCCCCCGTCAGACGGCGCAGGGTGAACCCCGCCGGATCGGCGCACGCCGCGTCGACGATGCGCCGCACCGTGGGGTTGGTGAACTCCTCGGGTTCGAGGCCCGCTTCGGATCGCAGCGCCTGGGCGAGCTCGGGCCTGATCAGCACGATCCGCGCGAGCTGGGCTTCCCAGGCCGGCATCGGTTCGTCGGCCCCGGGCTCCTCCCCCGCCTCGTCCGGGGTCTCCGGCGCCGGCTCCGCGGGAGCCGCGACCACGATCCGGGCCGGGCGCCGCTGCCCGTCGCGCATCGAGTGCGCCAGGTCCGCGGCGAGCGATCGCGCCCCGATGTCGAGGCGGCGGGCAGCCTGCTGCAGGTACAGCTCGCGGGTCGTCGCCTCGGGAATGCGCACGAGCACCGAGACGGCGCGCTCGGCGGCGGCGCGGCGGGCGTCGACGCTGCCACCCTCGCCGGCCACGAGCGCGGCGTCGAGCAGCACCTGCCAGGCCGGCGGGGCGTCCGCGATCGCCCGGACGAAGGCGTCGGGGTCACGCCGGACGAGCTCGTCCGGGTCCTTGGCCCCCTGGGGAAGCCGGCAGATCCGGGCCTGGACCCCCTCGGCGGCGATGACGTCCACTGCCCGGGTGGCGGCGACCCGTCCCGCGTCGTCCCCGTCGAAGCAGAGGACGAGCGTCTCCGCGATCCGTCCGAGGCTGTGGACCTGCTCGCGGGTCAGCGCGGTGCCGCTGCTCGCCACCGTGTGCGGGACGCCCGCCGCGTGCGCGGCGATGACGTCGAAGTACCCCTCGACGATGACCGCGGACCGCTCGGCGACGATGGCGCCACGGGCGAGATCGATCCCGAAGATCGCCGTCGATTTGTGGTACGCGGCGGTGTCCGGGCTGTTGAGGTACTTGGGCATCGCGTCACCGAGCGCACGGGCGCCGAAGCCGAGCACCTCGCCGCGGTCGTCACGGATCGGGAAGACCAGGCGATCCCGGAACCGGTCGCGGACGCGGCCGCCTCGCGGAGGGTGGGCAAGGCCGGCGTCGACCACTTCCTCGGCCACGGCGCCGGCCTTGCCGATCAGGTAGCGAGCCAGCGCATCCTCGCCCGCCCCACCGGCCGGTGCGAAGCCGATCCCGAAGCGCCGGGCGAGTAGCTCCGCGACACCGCGCGCCGCGAGGAGCTCGCGCCCGGGCTCCCCTGCGGGCGACGCCCACAGCACGTGCTGGTAGTACGCCTGCGCCTTCGCGTTGAGCTCGATCGACCGGCGGCGCTGCCGCCCGGCGCCCCGCGCGGCCCGCGGGCCGCTCTCGAGCTCCACGCCCGCCCGATCGGCGAGGAGCTCGAGCGCCTGCCGGAAGTCGATCCGCTCGATCAGCTCGATGAACTTGAAGAGGTCGCCACCCTCGTGGCAGCCATGGCAGTACCAGACCTGCCGCTCCGGACTCACGGTGAACGACGGCGTCTTCTCGGCGTGGAACGGGCACAGCCCGGACATCTCCCGGCCGGCGCGGTGGAGGGTGACGTATCCGCCGATCACCTCCACCAGATCCAGGCGCGCCTTGACCTCTGCGACGGCGTCCCCAGCCATGGCCCGCCCGCCTCGACCGACCGCTAGCGGCCGAAGAACCAGCGGCGTCGCCTGCCGGCGACGTCCTGTGGGTCGGGGAACCTGGCCTCGAGCTCGCTGATGCGACGATCGCGGTCGGCGAGGCGCCGGTCCTTCTCCGCCTGCGCCGCGGCGTGCTCGGCGCGAGCGGTCTGCAGCTCGAGCTGCAGCTGCTTCACGAGGTTCTGACGCGCGTTCAGCTCTGCCTCGAACCGCTGGCGCTGCTCGGAATAGATCCGCTGCTCGAGGGTCCGCTCCCAGCGGTCGAGGAGTCCGGCGACCAGCTCGCGCGGGTCCAGCGAGGTCATCGCGGCGACATCGCGGCGAGGCTCGCTCGACCCGAGGTCGATCACCGAGCTGCTCCTGCCGTGCGCGTTCTGCGCCTCGGCAGCCAGCTCCTCCGCCGGCGGCGGCACCACCTTGTCCGGCCACGAGGTCGGATGCGCGCTGCCGACCACGTCGACGGACGGGGTCTGGTCTGCGGGCGCCTCGTGGCGCTCGATCTCGACGTGCCCGTCGCTGTCGGGCAGTGTCAGGAGCGGCGGCGCAACCGCAACGGGGGCCGACGGCCCCTCGATACCGAGGTCGCCGAGACGGACGAGAAAATGCACGCCGTCAGGGCCTTCCTCGCGACGCGAGGGGACGTCACCTGCTTCGACGCGGCGGAGCAGGATGCCGAGCGGAAGGTCGAGTTTGCGGGCCACCTCCTCGACGGGAAGGTACGGCTCGGCACCCGGATCGGACGTGGCTGCGGGCATGGGTGTCTGCGGCCAGGGCATCATGCAAAGAGTAGGCGAAACCGCGTACCACATGGGTGTTCGACGGTGATCCGTTACGTCTGCTAGCGCCCGATCACCTCAATGGCGTAGCGCGAATTGTCGGTGAGCAACACGACACCACCGCCCTGTTCGGTGATGACCGCACGCACCGGTGATGTCGCGAACACTTCCGGCGCATCCTCGTGCTCGATCACGGTGCGGCGTATCGCGTATGGCATGCCGGGGGTCGGCGCCAACAGCTCGTCACCTTCCACGACATGACCGTCGTCGAGCATCTCGGGACGCCCGCTCCGCGTTCCGATCTTGCGGATCCTGACGTGCTCACTCACCGGGACGTCGATTCCGCGACAGCACGTCTATTCACTTCCATGTGTGTGGAGATTAGCGATCGCACGTGCTCGAGGGTCATGCAGGCGGCGCGGTGTACCCGTAGAAGAGCGTTTCGCGATCGCGGAACATCCCGGTCTTCTCGACGACGCCGCCGAGCTTCTCCGCCACCCGCCGCGACGCGACGTTGTCCGGCCGGATGAGGCTGATCACGTGGTCGACGCCGAGGGTGGCGAACGCCTGGCGCAGCGCCTCACGCCCGGCCTCAGTCGCGTAGCCATTGCCCCAGTGATCCTGCCCGATCACCCAGCCTGCCTCCATCTCCGGCCATCCCTCTGGAAACCACACCCCGACACGGCCGATGAGCTCCCCCGTCGCCTTGATCTCCACCGCCCACAGGCCGTAGCCCCGGATCGTCCAGACGCCGGCGACCATCGCCATGTGACCCCACGCTTCCTCCCGCGTCGGCGCGGCGACCACCCCAAGATAGCGACGCACGTTGGGATCCAAAAAGATGCGCAGGTACGCGTCGAAATCCTGCTCGCGGAACTGCCGGAGCAGGAGCCGGTCGGTCTCTGCCTCACGAGGGAATAGCGCGGCGCCGCCGCTCAGCGGTCGCGCTCCACCCGTGACAGGCGCGCATGTGCGGCTGCGAGGCGCGCCGCAGGCACCCGGAACGGTGAGCAGGAGACGTAGTTGAGCCCCAGCTCCTCGCAGAGCGCGATCGAGTCGCTGTCCCCGCCGTGCTCGCCGCAGATGCCGACGCTCAACGACGGCCGGACCGCCCGGCCTTCCTCCACCGCAAAGCGCATGAGCCGCCCGACGCCGTCCCGGTCGAGGGTCTCAAAAGGATTGCGCGGCAGCACCTTGTCCTCGACGTAGCGAAGCAGGAACTTGCCCTCGGCATCGTCGCGTGAGACCCCGAAGGTCATCTGCGTCAGGTCGTTGGTGCCGAATGAGAAGAAGTCGGCGGACTCCGCGATCTGGCCCGCGGTCAGCGCCGCTCGCGGCACCTCGATCATCGTGCCGACGAGATAAGCCACCGTCGTCTTGGTCTCCTTGAAGACCTCCTGGGCAACCCGGTCGATCACCTCACGGGTCCTGCGCAGCTCCTCGAGGGTTCCGACGAGCGGGACCATGATCTCGGGGCGCACGTCGACCTTCTTCTTCTTCAGCGCGACCGCCGCCTCGATGATCGCCCGCGTCTGCATCTCGATGATCTCCGGGAACAGCAGGCCGAGCCGGCAGCCGCGGAGGCCGAGCATCGGGTTCTGCTCGTGGAGGTTCTGCACCTCCGCGAGGAGCGTCTTCTGCGCGCGGTACGACTTCTCCGGCTTGCCGAGCGCCTCGGCGCGCGTCACCTCGACGAGCAGCTCCTCGAGCGACGGGAGGAACTCGTGGAGCGGCGGATCGATGAGCCGGATGATCACGGGCAGCCCGTGCATCGCCTCGAGGATGCCGTGGAAATCACCACGCTGCATCGGCAGCAGCTTGGCCAGCTCGGCGCGGCGCTCCTTCTCATCCGGCGCGAGGATCATCTTCTGGACGATCGGCAGGCGTTCCTGCTGCATGAACATGTGCTCGGTGCGGCAGAGGCCGATGCCCTGCGCGCCGAACGCGCGAGCGCGCACCGCGTCGTGCGGGTAGTCACCGTTCGCCCACACCTCGAGGCGGCGGAACGAATCCGCCCAGCCCAGGATCTGCTCGAGCTCGCCGGAGATCTCCGCGTCGAGCATGGCGACCTGTCCCGCGATGACGTTCCCCGTGGAACCGTCGATCGTGAACGGCTCGCCCTCCTTGATGGTCGTGCCGCCGGCGGTGAACTGGCGCTTGACGAGGTCGACCTGGACCAACTCGGCGCCCGCGACGCAGGGCTTCCCCATGCCACGGGCAACCACGGCGGCGTGCGAGGTGCGCCCGCCGCGCGAGGTGAGGACTCCTTCCGCGGCGATCATGCCGTGCACGTCGTCGGGGTTGGTCTCGATCCGCACCAGGATCACCTTCTCGCCCTTCTTCGCCATCTCCTCGGCGCGGTCGGCGTCGAACACCGCCTTGCCGTAAGCGGCGCCTGGGGACGCGGCGAGCCCGGTGGTGAGCACCTTCACCATCGCCTTCGGGTCGATGCGGCGATGGAGCAGTTGATCGACCTGCGCGGGCTCGACGCGGAGCACGGCCTCGCGCTTGGTGATGAGCCGTTCACGAACCATGTCGACGGCGATCTTCACCGCCGCTTCCGCGGTGCGCTTCCCGTTGCGGGTCTGGAGCATGTAGAGCGTGCCGCGCTCGATGGTGAACTCCATGTCCTGCACATCGCGATAGTGCTTCTCGAGCTTGCGCGCGATCTGCTCGAACTGCCGGTACGCCTTCGGAAGATCGGTCGCCATCGCCGCGATCGGCTTGGGCGTGCGAATGCCGGCGACCACGTCCTCACCCTGCGCGTTGGTGAGGTACTCGCCGTACAGCTTCTTCTCGCCGGTCGACGGGTCGCGAGTGAACGCGACACCGGTCCCGGAGTCGTCGCCCATGTTCCCGAACACCATCGACTGGACGTTGACCGCGGTGCCGAGGTCGTGCGGGATGCGGTTGTAGTTGCGGTAGTCCGTCGCGCGCTTGTTGTTCCAAGACTTCGAACACGGCGCCGATCGCGGCGCGGAGCTGGTCCATCGGATCCTCGGGGAAGCCGGCGCGCGAATGGCGCTTGACGATCGCCCGATACTCGGTGATCAGCTCCTCGAGCGCCGCCGCGCTGAGGTCGGCGTCGGTCTTCGCCTTCTTCCGCTTCTTGATCCCGTCGATGGCATCCTCGAACAGCTGACCGTCGATGCCCAGGACGATCTTGCTGAACAGCTGGATGAACCGGCGGTGCGCGTCGAGCGCGAAGCGGCGGTCCTTGGTGAGCTTCGCAAGTCCCTCGAGAGTCGCCGAGTTGAGGCCGAGGTTGAGGACTGTGTCCATCATTCCCGGCATCGAGAATTTGGCGCCGCTTCGCACGCTCACGAGCAGCGGATTGCGCGCGTCGCCAAAGCCTTTGCCGGTGGTCTTCTCAACGCCGCGCAGCGCCTTCTCGACCTGCTCCCACAGTCCGTCGGGGAGCTTGCCGCCGCGCGCGTAGAAGGCGTTGCACGCCTCGGTGGTGATCGTGAACCCGGGAGGCACGGGCAGCCCCGCACGCGTCATCTCGGCCACCCCAGCGCCCTTGCCGCCGAGCAGGTCGCGCATCGAGGCGCTGCCCTCGTCGAAGCGATACACCCATTTGTGCGCGCGAGGTCGCCCGGCGCCGTTGTGCTGGGCCGCGCTGCCGCGTGGTGCGGTGCCGCGCGACGGCGATTTCGACGACTTCCTGCCCCGGGTGCTCACCGCCATTGGCCAGACCTCACCGTGATGGTTGTGGCGCGTAAGGACGCACCACTCAAGGGGTGAGCGTAGCATCGGGCCGCCGATACGCCGGACCGCCACGCCCCGTCCGCCGGGTCATGGCCGGAGACGTCCGGTTACTTCGCCTTGGCGGAGGGCTTCTTTGGGGCGTGGTGGCCCTTGACCTTCGACCACTCGACTCGCTTCGGATCGGGGAGGCCCGCCTTGTGGAGCGCCGCGCCGAGCCGTGACTTCATGAATTCGTCCTGGTCTTCCTGCGACTCCCAGACCTCGATCACGATCAACCCGCCGGCGGTCGTCCCCGCCGCATGCGTGTGCAATCCCGCAGGCCAGTCGCCTTCCCCGGTGCCGGGATCGATGCCCAGGTCCGCGTTGACCGCGTTGTAGTCGGCTTCGCCCACGTTCTCGAACTCGAGGATCAACAGCTCGCTCATCACATTCTCCCGGCTCACCAGCTCAGCCCCGCCAGCGGAGGCGGGGTGATCATGCCAGAAGGCTCACGCCGTCTAGACGATGAGCATGGCGTCGCCGAACTCATGCCAGAGGTAACGGCGGTCGTGGACCTGCCGGTAGGCCTCGTCGAGGAGGCTCGCGTCGAGCAGGGCCCCGAGCATGTCGAGATGCGTCGCCGGTGGCTCGTGCAGACCGGTGAGCAGCGCATCGACGACGCGCAGCCGCGTGCGCGGCGTGATCACGAGGTTCGTCCACCCGCTCGTCGGCTGCACCGTTCCGTCCAATGCGGCGGCCGTCTCAAGACTGCGAATGACGCTCGTGCCCACCGCGACGACCCGCGCCGCGCGATTCACCTGCGCGGCGGTGTGCGCGCCGATGGCGAACCATTCCTCGATCAGCGGTTTGGTCAGGTCCACATCGTCGTCCTGGAACGAGCTGAGGCCGCAGTGCAGGACGATGTCGGTGGCATCGACGCCCGAACGGCGCAGCTCACCGAGCAGCTCCCAGGTCAGGTGCCGGCCGGCCGATGGCGTCTCCACGGATCCCGGTGCCCCTGCATAGACGGTCTGGTAGTGCTCGAGCGGAACCGGCTCCGGCACGTAGGAGTACCGGATCGGCTCGCCGTGACGGAGCAGGGTCGCCATCGGGTCGCCATGCTCGACGAGCATTCGCCACAGCAGTGGTGCATCGCTTCGCGGTTGCGCGACGCGCAGCCGCAGACCGTCCGCCGCCATCAGCAACTCGCCGGGATGCAGGGGGACGTTGCGGTACGGCGGGCCGGTTTCAACGGCCAGCGCATCCCACTCCCCGCTCCGCATCGCTCCGGGGCGAAGCTGAGCGCGGTCACCGCCCTCGCGCGTGACGACGAGCGCCGCCGGCAGCGTCCGGCTCGAGTTGACCACGAGGAGGTCGCCGGGAAGCAGGTGCTCGCCGAGGCGGGCGACCGTGGTGTGGGTGATGCGACCCGAGCTGCGCTCCACCACGCAGAGCCGAGCCCCGTCCCGACGCAGGCCGCGTAGCTCCGCCGGGAGCGAGGCGCGCAGCTCGCGCGGCGCGGTGATCATTCGAGCGTCGCCGCCTCGACACGGTCCGCAGCCGGGACGTGCCCGGCCAGGAGCCTGAGGATGCGCTCGGCCACGTCCTCGGGGCGCAGGAGGCCGGCCGGATCGGATTCCGGGTCCGCGGCGCGGTGCATGACCGTGTCCATGTCGCCGGGATCGACGCTGATGACGCGGACCCTGGTGCCGTCGAGCTCGGCGGCCCAGCTGCGCGTCAGCGCGTCGAGTGCCGCCTTGGAAGCGCTGTAGAGGCCGAGGCCGGCATACCCGATCACCGCGGCATCCGTCGTGATGTTGACGACCAGCCCGTGGTTGCGCAGCAGCATGCCGCCGATCACTGCCTGCGTGAGCCGCAACGGTCCGAGCACGTTCGCCTGCATCACCTGCTCGAGCGCGCTCGACGGCGCGTCGGTGAGATACGGCGGTGGAATCGGGCCGAGCTCCGCGGCGTTGTTGACGAGGACGTCCACCCGCCCGTACCGGTCCAGCACGGTCGCCGCGCAACGCTCGACATCGCGAGCGACCGACACGTCCGCGAGCACCGCCATCACCTCGGCGCCGCTCTCGCGGCACGACTCCGCGACCGCCTCGAGCGCCTCGCCCCCGCGAGCGCAGATCGCCAGCGACGCGCCCTCCCGGGCGGCCGCGAGCGTGAGCGCCCGGCCGAGCCCGCGGGATGCGCCCGTGATGAGCACGACGGTTCCGGTGAGTGATGCCATGTGACCATCCTGACCGTCTTCCACGCTGAGCGCGTCCGTCACGGGTCGGATGGTGGGATCCGTCATTCGGCGGACCGTCAGTCGACGAGCCCCTCGCGGATCGCGAGCACCGCGGCCTGGGTGCGATCGGCAACACCGAGCTTCGCGAGCACTCTGCTGACGTGCGTCTTCACGGTCTTCTCGCCGATGCCGAGGCGTTGCGCGATCTCTTTGTTGGCGAGCCCCTCGACCATCAGGCGCAGCACGTCGCGCTCCCGCACGGTCATGTCGTGGCCGGGCGGTCCGGCGGCGCTGCCGCGCCGCATCAGGCGAGCTGCCACCGAGGGGTGCAGGGCGGGGCGCCCGTCGTGCACATCGCGAATGGCGACCGCCAGCGCCTCGGGATCGATGTCCTTGAGCAGGTACCCCGCGGCGCCGGCGGCGGTGGCGGCGAAGATCTGCGCGTCGTCCGCGAAGCTCGTGAGCACGACGACGCGAACACCCGGCACAGCGTCGAGGAGCCCGCGGATCGCACCGATGCCGTCACCGGGAGGCATCACGAGGTCGAGGAGCACCACATCGGGCAGCGAAGCGGCGGCTTCGGTCACCGCCTCGGCCGCGCCGCTCGCCTCCCCGACCACCTCGATGCCGTCCTGCAAGCGGAGGAACGCACGCAGTCCCTCGCGAACGACGGAGTGGTCGTCGACGATCAGGACGCGGATCGGTGGGCTCACGGCGTCACGTCAGCGGGACGGAGACCGTCACGATGGTTCCGGCGCCGCTCACGGCCCGGATGTCGAGACGAGCCCCGATCTCCTGCGCGCGCTCACGCATCGTCGCAAGTCCCATCCCGCGCCGCGTGTGCGAGAGCGCCGCCGGGTCGAACCCCGGTCCGTCATCGCGGATGCGCAGCGTCACCGATCGCGATCCTGCACACAACGTGACGCGAATGGCCGCTCCCTGCGCGTGACGCATGGCGTTGTTGAGCGCCTCCTGCGCGATGCGCAGCAGCGCGTGCTCGGTCTCGAGCGGAAGCCGGATCCCGCTCGCGTCGACGACGATCGATGCCCCGCTCGCGCGCAGCGCCTCCACATGGTCCGCCAGCGTGGCGGCAAGACCGTCACGCTCCAGGCTCTTCGGTCGCAGTGCATGGACGAGGCCGCGCAACTCCTGCGGCGCCGACGCAGTCCGCTGCTCGAACTCGAGGATGGTGGCCCGCGCGGCGGGATCGCCGGTGGACAGCGCCGCGGCGCGCGCCGCGAGCACCAGGCTGAAGAGCGTCTGCGTTGCGGCATCGTGCAGCTCGCGCGCGACGCGGTTGCGCTCCTCCACCACCGCGAGCTGCTGCGACCGTGCGTAGAGATCGGCGTTGGCGATGGCGACTCCCGCATACGCCGCAAGGGTTTCCAGCCTTCGCTCATCGGTCCTGGTGTAATGCCCGGAACCGTGGCCGCTCACGAAGATGTTCCCGACGACCGACCCTCGGTGCGCGATCGGCACCCCGAGGAAGTCGGTGAGCGCCGGATGGTGCGCGGGGTAATAGGAGAAGCGCGGGTGGCGGCGGATGTCCTCGAGACGGATCGGTCCCTCCTCGAGCAGCGCGCCGAGCACGCCATGCGTCCTCGGCAGCTCTCCGATCCGGGCCGCCACCCGCTCGCTGATCCCCGATGTCACGAACCGGGCGAAGCCGCCACGTCCATCGGGCACGCCGATTGCGGCGTATCGAGATGACGACTGGCGCCGCGCCGCCCGCACGATGCGATCCAGGACGGTGTTGAGGTCCGGCGTGTCGCCGAGCGCCAGCAGCTCGAGCACCCCGGCCGCGACGGCATCGGTGTCGGTCCGCACGGTCACCGGCGCGGACGCTACCCCTCGCCGGCGCGGTTCGCTCGCTCGCGAGCCCGGGTGCGCGCGATCTCGAGCTGATCATGCAGCGCGTCACGCAACCCCTCGAGCGGCACGCGCACCTGCGACATGCCGTCGCGCTCCCGGATGGTCACTGCGTGGTCGTCAAGCGAGTCAAAATCGAACGTGATCGCGAGTGGCGTGCCGATCTCATCCTGACGTCGATAGCGTCGCCCGATCGCCTGCGTCTCGTCGTACATCGTCGCGAAATGCGGGCGCAGATCGTGCTCGACACGCCGTGCGGGCTCGGTGAGCTCGGCCTTCTTGGACAGCGGCAGCACCGCCACCTGCACGGGAGCCACGTCGGGGTGGAGATGGAGGACGACACGCTTCTCACCGCGCACCTCCTCCTCGTCGTACGCGTCGACGAGCAGCGCGATGAAGATGCGGTCGGTGCTGACGGCCGGCTCGATGACGTACGGGATGTAGCGCTCGTTCGTCTCGGTGTCGAAGAACGACAGGTCTCGGCCGCTGTGCTCCATATGGGTCTTGAGGTCGAAATCGGTGCGATCGGCGACCCCTTCCAGCTCGCCCCACCCGAAGGGGAAGTCGTACTCGATGTCGCTCGTCGCCGTGCTGTAGTGCGAGAGCTCCTCACGCGCATGCGGGCGGAGGCGCAGGTTCGCCGTGCGGACGCCCATCACATCGACGTGCCATCGCAACCGCTCCGCGCACCAGTAGTCGTGCCACTCGCGGTCGGTCCCCGGCTTGCAGAAGAACTCCATCTCCATCAGCTCGAACTCGCGCAGGCGGAAGACGAAGTTGCCCGGGGAGATCTCGTTGCGGAAGCCCTTGCCCTGCTGCGCGATCCCGAAGGGCAGGCGGCGGCGCGTCGAGTTCACCACGTTCGCGAAGTTCACGAACATCCCCTGCGCGGTCTCGGGCCGCAGCCAGATCTGGGCGGCGTCCTCCTCGACCGGGCCGATGAACGTCTTGAACATGAGGTTGAACTGCCGCGCCGCGGTGAGCGCGCCGCCGCATTCCGGACATCCCGGGGCATCGGGCGGCTTCCCGCGCGCACGCCGCTCGTCGGCGAGATGGTCCTCGCGCCATCGCTTCCGGCAGGTACCGGTGCAGTCGACGAGCGGATCGGTGAAGCCGGCGACATGGCCGCTCGCCACCCACACCTGCGGGTTCATGAGGATCGACGACTCGATGCCCTCGACGTCGTCACGAAGGTCGACCATCGAGTGCCACCAGCGCTCGCGGATGTTGCGGCGCAGGCGAACCCCGAGCGGGCCGAAATCGTAGACGGCGTTGAGACCGCCGTAGATCTCGCTCGAGGGATACACGAAGCCGCGCTGCTTGCAGAGCGAGACGAGCTTCTCGATGAGATCGGACTGCGCCGGGGCTTCGGCCATGGCGGGTCAGTCTACCGGCAGCCCCACCGCACCACGCCCCTCGATGGCTCTGAGCACGTCGATCGATCGCAGACGGCGATCGAGATGGTGGGCGAGCTCCGCCTCCACGATGCGTTCGAGCGTCTGCAGCGTCTCGGGATCGAGACGGAGGCGGAGCCAGAACCCCTCGTCACCGTCCGCGGCGGCGCGCAGCACCTTGATGACCCGCACCGAGCACGCCACCGCCTCCGGATCGGCCGGTGCGCAGCGCACGCAGAGGAGGCCGCCGCCGGCGGCGCTGAATCGCGCCGGCTCCTCGGGGAGGCGGCGCTCGCACCCGGCGCAGTCGTGCAGCTGCGGCGCGTAGCCGAGGCGATCCACCATCCGGCGGGCGAACCAGACGATCGCGGCGCGAGGATCTCTCGCCGGGTCCGCGCACGCCGTGAGCGCGGCGGCGACGAGCGCGTAGATCTCGGGGTCGGCGTGGTGGCTCTCCAGGACGCGGTCGGTCAACTCCGCGCACAGCGAGGCGCACGCCGCACGGCGCGCGTCACTGCGGACCGGGGTCGCGGTCACCGACTCGGCCTGCGTCAGCACGTCGAGCTCGCCCCGTCCCCGCGCGAGCTGCATGCGGCTCCGCGTGAACAGGTCGGTGCGTGACGCGAGCCGGCTCTGGCTGCGCCGGACCCCTCGCGCGATGACGCCGATCTTGCCGTGCTCGAGCGTCAGCACCGTGAGGATGCGATCGCTCTCCCCGTAGTCGATCCGGCGCAGCACGATCCCCTCGTCGGTGTACGTCGGCATCGGACCATCATGCGCACTACTGGCGTCGGGCGTGCGCAGGCGTCTCCTCGTGGGCGTCGCTTCCCTGGTGCGGCTCCTCGTGCTCGAGCGGTCGAGCGGCCCGCTCGCGCACCAGGGAGACCGGGCTCGTGATGCGCACGGTCTGAATGCTCTGGCGGCGCACGGCCTCCACCGTGAGCGTCGCCTCGCCGAGCCGGATGGTCGCCCCCACCTTGGGAATCTCGCCGAGCTCCTCATAGATGAGGCCGCCGACGGTATCCGCCTCCACGTCGGGGACCTCGATGGCGAGCGCGTCCTTGAGGTCGTCGATGGAGAGGCGAGCGCTCACGACCACCTCGTGGTCGGAGACGATCTGCAACTCCTCGATCTCGCGCATGTCGTACTCGTCACGGATCGGCCCCACGATCTCCTCGATGAGATCCTCGAAGGTGACGATGCCCGCGGTGCCGCCGTGCTCGTCGACGACGATCGCGATGTGCACCTTGCGCTCCTTCATCTCCCTGAGCAGCTCCCCGACATGCTTGGCCTCGGGCGTGAAGTACGGCTCTCGCGCGATCGCGGAGAGGGGCCGCTGATCGTCACCGTGCACGCCGAATCGCAGGAGGTCCTTCGCGTACACGACGCCGACGATGTTGTCGATGTCCTCCTCGAAGATCGGGATGCGGGAGTAGCCGCGCTCGATGATGATGCGGATCACGTCGACGATCGAGTCCGTGTTCTCGGCGGCGACGACGTCGACACGCGGCACCATCACCTCACGCACGAGCTTGTCGGTCATCTCGAGGATGCCGTGGATCATCTCCCGCTCCTCCTGCTCGACGATCCCCTCCTGCTCACCGACATAGAGGAGCAGCTTCAACTCCTCCTCCGTGACGAACGGACCGCGGACGGTGTGACCCTTCGTCGCCGCCCGGACGATGAGCCGGGAGAAGGCGCTGAGGCCGCCGATGAGCGGCCGCAGCAGTCTCGTCAGGAAGAGCACCGGGCCCGCGAGGCTGAGGGCGAAGCGCTCGTTGAAGCGAAGCGCCAGCGACTTCGGTGCGATCTCGCAGAAGATCAGGACGAAGATCGAGAGCACCAGCGCGCCGACCGCCTGCGGGACGCTCGGGAGATACGAGGTGATCAGCAGGGCGGTCGCCGTCGAGATGACGATGACGGCGACGGTGTTGAGGCTGAGGATCGTCGACAGATAGGAGTTGGGGTCCGCGTGCAGACGTGTCACGGTCCGCGCGCGCCTGTTGCCGTCGTCCGCAAGGCTGCGCATCCGGATTCTGCTCACGCTGGTGAGCGATGTCTCCGCCGCCGCCGCGAATCCCGCGATGACGAGGCCAACGACGATGACGACGATGAGGGGGATCATCGCTGCGGGAACGCTGTTCGGTCTGAGCCGCTCACCGGAACAGCTCGCTCACGCTTCGGCCCTCGTGCACGCGCACGATGGCTTCGGCGATCAGCGGCGCGACCGACAGGATCCGCAGCTTGGGCGCATCGTCGAAGCTGTGACTGCCGTTGTGGTACGGGATCGTGTCGGTGATGCAGATCTCGTCGATCGGAGCGGCGTGAAGACGCGCGATCGCGCCCTCGCTCAGCACGCCGTGCGTCGCGACGACGTCCACCGCGGTCGCTCCGTTCGCGAGCAGCGCGACGGCCGCGCTGGCGAGCGTTCCACCGGTCGAGATCAGGTCGTCGACGATCACGCATTTCGCGCCGGAGACATCGCCGATGACGTTGACGACCTCCACCGTGTCGTCGCGCGGACGGCGCTTGTCGATGACCGCGATCGGTGCATCGAGGATGCGCGCGAGGTTGCGGGCCCGGTGGGTGCCGCCGGTGTCCGGGGACACCACCACCACGTCGTGGCCGTGCCGCTCGCGCACCCGGCGGGCGAGGATCTTCGTGGCGACGAGCGCGTCGACCGGGATGTCGAAGAAGCCCTGGATCGCTTCAGCGTGGAGGTCGACGCAGATCACCCGGTTCGCGCCCGCCAGCTCGATGATGTTGGCCATCAGCTTGGCGCTGATCGGATCGCGCGGCTGGGTCTTCTTCTCCTTGCGCTGGTACCCGTAGTACGGGATCACCGCGGTGATGCGTGACGCGGAGGCCCGGCGCAGCGCGTCGAGGATGATGAAGAGCTCGATGAGGTTCTCACTCACCGGCTGGCAAGTCGGCTGGATGAGGAACACATCATGGCCGCGGACGGACTCGCCGATCTTCACATCGAACTCACCGTCCGCGAAGCGGGTGATCTCGACCTCGGCGAGCCGCACTCCGATCTCCCGCGCGATGCGCTCGGAGAGCTCCGGATTCCCGCTCCCCGAAAGGAGCAGCAGCTCACCGTACGGGTTCGAGTCGGTCATGGCCGTGGCTGCCGCCGAGACGTCCACCCCTCGATGTTGCGCTGCCGTGTCCGGCCGACGGCCAGCGCTCCGGCAGGCACGTCCTGGTCGATGAACGACCCCGCGCCGATGTAGGAGCCGTCGCCGAGGCGGACCGGCGCGACGAGCGTCGCATTGGTCCCGACGAAGACTCGATCCCCGATCGTGGTGCGGTGCTTCGCCTCGCCATCGTAGTTGCAGGTGACCGTCCCGGCTCCGATGTTCACCGCCTCTCCCACGTCGCTGTCGAGCACGCAGGAGAAGTGGCTGATGCGGGTCCGGGGGCCCACGGTGCTGTTCTTGACCTCAGCATGCGTCCCCAACTCTACCCCGGACGCGAGCACGCTATTCGGACGGACCCTGCAGAAGGGTCCCACCGTGACGTCGTCGCCCAGGACGCAGTCGTCGAGCTGGGCGGATCCGATCAGCACTCGATCACCCGCCTGAACGTCCCGGAGCGACGCCATCGGACCGAGCACGCACCCGGATCCGAGCGTGGTCGCTCCGCGCAGGGTGGTCATCGCGCGGATGACGCTGTCGCTCCCCACCACGACCTGCGCATCGACGTAGGTCGTGCCCGGGTCCTCGACCGTCACGCCCGACAGCATGAGCCGATCGAGCGTCCGGCGGCGGACCGCCGCCTCGGCGGTCGCGAGCTGGCGGCGGTCGTTGATGCCGAGGAGCTCATCGGGATCCCCCGCCACTAGGGCTTCGATCGGCCCGGTGAGCTGCTCGATCACGTCGGTCAGGTAGTACTCGCCCTGCGCGTTGGCGCTGGTCAGGCGGTCGAGCGCGGGCCAGAGCTGCGCCCCGTCGAAGACGTAGACGCCCGCGTTGCATTCCATGGGGACGGGTTCGCCGGCGGGCAGGTCGCGCTCCTCGACGATGCGGAGGACGTGTCCGGCGGGATCTCGCACGAGCCTGCCCATGCCGGACGGGTCGGTGGGCATCCCGACGAGGAGGGTGCACGCTCGCGGCGACGCCGCGTGTGCGGCGACGAGCCGCTGCAGGGTCTCGGGACGGAGCAGCGGCGCGTCCCCGCCGATGACGAGGACGGGCCCGCTGCCGCGGAGTTGCTCCGGGACGCTGCGGAGCGCATCGCCGGTGCCGAGCGGCGCCTCCTGCTCGACGCACGTCGCGAGACCACCGAGCACCTCTGCGATCTGGGGCTGCCCGCGGCCGATCACCACGATGGGGGTTGCGTCCGTCGCCGCGCGGACCGCTTCCACCACATGGAGGATGAGCGGCCGGCCGCCAAGTGGGTGGAGCACCTTTGGCATCGCGCTGCGCATCCGCTTGCCCTGCCCCGCGGCGAGGATCACCGCCTGGGGACCGTCACCCATGTGCGCCGAGTATACGGGCTCGCCCGAGCCGCCTCCCGCGGAGCGGCCCGTACGATTGAAGGGATGGAGACCTCCACGCTCGACATCGACGGCCCCATCAACGTCGCCGACTTCGGGGGCACCGGGCGCGTCCTGCTGCTCGTGCACGGGCTGGGCGGATCCCACCTGAACTGGCTCTCGGTGGCCCCGCAGCTCGCGTCTCGTCACCGCGTCTACGCCCTCGACCTCCCCGGCTTCGGACGGTCACCGCTCGCGGGGAGGCGGTCGTCGATCGCGGCTAACCTCGATCTCCTGAACCGGGCCATCACCCGGCTCTCGGACGGGCCTGTCGTTCTGGTGGGCAACTCCATGGGCGGATTGCTCTCGATCGGCGTCGCCGCCGTGCACCCGGACCTCGTCAGGACGCTGATCCTCGTCGATCCGGCGGTCCCGGCACCTGGCGGGATGCTCACCCCCCTCAACCGGGTCTCGCGTGCGTTTCTCGCCGCGGCGTTCATGCCCAGCTGGGGCGTCCGCCGGGTGAGCCGGGCTGTGGCGGCCCTCGGACCGGAGAGCCTCGTGTACGAGGTCCTCCGGCTGTGCAGCGCCGATCCGAGCCGGATCGAGCAGGCGGTGATCGACGCGCACATCGCGCTCGAGAGCGAACGGCTCGCGCAGCCCGGCTGGCAGGAGTCCTTCTATGCGGCCACGAGGTCACTCGTCCGCGTGCTCGCCCTGAAGCGCCAGGCGTTCCGCTGGGTGCGAACCGTCGTTGCGCCGACGCTGCTGCTCCATGGCGATCGCGACCGGCTGGTCAGCGTCCGGTCGGCACGATACGTGGCGTCGCTCCGACCGGACTGGGAGTACCACGAGTTTGCCGGCGCCGGCCACGTGCCGATGCTCGAGGTCCCCAGTGAGTTCCTCGAGGTCACCGAGGAGTGGCTCGCACGGCACGAAGCAGCGGTCGACCGGAAGGCCGCGACGGCGGCGGCGCTGGCCGGATAGGCGGCGATTCGACGGCGGCGGTTGCCGCCGCGCGCGGGTACGATCGTCGTGCCCTCTCTGGGGAGTCGCCAAGTGGTAAGGCAGCGGACTATGTCCGGGGCCGCTTCCAGGGGGGCCGCTGAATACGAAATCGGGGTCAGTAAGGGCGTTCAGAGGCCATTTGCGGCCATCTAATGAGGGTACGTTTGAGGGTATAACCTTCCAAGACGGACTCGTCATGCGACCTTCCGCGGTCGTCGCTCAGGGTTGAGTAGTGACCTTTGGCCGGTGACCTGGATCGGGCGCCTCCGTACATTGGATCGCAGCGGTGGACCCGACGGGTGTGCGGACCACGGAGGAATCTGATGGGTTGGGCGGCTATACACGAGCCGGCCCGCGAGTGGAGGGTCACCCCCAACCTCCGCGCCTGCGACGTACTCCATCGCTCGTTCGGCTGGGAGGCCACTCCTACCCGCTCGGCCGGACCACCTGCCTGCGGCCCCTGAGCGCCTGCTCACGGGGCAGATGGCAGGGGCACGGACTTGAGGATCGGAAGCGGGGGAGACTAGCGATGTTCAAGAGCATTCTGGTCGGGGTGGACAGTTCCGATCACGCCTGGTCCGCGCTTGAGGAAGCTGTAGACATCGCCCGTGCCGAGAGATCCGCGCTCACCGTGCTAGTCGCGTACAGCACCAACCTCTACTGGATAGCGTCGGCGCCCATGAACGAGACCACAGTGGACGAGTATCTGGCGGCGGTCCATCGTGACGCGGAGAGCCTCGCCGACGAAGTCGCCGACGCGATTCCCGCGGAACTCAATCCCCAGATCCTCATGGTGGACGGAGACCCGGCTCAGTCCATCATCGATCAGGCGGATTCTGGCGGACACGATCTCATAGTCGTCGGCTCCCGCGGGCGCGGCGACGCGACATCGCTCCTGCTCGGTAGCGTGAGCCACGCCGTGCTCCACCATAGCCGGGTGCCGGTGTTGATCGTTCACCTGCCGGTAATCGAGAAGACGAAATCAGGTGCACCGCGGTGACGGATCCGAAGATCATTCCGCGGCTGTCTCGACAGTGACCCGCATCCTGCCGCCGCCTGTTGCGAGGCTCGACGTTAGTCCTCACTACAAGTGGATCGCGCTGTCCAACACCACCATCGGCATCTTGATGGCGACGATCAACAGCTCGATCGTTCTTATCTCACTTCCCGCCATCTTTCGCGGCATCAACCTCAATCCGCTGGCCCCAGGCAACGTCAGCTACTTGCTTTGGATGCTGATGGGCTACATGGTGGTGACCGCCGTGCTCGTGGTGAGCCTCGGCCGCGTCGGTGACATGTTCGGTCGAGTTCGCATGTACAACCTCGGGTTTCTCGTGTTCACCGTCGGATCGATCCTGCTCTCGGTGGTGTTCTTCACGGGGCCCGCAGCGGCGGTGGCACTAATCTTCTTTCGGCTGATTCAGGGCGTTGGCGGCGCCATGCTCTTCGCCAACTCCACCGCGATTCTGACCGACGCATTTCCCGAACACGAGCGCGGTCTGGCCCTGGGAATCAACGCGGTCGCGGCCATGTCCGGATCCTTCTTGGGCCTGATTATCGGAGGCCTGCTCTCCACGACTGACTGGCACATAGTGTTCCTGGCGTCGGTACCGATCGGCCTGTTCGGCACGGTATGGGCTTACGTCAAGTTACGCGAGATCGGTATCGTGCGTCGCTCGCGGATTGACTGGTGGGGCAACGTGACCTTCGGCGTGGGCCTGATAGCGCTGCTAGTGGGTATCACCTACGGGATCCAGCCATACGGCACCGACACCATGGGCTGGACCAACCCGACCGTGCTGATCGAGGTGATCGGCGGCGAGGTGCTTCTGGTGGTGTTCGTCATCATCGAGACGCGCGTCGACGACCCGATGTTTCACATCAGCCTTTTTGGCAAACGAGCCTTCAGCTTCGGCATGATCGCGGCGCTGCTCGCCTCGATCGGTCGCGGCGGCCTGATGTTCATGGTGATCATCTGGTTGCAGGGCATTTGGCTGCCCCTTCATGGATACAACTTCGAGCAGACGCCGTTCTGGGCTGCGATCTTCATGCTGCCGCTCACCGCCGGGTTCCTGGTGGGTGGACCGCTGTCCGGTTATCTCTCCGACTATCTCGGGCAGCGCCTGTTCGCCACGGCAGGCATGCTCCTGGCGGCCGTGAGCTTCGGGCTACTCGGCTTCCTCCCTGCGGACTTCGACTACGCCCCGTTTGCTGCGCTGTTATTCCTCAACGGACTGTCGATGGGCATGTTCGTGGCACCGAACACCGCGGGCGTGATGAACCGGTGCCCGCCGGCGTGCGCGGAGTCGCTTCGGGAATGCTTGCGACCTTCCAGAACTCCGGCATGACGCTCAGTATCGGCATCTTCTTCTCGCTCATGATCGTGGGCCTGAGCGGCAGCCTGCCGTCGGCGCTGTTCAGCGGACTGACCGCGCACGGCGTGGCCGCACCGATCGCCAGTCAGGTGGCGAATCTACCCCCGGTGGGTAGTCTCTTCGCCGCGTTTCTCGGCTACAACCCCATCGCAGCATTGCTGGGTCCAGGGTTGCATCAGCTACCCCACGCTGCAGTCAGTGTCATCACGGGCAAGACCTTCTTCCCCAACCTGATCAGCGGCCCCTTCGTGGCGGGCATGCGTATCACGTTCCTCTTCTCGATGGTGGCCATGCTTGTAGCGGCTGCTGCGTCATACCTGCGCGGCGGGATTCCCTCTCACGTCCACCCTCGCCCGTACCCGAGACCTGCCCAGCGCCACCCGTGGAACCAAACGCGGTGACCGTATGCAGCGTTGCGGATGGTCGACAGCCGGTGGGCGATAAAGACGCTGGTCAGCCCTCGCTGTTAGTGGCGAACGGCTTGCGCCCCGCACAGCGACCTCGTATCAATTTCGAGAGGTGGAACGGACGATGCCATTCTGGACGATGGAGAGGAAATGACTAGGACACAGACGGGTGATGAGGCAGTGGCACAGGGACACGCCGATGCCGGCGACGAGCCCAGCACAGCAACGGGTGGCAAGCCGCCCGGAGCCAAGCCGGGTGCGAAGGGCAGCGCGAAGGACGACTTGAGGTCGCTTCCCATGGCCGAGGTGCAGAAGCGGTTGGGGTTCTCCCCGGACGGCCTCACTCAGATTGAGGCCCAGAAACGGCTGATCCGGTACGGACCCAACGAGCTCGAGGAGAAGAAGGCCAATCAGTTCCTGAAGCTGCTCACCTACTTCTGGGGCCCCATCCCCGGGATGATCGAGGCCGCGGTGATCCTCTCGGCCGTGCTCCAGCACTGGCCAGATTTCGTGATCATCCTGATCCTGCTCGGTGCCAACGCCGGCGTCGGATTCTGGGAAGAACGCCAGGCTGGCAAGGCCATCGAGGCCCTCAAGGCCCAGCTGGCGATCAAGGCCCGGGTGAAGCGTGACGGCAAGTGGATCACCCCGCCGGCGCGCGAGCTGGTGCCGGGCGATGTCATTCGCCTGCGGATGGGCGACATCGTGCCGGCCGACGCCCGCCTGCTGGAGGGCGACCCCGTCGAGGTTGACCAGTCGGCGTTGACCGGAGAGTCCTTGCCCGCCACGCGCAAGACTGGGGAGGCGCTCTTCTCCGCTTCGATCATCCGGCAGGGGGAGAGCGGCGCCCTGGTCTATGCCACGGGCGCGAACACCTACTTCGGCAAGACCGCGGAGCTGGTTCAGGACACCCAGACCATCAGCCACTTTCAGCGGGCGGTGCTCAGGATCGGCACCTTCCTGATCATCTTGGCGGCCGCCATGGTGGCGCTGATCATCATCGTTTCGATCATCCGCGGTGACCCCTTCCTCACCACTCTGCAGTTCGCTCTGGTGCTGACCGTGGCCGCGATTCCCGTGGCGATGCCGACCGTCTTGTCCGTGACCATGGCGGTCGGCGCGCGTCTGCTCGCCAAACAGAAGGCCATCGTCAGCCGGTTAGTGGCCATCGAGGAACTCGCGGGCGTGGACATCCTGTGCTCCGACAAGACCGGGACGCTCACCCAGAACAAGCTGACCCTGGGCGATCCGTTCAGTGTGAACAACGTCGCTCCGGAGCAAGTCATTCTCGATGCCGCGCTGGCGTCACGCGCCGACAATGACGACACCATTGACCTGGCCGTCCTGGCGGGCGTCACCGACCCCAAGGCATTGTGCGCATATCACGTCGTCCACTTCCAGCCCTTCGATCCCGTGCACAAGCGGACCGAGGCCACCGTCAAGGCCGCCGGTGGCAAGACGTTCCGGGTTTCGAAGGGCGCGCCGCAGGTGATGCTGGAGCTGGCGGCCAACTCCCGACAGGTCAAGGCCGACGTCGACAAGGCGGTCAATGCGTTCGCAGCGCGCGGCTTTCGGTCCCTGGGTGTGGCCCGCGCCGATGGGACCGGCCCGTGGCAGTTCGTCGGCGTGCTGCCCCTGTTCGACCCGCCACGCAAAGATGCCAAGGCGACCATCGCGACCGCGGTCCAGATGGGCGTGCAGGTGAAGATGGTAACGGGCGACGCCATTGCCATCGCCAGGGAGACCGCCACCACACTGGGTCTGGGCGCCGACATTCTCGACGCGGCCGCACTCGGCGACGTCAAGCAGCGTGCGACGGCGGCGGAAGGGAGGTCCATCGAGCAGGCCGACGGCTTCGCTCAGGTGTTCCCGGAGCACAAGTTCCACATCGTGGAGGTCCTGCAAAAGCTCGGCCACATCGTCGGCATGACCGGCGACGGGGTGAACGACGCCCCGGCGCTGAAGAAGGCGGACTGCGGCATCGCCGTGTCGGGCGCGACCGACGCGGCGCGCGCCGCGGCGTCAATCGTGCTGATGAGCCCCGGACTGTCGGTGATCATCGAGGCGATCAAAGAGAGCCGGAAGATCTTTCAGCGCATGAACAGCTATGCGATCTACCGGATCGCCGAGACGCTGCGCGTGCTCCTGTTCGTCACGCTCGCGATCCTGGTGTTCAACTTCTTTCCGGTGACCGCGATCATGATCGTGATGCTCGCGCTGCTCAATGACGGCGCCATCCTGTCCATCGCCTACGACAAGGTTCACTACAGGGATCGTCCTGAGGCGTGGAACATGCGCCTGGTGCTCGGGATGGCCACGGTGCTGGGTGTGGTGGGGCCGGTGGCAGCATTTGGCCTCTTCTACCTCGGCGATCGCGTGTTTCACCTTGGCCATCCTCAACTCCAGACACTGATGTACCTGATGCTCTCCGTTGCCGGACATCTGACGATCTTTCTGGCTCGCACTCGCGGCCCGTTCTGGTCAATACGCCCGGCTCGGATTCTTTTGATGGCCGTGCTTGGCACACAGTCGCTGGCGACTCTCATCGCGGTCTTTGGGCTCTTCATGACGCCGCTGGGCTGGGGTTGGGCCGCGCTGGTCTGGGGCTATGCCCTGATCTGGTTTCTGGTGACCGACCGAGTGAAGTTGCTTGCGTACCGGATGCTCGATCCTGTGGAGGCGACAGCGGTGAAGGCGAACCCCGTGCCGCTCGCAATCCCAGCCGCGCCGAGCGTTGGTGCAAGTGATGATCGGCCAGCGGCGGTCGCTGCCACGGCGAAGGTGGCTCCGTTCCATACCGACACGGATCCCGCGGGCCCTGTGTATCACGACCGGAGCGACTGTCCGTATGGGCAGGAGATCAAGGCCAATGGCAACGACAAGCCGGGCAGGGCCGGTCGCCGCCGGTGTGATTGGTGCACCCATGCCCTAGGGCTTAGTGCTTAGCTTAGTGAGCGATATCGACAAAATGGTGGAGGCCGTCGTCGAGCCGGCCGGCACAGCGAACCGCGGGGCGCGCTCAGGCGCTGGCGCGGCCTGACACCTCACGGTCCGCAACGCGCTCATCGCCTTTGCCCTTGGGGTGGGGACGCGAGACCGAACGGTTCGCTCGCCAGCGGCCATGCTCCGTGGGCCATCCCATCCACCTCACCGACGCGAAGGGGACCCGTCTCCCAGCTCGCGCAACGCGACGACTGCCTCGTTGACCGACGCAAAGAAGCGATGCTCACCGATGCGCTCCAGCAGGCCGCTCCTGCTCAGGCTCTAACGCACGCGCTGTGCGGGCTCCCACCCGTTGGTCGACTCAACAATCTATCTGGGAACTACACCTAGCGATTGCGACCTCGTGTAGTCGACGTCGCTCATGCCGATGGCGTCGAGCACGACCAGCCGCAAGGGCGGCCTGATGGCGCGTGCCTGCGCCGCACCCAGCTGGGTGCGGAAATGGACGGCATTCGCACACCACAACGGCGTGGCGAAGAGCACGACGAGGACCCCGGGCACCTGGGCGGTGCGCTCGGCGCTGCTCAGCGGTGCCCAGCTCGTTGTGCCGGCGATTCGTCCAAGGACATGCAGCTGGGGACGCGCGCTGAGGCGGGTACGGTCCAGGGTGGCCAGGCCGACGGCCGCTGCGATCCCCTGCTCCACACCGACCAAGGCAACGGTGAGCAGCGTGATCGCTGCCAAGCCGGCTTCGAACAGTTCGAAGCGCCCGATAGCGATGAGGTCGCGGACGGGGAAGATCCGCGCGGCCACAAAGACAAGCACCGCAGCGAGGGTCGCCTCGGGCACGTCGCGGAGCAGGCCCGCAGCTAGGACGAGGACCACCACCGCTGCCGCGGCGCCAAGTCCCGCCGCCTGCGTGCGTCCACCCGCGGATACCACGGCCGCGGTTCGCGGCGGGCTGGCCTTCACTGGGAACGAGCCGGCGAGACCGGCCGCGATGGAGCCCGCTCCGACTCCGAGGAAGTCGCGATTGACGTCGACCTCGTACCGACCTCGCTCAGCGAAGGCGCGCGTAGTGGTGGCGGACTGGGTGAGCACCACCAGCGCCACCGAGGCCGCCAGGGGCAGAACACTTCCCACGGTGCCCCAGGACAGATCCATCAGCCCAACGCGAGGCGCGCCGTGGGCGAACGTGCCGAGGACGGCTACGCAATGGGCCTGCAGGCCAGCCGCGGCGACGACGGCAGTCGAGCCAATCAGTCCCACCAGCGCGCCCGGAAGCCTGCGATCAATGCGCTCGGCGGCCACCACCAAGGCCAGCACGACAAGGCCGATACCCAGCGCCCAGCCGTTCACCAGATCGATGTGGCCAACAATAGCCGCGATGCGGTCCACGGTCGTTCCGCCCAGCGCTGGCAGACCCAGCAGGTCCAGCACCTCGTGCACCGCGATCGTCACGACCACGCCGGCCAAAAACCCGGTGATGTTCGGCTTGGAAAGGAAGTCGGCGATCCAGCCGAGCCGGAGCAGGCCGACGAGGACGACCAGGACGCCGACCGCCACCGCAGGATTGCTATGAGATCCCCGTAATTGCCCGAGCCACTCTGGGCCAGGGTGCCGATGCCGATGGCGAAGAGCGGGGCGATCGTCGAATCGGCGCCCACCGACATCTGCGGGTTTGGATCCGAGCCGCGCGAAGACCACGGCGCCGGCGATGAAGGCGTATAGCCCGGTGATCGGAGGCATGCCAGCCAGGCGAGACGTCGCCAGCTGCTCGGGCACGGCGATCACGAGCAGCGTCACGGCAGCGAGCGTGTCGGCACTCGCCCACTCGCGTCGATACCTGTGAAGTGACGAGAACGGCACCGAGGCCAAGGCGTGACGTAGGTCCCTGGAGCGCGTTTCTGCGTTCAGATCCCGCATTCGGCGTTCGAGTTCGCGGATTCACGGGCGCCCATCGGGTGGCGCTGGAAGAAGGATGGGATGCTGCGACAGGGCTGGTCGGCCAACTCCTGGCGTGCACTTGGCCAGGTCCAACTCCTTATCGCTGCCAACGACACGTCGGAATAGCCTGACTCACGCTCGACGCGCTTGCACCGCTTATGGCAGGGCTGCTTGCCCGCTATGCCTCTCGCGCGCGCGACTTACCTCCGGGGACATGCACGATGACATTCCTGGGCGCGCCCCGTATGCAGGTGCATGCGGACTTTGCGGCGCCTCCGGCACCGCAGCACGAGAGGCCGTCCACCTTGACGAACCCCTTTCCGCCGTCCCCCTGCCAGAGTCTCTCCGGCACTCCGCAGCGGGGGCAGACGAGGAGACCGAGGCCCCTCCACCGTCGCACCCGTCCCGGGCTCCTCGCACGCCACGGCTGGCGATTCCAACCGCCGCCACACGCAGCTACCACCGGCGCTCGCTCGGCGACGGTGCGCCACATGCGCGACCAGGGGTAGCTCGCGGCCGGCGATCCCGGGCTTCTTCGGGGCCCGACGCGGGCCGTGGCCGCTTCGACGCCCTAAGCGCCCGCACAGGGATCCCTCCTGTGGCGGCGTTGGCGTCGAACAACAGCAGTTGCACCCGGGGGGATCTCGTGATCATTTGTTGACGGCTCACCCCTGCGCGGAGCCTGGTCAATTTTCGTGATCAGAAGTGGTCAGATTTTGTGATTACTAAAGCCCGGTGTGCGCCGGCAGCACATCCGTCAGGCCTCTCAGAGTTGGGCAGAGCTGTATCGCCCATCCAGCACTAGCCGGGGCGACACGTGCTCAGCAGGGGCTACCCGCAGGAGTTCCGTGGGACTCGCGCATAACCGATCAGTCATTACCCCATCCGAGCCGATTCAGCCGCGGTCCATGGCCACCTACTCTCTCGTCATCATGGAAGTGGCCCGGCCCAGCAGAAGGGCCGGCGCAACGAACATCGTGGGTTGTCCGAGTGGATGATCGTCGCCTCGAGGACGACTTGATGGTTGGGCCCAAGCGTGGCGGCAAAGGCCCGCAACGCCGCGGGCGTGGCATCGACGCGATCCCCACGATGGACGGTTCGGTCACCCTCGTTGAGGATCGCCACCTCGGCGAAGTGTTTGTGGACATCCAAGCCGATGGTCCGCATGCCAGTCCTCCGGTGCTGGCAGACCTCCGGGCAACACGACACCAGCGGATCCACGCTCGTGGAGCAACCGGGTTGGTCGCAGGGGCGGCCAAATATCAGATCGGACTCGCGCCCACATTGGCGTCGGCCTGCCCGTGATGGTGTCCCCGTTGAGCCCCTGTCCCAGTGAAACCAGCCTACCGGCTCACCATCGCAGTGACCGGCCTTTTCATACCCGATATCAGAGTGATGTCCGTCGCTGCTCTCGGACCTCGGCGGCGCTTCCCATCTTCACCCTGCTTGACAAGAACTTCCATATCAGACGGATGGCTGTGTGACCTTCGGGCCGGGTCGGAACAGTGCGCCAGGTTTCCAGGGGAGCCCCACTGCCGGCAGCAGCCAGTGATCAACGCCGATCCAGCCGCACACCCGCCAGGAGAAACAGAGGAACAGCCCGAACATGCCGATGATCGGGTTGATGCTCACCGTTCCGGAGAGCAGGTAGTTCATGTTCATAAGCACTCCGAACCCGGCAGCGATGCCGGTGAGCGCGCCAAGGAGGAGCCCGGCGCCGACAGCGAACTCCCCAAAGGTGACCAGGAAGGAGAAGAGCCCGATCACGTGCAGGACGATGTGCTGCAGGAACCATGAGTACCAACCTTGCACGGCCGGATTCGGCCCCGAGGACTTGGCCAGCGCGCCGTTCACAAACCCAGTGAGAGCGATGCCACTGGTGCCCCAGGCCGGTGAGGTGATCTTTCCCCACCCTGCGGCGAGCCACTCGGCGCCGACGTTCATACGGACCACGAACCAGACCACCGACGCACCCGACGACCCAAGGAAGAAGCGTGAGATGGCCGGCTCGGGGAACTCCTCGCCGACGGCACCTCCACGCAGTGCCGAGCGTTCAACCGCATACCGTCGGAACGCTAGGATGAGCGCGACCACGAACAGGATGAGGAGGGCCGGTCCCCAGTAGTCGTCAGCGGTGTTGCCGGCGGTGGTGAGAATGAGGTGGACCAGCGTCCAGGCTCCCGCGAGCGCCACCACGCCCACCTCGATACGTCCAACCAGCGTCCGCGGCATGCTCATCATCTCGTGCCCTCCAGACCGAGAGTTTGTACCGAAGTATTGTGATGCCTGCTGGTCTGTGAGCAGATCACCTGAAAGAGACGGAAGTTCGGATGGCTGGATCCATGGTCAGGGCTGGGTGGAATGGCGTGCCCGCCGAGCTCCCCTCCGACAATCTCATCCCGCGCAATTGGTCGTCAGTCGTCTCTAAAGTGCGCAGCCGACGGCGACCATCTGTGGCAGACGATCCCTCGCGCTGTCGAACCCGCCACCGTTGATGAGGAGGTTTCGGGTCCTGTGGTCAGACGTGACCTCCATCGGACAATCCAGTGCATGCCGATAGAGGCGCACATATCCATCAGTCATCACCTCAGGACTAAATAGTCGCCGGGCGACCCTCGCGCATTCGATCGCATCGATTTCCCCGACGCGACCGACGGCCGACACCATGTTGTCCTCGTCATTCACGACAAAGCCGGTCACGCCATCCTCAATAAGCTCCTCGGCCGCGCCCTGTCGGAGCGAAATCGCCGGCGTGCCGCTGACCATCGCTTCCACGATGGAGAGGCCGAAGGGTTCTGGCCAGCTGATGGGGGCGAGCATCGCGGTGGCACGAGCGATCAAGCGCGCTTTGGCGGCGGCCGTGACGCTCGGCATATAGATGACGTTGGTGCCGTTGATGTACGGCTCCACTTTGCTGTGGAAGTACTCTCGCCCCTGCGGCGTCTCCTCCACCTTGCCTGCCAGGACGAGGCGAAGCTCACACCGCCGCGCCACCGCAATGGCGACGTGCTGCCCCTTGTCTTCGCAGATGCGTGCCAGGCAGAGCAGATACCGCGGATCCAGATCGGGGTGTGCCACGACTAGGTGGCGGACATCGACGGCGTTGTGAACGACGCCGATCCAGCCGAGGTCTGGCGCTCGACGGCGCTGACTCTCGCTGATCGCAACCAAGCCAATATCGCCAGGCAGTGCGTTGTAGAAGTCAAGCTCGGCGACCCCGATCGCTCCGTGAACAGTGTGAATCACCGGAGATCCTTGGAGAAGACTCGCGATCATCGCCCCGCCAAAACCTGCGTGATCGTGGATGACATCGAAGGGTGCCATCGCCTGCATCTGTTGAACCACGCGGGCGAGGTAGGTCATCTCGTACATCACCTGCTTTGCCTGCCCCAGGTGCGCGTCCAGCCCCGCCGGCGCGCACGCTGTGATGCCCGGCTCGGATCCCTTGGCACCGAACAATGTCACCCGGTGACCTTGGCGACGCAGCTCACGGGCAAGCAGGGTCACCACCAGCTCCACACCGCCGTAGCCTCGTGGCGGCAGCGGGTACCAAGGAGGGGCGATCAAGGCGATATTCAGGGGCCAGAATTCACGGGCATTCACATCCTTGAACTTCCACCCCGCTCTATGCAGATACCAGAGCCGTTCGTAACCAATTCCGAGGTCATCCAGTCCCCCTCCCGGCCTGCGCGTCGCTCGAGAACGAAGCGAGGCGGTCGAGCTCTCATGAGTTGCCCAAACGCTCCGGTATGGCCTCAGGATGATGGTGTGTCGATCATCACGGACACCGATGAGATTGGATCGTGGCGCCGGCAGTTGCCGCCGGCCCTTTCCCGCCGTTTCGAGGCGATCGTTTTCGACTGGGACGGGACGGCTGTGCCCGATCGCCGTGCCGACGCCTCCCCGATTCGCGAGCAACTCGAGCAGCTCACCACCTTCGGCGTGGATCTGGCGGTCACCAGCGGCAGCCATGCCGAGAACGTCGACGGCCAGCTGCGAGCCCGCCCAACCGGTCCAGGCCATCTCTATCTTTGCGTCAATCGCGGGTCCGAGATCTACGAGTGCGATGCCGCTGGCGTGCACCTGCTCGACCGCCGCCACGCAACTGCTGGAGAGGAGTCGGCCCTCGACCGGAGCGCGCAACGAACCGCTGCCGCTTTGCTTGCGCGCGGTTTGCCGGTGCCGCCGATGACGCCTCGCCTCAATCGGCGCAAGCTCGACCTGATTCCGTTGCCGCAATGGATGGATTCTCCCAAGGCGCAGATCGCGGAGCTGGTGGACGCCGTTGGCGAGCGCCTCCGTGGCTGCGGTATTGGCTCACTCGAGGCCGCGGTCGAACTCGCTGCGCACGAGGCACGCGAGGCTGGACTCGACCACCCTCGCATCACCACTGACGGGAAGTTCCTGGAGATCGGTTTGACGGACAAGTCGGACTCGCTCCACTGGCTGATGAACACCTGGTGGCGCCGTGGCATCGGGCCTGCACTGGTGGCCATCGCCGGTGACGAGATGGGTCCGCTCGGCGGCATGCGCGGAAGTGATCACCACATGGTCGTACGCGAGGCCGGGAGATCTGCTGTGTTCTCGGTTGGCGTGGAACCCGAGGGCGTCCCCCCTGAGGTGGTTCACATCGGCGGAGGTGCGCGTGCTTTCCTCGCGTTCCTCCGCGATCAAGTGACGCGCCATGAGACCCACGAGCTGCCCGGCATCGACGCCGACCCTGTCTGGTCACTCACGGTCGAGGGTGCGGACCACGAGCTCGAGCGTGTCCATCAGGTGCTCCTGAGCATCGCCTCGGGAACCGTCAGCAGCAGCGGCGCACCCTGCCTACGACACCCGTCCGTGAAACCGGCTGTGTTCGTCAATGGCGCCTTTGTCGGTGACGGCGCGGACTCGCAACTGCTCCCCTGTCCAACCTGGCAGGAGACTTCTGCGCCCCTGCCCGACGCTGCCGAAGTGCGCCGGGTGCTGGATCTGCGCACAGGCGTGCTCTGGCAGGAGATTGAAGGCCCGACTGAGCATGTCAGAGCGCTGAGCCTGGCGCCGATTCATCGCCCCGGGGTGGTCGTGCTCGCCGTCGAGGGGGTCGACGGGTCCCAGGGGAGCGTTACCCCGTTGCGCCTCCCCACTACCGGGGCAACGCTCAGCTGGACCGGCGACGGGAGCCACTACCGGCAGGTTGGCGCGAGAAGCGCGGCGGTGACCGCATCCGCAACCACCCGGACCTTCGCCGCCGAGGCTAGCGTTCGCGTCGAGCGGATCGCTCGCTACCGTCGAAGTGACAGCGAACCATCAGAGGCTTTCGCCCTCGATGACGTTGCCACCCTGATCCGCGAGCATCGTGCGCTCTGGGCGGACCGCTGGCAGCGCGCCGATGTGCTGATCGATGGCGATGATGACCTCCAGCGTGCCGTCCGCTTCGCGCTCTACCACCTGATGAGTTAGGTGGCTGATGACGGCGAGGCCTATGTTGGCGCTCGTGGTTTGAGCGGAGAGGCGTACCGCGGGCACGTGTTCTGGGACGCCGACGTGTTCGTCCTTCCCTTTCTCGCACTCACCCACCCGGCGGCGGCGCGCGCCATGCTCGAGTACCGGATCCGGCGGCTGCCCGCGGCGCGCGCGCGTGCTGCTTCCTTCGGGAGAGCCGGGGCGCGATTCCCCTGGGAGTCCGCGGCCACCGGGGAGGATGTCACCCCCACGCTGGTGAGCGATCACACCGGACGTGACGTTGTCGTGCGCACCGGTGATTACGAGGAGCACATCGTCGCTGATGTGGCTTGGGCCGCCTGCCTCTATGCAGACTGGACCGGTGACACGGAATTCATGGCCGGTCCTGGCACCCACCTCGTTGTCGAGACCGCCCGATACTGGGCCTCGCGGTGTCGCCGTGACGACGCCGGCCGGGCACACATCGACGCCGTCATTGGCCCCGACGAATACCACGAGATCGTGGATGACAACGCGTTCACCAACGTGATGGCACGCTGGAACCTTCGCCGCGCAGTGCAGCTGCATGACGACGGACACGCGAGCCTCACGGACGATGAGCGTCGAAGCTGGGACGGGTTGGCCGCGAACATCGTTGACGGCTACGACCCAGCGACCCAACTGCACGAGCAGTTCGCAGGCTTCTACGCGCTCGATCCCTTCGATCTGTCAAAGGCGGTTCCCCGGCGCCCCGTTGCCGCAGACCTGCTCTTCGGACGCGACCTGGTGAGCCGCTCGCAGATCATCAAGCAGGCCGACGTCCTGATGCTCCACCACATGGTCCCGGACGAAATCGCGCCCGGATCGCTTGCGGCGAACCTCGCGTACTACGAGCCGCGCACCGCGCATGGCAGCTCGCTGTCACCCGGAGTTCATGCCGGACTCCTGGCCCGCGCCGGCCAGGTCAGCAAGGCACTGGATCTGCTTCGGCTGGTGGGTCGCTTGGACCTCGATGACGTCACCGGCACCACCGCGGGCGGGTTGCATCTCGCAACTCTGGGGAGCGTGTGGCAAGCGCTGGCCTTTGGCTTCGCCGGCCTCCGGCTCAGGTCGAACGGCATCGCACTGGACCCCCATCTCCCACCAGAGTGGAGCGTGTTCCGTCTTCCCGTCCAAGTGAGAGGTAGCTCACTGACGATCACGGTCCGTGGCGACCATCTCGCGGTCACGTCAAGTGCACCCCTGATCGTCCACCTGCCTGGAGACGTTGAGCTGCAGGTCAAACCTGCGCATCCTGGGACCGCCAGGCGCGACGATCAAGGCCACTGGTGGGCTCCACCCCACGACCTGTAGCGCCCGGACGTCACGGCGCCGTCCGGTGCAGGCGGCGCGCTCAGGTGACGCTTGCTGTCACCTCGCGAACCGCCCGGCCTCGAAGGTCGAGTTCGGTCGACGTTGGCTTCCCGGGACCGAATGGGGACCAAGAGCACCGGTGTCTTCAACTCACGCAGCGCCCTGGCCACGATCCTGGCCCGTCCCGCCGACAAGTCTCTGTGCCAAGCCAGCACCAGCAGATCCGCCCCGGTCTCCTCCAACGCTTTCGCGATCTCGTCCGCAACCACGCCCACGCGGTGCTGCAATCTTGGCAACGCCGCCGACGCGGGCCAGTAGCGACGCAGGAATTCATCCGACCAGGCGGGCACCTCGTGTTGCGGTTGGTCGGTGAACATTGGCAGTGCGTGATACGGGTGGACATGCAGTGCGATGATTTCGACGCCAGCGACGCGAGCGAGCTCCAGCGCTTCCTGGAGCGCTGCTCCCGTCCGTGATGACGCGTCGAGCGGCACCAGGATGCGCTGCAACGCGGTGTGAACCTCCGCGCCGACTGGCACGATGATCATCGGCCGCTGCGCGCCTGCGATCAGCGCTGAGGCATGTCTCCCCAGCGGCCGATCAGAGCCGGGCCCGGCCGATGCGCCCGCGACGATCAGCGCGACCGACCTCGACACCACATGTGCTGCGAGAGCCACCGGAACGGGTCCGGTGAGCATATGGAGCGCGACACCCGCTTGCGCGGCGCTCTGACGGGCTCGCTCCGCTCGCGGCTCGGACTCGACCACATGCACCGCTTCGACCGTGGCATCGAACATCGACGTGGCTTCCGCTGCCGTGGCGAGCACCCGAGACGACAGACCCATGCCATCGATGGCGGCGACGATTCGTCGCCGTGCGCGCACTCGCTCAGTCATCACGCAGCCTCTATCCGGGACCTCTCGAACTCGTACCAGAACATGGACCCATCCTCCCCCCGGAACGGGTCGGTCGCCAGGGTCGAAGGTCCCGCCCCCGAGACGCGTGCCTGCTGGCGCGTTCCGGGTCACGCATCACTGAGGCGCGAGCATCCTGGCTTCGAGAAGGAGGGCTCCTCGGAAGAACGGCTCGCGGGCGAAGTCGAAGTGGCCGGATAGGTGAGCGTCCGCAACGCGCTGGACGCCCTTGCTTCGTAAGGGTCGGAGGTCCGTGAGGGAGGTGCCGAGAACGTCGTTGCACCATGGCGACCATTCCTCAACTCGGCATCACCAGACGGTGGTTGGCCACGTCCGGAGTACCAGAGGCGAAGGTCACAGCGCTGGGCATTGCTGCGCTGATATGGCTCCGGGGTGTCAGAAGCGCACGAAAACTGACCTCGACGGGAGACCGGGGCGCTGCGCTTTCCGGCCGTGACCGATGAGCTGCCCGCTTTAGTGGCCGGATTACGGCTTGGTGGTACTGATCCGATAGGGCAGGTGCTTTATGTGTCCACGAAACCGGGTCAACTCCACAGAGGCTGCCGCTTGACCGTTTCGGGTCGTGGGATGTCTGGCATGCACGAACACCACCTCCCCTGCCCCAACGAGGACGCCCGCTCGTTGCGGGTCACCGTCGCGACGGCGACCGTCCGAGCGGCTGTCTGGGGACTTCGTGCGCTGGCGGGGGCGGGATCGTGCGCGTCACCGGTGTCTCTGCGGTGACGGTGAGCGCCTCTCCATGGTGTGTGATCTCGAGCGCCGCTCCGTCCAGCAGGGAGTAGCGAGCCTGGTGGGGTGCAACCTCAACCTTCAGCCGCCGCCCGCGAAAACAGAGGCCGAAGGCGAGGCGGCTCAATCGCTGCGGCAGCCTGGGGGCAAAGGTCAGCGATCCATCGTGGTCGCGCATGCCCCCGAAGCCGGCCACTGCGACGATCCAAGCGCCCGCCAACGACGCGATGTGCAGGCCATCACGGGTGTTGTGTTCCAGGTTGTCGAGGTCGATCAAGGCGGCTTCGCCGAAGTAGTCGTAGGCGAGCTCGAGGTGCCCGACCTCCGCCCCGACCACCGCCTGGGTGCATGCCGAAAGCGACGAATCGCGAACGGTGAGCCGCTCGTAGTAGGCGAAGTCGCGAGCCTTCTCCTCCTGGCTGAACGCGTCGCCTCGTAGATGCAGCGCCAGCACGAGATCGGCCTGTTTGACGACCTGCTTGCGATAAAGGTCGAAGTAGGGAAAGTGCAGGAGCAGGGGGTATTGCTCCGGTGTCGTGTGCGCGAAGTCCCAGACCTGATGCTCGGTAAAGGCGTCGGCTTGGGGATGAACATGCAGCTTGTTGTCGTAGGGGACGAAGATCGCCTCGGCGGCGTCGCGCCAGGCGGCCGCTTCCTCCACGTCAACGCCGAGCTCTTGTGCCCGGTCCGGGTGACGTTGGACGGCTTCGGTGGCCGACCTGAGGTTGTGTTGTGCCATCAGGTTGGTATAGACATTGTTGTCGGCGATCGCGCTGTACTCGTCGGGGCCGGTGACGCCGTCGATGCGAAACCGCCCCTCGGAGTCGTGGTGACCAAGCGCGCGCCAGAGTCGGGCCGTCTCGACGAGCAGCTCGAGTCCCGCCTCGCGTTCAAACGCATCGTCCTCGACCGCGGCCTGGTAGCGATCGACCGCATGGGCGATGTCCGCATTGACGTGGAAGGCGGCGCTTCCTGCCGGCCAGTAGCCCGAGCACTCCTGTCCGGCGATCGTGCGCCAGGGAAAGGCTGCGCCAGCGAGCCCGAGCAGCTTGGCCCGCTCGCGGGCGAGGTCCAGGGTCGCATGGCGCCAGCGGAGTGCGTCGCGGGCGGCGTTCGGGAGTGTGTAGGTCAGGACAGGAAGCACGAATGTCTCGCTGTCCCAGAAGCTGTGCCCGTCGTAACCTGGCCCGGTCAGGCCCTTCGCCGCGATCGCGCGTCGTTCACCCCGAGCGCCGGCCTGCAGGATGTGGAAGAGCGCGAAGCGCACTGCCTGCTGCAGCTCGGCGTCGCCGTCCAACTCAACGTCGGCGCGCTCCCAGAAGTCGTCGAGGTACGCTCGCTGGCCGGCGAGGAGCCCGTCCCAGCCGGTCTGACGCGCCTCGGCGAGCGCCGCAGCGACCTGATCGCGCAACGCCGCGGTCGACCGCTGGCTCGACCAGCCGTAGGCCAGAAACTTGACCACACGCAGTCTCTGCCCCGGCTCGACATCCGCCGTGAAGGTCACGCGCCCCAGGTCCTCGCCGCACTCGGGCGTGCCCGCGTCGGTGCCCGCAGGGCCCTCAACCACGTGATCCATCCCAGCGGCCAGCGTCAGCCCGCTCATCCTCGTGGAATGGACGAGGACGACCTTCGCGTCTCGCGCAAAGCGCTCCTCGGCGAGGAGCGGCAACAGCACGCCCGTGCCGGTGCGCGGATCGCCAGGCACGATCGACATCGGCTCATTGGCCACGAGCTCCGACTGCACCACGAGGCGGGTCGCGGCTTCGAGCGGCTCGACCTCGTACAGCACGGCGGCCACTGCCCGCTGGACGAACGAGACGAGGCGAACCGAGGACACACGCACCCGCCGTCCGGCAGGCGAGAGCCACTCGGCCTGTCGTCTCAGCACGCCGGCGCGAAAGTCGAGCGTCCGTTCGTGACGACGCAGCTCGCCGAAGCGGACGTCGAAGGGCTCATCGTCAACCAGCAGACGGATGATCTTGCCATTGGTCACGTTGACGACCGTCTGCCCAGCCTCGGGGTAGCCGTAGCCGGACTCGCCATAGGTCAGCGGACGCGCTTCGTAGAAACCGCTGAGGTAGGTGCCGGGGAGGCCATTGGGCTCGCCCTCGTCCAGATTTGCGCGCAGCCCAAGATGCCCATTGCCCAAGGCGAACAGCGATTCCGAGTGGACGAGCACGTCCAAGCTCAACATGGTCTCGCGGAGGGCCCACGGCTCCACCGCAAAGGCGGGGTGTTGGATCACAACTCGATCAACTCCGCCAGATCGGACACGACGATATCCGCCCCGTGGCGACGCAACTCGTCGGCTTGGCCGACCCGGTCAACACCGACCACCCAGGCAAATCCACCGGCACGTCCTGCCGCCACGCCAGCCAAGGCGTCCTCGAAGACCGCCGCCTGCCCAGGGGCGATACCCAGCGCACGCGCACCGGCCAGAAAGCTGTCAGGAGCGGGCTTTCCTTTCAGGTGCTCCCGGCCCGCGATGACGCCGTCGATGCACTGCTCGAACAGATCCTCAATCCCCGCAGCGACCAGCACCTCGCGACAGTTGCGGCTGGACGAGACCACGGCCCGGCGCAAGCCACGATGCCGCGCTGCTCGAACATAGCGCACCGAGCCCTCGTAGGCCTCGACACCGTGATCGCGGATCATGAGGAGCACGATCTCGTTTTTGCGATTGCCGAGTCCTGCGACGGTTCCGGCGGAGATCGGATCGCTCTCCTCGCCCTCCGGAAGGTTGATGCCCCGCGCAGCAAGGAACGAGCGTACCCCGTCGGAGCGCGGCTTGCCGTCGACATACTCGTCGTAGTCAGCGACCGGATCGAAGGGTACAAACGGACCGCCCGCCATCGCCGCCCGTTCGCGCAGAAAACCATCGAACATCTGCTTCCACGCTGCGGCATGCACCTTGGCCGTCCGCGTGAGCACGCCGTCCAGATCAAACAGGCACGCCTGCACGCCATCAGGCAGACCGAGCATCGAGGAAGCGTACGCTGCCAGAGATGGGCCGACGGACAGCGCTGCCGGCAAGACGCTCGTTCGGATGAAGAGCGGTCTGATCTCGAACCTGCTTCGGTTTGAGGTCATGCGTGCCCTCGAGTGTTCAGAGGCACCGATGCGTACCGTCCTCCAGTAATGTCCTCCGAGGCGGGCGTCAACCTAGCTTTGGCATCACGCACCGCGGGACGGCTGAACGCCTCGGTGACGAGCACACCCTCCGGATCGATCGACGCAACGACCGCCAGCGCCGCACGCGGGGACGCGCAACGCCCCGAAGGCGGGCCGGGACCAGTGGGTCACGATGTCGAGAATCGGAAGTCCGTTCCACTGCTGCTGCACCCAATTCCAACGACCCTGGCCGCGGAGCAAGCTGGACACCCCACCATGCCCTACCCAGGGGATCGCCATCGGAAGGGGGCACGTCGTCGCCTTATCTTTTCGCGGTCCGTGCTGCGACGTGGCGTTCGTTCGACTGCGAAACCCATTTGCGGATTGACCCCACGATGACGGCCGACCGGGCCGCATCGCCTGCGGCACAAGACGCGGGTCACCGCACTCCGCGTCGACCAAGGAGAGGCCCACCATGACGACCGGACCGCTGGAACCCGAACTGCTCCACAGGATGAATGCCTACTGGCGGGCGGCGAACTACCTGTCCGTCGGTCAGATCTATCTCTACGAAAATCCGTTGCTCAGGCGGCCGCTGGCTCTCGTCGGATGTGAAGCCGCTGGTGGTCGGCCACTGGGGCACCACGCCGGGCCAGAACTTCATCTACGTGCACCTGAACCGGATCATCAAGAAGTACGACCTGGACATGTTCTACATCGCCGGTCCCGGGCACGGCGGCCCGGCCCTGGTGGCCAATACATACCTCGAGGGCACGTACAGCGAGATCTACCCCGATATCAGCCAGGACGCGGCAGGGCTGAAGGCGCTGTTCACCCAGTTCTCGTTTCCCGGCGGGATCTCGAGCCACGTCGCACCGACGACGCCCGGGTCGATTCACGAGGGCGGCGAACTCGGGTACTCGCTGAGCCATGCGTTCGGCGCCGCATTCGACAATCCCGGTCTGATCGTCGCCTGCATCATCGGCGACGGCGAGGCCGAGACCGGACCGCTGGCGACCGCCTGGCACTCCAACAAGTTTCTCAGCCCGATCACCGACGGGGCGGTGCTGCCGATCCTGCACCTGAACGGCTACAAGATCAGCAACCCGACCGTGCTCGCCCGCATCGAGCCCGAGGAGCTGGACCAGTACCTGCGCGGTTGTGGCTGGACGCCATACTTTGTCGAGGGGGACGACCCTGATGCGATGCACCAGCTCATGGCCAGCGCGCTGGACGAGGCCATCGCGGACATCCAGCAGCTTCCAGAGACGATGCACGCAACGGCGGCGACGCAACCCGGCCGCGCTGGCCAATGATCGTGCTGCGCTCCCCGAAGGGCTGGACAGGACCGAAGGTCGTCGACGGCCTGCAGATCGAGGGGACGTTCCGAGCCCACCAGGTGCCGCTGCTCGTCGACGCCGAGCATCCCGGATCACGTCCCGCTGCTTGAGAGCTGGATGAGGAGCTACAGGCCCGAGGAGCTCTTCGACGGCGCTGGCCGGCTGGTGCCCGAGCTGGCCGAGCTGGCGCCGAAGGGCGACCGCCGGATGGGCGCCAACCCCCACACCAACGGCGGCGTCCTGCTGCGCGATCTGCGCATGCCGGACTTCTGCGACCACGCGCTCGACGTGCCCTCCCCAGGCGCCGTCAACGGCCAGGACACGCTCGTGCTCGGGGAGTTCCTCCGCGACGTGATCGCACACAACCAGGATCGCCGGCACTTTCGTGTCTTCGGCCCCGACGAGACGCTCTCGAACCTCCTCGGCGCGGTCTTCGAGGCCACCAACCGTCAATGGGACGCGCGCGATCGTGGAGAACGACGAGTTCCTCGCGCCCGAGGGCCGCGTCCTCGACTCGATGCTGAGCGAACACCAGTGCGAGGGATGGCTCGAAGGCTACCTGCTCACCGGACGGCACGGGCTGTTCAACTGCTACGAGGCCTTCATCCACATCGTCGACTCGATGTTCAATCAGCACGCCAAGTGGCTGAAGGTCACCACGCAGCTGCCGTGGCGCCGTGAGATCGCCTCGCTGAACTACCTCCTCGCCTCGCACGTGTGGCAGCAGGATCACAACGGCTTCACGCACCAGGACCCCGGGTTCCTCGATCACGTCGTCAACAAGAAGGCCGACATCGTGCGCGTCTACCTGCCGCCTGACGCGAACTGCCTCCTGTCGGTCGTCGACCACTGCCTGCGCAGCCGCAACTACGTGAACGTGGTTGTGGCGGGTAAACACTCGCTGCCGCAGTGGCTGACGATGGACGCGGCCGTGGTGCACTGCACGGAGGGCATCGGCATCTGGGAGTGGGCGAGCAACGACCAGGGCGCCGAGCCGGACGTGGTCATGGCCTGCTGCGGCGACACGCCCACGCTCGAGATCCTGGCTGCCATCTCCATCCTCCGCGAGCATCTGCCCGAGCTCAAGGTGAGGGTGGTCAACGTTGTCGACCTGATGAAGCTGCGAGCCGAGCACGCGAGCACCCGCACGGGCTGAGCGACGTCGACTACGACTCGATCTTCACCAGGGACAAGCACATCATCTTCGGGTTCCACGGCTATCCGTGGTTGATCCATCGCCTCACCTACCGCCGGACGAACCAGAACCTGCACGTCCGCGGCTACAAGGAGGAAGGCACTATCACGACCGCCCTTCGACCTGCGGGTGCAGAACGGCCTCGATCGGTTCCACCTCGTCCAGGACGTGATCGATCGGTTGCCGCAGCTCGGCGCCAAGGGGAGCTATCTGAAGCAGATGGTGCAGGACAAGCTCGTCGAGCACACGCGATACGTCGACACGTACGGCCAGGACATGCCCGAGATCCTGGACTGGAAATGGAGCAACGCGAAGTGGCGGTCCTAGCGATGACGCGCGAGGTCAGTGCCAGCACCGTTGCGCTCGTCGCCGTCTTGGAGCGAGGATGACGATCGAGCAACCGGCCGACAAGCCCATCGCCGACAAGTCAGGGACCCCCGCACATGGCGGCGGCAAGGAAGGACTGGGCGCGGCGCCGGCTGCCAAGGTTCAAGCCTCGAAACCGCACACGGAACCTGGGGCTCAGGACGACCTGAAGTCGCTGCCCCTGGCGGAGGTGGAGAAGCGGCTCGGATCCTCGCCGCGGGGTCTCACCCAAGTCGAGGCGCAGAAGCGCCTTGCACAGTACGGACCGAACGAGATCGAGGAGAAGAAGGCCAACCAGCTCCTGAAGCTGCTCACCTACTTCTGGGGCCCGATCCCCTGGATGATCGAGGTCGCGGTCATCCTCTCCGGCGTGCTCCAGCACTGGCCAGACTTCGTGCATCATCCTGGTCCTGCTCGGTTGCCAACGCCAGCGTCGGATTCTAGGAAGAGCGCCAGGCTGGCAAGGCCATCGACGCCCTGAAGGCCCAGCTGGCCGATGAAGGCCCGGGTGAAGCGTGACGGCAAGTGGATCACCCCGCCGGCGCGCGAGCTGGTGCCGGGCGACGTCATCCGCCTGCGGCTGGGCGACATCGTGCCGGCCGACGCCCGCCTGCTGGAGGGCGACCCCGTCGAGGTCGACCAGTCGGCGTTGACCGGAGAGTCGCTTGCCCGCCACGCGCAAGCCTGGCGAGGCGCTGTTCTCCGCTTCGATCCTCCGGCAGGGTGAGAGCGGCGCCCTGGTCTACGCCACGGGCACGAACACCTACTTCGGCAAGACCGCGGAGCTGGTTCAGGACACCCAGACCGTCAGCCACTTCCAGCGGGCGGTGCTCAGGATCGGCAACTTCCTGATCATCTTCGCGGCCGCCATGGTGGCGCTGATCATCATCGTTTCGATCCTCCGCGGCGACCCATTCCTCACCACTCTGCAGTTCGCTCTGGTGCTGACCGTGGCCGCGATTCCCGTGGCGATGCCGACCGTCCTGTCCGTGACCATGGCGGTCGGCGCGCGTCTGCTCGCCAAACAAGAAGGCCATCGTCAGCCGGTTAGTGGCCATCGAGGAACTCGCGGGCGTGGACATCCTGTGCTCCGACAAGACCGGCACGCTGACCCAGAACAAGCTGACCCTGGGCGATCCGTTCAGTGTGAACAACGTCGCTCCGAGCAAGTCATTCTCGATGCCGCGCTGGCGTCACGCGCCGACGATGACGACACCATCGACCTGGCCGTGCTGGCGCGGCGTCAAGGACGACCCAGGCATTGTGCGCATATCACGTCGTCCACTTCCAGCCCTTCGATCCCGTGCACAAGCGGACCGAGGCCACCGTCAAGGCCGCCGGTGGCAAGACGTTCCGGGTTTCGAAGGGCGCGCCGCAGGTGATGCTGGAGCTGGCGGCCAATTCCCGACAGGTCAAGGCCGACGTCGACAAGGCGGTCAATGCGTTCGCAGCGCGCGGCTTTCGGTCCCTGGGTGTGGCCCGCGCCGAGGGGACGGGCCCGTGGCAGTTCGTCGGCGTGCTGCCCCTGTTCGACCCGCCACGCAAAGATGCCAAGGCGACCATCGCGACCGCGGTCCAGATGGGCGTGCAGGTGAAGATGGTAACGGGCGACGCCATTGCCATCGCCAGGGAGACCGCCACCACACTCGGGTCTGGGCGCCGACATTCTCGACGCCGCCGGCCTCGGCGACGTCAAGCGCGTGCGACGGCGGCGGAAGGGAGGTCCATCGAGCAGGCCGACGGCTTCGCTCAGGTGTTCCCGGAGCACAAGTTCCACATCGTGGAGGTCCTGCAAAAGCTCGGCCACATCGTCGGCATGACCGGCGACGGGGTGAACGACGCCCCGGCGCTGAAGAAGGCGGACTGCGGCATCGCCGTGTCGGGCGCGACCGACGCGGCGCGCGCCGCGGCGTCAATCGTGCTGATGAGCCCCGGACTGTCGGTGATCATCGAGGCGATCAAAGAGAGCCGGAAGATCTTTCAGCGCATGAACAGCTATGCGATCTACCGGATCGCCGAGACGCTGCGCGTGCTCCTGTTCGTCACGCTCGCGATCCTGGTGTTCAACTTCTTTCCGGTGACCGCGATCATGATCGTGATGCTCGCGCTGCTCAATGACGGCGCCATCCTGTCCATCGCCTACGACAAGGTTCACTACAGGGATCGTCCTGAGGCGTGGAACATGCGCCTGGTGCTCGGGATGGCCACGGTGCTGGGTGTGGTGGGGCCGGTGGCAGCATTTGGCCTCTTCTACCTCGGCGATCGCGTGTTTCACCTTGGCCATCCTCAACTCCAGACACTGATGTACCTGATGCTCTCCGTTGCCGGACATCTGACGATCTTTCTGGCTCGCACTCGCGGCCCGTTCTGGTCAATACGCCCGGCTCGGATTCTTTTGATGGCCGTGCTTGGCACACAGTCGCTGGCGACTCTCATCGCGGTCTTTGGGCTCTTCATGACGCCGCTGGGCTGGGGTTGGGCCGCGCTGGTCTGGGGCTATGCCCTGATCTGGTTTCTGGTGACCGACCGAGTGAAGTTGCTTGCGTACCGGATGCTCGATCCTGTGGAGGCGACAGCAGTGAAGGCGAACCCCGTGCCGCTCGCAATCCCAGCCGCGCCGAGCGTTGGTGCAAGTGATGATCGGCCAGCGGCGGTCGCTGCCACGGCGAAGGTGGCTCCGTTCCATACCGACACGGATCCCGCGGGCCCTGTGTATCACGACCGGAGCGACTGTCCGTATGGGCAGGAGATCAAGGCCAATGGCAACGACAAGCCGGGCACCGATGATCGTCGCGCATGTGACTGGTGTGCCCAGCATGCCGAGGCCTGACATCGGTGGCACCGTCACTCGAGGACGGATATCGTGACCGATAACCACGCGGCGCGGATCGCCAAGTTCATCGAGCCACTTCGCGTCAAGCCGGGCGCAAAGGTGAAGCTCGCCAAGGACTTCGATCCCGCCGACAAGGGCGAATTCCCGAACAAGAAGGCGAGCAAGTCACAGCTCCACGAGGGCGTGGAACTCCTTGCCGATCTCCAGACGAGGCTCGCCGCCCAGGACACCCGTGGGGTGCTGGTCTGCCTCCAGGCGCTCGACGCCGCCGGCAAGGACGGGACGATTCGTCACGTCATGAGCGGGGTGAACCCCCAGGGCGTCTCGGTCAGCAGCTTCAAGGTTCCCTCGACGGAGGAGTTGAACCACGACTTCCTGTGGCGCTACGCCCAGCGCCTCCCGGCCCGCGGCGTCATCGGCATCTTCAACCGATCCCACTATGAGGAGGTGCTGGTGGTTCGGGTCCATCCCGAGCTGCTTGCGCGACAGAGGCTTCCGAAAGATGCGACGGGGAAGGGCGTGTGGGAGCGCCGCTACCGGGAGATCAACGAGTGGGAACGCTATCTCACCGATAACGGCATCACGGTCGTCAAGATATTCCTCAACCTTTCGAAGGAGGAGCAGCGAACCCGGTTCCTGCGACGGCTCGACCTCCCTGACCACACGTGGAAGTTCTCAGCCGCCGATGTGCGGGAGCGCCGCTCCTGGGACGACTATCAGCAGGCCTTCTCAGAGATGCTGTCGAACACCAGCACCGAGTGGGCCCCTTGGTACGTGATCCCGGCCGACCACAAGTGGTACGCGCGAATCTGCGTGTCGCACGTGCTCGCCCACACCCTGCTCGAGCTTGACCCTCGGTATCCGAAAGTGACCCTCGAGCAACAGCGTGAGGAACTTACGGCGAAGGCTGAGCTCGTCGCCCAAGCACCAGAAGGAGCCGCCGCCGATTCGTTCCGTGGGACGGGACCCGGGTCCGGGGCTCATCGGGATGCGACACGGGTTCACCACAGCCGGAAGCGCGGGAAGTCCAGGTCGGCCTGAGCGTCGCATCGGCCCCAGCTGCGATATTGGTGCGAACCACGGTCCCGCACCGCTGATCCTGGCTGTTTGCACCTCCGGTTCCTCGACCTCTGCGCTCTGCGCGAGGACCTTGAACGCCTCTACTCATTGCCCGCGCCGACCACATCGTCATTCGCCTTCACGTCGATGGCGGTCACCGGGCCGCGGCGCGCCGACTACCTGCAGAACACATGGTTGCCGCTGGGCCTTTCGATCAGGCAGGGGCGTCCACGATCCTGCACGGGATCTCGGCATCCTCGTCTATGTGGTAGCTGGCGCAGATTCGGTGATAGCCGTCGGCGATCGTCATGGCGTCGTCGCTCGGGGCGTGACCTCGGACCAGCAAGACCGGCGATAGCAACGCGCCTTTGCGAATCTTCTTGAGGTCGCGGGCAACCTCAGGGTTGTCGGGTGGGAGCAACGCCGATCGGCTGGCACGGAGTAGATCCGTCGCCTTCCGCTGCGCCAGTGGCGCGGTCTTCAGTTTTCGCGCCAGTGCAGCCGCCTGCGTGCGTGGCAGCACCAGTGAGAGGTAGTCAATAGCGGCTGGAAAGTCGTGCGGATCGGGATCGGTCTTCCAATGTTCTGTCTTCGCCAACGCGCTACCTCTTGACGGCAACTGCGGAGTGGGGTTGCAGGCGGCCAGTACCGTGCTCCAACCTACTGCTCGGTCTCAGTAGAGGGTTTCGGCGGGGCCGATTGATTCGGGATGATCGACGCTTGAGAAACGGTTCCCTGAGCCGCGGCAACAGCAGTGGGATCTTTCCCACCAGGGCCACGCAGGGCGTAAGCGACCGCGACTGCGAGCAGTGCGCCTACAGTTGGGCCGACCAGGTAGATCCAGAAGTTCGCGAAGTTGCCGGTCACGAGGTCGGGCCCGAAGGAGCGAGCTGGGTTCATCGACGCCCCGCTGATGGGACTGGCCCAGAGCCCAGCCAGAACGATGTAGCCGCCCACCGCCAGCGCTGACAGCGGCCCCACGTTCTGTGCACCCGAGGCGGTCCCTAGGATGGTGCTCACCAGGCCCAGGGTCAAGAGTGCCTCGATCAGCATCGCCTGCGCTTCACTCATCCCCATGCCCGGCTCAGTGGCGCCCAGGCCGCCCGCGTTGCCGAGGATCGCTAAGAGAACAAGACAGGCCAGCGCTGCGCCGAGAAGCTGGGCTACCACATATCCAGGAACACGACGCCAGGGGAAATCTCGGCGCATCGCGAAGGCGACGCTGACAACCGGGTTGAGGTGGGCCCCCGCAACCTTGCCCATGAAGAGGATGACCGCCATCACCGTGAGGCCCGGGGCGGCCACCTCGGCCGACCGGCCCACCGCCCCGTGGCTGAGGGCGGCGACAACTCCGCCCCCTGCCGCCGCAACGACCAGGAGGAAGGTGCCGAACACCTCGGCGAACAGACGACGCCACTCCTGGCTCGTGTCGTGAAAGGTGGCAATCCAGGCATCCACCTCACCGGCCACAGCACCCACCTTGGCGCTGGAAGCGCCACCTGGCTCGGGCACCCCGTCAGCGTCGCGGCTCCGGCTCGCAAATCCGTCCTCGGCTGCGCCAGCGTGCGCTAGGTTGTGACCCGTTGTTGCCATGGCCTTCGAAGTAAACAGGATGGAGTGCCTCGAGCACGACCCATGGCTGAAAGCCGGGGCTGGCGGCCTCTTCCTCTCGCCTCCGAACGATCGGGCTCTGCCCCTGGTGGGCTTACCTCGCCCGGTTCATGCTGTGGGGAAGGTAGACGTCTTTGCGCTCTAGCGTGACCGCACCCCCACGTCGGCGGCGACATCGAGGGTATCGCCAGTATTCAGGTGGGTCAGACCTGCACGTGACGTCATGTCGCTCTACTCGCCGTCGCCGCTGGCCGGATGTACGACCACCACGGGACATGGCGCGTGCTCGACGCACTGTTGGCTGACAGAGCCGAGCAGAAGACCAGCGAAGCCGCCATGCCCTCGGGAGCCCACCACCAAGAGATCGTCCGCCGCCACCGCACCGATCAGAACGGCGTCGGGACTCCCGTCGATGATGTCACCGTCGATCGCGACGTCTGTGGCATCTCCGGCAACCTCATGGATCAAACGGTGGATCAGTTCTCTCGCAGCGCGCTCGAACGTACCGACTTCGACGGCGCCTCCCGAAGGGAAGGACACGGCACCACCCATGTAAGCGTAGCCCCCGGCCACGGCGCCCATGTACGAGTACTGCAATGCGTGGACGACGCGCAGCGGGGCTTTGCGCAGCCGCGCCTCCGCGAACGCCCAGCGAAGCGCTGCCTTCGCCCCGTCGGATCCGTCCACTCCGACGACGACGTTCGCGCGTTTCCGTCTGTTCTTCTTCTCGCTCATGACTGGGCTCCTGCACGCACGCAAACCGCCGAGTCTTGAACGGGCTTCGGCAGAGCGGCTCGGAGACTGTCCCGAGGTCCGAGATCGACACGTGGTTTCATGCCACTCTTCATGGCCCGTTCGTGCACCTGCATATCAGCCATTTCCGGGCTCCCTTGCTGGGACGCACATCCCGAAGCTCACAGTGATCACGAAGAGTCGCCACCCGGGGCGATCAGTGAACTGTACCAGCGTCACCTCCCGTCGTCTTGTGAGCGTCGAAGTAATGCCGGGTCCAGTAGCTGTTGGCCACCATCACCGAAGTGAGGGGATGCCAGCGTCTCCGAACAGACCTCACAGGTGAGCAGCGTTTTGGTGCGCTACCGCACACGCGTCCCATCTGGTTGGAGGCTACCGTGTCGGCGTGAGTCGGAGCGGTCGTGCGTCAGGCTGCGCCCCCCGTGCCGGATCGGTCACTCCGTTTCGCGCCGAACGCGTGGGATCGACGACACCCGGAAACTCACATTGGTCGCATAGTTGTCGGATCGACGGCACGTCGGGACAAAAGTCCCATCCGAGGCAGTACATGCGGCTCTTTCACCTCGACTCGCGGGCCGTCCATATTGTGCGCGCACGGGCTCACCCGCACGCGCATATGAGGAATCGTGATGAGCAGTCCGAGGTTGACACGGGTACTGGTACCGGCGCTGGTCTATGGCTCGTGTCTCCCAGTGAAACCCCCGATACACCCGCATGCTCGGCGAGCCCTCAACACCTAAGGAAACGTCATGCCAGCTGAACGCCTCGCCCGTAGTCGACACCCTGTCGTGCGTCAGGCCGCCGCACAGCCACGTGGGTCCACACGCTTCATCGGCCCGGTTGGTATTGCGCTCATCACCGTCGCGGCGATCCTCACGCTGCGCGGCCTTCCGAGTGTTGCCGAGTATGGCTGGGCCAGCATCTTCTTCTACGTGGTGGGCGCCTTGCTCTTCTTCGTCCCGCTCTCGTTCGTCGCCGCTGAGCTCGCCACCGGGTGGCCCCGCGCTGGCGGCATGTACGCCTGGGTGAGGGCAGGATTCGGGACGCGCACAGGGTTTCTCGCCGTGTGGTTCGACTGGATCGAGAACGTTGTCTGGTTTCCGACGGTGCTGTCATTCGTTGCCGCCACCCTTGCATACATCTTTGACCCCAGCCTGGCCGACAACAAGTGGTACCTCGTGATCGTCATGCTGGTGGTGTTCTGGGGCCTGACGCTCGCCAACTTCCTCGGGTTGAAGAACATTCTTCGCTTCAACAACGTGGCGGTGGTGATCGGAACACTCATACCGATTGCTGTGCTGATCGGCCTCGGGGTGTACTGGCTGATCAGCGGGCGACCAAACGCGATCGCATTTCACGCGAAGGACCTGTTCCCGAACTTCTCAAGTATCGGCAACCTCGTGTTCTTTGCGGGCGTGCTCCTCGGGTTTGCCGGCGTGGAGATGGCAGGGTACTCCGCCAAGCAGCTCAAGAACATCCGGAGGGACTACCCTCGCGCAGTCGCCGTCTCGACGGTCGTGATCCTGGCGCTCTCGATCCTCGGGACGCTGGCGATTTCGTTCGTCGTCCCCGACAGCAAGCTGAACCTCGTCTCTGGGCTCATGCAGGCGTTCCAGGACTTCTTCACGAGCCTCGGGCTTGGCAACTGGGTGACCCAGTTGATGGCTGCACTCGTCGGTCTCGGCACCCTCGCGCTCATCAGCACATGGATGCTCGGTCCGTCTGAAGGCGTCTACGCGGCTGAAGGCAGCGGGGAGCTACCGCCCGAGCTGCACTACGTCAACAAGCGCCACGTGCCCGTCGCCATGTTGTTGTTCCAGGGTGTGATCGGAACGCTGTTCGCTCTCCTCTTTCTGTTCGCACCAGGAGTGAGCACCGGGTACTGGATGCTGACCGCGCTGACCACGCAACTCACGGTGCTGATGTATATCTTGATGTTGGCTGCCGGCATCCGCCTACGCCACACCCAGCCCGACGCCCCTCGCCCATTCCGCGTTCCCGGCGGCAAGTACCTCGGGATGTGGATCATCGCGAGCATGGGCATCCTCGGTTCGGTGTTCGGTTTGATTCTCGGCTTCTTCCCGCCAACCGGGCTCGCAGCATGGTCAACGCCCGTCTACGTCCTGGCGATGCTCATCGGCATCGTGATCTGCTCAGTTCCGCCGTTCCTCGCGGACATCTTCAAGCGGCCGAACTGGAAGATCACCCATCCGGATCCACTTCTGCTCGACACCTCGAAGGAGGAGGACGCCTTGAGCGACCCCACGGGCGTCCCGCCGGCTCGCGTAGCCTGACGTCGCAACGTCCGTCGGCCGAGAACCCGCGCCGTCCTCAACAGGAGCCCCGCCATGCATTCACCGCTCACCCGCACCGACGTCATCAATGGAGCCATCGGCCCATTCGACGACTACTGCGATGGATACGGCAACCCCGGCGCGAGCGGAGTCGGGTATGTCGCCGTGCTCAAGATTTCAACGGGCACGGTTGCGAAGACCATGGACACGGTCCTCGAAGGGATCGTCTCCTACGATCGGGCCGAGAAGAACGACGCCTATGCCGGGCAGATCAACATGATCGCGGCGTCGTCGTTCTGTGGTCTCAATGGCGCTGTGTGGGGCTATGACGTGGCACGACACGACGGGCTCATCGATGGATCGGTCAAGCCGATCATGGGTCGGAAGCGCCATGATGGCGCCGATATCCAGGTCTATCCGGTCGCTCCCCTTCTCGAGGCGGGTGAGCGGCTGTTTGGAACGGAAGCGTCACGACGATTCCCATTGCTGCCGGGATCACATGTGGTCTGCGCAACGAAAGATGTCACCGTCACAGGGCCCAGTTCGGTGTGGTCGGCCATCGCGCTGGCCATCGCAGAAGATCGCGATCGCGACTCCAGTCTCTTTATTGAAGACGTCGGCCACGGTATCCCTGGGGCAACGCATGCAGAGCGCGAGGGGGTCCTGCAAGCGCGCATGGAACACATCGTCGACAGCGTCGTGCTTTGTGGCCAGGATCAGGACGTCAGATACAAGGAGATCTTCGTTGGGTTCAAGACGGAATGGGTGCCGGACGGACGGGTCGGCTGCGCGCTGACCTGTGCCCCATACGTCGTGCTCGCGAGGAATGCGGTGCCGCACCGGGCAGCCGATCTCCTCGACATGTCGCTGTCTGCGTGGGAACAGCACGCGGTGCGGATGCTGTCGGCACGCGGCGCGGATGGGTGACCGGCGGAGGAGCGCGATGCAAACAACGCATTCGGCGACTCGCACTCGCGCCGCGACGCTCACGTTCATGTCCGGTTGGAGGCAGCAATGTTAGCCAGAGGCGAGTTCCCCGTTCTCCTGATATCGTCACCTGAGCGTCGCCACGAGGCGGATCGCACGATCCAACGGATCGTCGACGAACTCGTCGTGCTCGGCCACCGCGTTGAGCAGGTCGAGACGGTGACTGACTCCCTCGCATTGGTCGGATCGGATCCCTCATTCGGGTGCGTGGTCGTGGACTGGGGGCTTGGTCGGCGGGATGAGATCGCCGGAGCGGAGGCTGTGATCACCGCGGTCAGGTCCCGCAGCACCAAGGTGCCCGTCTTCGTCTTTCTCGAGCGGGGCGATCTCGACGCCTTGCCGCTGAGCGTCATCCAGGCCACTCAGGAGTATGTGTTCCTGTTCGAGGACACCCCCGGGTTCATCGCCGGTCGCATCGACTGGTCGTGGCGACGCTACACCGACTCGCTGCTCCCGCCCTTCTTTCAATCGCTCATCGATTTCACCAACACCTACGAATACTCGATGCACACCCCCGGCCACGCGGGCGGCACCGCGTTCCGGAAGTCCGCGGTGGGCAAGGCCTTCTACGACTTCTATGGTGAGAGCCTCTTTCGGACCGACCTGTCGGTGTCAGTGGAGGAGCTCGGTTCGCTCCTCGACCACTCCGGCAAGATCGGCGAGTCGGAGCGCCAGGCGGCCCGCATCTTCGGCGCCGACTTCACCTACTACGTCCTGAATGGAACGTCGACGGCGAACCAGATCGTCGGGCATAGCTGTATCACCGCCGGCGACGTCGTGCTGGTGGACCGAAACTGCCACAAGTCGATGAACTACTCGCTGACGGTGACCGATGCTGTACCCGTCTATCTGATGCCGGTTCGCAACGGCTACGGCATCATCGGCCCCATCCCCGAAGCGCAGCTCAGCGCGGAAGCGGTGGCACGACGTGTGGCCGCAAGCCCGCTTGCGGGCGGCACAGACCACGGCACCCCGGTCTACGCGGCGGTGACCAACTCGACCTACGACGGCATCTGCTATCAGGCTCGTCGCGCCGCCACCATGTTGGGAGCCTCGGTGCCACGCGTGCACTTCGACGAGGCGTGGTTCGCATACGCGTGCTTCCATCCTCTCTACCGTGACCGCTATGCGATGCATCCACGCCCTGAGCCGGGTGGCCCAACCCTCTTCGCCACGCAGTCGACACACAAGCTGCTTGCCGCGTTCTCGCAAGCCTCAATGATCCATGTCCGCTCCACCCAGGCGGCTCCGGTGGATCCTCAGCGCTTCAACGAAGCCTACATGATGCACGGATCCACCTCGCCCTTCTATCCGATGATCGCTTGCCTCGATGTGGCCGCGGCGATGATGGACGCGCCCGGCGGACGCGCACTCGTCGATGAGGCAATTCTCGAGGCGGTCCAGTTCCGCAAGCAGCTCATCGCAGTCGGCAACGCGTTGACCAAGCAGGAGGGATGGTTCTTCGGGCTCTGGCAACCGGAAAGCGTTCACGATCCTCACTCAGCCGCGTCCTACTCGTTCGTTGAAGCGCCGGATGAACTGCTCACAACGGAGCCGAGCTGCTGGGAGCTGGCGCCAGGGGAAAAGTGGCATGGGTTCTCTGGCCTCACCGATGGCTTCTGCATGCTCGATCCCATCAAGGTCACCATCACGACACCGGGCATTGACGCTCAGGGCACGTTTGAGGACCGAGGCATTCCGGCACGGATCGTCACCCGGTTCCTCGACGGGCTTCGCATCGAGGTGGAAAAAACCGGTGACTACACGATTCTGGTCCTCCTCTCCATCGGATTCACCAAGGGCAAGTGGGGAACGCTGCTGGACGGGCTGATGGCCTTCAAACGCGCATACGACCAGGACATCCCGCTGAAGCTGGCTCTGCCTGAGCTCGCCGCTGACTACCCGGAGCGGTACGGCGCGACGACCCTGCGAAGCCTGTGCGACGAGATGCACGCCGAGATGCGCAGTCGCAGGCTGCCGGAGCTTCTTGACAAGGCTTTCGGCGGGCTGCCGGGCGCTGAGTGCACCCCGGGAGAGGCGTATCGGCGTCTCGTGCGAGGGATGACCGAACAAGTTCCAGTATCGATGATGGACGGTCGCACGGCTGCCGTCATGGTGGTGCCCTATCCCCCAGGGATCCCGGTGCTGATGCCAGGCGAGAGAAGCGGGGCCCTCGACGGGCCAATCCTCGAATACCTTCTCGCGCTTGAGGACTTCGATCGCAAGTTCCCCGGCTTCGAACACGACATTCACGGCGTCGTGCGCGATTCCACGGGAGCATTCCTGGTGGAGTGCTTCAAAACCTGACGTTACAGCGCGGGACGAGCCGCCGGTTCAGGATCGACTCTGGTGTGAACATTGCATGGCTCTATCCCCGTCGACACCCCGGTGTGCCCGACACTCGCGCTCGCGCGGTGAGCGTGGCGGGAACGTCGACGGCAAACTCGCCGGCGTTGACCAGTTGTTTGGCAATCAGCAACCCCAGGCCGGATGCGCCCTCGACGGCCCAGGTGCGTTCTGGCCATGTTGGCCCACTGCAGCAACCGGCTCAGCATCGCCGTGTTGGCTGGGACACGCCGCTGAGCCAGGACCTCCGGTCAGAATCGAGCCGGACAGATACGTTGTGCTTGTTCTTCGGTAGAAGTCCCCGACCGCCTTGAACGCCGCTTTGGGCTCCCACGGCACATCTGGGTAGGTCGCCCCGTGTTGGGCGCGCAGCCCGATCGATGGTGCGCTGAGGGACAGACGCGCAGCAGGTTGGGTGGCTACTCTCTCACCCCAACATCTGGCGTGACACCCGTTGGGCTGATTCTCATTCCCCAAACGCGGCGGCCACCTCGTGAGAGGGGTGGCCGCTCACCATCCGATGCGAGGCCAGGCGGATGACCGACGTCGTCACCAAGGCCCGGTGGCATGTCTCCGCGGCCGGCCGTGAGTACATACGTGGCTATGAACGGTAGACGGTCGGCGGCGTGGGCAGGTCCGTCGAGCATGCGATTATTGACGCGGGCGACTTTTGGCGGCGGAGTGGCTACCGGCCTTTCATGGAAGAGAGCGGCGAGGACGTGCCGATCACGCTGGTGCGCGGTGACGGCGGCAGTGCCGCTTGGTCAGGCTGTCTCAGCCGGCCATCCAGGGGGTCGTCAGAAGGTCGGAGGTCCCTTCCGCGATCGCTCGCAGAGCTGCCATATGAGTCGGCTGGCTGGAAGACCTTGATGGATTAGGGGGGCGGGGGGCCCCTCTCGAGGGTCGGCGTTTCCGAGGTCGTGGACGCAGGGTCCGAAATACGCCCGCGCAGACCTCGCAACTCTTCACGGTCCGTCAGCTGCCGACGCCGGCGGTGCCGCCAAGCGACGCCGACCAGTGCGGTGAGAAGAACGCTCGCGAAGACCGTGACCAGCAGCACCACGATCAGGGGGGTGCTGAGGTCCCAGACCAGGTACTTGAGCTGGACGGATTGCGCGTTCTGAATGATGCCGATGAGAATCGCAATGGCGAGGATCACACCCAGCAAGAGACTCCAATACAGCCCGGTACCGCGGAACTCGCGCCGCGCGCCCTTGTCCTCGCTTCTGGCGGTCATCACAGTTCCTCTGGATTGAGCCCAAACCACCCATGCTTCAGGCTCAGGATCTCATCGTGGTTCGCGTTTCAATAGTAGTGTCGCCGGCCCCCGACAGCGTGCCCCATGGCCCCGAGCAGGGCGAGAGCGAGGCCGATCACGACCAGGATGATGCCCACGGTCCACAGGATTGGGATAGCGGCCACGAATCCAATGATCATCAGGATCACGCCGAGGATGATCACTTCTTCTTCCTCACGGCTGCGTCTTTCTTCTTGAGGGTGCGGGCCGCGGTCTTGAGGGCGCGTGCCGCACCGCGGACCGATTCCCGGGCATCTTCGCCAGCCTGTTCGACCTTGCCCACGAGGCGTTGGCTCTTACCCTCCGCTTCGAGGTCCTTGTCCCCGGTCACCTTGCCGCTGAGCTCTTTGGCCTTGCCGGCAACTTTGTCTCTCCGTCCGCTCATCATCAACCTCCATTGTTTGGATTGCCTGACCTAGTAACGGTCGAGGTGGGACACGGGGGTCACCATGCTCGACCCGCATCAGTCGTCATGTAGCGGTCAGCGCGAGGGTTGATTGGGTTGCCAATCGGGTCACTGGCGGGGCCGGTTACCCGGCAACCGAGTCCTTCGAGGAGCACCACAGCAAGCCGTGGACGATGACTGACAGTGACGCGATACATCCCACCACCACCATCGCCCCAAGGCTCGATCCGCGTGACCTCGATCTCGGCATGCCCGAGAGCAGTCAGGAGACTTGCGGCACCACCATGCCGGCGGGGCATGGTGACGGTCAGCTGGCAGTCCCCGGTGTCGATGTCAGGTCTGTCTTGGGCAGCCTCTTGCGCGGTCATCGTCTTCTGATACACCCATCCCCGTAAGAAGATCAGCAACAGGTTCGCTAAAGTCACGAACATGGGGACCGAACGCGCCAAGCCGGTCACACGCCCTCTCGAGGGAGAGGACATCGAAACCGAGCACTGGGAAGACGCGCGCCACTGGATGAGCATCTACGACGACCTGATACGTTTCAAGCTCGGCTTGCTCGATCGGGTCCAACACGAGTTGCCCAAACTGCACCCCGTGGCGCAGCGCGCTGCAGACGTGGATGTGACCTTCATCGAGACCCAGATGGCGGGGTACCACACCCGGCTGGATCTCTGGTACCAGCGAGTCTGGCAACTCCACGGCCTGTGGCTGGACCCCGATGGTCGGGTGGTGCGCCACAAGGGGAAAGAGGCCGTGCTCACCCATCGAGAGTTCGAACTCCTGCAATTCCTGCTGGACCACCCCCACCGCTTCTACACAGCGCAACAGATCACTGGCCTTGCCTGGTCAGACGCGGCGCTGTTCCCAGAGGAGGTGCGTAACTACGTCCTCCGGGTCAGGAAGATCCTGACCCGATTGGAGATTCCGTGTGACCTGATCAACCGGCCCGGCCGCGGGTACTCCTTAACCTTTCGGAATACTGACTAGTCGCCGAGGCGACCATCACCTCGCACGAGGCGATCCTCGTCGGAGATGAGACGCTGGTGGCAGCGCCTCCGAAGGGTGGGGCTGACCCGCTGCGTTAGTCGCCGTCGCAGATGGCCCCCGCCTGTGAGCTCAGGAATGGATCCTCGGCACCCTGATCGGGGGCCCCTCGTGCGGCCAGGGATTGGAGAACTTGCGGCTCCGGGCGGGGCGAATGTCCGGGGACGCGCGTGGAGGTAGGAGACGTGCGCCTCAGGAAGGGTAGCTTTGTACCGGGAACCGTGATCGCACTGGTGCTCGCGGCAATCGCCAGTCCGATCCAAATCGGCGCCGCCGGAGCAAGTTTCATGGTCGCCATTGCTCCTTGACACGCTGCAGTTCTTGCTGCATTATGTGCTGCATGAGCCGCGAAACCCGTGTCAGTGTCCCAGTCTCCGACCAGCTCCTTCATGAGCTGCGGGAGCGACCATCCACCTTTGGCGTGGCGAGCCTGACCTCCGAAGCCAGCCGCCTGCGAGCACTCATCGAGGCCGGCGCTGCCGCTGAACGTCGACGGGTGGCCGAGCAGGCCATGGCGCTCGCCTATGACGAATGGAGCTACGACGAAGAGAGCCGTGAAGCCACCGCAGGGCTCGCCGACATCCTGCTCGGTGACGAGGGCTTCGTGGGCAGTCTGCTGGAGCAGCCGAAACCGCTCAAGCGGTGACCGCACGTCGAGGGGATGTGCACACTCTGGCAGGACGGCGGCAGCCGGCGGGCGTGCTGGTGCTGACCAATGACATCTGGAACGCTCGCATGTCCAGTATCGGCGGCGTGCTGGTCGCGTTAACCGGCGCGGTGGATCCGCTCTCGGTACGACTGGGAAGCACCGGCGGTCTCGCCCTTCCCAGCCTGGTGATGAGCCTCCCACGCCCAATGCTGGGTGATGCGTTCTACCGCTCGACACCTGCAGAGCTGCACGCCGTCGAGGCCGCACTCAAGGCAGTGCTGGCGTTGGATGACCTCACCCAAACGCCGCCGCGGCCACCGGGCGGGCCGGCGGGCCCGATCCTGGGACCTGCCTGGGGGCAGATCTACTACGGTCCGCCAATCGCGGGGCAGAAGAAGCGCTATGTGGTTGTATCGCACGACGTGCACAACGCCACGACTGGTCGGGTGCTCGCAGTCCGAACCACATCGAGGACGAAGAGAGACAGCGTGAGCTTTCCGCTCATCCAGAGCGGACGTGCACAGGCGTGCTGCGGCGAGCTCAGCTTGCTCACCACCGATCTGCTCGAGTGGCAGCCGCATCACGGCCGCCCAGGACCGTCGGCGCTCGACCTTGACGACATGGTGGCCGTAGCGCGCGGCGTGGCTCAAACGCACGGACTAGGTGAGATCTCTCACGAGGTTGGTGACACAGAAGGAGCCCTGAACTCGGCAAGGTGAGGTTGCTAACACCAACCCAACCGAGGAGGGCTCTGGGATGCATTCTCATCCCAACGCCAGGCTGACAGCATTGGGGCGAGCGCAGGTCTTTGCGGCGGTGGAAGCGGGCATGACGGTGTCGGCCGCGTGCCTCGCCTTTCGAGTGTCGCGACGCTGGTACTACCGCTGGCGCCCGCGCTGGAACGCACAGGGTGCGCAGGGACTGTTCGACCGGAGCAGCCGCCCACAGCATTCGCCCCAACACCTGTCGCTCCTGCAGGAGGCGGCGATCGCGGCCATGCGCCGGCAGACCGGGTGGGGGCCCGACCGTCTGGCCGCGTTGTGCGGCGTTCCCGCTGCCACAGTGCATCGAGTCATCCGGCGCCAGGGACTGCAGCGTCAGAAGGCGGCGAAGGAGCCGGTGATCCGCTACGAATTCAGTACCCCGGGCGCGATGGTGCATTGCGACACCAAGAAGCTCGGCCGGATCGTCGGCGGACCCGGCCACCGCATCCACGGCGATCACGGGCAGCGGCATCGGCACGTAGGCTGGGAGGTGCTCCACATGGCCATTGACGATGCGAGCCGGCTGGTCTACGCCGAACTGCTCTGCGATGAGAAGGGCCGGACTGCAGCTCACTTCTTGATCCGCGCTGTCCGCTGGTTTCGGGCGCAAGGGATCAGCGTTGACCGGCTGCTTACCGACAACGGCAGCCCGTATCGCTCCAAGGCCTGGCGGCGGGTCTGTCGTGCCGCTCAGCTGCGCCACCGTTTCACGCGCCCCTATCACCCCCAGACCAACGGCAAGGCCGAGCGCTGGATCCGCACCGTGCTCAATGAATGCCTCTACCTGGAGGCCTTCCAGAGCTCGGAGCACCGCCGTGACGGCCTCGCTCGCTTCGTCCGGTGGTACAACCAGCACCGGCCTCATCGAGCCTTGGCAGGGCTCAGTCCGTGTGCTCGTCTCGCGCAGTTGCAAGCGGCGTGAGTGTTACCAACCTCGCGAACGCTTACAGCTAGTCCTCAAGAGGCGCTCCCCTCAGCGGTCCTCCGGGTGCGGCGGGAACATCTCGTCGAAGTTCCTCCCGGCGACGTGGTCCGCAACAAGCGACGGAGGCATCGCGCGCAGTCCTGACTCCAGATATCGCCCGAAGAATGCCTGGGCAAGCATCACCGCGACGATCACTGTGATCAGTTTGTCCGGGAGGTCCACGGTTGCTTCACCCAGGAAGGCTGCAAGAGCTGTAGGAACGTGCGCCGCAGTCAGTGAGCTGAACACCGAATCACCGAGACCCACGCCACTGCTCCCGTGGTTGGTCAACAGGTTCAGCGGCGTCGACAAGATCGCCGCAACCCAGAAGCAAACCCCCCAGAGCACCAGAACTCCGCGCAGCCAATGCGTCCAGTCACGCTGGGCTGCGAGCCCGGCGGCAAAACCGATCGCGAGGGAGACGATGCAGTAGGGCGCGGCGATAGGATCGATAGTGCTCGCACTCAGGAGATTGGTGAGGAAGCCGGCGCCGCCGCCAATCCACGGGCCGGCGATCAGCGCGACCAACACCGTGCCAATTGAATCTAAGAAAAGCGGCAAGTGGGCGGCTTCGACGAGGGCATGACCACTGTAATCGAGACCGATCGCCACCGGAATGAGTCCCAGGCTGGCCAGCGGTGGCTTGCGGAGAAACGCGCTTCTCCAATCGCCGAGCTCCAGGCGTTCGAGGGTGCGCTGCCCCCGGGCACGCAGCAGTACGAAGACAACGACCCCGAAGACTGAAGCAAGGATGGCGATACCGGCCTGGGCTTCTCCCTGACTAATGAGATTGATGACCGGATGGCCCACGGCGTCTCCCAGACCCACAAAGGCGGCGACGTAGACCACGTTTGCCGTCACCAACCCGATCAGAAAGCGGTACCGCGGCATGCCACTCACTGCCGCGATCTGAGTGGTGTAGATCCTGAATCCGGGAATGAGCCGGCACACGAACACAGCTCGCCAGCCGGCGTTGTGCAACATCCCCGCCGCGTGCTCGAGAAAGCCGCCAGCGTGAAGCCTGCGTGCGAAGTGCAGCAGGCGCTCCCATCCCAACCGCGAGAAGAGCTCCCAGCCAATCAGCGCCCCCGCCAACAACGCTAGAAATGCGGCGGGAACGAAGACGAACGGACTGAGCTGGCCTGAAGCGATGGCGACACCGCCGAGAGCAAGCAGGAGGTCACCCGCGACGAAGAACAGCGGAGCACCAGCCTCCTCTGCGACGAGTAGGACGACGATGACGACAAGCAAGACGTTTCCGCCCAGACCAAACAGTGGGGTCCCTGTCATTTCGGCTCAGGCCCCGGCTACTGCGCGCCTGGGCGCCCAGCGGAAGGGCTCGGCTTCGAGCCCAACCCCAGGTTGCGGATCTGTGGGTCTCCCGAATGGGCCGTCCCAACCATCCAATCGGCCATAACCTCGTCCGGCAGACGCCTGCACCGGAGCGCTAGACCCGCCCCAGCATCCTTAGTCTTCCCTCTGCCCGGACAGAGGAATAGGGCCAGACGCCACGGTTGGCCCCCGTCAAAGGACCCGGCTCGAGCAGCAACGTCCGGGTTCACCCTCACACATCAGCGTGGAACTCGATTACGGCTTCCGCAAGCGGTGAAGGTCGCAATCCCCGTCGGCCAAGAGTCCACGTCATACGCGAGCCAGAATTGCGTGCGTAGCGACTCAACACTCGGCCGTTCATAGCTTGGACTCTCATGGCTACCGTCCGCCACGCCCTACGCGCAGCACGAACACGAGAGCCCACAGTGCAGGCACGCTCAGGAGATAGTAAGCGGAACCGGTGCCATTGATGAGCCAGCTCACAACCATCGCCACGCTGATGACGGTGAGCACGAGGAGCATGGCCGGCCAACTGATGCGTGCAAGAGGCCGACCGCGGTCCACTACGCCCTCACTCTCATCCGGCTCTACCGAGCTCCCGGTGCGCGCGAGAGGCTGTACTCGGTCCCCATTGTTCTCACGCTCGTCCTGCCCTACTGCGCGCCGGAAACGCTCCAAGATTCTGCGTTGAGGAGTCCCGAGGAGAGTGAAGAAGTTCGGCAGCGCCATCATGGTCGCCGTCGCGTTCATTCTGGTGGCGTTATCGCCCTCCGAGACGAGGGTCACAGTCAACGTCCCTCGCAACGGTATCCGGTGGAACCGCGCGGAAACCTCGAAGGCACCTTCTTCAACCCGCACATCCGAGAAGTGAGGAGCTGCCTCAAGGACATCGTGGCACCTCTGCAGCCAGCCCTCGCGTCCGCCACTGACCACAAAGGTCATACCGACAGGAAGCAGCATCTCCTGTGAGAGACGGCCCCACGGGTCGTTCGTCGTCTTAGTTGCCATTACAGCGACCTCACCTTGCGTGCGTCAGAGCGGCCTCGGCGCTTGCCTGAGTGCGAACATCCGGGTAAGGGTGCGGTCCAGCTTCGGAAGGATCGTCAGGGCGTTGATCCCTTGGAGGATCCACACCTCTCCCGGGATGGCTTCCAACGTCGTTCGATCCCCATACCACCTGGCGCGCACCTTGGCGGTGATGAGCGGAAACCGGCGGACCTTGAGCGTGTCGTCGGACGTCGCGGTTACCTCGTAGTGAGGTCCGAGTGCGTCACTCAAAGCACGCCCTAAATCATCAAGCGGTATCTCGTAACTCACGTCAATAGACATCTCTCAACTCCCTCAGCTACTCCCAGCGGAAGAGCCTTACGGCGATGAAGCCGAAGACGACCATGTAGGCCGCCATGACAAGCAGCGACTGCACCGGTGGGAAGGTGCCCTGCATCGAGGTCAGCATCGCGTGCTGGGCGGCTCCAAGCGGGCTGAAGTCGCTTATGGTGCGCATGAGGTCCGACATGGTCTCGCGCGGCGTCCACATGCCTGCAAAGAACAAGAGCGGATAGAGGAGCACCGTGCCGGCGACACCTGCGACCCCCGGGTTGGGTGCGAGAGCGCAAATGACCAAGCCAAGCGAGAACAGCGCACCCGTGGCCAGCAATGCCGACAGGATGAAGCCCCCGAGCTGCCCAGGAGCCGCGACGTGGAAGAAGAGCACCCCGCCGCCGACGATGAGACTCATCGCCACGATGGCAAGCACGAGATTCACCAGCACTTGCGCCGCCAATAGCCACCGTGGGGCGACCGGGGTCGTCGATAGCCTTCGCAAGAAAGCGCGTTCGCGAAGGGTGACCACCGGGATCGGCAGGCTGACCAATGCGATGAGGACGAGGACGAGACCGATGAGAATCGGGACGTACTCGGTCATGTACGACGTCGACGTGCTGGGGACGTTCTTCTGGAGACCGGGAGCAATCCCGAGGATCACGAGGATGATCACCGGCACGAGCACGCCGAGCCCAAGGCCGAGCGGGGCACGCCACGCCTGCTTGAACTCGGTGACGATGAGCTCCCGCAGCGCTCCCCACTGCGGTCGATGAGACAGGGTCGCAGTTGTCGCGCTCATTGCTGACCACTCCTTCCGACCACCCGCGGGCGTCGGGTGAGCCTGACGAACGCATCCTCGAGCGTTGCGCTCTCCATCTGAATGTCATGGGCTTGGACGCCAGCGCGGTCGAGGGCACCGGTCACCGCATTCACCAGATCACCCGTCCCGCTGACCACGACACGGCTCCCCTGATGTTCGACCTGGTTAACTCCCGGCAGCTCGGCCAAGAGTCTGTCGTCAAACGCCTGGCTAGGCTGGAAGCGCATGTGACTACCGCCGCCCTCACGCTCGGCCAGCCCGGTGGGCGTGTCCAACGCGATGACGCGGCCGCCGTCGATCAGAGCAACTCGATCACACAGTCGCTCTGCCTCATCCATGAAGTGCGTGACCAAGAGGATGGTGACGTCACGATCGCGCACCTGCTCCACCAGCTCCCAGGTCTCGCGGCGAGCCTGAGGGTCCAGCCCTGTTGTCAGCTCGTCCAGGATGGCGACCCTCGGGTTGCCGATCAACGCAAGGGCAACCGAGAGCCGCTGCTTCTGTCCACCCGAAAGCGACCGGTAGTATGCGTTGCGCTTGGCCGTGAGCCCGAGCATCTCGATCAGCTCAGCCTCGTCCCGCGGATTACGATAGAAGGAGGCGAAGAGGTGAACCAACTCCCAGACCTTGAGCATAGGCCGCATGGATCCTTCCTGGAGCTGGACTCCCACCACCTCGCGCAGCGCATCGCGGTCGCGCTGCGGATCGAGGCCGAGAACGCTGATCCTCCCGCCGTCCGGCGCGCGAAGACCTGACACGCACTCCACCGTGGTTGTCTTGCCCGCGCCGTTCGGCCCCAGAATGCCGAAAATCTCGCCCTCCCTGACAGAGAACGACACCTCCTGCACGGCCATGGTCGTGCCGTATGCCTTATGGAGACGAGCCACGTCGATGATCTGCTTGGCTCTCGATTGCACCGTGACGTTCTCGAACTCGGGGCTCGATCACCACTGCCATGACCATTCCCTCCAGTCATCTCTCCTGCATTCACTCCTTCTTCCGTTGGTCTGGCCTCACATGGGCCGGTGTGCCGTTGTCATCGCCCAACCAGGGACGGCAGCGGTCCTCACCTGCTTACGGCGCCCGAAGGCCCAACCCGCCAGAACGATGAAACTCAGCACGCAGACGTAGGCGAAGACATCGCCAATGCGACTGTAGATTGTGGCGACTCCGTGAATCGGAATACTGGCCAACATGATTCCATCGCTGCTCGTGACGTACTGTTGGCTCGCGATGACGCGTCCCTCGGGGTCCGTCATCAGTGAAATACCGTCGCCAGCTGGGCGAACCAGCGAGGCTCCGCTCTCGATGGCGCGGTAGGCTGCCTCGGCAGCGTCCGCTGAGGCCTGAAACGCATAGATCTCGTGGGTCGGCGCAAGGAGGATATCGGCTCCCTTCTCTCCAGCTTGGCGCACCAGCGCCGGATACCCCACGTCGTTGCAAATCACTGTGCTGACATGACCGTAAGAGGTTTCGGCAACCGGAACCACTCCGGATCCAGCGATGACCACCGCGGATTCACCACCGGTGACTGGATAGGCCTTCTCATACGTGTAGAGCACCGTCCCGGTGCTACCAATGAGAATCGCTTCGTTGCGGATGTACGGCCACGTCTTCGTACGCGTGAACACGTTGAGTGAGATCTGCAGAGAGGCGTCGAATTGCCTGGCCAGCGCCGAGGCACGGTCAATGGCGTTCTGCTGGTCTTCTGCTAACACATTCGCCGAGTTCCTCCTGCCAGACGACGAGCTTTGCGCCCTGACGCATTGCAGCTTCGGTCCGGGTCAGCATCTGATCAAGAGTGGCCTCGAGCTTCGGGCGGATGGCGGCTCGTTGCTGGTCGGTGGACTGGTTGAATGTCTCATAGTCGATGCCGCTCACCGCATTGTTGAGCACCGTGTCGTTGATGGTGATGGTGGCCACCCGCACCGCCGGCGAGGTGGGTGTGGACACGTCAAGTCGGACAATTCCGAAGACGAGCACGCCGGCGAACGCCACAGCGAAGAGGCTCATCGGGCCCCGCGTCAGATGCCACCGGAGGCCGTGCTCCCAGATGGCGTTAACCGTCGAGGCGAACCACATGATCAAGAAGGTCAGCCCCCACATCCCGGTGACCGCGACGATCTGTTCGAGGGGGAGAACGCCGTACTGCGAGTACGCGGGTGAACCGAACGTGCCCGTAGCGTGGAGCAGGGACATGACCCAGTCGAGACTGGTAAAGGCCAGCGGGAAAACGAACAAACGGGGCCACGCGCTCAGGCGTGAGCCAAGCACTCTGTCAGCTGCATAGGGCAGCATGTAGAGGATGCCGCGTCCCAGCGGGAAGGTTACGAGCGTCAGCGCCAGTTCGGCACCCGTCCCAGTTGCGCCGCGCAGGTCGAAGAGGGCGCTCGCGGCGTAGACGACGAAGATCAGCAGCAGCGCGATCCGGGTACGCCTGGAGATCCGAACGAATCGGAGTAGGAAGACTGGGGCGATCCACGCGGCCAGGGGGATTACCGTCCGCCACGCCGCGAAGGGGAGGAGAGCAAACCCAAGCAGCAGCCATAGCCATGCTAAGTTCTTCGAGAACCAATTCATCGGGCCGCTGTCGGTGATTGGCTGGTGTCGTCTCGGCACCGGGGGAGTCAATACAGACATCGTTCCGCCTCCTGCCAGAACTCCGCTACGATTCCACGACTACCCTCGCTCGGCGCTCGGCGGCTTACTAGAGCCGATTGTCACCTTCACTTCGGGTCGTTGGTAGGGGACGCCTGGGAAGGTGGTGAGGGAACTTTTTGGAGGGAAAGCTCGTAATCTTCAGTCGGCCGGGCGGCCTTGGAATAGGGGCAATAGTCACCCGCCGATCTGACGTAGTTCATTGGGCCTCGGCCTAGTCAAAGGAGGCCCGGGGTCGGGCCAACCTGGGTGCGGCGACCCAGAAACGCGGATCGTGAAATGCCGCTTCCGCCTCGGCTCGGAGGGACCCTTCCTCAACTGTCCCGTCACGCCGATCGCCGTGCGCACGCCGTCCGGGTCCGATGCGACGTCCTGCCCCGCCACCACGGCGCTGCCTGCGTCGGCGCTCTTCAACGTCGCCAGGATCTGGACGCGCGGACTGGTTAAGTCAGTAGAGGAATCGGTCCCCAGTGTGAGGGGGCCAACGGCTCTAGCAGAACTGCTGGCGCGGCGCGGGGGACTCTGAGTTACTTGGCGCTGTTGTACGACAAAGTGCGTCAGCTGCCTGCGAGATCCGGGAAGCGACCCCGTCCCGAACCCCGGCAGGGCGTCGTGTTTAGCGATCGACGAGGTTGCCTGGCTCGCTCTGTTGCAGGGAGTCGCTCGGCATGGTCACCCTCCGGCCGACACCCTGGAGGGGGATGTACTCAAGATGCACGAGGTTTCCTCGCCCGGGTGGGACGGACTCGTCCCATGTTGCGTCAATCGGTCTCGCGTGGCGAGGGCGGATCTCTTGTACACCCGCGATTAGCGGTTCGGAAGGGTACCATTGAGGGTACGCCTGCGAAAACCCTAGCGTTTCCAATGTGGGGAGTCGCCAAGTGGTAAGGCAGCGGACTATGTCCGGGGCCGCTTCCAGGGGGCCGCTGAATACGAAATCGGGGTCAGCAAGGGCGTTCAGAGGCCATTTCCGGCCATCTAATGAGGGTACGTTTGAGGGTACGTGGCAGCCGCGACGCTCACGACAAAGCCCGAACCCGGCTGGGCCGACCGCCGCTGGCAGCGAGCGCCGAGAATCAGGACGGGACGTGCGCGTGAGCGAGCATTTCGACCCGAGCCGTGCTACGTTCGCAAGCGCAATGACGTACGACGGCTCCACCGATCCGCCGCCCGGGCGCGTCTGGCAAGGACAACTCGTGAGCCAAGGAGCGCCAGTGCGTGCCTATGACGCCTACGCGTCTGCTCCGCCTTCTGACCAGTGCGGCATCTGCGATTCGCAATGGCAGGCCGAACACGGTGCTGATCTCGCCCAGGTCGTCGTCCAAAACGTCAACTCCAAGCGTCCTGGGCGCACGTTGCTGGTGATCGGCGGCGCGGGCCTCTACATCGCTGGCCTTGTCTACCTGATCGGCCGCGTCTGCGGACCCCGGCCGCAGACGGCATAGGAAACGCCGTCCCTGCGGGTCCAGAGGTGAGCCGCCCGACGTAGAAGCGTCACACGGTCAGCCTTGGCGCGCCGACACCGGACGTCCTCGTGCCCCACGTCTAGGAGAAGAAGCGCATCAGGCCCGACGTAGCCAAGCAACGCCGGTAGCCGCCGCACAGCGGGCTAGTCGTCGGCATTCACGGACATCGTTGCCGAGGCGGGTCTTAAGGAAACAGCGGCCGTAGCGGGGAGTGCCGATTCGTATTCGGCAAAAGCCGCTTAATAGTACGCACGGCCGCCTCACCAGCGTTCTCATCTGAAGCCCTACCGCTTGCCAGCCGGAGTCCGTCGTGTGCGATGCGCTGGCGAGCCGCTGGCCTTTCGGCTACCACCTTGTCTATACACATAGACCACGATCGCGCTGGCCACGGCGCACGTCAACAGCGCCGCCAGCGTTCTCACTCCCAGGGGCAGGCTTGTGTCGCTGGCGAGCTTCAGGATCGAACCGATCGCGGTCACGAGGAGGGCAGGCCGGCCAGGCTCTTCACGACGGCCGCCACTTGGGGGTCAAGCGTTCGCTCATGCCCAGCTATACTGCCCAAATGGGACATTGGACGGAGCAGCTCGTGGATGAAGTGGCCGCGAGGCTAGGTCCCGATACCGATCGCGAGAGGCTATTGGCGATCCTGCGGACCGTTGGCGCCGAGATGGAGATGCTGGCGGGGCAAAGCTTTGGCGAGGCCAGGCGGAGCTCTGTGTCCATCGCTACCTTTGGCCTACCCTTCGTAGAACTTCCCGGGCTTCTAATCGGGAGCGAAGTGAGCACCGACAACATCTGGGCAATCCCGAACCCGGTGGATCGGCAGAGAGCAACGGTTGTCCAGGTCCGGGAGGTGAGACCGCCGAAAAGCCATGCGATGCCCATCGTGGGCGCCCTGCGGTTCGCCGGTGGCCTCGTGCAAGAGTCGCTCAGTCCGAGCTGCTGTCGCGTGACTACCTCTTGCGGTGGCTGCAGCATTCGTTCCAACACAAAGACCGAGTGGAGTTCATGCGTGGCCTGGTCGATGCGTCAAACCACGTTCATGTTCCGATCGCGGGGGGAGGGTATGACGGCTGGTGGTTTCAGATAACTCGCCGCCTCCTTTGGGTCACCAAGGCCACGGAGGAGCAGCGCCTCGTCGAGCCGTTGATATCGGATGACGATGACGCATTGAAGGCATTGGTCGCGGTTGAGCCGCTGCTGATCGCTGCTCGCGTCACGAACCATCCCGCAGATTGGGTCATGGCTGTTCGCATCTGGCCGTCGGTCGAACGCGCGGCGCGCAGGCCATGGAGGATCCTTGCCAGTGCGATCCATGCGCACGGCATCCCAATCCTGACACTCGATCCAGACTCGACCTCAGAAGAGATTCAGTGTCAGCTCCTCCTACACGCCTACTGGCATCGCTACATCGACGGTGACGAACCGGAAATGGCGGACGTCGTCGCGTCTGCTTACCCGAGGGCCGTGGAGCGGATCGCACGCGCTACAGGATCGCCAGATCGTCGGTCGGCGGCAGCCGTTCTCCTCGAGGGTCTCTTGCACCCCGGATTCGACCCTGCCGTCGGTGCAGCAGCCGGTCGTCGGTACGTGAGCCGCAAGGCAACGATCGCAATCCTCAACCACCGGAAGACATCCGCAGGCGGGCTCCGCCCCTGGGAGGTTCTTGGAGTCACCGAGCGTAGGTATTACAAGCTACTCAAGCGATTCGCCCGCAAGACCGGTGCACGGTATGACATCGATGCGAGCATGTTCGATCGAATCCGCGATCATCTGACCAGTCGCGATCAGAGAACGGAGCAGCACACGGCCGCTCTAGAGCTGCTGCAAGGGCGAGGGTTCAGCTACGCGGCCGCGCGAAAGTGGCTTCAGCGCCACGCCTACAGCGATGCGCTCAAGGCATGGCCTCGACATAGTCGATCATCTGGAGCCGACTCCGAGCAACTCGCACGATGAAGCAGAACATGCCTAGCGATCAGCCGGAGGATCTCCAACGACGTCCGGCTGATCTTGGGACTGCCCCGTGAGAAGTCCGCGCGAATCCACCTCTGTCCGCACACGAAGGTATCAGCGAAGGTGTCAGCGAAGTCCGGATTTGCGGCGGCAACGGTCGCACGGTGGGCAGGTCCCTGCCGATGTACCCGGCCGCCTCCCGTCCCGTCCTCGCGTCGTCCAGGGCGCGGCCGAGCGGCGATCGCTGCCTGCCCCGCCAAGGCGCGGCGGTGGGATCGTCGCCCTGTGCGAGACCCTCGGGGCGCTGGCTCCCATCACCGCTCCCCTCCTTGAAAAGGCTGACATTGTCTCAGCCCCCTTTTCGTGGCAGCACGACAGTATTGTCCTAGTGAAATGTCTCGGCGGCGGCGTTGGTCGGCACTTCTCGAGGCAGCTCGCCTCGAGGCGCTCACAGCAATCGAGTTGTACAACCGCCCGCGGACGACTTGCCGCGTCGAGAACTTCCTCGTCCACATGCACATCGCCTGGGTGTGCCTGCTACAAGCAGAATTCTTGCAAGCTGGGATCAACTTCCACTATCGCGACGCCCACAACCACTACATACGGGTTGATGGCGAGCCCAAGGCCTGGGATCTCCTAACCTCTGTCGTGCGGCGGTGGCCGGATGCCGACGACCCTGTCCGCCGCAATCTGGAGCTGACGATCCAACTGCGCAACAAGGTCGAGCACCGAGGTAGCACCGGAGTCGAAGTCCTGGGCATGGGCTTC
>CAWKDT010000006.1:0-28368 GCA_963848445.1 Candidatus Dormiibacterota bacterium
CCGCCTCCCTCGCTGTCGCCGGCTGTCCGGTCGCGCGAGGCTGGAGCCTGCGCCGCCATCGCCTCATGCCGGTCAAGGTCGCAGCGGCCAGGCCGTCCCTCGGCCTGCGGATCTCGGGAACCTTGACCGGCGGCTCCGGCGGTGCTTGTCGGCCCCAGCGACCGGACAGCTATCCGGCGATTCCAGCGGGGTACACCGTGAGTAGCGGAGACGACGTGAGAATCAGCTTCGACGCCAGCGGCGTCGTTCCGATCAGCCACTCGGATGCGTGGTGGTGCCGGGACTGCGGTCGGCTGCGGGTGCTCGATTGTTGGGACCGCTGCGAGCCATGCGCCGCCGCGGACCGCGCCGAGGCGCGACGCATCGCCCAGCTCGTGGCCGGAGAGCTGCAATGACTCGAGCAGCCGACCGGAGCGATCGGATTCGCGTCTCGACGCATCGCTATACCTTCCAGCTCGTTCGCGAGACGGCACCGGCCTACCCGGTCGGCTCGACCGTCACCTGTCCGCGCGAAGTCGTCGCCATCGCACAGCACGTTATCGGTTCCGAGATCTGTGAGTGCCTCATCGCGATCTTCCTCGATGCGCGGCACCGTGTCACCGGCTATGCGGAGGTCGCCCGCGGGACGCTCAACGCGACGCGCTTCACTCCTCGCGACGTTCTGGTGCCAGCGCTCAAGATTGCGTGCGGGTCAATTGTGGTGGCGCATAACCACCCATCGGGGACCGTTGACCCGTCTCGTGCAGACCGAGTCGTCACCAGCGCGCTGCGCGAAGCCTGCACCGTGATCGGCATCCCGCTCCTTGATCACATCATTGTGACCGACAGCGGCTACTGGAGCTTCCGCGATGCGGAGGGATGGCCGGAATGACGACGACATATCGCGCCGAAGATCTACTTCCAGAGCATTCGCCACACGCCGGCGCGGCCGAGCGCACGACCCACGATCTTGTTCTTCGCCCGGCGCGTGATCCGTCTCGGATTGCCCGACGCCAGCACTGAGAAGTCGTTGGCAAGTCGCGCCGTCCGGTAGAGGCCGGAGACCAGGCTTCGCCGTCTCATCGGATCGCCTCGCCGAGCCATTCCTCGGCGTCGGTGAGCAGTTCGGCGCGCTCGCCGGCTTCTTCCTGCGAAAGATCGAGCAGACGCTTGGCCTCATCGACGTGCTCGATGCCGATGACCAGCCCGAGCCTGAGCCAGAAATCGGCCGTCTCCAAGAGCACTTCGCGCTGGGCCTCATCGACCTCCTCGAGGACCTCGCGCATCGCCGTGATGAGAGCGCGGCCGTAGCGTTGCCAGTCCTCGCCTGCTTCCGCTGCCCGCGTCTCCATCCTCCCGAGTGTAGCGGGGCGCAGCCGATCCTTCCTACGCCCGCGATGACGGTGCGGCTGCATGCAGCAGCGGACGTCTACCCGCCCGTCATCGATGAGTTCCCATCCCGTCGGAACCCACTGGCGTCGCGCGGCACGGAGCGGCGATAGCGGGCACGGGCTGCACATTCCCCTTTCGTGCGCGGAGGGTGGAATCCGAGCCCGAGAACCGGCTAGCACACCGGACCGCCGGCTGCGCGGCTGAAGTGCACTCGCCTACGGCTCGGCCGCTCCGCGCGGACGGGCGCGGCGGGCTGGACGCCGGTCATCGGATTCCACTCACGCACAGGAGGTGCACCCATGCCCCAGACGGCCGCCGACACCGCCGAGGCGCCGGACAGCGCCACCGACATTGCTCAGGTTGCGAGCGAGGACGGCGAGACGCCGCGTCGCAGCCGCGGGCCCGGTCTCAACCGCGTGCAGCTGATCGGCCGGCTGGTTCGCGACGTCGAACTCAGGTACACCGCACAGGGCGTCCCGGTCGCGAACGTCCGCATCGCGGTGAATGAGAAAGACCAAGTTGAGTATGCGGACTGCGTGCTTTGGCGAGCGACCGCGGAGTTCGCAGGGACGTACCTGCGCCGCGGCCGGCTCGTGTACATCGAGGGCCGCCTCCACGGCGAGACCTGGAAAGACCGCGACGGCCAGAGCCGCTACTCGGTGCGGGTCGTGGCTGACCGCGCACTCGCGCTGGACCGTCCGCCGAGCGGCGACGACGGCGCGTCAGCCTGACGTCGCTGAGAGGGGAGGCTCGTCGCCTCCCCTCTCTTGGCTCGTCCGCCGATCCCTCGATCCGAAGGTCGCTTGGGAGTGGACACACTCCAGGCGATAGAAGGAGGTCGCGCCTCCTGCCGGCTGCACCCGCACCGACGCTCCGACCCGGCTGAGCCACTTCCGGAAGCGGTAGAGCGCCGTGTACCCCGTCGTCCGTCGCTTGAAGCACAGATCCGACGGATACGCGAGCAGCATGCGCACGCCGATCTCGTGGCGGAAACGAGTGCCCGAAGGAAGGTGCACCACGCTCCCGGGTTCCAGCCGCGCATCCCCAACTTGGCGCTCCATGAGCATCGGCAGCTCGCCCGCGCACCGCTCGGGACTCGATCCGCGCAGCACCAGGGCGTACGGGTGCGCGACGACGACACGTCGGTCGATGGCGGCCTCCCCCTCCGGCCGGTCCACGACCAGGACTGTGTGCGTCGTCGGGTGCGCCCGCGCCAGCTCCCCGAGGACGAGCTCACCAGCACAACCCGAGTGAATCACCGCCAGCGTGGGTGACCGCATTCGCAACATGGCTTCGGCCTCTGTCGCTGACACGGTGCCGCGGCTGCGCAGCCCCAGCGCGGAGGTCGCTGCGGCGATGGCCGCCACCACCACGGGGTCGTCACTCACGACCAGAGCGTCGGCCTGTTGAACCATCGGTGCCGCCTCCGAGTGCCTCGGTGAAACGTCGCGGTCACGCTACCGCCCTGGTGATTGCATCGGGTTTGCAGTTTCGCGCGGGCACCTCGCCGTAGCCCAATTGGCCCGAGCCCGGCCTGCTCGCGCCGAAGGCATTGTCCGGGGGCCGCGCCTGGCACCGGTCACTCGCTGACTTCATCCCCGGCGCGCTCCGAAAAGGAAGCGCCGCCGCCGGTGGCGCTGATGTCCCGGTCGTGTGGCCGACGCATGCCCTGACGGTCCCTCCCGCCGCTGCTCCTTCCGTCAAGGGTGAAGTGCTGCGCACCGCGGCTTCGAGCTGCGCACGAACCGCGCCCTTGACGGCGCTTCGGCGTCCGGGGTGGGGGATCGCATGCATCAACCACACGACGGAGACACGAGGTCATGACGATCGACGAACGCGCCGACGAGGGGTGGGACCAGTGCATCGCCTGTGGCGCTGCGCGCACCACGCGGTTCTTCTGCCAGGGCTGCCTGGACAGCAGGGTGGACGTGGAGCTGTCCAACGACAACCCCATCCTGCATCGCGCCGAGCGGGATGCCCGAACGGTGTCTGTGCTCCATCCAGAAACGAATGGCAAGCAACCGCGGTCACCGGAGGAGATCGCTCGCATCCAGGCGCACGTTCAGTGGCTCGCTGATCACCCCGGAATGGTCGAGCGCATGCACGGGCACCGCGAGCTCGACGGGCTGAGGCATCTGCCGAGCGATAGCCGCCGGCCCACCGACGCGCAGGGGAAGCGGCGCTACATGGCCGACTACAGCTCGCCGCAGCGCGACCAGCGCGTCAACTGGGGGATCCTGCTGTGAGCGCACACGTCGGCGCGGAGCCGCGCCTTGACGCCAGGTCTGACGCCATCGCGGAGGCGATGAGCCCAGCGCGTCTGGGTCGCGAGGATCTGCTCGCGCGCCTGGAGGCCGGCATCGCGCGGATGACGTCCTCCGCCGATTGGCTGCGCTGGCTCGCTGTTCAGGCGAAGTTCTGGAAGTACAGCCCCCAGAATTGCTGGCTGATAGCCAGCCAGCGACCTGACGTTTCAGTCGTGGCAGGTTTCCACCGCTGGCGCGACCTGGGTCGATTCGTGCGCAAGGGCGAGACCGGCATCCGCATCCTCGCTCCGTGCCGGTACCGCACGACCATGGAGAGCGAGGACGGCGACGATGTGGTCATCGACCGTGTCCGCGGATTCCGAGTCGCCACGGTGTTCGGGCTCGAGCAGACGGACGGCCAGCCTCTGCCGGAGATGCCCATCTCGCGCATTGAAGGCGATGACTCCGCTGAGAGCTTCCCCGGCCTCTGCGCGTTCGCCCATTGCCTAGGGTACAACGTGACCGAGGCCGACTTCGCGGAGCCACGCAAGTGCGGTGAAACCAACTTCGCGACGCGCACGATCACCCTGCGGCGCGACCTCTCACCCGCACACCGGGTCAAGACCACCCTGCACGAGCTCGGCCACATCACCGCGGGTCACGCCTCGTGCAGCTTCGGCGAGCGCAGTGTCGCGGAGTTGGAGGCGGAGTCGATCGCCTGGGTCTGCTGCAACGCAATCGGCATCGATGCCGATGGCTATTCGTTCGCGTACTGCTCGGTCTGGAGCGGCGGTGGCGAGCAGGCGATCGCCCAGATCAAGGCGTCAGCGCAGCGGATTCAAGCGGCTTCCGCCCGGATTCTCCAAGGTCTCGGCGTCGCGCCAGTGGGGACGCCGTAGGCTGCTTTCCTCGCACCACGGTCGCTCGAACCCAGCACAATCGCTCGCGGGGCGTTGCCATGTTGATGCGCCGCCAGTGCCCTACGCGGTCGTGGTCGCGTGGCGATGCATGGTGTCCCTCTGTCGCGGCCGGCGGACGCACGTGGAGCGGCGGCTCGCTCACCGCCCACAGCTCTCGCGCCACGGTGATGACGCGGTGGCGCTCGTCGCGCCCCAGCCGACCGGCGACGAAGACAGGCTCGCCGACTGTGAGACCACTCGCCGTGCCGGCAAGTCGGCCGTATGCGACCACGCGGTGCCGCTGCCGATCCTCGCCGTGCGATGAGCACGTCACGAGCAGCACGGTGCATGCGCGCTCAGGTTCCCTCGTCGACGGTCGGGCGGCGACCAAACCGATGAGGTGGATCAGGTTGAGCGACACAGAGCGACCGTAGCCGATCCCGAAGCGCCGATCAATACAACGCACCCGTCTGACCGAGATTGCCATCGTTGTGATAGCGCCAGCCGGGTACATTGGCGCCAACATCTCCCTTATCGAGGTTGACTCCGTGCGTACGTTGGCGACGGTGAATCACAAGGGCGGCTCCTGCAAGACGACCACGGCAGTGAACCTCGCGGCCGCGCTCGCAGAGACAGGTCGCGCGACGCTGGTCGTCGACCTGGACCCGCAAGCCTCCGCTTCGCGCTGGCTTGGCGCCGCCGACGGAGGTCGTGCGCTGCTCGAGGCCCTGGTGCAGGGACGAGAGCTCGACCGCGCCATCCGCTCGACGGCGGTGCCCGGTCTCGAGATAGCGGCCGCCTCCCCTTGGATGGTGACTGCCGAACAGCATCTCGCCGCGGGGCGTGAGTCCGACCTGCGCTTGCAGGCTGCGCTGCGCGCATCCACGCTGAGCTGGGACTACGTCATCGTCGACTGCCCGCCAGCGCTCGGCCTGCTCACCGCCAATGCGCTGGCCATGGCTCATGAGCTGCTCGTCCCCGTCGAGGCCCACTTCATGGCACTCGAAGGACTTGCTCAACTCGAGCTTGCAGTTGCATCGGCGCGCAAGCGCCTCAACCCCAGCCTTCGGATCGGCAGCATCGTCGCTTGCCGTGTCGACGCACGGACCCGTCACGGTCCCGAGGTGGTCGAGGCGTTGCGTGCTCGGTTCGGCGACCTCGTTCGGCAGACTGTGATCCGCGAGAACGTGCGACTTGCCGAGTGCCCGTCGTTCAAAGAGCCGATCACGCGCTATGACCCGCGCTCCACGGGTGCGGCCGACCACCGCGCACTCGCGCGTGAGGTTATCGAGCAGGAGCACAGCGATGGCTGCGCCGCGTAGGACCACGATGGCGACCAACCCCTTCGACGAGCAGCTCAGGGCTGCTCAGGCATCAGCGCCGGCGACTAATGGTGAAGAAGAGCAGGGATGGCGCGACCGGATCACGGTACCGCTCTCCGCCGAGCTCCAGGATCGGATCCGCAACGCCGTGTTCTGGACACCGGGTCTGACTCTCCGAATCCTCGCGCATCGAGCCTTCACGCACGCGTTGGTAGAGATAGAGCGCACCAATGGCGGCCCCTTTCCCGCTCGCCATGGCGAACTGCCCACCGGCCGCCCCATCAGGTGAGCCCCACGGTCGCCGGCCAGCTCAGCGCCGGCGTGACCCCGCCACCGCCAGACACGGTGAGTCGCCACGGTTATGCGCTGATCCGTTCAGTTTAGGGCTCGGGCTTGCACCTCAGCCGGTCCCCGCCTGCCAGTGCCCGTTTCAGGCAGTTTCCTCGGAAGTACCATGATCCAACCAATGAGACCGCTTCGTAGGATGACTCTGGTCACCATGCTTCTTCTTGCCGTGCAGTTCCTGCTTGGCAGCGCGGTCAATCTCTTCGTCACGATTACACCCGATCATCCCGGCGCCGATGCTCCCAACTACTTTGCAGGAGTGCTTCAGAGCGTCGTCTGGGCGATCGCGCATGGCCCTGTTCTTCTGGTACTTCACGCCGCGCTCGGACTGCTACTGGTTTTCAGCTCCATCGGAGTGTTTGTGAGCGCTATCCGACTGCGTCTGCGCGCGCAAATCATTGCGGCGGTACTCGGCTGGGTAGGGATTACGGCGGCTGAGTTCAACGGCGGCAGCTTTCTCGTCTTCGGCGAGAACTACAGCTCGATGCTGATGTCGGTCGGATTCGCGATTGCGATAGCGGCATACGCGGTTGGGCTATCGATGTCGGCGAGCGCGGAAAGTCTCGAGAGGCGCGTCGTCTCACAACCGTAGGGTAGTAGCGCCGGCGGTGCCCATGGCACCACCTGCGCACCTGGTGCCAACGTGTGGATTGACACCGGTGCCACCAATGGCCGCTACCCCACCAACGTGGGGAACGTCCGTATCTGCGCCAATGCAACCTACGGCGCCATTCGTGGGTTGGGCGACAACCTCGAGGTTGGATCGGTTGGCATCGGTGCCACCAACTGCCGCCTCGGCGGCACCGGCACCGAATGCGCCAACGTCCCCTGTTTCTGATAGTGCGCGATTGCCACCCGTGACACCAACGGCGCCGATCTCACCACTGGTGGCGTTGGCGCCCAGGGGATGCCGACCGCGCCGTCATCAGCTACGTCAGCGGAGCGTCCAGCCCCGCTGGCTGGCCAGGTCGAACTCACGCCGCGCCACAGGGATGACCACGCCGAGGTGGACATGGCCGAACTCGCCCTCCGGGCACTGCACCGAGAAGCACCGGCACCAACGGTATCCCCGACGGTACCGCTCGCGCTCTCCTGGATCCGCAGCCATCCACTGCTCGGCCTCGTCGCGTGACGCGACCTTGCCGAACACGAAGAGCCCACCTGGATGTGGCATCACAAAGCACTCAGGTTCACGCACGCCACGCGTGATCGGCCAGCCGGTGAACTCGACGACCGTATCGGCGAGCTGACCGAGGTACTCGGGGTCCAGCCACTCGCGACCCGCCTCGTCGCCGCTCGAATAGGCGCGCCACTGTGCGCAATCGACCTCCTCGGGGAGCGCGCGGCGAGCGGCCACCGCGATGAGCCCGCCTGCAACGACGCCATTGTCCGCCCACACCCGGCTGGCCACGCGCACGCATGCGAGCCAGCCGTATGCCGGATGAGCCATCACCTGGCCCGGCGCCGGCTCATCGCCGGCGGGCATCGGGATCAGCCACGGCGTCTGCTCGATCGCAACCCAGGCGCACGCCGGGTGGTACGCCGAGCGCTCGAGTCGGTCGTACGTGATCCCCGTGCCCACGGGCGCGTCACCGCCACAGCCGCTGCAGCGATTGTGATAACGCGCGGTGATGTGGACGAAGCGGGGACCGGAGCCCTCCCAACCCTGCTCCAGTACCGCAACACCCAGCTCCACCGTCGCCAGCTGACTCGCCATCACTCGCTCACCGCAGGCATCGCTTCCCAGTCTCGCACGCTCTCCGCCTCCCGCTCATGTCCGCACACACCGTTTTCGCTCTTTCGCATCGGCCCTATATCTCACACACAGTTGCACCTGCGGTCACGGCCTCCAAATCTAGCATATATTGATAACCTATTGATAGCGCCTAACGGCTACTCTAACCGCCGTGGACAGCGCGAATCGGCCCGAGGTCCCGACACTGACTGGCTGGTGGCTCGCATGATCTCCATCGGCAAGATCACGAGCGTCGAGCAGGCCGTGCGCTACCTGCGCGAGGCGGTGGCTGACCACCAGCTCGAGTACTACACCGCTCGCGGCGAGTTCCCGGGCCGGTGGAGTGGTCGCGGCGCGGACGCACTGGGACTGCACGGAGAGGTGAGCGACGCGGACTTCACCGCGGTGCTCTCGGGGAAGCACCCCGGTACCGGCGAGGATCTCGGCCGCCACTGGGCCAACCAACGAGTGGTCGCCTTCGACGTTGCGGTGTCAGCACCCAAGGACGTGAGCATCCTCTACGCGCTGGGCGACGAGCACACGCGGGAAACCATCCTGCGCGTCCATCGCGAGGGCGTCGAGGCTGCTGCTGAGTACCTGCAGGACCACGCTGCCTGGGGGCGGCGGTTCAATCCGGAGACGGGCGTGACCGAGCCGGTGCGGGCCAGACTCGTGATGCCCGAGTTCCTGCACCGCACCGCCCGGCCGGTGAGCGACCCCTCCTCGGGATCGGTCACGGTGGATCCTCAGCTGCATACGCACATGACGGTGCCCAACTGGGCGCAGCGTCCCGACGGCACCTGGGGTCAGCTGCACAGCGAGCCCCTCTACCGGCATGCCGCCGCGGCCGGCGCCATCGCCCAGGCCGAGTGGCGCGACCGCCTGGTGCGCGAACTCGGGATCAGCACCGTGGTCGACGGCAACGGCTGTTTCGCCATCGTCGGCATCACCGAGGCGCAGCGCCGCGAGTTCTCGCGCCGCAGCCTGCAGATCGAGGCCATGGAACACTCCCTGGACCTCAACTCGCGCCGCAGCCGCGAAATCGCGACCCTCGACACCCGGGAGAGCAAGCACTGCATCCCTGCCAGCGAGGACCTGTTTGCGCGTTGGAGCGAGCGCGCTGCCGCGGTCGGGCTGGACGGCAGCACGCTGCCGTCGCTCTTCCACCGCGAGGCCGCTGCGCTCGCGGAGCGAAGCCTGGATGTGGCGAGGCCCGCGGAGATCGTCGGAGTCCGCGGACTCACCGCCCAGGCGGCGACCTTCACGCGACGCGACCTCCTCCGCGCCGTGGCAGGGCACGCACCGCTGGGCGTCAGCCGACTGCAGCTCGAGGCGATCGCGGACCGGATCCTTGCGGACAGCGCATCTGTGGTCCCCTTGGTTCCGCCGGCGCTTGAGGGCGAAACCAACGCGCAGGCGGTGCAGCGCTGGACCGAAACCGCTCGCGACGTGCGATACACGACGCCGGAGATGGTCGCCCTGGAACAGCGCATGCTGCAGACGGCGCGCCAACGCAGCAACGCGGGGGTGGGTGTCGCCGCACCGGAGCACATCGGCGCTGCCATCGAGGCGCGGCCGACGCTCACCGCCGATCAGCGGCTCATGATCGAGACCGTCTGCGGCAGTCCCGCCGGCGTGGTCGTCGTGGAGGGGGCCGCAGGCGTGGGCAAGACCTTCGCCCTCGACGGCGCCCGGGAGGCGTTCGACGCTTCTGGCGTTCGGGCCGTCGGCTGCGCCCTCGCTGGAAGGGCGGCGCAGGGGCTCGAACAGGGCTCTGCCATCCCCTCGTGGACGGTGAGCTCGATGCTCAACGAGCTGCGGATCGAGCAGCTGCCGCTCGGCGGGGTCCTCGTCGTCGACGAGGCCGGGATGATCGGCGACCGCCAGCTCGCCGAGCTCATGGAGCTGGCGGCGCGGGACAGCACCAAGCTTGTGCTGGTCGGCGATCCCAAGCAGCTCCAACCGATCGACGCTGGAGCGCCGCTGCGCACGCTTGGCGATCACATCGGCAAGGTGACCATGACCGAGAACGTCCGCCAGGTCGCCGCATGGGAACGAGCCGCCCTGGCGCTGATGCGTGACGCCGACGCGCATGGCGCCTACCAGCAGTACACGATGCGCGACCGCATCCACGTCGAGCCCAGCGCGACGGAGCGGCGCGCTGCCATCGTCGCAGACCATCGCGAGCTCGCCTTTCACGGCGTCGACGCCGTCATGCTCGCGCGCCGACGCGATGAGGTGACTGCACTCAATGAGATGGCCCGCGCGGCTGCGATCGCCGAGGGCAGGGTGACGGGCCCGGCGCTCGAGGTGTCCGGCCAGGAGTACCAGCCTGGAGACCAGATCATCTGCGTCGCCAACGACCGTCGCGCTGGGGTCACCAACGGCACGCGCGGCGTCGTCGTCGGCGTGGACGTGGAGCGGCGCACGCTCAACGTGCAGCGTTCGGACGGGCGCGAGCTGGTCATCGACACGCAGCGGTACGACGCCATCGACCGCGGCTACGCGCTCACCGTGCACAAGGGGCAGGGAATGACGGCGGACGTTGCCCTGGTGATGGGATCCGATGGCGCGACGAGGGAATGGGCATATACGGCGATGTCGCGGAGCACGTTGTCCACCCATTACTACGAGGTGGCCCATCCTCGGGAGCGCGACAGTCTGGGCGTGCATCACTCGCGCGAGCCGGAGCTATCCGCCGACGAGCGCATCCTCCGCTCCTGGAGCCGGAGCGAGCAGAAGGATTCCGCGCTGGACTATCCCGAGCGCTACGTTGAAGCAGCGCGGGACGTTGTGGCTGCGGGTCTCGACAGCTCGCCCACCGACGCGCAGCGCGAACTGCTCGCCCATCTGGGAGGTCCGGAACTGGCCGAGGATGCGACCTGGATCGATGCCTCGCTGGAGATCGATCGATTGGTGGGCAATGAGCCCGGCAGCCGTCTCGGGGGCTGGCTGCACGAGATGGGGTACTCGGACAACGCGGTGGGGGCACTGGTCCGGAGTGCAGCGGCAGCACACGAGCTCGAACCCGAAGCGCTGCAAGTCGAGCACCTCGTGGGCGCGACTGTGGAGAGCTTCAGGTCCCTCGCCGATGACCCGCTGCTCGAAGATCCGGACTTCGATCTCGAGTTCGACCTCGAACCGTCGATCGATCCTGGATCGATCTCGCTCTGATGCCGGAGGACAGGCTGGAAGCTGAGCGGACCAACGTGCTGCAGCGCCTCGCCGATATCGACGATCTCCTCGCCGAGCACAACGAGAAACTCTCGCTCACGATGGACCAAGCGGCGTCAGCGGATGAGGGGTGGAAGAGCGTCTCCAGGCAGCTGGAGAGCCTGGGTCTGGAGGCCACTGCGGTGGAGGAGCGCTCGCACGCGAGCGTTGCTGATATCTACGATGACCCGACGCTGGTGGATGCGACCGGTCTGGTGGCCTGGGTGGCGTGGCTGGTGCCGGCGTATGACCTGTCGGATCAGTGGCCGCTTTGCTGGTTCCGGCACGAGGGGCTCGTGGCCCAGCTCCTCGCGCTCCGCCGCTGGCACACGGCACTGTTCACGATGCAGTCGGATGACCCTGCGGCTCCCTCCAAGTGGCACGACGCCCTCTACCGTCTGAATGAACGCGCTGCGCGCCGGATCACGCAGTCCTGCCTGGCCACGCATCGCAACCCGCCAGCGATCAGGGTCGGCGATGAGACCCAGCTCGCAATCCCCACCCGGGGCCTCCCACGCAATCCAACCGAGGCGCCCCGCCGGTAACGGACCCTGTGGCGAACCCGCCGATTCGGGTCGGCCGTTCTATACGCGAGCGCTGTTCGCGGCGTGGCGTGGCGGAAGCTGGTCTCGCTGCCGCGCAAAGCCTGCCACCGCGTTCTGGACCGGCTCCCGAAACCGCCTCAACTCCCACCAACCCGGCAACGCCGTCTCGATCGGGCGCAGGTTCTCGTAGAAGAGCAGGCCGTGCCATTGTGGCAGCGTGCGCACCTCTCCAGGGGCAATCACCGCCACGCGTCGACGCGTGACCGTCCGGGTCACGTTGCCGGCTTGGTTGTAACTACGTCCGTTGACTTCCACCTCCACCTCGCCGCACATCCGGCTAACCATCTCCAGGTCGCGAGGGTCGCCGAGCCCGCCCAGGACGAGCTTCACGGTGCAGGCATCCCAGAGTGCCGCAGTGCCGTCGGTTCCCCACCGCGCCCTGGCCTGGGACATGGACTGGAGCACGATCATGGTCGTGATCCCTTGCCCTGCTCCATCGGAGACAAGTTGCGGCAGCGACGCCAGCGGGGCGATGTTGGCGCACTCATCGAGGAAGAGGCCCAGGGGAGGCGTCAACCTCCTTGTGGCCGACCGCGCCGCCCGCCGCTTCGCCACATCGACGATCGTCTCGATGAGCGCGGTGATGATGGGCGCCATGTTCGCCTGGGCCCCTGAGCTGCCAACGATGAACAGCGCAGCCCTGCTGTCAATGAATTGATCGGCGTCGAATCGCGGCTCGTACGCCGGCTTGCAGGCGGACAGCACGCGCGGGTCCGCGAGGCAATCGTAGGCGCGGCGTGCCCCGCTGAACACGTTGGTCTTCGCCTCATGGTGCATCCCCGTGATGGCGCGAAGGTCCTCGGCCCATCCCGGTGCTGACGGGCTCTCAGCCAGTGCCTCTCCCGCCTCCAGCGTGTCCGCGCGGTTCACCCACTCGCGAACCGTCGCCACATCGCGCCCCGAGACGGCTGCGGCGTGCAGGTAGCAGCGGTGGATCGCCTCGTTGTACGCCTGGAAGTAATCAGCGTGCTCGATGCCGCGGGCGCTCCCGCTTGCAGCCGTCAACGCTCTGGCACGGTAGATGGCGACCTGCGGATCCTCGCAGCCGGCGATGGGATCCCACCCGACCGGGTCAGCCCACTCGCTGAAGTTCGTCGGATCGAAGACGTACACCGGTCGCTCCTGCTGCAGTGCACACGCTGCATGGACGATCAGGTCATCCTTGGTCGAGGTGGCGACCAGCGGGCCGGCCCACTCAAGGAGGTTGGGGATGATCACACCAACACCCTTGCCTCGGCGCGGCGGTGCGAGCAGGAGATAGGCGTTCTCAGTACCGCCCCGGAGCCAGACGCGGCTCGTTGTGTCTCTTCCGAGGTACATCAGTCAAACCGGCTCTTACGACGTCCAAGGCCGTCCGCGGAGCCAATCAGATGACGCTTCACGTCGTGCCTGGATGCGTAGCCTCTCCGGGACTGACGCGGCGTCGCGACTCTCGTCAACACGCCTCGTGCGCGGAGCACGCTCGCTCGCCAGGAGGCGAGGAGCACGAGCAACACTACAACCTCAAGCATCGATGCAAGAGCAGCTGTCAGCATGACTCCATGATATGCGGTGGGCGCTATCAGGGCTCTTTCAATTTCGCCGAAGGGGACTACGTCCCCCGAATCCTCAGGTGGCAGCCCTCCAACCTCGCTAGGAGTCTCTCGAAAGTGCAAACCTGCTGATAGCGGCGACGCGGTATGGTGGAGCCATGGAAGCAGCGGCTGGAGAACCGATTCCGGGCCCTACATCTGCGCGCGAATCCCGTCTCCTGCTCACAGTGCGAGACGCGGCAGCGCGGCTCAACTGCGGCAGAAGCCTCATCTACCAACTGATCACCGAAGGGGAGTTGGAAACAGTGAAGCTGGGGCGGCTGCGAAGAGTACCGCTAGACGCTCTTGACACGCTTGTCGAACGACTTCGACGTCAATAGATTCGAATTGGGAGAGATAGAGGCGGCTGCGCTCGAGGGCGAATCGTTCGAGCACGGGGCGAGCGACCCGGGTTGTTCTCGGGCCAAGACGCACAACCGGCAGTTCCTGGCGCCAGATCATCTCCCATGTCTGTCGTCTTCCGATACCAAGAGTACGAGCCACGTCAGCGACCGTCAGCAGCAGCGGCTACGGTTCACGATTCACGCTACCTTCTGCCTGGAGTTCAGAGACCTCCGCGCTCATTTGAAGATCTAGTGTTGGTCTGCTCGGCGCTGTCTCTGCGACTCCAGTCTCGGTCGGCTTGTCACCGCGTCGACTTCGACTCGAGCCTCGGCCGACGGCGGAGTGCACCGACTCTGCGAGACGTGGACGGAGTTGCATCATTTGCTCCAGCCACGCTGCTTTGTCGATGCACCACCGGCGGCGGCCTTTGGTCGTCTCGGACAGAGGCCAGCCGGCGTGCACCAGTTCGACCGAGTCCGACCACATAGGAGTCAATGGCAGCGACCGTGACTTTGTAGTCGCCGCCCAGACGGACGGCCTCAAGGTCGCCATGGCGGATAAGTCGGTAGACAGTTGCGTGGCTGCACGTTAGCTGCGCTGCAACCGCCCGAATGGTGAGCAGCGACTGCGCATCTGTGGCTCGCTCTTTGACGGACGCGTCGGTCACCGCTGGATGGAGCGCCTCCCGTAGGGCGTGTATCGCCTCATCGGGGATTTCGATGCTTACCCTCATGCAGTGTGCCCTCATTCACTTGACCCTGCGATCGCGCCCACTTTCGTCGATCGCGTGGGGACGAGGATCGTATCGGGAATGCCCGACAGCCGACCCCGTGGCCAGCGGTTTTCCCGTGCGTAGGACCCAGTGTTTCGGGGTGCCGGCGAGTACCGCTGAGTGCCGCACAACAAGAACCCATAAGGCGATTCCGGTGCCGACCTGGGTTACGCCGTACCGGGCACTGCCGACAAGTTGGTCGGCAATTTGTCGGCAGACGACCCTGGGCGCTCGCCCCGGCTCGGCCAGCCCAGATGCGGCCTGGCCCCAGCCGGACCCGGCCGATAGGACGAGGCCGGCAGTCGTGTGGATGGGCGCGCTGCCTTCGCCAATGCCTACACGCGCTCGTTGATTGCGCAGATCAGCTTCTCGCCCCTCTCCAGGAGATCCGGGTCGGTAGGCGGCTTGGCGCTCCAGCCGTTCACGACGCTCCTTGCCACGTCGACCTTCCAACCCTCGGGCAGGCTGGTGCCGGTCCGATTTGACCACGCGAGCACGCGACCGACAACCGAGCTTGCCGCCCGATCGTTTTCGGTCAAAGTCACCGCCACGCCAAGGTCGGTGAGGCCAGCAAGGATCGCCTCCTCCCCGACCACATCTTCGATCTCACTGCACCCGGGCACGGCAGCGGAGATCATGAGGACGACGCTTTCATGTCCGCGGTAGAGCTCCTTGACAAGCGCGCCTGCTCGGGCTCGGCCAGCCTCATCATCGTCGAGCAGAACCACTGGGCGTGCGCCCTGCCCAATGAAGAGCGAAGCGAGGTGGCCGACGAGCTTTGTCCCACCGCAGGGGGTGATGTAGACGTCATCCGGCAGCGCCACCTTCTTCGCAGATCGCAACGCGAGGCTGAGGCCATGGATGTACAGGTAATCCGAGAGTCCTTCGACCAATGCATTGCGCTTCCCAGTGAAGAGCGTCTGCATCATCGAGTAGCCGAGGGCCGCTTGCAGCGGGAAGCTCGTCTCGCGGTCGGCCGGCCACACGTCCTCAGAGACCTGCGAACGGCCAGTCGCCGTCTCCTGCACGGTCCGCACTCGCGGAAGATGATCGCCGTCGATCAGGAAAGGAGAGTGAGTGGTGTAGATCACCTGATTCTTGGCCGACAACTCCTCGAAGAAGCTGATCAGCTCCTGCTGCGCCGTCGGATGCAGGTGAAGTCCCGGCTCGTCCAGCAGTAGGACCGCGTTCTTGTGACCCTCCTCCGACTCGACCAAGAACACTAAGTAGAAGGAGAAAAACCACTGGAAGCCCTTGCTGCGCGATTCAAGCTCGATCTCGACGCCCGGTCGCCGGTCATCGGAAATCCATATGCGAAAAAAGTCTCCGTCAGCGTGGTAGCGGATCTGGTGGCGGCGCTGGTGCCACCATTTGGAGAACTTCTCGGTGATGTCCAGGGATGCCGAGTTCAGCTCGATCGCCCGCAGTTCTTTCCTCTGCTGTTCGGCCGCGATCTCCTCAGGGGTCGGTTGCCGGCCGAGAGCTTGAGGCGACAGCTTGTCCTGACCTAGCTCGTGAATCTCGGCAGCCGTCAGCCGAACATGAGAGAACATGGCGTTAATCGTTCGGACCTTCGCGTCGTCCGGGATGCGTTGCAGGTCAGCGATGAACTGCGGCAAGTAAACCGCGCTGTCGAGGATGCCGTAGTTCTCGAAATAGATGAAGAGCGGCAGCTCCTTCCCGGTGAGCTGGGATACCTGCGCAAAGGTCTCCGGCCGCGCAGCTTCGGTCGAGAGCTCCGTGACGCCCTCGCTGAACGTCTCGATGGCGTCGGCTGTGGCGGGCTTGCCAAACGGCGCGACCTCGGTCAGCAAGCCCGTTAGGAACTGGCGGCCAGCGTCGTTCCTGAGCGTCCCGGGTGGCACCGCCTTGTGCTTCTCGGCGACCCAGGTGAGGATCTCACCGCGTACCTTCTCCAGCGCCTCATCCGAGCCGTTGGACGCCCCAATCCGCCTGACCGTGCTCCCGAGATTATCGAAGAGGCCCGCCAACATCGCGGAGTCGAGCGGCTTGTTGGTGACCGGCGGGTCGTAGGCGACGGTAAGGTTCCCGCCGTAATAACGGGTGTAGGTGGCGGTACGCGGCACGTCCTGCGCGCTGGTGACAGCCTCGATCTGGCTGCGAAGCGGCTCTTCAATGGTGAACTCGACGCTGGCGACCGGAATCGTGTTCGCCTTCGCCGCCGTGTATTCGTTCTGGAAGCGATCGCGCGGGAATTCCCTCTGTGCCACATACGGGAGCTCTGCGGCCGGATTGAACTTGTGGAGCGCCTCGAGAAGCGAAGTCTTTCCGGATTCGTTGCGCCCCACCAGCGCGGTGACCGCGTCGAGCTTGATCCAGCCGCTGTCGTCGACGTTGCGGAAGTTCTGGATCCGGAAGCGCGTCGCGCGCAAGCCTGCCATGGTTGTGAAGCATGAATTATCCGCGCCGGTTGCGCCGGTCCCCGGATTGCCACGGCCCTCGGCGCGACGAGCGGTGGGTTTATCGCACTACGCACAAGTGTTCGGTTTACACGGGAGACTGGCAGAGTCTCCGAACAGAAGTTCGGCACTGCCGCATCTGAATGGGCGCACTCTTGGCGGAGGTGCGTGGACGGCGGGCGGAGGGCAGGGGTACAAGTAACCTGGCCACTGCTGATAGGCCTTGAACTCGATCTTGATTGCGGCGCCTCGGTACGGAACCGCACTGCATAGGTGTACCTCTGTACAACTGGCACATGTCCTCGGTTTGGCAGTCTCGGGCAGCCGGTATGGCTTGAGCCCGCGCTAGTCGAGCGCCTCGACCGCCAAGTAGCGCCGCTCGATCTTGCTAAACCCCCGGCATCTGGATTCGGCGGGTGCCGACGGCGGTCTGCACTGACGGGCACGCTTGCGGTACGACTCATTTGTGTATCAAGTCGTCGGCGATGTGGCGTGGATGGAAGTTCCGATCGCTGAAACAGCTGGCGCCTTCATCGCTCGACGGCGGCCGGCACCAATGCATCCGCTAAGCCGAGCAAGGAGCGGCGACCCGGTGTATGGTCAGGACACTCGCCTGGGGAGCGCCGACCAAGGAGAAGACATGTCGAACGGATATGAAGTCACGGGCATCCCTGCGCAGGATCCAGTCCCTGATCCCCCTAGGTTCACCGGTTACGTCGACGCGTCCGGCCTGCCGCGATGGCAGGTCGACCTTCCGATTCCGGAACACCCGACCAATCCAGGCCTCGCCGCCCTGGGCATCGCGGCCATATTCGTAGGCGTCGGGCTCCTTGCTGCGAGCACCTGCCGCCCGTCGGCACCCTCATCGGGGTTGACTCCGATGCCGCCGATGATGGCGCTGCCTCCCGACGACATCCTGTAGGGGCGTCAATTCACCGTCGGCGCGCTTCGTCAGTAGTCCCGGTGCTGAGCTAGTGCACCGGTCCTGAAATAGCTTGCGGGTTGGAACGGAGTCGCTCGTTCTGCCGCGTCCGGCACAGACCTACTTTCGGGGCCACGTCCCCTCGACCATCTGGATATAGCGCGCAGCGGAGCGGCGCACCGCATCTTTAGCGCCGTGCAACAAAACGTTCTCGGGTCGGACCGGCGCCGATGGGTAGATCCGGTCGAAGTCGTGACGCAGCACTCGGTCGGCCAGTTCACGAACGGTGTTCGCTGGCAGTGGGATCCGGTTGGGATAGCTGTACATGAACGTCACCCAGTCCGGAGCGGCGACAAGGGCGATGGTGTCACCGGTCAGGAGCACGCCCCGCCCATCAGCTCCGGCTGGCCAGTGAAGTACTGACGCGCCATGGAAATGTCCGCCGAGCCGCAGCACTCGCAATCCTGGCAGCGGCTCCACGTCATCACCTTCAAAGGACACGATCGCCGGGCTGGGGCGCATCACAAAGGCCCGGTCGGCGCCCGACAGAAATATAGGGGCATTGAAGCTCTGGCTCCATTCCACGCACGTCGCGTAGAAGTGCGGGTGGGAAATGGCGATCGCGTCGATCCCTCCTAGGGCACGCACGGCCGCGGCGGTATCGTCATCGAGGAAGCTCACGCAGTCCCAGAGCAAGTTTCCCGCCTGGGTATGAACCAGAAACGCATACTGCCCGATGGCGAACTCTGGTTCCGTGGTGATCCGCACGAGACCGGGCTCCAACTCGGTCAGCACGTTGTGGAAGCGCCCTTGCATGTCGTCCAACTTGGTCCAACGCTGGCCGTTGAGGCCAACGTACTGCCGCTCGTCCTCGCAAATAGCGCACCGCCCGGGAAGATCAACTCGGTCGGCTTGCTGGACACCGCAGGTGACGCAAATGTAAGCGGTCATCGCGTCTCTTCTCGTCCGCGCACGTCTGCTCGCACGTACGTTCCGCGCCTGCACAACATGGCCGCAGAATAGCCACATCAGGTGTCGTGTCGCTCCCGCCTGTTGCGCCGAACCAGCGGTCCGCAAATAGCTTGCGCATTCGGTGAGGTACGAAGATGATTGCGGCATGGCCTATCATCCCGCTCCCGCGCTGCTCCTCACCGAGGTTCAAGCTGACGTCCTGACTGCGTGGTCACGCAGTCGTGCGCTGCCCCAGCGGCAGGTGCTGCGCGCCCGGATCGTGCTCCTCGGTGCTGAGGGTGTGCCCACCTCGAGCATCGCCGCGCGGCTCGGCTGCTCGCAGCCGACGGTCCGCCTCTGGCGGGAGCGTTTTGGCGCGGCCGGGATCGCCGGCTTGGAGGAGGACGCCCCCGGCCGAGGACGCCCCGCCACCTACGACGAACGCACAGTTGCCCGGGTGATCAGCATCACGCTGGGGCGACCGCTGCGCGGCGAGACCCACTGGAGTAGCCGGGCCGTAGCGAAGCGGGCCGGGGTGAGCAAGACGACGGTGCTGCGCATCTGGCACGACCATGCGCTCCAGCCCCACCGAACGCGCAGCTTCAAGTCCAGCACCGACCCTGAGCTCGAGGCCAAGGTCATCGATGTGATCGGTCTGTACCTGCATCCACCGGAGCGGGCCGTCACCGTGCTCTGCGTCGACGAGAAGAGCCAGATTCAAGCCCTCGACCGCACTCAGCCGCTGCTGCCGATGCGCCCCGGACAGCCGGAGCGGCGCACCCACGATTACGTCCGCCACGGCACCGCGACCTTGTTCGCCGCGCTCGATATCGCCACCGGCGAGGTCACGGGTCGTAGCTACGCCCGCCACCGCCATCAGGAGTTCTTGAGGTTCCTGTAGTTGGTGGCCAAACGTTATCCTCGTGGCCAGGTCCATCTCGTACTCGACAACTACCGCACTCACAAGCACCCCGTGATCAACGAGTGGTTGACCCACCATCCGCGCTTCAAGCTCCATTTCACGCCCATCAGCGCGAGCTGGATGAATCAGGTGGAGACCTGGTTCTCGATCGTGCATCGCAAGGCGATCCGGCGCGGCGTGTTTCGCAGCGTGACCCATCTCAAGGACGCCATCCAGCGTTTCCTCGACGCCTGGAATGCGAACTGCCATCCGTTCGCGTGGGTGAAAAGCGCCGACCAGATCCTAGCAACCGTCAAGCCGAAAGCTATTTCAGGACCAGTGCACTAGTGGACCATGCGGTGACGTCATAGATCGTAGTGCGTCGCTGTGCGCCACTGAGTGCGACTCACTCACCCTCTGATTCGGTGGACTTACGTTCGGTGATCCACAGCTCGCCTGAGAAGCCGCCACGGTAAAGGTCCTCATCGAGAAGACTCAGCATCAGCAGCGGCCGCTTCGGATCAACGATCAGCTCATCTCCCTTGAGGAAAAGCGATTCGGTTACTTGCTGGCGAGTAAGCTCGTCTTTGACCTTCTTGGGCGTCAACTCGTCTAAGTATCTCTTCTGCAGCACTACCCTGAGCCGATTACGCACTCTCGGGGAGCGCTCAGCTGCGGTCTTCAGCGCAATCACCGCGGATTTGGCCAGAGGCAATGCCTGGGGAAGCCTCTTGACGAGATCCTCTACTGCGGCTCCGGCTCGTTCCACGGCCACCAGGCGAAACAACTGATCGAATGTTGAGTATCCCGCGGTTATCACGGTGCGCCCAGCGATGAGCAGATCAAAGGTAGGCCGAAACTGGAAGACGGGTTCTTCCGTCTTTCGCAGGCCCGACTTCACCGAAGAGGGCCAGCGTGGATCGAGCGCTGATCCACGGATCGGCCTTGTTGAGGAACACCACCCAGGGATCCTTGGAAGCGACACGGCAGCGCATCGCATACACCACGATCTTGATCGCGTTGCCATCGACTCCAGTTTCGCGCGCGGCTCCGGAGAGGTCCTTCGGCTTCAGTTCATTCGGGATGGGATCTGACTCCAAGGCGGCTAGGAGCTTGTCGTCATCTGGGAAGAGTTCAGCTGGGGCCACTAACACCTCGCCCGGCTCGAGTGTCGCGTCGAGATCGAACCTGCGAGGAGCCGCCCGGCTGATGCGGTCGAGCGTGGAACCAGCAGCAGCCATCAGATCGTCCCGGAGCTGGCCGTCGACCTCGATGCTTCCAACGCTGTAGCCGCGCTCCTGTCGCCACCCCACGACCAGTTCAATCGCCTTGCGATCCAGGGCCTCACGAGCGGACTTGACAGCATCAGTCCTGGACTTGTCGGGATCAGTCGCGACGGAGGGAGAACTCATCTCCGCTTGACCCAGAGAAGAGATGTTAACCGAACCACTTCAATGTCGTCCCCGAGGTTGACTTCCTCATTCGTGATGTAGATTCCGTCTCGGCCGTCACCTTTCAGCCGGATAGACACGATCTTGTAGTTGAAGAGGAAGAAGAGAGGGTTCACAAACATCAAATCGCTACGCATGAGGAGGACCGCGAGCACGAGGAGAAACACGGCATAAGCCGTTATGTCTCGGCCTGTGGGCGTTGGGATCACGAGGAACGGAAGAAGGTAGGCGAGCAGGTAAGCTGCAACATCACCCGTGCGGTCACGCGTCGCAGCCACCTCCCGAGCCGGCTTGGGGCTTCGGATTTTGGGCATCACAAAGACGATGCCGACACCGACTATCACGCCGGCAAGCGCGAGTAGGGCCAAGACGACGCACCAGATGTTGGTGACGCGAATCGCGAGTAGCCCAAAGAGGGGGCAGTAAGAACAGATCAACAGCGCAAGCGTCGTCAGAGTTAGGTCAATCCGGTAAAGCCATCGCTCGCTGCGCGCCATTGAAGACTGAATATACCCCGCACCCGAACAGGTGTGCGCGCCTGCCCGGGGCGCATTCAGCCGGCCCTAGCGGCCGTGTGCGCGGATGTTGGCCGGATCGGACCGGTCGGTCAGAACCGGCGAGTTATCCGGGTTCCTCCGCTCGCAGAAGCAAGGCTGTTCCCGGCGGCGCTTGTCGAGGTGACACCCTATCTGACACCTTACGCTGCGGACGCGCGCAGTCACCTGCGGACGATGGACCCCTCCGTAACGCCGTTTTCGAATACACCGCGGCCCTCGGCGGACGCGCTTGTACAGTCCCGCCCACAGCTTGAAAACCGCAAGCCCCGCCAAGGGCTCGGGGGTTCGAATCCCTCTCCCTCCGCCATAGCGACGGCTTGAAGTGGTCGGCCGGACGGCGTCACGCTCGGTGCGGACGCCGTCCGGTCCTTGCTGAAGCGACTAGATGAAACCGATGGCGTGGACGAACTTTGCTGCGTCGATGGTCCCCCACCCGCTGGCCAGGTCATACCCTGGGCCGGCGGTGTAGCCGGTGACGCCGCCGAACGTGATGTTGCCGCTCGTGACGTCCACGATGCCGGTCCAGGATGCGTGCTTGCTGAGCGCGCCCAGGAGGTACAGGGACGGGTTGATGTCGCCGAGCCTGCGACCGGCCGCTTGATCCGCGAGGGCGACGATGCCGGCGAATTCCGGCGTCGCTTCACTGGTTCCGCCGACGATATGCCAGAAGTTGCCGGCACTGTAGGGCGGGGACGAGTTCGTAGAAATCGACGCCGCCGTCGACGGCGGCGCTCATGCTGATGTCCGGTGTGCCGCGCTTGTTGCCGACGACGCCCCTGACACCGGTCTGGAAGAGTGGCCGGGAGAACACCGACGAGAGCCCGCCTCCGCCGGCGCCGTAGCCGTCGTTCCACACCACGTCAGGCGAGACGCGGTTGCCGTTGTCGTCGAGGTTGAGTTGGGTTCCGCCCAGCGAAGTGACCAGCGGGTCGGAGGACGGCCACGAGTTGACGGGGTACGGGTACAGGGTGCTGAGGTCGGACTCGAAGTTCGTCGCTCCTTCATCGCCGGACCCAGCGAGCACGGTGACGCCGTGGAATGCCGCGTTGATGAAGGCGCTGCGGAGGGCCAGGAGCGACTGGGCGCTGGGGAAGGTCTCCTCGGTGGCGCCGAAGCTCTGGGAGATGACATCGCCGAGGTGATGGTTGATCACGTAGTTCTCCGCGGCGACGATGTCGGGAAAGCCCTGAACTCCCTCCGTCTCGGAAGATGGAGTCTCGACCAGGAGGATGTTCGCCCCCGGCGCCATGACGTGGGACCACTCGACGTCGAGGCTGGTTTCCACTCCCCAACCCTCGCAATCACCGGCACCGAACGGATCGGCGCTGCAGGGTGGCACGGCGCCAACCGGCTGGATGACCTTGAAGGATGGCGGGGCAGGCAGGCCGAACGCCGTGTCGAAGGTGGCGAGGTCTGACTGGATGGTGGGCGAGCCGAACGCGTCGATGATGACGATCGTCCGCCCGCGCCCGGTGATGTTGTGGGCGAACAGCGGCGCCAGGTTGTACGCCTTCTGCAACTGGAACGGCTGATAGCAGCTGATTCCAATGTTTGCGCGGCAGTAGGCCGTCGTCGGCGGGAAGGTCAACTGGGCGCCAAGAATGTGGCCCGCCGAATCGGGGACGACCCGGATCGACGCAACGGCGGGAGCGGCGCCTGACGCGGGAACGGCCACTGCCGCAGCGCCTCCCAGGGCGGCGATGCCGGCCGCGGTCGCCAATCGGAGTGTCCGGGATCTGAGCGTTGCTCGCATACGCTTTCTCCAACCTCTCGTGCATCTCTTAGAGGGCACATAGCCCCCAAATTGCACAACACCCTAACAGGGCTGTAATACCCCTGTCCACACTCACGTCTTCGGGCTGGCCTTGAGGGTGACGGGGCCGAGCGTTCTCGGCGCCGCTCGCCTCGGCTGCGGTTGACGTCCCGCGGCTTGTGGTTTCCGGGAAGCGACCGTATCCTCGCCGGGCAGTGGCGACGATGGACGAAGCCCGGGCGTTGGCTCTCACCCTGCCGCGGAGTTACGAGGCGGTGGTCAGCGGCCGGATCAAGGTCCGAGTCGGGCGCATCGTCTACCTTGCATTCTCCAAAGACGAGACACTGATGGGGTTCGGGTTTCCCAAAGAACTCCGAGACGCGCTCGTCAGGTCTGAACCGCAGAAATTCCTGATGCCCCGGACTTCGGATCTGCGGTACAACTGGGTCCGCGTGCGACTGGCGGCCATCGCCGAACCGGAGATGCGGGCGCTCATCGAGGATGCCTGGGCGATGGCGGTGCCGAAGGGAGTGGCGGCCGCGCACCTCAAGGGGACGGCACGTCTGAGCTGACAACGCCAAGGTAAGAGTCCACGGATCGATTCCCAGCGCTGCTCCGCTCGGGTACCCGATGCTCCCGCCGCGGCCGGCCGAGGGCACGGCGCCTAGCATGAGGCATGCGATTCCTGCTCTCGGTCGCGGTCGTCTGCGCGCTTGTTCTCGTGGGATGCGGAGAGGCGAGCGTGACGGTGACCCCGCCGGAGCGGACAGGTTCGCCCGCCCCAACGTCGACTGCCACGCCGACGTCGCAGTGGGACACGTACCACCTGAACGTGGCGCGCACCGGCGACGACACCGGCGAGCCGTCGTTCATGCATCTCGCGCAAGCGTGGCTCTCTGCATCTCTCGACGGCGTGGTCTATGCGGAGCCGCTGATCGATGGCAACAACGTGATCGTCGCGACCGAGAATGACTCGGTCTATGACTTCAATGCCATCTCAGGCAGGATGGTCTGGCGCACCCACATTGGCATGCCACGCACGACAAGCTTCCCCTGCGGCGACATCAGGCCGCTCGGCATCACCGGCACGCCCGTTATCGATGAAGGGAGCCTGTTCGTGCTCGCCGAGGTTGAGAACACGCGCGGCACCTATCGATTTCACCTCGCGAGGCTCAATCCGCTGACCGGTACGCTGCAATACAACGGCGACGTCACCCCGCACGGTATGAACACGAACACCGAGCAGCAGCGCAGTGCACTCACCGTCTCTGATGGTCATGTCGTGATCACCTGGGGCGGGCTGGATGGCGATTGCGGCTCATATCACGGCTACATCGAGACCGTGTCAGAGACCACGGGCGTCGCACTGGCACAGTGGAACGACACGGTGAACGACAACGAAGGAGGCATGTGGGCGCCATCCGGCGCTGCGGTCGACTCAACCGGCGACATCTATGTCACCACGGGCAACGGCTCGACGTCGGACATCGCGCAGTTCGACGACGGCGACAGCGTGCTCCAGTTCTCCCCGTCGTTGGCGCTCATCTCGTTCTTCGCACCCGGCCCACCCCAGGCGTGGCCGGCCCTCAACCAAGCCGATCTGGATCTCGGATCCGTGGGGCCGATGCTGCTTCCCGGCGGCCGACTCTTCGCGATCGGGAAGAGCGGCCGCGGGTACCTACTACGCCAGTCGAACCTCCCAAGCAACTCGGATCCCGGGGGTGGCGAGCTGGCCAGCGCGCCCGTCTGCGGAAGCGGCGCCTTCTCCGGGATGGCGGTGTCGGGTGACACGATCTTCGTGCCGTGCTCGGACGGTATCGCCGCAGTGAAGGTCGGCTCGAGCACGTCGTTTCACGTGGTCTGGCATTCGACATCGGGATCATCCGCACCGATCGTCGCCGGCGGTCTTGTTTGGACGCTCGGCCTGTTCGGCGGGACGCGCCTGTATGGGCTCGACCCCGCCACGGGAGCAGCCGCCATGACCCTGAGCCTGCCTTCGAGCAGCGTCCACTTCGCGTCGCCGAGCGCTGGAGACGGTCGCCTCTTCGTGGCCGCCGGCGATCGGCTCGTTGCATACGCTCCAAGCAGTTGACCGCCTACTGCAGCTTGCGATCGCAGCGCTGACGGCGGCTGCGGCGGCCGACCCGGGGCTCATGGGAGCAAACCATCGTCCGGAGCCAATCGGACAGCATCGACACCGTCACCACGACGGCACCGTCTGCTGACGGACCATCGATCGCCATCTCGGATGAAAAAGAATGTCGCGTTGCCGTCACTGTGTGCTGCCCAGGGTGCTGGACGTGGTCGGAACTTCGAAAGTCGATGACTCGCCACCATGTCGACGATGTCCGGCGAGCCGTTGTCACTGGCAATCGGCCGCCTCACCTCGCTGCTCTTCGATTGCGCGTTCGCGTTCGTGCTGGTCATGTCGCTCGTCTCGCCGCCACGACACTAGCCTGAAGTCAAAACGTGTTCGGGCGGCTTCAGGCATGCGGCGCTAATCGTTGGAAACGCCTCCTGATCGAGGTGCGCCGTCCGTGGTGCCGTGACCTTAGACACCTACGCCGGCGCAGGAAGAGTTCATCCCACGCAGTTGCGTTCGCTAGCGCACATATGTCATGAGTTACCGCAGCTCGGATGCGTGTGGGCGTGACAGCTATTCACATCGTCATGCAAGTCGGGCACCGCCGCAGTGCTCCAAGTCTTGTGACATTCGGCACTGTGCTGTCCAAAACTCGGTCCCCTAGGGTTGGTAATCAGACGGCCTTGAAACAAGAAGGGGGTTCACGGGGATGCCATTACCAGCACAGGGCTTTTGCGCGCACCACGAACGTCGTGATTCGCAACGGTGCTGGATTCCTTCGTCGTGAGCGTCGCAGCAGTCGCCAAAGCAAGGGCGGCGAGATTTGCCACCCGTCGCCTTCTCCGTCGCCAACCTAAATCAACCCACGGCGGACCGAGTTGGCACCCGCCAGATTCACTGGCTACTTCGGACGACGTCACATCAAACAGCGTACAGGGACGGCGTTCGGCCTGGCACATTCATCAGGGAGGTGCAAGTGATCCACCGCGCAGTGGTGGTAGACAACGCTCTTCAGGGGAGCGCGCCGTAAGGCGCACTGCTACCGCAATCCTGTTTGCTCTGGTGGTTGGACTCGTCGGCGTGGGCCTCCTCGTCCGTGCCGGCCATCTGAGCTTGCAGCCTGTCCTCTCAGGCTCGATGCAGCCTGCGGTCCACGCTGGCGACGTCGCGGTGCTCTGGCAGATTCCGACCTCGGCCGTGAAGGTCGGGGACGTCATCTCGTTCTATCCGCCTGGCGACACCACCACGCCGAAGATGCATCGCATCGTCACCCTGACCCAGGGCCAGCAAGGCATCCAGGTCACGACCAAGGGTGACGCCAATAACGTCGCCGACCCGTGGGGCAAGATCACGCTCAAAGGCGCGACCGCGTATCGCATGGTCGGTGTCATCCCGCTCGTCGGCTGGCCCACGGTCGCAATCGGTCACTTCGTGGCCGGGCTTCTGCTCATCCTCGCCGGCGCACTCCTGGTCCCTGTGACCTATCGCTCGCTCCGGCATCCGCCTGAGCGCAAAGCCGCACTCGCGGCAAAGGAAATCACCCCATGAAGCTCGGCAGAATCATCACCACGGTGGCAATCGGCGGCGCGGCCCTCGCTCTCATCGGCACCGGCGTTGCCTCTTCGTTCACTGACAGCGCCACCGCGTCGGAGAACATCTCAGTCGGCACGCTCGGCATCACGGTTACGTCGGACACGCAGGGCGCGATCGTGACCAACACCGGAACGCTCCCCGGCGTCACCGTTCACACGGTCACCTTCACGGCACCGACCATCGAGTCGTCGGCCCCGGGGACCGCACCCCTGGATCTCACCATCACGAATACCGGCACCATGGATGCAACGATCTCCATCGTTTCGTCGGATCAGATGCAGGACGGGTTCACGGACAACTACGGCAGCCATAGTTTCGCACTCCCGCACAGCGGCACCCCCGCCAGCATCGTCGCGGGACTCAGCTGGAGCGCACTTAACAACGTGAGCCTCGGCAAGACCTACTCGATCACCTACACGATCACCGCTACGGCGTAGCAGTCGGATCAATAGAGGGGGCGGCGCGCCGCGCGCCGCCTCTTCGGCTTCATTCCGGAATTGGCAAGAGCGTCCCCAATGATCATCCAATCGCGTGTACGCCGGCGCGGCCCGGCAGGAGCCGTGTGGTTGCGCGCCTTGCCATTGGTCTTCACATCGAGCCTGCTCGTGTCCGGCGCAGGCATCGTCCTCGCCTCGACCGCCGTCACGGTCGCGGCCGCGACCGTGACGTGCAGCGCGACGCGATCCACAACGCTCCTGGTTCCCGGCGCGTCGGGCAGGTGCGTCTTCCGATTTGCGGAGACGGCGAGCCGGGCGCAGCATCAGCGTTTTACGGTGACACTGGACGTCGACGCAGCCTCGACCTCAGGTCGTGGCTCCGGCGATACGGCGTCGGAGGCCTTGCTTGACGGCCGGCCAACTGGGCTGCACGTCCGCGTTTCCAACTCCGCGCGCAACACGTTCGCCTTGGGGACACCATGGTGCAAGGGCACGTATCCCAGCGCCACGCCATGCACGAGCACCGATGATGCCCAAGCAGTCCGCGGTGGGGTCGACGTCACTGAGTGGAGCGACACGGTCACCATGACGTGGTGGCTGCCGCGGAGCGCGGGCAATCCGTACCAAGCGGGCAGTGCCACGATCACTGTGACGGCACACTTCAACGGAACACCGGTCGCCCCGCCGAGTCCGAGCCCAAGCCCCACAAGCGGGGTGCTCGGAGCGACGACACCGTCCACCGGCATCGGCGCGGTCCCAGTCCTTGGTTTCGTCCTGGTTGGCATCGGGATCGGGTTGGCGCTCGTTGGCGTGACCCGGATGCGGACCGCCTCCCACTCCCGACGGATGGTCCCGTAGGACATCAATCCAGCGCCG